>NZ_FYFA01000001.1:0-1200000 GCF_900188435.1 Marinobacter sp. es.048
TTGCGCAAACCGCTGCTGATTGCCGAATTTACGGCTCTTGCCATTCTGCTCGCGTCCATGGGGTGGTTTTCCAGTCAGACCACCGACGGCCAGACGATCAATGCCGGCTGGCTGCTGATTCCAGCCTTTGCCAGCCTCGGGGTCTTCATCAGCTTCATCGGCCTCATGTACCTGCGCTGGGTAGCCTCGGCAGAAAGCGGCAACCGGTTCAAGCACAAGGTTATTTTCTCACTTCTGGCCGTCACGCTGATCGGCGTCTGGATCTATGGCATTGCCAACACCTGGTTCAGTCTGACCGCCAGCTAGGAGAGAGCACCCGATGACATCCCCACACCTGTTGGCGTCGCCCACGGCCATCACTACCCTCTCGTTGATGCTGTCGGTGCCTGTATACGTGGCGGCACAGACTGAGGAAGCGCCCTCCATTGATTCGCCCGAACAGTGCGCTCTGATTGACGATGGAATCAAGCGCCTGGCCTGTTTTGACAGCCTCTACAAACCCACAGAGAGCCAGGCCCGGGCATCGGAAAGCGCCAAAGAACAGGCCGAGAAGAGCGCGGAGCAACTGGCGCCCAGTGGTAAAGATCTCGATGCCGTTGCCGGCAATGCCCTGGAAGGCGATTCCGACGCAGGCGTTATGTCGGCTGGTAGACCGGTATGTAGCAGCTGAAAAGGCCGTCTTCTCATTCTCCGGCGGTTTTGTGGGCCATCGCCCCACCTATATCCTGCCCGTCAGTTGGGTGAAAGATCCGAACGATGTGCCCTCCAGCCCAAGGCTCGGTTCCGTCGGCTACGACTACAACCTGGAACGGGAAGAGGCCAAGTACCAGATCAGCTTCAAGGTGCCGTTGCTTACGGGGATTATGGATGACCGTACCACCCTCTGGTTTGGCTACACTCAGACGTCGTTCTGGCAGGTCTACAACCAGGACGATTCTGCGCCTTTCCGGGAGACCAACTACGAACCGGAAATATTCGCGCGATATCAGACCGACTGGAATATCGGACCTGGCCGGCTTGATGGCGTGACCCTGGGGTTCAACCATCAGTCAAACGGCCAGTCGGAGCCACGTTCCCGGAGCTGGAATCGGGTTATGGGCTCAGCCGCCTACAGCTATGACCGGTGGCTGTTTATGGTTCAACCCTGGTATCGGATTCCGGAAAACAATGACGATGACAATGCGGATATCGAGCGCTATCTGGGGCATGCCAATTATTATGCGGTCTACAAGCTGACCGAAGACCGGACGTTTTCGTTACGGCTCATGAACAATCTCCGATCGGATGACAACAAGACGTCGGTGGAGTTCGGGTACAGTTTTCCGATGGGGGATACGGTTAAGGGGTTCTTCCAGTACTACAACGGGTATGGGGAGAGCCTGATCGACTATAACCACCGGATTCAGCGGTTCGGTATCGGGATTATGCTTAACGACTGGCTCTGACCGTGTTGCCTCAGTAACAGTCAGAGCGAGCCATAGATTTAGCCTTCTTTGTTTAGCCGATCCATTTCAGCCAACAATTCCCCGGTTTTCTCTTCCATCAACGGAATATCCGCCCTCGATTCTACATTCAAACGCACAACCGGCTCGGTGTTGGACATCCGAAGGTTGAAGCGCCAGTCGTCGAATTCGATGCTTACGCCGTCCACGTGGCTGACGTTTTTGGCGCCGACGCTGTATTTGGCCTCGATGGCCGCGATGACCTTGGGGGGATCATCGATGGTGCGATTGATTTCGCCGCTGGCCGGGTAGGCTTCGATTCGGGCGTCGATAAGCGATGAGAGGGTCTGGCCGGACTGGCAGAGGCGCTCGGCGACCAGCAGCCAGGGGATCATGCCGCTGTCGCAGTAGGCAAAATCGCGGAAGTAGTGGTGGGCGCTCATTTCGCCACCGTACACGGCGTCTTCGTCACGCATTCTCTGTTTGATGAAGGCGTGGCCGGTTTTGCTCTCGATGGCTTCGCCACCGGCGGCTTTCACCAGATCAAGGGTGTTCCAGGTCAGGCGCGGGTCGTGGATGACTTTGCCGCCACCAGTTTTGCGCAGGAACTGGTCAGCAAGCAGACCAAACAATGTAGTAGCCCTCGATGAAACGGCCGTTTTCGTCGAAGAAGAAACAGCGGTCGTAGTCGCCATCCCAGGCTATGCCCATGGCGGCGCCTTCCGCGATAACGGCGTCGGCCGTCGCCGCCCGGTTTTCCGGGAGAATCGGGTTGGGTACGCCGTTGGGAAAATGGCCGTCTGGCTGGTGGTGCACTTTTACGAATTCAAAGGGCAGGTGCTGTTCGAGTTCATCGATCACGAGGCCGCGCGGCCCGCCGTTACCGGCGTTGCAGACAATGGTCAGCGGGTTGAGGGAGCCGGCATCGATGTATCCCAATAAATGGTCCACATAGGCGCTCATCACCTCAAGCGGTTCGTAGCGGCCCTGCTGGGGCGCATCACCGAAAGGCTCAAGCACCCGGTCGCGGATCTCGTTCAGACCGTTGTCGGAGCTGATAGGCCGGGACTCAGGGCCGACCATTTTCATGCCGTTGTGATCTTTGGGATTGTGGCTGGCGGTCACCATAATGCCGCCGTCCATCTTGTAATGGCTGTGGCAAAATACACCTGCTCGGTGCCGCACAGGCCGATATCAAACACATCCGCACCGGCGGCCATCAAGCCCGAGCTGAGCGATTCGGCAATGTCGGGGCTGGACATACGGATGTCGTAGCCGACAATCACTTTTTTGGCGCCGGTAATTTCCACGTAGGCGCGTCCGATTTTTTCAGCCAGGACCGGATTCAGTTGATCCGGCACCCGGCCCCGCAGGTCGTAGGCTTTAAAACAGGACAAGTCCATTGTCTGGAGTTACTCCGCGGCGGATGACTGAAGCTGGATGTAGTTCTGGATGCCCATCTGGGAAATCATTTCCAGCTGGGTTTCCAGCCAGTCGATGTGCTCTTCTTCACTATCAAGAATGCTGCGGAACAGTTCACGACTGGTGAAATCCTGCACTTCTTCGCAGTAGAGGATCGCTTCTTTCAGGTCGGTGTGGGCAATTTCTTCCAGTTTGAGATCGCAGGAGATCATTTCCTCGACGTTCTCGCCGATCAGCAACTTGTTCAGATCCTGGAGATTGGGGAGGCCTTCGAGGAACAGGATCCGCTCGATAAGCTGGTCTGCATGCTTCATCTCGTCGATGGATTCTTCGTATTCCTTGGCGGCCAGCTTGGTAATGCCCCAATCCTTGTACATGCGGGAGTGGAGAAAGTACTGATTGATGGCGGTCAGCTCGTTGCCGAGGACCTTGTTCAAGTGCTGGATGACCTTTTTATCGCCTTTCATGTTCGGGCTCCCTGATGGCCGAATGAATCAGTGTCTTAGGATAGCCCCCTTATGGCACAGGAGAAAAACAGAACCGGACAATCGTGCCGGTCAGGCAGGCTGGGCGAGCATATTGGCCATGGGCCCAGGTAGTCGGGCGTGCGGCTCTCGCGCAGGATTTCGCGAGCAGTGCAGGCACAGCGTCCACACTGGGTACCGACGCCCAGCTCTTTGCCAAGCTGGCGCATGGATGACACGCCGTTATCGGCAGCTTCGCGAATTTCCCGGTCGGTTACGCCGTGGCAAAGGCAAACGTACATAGCAGTGACTCACCAATGACAATAAAAGTTAGTGATAATTATTGTTATTGGCATCTAGAAATGCAAGCCTTCTGGCGTAAATTTGTGCAACATTTGGTATTGCGAGGCTCACGAACCCCGGGTCAGATTCCGGGAGCCGGACTCAGTGACCACCACGTTGTCCTCGATACGAATGCCCCCACAGCCTCTCAGCCGGCCAATCAGCGCCCGGTTCAGATATTGCCCCAGCTTCCCTTCCAGCAGGGGATCCAGCAGAGAGGGAATGAAATAGAGACCCGGCTCGATGGTCACTACCATGCCGGGTTCCAGCCGGCGGGTCAGGCGGAGAAAAGGCGCGTCTTCCGGAGGCGCCGCTGGCTTTCCAGCCACATCGTGAACTTGGACGCCCAGGAAATGACCAATGCCATGCGGGAAAAACACGCGGGTTATGCCCCGTTCGACGATGTCCTCATCATCCAGGCCAGTGACTAGCCCGGTCGCCGACAGCAGGGCGGCAAGCCCCTGATGGGCCTTGCGATGAATGTCGACGTAATTCACACCCGGCGCGACCATGTCACAAAGCCTGATCTGGAGTCGGTCCAGGCCGTGGATCAGGGCCGCAAAGTGCGACTCGTCCGGTCCTGCCGTGGTGCGGGTAATATCGGAACAGTAGCCACGAAAACGCACCCCGGCATCAATCAGCAAGCTGCGGGGCCGCCCCGGAGGCTGCGTATCGTAATATTTGGTAGTGCAACGTGCCGGCGTGCTCGTTCAGGCCGATAATGCTGTGGTAAGGCGCTTCGGCTTCCCGCTGACCGGTCGCCTGCTGGTATGCCAGATTGATGCCGAACTCGCTCTCACCGGCCAGGAACGCCTCCCGGGCAGCGGCATGACCTGCCAGAGCGAGCCTGTTGGCCTGCGCGAGACACTCAATTTCATATTGGGTCTTGCGCACGCGGGTCTCGTCCAGTGCCCTCAGCAAGGCATCCGGGTTTTTGTCACCCGGGATATTCTCGATCAGGGCAGGGTCACCGATCACCGCAAGGCTGCCGGGATCGTCCAGCAACGGCGCCTCGGATGAGTCACTGCTGCGAACCTCGATAAATTGCTGCCAGGGCTCTTCCGCCAGGGGCAGATTGGCTTGCCAGAAGTCGACCGGTTCGAACAGCCAGAGCACGGGCTTATGCCCCGCCTGGATCCAGAGCCAGCAGTGTTCGCGACCGGCCAGCCCGGTCCATTGCAGAAACGGGCCATAACCCTGGAAGTGCCAGGTCTGGTCATCTCCATAACGGAAAGGCGCGGCGCCGGAAGCGATCAGCAGGCTGTCGTAGCCATGCTCCTGTAACGCCCCCGTATAACGGTCCAGAAGAATCTGAAGGTGTTCCACCTGGAGTGACAGCAGGTTCCGGTCAGACATGCCCAAGACCTATTACAAACGAAAAACCAAAGGCAGAACCAGAGCGGTGAAGACGCCAGTCAGGCCCATACCCAGGGAAGCAAACGCACCCGCAGTATGGCTGATCTCGAATGCTCGTGCAGTTCCGATGGCATGGCCGTTCAATCCCAGCGCAAACCCCAGAATGCGCTCATCCTGAACGGGCAACAAGCGGGCAAGCAGTTCAACAAAGAGTGTGGCCACCACACCGGTAATCAGAAGGCCGCCCATCATCAGGGGCACCGAACCGCCCAGTTGCTCGGTAATACCAATGGCGATCGGTGCCGTCACTGACTTGGGCGCCAGCGAGGCCAGGACCTCCGGCGTGGCGCCCAGGGCCCAGCCAATCACCACGGCGTAAACCGCCGCCATGGTGGCGGCAATAGGCAAAGTGACCACAATCGGGCGCCACATGGCACGGATATGGTGCATTTGCTGGTAAAGCGGAATGCCGAGGGCCACCGTGGCCGGGCCCAGCAACACCGTCAGCCAGCGGGCGCCCTGCTGGTAATCCTGATAGTCCACCGCCAGAACGGCGATGACGCCGGATAACAGACACGCTGACAACACAACCGGCGGCAGCCACAAGGGCCGGCCAATGCGTGAGAACAGCCAGTTGCCGGCAAAGAAAGCACCAAGCGTCAAACCGATCGCCAGAATCGGAGTGGCGGCAAGCGTATCAGGCAACGCCTGGAAGCGGGCAAAGAGATCACTCACGATCGCTCACTCCCCTGGCCGTCACCGCCTTCATCAACAACAAAGTCGTCAGCACACTCAGGAAGGTGCCCACCAGAAGCGCCGCGGCAACCGCAAGCCACTGCTCCGAAAACTGGTCGGCCGTGAAAAACACACCCACAACCCCAGGCATGATCAACAGCACAAGCACCGATATCAGCCCCTGGCTGGCCTGAGCCAGATCATCACTGACGCTGCCCTTGACCATCAGCGTAAAGGTAATGACCACCATCCCCAGCACGCCGCCACTCACCGGCAACGCCAGAAGCAGGCGCACAGACTCACCAAGAATAAAAAACAGCACCAGAACCAGAAAACCACGCAACATCGGCATGCGCTTACACTCACCCGGGAAAGAATTGCATTACACTAGCCCAAACCACTACCTCGATACCAATGCAGGAAGCCCATGGCGCTCAAAGCAACCATTCTCAAGGCGACGCTCAATATCGCCGACATGGACCGTCACTACTACGCGGACCATCAGCTGACCATCGCCCAGCATCCGTCGGAAACCGACCTGCGCGTAATGATCCGGCTGCTCGCCTTTGCCCTGAACGCCAGCGACACCCTCGAATTCACCAAGGGTCTGAGCACCGATGACGAACCAGAGCTTTGGCAGAAAGACCTGACCGGCGAGATCGACGTGTGGATTGAGCTGGGCCTGCCGGAAGAAGACCGGATCAGGAAGGCCTGCAACCGCGCCGGGAAAGTGTTCCTTTATACCTATGGCGACCGCGCCTTTCCTGTCTGGTGGGACAAACACCACGGCAAGCTGGAACGTTTCGACAACCTCACCATTGTCCACCTGCCCGGCGACAGCACCGAGGCCCTGGCCGAGCTCGCCGACCGCTCCATGACCTTCCAGGTGACCATCCAGGATGGCGAGGTAACCTTCAGCAACGACAACAACCTGGTCACGATTACCCCCGAGCAGCGACTGCCCGATAACTGACGGCGAGACTTGGCAGCAGGGGCTGGACAGCGACCCGCTTCGCACGTAAGATTGCGCACTCGAAATCGGCGAGCCATCGTCGAGCTCGAAGCGCCCGTAGCTCAGCTGGATAGAGCGTTGCCCTCCGGAGGCAAGGGTCACTGAAAAAATCCGGGACCGAAGGCAACGGTCAAACATGCCAACTTTGGTGAAGACCGCCCGTAGCTCAGCTGGATAGAGCGCCGCCCTCCGGAGGCGGAGGTCAGAGGTTCGAATCCTCTCGGGCGGGCCATTATTGATTAAGTTCAATAAGTTATAGTTCCGAAACTCTCATCCGCCCCGCCCGCTCAAAATCTTATTCGATTTAATCCGATGACAGGCAATGACCTTTGCCTTGTTCCAGTAATTCTACTATTTGGCACACGAAATAACGCCTGTGTCCAAATTGTGTCCATGGTGTGTCCACATTGATTATGCCGCTTCCAAGCAATTAAGAAATCTGACCTTTGCTCTGATCTAGCGAAATCTGTTTTGGACACAGTACCCTGCGTGGCCTTAACGAGATAATTCGGCTCCTCAGAATTTGGCGCACCAAGTTGATTTTAGGAGCAAGCGTCTAATCCATGATCCCGATTACCCCTCCTCAGCCTCATCAAGGCTGGCCTCGATTGACTCAAACATCTAAGCTTCCGACGCTCCGCAAATGACCTTTGCACCAAGATAATCAGCCAGCCGACCTCAAGCTTTTTAAAAAAGGAATTTGAATGTCAAAAAATCTCTTATCAGTTTTTGTCGAACCTGAAAAAATCGAGGGCATTTTTTGCAAAGTGCTAACCAACAATGACGATGCGGGCAGACATGGAGTATTGATTCCAGAAGAGGGATACAAACTGTTCCCCAAAATTGCCAAATTCACTCCGGGAGTGCCGGAGAACTTCACCGAAAGCATTCGTACGATATGGCCGGAATCGGGGACCACGAGAGAAAGCTGCTATAAACATTACCATCGTTACCCTGAGAGAAGACTCACTCGCCTGGATCCAGCACTCAACACAACTCCAACTGAAACGCTGCTAGTAATCGGCAAACGCACAGATGGAGATCGTTTCTACGAATTACACATTATTCCACGCGGGTCTGAGTCCTATTACCCTCTACTGGAAGACTTGGGACTTAGTTCCGAAGCTGGGGCCTTTTTATTGGACCTCGAGTGGTCCTCAAATAGGACAAAACATGGCCAGACCGAGGCTGTAAAGAGCCTCTTATCGCAATTTGACAAAATCAAGTCTGAGGGATACTTGAGAACGCTTAGAGCCGGCAGCACAGGCATAGGCTTTACTTTCGAAACACTTATTGGAATAGAAGAAAATAACGATTCTGGTCCCGATTTCATGGGGATCGAGCTCAAGTGCCACAGGCTTAAAAAGGGCCCCGACACTGGCGTTCGCAACCTTTTTCTTAAAGCTCCAACTTGGATCGATGGCAGTAAAAACCGGCTCCAGCGCCTAGAACGGTATGGATATGAAGATGCTAAACGAAATCGCAGAGCGCTATTTTCTAAAGTGTCCTCAAACGCAAATAGTCATGGACTGCAGCTAGTTGTCAGCGAAAACGAGGAGTCTGTTTACCTGACTTATCAAGGAACCCAAGTTGCGAAATATAGCTTCAAGGTCCTTGATTTCAGGTTATCAGAGAAAGTCACAGAAATAGCTTTCATTGGGGCAACATCCAGAAATAAAGGTGACCAAGAGGAATTCTCTTACCAGACTCTCACCTACTACCAAACACCTTCAATAAAACAATTTATATCTCTAATTGATTGCGGCGATGTGCACCTTGAATTGAGGATGCACGATAAAAAGGACTATGGCTGCTGCTTTCGAATCAAAGAAAGCAAGCTTACCGAACTTTATGCTCGAGTGGAGCACCTTCGAGAAAAGGATTGAACACCAGAAGCAGGAAAGGACACTCCTGCGATCTTGCTGAGAGCCATCCTCCGCAACAATCAAGCACGGCTTTTCGGGAAAACTCCGTTGAGAAGGCTCAGCGCTCCCCTTGCACCACTAACCTATCAAACTCGATGTAATGAACGAGCAGAAATTTTTCAAAAATTCACCCATTTTTTCTGTTATTTCGTCAGTCGTGCGTTTTACATACGAGAACCCGGAAACCTCAACGAAACAAAAGGCGCCCTCATGCGAACCAAACAGAATCTGCCGGTCGAAGACTTGTTTAAATTACTGGACGAAACTTCAGGCGAGAGCCTCGGAGCAAAGGAGAGCGCTGGAGCAGAAAAAGTCCGGAAAGCTCTGGAGAACGAAGTTTTCAGGCATTGCTACTCAAAAGGGCATAGCGAAAGTCAGATTCGGGATGTCGCATCAAAAGCAGTCACGGACAGTGTTATTTACTATCTGGCAAAACGAAAGAGCGGCAAGCCCTCACGGCTGAAAAACCTTAAGACCGACTCAGATAGGTTCAATCTCCTTTTATGGAAAGCCAAACGTGAGGCCACGACTATGTTTCGAAGAAAACGAGACACCAAAATCAAACATGGATTCCTCGATGCGCCCCGGATGGAAGATGATGAAGGCACAACCAACCTTGATCAGTACCAGAAGCCCGGGCAGAACCAGGACCCGGTTACCAGTCAGCTGCGACTGGGTGAGCTTGCAGACACATTATCCCAGCTTCCACAGGATGATCAGGAATTCATGGAAAAACTGGTCAGTGCCCAGTTGGACGGGGGCTACAAGCGTCCACCCTACAAGATTGTCGCCGCCGAGCTCGGCGTAAAGCCTCACAAAGTTGAGTATCGATGGAAGAAACTCAAAGCAAGGATCGCTGAACTTACCCGGGAAAATCGTGAGACATGAGAGCTGGGTTTTGCAATGCCACAACCCATCAGACTGACAGGGTCGCGCTTAAACAGGCTCAGCAAGGCAGTAATACTCCCGGCTGTTCGATCACTCCGAGGAAAACCGAAATGGCAGAATACCCCAGAATGTATATTAAGATGGGCCTTATCGTTGCAGGAAGTGCCAGTTGCATCGCTTTTACAGCAGGCGTTGAGCCGGCGCATGCGTTTTTGCTAACGATCTTCGGCTTATCTGTTTCAGCACTGGCAGAAGCTGCATTTAATGCCGCCACCGGTAGTTGGCGGGCTTGACCACATCATGTTGACTTAAGCTGAGAATTTTAGCCGCCTTCTTCCACTCCCTTGCATCAAGCTGTCCGCCGGTAAACGAAAGCGAACATTGAGTTCTACCCCGTTTAGCTGGAACGGTGTCTAATCAATGTGGACTTACCCCAGTCCACTAGACACTCCTGGCCTATGATTGGACTTACCCCAGTCCACTAGACACTCCTGGCCTATGATTGGACTTACCCCAGTCCACTAGACACTCCTGGCCTATGATTGGACTTACCCCAGTCCACTAGACACTCCTGGCCTATGATTAGAGCATAGGAGGAACTGTCATGAGCAGCCAACGTTATCCCCCGGAATTCAAAGACGAAGCGGTCCGACAAGTGCTGGAGCGGGGTTACACCGTCGCCGAAGTATCGCAACGACTGGGAGTTTCGGCTCACAGCCTCTACAAATGGGTTAAGGCCGTGAAGCCGGATAAGTCTGATGAACAGGCTGCCGAATTGGTTGAAGCCAAGAGCGAGATTCTCAGGCTGCGTGCTCAGATGCGCCGGATTGAGGAAGAGCGGGATATCCTAAAAAAGGCCGCTCGGTACTTTGCCAGAGAGCCCGAGTAAAGTACCGGTTCATCAACGATCACCGACACGAATTCAACACAATGACCATGTGTCGCGTGCTCCGGGTGGCTCGCAGCGGGTTTTATCAATGGCTGCATAAACCATTATCTGACCGAGCTATCGATAACCAGCGGCTGCTGGCGCAGATCCTGGCGTCGTATCAGGGCAGTTCTGGTGTCTACGGTGCTCCACGCGTGTTTCTGGACCTTCGGGAAGCCGGTGAAACCTGCGGCAAGAACCGAGTTGCCCGGTTGATGAAAGAACATAAAATCAAAGCGCTACGAGGCTATAAAGCACCCAGGGTGATCGCCGGAAGACCGTCGATCCTTAACCCAAACAAGCTCCAACGTGAATTCACGGTAGGCTGCCCAGACAAGGCCTGGGTGACCGACATCACCTACATCCGCACCTGGCAAGGCTGGCTGTATCTGGCAGTGGTGGTCGACCTGTTCTCACGCCGCGTGGTGGGCTGGTCGATGAAACCGACACTGCATCGCAGCTTGGTCGTGGATGCGCTGCTGATGGCCGTCTGGCGTCGACGACCGAAGGAAAAGGTGCTCATTCATTCGGATCAAGGCACCCAATACGGCAGTGATGATTGGCATCGTTTCTGTCTGGCTCACAACCTGGACCCCAGCATGAGCCGACGAGGTAATTGCTGGGATAATGCAGTCGTGGAATCCTTCTTCAGCAGTCTGAAAAAGGAACGCATCCGCAAACGGATCTACAAAACCCGTGACCTGGCTAAGGCGGATGTGTTCGACTACATCGAAGTGTTTTATAACCGGGTCCGACGTCATACCCACCTGGGTGGCGTCAGCCCAGAGGCCTTTGAAATGGCCTCCGTTTGAGGCTGGGGTGTGTCATGCGTATCGGGGTAAGTCCAATGGCTCTTATCGGACTCATTCATGCTACGCGAACGTGCGACGTGCAGAGTTTCAGTCCTTACTTTTATGATCTTTGTTAAAGTGATGTGATCTATTGAGCTGAGGGTAATTATGTTCATGATCATCAAGTACGCCGTCAATTTCACGCTTTGCGCGTATTATCTGCTTCTGACGCCAAAGACCTACGACTATGAAGCGAACCTCGAAAATTACCTGTATGGAGTGGTCTTTACCTCCATTTTTCACGCCGTGGGCATGTATTACCTGCTGCATTGGCTTGGCTGGATGGACCCGCTGATCGACCTGACTTACGAACTGACCGGGTACTATGCCGGTCAGGGTATTGAGATTGCCATCTTTCTCGGTGTTTGGAACCTGATTGGCGGTCTTCAATATCCAGCACTCCAGGAATATCTGAAGGAAGACATGGACCCCCACAAAGGCATGACCGAAAACCAGATCGCCTACGCTGAAGCCAAGGAAAGCGTTGAGCGGGAGTACCGGGATGAGGCTCAGCAGGTATGGAACAAAATTCTGCGTGAGAAGACGGCAGAGTATTGCCTCGACTACCTCAAGCGCTCAAAGGACTTGATCGATGATGGCCATGAGCCTTCAGCCTATTGGGGTCATAGGGAGCATTTTCGCCTGATGGAAGACCCATCATGGATGAAGGCAGAAATTAAGCGCCTCAAAAAGGCAACCGCCGGTTGATCGGCGGCCTGCCAGAGCAGATCAAAAACGCCCCGATGGGGCGTTTTTTGTGTCTGAGAGATCGCCGGCAGCTTGTTGAACGGAATCGCCGGGAATGAGTAGTGCTGCAGATGATACGCGCTGGTCAGGTGCTTGGCGGCTCACTCCCTCTCTACGGCTTGAATAGCTCAAATACGCCGGCCAAGTCCCTCTTTTCAATAAAGGTCCTGTAATCATGAATTTTGTTAAGTGAGTAAGTCACTGGATTCACGGGCCAAGTTCCAGTTGCCTCGTAATCTTTCAGCGCCCTTTCAAGAACCCAATTGCTGATGTGCTGGATGTCTCCAAACTCTTTCAACCAATACTTACGCGCCTTCATCGTAACTTTAATCAGCTTTTCGTCCTGAAAAGTCAGTAATGATGCGAGGTCTGCGTACGATTCGGCTAAATTCAATTCCATGACCTCGTTACCGTCGACGGAAAAGAGTTCGTCAATTTCAGGCGAACTTGCTCGCATCAGGTGCAGACGACAATGCTCCAGCTCATGTCGCAGCACAACGCGCTTATTCATGCTGATACTGCCCTGATGAACCGTGTTCGCTGAAACCTGACAAATCCGATTGGTTCCGAGGCTTGTTGTCCTCGAACAACCGCCTTTCACGCAGGCCCTGAAACTGACAAGGGACTGCAACCGTCCGATCTTCATTTTCCTGAACACAGGAACGTTCAGAAGATCGGGATTAAGGTGCTCAATGCCATCAGAACCTTCATCCATCAAAACCGGGATAATAGGATCTGTTTCCTGATTGCCATTCAGGTAAGACCAGGCAAAAAGATGACGATCTAGCGACGCAGGCTTGTATGCCTTGTCGGCCGTTCTGATCCTCTCGGGAAAAGGGTTAAGGACGAAAAAGGCAAGAGCAGCTGCGAAAAGTAGCGTAACAATTCCCAGTGAAGTGAGAGTGTATCTGATCAGAACTTTCACCTTTCCTCCTGGCGTCTCACGATTCATACCAAGCCCAACCTCTCACTCGCCCTTTATCAGAGGTGCAATCTCCTCCTGGCGCTTACATTGACTGGGACGGGCAATTACCCAAAGATCTGCCTTAATCCAACTATCGATCAGCCAGAGCATCTGCTTTGTTTAACATTCCCAGCAGACCGGGAACGATCGCCAGCAGAATGAGACATTCGAGGAACCAGGTTAGCCAGAATACAGAATTGCCCGGCATCCAACCCAACGCCGCCCAATACGCTGCGTGCTCCATACCCAAATCCGCCAGGGTATATGAAGCCCACCGTGTCAGGTCGACGATCAGAGGAAAGATGTACAGCTTGTGCAAAATGAACATTACGAACACATAAACAACCATTGATTCTCTCCTAGCCGTCAAAATTAAAACTATCCCGGAATGAAGTTTTCCCAACGAACTTCCATCACTTTCATCCGGGATAATCCCCGCATTTGCTTGCCCGATATCCAGATAGAACGAGCCACACTGGAATAAGCAGAAAATTTTTTCTCTTTCTGTTTTCTGCTTATTTCCAAATCAGGCGTTTCAATCTTCAGCAATGCGTTTGGGCGCATGAACGGCCTGACACTATCTTGAGGTCGGAGTGAGGAAGAGCACTTAAGAGGAGGACTTATGCAGGTACCGCGCTTAGTGGCTGTCGTGGATCTGGAGTTAACTTGTGACAAGTCAGGCTTGCTGCCTGAAACAGAGATCATTCAGATTGGAGCAACCATCACTCTCAACTCGCCTGAGAGCCCGGTTCTTGAGGAGTTTTATCGATTTGTTCGCCCCGTGATCAACCCGACGCTTACCCAATTCTGCTCTGAACTCACTGCGATCAAACAATCGGACGTGGATTCAGCCAAGGAATGGAATCAGGTAAACGAAGAACTGATGGAGTGGCTGAGCGGACACAGGGTCGAAGCCTGGTGCAGCTGGGGCGGTTATGACCTGGAGCAGATGATGAAACAATGCAGACGCTGGCCTTTTCCCGCAGGCTGTTTCCACTTTGATGCAAAAAAAGCTTTGTCTTTCAGTCAGAAAATGAAAGGCCGCGTCGGCCAGAGGATGGCAATGAAAATCTGTGACGTCCGAACGTGCGGCCGACAACATGATGCCCTCGAGGATGCCCGCAATTTAAGCGCTCTTCTACCTTTCGTATTCGGGCACAAAAAACGCCCGGGATTCCCGGCATGAGCACATCATCTCTCATCATCTTTCTGGATATTGATGGTGTTTTAAGAGTGGATGGTGTTCAGTCCCGGACGGAACTGGATGAAACAGCTGTGGGTCGCCTTCGATGGATTGTCCGCAGCATCGGAGCCAGGGTGGTCATATCATCCATATGGCGTCATGCCTTTCCGCTGGAATACTTCCAGCATCATCTCGGGGATTTTGTTATTGGCTGCACCCCATTTCTTTTTCCCGAGCAACAAGGCGTTCGGGAAAAAGAAATCAATGCATGGGTGGCAGAAAACCAACCCGGAACATCATGGATCGCCATTGATGATGATCCGGACCTGTTCCTGCCATCTTGCACGGGGCTGTTTCTGTGCGATCCTCAGCGAGGGCTGGATCTGTCGACCTTCAATCAGCTTCTGGCATTTATCCGGGAAAAGCCTGAGGCCTGAGCAGACCTGCGTACCTCATGCGACGAGCGACTTTAAGAAATTAACATCCGTCATTGAGTGGCCAAATAAAAACCAACCTGACTTTTCAGCTGTCAGGGATCAGCTCTAATTTGAAAAACTTTTCCGACCGTGCTCGTCATTCCAACGTCAGATCATCAAAAAAACCCTGACCATTTCGACCCAACGACATAACACTTCTTCGGTCGAGAAAAAGATTGAACTCTTCGCAGGATGTTTCAGGGATGAGCGTACAGCTGTGGCAGGCCGCCAGATTCAGCCCGCCGGGCCCCTGACCACTTATGCTTCCAGATTCGGTGCAAACTGGATCTGACGAACACCATTCGGCCTCCTCAAGAGCATCCAGAATAGTCTTCTCAAGAAAACCGGGCTCTCCCATTCTGACGAGTCCGCCTAACGACCCCTCGGAATCACCTGACGCCGTGTAAATAAGAACACCTGCCATAGGGCTTTCTTCATTTTCAGAAATATATAAACGCTCTCGAAGGGATGCGCTGCTGTAACCGCAGTCATAAACCAGCCGATTGATAAGAAGATGAGCAAAGGTATGGACCAACAAAAATCTGGGTGAAATCTGATCCCGGCGGGAAAAGGAATTCACTTCAAGCCGGCTATTCAGAGACTGCAGCCTAGGCCAAACCTTTTTTTCCCAACTGCTGACCAATTCGGGCTGGAATTCCAGAAAAATTCCCTCTCCGAAACTTTGGATAGCAGGTAACCATCGTTTACTCGACTCTGCAGGTAATTCAAGAAACAACTGCTTCTGGTACTCTAACAGCGATTTTTCTCCATTCGGTGTCAGCCGGTCGAAACCTAATAAAGCTCTGGTTTCCGTAAGTCTCTCAACCAATGAAATCGAACTGAAATATTTTCCGCACCAGCTCTGGTAGTCAGTTAGTGGCATCGCTGTCGAGATCAGAGCATCTCGATTGATTCCGGCAATTAACAAGCGCCTCTCTTCAAGTCGAAACACCGTCTCGCTCTCATCGTCGAGGGCATCCTGCGTAGCATCTGACATGGATTCGTCTGAATTCAATCGTTCGTCAATCAGTGCAAAGGCGTCAAGGATATCCTTATCACCGAAATTCCGGACTTCCGGAGGAAAAAACCGTTTTATATTTTCGAGCAGTTGCTCCTCCGATTTGGCCATTCGAAGAAGGTCAAAAAAATGATAATTCTCCTCTTTGTCCATGATGTCGACCAGCGCAGCCGGGCTTTTCCCCGCATCTACAGGAAGATAAATTGAGCTTACAAGGCGGGAAAAGTAGGCATTCGAAGCCTGGCGCAGAACGCCAACCGGCTGAGCGCTGCAGTTGACATGCTCATCCCCAAGCCAAGGCATCTTCCCGGAACAGACATAGTCGCCCTGCTCATCAAGATTTTTTCCTAAAGTGCTGCCGTCATCTTGTAACGTCGTGATGCCAGCCAAAGATCGACGTAGATATCGATCAGGGGAGCGACATTCCCGACACTCAACAAATATGCCGGCCAGAGAGCTGCTGCCAACGCCTTTCATGTGTAATGCACTGCCCTGACACTCGGGGGATGAAGTTCTGTGGACCCATTCGTTCCAGGGGAAGTCGTCGATGTGTCCATTTTCACAGATAACGACGAATCGAGCTTGATACCGAGGAGAAGAGCAGAGCCTGCAATAGGGAATGGATACAGCCTCTGGCCCGACTGAAGAAATGTGCTGACACGCTGGATTGCTGCAAATATGAGTCCGGGGAAACCGTACCGCAGAGATCCAGTTTTCAGATCCATCAATTCCTCTATCCGGGTCTTTTCTATCGGGTGGGAGGCGGAACTCCTGAACGTTCAACCGCTTTGCGAGCCTATTATCCTGCAGCACGTATCGGAAATAGGAAGAGCTGTCCGACTCGTCAAACCAGTGATCAAGACCACACGTCATTACAGAGACACCCCGAGCATCCACAACCATAGCACCAGGGCCAAATGTTGAGATCAACTGGCCTTTCCGAATAGCTAGTGCCATTGTTCCTCCTCAGCTCTTGCATACGGGTTATCAATACGCAGCTCTGAATCACCATCGACAGAGCGCATACTTGTTGAGACAGGAAAAGCCTTCACTTTCAGATCCGTCTCCACTTGTTTACCCATCGGATACATCAGGTCAACACCTGGCGTGTGAATCCGGAAATCTCCCCATTGTTCGTAATGTCTGAGTTTTCGCGAACGAAGAATCTGTTCAAATCTTTCCGTCGCCCTACTTCTCTCTTTTTCAGTCATAAACTCGGCGCGGGACTCTAAAAAACAGGTCCAAAAATCTCTGACCAAATCATCCGATATTTGATCAGGAGTTGAATCAATTGGTGAAAACTGCCGCATGAAGCCGAAGATCATTCCATGCAAGGCACGCTTGAGAGCCGGGTCGGACCAAGGCGTCACGCTGGACGGTTCTACTTGGGCATACAGCTTCTGATGATATTCCCTGAAGTGCTCATAATGGGAACGGTCTCTCGGTTTGGCAGGACTGTATAACGTAACAACCAACCCCGGACCGATGTCAGGGCGCCGGCCAACCCGACCGGATACCTGTATATACTGAGCGGTAGTTTTTGGTTGCCCTACGATCGCCATCATTCCAAGTCGATCAATATCGACTCCAACTTCGATAACGCTCGAAGCTAAACAAGCATCAATGACGTCCTTGCCAGATAAGACATCCCAAACGTGTTGGCAGTTATCAGACAAGGTTTTACCTTCTCTGCGACAGATTGCGATCAATTTTCTCGTAAGATAGAGCCGCTCCAATGAATCAACATTTGAAATACCTTGCAACTTATCTACAAAGTTTTTAGCGTCCGCAACTTCTATGGCCAGTTCCTTAATTTCTTTCAGAGATTCTTCGAGTATTCTCTGATCAAGTTCTGGATATGTCCGGGAGAGCTTATCAATGGACTTGGGTATTTCTTCCGGACTGAGACGGCTAGTGAGTTCTTCCACGTAACTCGCTTTGCGAATGGGCATTTCTAATGGCTGCCTTTTTCCGATCTCTTGCAAGTAACCCGCGATATCAGATTGGAAAAGTGTCAAGCCTCCACCGAGCTCGCGAAGGCTGTTGTAGAAAATCAGAAGAGTGGCCCAGGGATCACGATCTTTGGGATGAAGCCATTGTGTGGCAGCAAGAAGAGCACTAAACGACCTCACCTGAGCAGTCATCAAAGAACTTAAGCCCGGCGCACAGACTCCGACGTACTTCCTTCCCGGCCGCAGGTGCCCATGATCATCGACATCATGCCGGGCAAAAAACGAATCGCCGGCATCAATGCCGGGAGGTGGGAAGAGACGGGTCTGAGAACGTCCATACAATTTTCTCACCTGCATCTTATATTGAGCAGTTGTCGCTGTTGCTCCAATGATCTTTGGTCTCACACGCTCGTGGAACCTGCGATCAGTACAAAGCTCCTCAACCAGCGGCTCATACAACCCGACCATTGAACCAAGTGGCCCTGAGATGAGGTGCAATTCGTCCTGAATAACGAGAGCCGGGGGTCTCTTGACTCTTTTACCTTCGTCATCAAGGCCAAAAAAATAGCGTATTTCCGGCTTCCAGGAGAGCATCGCGAACTTATCGACGGTCCCGATAATCAATGACGGTGGCGAAGCATACATCTCTTGATCTATTACCGTAACCGGGATGCTGTCGCTGAACTCGCAATCAATATCAGGACAGGTGAAAGCCACCGAACCCTCTCTCTCCTGATAGCCTAGACAAAGTGCCTGTCCCTTCTTCTTGCCCGCACTTCTCGATTTAGGTTGGGCGACAGGACCCATTTCCGCGCCACACCAAGGGCAGCGGGTAATCAGAAAACAGTTGTCCTGTTCACTTTTCTTTAGTTTTCGAAGGGATTGAATAGCCTGCTTTTTCTGATTCGGTGTTGATTTGCCTCCAACCCACAAACCAACCCGAAATATCGTAGTTCCCAACTCTGATTCGTTCGATCTTCTAATCGTTTCCAGAGCACAAATAAGGGTCGCAGCTCTCTGCAATTGCTGTGCAGTGAGAAGGCGCAGGGTATAACGCATCATCACCTGACAGCCCGTCGCCTCCCCTCGCCGTGTCAGGCGCTCATAAAGTATTGTATAGGCGGCCAATCCCAGATAGGCCTCTGTTTTACCACCACCTGTTGGAAACCATATTAATTCGACAGTTTCATGGAACTGATTTTTCTCATCAGAAACAGAGGAGAGCGCCATAAGTACAAAACCAATCTGAAACGCTCTCCAAGTTCCGGGAACATCATTCTGCCGAAAAGGAACATGACGAAATGAATACTGGCCATACTCATTAAATTGAGGCGAGCGAAGTCTTTTGGGAGCATGCTCCTGTTGCAACAACATCGCCTTATTCATTAGCCGGAAGGCTCTGCGAATATCTTCGTCCTGATCTAGGTTACGTCGCCCCTCGTTCATTCTATCGAGCACTTCGCGGCAAGCTTCCAAGTGGCGGATCGCTGTGCGCTTCAATTGAGGGTCTGTTAGTGAAATTGCTCGCTTGGCCTCTTTGTCGATCCAGCGATCATATTCTGCGATCAATACATCAAGTTGCCTGGCACCCTCACCGTCAGGTTCGTAATCTGCTAATTCAGCCATCGAAACAGCAAGCTTTGTGCCGTCGCTCAGATGAATGTCCGGCGTCACGCCCGGAACCTCATATTCTGGCACCGCTTCAGTCCAGATCCGTCCAACTGACGCCTTCACTTCTCCTGGTTTTTTGTCCCAGTTAGAAGCGCAGCCATGACCCAATGCAAATACCTGATCATTCCTATAGAGGAGCCGATTCGATTCTGACTCCTCATCGGGCTGAAGCGACTCAGTGTCCGGATAGGGCTGAATAACGCCCCCATTCTTGCCCTGCAGATCTATCGTGAATCCTGCCTGAAATAAACTGTGACAGTTCCGATCAGAAGACCCATGATCAGGTGTGTCATTTACGAGTGCCACCGTGAAAAGAATTCCTTCTGTCTTGCCTGCAAGCGCGACCTTCCGCGCGTATACGTTGACTCGCAGGTGCACGCCCTGCGCATCAAGCAATTCAGAACCTTCAATTGGTAGCGAATAGGGAGTAGCGCTTATACTCCAAGATTCAGGGGGAAGGCTTCGATCAATCTCCACGCTTTGGCGCATCCACCATTTCTGATTCCGTTCCCCAACGACAACATCAGTTTTTTTGTAGAGACCGCCCTGAATTTTTAGACTGAAAGACTCGATTTGCTGTGGAAGAGCAAAGAAGCTCACAGCGATTGTTGATGGAAACCTAGCATTAGCGGTCGATACATCAAACTCCTCACTCTCAACTTCTCCATCAATCCCCCTACGCTGTTGAGTTACAGCTTTAGGCTTCCCATCAGGTTCGACCACGTCTTCTCGATCTTTCTCTTCTGAAGTCTCATCTGACCCATCAGATTGGAGCGGTGCTTCCTTCGGATAAAGAACCCCAACTCCATAGCGGCTCAAAGGGGACATTTTGAGAATTTCTTCTCCGCTTCCCTTCTGAAACCAATTGCCAAAGGCTTCTTTGCTGTCAGCAAAAACAATTGGGGACGAGCAATCTAGCTCCTGATCTCCCGATGAGGGACCAACAAGCTCAGCCAGAAGTTTTGGCACCATTACTTTGTCTCGCGCGCGCCAGCCCAAAGGCTCGGTTTGAGATTTTAAGTTCATCGCCAATTCCCTCATCCGTTTAAAAGCGTTTCGCTTGCGTCCGAAGACATAAAAATCAGAAAAGTATCCAGTGGTCGCGTCAATGCGGTATACAGCAATCGCCGACTCTCTACCCTCTCAATATCGTCTATATCGGTGATCAGAACATAAGGAGATTCCAACCCTTTAAAGGAGTGTATAGTTGAATAGCCGACCTGCCCTGCAACGCGTTTATCCAAGGGAACTACTGTCGACTGTGTATCCTCGTTCAAAAAACTCGAGATACTCTGACCATCTCTTTTGGGGGACAGAATCACAATGCTTTCAGGTGGAACTCCCTTTCGGAGCAATTTTCCAAGCTCGGCTGAAACTTTTTCCTTTTGATCGTCGTGACCCTTGTGGGAAATAAACTTGGGTCTGGGCCCTGAATCCGAATC
Source organism: Marinobacter sp. es.048 (assembly GCF_900188435.1). Lineage (NCBI taxonomy): Bacteria > Pseudomonadati > Pseudomonadota > Gammaproteobacteria > Pseudomonadales > Marinobacteraceae > Marinobacter > Marinobacter sp. es.048. The sequence goes on from NZ_FYFA01000001.1 coordinate 20,819, forward strand.
TCTCCTGAAACCGGCGTAAATCTCTCCCAGACGACCGAGCTGAACAGCATGTTTTGCGGTTGCTTTCCGATTTCTGCAATTCACCTTGAGCATATAGTGAACAACGTTCGCGGATAACTTTTTAAAGCGGTCCAGCTCTGCTTTCGTATTCTCCGGCGTATCAAAAATAGCCTGACCCTCAAAGTCACCGAAAAACATCCAGTTACCTGCACTTAAACCTCCCTTCAAAAGCTCATCAAGAACAATCAGCCAGCTGTCATTGGACAGATCCTGTGCCTCATCAAGGATCAACAAATCGAAGCGCTCGTGGCTTTCAGCGCTCTCAGAGAGTTTATCCAGAGCAATTTCGGGCAGCGTCGTTTTCCAGAATTCCGCAGTCGGGTCGCCCGCACGAGTTTCTGCAATCTGGAGCATTAACGCATGGAGCGTTGAGACTTTAACGCTACCACCAAGCGCCTCACACTCACTTGCAAGATGAGTTGACAGTCGCTTGGTGTAACACAGAAACAGAACCTTTTGGCCGGTCTCGACAGCCCGGCGAGCAGCTTCGATTGCAAGTGCGGTTTTGCCGGTGCCGGCTGGCCCAGTAAAAAGGAGCCTTGGCTGTGAGGACAAAGCGTCTAGCGCGCCAAATTGCTCCGCAGTAAATCGCTTAATCTCGTCCTGCTGCTCTTGCTCCCGCTCACGAGGCGATATATAGACCTCAAAGTCAGGGCGCAAATGATCCTGCAATCGAACGACCTGCTCCGAAGTAGGTTCATGAGAATTCTGTCGAAACCACTCTGCAGAACTAACACTTTGCAGATATCTCCTCGACTCTTTCAATGTGTCCAATAAGCAGCCGCCAGCTCCCCTCCTCTTATAGCGAGCCATTGAAATGCATTGCCATGGGTGCCATTCCTGAGATTTTTCTTCAAACGCACAATGCGTAAATAAAACACAACTAAAAAAAGGCACATTCAGGAGTCGAGCGTCTTTTTCCAGCACCCGGGACTTAATACTCTGCATTGCTTCTTGAGCCTGAGAGAAAGGACTTCTTGGCTCACCCTGCTGAGTATTTCCGAGATACCAGAGCCCTTGGTCTCGCCGAACTGATCTGTGGGCTTTGACTTCAACTACCAGCACGCCGAGTTCGGGCACAATTACGACAAAATCTGCCTCGCCGGTGATCCTTCGAGTGTGTTTTGCAATATCAAAGGAATGCAGAACAACCCAGCTTTTAGTTAAAGGGTCGTCCCTTAACCTTCTAAAAAGCTCAGTCTCTCCCGGACTTTTAACACTATCCGGCAGAACGGGAGGAATCATTCGAGCCAAAGTGCCACTCCTCTAGGCAGTTTGTTTGTTCTGGATCACGAGATCTAAATCAACATTCAGAATCTTCTTGAAACGGTAGGAAGAGCCATTATTCAGTCGGAATGAGAAGCTGGAGGATTCTCTGTGTTCTGATGGCAGATTGGATGAATCCTTGAAAATGGCTGCCAAATTCTGGTGCTCATTAGCGGACATCTCTCGCCCGATTTTTCTCGCCTCACTGTGCGAATCCCGGGCTAACCTGATTCTTCGCCTGCGTTCCTCAACAGGTTCAACACCGGCGCAAATCAGAAGTGCTTCAAAATCAGAATCAGACTGAGGAATCACTAATTCGTCCCTGGCCCAGTCATCAAGACGATGTGATAGTTGGCCACCTGCCCTCAGAAACTGGCTTCTCGTTCTTTCCGGATTAAGCGCCATATTTGTTTTAAGCCAGGTTCGCCACGCGTTCATTTCGCTTTCCCAGGTCCGATCGAGCTCTGCAGACACTGGAACATTTCGAACTACCAGGTGACCGCTTGTGGGAATATCATCCTGCGAATCTACCTGAATTTTTTCCAATCCTCTTTTGTAGCTCAAAAACCAATGACGAGTTCCTAATTCAAGCGCCTCGGGCCCGTCCTGTGTACGCAGTCTAATCGCATATTCTGCGTTTTCACTTCTGAGGCCATGCCTCTTTCCTGGAGTCTCCTCAATGCTACTAACCCCAACAATCTCACCCGTAACCTGCTCCGTTGCGAGTTCATGCAGAAGGGATACTGGTGAAACACTTGGCACTGCGACTTCGTGACCGATTATTTTTGAAGGGGCGGGATTCCGAATTGCGAATGACACCCCAGGGCCGATCTCAAAAACATCCTTTATGTGGAACGTTTTCCGGAGCTTGGAAGGTTGAACAATCACAACTTTTTTTGATGGCGGCACACGTAAATGTTCTGCGTGCCAGCTAATCGGCCCGCCAAAGATTACAGCTTTTTCCGAACCCGATTTCTTAAGGTCTCTCCAAAGTCGAATGTCAATGAACTCAGACAAACCTGCACTTTCTACACTGCTGACTATTGAGTTTTCTCTGACTCCAAACCTCAGCGAGTAAACAGAAGGTTTTAGAACATCTTCTAAAAAGAGTCGCTCAAGAGCGAGCATTAGTAGAGAAGGCTTATCAAACATGGCCGCGCAAAGTCTTTTGACCAAAACGACCCTGTTCTGATGTTGTTTGTATTGCTGCGAAAATTCCTTTGCTTCTCTATCGAATTCGATTTCCCAACCATCATGAAGCGTTGCTTGTGGATTGCACGGAGCGGCCATCTGGGAAACTAGGAAATTTTTCAGCATCCTTAAAAAGTTGTCACCGTAGTCCTCAACCTGATCGCGCTCGAATAACGCTAAGGAATGCCTGAGCCATTGAAATTCTGTCTGGGTCACTTCGACAATGAGAAGTGACCACTCGATTCCATTGTGCCACCGCTCCAGCAACGCCTTAGTGTGATCCACGCTGAACCCCGCAGAACTCAATACCGCGAATACCGTCCTCGTTTAGCGCTTGGCGCCAGAAAGGTAGCTTCTCCACCGGCTCGTAACTCGGCGAAGCTCTAAACTGATCTATAAATGTGCCTGCGTACAGCTCTGTATTTCTATTACCTGCACTCAAAAGACATATTGTTGCGTTTTCAAAGGAGGGCTGTTGATCTGGAACGTGCTCAGTATAAACATGAAGCCTACACTGGCTTAACTCACGATTGTTGATGCCGACATTAAAGGCGCGACTTCTGACACCCATTGATGATTGCAGCGCCAGCAAATCGTCCAATGAAAATACTTCTTTCGATCCAATTCGCAGCCATTTCAACTCTGCCGCCCTTCTGAATTCGGCTTCAATCCCAAACAATTCAGCCGCTACCGTCGATTTTCCAGTCTCAAGTAGTTGTATTTCTTTGATGGCAGTGACTTTTGTGATTTTCTTTCTCAGCCAATCCTCCGGACTGGATGCCGATGGCGCTTTTCGAATACGACGAGATGTGTCAGATACCGGCACGAATACTTTTGCATCCGTTTCCCGATCTAGGATCAATACAATGAAATCTTCCCGAACCTCTGAACAAACAGCGCGTTTCCAGGAGGATGATTCATCGTAACGAACGTAGGCGAGGTCGTTAGGCTCCAAAAGGTGAGAAGTATCGCCAATCGAAAGATCCGCACCCTTAGCCACTAGCAGCGCAGCCAAAGCCGCGTCAGGGACAATAACACAGCAGTAAAAGCCTGGCTGACTCGATGCATACTCGCCCAGTAACAGTGGAAATTTCAGCCAATCGGGCAAAGCATGATTGGCTGAACCTATCTTAATTGTAGAATTGGAAAGGAGCCCTACTACTGTCATTTACTTCCTTGGCCCGGATCGATGCATTCCAACGCACCGAATTACATTGATACAGCCCAACTAGCCAAACCCCACTGAAACAGGCCCTGCATTGGTTTTTCAAAACGGATACAAGGGAAAAGGTAGTTTGGGAATGGGGCCGACGCAAAATGAATTTAGAAAGAATCCAATTAGGCCTGATCAATCAAAGCGGATCCTAATGAAAGCGGGCTGCGAAGCGCAGCCCGCTTTTTTGCTTACTTAAACTCCAAACGAGAGGATCAGCCTAAAATTAGTCTGAGCAACTTTGCATCAGCCCAGAGGCTCGAACCACGTCCGCCTGCTCCAGATACCGACAAAATGCATTCGCGAGCGCCATCTGACCGGGAGTCCGGCATTCCGCTTCAAAAATTTCAGGCGACGCCACTAGGATTGCAAGGCACTTGGCACGTGATATCGCGACATTCAAACGACTGGCGCTGTAAAGAAACTCCATGCCCCGGGGCGCATCCGAGTGACTCGAGGTTGCCATAGAAAAGATCGCGATCGGCGCTTCCTGACCCTGAAACTTATCTACAGTTCCAATACGCGCGTCGGGTAATTTTTTGTGTAGCTCGAAAACCTGAGCGTTGTAGGGCGCGATAATCAGGATGTCGCTCATGGTCAGCGGTTTCTCCACGCCTTCCCTGTCTACCCACGAGGGATTATCTGCCAGAATTTCGCGAACCATCTGCTCCACAACAGTGGCTTCTTCGACAGAACGGCTGGTATTGCCTTTATGCTCTACTGGACAATATTGCAGCCCTGAACCGGAAAAATCACCGGCAGAGCTTATTCTCTGTTTCTCAGTGCCCGGGACCGATACCAGCTTGCTTTCATAGAACAGCTCGGAATTGAAAGCGCAGATAGCCGGGTGCAGCCGATAGGTTTCTCCGAGGAAAAGACCCTGGTCAGCAGAAATCGTGAGATTTCCCCCGAGGAGATGATCGAGCGCAGAACAATCTGCGCCCTCAGGATGAGCCCCCTTGGTCGGCTGCTCAAGTTGTCGGGGATCGCCCAGCAGTATCACTGAATCTGCCGCTCCGGCGATTGCAACAACATTGGCCAGCGACATCTGAGCGGCCTCGTCCACCACAAGAACGTCGAGACTGCTCAAGGCATCTTCCCGGGACCACAGAAAGTGCGTTGCCCCGGCTACCTGCGCGGTTCCGTCATCCAAAGCGCCTAACAAATCACCGTTGCTACGGACAAAAGTAAGCCCGGGCTGGTTTGCTTCATTGTGGTCGGCTCCGGGTTTCTGAAAGCACTCAAGCGTCTGATTATTTCTAGCCGCTTGTTTGAGTGCTGCATCGATTAAATTTCGTATGACTTTGTGACTGTTTGCAGTGATGCCCACTTTCTTGCCTCGGGCAACCAGATCACAGATCACCTGCGCACCGGAATATGATTTGCCTGTTCCCGGAGGCCCCTGAATTGCCAGAACTTCTCCACTGAGCTGCGGGGCGATTCGCAAGGCTGCATCCAGTGTTCGCTCACCTTCTCTCAATAGCGACTCGCCGGCTTCCGCAACTTTTGACCGTAAAAGCAGATTGCGCGCTGCCTGAAATTTTCCGTTTCCCGAAATACCATGCGTTGCAACGTATTCAGCCAGCCGTTGTATCGCAGCTTTCTGCTCATTCGCTGAGATAACCCTATGGGCGAAAACGGCTTCCGGATGTGTGTCAGCGGTATCTTTTCGCTTTTTGATATCAATAGTGCCATCTTCAACCGATACCGCTGCGACATTACCCAGCTTTTCACCGCCGGCCTGCCTCAGTTCATCGCCCTCCCGGACTTCAGTTTCCTGGGGGTTAAACCGATACTGATCCACAGGAATTCCCGTTTTTGACCTTTTCACGGTGTGAATAAAATCCAGCCCGGACACGGCAGCTTTTTCGTCGAACAATTCATCCGGTTGAAGCTCACATAACCGGAAATATTCCCACCATTCCGATTTTTCTTCACGGCGGTGCCATTCCAGAAGGTTCGCCAGAATCCAGCGTCCATGCTGCTCTTCAGTCCGATTTGCTACGTCATCAGGAACGTCAGCGGTGAGCTTTTCCATCAAGGCCCTGATCGCCGCCGCCTGCTCATTGTCCTCTGCCGTTTCGTCAGACTGGCTGTCAGGTCGTGCGACTAAACAACCTTGCGCTTCAAGTTCCTCCCTCAGTGTTTCCAGCCAGTCTCTCAGGGCGGCTGTAGAAAAACAGTCGTCGGCGTTGTACTGCTGGACGACGGACTTTGTTTCACTGTCGATAGCGCCCGGGTGGTCCAGTTCAATGTGATAGGTGAGCCTCGTCAACGCTGCATTGGCTTCGCGTAGAGGAACCTTCCGCCGGAAATCGAAGAACGGCTCCAGCTTCTTCAGGGAGTAGCTCTCGACACTTGCCCTGACACCCTGACGCACGACTGCAAGAAGATCGACAAAAACCCCTTGGCGAAGAAAATTATCGATCTGGTTCTCGCGAGTCGCGAAGCGCCCCATCAGCCTCTTCAGCGCTGATGGCTCATAGGGTGCAAAATGGTATACGTGCATGGCGGGGTAGCGCTTCCTGCGTTCTGTAACGAAATCCACAAAGCGCTCGAACATGGCCTTCTCTTCTGAGGGCCGGAATGCCCATTCATGCTGATAAGTCAATTCCCCATTGTCATCCCGATAGACATACCCGAAAAGATACTCAAGGCCGGATTCAGCGGCGAACTGATCGCTCTCGATATCGAAAAACACATCACCATCTGAAGGTTCAGGCAAAGCCGACAACCCGGCGTCCGGTATTAACCCGAGAAGTTCATAATGAAGCTTTCCGGATTCACGGGAACGCGCCTGGATCTCAGCCTGAGCCTTCACTTTCTCAAGTGCCGGACGACTTCCTGAGGCAATATTTCCGGGCAAAGGCGATGGCGCTTTGGCGAGGTCCTCAAGAGTATGGATCCGATTTTCCTTAAGTTCTTTGATCTGACCTTTGCTTATGTTCGCCACCAGACACAAGTGATCATCATCACGCCTGCGTTTCTCACAAACGTTCTGCCACCGACAGACATCGCAGTGAGCTTTCGGATCCGGATAGGTTTCTTTGAGTTGCTCGGCCGCCGCATCCGACTCTGCAGCCGATTTCACTCGCCTGAAGTAAGCCGAATAGTCAGCGTACCGGAAACGCTGAGGTACATACTCCTGCCATGGCGCCACAACATAGACAAACTCCGGGGCACGTTTCTGGACCTTTGAAAGAAGGTCAGCATACAGACATAGCTGGATGATCGTGCCACCTTTCGTTTCCCGGGCAAGCTTGGTGTCCACAACCTCGTATGACCATTCCCCAAGGGCACTGTTCTTTTCAACGCGTAGCAGGGCATCGGCGCGGCCGCGCCATCTACCGTCGCGCAGGGCCGCTTGAGCAATGACGGGATCACCGGCGTACATAGCGTCCAACGTCTGCCGAACGCTTTCATCAGTAACCTCTGAACCCTTGATGGTGGTAACCGTCTGGCCCTGTCCAACAAGGTGATTCAGGTAAGCGTTTTCATGACGATCGCCCCGCTCACGCAAAAGCTCGAGCAGCGGATCGTAGTGTTCGGTTTTTTTAAGGTCACCGAGAGCAACCTGCTTTTCCAGCATCATCAGATGATCACAACTGCTGTGTGCCACAAGGTCAGACGCGGTCAGATACCAGACATTATTATCAAATTTCACTGTAACCCTTCTCCTGTAACTGCAATCAGACAGTTGCTATTAGTTTCGCCGGCAAAAAAAGCATCCGACCATACAGCACGCCGGTGCAATCCCATCAACCGACGCTTAAATATCCAACACAATAGGCGCGTTAGTGGGCTCATACCGCTCGGTGCAGGTACTGGCATTAATCAGAAGAGTGCTGCCCCTGAGATATTCGCCATAGCCTTCGTGAATGTGACCGAAGATATGCGCTTTCGGAGACACTTCATCCACTCTATCGAGAAGATGGATGCAGCCGACATTCTGAAACCTGAGTCCGGTATCTACCTCATCTCCAAAGCCCTTTGGCGGGCCATGGGTAATCAGCACGTGAGTGTTATCAGGAATCAGTTTCCACTTATCAAACAACGCCTGGCCTCCCTCCAACATAAAGGCCCAGTCCATAAAGACCGGCGTCCATGGGGAACCCCAGAAATTTACGCCCTGAAGAGAAATACCGCTGTCTTCCAGATAGAAAGCGTTCGACAATGCCTCTCTCGCAAGTGCCGGCGTTTCCTGGAATACCCAATCATGATTACCAGCGATTACGATTTTATTTTGGTGCGGCAGCATTCCCAGCCAGTCATTCAGATCCTCGACATTATCCAGGGTCCCCCGGCCGAGGCAATCTCCCGCATGAATCAGTACGTCGCCGTCGGGTATCCGTGGAATTTGCCGGTGCATACTGTGAGTGTCGGAAATGCATACAAGCCTCATTGCTTCATAAACTCCTGCTCTGGCGTCCGGTCCAAAACGCAAATCAACCTGCTAGGATAGTGGCTTGCCTACCGCTGGATGAGATGGATTGCCTTTAACACTTTGCCTTTTAGATTTCCGCCAGGCTAGTGTCGCCTCGGGCTGGATTGCATGATGGCATTGGAGCACCCATGCGACTTACTTCTATAAATCATTCACCGTTTTTCAATCTTCGCTATTGGACCAGTGGATCAGGAGGCAAACCTCGCTTGCGTAGCCTTCCCTTCCATCGGGCGACTGCCGAGGGTCTGCCGGCATCCTTTAATGCTCTGGCCTGCATGTCCGATCTTCAGGGCAGAGAGTATCTTTCCGGGACGTTCAGGGGTTCTGAACGTTTGCTCGGGGAAACGGTTGCCGAGAAGCTGCTGTCAATGATTTCTGTAAAGGAGATTCCGGCGCTCGACGCCCTACTCGTCGCGGGGGATCTTTACGATTATCCGGACTGCAGGAAACCGGGCGGCACGGGTGATATCAGTGATGCACTGCATGCTCTATCAGCTGTTACGCCTGATACGCTCTGCGTTCTGGGAAACCATGACATTCTCTCCAGTCCTGAGTCGCTTCCAGCCGGCATTCAGATTCTCGATGGACAGACAGTAACGCTTCGAAGCGGACTCAGGGTCGGTGGTGTGAGCGGGATCATCGGCGATCCAAAACGCCATAACCGTCGTTCTGAGCCCGACTTTTTAGAAATTATGGAAACCGTTACCCGGCGGAACCCCGACTTTCTTCTTTTACATCAGGGGCCGGAGGATATTCACAATCAACGTCTCGGGGACCCGGCTGTCGCTCTCTCATTGGAAACAGGATTCAGAGGGCTGACCATTTTCGGGCACACCCACTGGCCCCGGGACTTTTTGATTGATCTCGGTGACGGCCAGGCCGTCAATGTGGATTCCCCTGGTAATAGTCATAACACAGTCCGATCGATGACTACCGGGAATCCAGCCGCAACATCAGGAAAGTCGCCACCCCGTGTCGCCGGGCTTTATTGACGAGTTGGCCAACACTCTTCTTCACTCGTCAACTTCATGAGCCTTGCCATTTCAGCCTCTACCCACCGGCGGTCCCTGAACAAAGGAGACTCCTCTTCAATACCCCAATACTCTTTTGGATCCGTGTTCTCATCGAGGCTGCACTTTATCATTGTCAGATAGCGGACGGCCTCAGGAGGCGTCTTTTTCAGAAGCAGGCCGCTCCAGACCGCATCGGTTTTCTCGGGTCGGCTTGCCGCAATGACCTTTTCTGGTTGGGATTGGACAGTCTTATCCTGCGCTTTATCTTTCCTCTTTTGTTGTCCCGAGGTTCTGTCTTCGCGCACTGTTGCTGCAAAGTTATTATTCGGTAGATCCGGGCTGGCTGACATTCTGACGCTGAATGCATAATCCTCATCATAAACGCCCGGTTTATCAGGCCCCTCCATGAGCGACGGATACTGAAGTCCGCCCAAAAGCGTCCAGAAACCAATAAAGAAACCGAACTCCCAGTCAGAGACGTAATAGCCAAAGTGTTCTTGTATGTCCCTCTGGAAAGGCACGTTCCAACCGAAATAATCCATCAGCCAGACCATCACAAGGCACTGAACGCAAGCCATCACGACTACGCCGTACAGGTAGCTCTCGACATTCTCCCTGTAATCGGCCTTGGGGGTGAAAAACATAAAGTAAAAGCACAACGGAATTTCTAAAGCGTATTTAAGAAATGTTCCCATAAAACTCCTCTGGATCTGTGTTGTTTCCCCCCGGCAACACCCATGACTGGATTTAGCGGGTTTTGCGTGTGTTCACTGCGGTTATGCAATTAAGGTCAGTTGGCTCGTTCTCACGGGTTAGCTGCAAGCAAACATCAGGAGAGCCCGTTCAACTTTTCATTTCACTTCGGCTTCCTCACGATCCAAAGCCGCCAGAATCTTTATCAGCATTTCGGTTTCGAAATATGTGAGTTTACGGCGTCCATTCCTTTCCATCGTTCGAAGGTACTCCGCAACTTGAGGCGAGCGATCAAAGGCTTCCATCATGATTTTATTCACCGCTATCGAGTTAAACAGTCGATCCGGTTCCCCTATAAGCTTATCGATGCTGTTTCGGGTGTCAGCGAGGCGTGAGCGCTTTTTTCCAAGCAAAAACAGAACAAGGAACGCACCGGCCAGACCAAAGACCCAATGAACAGTAATACCCAGAGTCACCGTTCCGCAGAGAACAAGTGCAAGCAGCAGAGCATCACTTTTTTTTAACAGACGCAGAGACGTCCTCATCCGCACCAGATCTTCAAATACCTCCGGATCATAAAGTTTCTGTTGCCATAATTCTGCTTCCAGATCGGCAACTGTCGGCACGGAGGTTTCTACAGCTGATTCGTTTACCATGCGTCAGTCCTTCTGATGCTTTTCGTTAGCGGCAGGGGTGCCAGAAATCAATCTGCTCGTCGGGTTTCGTTCTGCCGGCCGTCCTCTCCGGACTGGATATGCAGACGGGAGACCAGAGCATCGGTCTCACTGATTAACTCAATCCGTTTTGCTTCGGATCTCCTGAACAAGCTGCCTGAGCAAAAGGCAGTCGGCCATAGCGCGGTGCGGGCGGGACAGCTCCGAAAGCCGGCGGGACAGCTCCGGGCGCTTCGTGAGAGGAACCGCCTGCTGAATATCAACCAGACTTGCCGGGCTGCGTTTACCGATGGAATCGAACAGTCGGTCGATCCATATCTGGTCCTGTCCCGGTGCGTCTGAGAAAACGACGTTTTCCGCAAGTAATTTTTCGAGGCGACGTCCGACTGACACTACGTTTTCGCCCGTATCGCGACATGCCTCGCGACTGATCCCGTGGATCGCCAGCTCGGCGTAGTCATCCCAGTGATCCCAGTCGCCGGCGGTGTCAGGATTGATGAGACAAGAGAATGTCTCATCGCTGTCCAGGGCACACCACGCAGCCTCAATCGGATAGCTTTCATCACTCAGACCACTTGCCTCAATATCAATAATGTACAAACGGAGCACCTCTTTACTTGACTTAACATCACCCAGGACAACCAGACCGGAACCGCAGTCGTTTGAGGTCAGAGCTCTGCCCGGATCGGGAACATTTCGACCTGCCTGTAACCTTTGAAGGCTCACACAGACGAAAACCGGAAATCATTGCAACGATATTTTATCGGTGGCCGCAATCCGCCCCGGCACAACTAAAAGTAAAATTACTTAAAATGTTGCTTTTATTGATCATTAAATACTCAGCAGCCGGAGTCATTGAAATAAATTTCTGAGATACTCTCCATAAATCACCGCAAATATGGAAAGGGATATTCGCACTATGAAAACCTCTGCGACCGGACTTAGCGAGCTTGTTGAAAGCTACATTGCATCGCCGGAGAAAACCGGGGACGAATTAGCGGGAAAGCTGATTAATCTGATTACCGACTATTCAGTGAAGTCGCACATAAGGCGACAGGCCGGTCCCTATCTTCAGAACATTTCTATCAGCATCGAAGATCTTGTCGAGGAGGTGCGCCAGGAAGCAGTCATAAAGTTCCTTGAACACGTCCGGAAAAATGGCCTCGATGTGCGAAGTGACGGAGAAACTGCCGCCTATGTTTTCAAAGTGGTCAGAGATGCTGCCAAAGAACTCGTTAACCGACACCTCGGTACTAAAAGGAAAGAGGACGGAACAAGGAGCAAGAATCTGACTGGATCTCCTTTGAAATGGGATAATGATGAAAAAGACACCCCGGATGCCGAAGCACTCCGAACGTCTGGTGCAGAGATTGATTATGCGAACCGGGACCCTGCCCTTGCTGAAACCGATTTAGATCGCCTCCTCGGTGAGGTACGGACTTCTGACCCGAATTTATACAACTGCCTGCAGCTACTGCTGGCAGGTTATACACAAAAAGAAGTGGCGGAGCTGATGGATGTTGATGAACGAACGATCCGTAATCGCATCTCAGCACTACGAAATGCCGTGTCGGAGACAGATTGATACCAGCCGCTTTCTGGCTTGTGTAAACCTCTTAAACTGCAGCCTGTAAAGATTGGATGTTGCCGTGAACAAAAGATGATTCACGGCAACATTCAAATGGCCCTACAAAAGCGATGACCGGATCAGCCTGCTGCGCATGAAGGACGAACGGAAAACACATTTCGAAGGTATTCCGCACTCCTGAAACCGGGCCCCTCCCTCCTGATACACATCTGCAATCTCGTGCGCGCATCGAAAGAGCCGGAGTCTCCGTAAACGGTGAATGCAACCCCGGAGAAGCTCCCGGGCGCGAGATCGCTGAAAACGAGCGGAGGAGTAGCTCTCGGTGAAAGTTCCGTATCCAACAAGCTCGAGATCTTTTCCGGAGCAGGCGCTTCCCATATCAGGTAGGAATACCCCCACGAATCGTCGTTTCCGGGAACATTTGATGCGTGCGAAAGATCCAGTCCGAACGCTCGTTCCCACACGCGCTCGCCGATAACCCCTGGAAAATTCTGAGAAACGTAAGTTGCGAAATGATCCCGAACATCGTTCATGGAAGGTTTCTGTCGATCACCGAATCCCATGCCTGCTAAGTACTGTCTGAAACCTGACTGCAGCCTTCCAACTTCTGATACAGTCAAGCCACGACCGCCGATAAACGGGTAGAAACCTTTCATGGCATCCTTTCGCTTATACTCGAGAATAAAGGGCGTCCGCTGTTTGCCTCTAAAATACACAGCATCAAGGTCGACCGGCTTCCAGAGGAAATGATTCATCACGAACCTTGTAAACAGCAGCTTACGTAGCTCATCGGTTGACCATTTCCGGAGAAACCCTGCCACCTCGTCAATTTCAGCACGCTCTTTCTGACTCAGGTTTCTGTCGCCGAATCGCGGACGATACGGATCGGTGTAAAGAGCGACAGCTCGTGCTGGCTCTTCCCTGATTAAAGATTCGCCGTCGCCGTGACTGACTACGCGAATAAACAGCTTATATTCACCGGAAAGTTTCTCGATGCTTCCGACAAGCTGAAAAGCATCCAGCCCCCAGATTTCGCAGAGCTTTCTCGCTGCCAGTCGGTCAGCTTCAGTGACTGGCTGGTTGCGCTCAAGAACCTGGAACAACTTGAAAGAGGTGTCTGCGCCTGTCTTGAGTGAACCCTTGACCCAACCCTCACTGACGCCCTCCGTTTTCATTGCAGGAAGAATCTTTTTTGATAAAAAAGCCTCCTGGATAAAAGCAAGCAGCCGCTTAGGGTTATCATTAGCGAGGATAAGCTCTACCAGTTCCTGATCTTCCATAATATTCACTCCACCCTTAAGAAAAATTATCCGACACGCGGATACCGCGTCCCACAGTCAATTTTATATACCTGCAACACACACGCTGCCATCTCATGCCACACCTGCGCGCATCCTCAATTGCCTGGCTGCAGGACCCGCTTTGATGAGATTTTCAGGATGAGATGGGGCAGAACACGTTCCTAGCGTTTCTCAAGGTGAGCTACGTGCTTCGCAATGATTTTACGGAGTTGAGCCTTGTTTTCTGCATAGTGCTGGGCCCGGTGACAGTTCGGACAAAGCGCAGCGGCATTCTCAACGGAATCATCACCTCCCTCGGCAAGAGGGAGAATGTGATGAACCTCTTTATAAGCAGATCCGTCAGCTTTTCTGAAGAGCACGGACGTGCAGCCCGGCATTTCGCAGTTGTCTCCCGCCCTGTTCTGCACATACGCGACCACGGCCGGACTTCTTTCAAACTCTTTGCGCTCAGCAACCTTCGTAGCCGGCTGACGTGGGGCCTTGCCGGCGCGCTTCCTGAGTTCCTCATCGCTGACCAGGCGCGTCAGAGAAGAAACAATGGTCTGCTCATCAACGGCTGTGCCGGCAGTGTCGCTCCTTGCGGCAATAAGCTTGCTGCCAGTCCATCCGATATAGAACTCGTCTCTTTTCTTCAGCCAGCCGGAAACCATACTCCGACCCATTCGCTTTTCCGGTCGGTCGTCACGCTGAGATTCGTAATAAGACAGCACTCCGGTACCCGTATCCGGAAAAACAAGTTCAAACGTAATGTCTTCTGCATTCTCATAGCGCTCTGCAGACTTGCCTGCAGCGGTCATTACTTTTTCCAGCGCCCTTGTGACGTATAAACCGCCCTTATCTTTGTCATTATGAGTAACCGTTTTCCTGGCCCAATGATCCCCGCAAAGATCAGCAAACAACGCGTCAAGACTATCCATTCCACCCACCTCGTAAATTCGAAATCAGACGGTACCGGGACAAATTTGCCCCGCCGATTGGCAGGCTTGCAGCAGCCCGAAACGACTGCTGCAAGCCGAAGTTGCACAAAGTTTTAGAAGCCGATCGGTTGTTTCCGCGATGGGGCGTCAGGCAAATGGCCCACTTTCAGCGTAAACCGGGTTTGTCCGCCGGACTCAGCCACCGCACGAACAATCGCCCGCTGGAGATTCCGCTTCATCTCCCGAATAGAACCATCGGTGACTTTTTTAAGCACGTCGTGTCCCAGAAGTGCCGGGAAATAGTCCGTCATGTTGAAATTCCCAAGCAGCTGCCTGTATAGATTCTGAGCCAGCGAACGCATCTCATCTGTTCCGGGCGCTTCGATATCGAAAGATGAAAGGCGTGACCTGAGAGCCGGGCGCAGCACTTCCACGTTGTTGGTCGTGGAGAACATCAGAAGGTGGCTCGTATTGATCGGGACGTCGAGACAAAGATCCCTGAAGTATTCGCCGCTATCCCTGTCGAAAAGGGTATACAGAGGATGAACAACCGAATGCTCTGCTGTGTCCTTGGCCATGCAAAGCTCATCGAACAGAATGACGGGCTGCCCTTCGATAGGCTCTTCCTCCAGCATGATCCTGGCAATCTTGCCGGGTCTTGCACCCTTCCAGCCCTTCGACATTCCGGCAATCTCAAACTTTTCCATCATCTGGGAGATTTTCAGATCGTGGAAAGGCAGGCCAAGAGCCAAAGCGACGGCACGCACATAGGTAGTCTTGCCAATTCCGGGTGGCCCCTGCAGATTAATGACAGGTAGCGACAAAGGACTGCCACCAATCATTGAAATCCTGTAACTGCCAATAATTTCCTTGGTCACTTCACGGAAATTCGGAAACTCTCTCAATAATGCCTCGAGCAGTTTCAGGACTTCCTCGCGACAGTTGTGCAATCGGCGAATCTGACCGTTCTCTACAATCCTTTCCTTGGAAACTTCTTGTTCATCTGATTCAGGAACCGTCTCTTTGAGTCGTTCCCAACCTTGTTTGCGAACAACCTCAAAGGTCTTCGGGGTTGAAGGGGCAGCTCTCTTACCAGAGACCACTCTTTTCTTCTGGTCCGCTGTCCTCATTTGCTCAATGATCGCGTCTTCGATGGTTTGCCCATTCGGCATACATCCACCCTTATTTTCATTACGGGCACCCGACGTTTTTCTGGCTGAACTCATAAACATCTCCCCGGCAGCTTTTTCAGTTCTTCAATGGAAACTCAGAAGCGATCAGCAGTCTCAAATAACAAGACTTCTATTCCATGAGGACGGCGATGACTTTATTCTCAATGGCCACGCCCAAAATTTTCAGAATACCTTTGAGACGCAATTCGGCCTCAAAGCCCAACATTTCGGCGCTTTTGGGATTCATCGCGTTTTTCAGGCAAACGAAAGCTCGCACGGCCTGCAAAGGGACGTCAAAAGCCTTTGATCCTCAGATGATGGTCGGACCTGTCAGAAGGCCCGGAAACGCTTCGCTATTAAGTTTTGATTTATCTGGCAAACTAATATTTGGTAGGAAAACTGCTTTAAAGGTAGGAAACTCTCGAGTCCGGATGTGCGGCATTTGAATTTGTTGCTTGTTTTCATTAAATTCAATCCCTCATGCCACAATCACAAGCACTCTAGTATAGCGGAGATTTAAGAAAAGTCAATACCAAAGGCAACTGAATGCTGACTACCGGTCAAACTCTTCAAACGTACCCTGATACATTCCTGTCGAAGATTCGGGCTCTGTTTTGAATCCGGCAGCTACCCATCTGTCCATTGCAGGATCAAGATGGAGCTTCAGAAAATCCTCGAACGTAAGCACGTTATAGGCCTCGCGATAATTCGGATTCTCTTTTTTCATCGAAGCAGGCACTACGATGTAGATTTTGTGGCGGGCTGCCTGACTGATCTGGTTGGCCGAAATTTTGTCATCGAACGTGCCTAGGAAAAAACCATATCCTTTGTTGGCCTCGGTTACCACTTGCCTCCATCGTTCCCGAAGCGTTCTCTTTGCAGTAAAGATTATTGAGTCCAACGGGTTCGTCCGGAAGAACTCCTCTGAAGGCATGACGAAATCCGGTTTAGCTCCCTCGATGTTGACCTGATCAGAATACGGGTAGCTTAATTTGTAGAACAGCGCTTTAAAGATGCCCTCAAAAGCCTGTCCTGCCCGGCTGCGCCGGGACTGAGAGAGTGACATCATCAGCTTGCTCATCTCTGAAAAATCGATCGTTGAGTGGCGCTCAATCTGCTCATCAATGACTTGCTGGCCAGCTCTGCGCTCAGCCAGAACATATTTTTCGTAGATGCGGTCATGTATCTGCGTGACGTAATCGGAAAAATGAGACTTGATCTCTTCCGGAGCCTTACCCGCGAAAATTTCGTCAGCAACTTCTTTCGCAAGCTGATCGTTGTCAGGTATCCGGCTTTTAACTTTCTCAAATAGCATCATTTACGCGTCCCTAGATCCCTTTCGTATGCGTTGAAATGTGACCTGATCTGACAAAACCTGCATCTTGATTCTGGTTTAATCATTCGAACACGAGCAACACTCAACCCGCTTACTCTCATATGTGAGAACCATAGCCTGCTTCCCCGTCTTGCTAATTAAATGCGAAACGGCCGTCTATTTTCTACAAAGGGAGCTTAGTCCTTAAACCGGAAAAATCGTCATTATTTTTCACTTCGCCCTGGATGGCCTCTTGCAGTATCTGTACACTTATACAGCCTTCAGACAGTGAACAGACTGAACAAAGGCAAGGTCGATTCAGCGCGAATGTTGACATAGAATCAGACCAATTCATCAGACAAAACCTTCTAAACAGGCGTTGGTTCATGGATCCAGAAAAAGAAACCAGGCAACTTCAGGATCAGGGCGATCAGGATTTCCGGCTTCTGAGTACGGTCGCTGAAATTTATGATCCCAAATACATAGTGGAACAGCTGCAGGAATGCTCTGGTTTTTCCTGGAACCGGGATCGTCTCAAAAAGGTATTGGCTAAAGTTGAAGGTGTCACACTCACTGCACCGGAGGTCAGGCTGCTCGAGGGCTTTCTGCCAGAACCATTCCAGACTGACGGTCATGAGTTCAGATTTATTGACCTTTTCGCCGGGATCGGAGGAATACGCCGGGGATTTGAAGAGATCGGCGGCGAGTGCGTTTTCACCAGCGAATGGAATAAATACGCGGTGCGCACCTATAAGGCCAATCATTACAACGATCCTGACAAGCACGTATTTAACGAAGACATCCGGGAAGTGACTCTCTCAGACAACCTGGAAATTGACGAAGAAACCGCGTATGCACACATAGATCAGAAAGTCCCCGACCATGATGTTCTTTTGGCCGGCTTCCCGTGTCAGCCTTTCTCTCTCGCCGGGGTCTCCAAGAAAAATTCTCTCGGCCGAAAGCATGGTTTCGAGTGCGACACTCAGGGCACTTTATTCTTTGACGTGGCCCGGATCCTAAAGGCTAAAAAACCTGCAGCTTTCCTGCTTGAGAACGTAAAAAACCTCAAAAGCCATGACAAAGGGAAAACATTTAAAGTAATCCTGGATACGCTTGATGAACTTGGTTATGAGGTCGCAGACGTGAACTTTGCCGGCACAAGCGACCCGAAAGTCATCGATGCCCGCAATTTTGTTCCCCAGCACAGAGAGAGAATCGTCTTAGTCGGATTCCGCAGGGATCTCGATGTCCACGAGGGATTCACGCTTAAAGACATAGAGCGTCCGCTCAATGTGCCCACCTTCGGCGACATACTGGAACCCGAAGATGAAGTCGACGACAAGTACATCCTTACTCCGAAGCTCTGGAAATACCTCTACGACTATGCACAGAAGCACAGGGAAAAGGGCAACGGCTTTGGCTTTGGCCTGACGGGCCCAAACGATGTCGCCCGAACGCTCTCGGCCCGATACCACAAGGACGGCTCCGAGATTCTGGTGGACCGCGGGTGGGATATGAATGCAGGGTTTGAGGATATTCTGAATCAAGCCAACCGGCCGAGGCGTCTCACACCGAAAGAGTGTGCACGCCTTATGGGCTTTGATCGCCCGAATGAGTCCAACTTTAAAGTGCCGGTTTCTGACACTCAGGCTTACAGGCAGTTCGGAAACTCGGTCGCTGTTCCTGTTTTTCGCGCAGTCGCAAAGCTCATGCGCCCACGTATTCTGCAAGCCATCAATAAACTTCAGAAGAGAGATTCCAAAGCGGCTTGATTAATGGCGGATGTTCACGACAAGGCGACCCGTAGCCGGAATATGTCGGCGATAAAAGGTAAGGATACGAAACCGGAAGTGTGGCTCAGGAAAGAGCTGTTCAGGAGAGGCTTTCGGTATCGCCTCCACCGCAAAGACCTGCCCGGAAAACCGGACATAGTGCTCCCACGCTTCAGAACCGTCATCTTCGTAAACGGGTGTTTCTGGCACTGTCATGAAGGCTGCCGCTATTTCAAGCTCCCCCGCTCGAATACCGCTTTCTGGCGAGAGAAACTGGAAAAAAACAAAGCCCGTGACCAGGAAAACTATTCCAGACTCCGGGCCAAAGGCTGGAACGTGATAATTGTGTGGGAGTGCCGGATCAGAGAAATGAGCAAAGGTTCAACGGCCGCAATAGAAAGCCTGACAAAATCGCTGAGAGCTGCACGACAAAACTGACTCGAGCTGTCATGAGGCATTGGCTTCACCCCAGTACAGACAAAGTTTTTGCAGCTGTCCAGAGACCGCGAATCCGATTAGATCGAGTCTTGGCTTCTCGATCACAATCGATTTCTATTTGGTCTCGACGCACAAGGCAAAATCGAGATCGTAACGAAAAGCAGGGAAATTCGTCACTTGCGTTCACTGTCCCGAAGCGCCCGGACCGCCTGAGCTGCACTCTCTTCAACGGGATTTCCAAGGATAATGTCGGCCTCGATAGAAGCGTCGGCTGTACCGAACAATCGCTTTTTCTGCTCCTTCAATTCCTTAACTACACCTTCAAGATCTGAGACCGGTCGGTCGGCCAGCTCCTCGACCGAGACCTGATCCATCAAGCCTGAAGGGATCGAATCCAGGTGATCAGGAAAGCGGGTCAGTGTCAGGGTTCCGTATCCTTCACCCAAAGGGCTTTTAACCGCTTTCAAGTGCACATAACCGGATAACGCGACGCCCTGTCGTTGATAGTCAATAAAATCTTTTTCAGCCTCTTGAGCGGCCCTTCTCAGCATGTCGCCATCGGCAGTGTTTCTGTGTTTATCGCATCGAGTACACCAATACCCTTCGTCGTTTTGACGCCGACCGGGTGCGCTACAGATATCGCAAATACGAACCGATAAAGATTCGAAGAGGCTTTCAAGCATGTCTACATCTTTCGCGATTTCAGGGCTGCTGTTGAGATAGATCCGGAGGGACCCGAACTTTTCCTTGATCTGAGAAATACTCACTGCCTGGCCGGAATGGCGCTGGATATCTTCCAAAAAGCCGAAAAGCTCGTACACCAGAAACAGCCATCCCGATCCGATTTCTAAGCCAAATCGCTGAAAGGAATTGTCGTCCTTCTGCGCCATCAAAAGCGGATACGACTCTCTAAACTTGCTCTTCATAGACTGCCTCGTTAACACGTTCCCGAATTCAATTCGAAAATGGGGATTATAGTTTGGCGACCTCGAATCTGAGGTCATGGCACCCCAAATCGCAGACACCTAGCGGCTTTGTGAAATATTGGTTTTCGAAAAAGGCAGCAGCGCGAATGTCCGCTTTTGTTCAAAGTCGGTGCAACTTTTGGTTTCACTGCTTTGGCACATTGAATCAAAAGTATTCCGCGGAGCTCCGGGAAAAGAGGAGGAGCAATACTCCTCCTCTTTTCAGCGTGTCAGTAATTCGATTTGAAGAAATGGAATATGAGCGAATCAATGGCATCATGCCTGCCCATAACTACCCCCTCACCCGAATCATTCACTGCGACATCAACAGACGTCATCCGGTTGATCACACATGCTCTCGTCACCGACAAATCCTTGTTAAGGGCGACAAGAGGAGCACCAAACCTCTTGGCGGATTCACACTGACTTCCGTCCTGAATGTAAATGGTATTTCCTTTGTTTGAAGTCTTAGCACTGTCGTTACCGTAGGTGCCGTTGAAGTATCCAATCACCTTCCATGTAGCGCCCGAGTCATTGCTGGAGCTCACATAGTGCCTGGTCCCGGACTCTCTTCCGACAAAGCTGGCCGTGATCTGTTTCGCGCCAGTCCAGCGGGCATCCAGCTGAAAGAGGCCCTGGTTCGAGTACTGATAGAAAGCAAGCGACGCCTCACTCAAACCACCAGCAATAGTCCCTGCCGAAATATAGACCTCACCTGGAGCACGACGCCCCATACCCACAACAATGCGCCCCTGGTCATCCAGATATCCGGACACGGAGTCAGCGTCGGCGTAAGGGAAAGCTGAAGCTTCGACATCACCAATTTCAGACCATCTGGTGCCGTCATAACGCCTTACAAGCAAAGCCTCCCGCGACTTGCCTGACTGAATGGCCGAATCCACAAAGAGAGCCTGCCCCGCGTCATTAAGGTTAATTTTCACGTGGCCCTGGGATGCAAAGATGTCCCCATTTGCAGCAACATTCATCACCGTTTCACTGCCCCAGCTCATTCTGTCTTTGCTATATAGGCGGGACACCAGCTTATTGGTGTTAAGCTCATGCCATACCAGAATAGCGTCACCGCGATCATTTACATCCAGACCCACAACCGCCGTACTGTCAGCGTTCCTTAGCAACATGGGCGCCTCCAGCCCACCTTCCAAAGTGTAGTGAAACACGCTCACGCCCTGATCATCAGATAGCGCAATCACTGCATCACCGTTACCACCCATGTCCATGCGTACTGATCCCACTTTTGGAAGAGGAAGTGATTGCTCTGCCGCCCAGGTCTTTGTCGAAATATCGCCGGTCTTTGTGTGCAGCTTAGAGCTCCATTCACCATCCCCCAGGATATCGAGGTCAGAAGTCACCCAGACTGCAAAAGCATCTCCTGATTCGGACAGGCCCACGAAAGGACCACCAAAAGAGCCCAGAAAAGTGTCGAAGGATACGCGGTGTTCATCATAAACCGTCAGGTCTTTAACGATGGGGGAATCATCCGCAGTACCCGGGTCATTTATCGGATCTTCTTCCTCAATCATATCGCCATTATCTCCTCCCTCCTTATCCTCGTAGGGAGTCTCCTGAGTTGAGTCATTCTGAGGGGATGAACTGCTGCCCCCACCGCACCCGACCAGACCAAAGATCATCAGAACGAAGACCAGACCCATTTTCCCGACCAAAAATTTCGCCATTCCATTTTCCTTTTTGTCTTGTGTACGTTGAATCACGCGATATCCTCTTTTTGAGTTGGACCCCGGTGTGCGCACCTGCGCAATCAGCTAGCGAGACTTCACAAATGCTTGTATTACAGAATTCACCACCGAGATGACTGGCTACTGCAGGCCGTTCGCAGCATCAATCAGGGGATTCCCGCTGGCATTGCCACGGGCATTCGTTTTGTAGGCCTTAGTTACAAGCCCTGACGGGTCAAACCGTATGACGGTCGTTTCATTGATGTTTTCACCGAAATGAGGAATCTCACTGTAGGGATAGGACCACACCTCTCCGCTACTCAAACTTCTGATCTCGGTGGGATAGCCGATCAATTGCTCAACCCTGGAAGCCGGCATACCCACTTCAAGTTGCGCCATCTGCTCATCGGTTACCTTCACGCCATTCGTGTATGGCTGGAGCATTCCACCAAAAACGGCTCCGACACCGTTGGCGACCTCCTCTAGCACTCCACCAACGCGGCCAGCGGCATCCGACATGCCGTTGCCCTGCCCACCGTTAGTGGCGCAGCCAGACAGGACGAAACCAAGCATGAGAATTGCTGTTCCTTGTTTTACTCCGGACATCATAGTCATCTGTCACCTTTATCGTGTTTAAGGGAGCGGTTCGTCCGCTCGGGGGGTTATTGACTTAAGAGGCTGATCATTCTTTAAAGGGCAAGCCCCGAAAAAACCGGAAACCAGTCTGTAAATTTTGGTTATCACCGCGCGGGCAAGCAGACTTGCTCTGCTGAGGTAAAGGGGTGTTTCTCAAGAAACCGGAAATAATGCTTTGGAGCGCCGGCTCCCAGAAGAGAAAGACGCAGCATTCTGAAAAGGTCAGGGTGGCGCCGTTTAAGCTCATCAAGCACCTGAATTACAACGCGCGGAGGGCAATCCCAGAGGCCGTCTGAAATTGCTCCCGCGATTGCACAAACTGAGTCCACATCTCCGCCTGCAGAGATACAGTGGCGCATGCAGTCCTCGAAGCTTTCTGTATCGCAGGCAATCTCGATGGCGGTTATCACAGATTCCCATCGATAGGGCGCTGCAGAGCGGGGCTGTATGTAAAAAGAAGGGCTGTAATCTCTTGCGAATTCGAGTATCTCGGCCGGCGTGCAATTGCCATGGGCCATAAAGGTCGCTGCTCCGGCGAGCTCCGCCATCTGGATGGCAATTCCGTTATAGTGGGTCACGGAGGCCGAGCTTCGTGACAATGCGATCGCTTCATTGCGACACTTTGCCCACATCACCACAGGGCTCACCCGTATGGCCGCCCCATTCCCCTCATTTAAGTACTGCTGTGCGTCGAAACCACCCGCCCATTGAATCAGAGACTCAGAAAAGCCGAGATCCTGATAATCATTTATCATGTCCCGGTAATGGGTTTTCATGTCGCCCGCCACTGCCCATGCGTAGGCGGTAGCGATAGTAAGAACGGTATCGTCTGTGAAATGGTTCCTGTCACTCAGCAGATCACCCTTGAAGTTAAAGGGGTCCGCACCTTCCCAGCAGCTTCCGATAAAATCGCCAACAATTGCCCCGAACATATGATTCCCTTTTCGTGTAGTTAAGGGTTAAAACGTCTGGCGATTAAATCGGCAGAAAAATTTTTCTGTTTTATCAGCGACGGCTCGTTTTAAATGACTTGCAGCGATAGCATCTTTCAGTCGGATAGGCGCAGCAGGGATGTCGAAGGCAGAACTGGTGCATTGCTGAAGTCCGTTCCGATTAAGAAGGAGAAGTGAATTTTTTTATGCACGCCTGAAAGGAATCGACAGTGATGCGTGTGGACCATATATCGCGGGGGAAGCAGCCGTCTGGATCACTATCTGGTGTGTTCTGGAGGCTTATGTACTAGAAAATGTTATCCGTTGGCTGCGGATCTCAGCACATAAAACAGAGATCTTATTCCACACCTAAGCCTGGATTCAGTCGCCTCGGTATGGGATTTTTCAACGGGGTGGATTATTCAATTAGTCATGCTTGGTTCAGGCAACCTGATATGGGACTGGATCATTCGCGGCCATGTCCTTTGGGCCTGTACGGGACTCCCCGTTTTGCTATGGCGGTCAAGCAGACTGCATCAGCCGAGATTTTAACTGAGCAGAGAGCATCGGTTTTTATCAGAGGACGGCGGAGAGTCCTCTTGGGGGATCTGTCAGGAATACCGACGGCCTTCCGGAATTTCATAGCCCGAAATTGGAGTTGCCCCGTTGTACTGCCAGGTTTGCCCTGTGAAGGGGGGAGTCCAGGTCTGCGGGGTAGGCTTCACTTTCAGTCCCCCACAATACGCTGCATATTGCCTTGATGCTCCCGCCCCTTTCGGAACTTACGCCATAAGAACCCTAACTCCTTTGGATGTAGGACACAGCTTCGCTCAGCGTGATTAATTTGCGACCAATTTCCGAGTATGCGGTATCGATCCAGATCTGATTCCGACCAACGACAACATCCTCAGTTTGAGTATGACCATGAATGACCAGATCAACTCCGTTGATTGCACGTGAGTTACCTAAGGCAGCTTCCCTGCAGTCAGACCTGGACACGAGGTAACGATAGCAGCGGTCGTAGTCGGACTCGGGATCCCGCAGCAATTCCCACTCGTGAGGCGCTGAGGCATGAACCATCCCAACGATGCCGTACTCAGTTTCTATAGACATAGAAAGAGGCATCTGCTCTGCAATGATTCCGCGTAGCTGGTCCAGGTAAATCTCATCTTCCGCGAGGGTCCATTCGCCTCCATTGCAAAGGTGCATCTCGCGGTCTTCCGCACTGTACAAAGATTCGAAAAACATCAGTTCATGATTGCCTGCGATGCTGTACGCGAAGTCAGATTGGTCGAGAAAAAGTAATGTGCCCGGAGAGTCGCTCCCCCGATCAATCAGATCACCGACCATAAAAAGCCTGTCTGCATCAAAATCAAACCCCCGTAGTAGCATTAAATCGACCAGTGCCCTCCATTCTCCGTGGACGTCGCCGGTGAACCAATCCTCCCCCTTTTGATTTCTTGGAAGATTTACATGATGTTTAAGTGGAAATTTCAAGGTTTCTCCTGTTCGACGTCTCAAGTTTTTCCGGAAGCCGCCTGATTTTGTGCAGAAATCTTAAGACCATATGAGGGACCGTCAGGGGGCCTCCTCCCGCTCTTGCTTTCAGCCGGGCGAGTAAAAGTTGAGCGTCCGGATGATCTTTCTCACATCTGGAAGCGCTCTGTGCTCAGTGTGCGTCGAGTCGAATCTGTTGATGTAATCCGCAACTTTTTCAGGCGGGAGAAGACTATGAACCGAGCGAAACCTGAATGTTGGCTCCCGATTTAAAAGTCCATATAGCTTCACTATCCAGGGACGGTCGGCCGACACACAGTCAGAATAAACTTCAACTCCCGCCAGATTCCGGTCCAGGCGCTCAACAGCCTCTCTTATCGGAAGCCCCTCGCGGCGAAGACGATCCCTTGATAAATGATGAATATGAGATTGAGCGTAGTCATCCCAGTAAACCCATTCCTCCGGAGGGCGAATCAGGAAAGAATCATGGCGCAGGGGATTAAAACGATCACCCCAGGCAATTTCGATGGGGTAACTTTCATCTCCAAGTCCACTTGCTTCAACGTCAATGATTATCAACAGACTTCTCCGTCTAACGGGACAAACTGAACCGTCTAATTCGCTGTTGCTCTCAATTTTCGAACAAGGTCTCTTAACAGCAAGCAGTCACTCAGGGCTCTATGCGGCCGATGCATCTCAGCTAAGGATTTAGCCAGATTAAATCGCTGGGTCGGGGGTACTGCCTGATCCAATTGCAGGATTCTGTCTGCGCAACTGACACCGGCCGCCTCAAATAGTCGATCGAGCCAGAACTGATCCTGGTATGCAGCGTCGGTGAAAACCTGGTGATCCAGCAGCAATGCTTTTGCTCGTTGTGCCGTCACGACGACATTCTCCCCGTCAAGACAACATTCCTCGCGACTAATACCGTGTATTGCTTCCTCTGCGTAATGGTCCCAATGCTCCCAGCCTCCCGCACTTTCAGGATTGACCAGCGTTGAGAAAGAATCGTCTCCGTCAATGGAACACCAGGCAATCTCAATAGGGTAGCTCTCGTCGTCCAGACCGCTCGCCTCAATATCAAGAATGTACAAATCCATGCCTCCAGCCACCTCATCAATCATTTTTCAGTCACGCCTTCGAACACCTTCATTGCCACCATGGAACAGTCGGAATAAACCAACAGTGTTTTACCTGCTGCGCTGAATGCCCGGATTTCATTGTGCAAGTCCCGAATCGTTCCTCTTTTTACCTTTGACCTGCCCTGAGCCAGGAGACCGACCGATCTCAGCGAAACCAAGTTGTCGGGATATTCGAAGGCAAAAAGCTCTGCCTGGCCCTGCATCTCAGGAGAGATTCGACGCACGCTCAGCCTTACCAGCCCACAGGTCTGCAAACCTTCCCGTTCAGAAACCATCAATCCTGAGGCAGGATCTCTCTCCGGCCAGAGGGTTTGTCCGATTGCTTTTCGATTGTCTCCCGAGCAAGTCGCACACCGACCGCTCTGATCAGGAATAGCGGATTTCCCGCAAGCCCCGCAGATTAACGTCGAAAGATGAGCAATGGCGGATTCCAGCAAAATTTGTTCGTATGACAGGAAAGGGAGGTTGCAGATTATCTGCAAACTGCCAGCTTTTTCGGCTATCCGGGAGACTTCTGCAACCCAACCAGTCCGGCGCCGCATATCGTCGATTAAACCCAGAGACTCAAGAATGATCGGAAACCAACCGCGCCCACACTCAATCTCCCACTGACCGCTTGGGAAAAAGAGTTTGGGATACTCCGACATCAATATTGCAGACAGCTTTGACTTCATTGCTCGACTCATAAAAGACAGGATTCCGTCATGCCCGAATCACGTTGTTTCCCTCCCCGTAAATGCGCCCAGAAGGGCACAATCATATGAAGCCTATCCCGGACCTTTCATCATCGGCGGCAGGAATATATTCAGGCAGCAGCCTGAATATATCCTGATGAATCGCCTCCCCGACAGCGCGGATAATCGCTCGCTCAATATTCAACTTCATGTCTCGTATTGAGCCCTGTGTGAGGCGTCGAAGAATATCGTTGCCCAACAGGCTCGGGAAATTCTCCGCAACATTCAGCTGCTCCAGACACTCAGCATAAAGCGTCTGTGCCATTTGACGCATCTGGCTGCTCGACGGTGCTTCAATTTCGAAGTTCAGCAATCTCGATTTGAGCGCCGGGCGAAGAACTTCGAAATTGTTGGTCGCACAAAAAATGAGGGCATGACTGGTATCCATGGGCATATCCAGAAACAGGTCCCGGAAATACCCGGCGCTGTCCCGATCAAACAGCGTGTACAGCGGGTGGATTACCGAATGGTCGTCCGTGTCTTTGGCCATACATAGCTCGTCGAAAAAAAGGACGGGCTGCCCTTCATTAGCTTCCTCCTCCAATAATATCTTTGCGATCTTTCCAGGGCGTGCCCCCCGCCACCCTTTGGACATCCCGACAAGCTCGAACTTTTCCATCATCTGAGAGATTTTGAGGTCATGAAACGGCTGTCCCAGTGCAGCTGCAACTGCCCTGATATAGGTTGTTTTGCCAATTCCGGGCGGACCCTGGAGGTTGATCACCGGCAAAGAGAGTGGGGTGCCGCCGAGGAGCGAAATTTTGTAACGGCCCATGATGTGAGTCGTCACATCAGAAAAGTTTGGGAACGAGTGAAAAAGCGACGCTATCTCGTTTAAAACATTTTCGCGACCTGAGTGAAGGGATCGGCTTGGACCATTTAATATCACTTGTTTAATAAACGCCTCTTCCTGCTCTGATTCAGCCGGAAGAGACCCCAGACGTTCCCAGTCGCAAGGTCGCATCACATTGAATGCATCCTGTATTTGCGGCTTACTTTTTCTCTTTCCCAATAATTTTTTGCTCCGACGGCCCACTGGAGCTTTAAGATTTGATTGTCTGGTTTCCAATACGCTTGAACCTTTATCGGCTGTTTCAATGGACTTGACTGAGCTCATGTCCGATCTCCTGACGTTAATACATACGATGCCAGAGGCATCGAGAGGCTCTGCGAGCCTCTCCGAGTGCCAGCCTGATTCCCGACAACTACTTCATTGAATCACGGGATGGGGGGGATGCAGCCTTCCTCTCACTACATGGCGAACCCGACTCAATCAATCATCGTCAAAAAAAACGTCGAAGAGATCGTTCGGTGGTTCGGATTCCGGGTTCGACGAGTCTCTGTACACCAGGAGTTCAACACGGCTGTACTGAGATTCTAGGCGCCCCAGGCAACCGCAGACACACTCCCATTGTTTCTGTGGAAACAACATTGAAGCATCCCGAACAAGGAACCTGACGGCAGCTTCCTCCACCTCGTCACCTTCTTCCGCAGGAACAATCTCCACTCCATCATCAGCGTCCTGCTCTGCCGCCTTCAAAAGATCACCTGCCAAGCCGGATTGGAGAGGCTCATGCTCTCGTACCCTTCGATCACAAGGGCGCATGTAATATTCAACAAAGGGCATCATCGTGATCATTGGGATTTCACATCGCCAACCGTGAACACCATTGAGCTCGACTACAAGGGAAAGACCTGGCTGCCACAAAGTCGGGATGGAACCCTCCATGAATCCTTTGAGAATGACAGAGCAACTTGCGTCTTCGCATACCAATACATCAACCTCGTATTTGTCCGGCGATAAATCCCCTTGTGAGAGCTCAAGCTCCTGAAGAATTCCGTTGAACCCCTCTCTGAACGAATGTTTCAATGCCAAAGCTCCTGCCATTGGAGGCCTTGCATTGGTTTCATGAAACGGATTTTTGACGACACGAGGCACGCTCTCGTATCGAGGAATCGCAATCGGATCAGGCATTCCGGAAAAATACCGGCTCATGTGAGGAGCGCCGGGGATGAAATCGGCCTTCACACGAGATACCAAAGTCCCTCTTCCATGCTTTTCGAGGGCGCGACCGATCACATAGGCTTCACCAGCGGACAAGTCGCTTCTTACGACCGAGCTGATCTGCTCTGCATCAAA
Organism: Marinobacter sp. es.048; assembly: GCF_900188435.1. Lineage (NCBI taxonomy): Bacteria > Pseudomonadati > Pseudomonadota > Gammaproteobacteria > Pseudomonadales > Marinobacteraceae > Marinobacter > Marinobacter sp. es.048. Next base: position 49,616 of record NZ_FYFA01000001.1, read on the forward strand.
TGCCGAAACTCTGCCTTTCAAAAGCCTGTCGGTTGCCGGATCTGCAGAGGAAAAGCAAATGACTGTTCCGATGTTCTGCAAGAGGCAATCAACCGCTACTCTTTCACTGGTCCTCGCCTGCAGTGCGGACACGCTTTGCGTCGCTACAACGTTAATGTGTCCATAACCTCTGCAACGATCGAAAAAGGTCGTGTCATCGAACAGACCGTTGCTCGCACCCTCCTGATCAATGTTGATCAGGTGCTGATATTCATCAGCCGCAAAGAAGGTGTAGAAGTCTCTGCCGCAGCCCACCTGTCTGTGTTGACGAAAACCAGTGATGGCAGAAACCAGACGGATACGCATTAGTCTGGAAATGACATGTGCCGTTTGACCGAACCGATCGACGGGGATGTCCATCAACAAGACTTTCCGGTCCCGATACAAAAGGTCCTGCATCCGGGGCATTTCCGACTCCGGCTCTTCAGCATTTTCAGCCCACTTGGGTGAAAACTTTTCTCTCAAACACGCATCGGTGGAAAAGGGTGCCAGCGCACTGATCAAACCATTGGTTTGCCAGCTATATTGCTTCTGAACGTCGTCCATCCCGGGTGAACCGACATCCAGAAGCGAGGAATCACCCATTGCAAGGATGCTGAATCGGTTAGACCTCACAGCTTTGAACAGATCCAGGTAGTCGCCTGGCAATGAGCGCTGGTACTTAAAAAAAGCATCACATAATCGGACGAAGGTTTGTGGATCTTTGAGGGCATCCACAATGTCTGCCAGAGTTGGCTCCTGCCCCATCAACTGGTACGTCTTGCGGACGAATTTCGCGTCCTGAACGCCCATGGCCCCCCAGTATGGCTCCTTGGTACTAGTCCTGTGCTCATTCAGGAAAGCAGTGAATTGCTCATCTGACAGGCCCTGAATAAGGTTGTAAGGGGTGGCATCCTTATCTGCGCCAATAACCATAACCCGGTCCGGGTATTTCTCCGCCAAATGCCGATACTCACCTTTCACGTCGACGACCAGGCCGGAACATCCTGTGTCAATCATTCGTAAGATCACCGGGGCCTGCACCGACGTGGTCTTTCTGGTCCCTGTTGCCCCCAAAGTAATGAGATGTCGGTTTGCGTCCTCAAAGGTAATCACAACAGAGCGATCCATTCCGCTCTGAATTGAAGCATGCGCGTCGAGTCCACTGCTTAGATCTGCATAGCGACCGTGAAGCGGCTTGGAATCCACACCTTTCAAAACAATCAACGGCTGGCAACAAAGGCTCAAGGGCATCTCCCGAATTTCGATGACTCACGAAGGCTTAGTAGCTATAACGTGTGAGCAGCGAAAAAGCGGAAAAATGCAGAAGGGAAATTTAAATCAGATCCGGGTCTTCGACCTCAAGTAGCGAAGCTGGCGAGTTCCGCCCATAAGAATTAATGTCTCAAGCACCTGACTCAAGGGTGCTCAATAAACTCGAAAAGATCTCCAACCTCGCATCTCAGATACGAACAGAGCGCATCAACCACATCCAATTCAACTCTGCTGGCAGTCTCATGATAGAGCCGGGTAATGGTGCCCCGATTCACCCCCGTCTCCCTCGCAACATCCACAATTTTCAGCTTCTTCTCGCCCATCAATTTCGATAGATGGCACTTAATCATTTGGACCACCAAAGAACAAAATAACCCGCAGGAGATCAAAAAGACTTGCAATAGGTCTTTCTGAGTGCATAATGATCTACAGGAGGACATTTTGATGCGCTAATCATGCGGTATGTCCTCCAGCACTGAACGATAGCAGAGGAAAAAAGTTATGTCACAGGAGTATCTGACTACCGAAGAGCTTGCTAAGCGGATTAAGTACGACGTGCGCACGATCCGCGAACGGCTGAAAGATTCCGTCCTGCTAGAGGGTATTCATTACATTCGGCCGTTCGGCGGACGGAAGATTCTCTACATCTGGAATGTTATTGAACAGGACATGTTCAACCACTCCGGAAACCACGCCTATGCCGTGCCAATGGCCGGAGGAGGTATGTGTCGTGGGTAAGATCGTAGAACGACCGGAAACAGGTAAACTTTTCTTTGATTTTCGGTATGCCGGGAAACGGTGTCGGGAACAAACCACTCTGGATAACACGACATCAAACCGCAAAAAACTCGAAAGCATCCTCAAAAGAATCGAGGCCGAAATCACTCTCGGGACCTTTGAATACCACCGCCACTTTCCAAACAGCCCCAACGCCGAGAAATTTACAAAGCAGGCGGGGGTTCAGCGGGCCAGGGAAGCACAAGACACGCCGTTATTCGAAGCCTTCTCGAAAAACTGGCTCGACGAAATGAAGATCCAGTGGCGCCTGTCACACATCACCACCGTGGAGGGAACATTGAAAAACTACCTCAACCCCTATTTCGGGGAAAAAGAGGTTGGCCGCATCACCAAGAAAGACATTCTCGATTTCCGGGCCTCACTCGCCAAAGTAACAACCCGGAGCGGAAAGCATCTTTCAGCCAGTCGTATCAACCGAATCATGACGCCTTTGCGCATGATCCTTAGCGAAGCAGCCAACCGGTTTGAGTTTAGCTCACCCTATCATGGGATTAAATCGCTGAAGATTCCCAGGACCGATGTCGAGCCGTTCGGTATTGATGAGGTCAAACAGATCATCGATACCGTTCGGCCGGATTTCAGGAACTACTACGTGGTTCGATTCTTCACCGGTATGCGAACCGGGGAAATAGACGGGCTTCAGTGGGACCACGTGGATTTCAAGCGTCGCCAGATTCTGGTTCGCCAGGCCCTGGTCCAAGGGCGCCTCGAGCACACCAAAAATGATGGCTCCTTCCGCACGATTGAAATGTCTCAGCTTGTCATAGATGCGCTGAACGATCAGAAGAAAGCAACGGGGAACATGGACTTTGTTTTCTGTACCCGGACGGGCGGCCCGCTGAATCACAATAATGTCACCAAACGGGTCTGGTATCCCCTGCTCCGCCACCTTGGTTTGCGGAAGCGGCGTCCTTACCAGACACGGCATACGGCAGCCACGTTGTGGTTGGCCGCCGGCGAGAATCCGGAGTGGATTGCGCGCCAGATGGGCCATACAACGACAGAAATGCTGTTCCGGGTGTACTCGCGTTACGTGCCCAACCTGACTCGACGAGACGGATCTGCCTTTGAGCGACTGCTTGCCAGAGAGATGATAAACAGCACCGAATCTGAATTACTGACCGAGGAGGACCAGACATGAGCAGCCACCCAGCCATGTACGTCTCCGAGCGCTGCCAACTACCACCTCGCGCTGTATTGGGTCGACTCGCCAGGGCACTGCAGGCTTGCCTGCGTATCCCTCAGGATGACTCTCTGGTCTGTTTCCTCGGCTTTGGCTGGGAAAGGGACAACACCCAGGCGCTGGAGACCTGGATCAAGAACACCCTGATGACACCTGATGACGAAGGCGTCCGACTTTTGCTGCCTTGGCTATTAGATCGCCTTGAGCGTGAACTGCTAAGTATGGAGGCCAACCTATGACAGGTCTTAACTCTGTGGAGACAAAGCAGGGGCTGAGCACCTTTATCGGCACCATCACGGAGGTGGCCATTCTGGAGGCGGACTTTGGTCGAGCCACCTTGAAAATGTCTCTGCAAAACCGCTGCGAAGAAATTGATGCGATCTTTGAACCGGGCAGCCAGGGTGATCCGCTTCCGGATATCAGCTGGGGAGCCGTTCAACTGGTGTTCGAGCCACTACAGTCATCGGCGGGGGAGCCCGTTACGGGATGCAAGCTCAACCGTTTAAATTCTCTGGATACATTGGATCACCTGCCGGGCTCGCACCTGGCGAGGCCAGACCTCGTTGATGATGCCGAGACCTGGGTCAGGACGTGTCCCATCCCAGTCCTGAGACAGTTCACGTGGCAGGTCCTGGGACGTCCCGACATCGGCATTCCCTTTTTTCGCGCCCGAGCAAGTGCAGACCATCATCACGCCTTTTTAGGAGGACTTGCCGAACACAGCCTGGCGGTGGCGAAACTGACTCTGCAGGCCTTGCCTAATATGGATGATCGGGAGACATGGCTGTGTGCGATAGCCGGTTTGATGCACGACATCGGAAAAATCCGCTGTTTTGATGAAAACGGTAAAACTGGCGCCGGCTTTGTCCTTCGGCATGAACAATGGACGCTGGAGATCCTTGCTGAGGCCCTGGCATGGCTGGATCGACAGTGGCCGGATGGGGCGCTGGCGATCCGCTACCTGCTGAGCTCACAGGTCACGCAGGAGGGTCATCGCCCACTGCTACCGGGCGTTATGGCCATCGCTTATGCCGACAGGATGAATTCTGCGCTTCAGGTTCGCGCCAAGGCCTTTTCAGAGCGGCCACACTGGCAGCGTTTTGCCAAAACACAGGGGGTTGGCCCACCAAGCCGTTTCTGGCTGCCACACCGAGTTTCACTGTGACCCTCCGCGGGACACGGTTCTGGTCTAGGCCCGGGCCGTGTCCCAGAGTCGTCTTGCGACGTGTACCATTCCATTATGAGAGTCTTTGCAAATGACAGACGAATATCTCAACGTCAAGGATGCGGCCCGACTGGCAGGCTGCAGCACTAAGACGCTTTACCGGCGGATGAAACGCGGAGAGTTGGCTTACAAGACCGGCGAGGATCAGCGGCGCCTTATCCGCGCAGTGGATGCCATGGCCGTAACCACCGCAAACCCTATCGCCTGCGGCATACAACAGAACCCCCTGACGGCCGAGCGTCTAAAGCGAATTGAGCAAAAGCTTGATGCGCTGGTGATTTTGCAAGAGAAACTACTGGCACTGTATCAGCCGCGGTCATTGGCTTCATTGGCGAGCAAACACACTCGATCGTAACTCGGTAAGCGACCACACGGATGCTTCCCGCCGCTTTTTATCAATCGCCAATTCCCCCTCAAACACGACAGCAGCCATAAAAATCGCAAACCGGACCGTACTCATTGTCATCTGTCTGGCGGCGTCCCCGAGGGACGCATCCGGAATGATGTTGATTTGTCCCACACCCCATTCCGATCGGTCACTTTTCGCCGACTCGCTCAAGAGTTTCACCCTGACGCGACTGACGCCGAGTTCCGCAGCCCAATGGTTTTTGAGTTTGTCTTGTTTATAGTCGCGGGTCGGTGGTGGCTTGACATGCACTCTCACCAGATGACACAAATTCGCCTGGCGCAACAGTTGCCGGTATCGTTTTTTATTTTCGTCCGAGCGGAACGAGATCTGCGGATGGCTGCGCTGCATCGCATTCTGAACGGCATTCATGGCCTCACTGAATGCCTGTGGCTCTGAGTCCGACCAGGATACCAGTCGCTCGAAGACTGCCTCGCAGTATTCCTGGGCAACATGGGGCGTCGGTGGCGCAGGACACTGGATCAATTCAGGGCGGGTAGCACTCGGCTGTCCCGAACTCTCTACAAAGGGATTGGCCAGTTTGCTTTGATGGTCCACCGACCATCGACGGTGAATGACCTCAGGTGGAATGTTTTCCCTCGGCTTTCCGGCTTTATCTATGGGCGCTTTTTTATCTGACGGGTCATTCATCATTTGCATGGCCCGCTGATGCCACTGCGCTAAGTCTTCCACACCCTGACTGTAATAGGCTGCAGACTCCTCTATGGCTTTAGTCTCGCTTTTACCACGAGCCTGGAGGGCACCGATTCTCTGGAAGATATTGTAAAGCTTCATGGCCGTTATATTGGGCTTCACCGCTTCTTCCAATACCTGACCCGGAACAATTGGGGACCGATAGGTTTGTAATCTGTCCTCTCTGATTTTGCGGAATCCGTCGGGCCAGTGACTGTTGGCAGCGCTCAGCAGCTCAATGGCCTTAGTAGAGCCCTTCAAGCCGTTTCGGGTCCTGAATACCGAAACGGATTTGACGCTATCCCCCAACAAATACGCCTGCTGGCGAATACTGAGCGCTGTATTCTCGCCCGCTAAACGCTCATGGAAACTCACCCAGTCGATCAAATGACTGTAACTTTTCAGTGTCTCGCCTGGCGTGACATGACCACACCACTGGCCCAGAAGCCAAAGGCGCTTTACTGTCGCTGACCCGGAGGAGGCCAGATCAGCCAGTGCTGAAAAATCTTTTCCCCAATGAGGCATCACGATTTTGCCCTCATCATCCATAGCCCAAGCTTCACGCATTAATTCGCCCGGAACCGACTCCAATAACCGTAGCCCGGTAAACGTCGCGAATGCATGCCTCAGATGATGAAATCGCAGTTTCGTGCCGGAGGCCATCTGCATTGCTTCCTGGATCGGATCAAACAGCTCCAGAGAGGACAGCACGCGCTGGGATTGATGACGCTTACAAAACAGTAACTCCATAGGCTGCGGTGCCACCTGCTCCGATAGCCGCTGCTGCGTCCAATAGCGGAGTTCTCTCAGTTCCTCCGCGGTCAATAAAACCGACAGGGGGAGCCGCCGTATCGCCGCATTGGTTTTGACGCTTCCGAATGCGCTGGGACGAATCAGCAGCTGGGGATTCTCCAGTTCTGGCTCAGAAACCCCGGGCAAATCCCTAAGCTGGATTTTTTGAACCTCGCCGCGCCGAAGACCACAGCGAAACCCGAGCGTCAGCACCAAAGTCCGGATACGTGCCATCCGAGAATCAGCGCTGTGCAGTTGCAGTATTTGTTTTGCCCTCATGTATTCTGCCGCCGTCAGTATGTCTGCATCGACAACTCGTCCTCCTCCTGCCCCCCCTTCTATGTGAACCTCGGGGAATGCGAAATGATCCACCAGAAACTGGTGAAATCTTCTGGCCTGTATGGCCCGGTTCAACCCGTGACTCGATGATTTGGCGCTGCCGATCAGCCCCTCATAAATGAACTCCCAATCGTCATCTCCCAGCTCATTGAGATCTGTGACCCTGGCAAGCGCCACTGCGAGTGGCGGCCCAATTCTCGACAAATAGGTCTTGGCTGAACTGACTGTTAATTTGCTTTTGCCCGATTTCAGGCGACTGGTTATCAAGTCGCGACACCATAAACTAAGCACTCGAACTATCGGTGCCAGACGCTGATTGGCGGCAACTTGGGTCAAAGACTCCGCCATCATTTTTCTGGTGGGTGCTTTGCCGTTCTGTATGGAACTTAACGCTTTTCGAACGCGGTCCAATGTGACCAGTCCATCATCAGTACCCTCTCCCACCAGTACCGAGGTATCCACGACAGGTGTCGTATGCGATAAATGCGTTGACTCATGTGGCTCGCTTTGAGTTCGCCGGGGTACTTCTTTCGTCTGGAGACGCCGCCACGCGGTTTCCGGTAACGAAACACTGGCGTTTCGCGTGGTTTGGTAATTACGAATGACTCCGGAGTGATAGGTGCTGGACGCGGTCACCGCCGCGCTCGATATTGCACGAAAGCTTTTGGGCATGGCCGATGCTGTTGGTGAAGCCGGTGCTGTCGCCAAAAACACATTCAGCAATTGCTCTGGCGTTGCATCAGGCCACTGCTGCTGCCAACGGCGAAACCATCGCCGAATCAGAAGAGCGCTGATTGGATCCGGAAACCAGCGCCGCAGTTGCGACCCGCACTCCACATCCAGCCATATCAGCTGGCCTCGGCCCACGACACCCAAGGGCAATGCCTCAACGGTCTTCTGCAACCAAAGCCGGTGATGAAGGCCGCCCTGACTGATCATGGAAAAAATGAGTTGGCCCGCCTCATAACGCAGGAGATTTTCATCGAGACAGCTAGCAGACGGTGTCGATACCTCCAGTGATTCCATGAATGTATCGACCATTGCACGGTAAGGTGGGAGTTTGGCGAACGATTGCGGATGCGCGACAGCTTTTTCACTCTGCGCCATCACCGCATACGCTGGAATCTCAACGTCCCAGCAATGATTGCTAGCTCCTGCTCTCAGAAATGCCACAACCGCATTGTGTCGAGCCCGCTTTTCCTGCCCCGGTTGTCCATCACTGACGCGCTCAAGAAGAGCATCGACTTCCGTATTCGAAATCAATTTATCCTTAGACGGCGCGTAAATCTCCGGAAACTCCGTGCGGATGATATCCAGAGCGCACGCCCTCTCCCGATCCTTGGCTTGGGCATTAAATCGGTTTCCTCCCCGGTATTCATCTCCATGAAGGGACCGGTCTGTAGGGATAGCCTTCGTCATAACCGACCCTCCCTGGGCTCCCAACCCATATCTGCCACGATTTTTTCCAGGACAGGAACGATTTGGCTGCGATAGTCACGATAAGAAAAACTGGAAAATTTACCGTAAGGCTCTTGTCCTTGGGACCAGTGCCCCATAAAAACATCAACGTGTTCGCCAGAAACACCACGTGCACGCAGCTCGGTGCGCAGAAAGTGACGATTAGCATTAAGGGGCAGATCGTAGGCCCACTGGGCATGGGAGCCAAGTGTGCTGGGGGTTATCGGGGAAACCTCGGTATTTTTACGACTCACGAAAAACATGAAATGCTCAGGTGCTGGCTGTTTTTGGAACCCCCACAAGCGGCGGATCAGAGTTTCGCGATGTTCTCTGTAAAGCCTCAGGTGTTCGAGCAGAACGGGTACCAGCGGGACCAGGCGCGAGTGGCTCATATCGTCACCCACCTTGTCAGCGACCACCAGGAATCCACTCTTCTCGTCGATATCCGACTCTCGGGAAACTGGGAATTTCACGCTCCGGTAGCCTGTCGCGAAAGCGGCGAAAAGTGCGGTGTAAACGGTGTAGCTGTTATGAAAATCTGCCAACGATTGTCGTGATGGTGGCATAGACCGTAAGCGCTCCAGTTCGGCCGTGAGATCACTCACCAAAAAGGGAAGTCGCTCCGGCCTTGGGTAGAACGGCGACCCGACTGATTCCTCAATCATCTTCGCCTGCCGCATGCTATCTGGATTCCGGCGCTGCAGGCCCGGCACGCGGTCCATGGCATCCAGGTAAACACACTCGAGGTGTCCGACGTCTGCTTGATAATAGTAAAGGGCTGTTGCCTGCCCGTATGGTGGCGCCGTTCCGGTAATCAAAACTGCATCTGCGATGTCACCTCCCCTGCTGACCAGGAGATTGAAAAGGTGTCGCTGAATTCGCGTCACGGTCAATCCTGCGTCCTTTCGCCGTATCCCGTCGCGCAACGCTTCTTTCGCCCGGGTTATCAACGAGCGCTTTTGGGCCTTCGTAAATAAATTGCCGGCCCAGTTTCCTGAGAACTCTTCCAGAAATTGATTCAGCAGCTCCCAAAGAAGGTCTGGGATAGGCAGCATGAGATTCTCGGTTGTCGGTGCGAGATTCTGATGCCAGTTCGCTCGCATGGATCTCGTTCGCTCTGGTAGCGGCGGTTTCGATATCCAGGTTTGAGACTCGGCGCAAAGCGAAATGTAGCTTTCGGCGTGTGACTGGGGGATAAGACTGTCCTCATTAACCAGCTTAGTTTCAGCGACTTGATCCAAAGGTCTGCCGGTGACAAAGCTGAGTAACAACGCCACGGTCACGGGATTCACTTCCTGCGTGACCCAATCGAGAAAGGTGACACAATCCAGCTCGCTTAATTGCCCCCAGCGCGCCGGGAGGAGCTGTGCTTGACGTTTTATCTGGTTGGCCACCGCACGCTGCTGATACAACCCGTGCTCAGGGCTCTCCCCCTTTTTGCTTGCGTACCGAGTATTCAAACATTGAACCGTGTTAGTACTGACCACATCTGACGTCGATAACCCTTCCTGGACAGCTCCGTGCAGCGTTTCCTCATCAGTATGCGAGTGTGCTGCGATCGTGGGCATAGTCTCTGACTTAAGGCCATCGTCTGGATCTATATCGCTGACACCCGGCTGCCAACAGACATCGACGTACAGCCGGGGCCCACTGGGTCCCCGGGTGCGCTTTTCCGGACGCTCATGCCCTAAAGACAATCCGATTACTCGCTTCACATTACGAAAGCGGCCCAGCATCTTGGGAGGAATTCCTTTGGGGTTTACCCTAATGAAAGCTTCCAGGTCTTCATAGACAGCTTGTCGCTCAATTGACACATCACCAAGTCGCTGTAGATATCTGTCCTGCAGTAACCGGATTTCGCGGCAGGCCGACAAGATATTTGTCTCGGGGATAGGCTTGGAGACTTCCTCTTCCGCACCCACCGGCCGACCCATATAGATCGACAGGATTACATGCGCGGCCAATACCACTCGCGCCGGGGAATACTCTGAACGCCGAGAAAAATGGTCCAGAGCCGCATAGAGGGGATAATCAGTAATGTATGAGCCCCGGGAAAAGACAGGCTTTTCGGTCCAGGCTGAAGGCACTAACTCCTCACCCAGTTCAATGGCCTGGCATAGTTTAGTCATCTCATCCAGGCAACCTGAAATATCATCAAGTCCATAGTCCGACAGCGGCATTTCTCGCATCACGCCCAGGATTTTGGCAATCACTGGCGCAATTTGGGTGATAAAACGTCGATCGGGCGGCGGCTGGATCAAGTTTTCAAGCATCTGCGGAGCGTCCGCAACTGAAGACCTCATAGTCATTAGAGTTACTCCGGACGGCGAAATGTCGGGTGGGTTTTCTGAGGCATTGGTTGAGCTGGTTGAGAGAGCCTCCTACGATTGACAGCAAGGAAGCGCGCCAGAGCCTGCTTGGTAGAAATCAGGGCGGGGAAATTTTCGTGTTTCTTATACAACTCCCAGAGCGACAGCGCAGATTGCTCAAAGGCGATGGGCTCCAGAGCACCAAAGGTCGTCGAGAGGAACTCCAGTGCTACCGATTCTGCCTCCATTTTTCGCAGTGGAACCGGGGCATGCTCCAAGACAGGGACCCAAGCTTTTGGGTGTAGGTACCCGGTCAATTCGACCGAGCGCAGATTACCAATAGCGTGGTAGAAACCATCACGCCTTATTACGACCGGCGGATGCAACACTATGTAATGATAAATAATTTCTGACGGCCAGTCAGCAATGCCCCGCACGCGATATCGGCGATCAGAGTACAAACTCTGGATACTCACCGGTAAATTTTGTGCGACCACAAGCTGCTCTGCTCGAACTCGACGATGCCCCTGGTAGCTCTTCATAACTCATGCACCTCATACAGAGTAAATTGAGGGAAAATGACCTTTGGTCAGAAGGAATTTTCCGGTAAGAACCGACACTTTTTGCGCATAACGACAGCGCTTTTCTGGGACTTTATTGCAGCGCACACAAACACACGCCTAAACGACACCTTGATGAGAATTCTGTGCGTGGGATGGTATAAAATCAGGGAAGGCGACGAAGCCAGAGCTTAAGGCTCAAGCTCCACCGTGCACAGATTCCACCAAAGATCGAGATGTACCATGACAGCCCCCATGCATGCCTTCGCAGCCGAGCTAGGGTTGGACCCGAAGGTTTTCGAGAATTCAGCGTGTTTTATAACGGCGGTTCGAACAGGCATATCCGGCAAAGTGCTTCAGCAAGCTCTCGCCCAATTTGAGAACCGGCAGCTCTTTGCGGGAGCTCTCAACACTGACCTCGAAGGTCTCAAAGAATACGGCTCTTTTACTCGGCTCAATGCCCGACAGTCGGAGAGTCTTCTGGACAGCCTTCGCATACTGGGTGCAGTGCGTGCAGTCTGGGGTTCTCATGAGCTTGCGGAACAATGGCTGGATTCGCCCGTGCAGGCGCTCGGCGGCGAAAAACCTGTAGATTTGTTTGATTCTTACGAGGGGCGCCGATGGGTGGCACAAGTCGCTAAGAAGATTGAATTTGGGGATTTCAGTTAAGAGCCGCCCACTGGGAAGAGCTTGTCGCTGGATCGCGCTGTTACTTATGATGAAGCTCTCTACTTGGGTTTGAGGTGTTTATTTTCTGGAATTGAGCTTTTCGCAATATCTTGAATAGAGACACCAGGCTGTTAACGCAGCCGCACCGAGGATCCCAATCCCCATGGCTACAAGAACTCCAATTTCCAGACTCATCGAGGGCCTCGTATGGGTTCAACTTTCAATCTTTAATTTACCAAAAAATAGCCATGGCTACATAGCATCTACGGAAGCAGGAGCATCCACGAGGCTCAGATCAGTCAACTCCACTTCAGGTGCTGTAACATGCCTGTTTTTCCAGTTTTAAATGCTCAAACACACCGGGGCACGGTCAGTGCAGGCGCAGCGTTTAGCTGGCATCTCGAAAGCCAAGGAAATTCGCGTCCGCCAGTCTCATCAACGAACTTGGCTAGGCTGTCAAAGTAACATAGAAGTCCGACTGACGCGTTATCCTGTCCGGTAAAGGTAAACGACGCCTTCATCCCGGATCGTTTTTTAGAGCCAACGCAGGAAAACACCCGCCTTCAAGATGATTCTGATGGCTTCTTCGCTCCCCGGGCCGCGCAAGTGGTCGCAGTTCGCACGAGGGGATATCACGATTCGGATTACGCCAGCGGCATCAACGCAGTCTTCAAGGGTGAGATCAAGCCGCCCCGGCGCGGGCGTCAGCGGTTCTGAACGCCCCAGTCACGCGTACCTCGTCCCTCCATCCCTCGTTGACCAGTTCTTCCGGTTTTTAATCTCCGAGGGACGGAATCCGTTCGCAGCGGTATCAGGCCTGCGCCGACTCGGCTATGGCCATCGGCACTATAGGTGGAGCAATCCTCACTGGGTGGTGTATTTATCCTCGCTACGTAGAAAAACAGAAGGGCAAATAACGCCGATGGTAGAGATAGGGGGCGTTGTTCCCCCCCTCCAGCATATTGAGGTCAATGTGCAAACCACCCTTCAAACCAATGGGCGCGTCAAAGGGACGTGTGCGAACCACTTCAGCTGAATTTAAGCCAAAATATGCGCAACATTTTGGCAAGCTGATCACAAAACAACCACAAATAAGCCGGTTTGGTTTTTTCTGGCACATCATTCTGCACATACTAAAAAAAATGGTTCGCCCATTGCTCTGGTAGAAGAGCTGGTGTGCGGCGGGTACCGGGCCTCTCCCCGGTGTCACACCACTGGGCCGATGTCGCGTTTGCCGGGTACCGAGCCAGCGGTGAGCTCTGGTCTCCCTGACCAATCAGCTCCCAGCCAATACAACCCGATAGGTTGTTTGTCATTTTGCGAAATATCTCTAGGTTGAGTCAGGTTGTGCGCAGATCAGTTGGTGTTAATCTGCAGTGAACATAACCTCAGAGAGGGCGTAACGTAGGTGTCCTGGCTAAAGGAGGATGAAAGAGTCGCCATTAAACACAAGCGAGCACTCGCATTACGTTTTCTGATCCCGTTATTCTCCCCTGAGACAGACCGAAATCCCTTCTTTCTTGGTTTCGAAGACTCGAACCGCAGACCGGGTTTTCGGCGGGAAATTCGGTGAGCAAAACAGCCTGTCGTTTTACTTGGCCTATAATGAAATTCGCTAAAAATCGGCCAATTTCCTGCGGTTTAATTTGCATAGCGCTGCACACTTTTCACAAGTCGCCTCTGGAGGTGACTGTTTCATAGAGAGAAAAGTTGGCTCTCTGGATTTAACTTGCAAGAACGTGCACAAATATCCCGCGTGCACACTTTTAACAGAGGCAAGCGCCAAAAAACTCCCAGCCGACGCATTCTTAGGCTTTGAAAATTATACGTTATTCGGGCTTTTAGCTAAGTTTGGACGGGGAAGTCTCGTTGCGGTTTAATAAGAATTCAAACTAATAGGCTGTTAAAGTGCTATTGAGGGGCAGTCATGGAAGAAATCCTTAAAGTAGCTGGCAGTGTGGCAGGCATCGGGGGCTTGGCTCTTGGTGTATTCCTGATTCTTTTTCAAAAGCTGCAGCTCCCAAGAGGCACGAGAAAGCATCTTACATTATTCATGTGGCTGGTTTGGAGCATTTGTGTAATAGGCATCGCTGCATACATTCTAGGGACTTATTGGTCGATATCGCCCCTTCCAAATAAACAAGCATCAGCCAAATAGTATATGGAATTCGATATTGATGTCGTTTGTGGTGGATCGCCACCTGGAGAGGACTCTTCTCTGGCGGACCTTTTCAACTATGCGAAATCGAACGAAGGACAATTAGTATTTGCAGACGTCTCTTATGCTTATGGGGATTGTGACTGTAATAGCGAAGGCTTTCGTCCAGATAAGTTAAATTTGAAATGTAATATTAACCCCGTGCATTGGCTAGCCAAAAAAGTGCAAGAACATAACTGTCTGGAGAGTCTCCAGCTTGTCGGGGCACACGCTGGTATAGCGACGTTTTGCTTTCCATCTCACGATAACCTTCCCATCAAAGTAGGTTATAAAAGGGAAAAAAACCGTAACCGCTGAACGTGTGGTAGGAAAGTTTTTGGTGGACTATGAATTTAGCCTAGGGGGATCCCACGTCACTTTGTTGGTTCCTGAATGAAATGCAATTTAACAAGTTACGGAAGGCGGACGCGTGAGACGCGCCGCTTCGTTCAGCGTTAGGCAATAAAGAGGTCATGGATGAGCACATCGGAAACAACAGAGTATAAGGTTGGTTTCTGCCCCTGCGGAGCAGGCGAAATTATCAAGTCGATTACGACTCAGGATAATCCATGGAGCGGTGCTGATATCTCCCTCCGCATTAACTGTTCCAAGTGTTCCTCTGAATGGCGTGTTCTCTATAACTCCTTAATTCTTCTCAGTAGCGAACAAGAGGCAATTCGAGCCGGGCAGAATTTGGCAGAGATCAAGAAGCAGCTGATAGCTGTTATTGAACCGCTATTCGACAGGTATTTTGCCGGCGTAAAGACAAAAAAAGCAGAACTCGCAGAGTTGCATAGGCTTGGTATAAGCCAAGACAACTATAGGGCCTATTTAGAGGCCAGAAGAAAAAACTCTTCGATTGCCCAATGCTGTAAACCTCTCTCGAATACTGGGTGGCTCCGAGGTATCGCCGAAAAGAGCGGGTGTCTGGACAATTTGGACGCCCTAGTGTCAGATCTACGTGAAGCAAAAGAAGCTCACGAGCATGCTTTAGCTTCAATCGTAAGGCAGAGAATTGCCTAACTAGGGGCTGCAGCGGACCGCTTTTCCGGCGCGGTGCGCCTCCAAACCGGCCGCTGAGCCCAGGCGTTAAAAATGCAAGGAGGCAGAAGTTGTGAAAGATTGGTTGAATGAATTTCTGGTGATCCTAACCTATTCAAAGCGAACCCAGTGGGCCATCATTCTAGGAGTGGTCGGGTCTCTTGGAATACAAGTGTGGGGCGATTATCAACTCTCCAACTTCGAACTTTCTGGCCCGATGAGTTCTATCGTTGATGTGATTAAACAGAAGTTTTTACGACATTACGATAAAGCTGCGCTGGGTTGCTTGCTATCTTTCTGGGGGACCGCGATTACGCTTTACAAGAAAGATAAGAAACGCCTCTACAGAATTTACTGATTTTTCACAAGTCGCTGTAGTACGCGGCCGATGGCCGCCAGACGCCCTTTTCATTGCGGCTTCGCCTTCATTGCAAGGTCGCAGCTAAGCTCAGCTTTATGCAAAGGAGGTTGGATGCCTCGGAAAACTATAATTTTCGGTAACGGACTAGGGATGGCGCTTAATCCAGAAGAGTTTTCCTTGGATACAGCAATTGGAACCGTTTGGCACGACGACGACTTCCTCGACGACGCCAGTAAACAATTGATTACGAGTTGCCTTCCGGAAGAATGCGATGGAAGGCCGCATGGTGAAGACGAGCTAGATATTCTCCAACTAGCTCTCTCGGCATGTGATTTTTTGAGCGACATCCGGGGAAGTCGCATTCACTGGTTGAGTGAAGAGGGGCAGCAGTTTCCTCATGCCGTTCGAAAATTTATCTATCACACTGCGCTCCAATTTCATCAATGCGACGATGTTCTTCCAGACGGCTTTCTCGGACCGCTCGCAGAGTTCATCAACCAAACCAATTCTCATGTTGCCACGCTGAATTATGACAACCTTCTCTATCAGCCACTTATTGAGCGAGAGGTACTGAAAGGCTATAGCGGCGCTCTCGTAGATGGTTTTCACCGTACCGGATTTAATGTAGATAATATGGAGCGCCTCTATTCGCGAAACTTTGGATACTATCTACATCTGCATGGCTCCCCGCTTTTCATAGATAGAGGCAACAGCACCATTAAGCTCAATCAGTGTGATTTGGCGGAACAGACTGACACTGTAAGCCAGCACATCGTGTTAACACATTTTGAGCACAAACCGACAGTTATTAGTGGCTCAGAAGTTCTGCTCAGTTATTGGCGAAAACTGGCCGAAGCAATTGGGGAGTCTGAAGAAGTCATACTAGTAGGTTATTCCGGCGCGGACGATCATCTGAATGCGATGATTCATAACGCAGCAAATGTTCCGGTGAGGGTCGTTGAGTGGGCCGGTGCAGGAGATGAAGAGGCGCGAATGGAACACTGGACCGAAACTCTTGCCAGTGAGGTGACGCTCGTTAGACGGGAGAATATTCTTGAGTTTCAAGAGTGGTAAGTATGCATAACAAAGCCATGCACCGGATACCAAAACCTACGCTTCGCTCTGGTTCTGACACCGTTGATGGCAGCCGTTATATGCGATGAGTTCGAAGTATGATTAAAGCTCTTCTCTTATTTCTATGGCCGGCAAAGCTCGCGGAATGTAGTAGCCCCCATTTAAACCGGACACCTTGGTAGAAGCAAAGGCCTAGGCATAGACCTAGTGCAAAGGAGTGTCCAAGGTGGAGAGAATCGAAGTCATAACCGGAGTGCAACGTCGTCGCCGGTATTCCGCACAGGAGAAGGCATTCATGGTTGCTGAGTGTGAGCGGCCAGGCATGTCAGTGTCGCTTGTAGCGCGACGTCATGGTATATCAGCAAGTCTGTTGTTCCGTTGGAAGAAGCTGATGAAAGACGGTGGCATGTCCGCGATTGAATCCGGTGATGAGGTTGTCAGTGCATCCGAGGTGAAGGCCCTGAACAAAAAGGTTCGGGACCTGGAGCGGATGTTGGGCCGCAAGACGATGGAAGCTGAAATACTCCGGGAAGCTCTGGAGGTGGCTCAGTCAAAAAAGTTGATCTCGCGCATGCCGTTGCTGCCACCGGACGATACCCTCTGAAGCGGGTAGCGGAGGTACTGAAGGTATCGCGCTCCAACCTTCTGGATCGCCTTCACGGCCGCCAGAAAGGTAGATGTCCCAGATACAAAAAACAGGACGATGACCGGCATTTGCCGGTTATCAGAGAGCTGTGTGAAGTCCGTGCGGCCAATGGCTATCGAAGGATTACGGCACGCTTGAATCGGTTGCTTGCAGCCAACGATGAGCGAGTGAACCACAAGCGTGTGTACCGGCTGATGAAGCAGGATGGGCTGTTGTTGCCCCGTTACACGGGCCGGCCTCAGGAGCGTTGTCACAACGGCCAGGTCATTACGTTGAAGCCGGACCTCCGTTGGTGCTCAGACGGCTTCGAGATCCGCTGTTGGAATAAGGAGGTGGTTCGCGTGGCCTTCAGCCTGGACTGCTGTGATCGGGAACTGATGCGCTATGTGGCGACGACCGGGGGAGTCACCGCTGAGATGGTCCAGGACCTGTTGCTGGAAAGCCTGGAATACCGCTTCGGCCAGTCAGAGCATGTTCCACACCCGCTGGAATGGCTGACGGACAATGGCAGCTGCTACATTGCCAAAGAAACGCGAGCGTTCGCATCTTCTCTGGGCTTTGTGGTGTGCACTACGCCTGTGAGAAGCCCGCAGAGCAACGGCATGGCTGAGGCCTTCGTGAAGACGTTCAAAAGGGACTATATTTACCTGAACGATCTTCCCGACGCCGCCTCTGTGATGGCGAAGTTGCCGGAATGGATCGAGGACTATAACCGCAGTCACCCACACAAGGGACTGAAAATGAAATCGCCCTGGGAATACCGGGCGGAACTGGCATCAAATGAATGAGGTGGTGTCTGGTTTAGCGGGGGCAACTACACGGAATTAGCTGCGGACCAAGGGCAAGACAGAGAGCAGGCATTCGAAGCCATCTGGGAAATCCGACGGAGTTACGCGCGAGCTATCGCAACCATTCTCCTGTTGTGTCTTGCGGCGCTTGGTGTGGCTTATTCAGTAAACCAGCTTGGGGGCCTAGATGACGGCCATCTGGTCATAATTCGGTTTGTGTGCTCTGCGCTCATTGCACTGGCGGTCTTAGCTAAATTGAGCTGGGAAATTCAAACTTGGAAGGGTAAGACTGTTCCTGAAGCAGTGAACACTTATCTATTCAAACTGTTTTACCAAGTTGGAGTGATCGGGATGTTAGCCAGCATCTTGGTCAATTCCACATGACCAGTTGGTTAACGGGATGCTAACTACGCTGCGCTGCCTCCTGCCACCATGACGTTATAGGTTTTGTCAAAGTTGATGCTTAAATCATGAAGCCTGAAATAAATATTTTGAGAACCCCATATGAAATATGGGAAACGCGCGAAGCGACAGCTGACGATATAGCCCAATTCCTGAAAGAAGGTAAGAACGTTCCGCCAGAAATAGAAACTAGAATCAGAGAAACTGTTAGCACCCCACTCGAAGCCGTGTCCTATAGTGTGCGTGTAGAAGCAACAGATAATCGCTTCGAGAGGTTCATAGATAGGCAGTTGGAGTTATCTCAAGGCTACAAAACATTGAGGCAATCAATGTCGTCGCAAACTCCACAATCTATTTCTGATTATCAAAACAATTACCCCGTGAATAACTTGGAAAAAGTTTCTTGTGATATAGATTCCTGCGGCAGTACGGTTGGCGTTGGCACAGTACTGTACCACGGAGGGTATTGCCCCGTAGATAGCGGTAAGGGCTTTACTTCAGATCGTCCTTTTTCGACTAGTTTTTGTCCGCAAATTGCTCTGAGAAATGCAATTTGGGGAGGAAAAGCATTCGATGCAGGTGTAATTCACTTGATAATAATTCGTGTAGCTGAGGAAGTAACCAAAGCATTCGCTACCAGGTTAAATGGAACGCGAAAAGGGCATGAAAAGGAAGTGGTATTTTCAGCTGGAGCTTATCTCTATATTCGTAGTAAAAGTCTCGTAACGAATAGCTACAAGGTGGGTAAAGTTAATAGTCGAATGTTCTTGGATAACAAAACAGTTCCTGTTTATGTGTTTGAGGCAGAACTTCGTTAATAAGCAACACTATAATAATGGTAGGCACGGCGACACCTTTTTCGTTGCGCTTTCGCCTTCACTAAAAAGCCACGCATGCTAGCGGAGTTAGGCTTTAAGGAGAAATGATATGGAATTTTTAGCTCCAATTTTTAAAGTTCTAGCTTTTATACCTGGATTAAAAGACTGGGCGACTCGCCGATTTAGTAAGTTAGAAGTTACCCCTGTCAACGGACCTGGTAACAATATATTCCATTTACTTGATAATGAAAGTAAGTTTTTCGTCAAGTTGCAGTTCGTCGTTAAGGCCTATACAGATATGGAGTTAGTTGATTTAAGGATGATATATGGCAAAGGCTTTAAGACAACTGACAAAACCGTTGTAATTAATAACGAAGAACTAAAAACTGAAGGAAATTATCGTCTTAAATCAGCAAAGGAAATTCGAGCTGGTAAAATTTACCAAGTGTTCTTATCAGAACGTTTCTTCCAAACTGGTCACGAAGAGGACTACAGAAGTGTAATTCTAGAATTTGACTTAAGTGCTCCTTTTATATCCGGCATAGTCACAACTTCTGCACCATTTAAACTCAGTGCGGGCGGTGAACTTTTGCCCGCCGAAACCAAAATATGCAGAATCAGGTAAGGCAGGATAACAAGTTTAGTCAGCCTCACCCAGCCAAAAGGCGGCTGGGTTGGACCTCCGTTTCGGCGATTCGCGCCTACAATACCGCCGCTTCTAAAAGCGTTATTGCACCAGCTGAATGTTCGCTTTGCGACCAAGGCGACTCAGGGACCTCAGCTAAACAGAAGCGGACATTAGTAATCGCTTTTTAGAGATTCATGCTTCCATGTGGGAGCTGCCACGATGCAGTGGCGATCGCATCAAAATGGATAGAGCCTTAAAGGCTGTTGGGTGGCATTGAAGTAATGACACGAAAAGGGCCTTCCGTTATGGATTTAACCGTTCAGTTCTTGCTGACCATTATAGAGCTTTTTCGAGGCTTGAGATTGAGTCAGAACATCTGCACAAACCCTTTTCCAGTTTCGATCGTGCCATTTGAAGCGGTGTTTGACCTTCTTTGTTCCGCAGTTGTTTCTCAATACCGCCAGTGCCCAAAAGGACCAACAAGGTTTCGGGATCAACCTGTAGTGCTGCATAGTGAAGTGGCGTGTTACCGAGGTCATCTTGAACATTGATTTTGGCGCCATGGGACAGAAGTGCTTTGGCGTAATCTTGTCTCCCGATTCGCGCAGCGGCATGAAGAGGAAAGGAATTATGCCTTTCACTACTGGTGCTGCCATAAGACTCTGCTTTATTGACTAGACCGTCGTGTTGAATCAGGTAATCAAACATCTCGTCTTTACGTTGATATATTGCCGTTTGCAGGAGAAGGCGCCCATTATGTCCAGTGCTGTGTAGTGAACCGCCAAGTTCGACAATGGTTTTAAGCATTTCGAGATTACCGTCAAATAAAGCAGTCTCTTCCAGGTATTCACCCGACGGTACGTAGCTTTTTTCGGAAGCTACTTTCAGTCCGGCTTCGTGCAATATTATCAGTTCTTCAACGCCTGAAGGTTCAGAGTGATAGGGTCTCAAGGATGTCCACGGTAAACTGTCACTTACGGCCCAAGTCATTGCACTCAACCGATAGGTGTCTTCGTCGTCGTCATAACCGCAACCAACAGATCGCGCTCGCGGATCAGATGCGAGCATTCGCAGTCCTTCGTCGAAACCGCCAACTTGAGCTGCGTAACATAGAGGCGTCATGCCGCTACCGTGTTTTCCATCCAGAATCGCCGGATCTGCCCCCAGAGAAAGGAGCGTTTTGAGCATTTCGGGGTTATTGTGAATCACCGCGTAGTGAAGCAGAGTGCGCCCAAATGTATCTTTTGAATCAATGTCAAGCGCTGAGACTGCAGACGGATCTGGATAGAGAACGCCATTATAGTAAAGCTCTGCCGGTATATCGCCTTTTAACTCCTTATGACCGCGCATATTCGATGCCGCCAGTAGGTTAGTAACTGCGCTGTCAACTCCCCCGTATTGGTATTCTTCAACCGCATAATCAAGAGGTGTTTTTCCATATTCATCCACTGGCGCTGGATCAGCGCCTGCCTTAAGTAACTCCTCAACAAATAGCGGATTATGCTTCGCCGCTATGTGAAGAGGCGTCCGATTTTCAAAATCTCGATGGTTGGGACCTGCGCCTGCTCTGAGGAGGATCGTTGCACAATCCGTGGCTTCAGGTCCAAGTTCAATTGCTATACCAAGAGCATGCCCCAATTCGTCTGCAGGAATATCTCTGGATGCGCGCTCCTCCTCCAGGGTCAATATCAGTGACTCGGTATTCATGTTTTTGCAAGAGGACGCTGCCCAGAGGATAGGACTGTTCAGCAGCTCGTTCATTGAAAGTCGCCCGGTACAAGCTGAAATGAGTGAAGCAACAACTATCAAAATGCAGAAACGAGAAAAAACGGTGTTCATGGGACCTCCGTGCCGCTTGTTGGACAAAAGGCTACCAAACTCGCCGGGGAGAAACTTCTTCCTCGCGTAAAACACTGTTAAATGAGTTTTCGACTGTGGTTGAGGTCGGCAGGAAATACGGTTTAGTTTGTTCGAACAGTGCTTCGCCTTGCTTGGAGCCTTCGGGTCTCAAGGGTCAATTCTCGATCGGAACCAAACGCAATGGGTCTGCGATCAATCAAGGCACACCAAAAGCGAAAATAATTGCGGTGTCTGATGGGGCTTTAGTTTTACCGTTTTTAAGACTACTTCTCATGCTCCAAGAGTGAGCCTCTGACCTATCCCAAATGTCCGCTTTGCGACTAGGTCGGGCCCCTCTAATTCCTAAACAAAAGCGGACATTCGAGTCAGGGCTTTTCCTGAGCCTCAAAGCCAATCACAGCCTTCTCATCCAGTATGATTGGCGGAGCAAATTGCAGACGCTGAATGATTACATGGCATAGATGTCCATGCTCGGCTAAGTTATTGTTTCATTGGTGCATGTGCGGCGCAATTGATGATTCAAAGTCAGTGATAGTGACGTAGTCAAATTTTTGCAATGATAAAGCGCACTGCCAAATTGATGTTAGGGCATTTACAGGTTATCGAATTATGCGGTTTCTTCTTCTATTCATAGTGTTTGCTTTCCATCCGGTTTTATTTGCAGAAACCTCATTGTGCGTAGCTGATGCAGGAGCAATTGTTGAAGATGGTGGTGGACAGTCAGCCAAGGCTTGGGTTGTTGATGTTGCGGTCGGATTGCCCTTGAGCATTACCTGAACCGATGCAGTGGTGATTTTCAGTGCGCTATTGAAACCTATAACGTCGGCCTCACTGGAATGAAACAGAAGAGATTCTAGGCTGCAAGAGCACGCTATATGGAAAAGCACTGGCGTCATACCAGCATGATCTTGGCCACCCGGTAATAACCCAGTCACAGGAAGCTTAAGAAGGGGATTTGTATGATGTACGCTTCACTCAGAAACGTAGAAAGCAGTGATCAGGTTGGAATTTTGGTACTCGGTGAAACGGCGTTTTGGTTCGTTATCTGGATTATTATTGAAGCTTTTATTGGCGATCCCATTGTGGATTTTGCTCGTGGCTTTGTCTCCAAAACAGCCCATTTGTTTGGTGCTCTTGGTCTCGATATGATCCAGGGTGCATGGCGGTGGTCGATGTCATGGGTTCAGGATCTTCGGGTGATCGGTACCGGGGACTTTAAGGATTGGATGAGTCGTGCTTTCTACCTTTGGGCCTGTACAGGACTTCCGATGATTTTGTATCAAGGGTCGAAAAGTGGGAAATCGTAATTAAAAACCCCGCCGTTGAGCAAGGCGTTTGGTTGTGTAAACACGCCTGTTTCAGTTGCACCGCCGATTAGAGTTTTCCGCCCGTTGGTGTTTAGCCAGATATTCCCGTGGCGTCAGGTTTCCAGTAAATCGGAGGGGGAGGTTACGGGGTCACGCGGCCCGTGAAACGGTCCGCTTTGTGGTCAATCTGGACGTTCGCTTTGCGACCTAGGCGCACCTAAACAAAAGCGGACGTTTTCCGTGTCCGGTTCCCCTGCCGTTAAGTGTTAGCAGCACGCATCCACTTCGGAGCTCCCCAACTATCGTCCTCTGAAAATGGATCGGGGTCCTCAAGATGTGTTGGTACCGATCCATCACATTCACCATGCTCATCGACCGTGGTGATTTCTGGGCGATCTACACCAGTGCAATAAGCCAACGCTTTCAGCTCCGTGGCAACAAACGGATCGATCTGGTGTTTGTCGTACAATCGCTCCTGCAATAGCGTCAATGCCATGATGTTGTTTTCATTGAGCACCAACTCTGAATCGGCGCGTTTCGCCTTCACAATTTCTTCTAACGTCTTCCGCTCAATCCAGGACAAGTCTCTATAAATGTCGTTTAACGGGTGGTCCTGTGGAAAGACGCTGGGAGCTGAAAGAATTCGCGAACCCATAGCTGCGAGGGCGGTATGTGTTTCTGTGCTTGCGGTCATTACTAAAATTCCTCAATAAATAAAGTTCGTAGCCAGAATTGCATATTCCGCCGGAGGTGCAAGGCCAAAAGTCGGCCCAAACCTGTAACGAAATGTGTGTTTTTATTGCAGGAATTAGCTGGCTAGTCCTCACGCCAATTGGACCGGCACAGGCGCATCTGCCGGAACTCGAATTCGGCAGTAGACCTCGAGGTCAAAGCTGACAATCATCTATGGGCCAGGGAACAGGTCAAACCGCGCCTTGGCCGGTGCCGCGAATCTCTTGGTATCGCTCTAGTGTTTCCAAGTTGTCATAGCCATTCTCGGTGGCGATGTCGTCCAAGCGCAGGCCGTCTATCTTTACCATTAGTGGCCTGTAGTCTTGTTCCAGAACTGGGGCAAGGGATTCCTGAAGCGCGTTTGACAGGGCACTGCGGCCCAATTTGAACTCTAGCAGCTGCGCCAATGTCCTGATTTAAAACAGTAGCTCACAGCCGTGCGGGAAAGCATACTGCCTCGCAATCGGCTCTGCTGAAGTGATGCAGGTTTCACCGTGGCGATAGTGATGCCGATTGCAGTCGTTACCGAGACCCTGTTCGAGAATAGGCAAAAGGTGATCTCTAAGCCTTGCCCATCCAAGCATACTTGCTATGTTCTTTTCGGCAAATTCAAACAGGTCGCCAAACGCATCAATCCAGCCGCTGTCCCGAACCATATTCAAACCACCCAGTCCATGACGATGAATATGAGGGAGAAACAGGGAGCTGGTGCCGTGGAAGAAGGGCACCTTGAACGTCCCGTTTTTATCTAGCAACTCGTTGGATTTCATACAAACCTTCCCTGTCCTGTTCCGAATCGAGGAGTGTCGCGAACCTTTTGAGAGACTGCAGAGGTTTTGACCGACCGCCTTCCATAGTGTTCTGCTCAGACGCCCAGAATCCGTTCACTCTTTGACAATGACTCGCCAATACCCTTCATAGCGGAGGCCGTCGACGCTCTCTCTTGGGGTATCGGATACGACCTCGTACATCTTTCCTTCGAAGATCCCATCGGCAAGACGATCTGCAACAACGCGACTGGCTGTGCGCTCCAGTGTCACTCTGTGGTGGGGCTCCACTTCGCGCGCACGTGAGTCCCCCTTCCGATCGACAGCCCACCATTCAAATTCAAAACTTCCTCTCATTGGTCCGTTCCTTTTCCAGAAAAATCAATGCAGAATTGCTTGAGATCATCCACGCTGAGTTGTCGATTAAATCATTTTTCTGGGTACGACTCTGCAGGCCAGCTTTCGTTTTCCAGCATTTGCGCCTCTGGCTTGAGATAGCCCAGCTGTTGCTCGCACGAGTGAAACTTGAGGCCAGAATTCAGGAAAGGCTACAAGAAACCATCATCGGAGCTGCCGAAGCTGCCGATGCCAAAGTCGCTATCCATCCCAGTCCCGATACCCATGCTGTCATCCATGCCGATGCTGGAGCCCATAGTGTCGTCCATGCCAGTGCCCATGCTGTCATGTAAACCCAGGCTCATACTGTCGTCACTCATTCCGTAAACGTTACCGCCTACATCAATCATACTGTTGACCATAGGCAGGCCGGTCGCGGGGTTGATGCCACCGCTTGCGATACCGTCGTCATCGCCTAGTGGGCTGGAGCAATCACTAAACAAGTCGTCTGTGAACAGGCTGTCATTATCGGTCACTGATTCAGTATCTGAATCTGCCAAAATACCTCCCGCCCGGCTGATCTCTTGCCAGTCGGGAGATGTCACCATTGGCTCTCGAACTGGCTCAGGCTCCGATTCTGGCTGAGGCGTCTTCAATCCCAGCCCGTCATGGCTGACGTACTCCTTACCCTCGTGGACGGTGTAAACAGTGTATTCGTCAGGCTTCAGTTCATCGCTTTTGGTGAACAGGGATTTCAGGGTTTTGAACATAACGGCATCATCCAGATTCATAAATTGAGTTGCTTCTCCGCAACCTAGCACACAACCAAAAAGATCAAAGCGATTGCCTGAGGAACCGATCACTCTCAGGCTCCATTAGCTCTGGCTTTGTTTTCCTCGTCGTCATTAATTCAAATACAGCTCCATCTGCTTGAATTAGCGCCGAAGTCACAGCTCATGAAAGCCGCGAAGTCTTCATCGAAACTGGCAACCGGATGCCTTGCTGCACTAGCGAACTGATCAAGATAATCTTCGGTGATCTCCTTTTCCTCGGTGATGCCTGCACCGGCGTTAGACGCTCATACCCAGACCTGAACTAAGTATCCTTATCCTTAGTCACCGACAGTGCCCGATTTTTCACCTTCGCGCGGATTTGCTCAGGGCTTGAATACATCCAGCGGGCCGCGATACCGATCGCCTCTCCCGGGCTCGCGGTCTAACGGGCGTTATGCTTTAGTGTGAGCGTGCCAACGCATGAAAAGGGTCTTAGGATTGGATTGACTCCGGGCGCTCTCCCAGGCAAAGGGCGTCGTCCGATCAAAAAATAACTAGATGGAAGCCTTCTTCTCATTTCTCATCGCGTAGTCGGATTGCAACGACCGCGGCGAGGACAACCGCACCAGTACGCTGCGCGTCCTCCGCAAACGCCCAATCAGAGCCCATAAAAGCGGTTAAGATCAGCGAAAAACACGCCACAACAGCTGGCCAACCCCAAAGAAATTGCGCCTCTTTCCCGAGCATCTTTTTCACTGCAACGCTCGAGTAAACGCACGCAATCGCAGTGGCCACCACTTGAAATGTCGGCGCAACAAACCATTGCGCCTGTTGAGCCAGATCCACACCAAAAGACGTTTTAAGGAACGAGGTAAGAGCGCTCAAGATGAAAGCTGCCAAAAGCCCTGACGCAGACAGGATCACCAGCCCGCGAAAATAAGACCAGGCAATCTCAAAGACGCGAGATTCCACAAGGCTGGTTGCGCGATTCGACATACAAAACTCCGGTGGGCGCGTCAAAGCGGTCGTAAAACAACGGGCCAGAACTTATACTGTATATTTAAACAGTATCAAAGAAGTCAGCACGATGCAGATTAAAGACATATTCTCTCCGACTTTGGGCCGCAAGCAACCCGGCATTCCGTTCTCGGGTGATACCGTCCAGGCCGGTTTTCCATCGCCGGCCCAGGATTACACCGAAAAGACGCTCTCCCTGGATGAACTATGCATCCGGACACCGGCCGCGACCTTCTTCGTCCGCGCTTCGGGAACGTCTATGGAAAAGGCTGGCATCCATGACGGTGACGTTCTGGTTGTCGATCGAAGCCTGCCGCATACCCATGGAAAAGTCGTTATTGCCACGGTGGACGGGGAATTTCTGTGCAAGAGGTTGGACTTGAGCAATCGGGACAAGCCGGTGCTTCGGGCCGAGAGCGATGATTACCCGGATATTACGCTCAGAAACGAATCTGAACTGGAAATCTTCGGCGTTGTGACAACGGTGGTGCATTCAGTCTGACCATGAAGCAGGTCTACGCACTATGCGATGTGAATGCCATGTATGCGGCATGTGAGTCCATCTTTGACCCCAGACTCGTTGGCCAGCCCGTTATCGTGGCCAGTAACAATGACGGCTGCGCGGTCGCCCGAAATAAAGAGGCCAAGGCTCTCGGAGTCAAGATGGGGCAGCCGATCTTCGAGCTGCGAGAGCATGTCGAGAAGAACCGCTTGGTCGTATGCTCCTCCAATTATGCTTTGTACGGCGACATGAGTTTTCGCTTCATGCAGGCTCTATCGACATGTTCCCCAAGGGTCATGCCCTATTCAATAGACGAAGCGTTCCTGGATCTGACCGGCATCGAATCGGTGGTGTCGTATGAGGACTTTGGGCATCAGGTGAAAGACCAGGTGAAGCAGTGGACCGGCCTTCCGATTTGCGTCGGCATCGCTCCCAGCCCCACGTTAGCGAAGCTGGCAAACCACGGTGCCAAGAAGTATCCGGCGACCCGAGGCGTCGTGGACTTAACCGATCGGGACCGGCAGCGCCGCCTGCTCAACCTGGTATCGGCGGGCGAGATCTGGGGAATTGGCTCGAAATTGAGTAAGAGGCTGGCGGATCTTGGGATTGAAACCGGTCTCCAGTTGGCTGACGCGGACGCCAAGTGGATTCGCAAGCACTTCAGCGTCGTGGTCGAACGCACAGTAAGGGAACTCAACGGGATTCCCTGCCATAAGGACATCCTGGAAGTCGCCCCGGCAAAAAAGCAGATCCTCTGCTCGAAGTCCTTCGGGTCGCCTGTCACTGAACTCGATTCCATGCTTTCCGCTGTATCGCACCACGCCACGCGGGCAGCCGAGAAACTCCGCAAGGAAAACCGTGAGTGCGGATATCTGGCCACGTTCATGTCGACAAGCCGGTACCGGTCTGGTGAGCACTATGCGAACCAGAGGGGCATTGCTCTACCTTATCCTACCGCAGACACCCGCGAGATCTGTCGCCATGCGGTTGGCTTGGCCCAGTCGCTCTGGCGGGACGGGTACAAGTACAATAAAGCAGGGATCGTGCTTTCGGATTTCCGGGTGCCTGGCGCTTGTCAGTCGGATTTCTTCAGTCGGATAGAGGACGATGAGAGGGATCAGAATCTGATGCGGACGCTGGACAAAATCAACAGCATCGCCGGAAAGAACACGGTTCAGTTTGGCCGACAAATTCACAAGAACACGAGCTGGCAGATGCGTCGGGAAAACCTGAGCCCCGCGTACACCACTCGCTGGGCCGATATTCCGAAAGTGAAGTGCTAGAGCCAGCCACCGAAAAAAAGTTGGAACTTTTGGGGTTGCATCTCCGACGACTTGTGTAAAGATGACCACCATCAAGCAGAAAAGCGGCACGAATTCAGTCGCAAGGCTCAACCAAATAAGCAGCCCGGCTCCGGGGTTAATCGAGGAGCAGCTCAGCCGGCGGTAGCTGTAAACACCGGCAGTCGATCACGGAGTCTGATGTGCACCAAAGCGCATCTCCTCCTCTCCGGGGATCGTCCGCAGCCCTGCGTTTTGGGCAATGAGGATAAAACCCCGTGGAGCCTGGCTTCACGGGGTTTTATCTTTCTAAAATCTAATCTGAGGCGCTTTGCTCTACAGAAAAACCCTAGCCATCCACCAGCGAGGATACAGAATCCATGAGTCGTTCTAGCACAAAAGCAACGGTGTATATGCATGGCGAAATTGCCGGGACTCTAGAGCGTTTTGGTAGTCGAGTAAGGTTCCAATACGACAAACAGTATTTAAAGCTTGGGCAACAACTGAGCCTTAGTCTACCCCTTCGAGCCGAACCCTATGAAACAGCAGGCCTGCCCGCCTATTTCAGTGGTCTCTGTTCAGAGGGTTGGCTCAGGAGAGTGCAAAGTTTTGAACAGAAAATAGATCCTGCTGACTCTTTCTTACTATTGATAAACAACGGACGAGATCTTGCTGGAGCGGTCACCATAGAACCGATCGACTAAAGCAATTACTAACCTGTCTTTGGGGGATGGTTACAGTCTACCGCTGGCCGCCAGCTCTGGGAGAGCAGGATTTTTCCATTCTTCCAGCATTTAGGTTCTACACGCTACACAACCTGAATTTGACTCCTACAGAAAACCACTCTAGTCTAATCAAACGCTTATCTGCGGTCGGCTATCGAGCTTGATGCTCACTTTTCCGCTCCCCTCTGCTGCACGGGAGGTTTCAACTGCAGGCCAGACTTTCGTCTGGTGCGTGATCCCTATTGTGAAACCTCATCCCATAGCGAGGAGAAAACCATGTGCAGGATTGATGCGCCTTACGTCAATCGCTCCCTTGATGAAAAATCCGACCCAAGTGAACGCTTTATTCAGGCGCTAGACGAGCGCGGAATTGACGGTCATTTCCGGGCGTTACTTATCAAACATTTTTGCGAAAACTGGTGGTGCGTGTTTGGGCGCGTGTCTGCCTTGGAAGATGCCCTAGATACCGTTCGGCAGGAAACCTCCGACGCGGAGAAGGGAGCGTCATTCCTTTGCTCCACTCCGTTGGTAGGAAAGCTGAATATCGAATTGCTGGAAAGACACCCCCTCGTGCCCCGGCACATACGTGTGGCTGATCGTGATTCTGCAGTGTACGACTTCGCGCAAGATGTGGCTCAGACGTACTTTTCAGATTCGCCCTACGCACTATATGGCGCCCTCAAGAACTCTGACTCGACCTCTACCTTACCACCGTCGTTCGATGGGTTTGTAACGGCACTTTTCGGCGGCGAATTCTGTTTCTCTCGTTCACTGTTCGACGATCCTGCGCTCAATGCCGAAGGAGAAATGACAAGAAACGACATGCTCTGGGGATTCTTCAACACTATGTCCCGGCATGACGATGGCAACCAGAATGAAATGACGGGCATATGCGCCCCCCAAATTAAGAACCTGATTTCCGTTGCCTCGCTGCAGGTTCATGATGGCCCGCCAACCCTCGGTTCACAAAAGTTCCTGCAGGGCATCAGGTTCCTGAAAACGTGGGTCGCTTCCGATGCCGCGGCCAGAAGACTGAACAGTGTCTATGAGGGAGTGTTTCAAAAACTAGATATCGAGTGGTCAGAACTCTTTAGAATCTTAGATTCGACAGCGTCGACGCACGCTTCTCTCAGCGAACCATCGGACACTGCCTACCAATGGCTTGTAAAAATCAAATCAACACTTCATGAGACGTTCTGCATCCACATGGATCTGTTGGCGGCCAATGACGTTCAGATTGAACAGTGGGCTTCACAACTGAACACCTGCTTTCAGTCTCTCAGCTTTCGCTACCCTGACATCCTAAAGGAACCCCCGGAGGAACGGGACGCCACTGAAAACGAACATTTGAAACTCATCTGCTCGCAGCTCACCAACTACCAGATTGAGTACTGGATTCAGTGGTCAATCCGGAGAGATATTGAGTCGGAACTGTCGCGATCCGACGGGCTACTCCCCAGCAGAGAATTCCGTGGTTACGAAAGCAGGAAGTGGTGGGCGTCGGACTATCCGGCCACCTGGAAAATTAAACTCGAAGAAGAACTCAACAGCCGGGATATCGAGGCCAAACTGACAATCCTCTCAGGTGCTTTACGCCGCTTACCTCACGAGGCCGCTGCCCGTGAATACCTGGCGTGGTGGAACGGGTTGCTCGCAGGCCTAATTCACGACCCCGAGTTCCCGCCTTCTCTAATCCCTCAGTGGGCGATTGCTGCCGCTGACAGGTTGGATAAAGAGTTAGTGACTCCCTACATCGATAAAAGCCTAGGGCTGCTTCGTGGTGAACTGTCTAATGGGGCGCAGCCTTACCATAACAAGCAGCTTGAGGAATTATTGAACAAGCTGTCCTTTTTCAAACCATCGAAAGCACTGCGGCATCGCCTCATGCTGATGCGTTCGTCAAACATCCCGTTTTCTGACGAGTCGATTTCTCGCTTCAATCCAGTAAACAGTGAGAAAGCTATTGGCTGGTACTGGCCCCTGAAGGAAGTGGCCAGGGATCGGTTTTCTAAAACCATGCAATTGAGCCGTCCGCAGAGCCGTGAAGAAAGCGAGCAGGCCGAAATGGCATGCTACGAGACGTTTGCACTCGAATTGGTTGAATTCTGCCTGAGCCGCCTTCGCCTCCGGAAAGGAGAGAAGCCCAAAGATGGCAAATACGATGCTAGCCAAGTAACTGAAAAATCCCCCATCTGGCGCCAGGGATATCTGAAGGCGTTACTGGAACTCGGCCTTGATCCCAACGGTAAGGCCCATAAAACGGTCTACTTCACCAAACAGTTCGATCCTGATGAAAATGTTCGAGCGGTTGCAAAAGAGTGTTATCGGGCTGTCCGCCGAGAGGCCAAAAAGAACCGGAGCATCCAGGATTTCAAACGCGGACTGATTGCCGCTGAATGGTGGTTGTTGATGAGTCAACGGCTTGAACTCAATCTCGAAGTTAACCATGAGGAAGCACTCAAGACCCGGCGCAACTTGTTGCGCAACCCGTAACCAACCGAAAACCTGACCCCAAAACCAAGTGGTGTACTGGAGCCTGATGCTCCTACCCTGACGCCCCGCGTCCGCCATGTAAAAACTTCACGGTCCGTAAAACGGATTCCGTCAAGGAGTATACGCATGCGTACGAACACCCTTATTTGTTCAGCAAACCGATCGGCCACACCTCCTGCCAAGGTCCCTGCGGTAGATGAGCTCACAATAAACTGGCACGTCACGGAAGCCTGCAACTATAGCTGCCAGTATTGCTACGCAAAATGGAAAGACTACCCCAATCCGCGGGAGTTATTTCATGACCGCAGGCGGACCCGCCAGCTGCTAACCGAGTTATTCCGACACTTTGACCCCACAAACACCAACAATCCGTTACGTGAAGAACTCTCCTGGAAGACAGTCCGCCTAAATCTCGCCGGCGGAGAGCCCTCGATCCTTGGCGACCGTCTGTTGGAGATTGCCCAGGTAGCCCGGGAAGTTGGATTTCAGCTTTCCATTATCAGCAATGGCTCACGACTGACGCGTTCCATGATTAAGGAACTAGCGCCGCATTTGACCTGCCTGGGGATCAGCCTGGATTCAGCAAATCCGACTACCAACATGAAGATTGGCCGAGCCCTTCGAAGCGGACAGCTCCTCGACCTTCAGGAGCTTGCAGGCCATATACGTCTGGCGCGCAAGATCAACCCCCGACTCACAATAAAGCTCAATACTGTCGTGAACCTCCTGAATGCCGGAGAGGATCTCAGCGATTTGGTTGGAGAGATACGCCCCCAACGCTGGAAGATCCTGCGCATGCTCCCGATTGTTGACCGCTCGTTAGCGATCAGCGACGAGGAGTTTGTCGCCTTTGTTCAAAGGCATCGCGCTTTCCAGTCGGTTCAATGTGTCGAGGACAATCGAGACATGTGTGAGTCCTACCTCATGGTCGATCCCTTCGGGCGCTTCTTCCAAAATCACCCCTCATTAGCCGGAGGGTACCTATACAGCGATCCCATTCTAGCCGTTGGCGCACAGGCCGCATTCTCGAAAATGGCATTCGATTCGGCCAGCTTTCAATCCCGCTATACAGGCGAGCTGGGAGGCAGACAGTGAAAAGGTACAGCTCGAACAAAGATTGGAACGTCGCCATCAGACGCCTCGTCAAGCTAGGGTGGAGGTATCGTCGCGGTGGCAAGCACGGACGACTAACCCATCCCGACTGCTCGAAAACACTCATTGTTTCGAATTCACCGAGCGACCACCGGAGCTTGAAAAACTTCATGCGAACTGTCAGGTCGACTCGGGGCTAGATCGAAAGAGCCATCAGCCATATGCAACATGAAGCTCTCTGGATCTCCTTTTGGAGGAGGTCCAGGGGCAGATTGCGATCGAGGCCTTATAAATGGATCAACTCGCTGGGAGTACTGACGCGCCCCAAACCATTGAGATTCAATCTCGACTTCCGGCCGCTTTCCGGTCGCTTCCATCCCTTTAATGCCAATAAAGTTGATGGGCTATTCGCCCATTATCGTTATTTCCTTCTAACGATAAGCTGCGCATCCAAATTCGCCAGTGTCCGGATTTCGGACACGCATTTCCTAACAGTTGCGAAACCAGGTCCAAGGCGTAGAGTCAATTTATACAGGGAAAAAAGCATGCTAAGGGCAACGATCAAAGTCCGGTTCCCGGACACCAAATTCTTATCAACCTTGTGCCCAAAGTCGTCGTTAATCGGTCATAATATTGATATATCGGCATTTTTTAAGTTTCATATTTTTGGCGTAAGCAATTGAACATACAGATTTTCGCCGATTAAGACCGCTAGCTATCGGGCAATGAGGGTGCCCTCCGGAGGCAAAGGTCATAGGTTCGAATCCTATCGGGCGCGCCAAATTGCATAAAAAAGCCCACCTCGTGTGGGCTTTTTTATGCAACTCTGGTTTGCCCGATGGCAGATGCAGAACCTACGTTCGACAAACGGCGCCAGCCGTTTGGGCGCCGCCGATCACTGGAACTGTTGGACATTTTGATCAGCTATGTGAACCCGCGGCCTTGAGAATCATGTCAGCAGCCTTTTCGGCAATGGCAACCGTGGGCGCGTTGGTATTGCCGCTAATCAGCCGGGGCATGATGGACGCGTCTACCACACGGAGGCCTCCGAGCCCGTGCACCCTGAGTTGCGGGTCCACTACCGCCATCCTGTCAGTACCCATCTTGCAGGTGCCCACCGGGTGGTACACCAGGCCTACCTTTTCCTTTACCTTCTCAATGATCTGCTCGTCGGACTGGCGATCTGCGCCCGGGTGGATTTCCTCACCCCGATAATCGTCAAAGGCCTTCGCCGCCAGAATCCGGCGGGCCTGGCGGATACCATCCACCATGACTTTGCAGTCATCGGGATCGGCAAAGAAGTTGTAGTCGATCTCCGGCGCCGCAAACGGATCGGCCGACGCTATGGTTACGGTGCCTGTGCTCTTTGGCCGCAGCACACAGACATGCACTGAATAACCGGGGTTGGACATGAGCTTCAGGTCTCGCCCGCTATCATCAAACAGCAGCGGCAGCATGTGGAGCTGAACATCCGGGCGATTAACGCTGTCACTGGATCTGATAAAGCCGCCAGCCTCCGTGATGGATTTCGCCAACTTCCCCTGTTTTCTGGCGATATAGCTGATCGTATCCGGAAGCATTTTCAGCAGGCCGCCGAGCGAGGCCGTGAAGCCGTTGTTTTTCCGGCTTGAGACCAGCACACAGGCGTCCACGTGCTCCTGGAGGTTCTTGCCCACCCCCGGTAATTCGTGCAGGCACCGAATACCCAGGCTTTCCAGCGAGTCGCGGTCCCCGATGCCGGAAAGCTGAAGCAACTGTGGTGAATTGATAGCTCCACCACTCAGGATGATCTCCCGGCTCGCATTCAAGACAAGGTCTCTGTCTTTGTGACGAAGCTCCACCGCAACGGCCCGATTCCCCTCGAGCACCAGTTTTTGGACTCGCGCTTCGGTAAGCACGGTGAGGTTCTGGCGGTTCATCGCGGGCTTCAGGTAGGCATCGGCGGCACCAAACCGACGGCCGTTTTTGATGTTCAGGTGGAAATAGCCCACTCCTTCCTGTTCGGCGCCGTTAAAATCACTGCTGTAGGGAAAACCGGCTTGCCGGGCCGCATCAACGAAGGCTCCAGACATCGGATATTCGGCCGTTTCCGGGGCACTGATATAAAGGTTGCCGCCTTTGCCATGATAAGGGGTTGCGGCCAGCGTCTCGTGGTGTTCCGATTTCAGGAAATAAGGCAACATCTCGGCATAGCCCCAGCCTTCATTACCCAGAGCCTCCCATTCGTCGTAATCCTCTTTCTGGCCCCGCACATACAACATACCGTTGATTAACGAACTCCCCCCAAGCCCTTTGCCACGAGGGGTAAACAAAGGCTGGCCACCACGAAGTCGCTGGTCGGGCCTGGCGTTGAAAGCCCAGTTGTATGTCTTGATGAACATATGGGCAGCAAAAGCGCCCGGCGTCCGGATTGTGAACGAGCTCTTGCCGGGCCCGGCCTCCAGCACGCACACCGAAAACCGGCCACTGGCTGACAGGCGGTCTGCCAGTACACAGCCGGCAGAGCCGGCACCGACGACGATGTAATCAAAGCTCTCGTTGATCATTGCATCGCCACCGGTTCAATGATGGCGAAGTTTGATGGCGGCTGTTCGAGCATTTGCAGCAGGCCAAAGAAGGCATCCACTGATCCTTCAACCTGGATATCGCCTGCCTCCACCGCCTCCGGGAAGCTTGTTTTTTGCAGGAGGATATTGTCCAGAACCGCTCGGGACATACTCACGCTGGCGTGGGCATGCTCGTCCAGCTCCCCCGACCGATGGGTCAGCGTGGCGTTCTGGAGGTTCAGCCGATAATCTTCGCTCTTGTCGGTGATGGACCAGTTGATCACCAGGTGCTTTCCGGCCGCTTTTTCCGGGTCAATCCTTACCCCCATGGCATCAAAAAACATGCTGGTTTCCAGCGCCTGCATCAGGTCTGGCTGCAGCCCCACATGTTTCGGCGTAATCATGCCGTGGCGCAATTCGTGCGCGCCAACAAGGTAGGCACTACGCCAGGTGCCCGCCTCAGCCTGGTAGCCAAGCTGCTCGAGAGCGTCCGCCCCCAGTTCGCGCGCTTCACGGTTTTCAGGGTTGGCATAAACGAGATCTCGCATCACTGATGCCACCCAGCGATAGTCGCCGTCGGCAAAGTCTTTGCGGGCCTTTCGGAGCACTTCCGCCTCACCGCCCATGTAATCAATGGTGCGTCTGGATTCTTCACGAGGTGGCAAGGGGTTTAGGTTGGCAGGATTGGCGTCATACCAGCCCATGTAGCGCTGATATACACCGCGGGCATTGTGGCTGACGGTTCCGTAATAACCGCGCGCTGACCATTCCTGGTTCAGGCTTTCAGGCAACTGCAGGTTTTCAGCAATATCCCCGGGCAACATGCCACGGTTCATCATACGAACCGTCTGATCATGGATATGCTTGTACAGGTCCCTTTGAACTTCCAGAAAATGCGTGATGTCCTCGGGATTCCAGATCGGCCAGTGATGCTGGGCCACCAGAATGTCCGTGCGATCGGCGAAGCGAACCAGTACTTTATCGATAAATTTGGACCAGGAATTGGCGTCCCGAATCGCGGCCCCGCGGATGGTGTAGATATTGTGAAGATGTTGGCTGGTGATCTCGGCGGTGTTGAGCACCCGGAACTGAGGGAAATACATCATCATCTCAGATTCGGCTTCAGTGCCATGGGCCATCTGGAATTCGATATCGATACCATCAATGGTCAGGTTGGCGTTGTCAGGTACTGTATCCGTGGGTGCAATGAGGCTGAGCCCGCCACTACCCAATGCCTTGCCAAGCCCGGTGTCGACATGGCCTCTAACGCCTGGAGTCAGACCGGCGCCAAACTGGTAGGTGGCACGACGGGTCATCGCGTTGCCGGCAATCACGTTCTCTGCAATGGCATGCTCCATGAACCCCTCCGGAGCATAGATCCGCACCTTCCCGACCCGGACATCCTCCTCATTAACCACACCCTTCACGCCCCCGAAATGATCCGCATGGTTGTGTGTATAAAGCACGGCCACAACGGGCTTCTTGTCTCGGTGCTGGTAATAGAGTTCCAGACCGGCGCGGGCTGTGGCGGGCGTCAGTAAGGGATCAATGATGATCAGGCCGCTGTCGCCCTCGATGATGGTCATATTGGACAGATCCATGTTGCGGACCTGGTACATGCCATCCACCACCTCGAAAAGCCCATGGATCGCATTCAACTGCGCCATGCGCCACAGGCTTGGGTTAACGGAATCCGGAGCTGAATCACCATTGAGGAAGGAGTAGGGCTCCATGTCCCAGGCCACATGCCCCTCTTCGTCCACTACCCGACCATTGGGCAGCGCACCCACGAAACCACGACGCGCATCCTCAAATGATCGCGTGTCAGCAAACGGCAGCTCGTTCAGTACTTCCTGGTTAACCTTTGCTGTCACCGCAGTTGCCGGCTTGGAGGTTTCGGCCTGAGCGATCGCTGGGAACAGTATACCGGCACCTAACGCTGCCAGCATGGCCTTCTTGAATAGGGGTAGCATGCGGAATCTCCTCTTTTTGGCGGCACCTGGGTTTTGTTGGTTTTGAATCGTGCGCCACGTAACTGCAGTTTGAAGCGAGGTGTTCCGTTCATCCAATGCAATGTTTCTTGACTTAGCATGCGCAAAACGCATAGATGTAGTGCCATGGACACACGACACATCAGGCATTTCATGGCGTTGGTTGAGTGCGGCAGTTTTGCTCGCGCCTCTGAGGTCGTGCACCTGTCTCAACCGGCGTTAAGTCGCAGCATCCAGGAACTGGAGCGCCAACTGGGGGCAAGACTGTTCGATCGGGGACGCTTCGGGGCGGTTTTAACCGCGCACGGGCGGGCCGCTCTGCCTCATGTCCGGGGCCTGCTGGCCGCGGCAGAGTCTTTAAGGCAGGAAGTCGAGGCCATCGACGAGCTTGAGACAGGCGAATTGAATATCGGAACTGGCCCCTACCCGGCGCTGGCCCTGATGGATAAGGTCTGTGCCCGGTTTGTGGATCAATACCCGGGAATCCGCCTCAACATACGAACAGATAACTGGCAGGACTTACGCCTTGCGCTGCTGGATCATGAGATAGAGCTTTTTGTGGCCGATACCGGCGAATTGTCTGGCGATCCGGATCTGGACATTACCCATTTGCCGCAGCCCGAGGTTGTTGTGTTTTGTCGTCATGATCACCCGTTGGCTCAGAAAAAGGGGGTGGTATGGGGAGATTTGCTCGATTATCCCTTGGCCATGACCCGTGTTCCTGAAGATATGGAACGGAATATCCAGGCCATGAGCGCGCAACAAGGCGGCCTGAAACGAAGGATAGAGTGCGACAATATTGCCATGCTCGCGGCCATTGTTACCGGCAGCAAGGCCATCAGTATTGCGCCCAGACCTATAGTGGCTGACTTGCTTGAAAGCGGAAAGGTGACAACCGTTTCTGTAACCGGGATTGAGACTCTTCGGACCCGTTATGGTGTCTTGCAACGCTGCGGGAGACCGCTTTCACCGGCGGCGGGTAAGTTTCATTCCATGATTCTGGAATTCGCAAATCTGAAATAAACCATAGACATAGCACTCGTTGGCACTAGCCATCAGAACCCGTTAGCCAGAAGAGCGAGACCCGATGTGCTTGCTCTTCAACCAAAAGATCAGCAACTGAAATCAGGCCGGCTCAAACCGCTCCTGCAGCCACGCCTTGATTTCGTCAGACTCATAAAGCCAACGTTCACTGCCATCCTCATGCCGAATCTTCAGGCAGGGCACTTTGACACGACCACCACCGGCTTCCAAGGCTGCGCGATGCTCCGGGTCATGCTGGGCATCGCGGGTCTCAACGTTCAGGCCAAGCCGAGCGATTTCCTTTCTTACCTTGATGCAGAATGGGCAGGCTTTGAACTGGTAAAGGGCGAGATGCTTGCTGGCCTCGTCGGCACGTGCCTGCTCTTCAGCAGCGCGGGTAACGCTTTCAGGCGTGCTGAGCTTTTCACTGAGCAGCATGAAGGGCGTAAGTACCAAGCGTAGGGTGCGGAAAAAATAACGAATAATAAATCTCATGGGTAAGGCTCAAACTCCGGTTTTCCAGATAGAACGTCGTCTGAAGGATGTCGGCATTCAGGATTTATTTGCGTGCCTGTAGTGGTGTACGAGGATATCATTTCAAAGGATGAAGTGTTCAGAGTAAAGGGGCAGAACCCTCATTGATGGAGAACCCGATGTCCGAGTCCGGCACAAAGTCACTTCGCAAACCCCTGCGATTCTGGGGCTGGGGTTATGCGGATGAGGATCTGCATCCCGAGGAACACGCCATGATCGACACAGTCACGCAAATGTTCGTGCCTGAAGGGCTTGTGGAGATCGAGCCACCAACGGTTGAGGACTTTGAGCTCCCGGCACCCCGGCTATCCTCGATTCCAGAGTCTCTCTCGGACATCATTTCCACAACGCCCTACGACCGCCTGGTGCATAGCTACGGAAAGTCCTACGCCGATATGGCCCGGATGCTGATGCGGCAAGTGCATAATCCGCCCGACGCCGTTGCCTTTCCCAAAACCGAAGACGACATCCAGCAACTGTTTAACTACGCGGCCGAACATCAGATCGCACTTATCCCCTTTGGTGGAGGCACCAGTGTCTGTGGCGGCGTAGAGCCCGATGTTGGCGATACCTACCAGGCTACAATCAGCGTTGATATGGAAAACCTGAACCAGATCCTGGAGATTGATCCTGTCAGTCGCCGAGCGCGGATTCAGGCTGGCATCAAAGGCCCGGACCTTGAGCAGCAACTGAAGCAGCACGGTTTGACGCTGCGTCATTACCCGCAGAGCTTTCCGTTCGTGAGCCTCGGCGGCATGCTGGCAACCCGTGCTGGCGGCCATTTTGCGACCGTGTACACGCACATCGAAGACATGGTTGAAGCAACCAGGCTGGTCACGCCAAAAGGCATCATCGAGACTCGCGCCTTGCCTGGCTCAGGCGCGGGCCCTTCAGCAGACCGTATGATCTGTGGCTCAGAAGGCACGCTGGGGATCATTACCGAAGCCACCATGCGGTTACAGCATCGGCCCAGGTGGCGGGCCACTGCCTCGGTAAATTTTGATCGCTTCATGAAGGGTGTCGATGCCGTCAGACAGATTGCGCAATCGGGTTTATTCCCGTCGAATTGCCGTCTGCTGGACGAGGCCGAAGTGATGATCAACAGGATCGCCGACAGGCCCTGCGCCATTCTGGTTCTTGGTTTCGAGTCAGCGGATCATTCTCAGGAAAATAAAATTGAACGTGCCGTTGCGATTGCCGAAGAACATGGCGGTGTTCTGCAAAAAGATGGCATTACCTATAACCCGGATCATTCAGAAAAAGGGTCTAGCGAAGCTGAATCCTGGAGAAATGCCTTCATTCGCATGCCCTACTGGCGCAATCGACTGACCGCTATGGGCATGATTGCCGATACCTTCGAAACCGCGATCACCTGGGACAAGTTCCCGAGTCTGTACAAGGCCGTAAAATCCACCATGGAGTCCGCGCTTCGCGAGATCACTCAACGGCCGTTTTCATTTTCCTGCCGGTTTACCCACGTTTACCCGGACGGCCCGGCGCCCTACTTTACGTTTTACTGCGTGGGCGATACCGCGGGCGATCTGAGTAACGCTCTGGAAAAGTGGAAACAGCTCAAGCGTATTTCGATGGAAGTGTTGGCTGAGCAGGGCGCCACCGTTACGCATCATCACGCGGTCGGCAGGGACCACCGTTTTGGCTACGAACAGCAGACATCACCGCTGTTTCGTCAAACCCTGGCTGCAGGTAAACAGTTTCTGGACCCCCACGGCATCCTCAATCCGGGGGCTCTCATTAACCCCCAAGATAAGGACATTGGCATTACGGGTGCTTTTTCTGACGTCGAGTTTTGACTCGACGTCAGCCCTGCATGCTTACCAGAATTCGGCCATCGCGAACCGACGCCAAAACCGGTAACTGACCCAACAGAACCTCATACGGCGACTGACCTTGCAGAACAACACAACGAGCAGGAAGACCTTCTTCAATGCCGTACTCTTTTAGATCCAGTGCTGCGGCACCGTTGTCGGTAATGAGTTCCAGCGAATGGTCAATCCAGCCCATACCCAGCATGTGGCAAGCGTGCAGGCCGACATCCAGCGTACGGAGCATGTTGCCGTTCCCCAACGGATACCAGGGATCGCGGATAGAGTCCTGGCCGAAGGCGACTTTCAGCCCGGCATCAAGCAGTTCCGGAACACGGGTCAGGCCTCGACGTTTCGGGTAGCCGTCAAACCGGCCCTGCAGGTGCAGGCTCTCGGTAGGCATCGACAGGAAACGAAGACCGGATTTCTTCAACAACCGGAACAACCGGCTGCAATAGTGGTCGTTGTACGAACCCATGGCGCAGGTATGACTGGCGGTGACCCGGGAGCCATAGTCGAGCTTGAGCGCTTCGGCGGCAAGTACTTCCAGGAAGCGGGACTCGGGATCATCGATTTCGTCACAGTGCACATCGACCAGC
The DNA here is from genome assembly GCF_900188435.1 of Marinobacter sp. es.048. NCBI lineage: Bacteria > Pseudomonadati > Pseudomonadota > Gammaproteobacteria > Pseudomonadales > Marinobacteraceae > Marinobacter > Marinobacter sp. es.048. The sequence continues at coordinate 90,696 of NZ_FYFA01000001.1, forward strand.
AGGTCGTGTTTGTGGGCCAGCGCCACCAGCCACTGAACCGACTCGACGCCGTAATCCCGGGTGAATTCGAAATGGGGAATGCCACCAACCACGTCGGCACCCAGTCGAACAGCTTCTTCCATCAGCTCCTTACCCTGCGGAAATGACCAGAGGCCTTCCTGGGGAAACGCCACGATCTGGAGATCCACCGTTTCAGCCATGCGCTCACGCACTTCAAGCATGGCTTTCAGGCCCGTCAGCTTAGCGTCTGTGACATCCACATGGGTGCGGACATGCTGAATGCCGTTATCGGCAAACAGCTTGAGCGTCTGCTCCGCCCGACCGATCACGTCGTCCCGGGTCAAGCTGGCTTTGCGCTCGGACCAGCACTCAATACCCTCGAACAGGGTGCCGCTCTGGTTCCAGCGTGGCTCGCCGGCAGTCATGGCCGCATCCAGGTGGATGTGCGGCTCCACGAAAGGAGGAGCGACCAGATTTCCGCCAGCGTCCAGCTGATACTCGGCGACACTTTCAGGCGCAGTCTGGGCCGTGATACTGCTGAATTGGCCATCGGTGATGGTTAGCCGGAACAAACCCTCGCGGCCCTGCAGCCGGGCATTGATAATAGCGTTCAGATTTTCACTCATAACATCTCCACACAGATTTCCCACTGGTTTGAATCATGGCCGGGACAGCAGATGGGCCAACACCAGGGTTTTGAAGTACTCGTTCGGTTCAGCCTTCGGAGGCATCTCCTCGACCAAACGGTTCATCCGGTTCCGGATGGTGTTTCGATGGCAGCCAAGCGCCTCGGCCATGGCGCACTGGTTACCGCGTTCATTGAGCCACGCTTCCAGGAGATCACGGCTATCCATGAGCGCGCCGTCCAACCCTGGCAGGTACTGCCGGGTCAGTCGTTCGAGCTGATGACTGCCAATACTGGCTATCAACGCTTCCGCCAGGCCGCCCTCCCGGGGTTCTTGCGCTCGCTCCGATGCGACAATCGCCCGAGCGATGGTTTCGGTCACATCCACCAGTGGCAGCGAATAGGGCTGCTCGAACAGGGGAATGGCAAGCCCATCAGCCAGGCGACTTAACATGGCCGGCAGCTGCCCGATGTAGGCATCGCCGGTAAGCACGACCAGCCCGGATATACCGCAGTCCCGGCCTTCATGGAGACATTCGGCCAGATTGGCCGGGCTGCGGTGGCTACTAATACCGGTGACAAATACCAGCTCACCACCCCTGACCCAGTTGCTGAAAGACCGGTTCTCCGCCAGGTAAGGCCAGCGCACCGTGTTGTCTACGCCTGAACTGCCACCGCGCAGATGGATAGCCCCAAGACCGGGGAGCTCCGGAATTTCCCGGCACTTCAGCGCCATTTACACTGCCCCCAGAACCTGGGCCCGACGCTCACGCACGGCCTCACTGACCACAAGCACCACACCATAACTGGCCGCAGCAACCAGAACGCCGACAATCGGCGCGATCCATGGCGAGGTATAGGCCGCTGCCGAGCCTATGGCATAGGCCGCCAGCCCGGGAAGGTTGAACGCGGGCAGAGTCACCGTTTCGAGTGACGGATACTCGCGTTTGTAGCCAATGAAATAGCTGGCCATGATGACGCCGCCAATGGGCGGAATGAAGGTTCCAAGCAATACCAGGAACGGGATGAGCCATTCATACATACCCAGAACCGCGAGCAATGTGCCGATCGCGGCACCGCCCACTGTCACCAGCTTGCGACGGCGGGTTCGAATCATATTGCAGCCAGCAACGGCGAAGTTGTATACGGTATTATCCTGCGTTGTCCAAAGGTTCAGGAACAACATGAGAATGCCCAGGGTCGCCAATCCCTGCGCCACCATGATGTCGACGATATCCGCCTGCTGGTAAACCAGTGCACCAAAGGCGCCGATCAGCGTCATCAGGCCATTGCCGAGGAAGAAGGCCAGCAGGGTCGCAATCACCGCCGTTTTTCCGGATTTGGCAAAACGGGTCCAGTTGGTGGCCTGAGTGCCCCCACTGACGAAAGTGCCGAACACCATGGTAATGGCAGCAGCTACGGTCATTTCGTCTGAGGGGGTAATGGCGAGCAATCCCGAAAATCCACCGGCGTCCGAGGTTGCGATTGTCATGCTCACCGCTACCAGAATAATCATCGCCGGCACCGCAAAGCGGGACAGCATTTCCAGCCCCTTGTAACCAATGAAGGCAGTAATGCAGAAGCCAAAACCGAACACCACCATCAGCGGCGTGGTCCAGCTCTCGGGCAGGCCCGTCAGCTTGACCAGGAGTATCGCCATGGTGGCTGTGCCCCAGGCGTACCAGCCGATCTGGGTGAACCCGAGAATAAAGTCAGAAAGCTTGCTGCCCAGTTCACCGAAGCTGAAGCGGGACATCAGCGCGGTATTGAGGCCAGATTTGGCAGCAATGTAGCCAAGAATAGCGGCATAAGTTCCCAACAGCAGGTTACCGGCTGCCAACACCAGCAGCATGGTCGAGAAATCAAACGCAACACCGATGCTGCCGCCCGCCCACATGGTGGCGGTGAAGAAGGTGAAACCAAGCAGAACCAGGCCCATAGACCAGATACTGCGTCGCTGGTCCATGGGTACCGGGCTGAGCGGGTAGTCCTGTTCCTGGGGGGTTACTTGTGAGGTCATAGCCTTGTCTCTCTTTGATGAAAACACGCAAGAGAGATGGCAACGTCTATGCCATGTGCTCGTGAACGCCGTGGTATTAGAAGAAGGCGAACACCCACTCTGTGCATTTTGCACAATCACAGCCCGGTAGCATGCAGTCGCACCCCGGATTCGCCCTGACCTGGTGCAAAAAAGCAGGCCAATACTCATTTCAGTGCAGACCTGCCCTCTGACGGAGAGGTCCAAGTCATGAGCCTCTGAAAAGTCAGAACCGGCTTCAAACATCCTCTCATTACCAGTAATCACAAGGACGCGGATGCTCTCATTTTCCAGCAACATATTGCTGTATGGAATAACTCGCTCTACTGATAAGCGTTTTCTTATTTCTTTTGCTTAAAATCGATGACGGTTTATTCCTCCGGTTTTCAGAGGCCACACCCGAGCGTTTTTAGAGCAACATCTTGACATATTATTTTGGGAGGGCGTATGTTGAATCTGACAAGGCAAAACCCTGCGCTTGCGCGGTCACCCTTCTAACAACAACAAACCGGACACAACAGGTGAACAAGATGGATACAGGCATCACTATCAATCCGGAACGCCGTGCCGCGATGATCAATAGCGGCGCGTGGAACGACAATATCATTACCGACTACTTCGACCAGGCGGTCGCCAGCACCCCGGACAGGGAAGCCATCGTCGGTTACCAGGTCACCAGCGACACCCGCACCGCCCTCACCTATCGGGAACTCAATGACAAAGTCACTCGCATGGCAGCGGGCCTGGCGGCTATGGGCATCGAAAAGGGCGAAGTGGTGGCCTGCCAGCTACCCAACTGGTGGCAGACCACGGCCCTGCATCTGGCCTGCATGCGAATCGGCGCCATCCTGAATCCGCTCATGCCCATTTTCCGTGAGCGGGAGCTCCGCTTTATGCTCAAGCATGGCGAAGCCAAACTGCTTGTGATTCCAAAGATCTTCCGGGACTTTGACTATGAGGCGATGGTTAACGGTATTCGCGAGGAGTTGCCGGCCCTGGAAACTCTGCTGGTCATCGGCGGAGAAGGTGAACGCAGCTTCGAACAACGCCTGATGGAGACGCCCTGGGAAGAACAGCAGGACATCACGACCCTGTTCTCGGAACGCCAACTCAACGCTGATGATGCAATCCAGATTCTCTACACGTCTGGCACTACCGGCGAGCCCAAAGGGGTAATGCATACCTCCAACACCCTGTTTTCCAATGTTCGACCCTACGCCGACCGCCTGCATCTGACTTCCAATGACAAGGTACTGATGGCCTCCCCCCTGGCCCACCAGACGGGTTTCATGTACGGCATCATGATGCCCGTCTATCTGGGCACGACTGCCATCCTGCAGGACATCTGGGATGCGGACTATGTCTGCATGGTGATTGGTGCCGAAAAGCCGGCCTTCACCATGGCCGCCACTCCGTTCCTGGCCGATTTGGTGAAGACCGCGCCAAAGCACGAGGGTGAACTGGACTCCCTGCGGATCTTCGTCTCTGCCGGCGCACCGATCCCGAGCGCTGTGGTTGAGCAGGCCGGCAAGGTACTGAAGGCAAAGATCGTCTCCGCCTGGGGCATGACCGAAAACGGCGCTGTCACCATGACCTGCCCGGAAGATCCAGCCGAGCGGGCCAGCCAATCCGACGGAAAGGCCATGCCCTTCATGGAAGTCAAAGTCACCGATTTCCAGGGCAACCAACTGCCGGCAGGTGAAGAAGGCAGCTTGCTGGTCCGGGGCTCCAGCCTGTTTGTCGGCTATCTCAAGCGACCCGAACTCTATGGCGTGGACGAATCCGGCTGGCTCAACACCGGCGACCTCGCTCGAATGGATAAAGATGGCTACATCCGTATCACCGGCCGAACCAAGGACGTGGTGATCCGAGGCGGTGAGAACATTCCCGTAGTGGAGGTAGAGAACCTGCTCTACAAGTTCCCGGGCATTGTCGATGTCGCCCTGGTCGGTTGCCCCGACGAACGCCTGGGTGAGCGCTTGTGCGCCTATGTCACCCTGGATGAGAACGCCACCGATCTGACCCTGGAACAGGTCAAGACCTACCTGACCGAACAGCAACTGTCCAAAAACTACCTGCCTGAATACCTGGAAGTGATCGAGGCCATGCCTCGCACGGCCTCCGGAAAGATCCAGAAATTCAAACTGCGCGAGCAGGCCAAAGACGTTCGCCTGGAACCGAACAAACACAATTAATCCCATTGATCTCACAACAACAGGAGCAAGTCATCATGAGAGGCCTCGAGGGAAAAACAGTCATCGTGACCGGTGGCGGTGGCGGCATTGGTCGTGCCGTGTGCCTGCGCTTTGCTGAGGAAGGCAGCCTGGTGGCGGTGCTGGACCGTGACGAAAGCACCGCCCGGGCCACGGCAGACCTGATTACCGAAGCTGGAGGCCAGGCAAAAGCTTACGCCGCCGACATCACCGATTACGCCATGATCACTGACACCGTGGCCGCCATCGAAAGCGATCTGGGGGTACCCACCGTGCTCGTCAACAACGCCGGTTTCGACCGCTTCATGCCCTTCCTGAAAACCGAGCCGAAACTTTGGGACCAGCTAATTGCAGTGAACCTAACCGGTGCGCTGAACATGCATCATGTGGTACTGCCCAAGATGATTGCCGCCGGCGGTGGCAAGGTCATCAACGTCGCCTCCGATGCAGCCCGCGTCGGCTCCTCAGGCGAATCCGTCTACGCCGCATGCAAGGCTGGCCTGGTGGGTTTCAGCAAAACCGTGGCCCGGGAATTGGCCACCAAGAATGTGTGCCTGAACGTGGTCTGCCCCGGCCCCACCGACACCGCCTTGCTCAAGGGCGTCGCCGAATCCGCACCCAACCCGGAAAAACTGCTGGAAGCCTTCCGCAACGCGGTACCCATGAAGCGACTGGCCCAGCCGGAAGACTACCCCGGCGTCATCGCCCTGCTCGCCAGTGACGACGCCAACTTCATCACCGGCCAGGTGATCAGCGTGTCCGGTGGCCTGACCATGGCCGGCTAAGGCACCAGCTACAAGATCGAGGAGAACGCATTATGAATTACGAAGACATCCTGTACGACGAAAACAACGGCGTCGCCACCATCACCATTAACCGGCCGGACCGTTACAACGCCTTCCGGGGCCAGACCTGCATGGAGCTCCTGGACGCCTTCAACCGCGCGGGCTGGAACAAGGACATCGGCGTCATCGTGTTCACCGGCGCCGGTGAAAAGGCGTTCTGCACCGGCGGTGACCAGGGCGCACACGAGGGCCAGTACGACGGCCGTGGCCTGATAGGGCTGCCGGTGGAAGAGCTTCAGCGCACCATTCGCGAAGTGCCAAAACCGGTGATCGCCCGGGTCAATGGCTTCGCCATCGGGGGCGGCCACGTGCTGCACGTGATCTGTGATCTGAGCATTGCCTCGGAAACCGCCATCTTCGGCCAGGTCGGCCCCAAGGTGGGCTCGGTGGATCCCGGCTTCGGCACCGCTTACCTGGCGCGGGTTGTCGGTGAGAAGCGCGCCCGGGAAATCTGGTACCTGTGCCGCAAGTACAGTGCACAGCAGGCACTGGATTGGGGTCTGGTCAACGCCGTGGTTCCGCCGGAGCAGCTGGATGAAGAAGTACAAAAGTGGTGTGAGGAAATCCTGGAGAAGAGCCCCACCGCTCTCACCATCGCCAAGCGCTCGTTCAACGCCGACAGCGACAATATTGCCGGCATTGGAGCCCTTGGTATGCAGGCACTGAGCCTGTATTACGACACCGACGAGTCCAAAGAAGGCGTGAACGCCTTCAGGGAAAAGCGCAAGCCGGAATTCCGCAAGTACTACAAGTAACGGCCAGATAGCCCGGAGAGCACCATGAATTTCGGATTCAACGAAGAACAAAATGCGATTCGCGAGGTTGTGGCCCGCTTCAGCGCCGAGGTGCTGGCGCCAGGCTATCGCAAGCGGGACCAGGAAGGGGTTATCGAAAAGGATGTCATCCGCCAGCTCGGCGAGATGGGACTACTTGGCGGCGAGCTGCCAGAAGAATTCGGCGGCAGCGGAATGGACTGTGTCACCAGCGGCCTGATCATCGAGGAGATTTCCAAGGGGGATTTCAACGTTGGCTATATCCCTCTGCTGACGTCCCTGAACGGCCAGATCATCGCGAGCCACGCGGCGCCGGATCTGGCGAAGGAATGGCTGCACGGCATGACCACCGGCCAGAAAGTAGCCTGCATCGCCCTGACCGAACCCCACGGTGGCTCCGACGCTGCCAACCTGCGCCTGAAGGCGGAAAAAGAGGGCGACGTTTTCGTGCTCGACGGCGAGAAAACGTCCATCTCCATGGCCGACCAGGCCGATGTGGCGGTGGTGTTTGCGCGCACTGGCACGGTGGAACAACGGGCCTCCGGCATCAGCGCGTTTCTGGTTCCGATGGACAGCCCGGGCATTACCACCACGCGCTTTGAGGACAACGGACAAAGGGCAATCGGTCGGGGCTCGATCTTCTTTGACAACGTGGCAGTGCACGCCAGCCAGATGATGGGTGACGAGGGCAAAGGCTTCAAACAGGTGATGCAGGGCTTTGACTACAGCCGCGCCCTGATTGGCCTGCAGTGCCTGGCGGTGGCCCAGCAGTCCCTGGATGAAACCTGGCAGTGGTTGACTGAAAGGACCGCCTTTGGCCAGAACCTGTCCGAGTTCCAGGGCCTGACTCACCCGCTGGCGGAATACCAGACCTATGTTCATGCTGCCCGCATGCAGTGCTACCATGCGCTCTGGCTCAAGGACAACAACCTGCCCCACAACGCTGAAGCGGCCATGAACAAGTGGTGGGGCCCGAAGCTCGCCTTCGATGTGGTAAAGCAGTGTCTGCTGGCCCACGGCCACACCGGTTGGGGTGAGGATTTGCCATTCGCCCAGCGGTTGCGGGATGTACTTGGCCTTCAGATAGGTGACGGTACCGCGCAGATCATGAAGAACATTATCGCCCGCGAATACCTGCCAAAGTGACGCGTCCCATGCCTTCCGTGATTCAGGACGCCGAAAACCGCCCTCGCCGGCCCAGCGGCCAGCAAGGCAATACAGGAGCACAGATGATCGTCAATGAATCCGGAGGCATCCCCAACCGCCTGTTTTTCCGCCTATTCCAGACGGGAAACATTCTCCAGCGCCAGGTTCAGAATGAAATGGGCATCAGCGCCGTGCAATGGGCGGTTCTTGGCGCACTGTCGCGAGAAGGCTTCGAAGACGGTACCTCATTCAATCAACTGAAAGAATACCTTTACGTCAGTCGCCAAAACCTCGACGGCGTGCTCAAACGAATGGAACGAGACGGGCATGTCGTTCGGATACCGGACCCCCAGGATCGCCGAGCCAGACTGGTCTTGCTGACCGAATCTGGCCGGACTTTCTGGAATCGGCTGCAAGACACAATTGCCGAATTTTACAGACAGGCCATGCAGGGGATGAGTTTTGATGACAGCGTCAGCCTGCTTCACCTTCTGAAAAAGCTTCAGCATGAGCTTATCGATATCTCCCTGGAATCCACCCTCTCAAAGAGAGTTACTTTCATTTCGACTGAAAGCTGACACATCCTATTCAATGGTAGGAGGACAGAGCATGGTGCCCCGTCCTCCTCATTCAACCATTCGATTCACAGATGCGGGGGCTTACCGGCTGCAGCCCTTTCCGCCTGCCACTCGGCGAGAGTCTGGGCAGCCTCCTCCCCTTCGAGCGAACCGATCACCTCAAAAAAGTCAGTGCGAAGTTCACCCTTCACAACCTCGTTTCTGGGTTTGCTGCGAACGACATACACCGTCTGCAGATTCTGGTGATCGAAGGCCCGCCATTGTTGCTCATCTTTCAGGAGGCTATAGGTGTGGCCCTCCAGCGCCTTGATAAGAGCGCTGGTGTCTGTGGTGCCCGCCCGTTCCACAGCGTCTTTGTACTGATAGACTATGCCATACGTCGTTGCGGCGGTTGAGGTAGGTCGAACACCGTAGTGCTCGGTAAAGGATTCCACAAAGGCCCGGCCTCTGGGGTAATCGAGCTGGTACGGGATCATCCACTCCCACGGTGTCGTTGAAATAACTCCCTCCATGATGGTGGCGCCAACGTTCTGCGCGATACCCAGCGTGATGTTGGGAACAATGATCTGCAGCTTGTCCTTAAGGTCCATGTCGTAGGCAACCTTCAACGCTCGAACCAGGTCATCACCATAAAGAACCAGAACCAGCAGGTCGGAACCACTCGCCTCAGCCTCTTCAAGGGCTCGCGAAAAATCCCTCATGTGGGCGTTAGGAAAGGGTGTTAGCGAATGGGGGTGTTTACTCTCATCGGTAGTTCCGGTGAAGTTCCGGATTGAGGCCTCTGAGGAATGCCCCCAGGTGTAGTCGGCCGTCAGGTAGAAGTATTTTGAATCACCGTAATTCTCGCGCAGGAAGTGGCCCAAGGCATTCGCCGTCATCCAGGCATTGGGATACTCCCGGAACATGTGGTCATGCCCCTCGCTGCCCGTTGTGGCGTTGGCAGAGGTTGTGGTTCCGAAATAAATTCGGTCCAGGCTTTTGGCCATCTTCCCGGAAGCAATTGCCACGGAGCTTGAAGCACCCCCGAAAACCATGTTCACGTTCTCTTGGCGGATCAATTCCTCCGTGTTTGAAACACCTCGTTCAGGCGAGCCCCTGGTGTTGCGAATAACCAGCTCAACGTCTCTCCCCAGAATTCCGCCAGCCTTGTTAATTTCCTCCACGGCCAGAAAAGCACCCAACCTCTGCTGCAGCCCTAGGTCTTTGTAGCGGCCGGATTTCGGGTAGTTAAAGCCGAGTTTGATGGATTCTGCAAACAGTGGAAAACTGGCCAGAATAAAGATAAGTCCGACCAGAATGGGTGTTTTCCCTTTCATTACTACTACCCTTTTTATTATTTAATTTTACCTTGCAGCTGCCAACTATACTCTCATTGGAAACTCCCGATTGTTCAGGACTGTAATAAGAAGTGTTCTTTTCGTTACCGAATGTATTGTTGAATTCTCGCGCAACCTGCGCGAACAGCCTCCACCGCCACTTCAGCCCGCGCGCCGAAACGAAAGTGCGCAGCCACGGCACCAGCGTCTGTGGCGGCGTAAAGCCCGATGTTGGCGACAGCTACCGGGCGACCATCAGCGTTGATATGGAGAATCTGAACCGGATTCTGGAGATCGATCCGGTCAGCCGCCGGGCACGAATTCAGGCTGGCATCGAAGGCAAGGATCTTGAGCGGCTCAGGCGCCGGTCCTTCGGCAGACCGCATGGTCTGTGGTTCGGAGGGCACCCTGGGAATCATTACCGAGGCAACCATGCGACTGCAGCACCGTCCCAGCTGGAGAGCCACGGCATCGGGGCGGTTTGACAGTTTTATGAAAGGCGTCGATGCGGTCCGGCAGACTGTGCAACCGGGATTGTTTCCGTCGAACTGCTGCCTGCTCGATGAAGCCGAAGTGATCATCAACCGGATTGCTGACGGTCCTTGCGTCATCCTGGTTCTTGGCTTCGAATCCGCAGACCATCCCCAAGACCAGAAAATCGAACGGGCCGCTGCTATTGCCGAAGAGCATGGCGGCGTTCTGCAAAAAGATGGCATTACCTATAACCCGGATCATTCCGAAAAAGAGTCCAGCGAGGCCGAGTCGTGGCGCAATGCCTTTATTCCCATGCCCTACTGGCGTAACCGCCTGACGGCCACGGGCATGATTGCCGACACCTTCGAAACCGCGATTACCTGGGACAAGTTCCCGGACCTCTACAGGGCGGTAAAATCCACCAAGGAGACCGCGCTTCGGGAGATCACGCAACGACCGTTTTCATTTTCCTGCCGTTTTACTCACGTTTACCCGGACGGTCCTGCGCCCTATTTCACTTTTTATTGCGTGGGCGACACCACCGGCGATCTGGGCAAAGCCCTGGAAAAAGGAAACAGCTCAAGCGCATCTCCATGGAAGTACTGGCCGAGCAAGGCGCTACCGTCACACATCATCACGCGGTTGGCCGGGATCATCGTTTGGGTTATGAGCAGCAGACATCACCGCTGTTTCGTAAGATCCCGGCGGCGGGCAAGCACTTCCTGGATCCCCAGGGGATCCAGAATCCGGGCGCTCTCATCGACCCGCGAGACAAAAACGCTGGTATTACGGGTGTGTTATCAGATCAGGGCAACCCTCTCAGTCCTGATGCACACCGTTGAATCGTCCCCGCAACCAGGCAGTCCGGAACGTCTCCGCCGCCACTCCGGCCAGGAATCCGAAAAACGGGTCGGCCCAGAAGGTAATCAGTGCTGTGATTCCGATCACCGGCCAGCAGGATGGTTTCGCGGTCCAGAGACGCCTGGTTAGACCAAGTTCGACAGCCGCCACCATGAGCAGAGCGCCGAGACCAGCCGCGGGAACGGCGGCGATGAAAGACAGACCGCCCGGCACGATCGCCACCAGGAGCAAACCCGCGCCCAGCAGGACCGGCGCCAGGCCAGTGCGGGCACCGAAGCGATAGTGGGCCGCAACACCGCCAGCGCCATGACACATGGGCAAGGCACCGAACGGAACCAGGCACAGGTTGGCCAGGCCGGTTGTAACGGAAAGACGCGCAGGCGATACCCGATGGGACTGGTCGCCGAAATAATCGCCGACCACCAGAGCTGTCAGAACGATTGCGTTGGTGATGGTCAGCGCCAGTTGTGGCAGCACCAGGATGGAAAATCCCTGCTGCCATTCATCCATTGAGGGCAGCTCAGGCATCGAGAAAATCGCCGGATCCGCCGGTAGCGGCAGCCCGGGCGAGCCCAGCAGCGCCCCGAGAACCATCGCCACGGCAAGACCAAGCAATGCCGCAGGCCAACTGGGGAAAAGTTTCAGGGTAACGGCCAGCAACGCAAGGACAAAGAGCCCCAACGGCAAAGAGGTGACCATCAGTTCCAGGCTCATGCTGGCCAACAACAACCCCAGCCCCAACTGCAGGCCGCTCAACACCGACCCTGGGACCAGGCGTGCAGCCCGGTTGATCCACCCGGTTGAACCCAGAATCAAAAGAATCGCGCCGATCAGAACACCACTGGCAACAAGGCTCTGGGCGCTGACCTGGGTAGTAAGCAGGAGCGCGGCCACCGCTTTCATGGGTTGCACAGGCACGGGCAGACGATAATACAGCCCGGTGGCGATATAGAAGAGGGCAAATCCCAGCAAAACCGGTACTGGCGCCAGCCCGGCCACCCCGATGGCACCGAGGCTCAGTGGCAGTAGGGTACCAATGTCACCCAAAGCGCCGCTGAACTCTTTGACAGTTCTGTTTCCGATTGACCCCATGCAGGCCCCTGCTTGATCTGCCTGTTTATTATTTTTGCTCAGGCATTGTACACAACGTTTCCAAGCTCACTGATATTATAACCACCCAATGCCTCCGCTCGCTGAACAAATCGTTCACTGCGAGCAAAAGCCAGCAATCGCTGCATGGCCGGTTCAAAGTAATGGCGCCGGCGCATGGCCAGGTCAAAATGCTCCTGCTGCAGCGGAATGAACGCCAGGCCTTGGCGCCTTGCCGCCGCTTCTATACCTATGCCCACATCCGCCTCCCCCTGGCGAATGGCCAGGGCCAGATCATCCTCGCTGAGTGAAGGATGCTCGGCCCAGGTCAGCTGACTGCCCTCGATACGATGGCGGGCAAGCAGGCTCTGCAACAGATGACTGACGCCGGCATCCGGCTGTCGATGGGCGAGGCGAAGGCCGGGCCGCGCGATATCCTCCAGTTGTGTCAGTTTGTGAGGATTGCCCGGCGCCAGGAGCAGGCCCTGCTGGCGCTTGGCCCAACGAATCAGAACCAGGTCCCTCATCCCGGTCAAACCCAGTGTTGCCGGATCGTTATAACACTCGCTCTCGGCGTGCCAGATATGCATACCCGCGAGCATGGCCCGTCTATCGACCAGCCGCTGCACCCCGTCGCCGCTTCCCTGACACAACATGGCCAGCTCTGCGTTGCTCTCCTTTACCGCCCACTCGAGCAGCGGGTCCTGACTACCCACCAGCACCGGCGGGGTTGGTGCACTGATCGCGTCGTCCCCTTCCAGATGGTTCATCAGCCACAAATCAATACGCTGGCGCGGGAACAACAGCTTTCCGGTAATCCGCACACAGGGAATAACACCCTGGCTGACCAGATCATAGACCTTGCGTTCTTTCAGGCGCAAATACTCGGCGGCCTCGGCCGTAGTGAGATAGGCGGGAAGGGGCATCGATTTCTCCGGTGGACCAGGCAAAAGCACGAGACTGTTTTTGGTTGCATATTTTTCAACAGGCTGTGCAAAGCGTAGTTAAAAACGCCACGATGCTCAATATTAAGGAGACGCTGCTGTGGAAGAAAATGCATTTTACGTAGCGCTGTCGCTACTGATGAATCTCGACGCTTCGCTGTACCAGATCGTGGTGCTTTCACTGCAGGTTTCGCTTTTGGCAGTGGTGATAGCTGCGCTTTTGGGTTTCCCCCTTGGCGCAGCAGTTGCGTTGTGGCAATTCCCGGGACGCGGCGGAGTGATTGTTGCGCTCAATGCCTTGATGGGTTTGCCTCCGGTTGTGGCCGGGCTCGGCGTTTACTTGCTGCTGTCGCGCGCGGGTCCGCTTGGTGAGCTGGGCCTTCTGTTCACGCCCGGCGCCATGGTGATTGCGCAGGTGATACTGGTATTGCCCATTCTCGCCGCGCTCTCGCGCCAAAAAGTGGAGGAGTTACTGGGCGAGTACCAGGAACAGTTCGTCTCGCTGGGCATGTCCCGGACCCGCATGATGCCCACCCTTTTGTGGGACGCCCGTTTTGCCCTGCTGACCGTTCTGCTCGCAGGGTTCGGCCGGGCCAGCGCAGAAGTGGGCGCCGTCATGATGGTTGGCGGCAACATTGATGGCGTAACGCGGGTCATGACCACCGCCATTGTGCTGGAGACAAGCAAGGGTGCCCTGCCACTGGCGCTGGGTCTGGGCATTGTGCTCCTGACACTGGTCATGGCCATCAACGCAACGGCCTACATTTTGAGTGAAATGGCAAAAAGGCGCATGGGATGACTTCGTTAAACGTACCCGTCAAAAACCCTTTCGAGCTCAGTGCACCGCCGTCGCTGTGTTTTGAGAGCGTCAAGTTCAACCCTTTCGGCCACCGGCTTTTTGGCCCCTGTTCATTCACGCTTGACGGCCCCGGCCCCACGCTGGTTATGGGCCCCAATGGCGCGGGCAAGAGCCTGATGCTGCGATTGGCCCATGGTCTGCTCACCCCGACAGAGGGAACCGTCACCTGGTCAGGCTCAGGAACGCCCCGTCAGGCCATGGTATTCCAGACGCCGGTGCTCCTGCGCCGCTCAGCGCTGGCCAACCTCACGCACGCGCTAGCTGTCAATTCGGTCCCACGCAAACATCGTAAAGAAGTGGCGCAAGAAGCACTGGCGCGGTTTGGCCTGTCCGCTAGTGCCAACACGCCCGCCCGAGTGCTATCCGGTGGCGAGAAACAACGCCTGGCACTGGCCCGGGCCTGGGCGCTCTCACCCTCGGTACTTTTTCTGGACGAGCCCACCTCCGCCCTGGATCCAGCTGCCATAAAGGCCGTGGAAGCCGCAGTTCAGGAATTTCACGACCGAGGCACACGCATTGTCATGACAACCCACGACCTGCACCAGGCCAGGCGAATTGCCGGTGACGTGCTGTTTCTTGCAGGTGGCAAAGTGCAGGAGCATACGCGTGCGGACATATTTTTCAGCGCCCCTGTATCGCGCCAGGCACAAGCCTTTATCAGCGGCGAACTCGTAGCCTGATGCGCCACCACGAAAATCCACCAATCCATTGCTCACCCGATGAATGAAACCCAAGATGGAGATAACAAAATGAAAAAGACCCTTAACCTGGTTCTTGCAGCCGTCACCACCATGGGCCTGGCTTTCAATGCCCATGGCGAAGACTACATAACGCTGGCCTCAACAACATCAACCGAGAACTCGGGCCTGTTCGCCTCGATCCTGCCAAAGTTCGAAGACGCCACGGGCATCGAAGTGCGCGTTGTCGCCGTTGGTACCGGCCAGGCGTTCGAAATCGCCCGCCGTGGTGATGCCGACAGCCTTCTGGTACACGACACCGCCGGCGAAAAACGTTTTGTCGAAAACGGCTACGCGACCGAGCGCGCCGATGTCATGTACAACGATTTTGTATTGATTGGCCCTGCTGATGATCCAGCGAATATCAGTGAAGTAAAAACCGCAGCTGAAGCGCTCTCGGCAATTGCCGAGTCTGAAGCAGCGTTTGCCTCTCGGGGCGATGACAGCGGCACCAATCGCGCCGAGCTGCGCCTGTGGGAAAGTGCTGGCGTTGAACCGGGCGGCAGCTGGTATCGGGAACTCGGCAGCGGCATGGGACCAACCCTCAACACCGCCGCCGCCATGGATGCCTATGTGATGTCAGACCGCGCCACCTGGGTCGCCTTCGAAAACCGCCAGAAGCTGAAGCTGCTCTTCGAAGGCGACAAAGTGCTGTTCAACCAGTATGGCAGCCTGCTGCTTTCTGAAGAGAAGCACCCGCACCTCAAGCATGAAATGGCCGAAAAATGGCACAACTGGCTGCTTTCCGAGGATGGACAAAAGGCAATTGCGGACTTCAAGGTAGACGGGCAGCAACTGTTCTTCCCGAACGCCCAGTAAGACAAAACGGGCAAAGTTTTAAGGCCCCCGGCCTGACCCGATTTTACCCCAATAAAAAACCCCGGCATGGCCGGGGTTTTTTATTGGCTGAAAGCAGCTGTTTTTCCCGAATGCCAAATAGGCTAATCTCTGGCAATCTCCATACAACTTCCATTCCGCGGCATTCATGAAACGGCCATAACAAAAATGATGATTGATCCCATACTTCCAGATCCCGAAGATCCCCGGCTTTCCCGGCCAGTAGAGGGTGTTGACGAAAACGGCGAGGCCAAATCGATCAGCGTGATTGAGGAACGCCCCCTGACCATCTACCTGAACAGCCAGGAGATTGTCACGGCGATGACCATTGGCGATCACCCCGAGTACCTGGCTCTGGGCTTCCTGCTGAACCAGGGCATGCTGAAAAAGACCGATGAGGTCACCGGGATCGATTTCGACGAGGAACTTGAGGTTGCCGTGGTCCGCACCTCGGGTGTTACCGATGTTGAAGACAAGCTGGAAAAGAAAACCCGCACCTCCGGCTGCGCGGTGGGCACGGTTTTCGGCGACATGATGGCGGGGCTTGAAGGCCTTTCGCTGCCGGACACCCCGGTGCACACCAGCACCTTTTACGATCTCTCCTATCAGATCAACCACACACCCAGCCTGTACATGGAAACCGGCGCCATCCACGGCACCGCACTGTGCCAGGGCCAAACAATCCTGGCCTACATGGAGGATGTCGGACGCCACAATGCGGTCGACAAAATTGCCGGGTGGATGCACCTGAACAACATTTCGGCGGCCGACAAGGTGCTGTACACCACCGGGCGATTGACCTCCGAAATGGTCATCAAGACATCGCTGATGGGAATTCCCACCCTGATCAGCCGCTCCGGCTTTACCGCTTGGGGCGTCGACATTGCCCGGCAAGTCGGGTTGACCCTGATCGGGCGGATGCGAGGCAAGAAATTCACCTGTCTGAGCGGCCAACACCGCCTGGTGTTCGATCAGGACCTCTCGCAGGTTCCCGATGAAGACAAAAAGCTGCGTCGAAAAGGGGCTCAGCATGATTGACGGAGGCACGGCGTGACCGATTGCGCAGTCATCCTGGCCGGCGGCCAGGCAAACCGGATGGGCGGCGGCGACAAAGGCCGGCTCATGCTCGGAGACCAGTCATTGATCCAGCGGGTAATTGAGCGAATAACACCGCAGGTCGACGCGGTGGTGCTGAATGCCAACGGCGATATACACCGGTTTGACGATCTGGGTTTGCCGGTGGTCGCGGACTCCATCAAGAGCTTTCCCGGCCCGCTGGCCGGTGTTCTCGCCGGCATGGACTGGGCTGCCGAGCAGGGCCATGACTGGCTGATCAGCGTTGCCGCTGATACCCCGTCCTTTCCCCGGGATCTGGCCGAAAGACTGGCCGAGCATGACACCCCGGTGGTACTCGCAGCCACGCCGGACCCTGAGCGGGGCCGGCTGCCGCAACCAACGTTTGGTCGCTGGCAGGTATCCTTGCGGCACGACCTGCGGGCCGCCCTGATCGACGGGGTTCGCAAGATCCGCCAGTGGACACAGGCCCAGGGTGAAACCCTGGTGGTGTTCGACGAGGGCGATTTTTTCAATATCAATACGCCGGAAGATCTGGCCTGGGCGGAGCAGCACCTGAAGTGAACGTTATCGGCATCGTAGGTTGGAAAAACTCCGGAAAGACCACCCTGGCTGCGGCTCTGATTCGAGAGCTGTCCAGCCGGGGGTTAACGGTCAATTCGATCAAGCACGCCCACCACATGGTGGATGTGGACCAACCCGGAACAGACAGCTACAAGCATCGTGACGCCGGCGCCCGGGAGGTCATCCTGGCCGGCGGTCAGCGCTTCGCGATCATGCACGAACTCCGGGGGGCCGCAGAGCCGACGCTGGATGAGTTACTGGCACGGCTGAGCCCCTGCGATTGGGTGGTGGTGGAGGGTTTCAAGACCCACTCCCACGCCAAAATCGAGGTGCACCGGCGGGAAGGTTCGCGGTCACCGCTGTTCACCGAGGATCCGAGCATTGTTGCCGTGGTGTCGGACTATGCTGCCGAGTTCTCGGGTCCTGTTTTCGACATAAACGATATCCCCGCCATCGCTGATTTTATTCTCAACCGTCAGCAACCCTGAACAGCATAACCAGGAGCCGAAGATCCATGAAACCGCTTCGCAACGATTGCTTTGCCCTTCCCCCCGGCATCAATTGGACCCCGGTCGAAGAGGCCCTTGAGCGTTTGCGTTCACGGTTGCACCCCGTGGTGGAGATTGAGCGGGCCGTTCCGCTCTCGCAGGTAAACGGTCGTATCCTGGCAAGCGATGTTTACGCTCCCCGGGCGCATCCCCCAAGCAACAATTCCGCTGTCGACGGCTATGCCCTTGCCGGGCCGATAACAGACGTACCCTGCACACTGCCGCTGATGGATGGCCGCAGTGCCGCCGGTGAGCCTTACATGGGGCAGATGCCCCAAGGCCACGCGATCCGGATTCTGACCGGCGCGGTCATTCCAGCCGGCACGGATACGGTGGTTCTGGAGGAAGACTGCGAAGTCCGGAATGGCCAGCTGCATTTGAATGGCACGCTAAAAGCGGGTGCCAATGCCCGCAAAGCCGGTGAAGACATCGAGGCACAGGACAAGATCCTCACTGCCGGAACCCGGTTCAGCCCGACCCAGATTTCCGTACTTGCCAGCGTGGGTGTCGACTCTGTCGATGTCTATCAGCGGCTTCGGGTCGGCGTCCTGTCTACCGGTGATGAAGTGAAACCGGTCGGCGCAACGGTGACCGAGTGGCAGATCTACGACGCCAACCGCCCGATGCTCAGCGCCCTGATCTCGCAACTGGGCTACGAGCTCGTGGATCTCGGCCATGTGCTTGACCGGGCCGAAGAGGTGAAAGCGGCGCTTGAACGGGGCGCGAAACACTGCGATCTGATTCTGACCAGCGGCGGTGTGTCTGCCGGCGACGAAGATCACGTGTCGAAAACACTGAAAGCCCACGGCGACATCAGTAACTGGCGCATTGCCATCAAACCGGGCCGCCCCCTGGCCCTCGCCATGTTCCAGGGCGCGCCCGTGGTGGGTCTGCCGGGCAACCCGGTGGCCGCCTGGGTTTGCGCCCTTCGGTTTGGCGCCCCGGCCATGGCATTACTGGCGGGCGGAGAATGGTTCGAGCCTCAGGCCTATGTGATGCCGGCCAATTTTTCTAAGAACAAAAAACCCGGACGCAGCGAGATGCTGCGGGCACGGGTCCGGGATGGGCAGGTTGAGGTGTTCGGTTCTGAAGGCTCCGGACGGGTGACCGGCCTGGCCTGGTCCGAGGGGTTGGTGGAACTGGATGAGAGCGCCCAGCAGATAGATCCGGGCACCCCCGTGCGGTTCATTCCTTACGGCAGCTTCGGCCTGTAATCAGTCTACGCTGCCATGAACCGCAAAGGCTTCCAGTGAAGCATCCTGAGGCCCCCGGGAACGGTAGGTTTCCTCGACACCCAACTCGGTCAGCGTGCGGCTGACCATCAACAGCGTGTTGTCCTCGAAATCCTCGCACATGCTGCGCATCTGGTCGATTTCCTCACAGGCAACCGGGTAGGCCGCGTCGATATCTGGCGCGCCGTAATGGTCAACAAATGTCTGCGCGAGGGTCCGGCGAACATGCTCCAGTTCCGGTTCGGTAATGTTGCAGACACCCACGAAACTGGCGCGCCCGCCTGATTCAATGCTGTACCAGCCGTTACTGAACGCCTGTCGGGCTTTGCCTTTCAGGTCTGCCTCGGTCCAGTTGGAGAACTCGAAGCCACCGGAGATGGCCCACTCACCGCTGGGTGCAGGCTTTTCAAATACGTTTTCGTCCGATATATCCAGCTGAAGGGTTCGGGCCAGTTTCATACGTGCTCCGCGAATTCGATCAAACTCAGTGTCTCGGTCATGACATCCTGACGTAACAGCATCCGGCCTTTTTCATCCAGGCCAACGAAGATGCCGGGCCTGGGCAGTTCGATCATATTGCCCAAGGTGTCGCATCGTGGCCGCCACTCGTTGTGTACCCGTTCAAAGCCGCTGTCCAGAAAGTAGGTCAGCCACAACAAAGTGTGCTTGGACCAGCTTTCCAGCAGGGCCATGGGCGTGATTTCGATGCACCCTTCTTCATACAGACAGGTTTCATCCGGATTTTCTCCCGGCTGGTCCGTCATCGGAATGAAAGGTACTTCAATGCCAATAACCAGCCAGTTGGGATAGGCCTTGGGATCGGAAACATCCGCCGCGAAACGGACACTGCCGCAAAGCGCACCGTTTACCTTGATCCGGTCGGGCCACTGAAAGTGCACCGGCACTTCCGGCGGGGCCAACGCACCCAGGCTCTCGGCAAGGCCTATCTGGGCGACGTAGACTGCCTGGATGGCCTCTTCAAGGGGTGTTTCCGGCGCCAGAACCAGGGCCGCGCGCAGGGTGTCGTCTTGCTCGGAGTAGAACACCGTGCCGGAATCGACACCCGCGACGGCCCGGCTGACGGCTTTATCAAACGGGTCCGTGTGTCTGGGTACCACTTCTCCCTTAAGTAACGGCGGGAACTGGGGTGATTCGATCATTGGATGGCCCGTGCGTAGACGTCAGAGGCAACAATTTCATCCGCAATGCGCTGGAAAGCCTGCGCCTGGGGGCTGTCCGGCTTCGAGACCACAATCGGAACACCACCATCCGATCCCAACCGGATATCAAGATCCAGCGGAATTTCTCCCAGGAAAGGCGCACCCAATTTCTCGGCTTCCGCCCTCGCACCCCCGTGTCCGAACGGATGGTGTTCCTTGCCGCAACCATCGCAGATAAACGAGGCCATATTCTCAATCAGTCCGAACAACGGCACATCCATCCGCTTGAACATGTCAATGCCTTTCCGAGCGTCCATCAGAGCAATGTCCTGGGGCGTCGAGACAACGACCGCGCCGGCCACGAAGAATTTCTGGCTCAGGGTCATCTGGACATCACCGGTGCCCGGTGGAAGATCCACCAGAAGTACGTCCAGCCGGCCCCATTCAACCTGGTTCATCATCTGCTGTAAGGCGCCCATCAACATTGGCCCGCGCCAGACAATGGCTTCGTCTTCCGGGGCCATCAGGCCCAGGGACATCATCGTTACGCCGTGATTCCTCAGCGGGAGGATGGTGCTGCCATCCGGGCTGGACGGCCGGCCCGAAACCCCCAGCATGCGGGGCTGGCTCGGCCCATAGACGTCAGCGTCCAGCAAGCCGACCTTCAGCCCTTTCGAGGCGAGGGCCACAGCCAGGTTGGACGACACGGTCGATTTACCAACGCCGCCCTTGCCCGACGCAATGGCAATAATGCGATCCACGCCCCTCGGGTTCTTGTCCTGAGGCCTCGGAGCGTCAGTTCCGATCAGATTCGGATTTTTTCCTACTTCGGTGTACTCAACCATGGTGTGTCCTGTTGTTTTTAACTGTCCAGATAATCATCGCTGGTGCGGACCCGCGGGCGCTCGCCACCGGCCATGGGCGCTGTGCTCCCATGGAACTGGGCCTTGACCCGACAGTCATCGCACATCTTGATGAGCTGCACGTTATCAGAGTTCTTGTACATCCAGTGCTGGTTTTCCAGTTTCTCGACGATACGGTTAATCGTGCTGGCAACGCCAAACGGGGTGCCACACTTGATGCATTCGAATGGCTCTTCACCGTGCAACGCTCGGGCACTGAGCGCCGCCTTGGACACATCGAGCTGGGGCTTCAGGGTGATGGCGGTCTCCGGGCAGGTACTCTCGCAGATACCACACTGGACGCAGGCGTTTTCCGTGAACTGCACCTCGGGTCGATCCGGATGGTCACCAAGGGCGCCGGTCGGGCATAGTGATACACAGGCAAGGCAGAGCGTGCATTTATCGGAATCAATTTCGATGGCTCCGTAAGGCGCACCTTTGGGCAACGGAATCGGCTCTTCGATCTTTTCCGACATGGCAGCCACTGTCACCCGGGTGATATCCCGGCGACCGCCAACCAGCAGCACAGGGTCGCTCACGCGACCGGCATTGTCGCCGGCGTCGCAAAGCTCGATGGCGGAAATAACCCTAACCCGGCTCGGAGAGTTGTGGGTACCCTTGAGCATAGACTGGGCCAGCTCCACTTCTGCGGCCACTGCACGGCGATCCAGCTCGTTGTCCGCAAGGATCAGAACCTCTGCGTAGCCGGCGCCAAATGCCGCCATGATTTCAGCGTGGCCGATCCGGTCGACATGCTCCAGCCCCATCGGGATCAGATCATCCGCGAGACCATTATCGTAGCGAGCCAGGTTGGCAATGGCCTCTGTGCCAGCCTCCAGGGTATGGAAAACCAGGCGGGGCGATTCGTGAGTATGCTCGCGATAGACTTTGGCCATCACTTCCACAGCCTTGGTGAGCGCCTCGAACGGCGTCTCATTCATGGTCACTGCAGAGGTGGGACAGACAGCAGCGCAGGAGCCGCAACCGGCACAGATATCCGAATCAATCTGGATGTGATCCCCGAAGGAAAAAATAGCCTCCGTCGGGCAGACATCCAGGCACCGGGTACAACCAGGCTTGTTGGCCCGGGAGTGCGCGCACAAAGACTCTTCGAGCCTGAAGTACACAGTTTTTTCGAATTCACCCACCATTTCCCTTGCCGTCAGGGCAATGCGCTCCAGCTCGCCGGACTTTTCCGGATCCGCCCAGAAGTAGCCGTTGCGCTTCTCGTGGCTCGGAAATGCCGGGGCGCCGCCCCGCAGATCGATAAACACATCGCATTCACTGCGGGCGGTGGGCTTGGCCGCCTCGTAACCCAGCTCACCGCGACCGGCCGGGTGTAAGGGTTGCAGGTGGGCAAATTCCAGCTTGAAATTGCCAAGTGCACCGTAGGCTCCCGTCAACTGGCCCTTGGCCACGTCGTAAGCGGCGGATGGCAGCTGAATGGGACCGGCATCATTAACAATGCAGGTAACACCCAGTTCGTCCTGCACAAGCCCGGCCATCCGGATTGCCTTCTCGGTGGGACCGACGATGCAGCACACGCCGTTGGACTGAATGGTTTTCGCCGGCGCCATGGGCGACGGCAATTGGGCGGCGGCAATCAGGGCTGCCTGCTTCGCGTGCAGGCGCTCGGGTTTCGCGTCGGGGGCGCTCCAGCCAGCACGGTCCCTGATATCAATGGATTGGAGTGGAGCGGAGTGTTGGATCTCGGCGTGAACGTCCTCGGCGAGGCGCTCGAACAAAGCCGCCTGCTGGCCACAGGCAATCAGGACGTCATTGCTGGCGCCCAGATGCTCGGCGGCAACACTCAACTCCTTGCCGCACAGTTGATCAACTGCAATCACCTGCTCAGCGGCCGCGGCTTTGCGCAAAGCCTCTGAATCGAAGGTCTGTGATTTGTCACAGCTGCATAGTAATAAAGTCTTATGTGCCGTCATCAGGAAATTGACTCTTTCGTTGTTTTTATACGTTTACACTTACGTATCGCTTTTCGAGCATGCCACAGGCATTATCTTTTGGACAATTGGATAATCTTTTGTGTCCTGCTAGTTTTAAGCTATAACAAAAAATGAGAAGCACCATGAGTAGTCGTACAGAACAGTGGAAACGCGAGTTGAGGGTCGGCGCTGTCGTTCGCCGAACTCCAGGCGTCACTTGCTGGGTAAAGGAAATCTGGAAGCCAGTTGCCGTTATACCGGGGGCACCTGATGCATTCTGGAAAGAATTGGTTTGCGAGGAAGATGTGGTCGATTACCACGCGGGCACCGTTACGATGGAGCTTTTTCGGGCCGACGTCGAAGGCTATCTGGTCTCTCTGAACATGGCCGTTCCATCGATCTGGATCATCATGGACAGGGATGTAACGAGCCATTCACCCTCCGGATGGGTCGTGAGCACCATCACCGCCAGCGCCCATGAAGCACTGGATGCCCTTGATAGCGGCGAAAGCATTGTTGAGGCGGTTCCCATTCCCGAATCCATGGCGGCCTGGATCAAGGAATTTATTGACATGCACTACATCGAGGAGCCGTTCAAGAAACGTCGCCGCGATGAGGTCCGCGTTGATGGCGCCGAGGATGCCAAGGGCGACCCGCGCATTCGCCAGGAAAGCGACGTTTACCGTGCCCCTGCGAACATCAAAAAGCCGAGAATTCAGTAATGGCCGAATCAAGACTCCAGCGTTGGGCTCGCAAGAAGGCCGAAGCCGCCAAGCGCCCGGAACCATCTCCTCCTCCTCCGGTTATCGAGACCGAACCAGCCCCGGAAGAGCAGGAACTTGCGACCAATGAAGCATTGCCGGAACACGAGCTACTAGAGAAGTATGACCTGCCCGACCCCGAAAACATCGAACTGGGTACGGACATCACCGGTTTCATGCGCAAGGAAATTCCGGAGTTCCTTCGCCGAAAGGCGCTCCGGGGCCTCTGGAAATCTAACCCTGTGCTTGCAGTTCTCGATGGTCTTAATGATTACGACGAGGACTACACTCTGGCCTCGACGGCCGGCCAAACCGTGAAAACGCTCTATAAAGTGGGCGAAGGCCTCGTGGACAAGGCCAAAAAAGCCGCTGACGTCGTGGAGGATCAGTCAGAAAACCAGGCAATTTCATCGATGGCTGAACCTGATTCGACAACCGCCGAGGAACCGGAGACCGAGGACAGCCCCGAGCTGGAGGACAGGGCAACGCCGACGGAACTTCCCGAGCAACGGCTTGCCCAAGAACAGTCCAGCCAGCCAGAAGAGGAGCCGGAACCTCGATTCCGTCCTCGGATGCGTTTTGACTATTAGCAGAATACATTTCAGCTATTAGCAAATTAAAGGTCGGTCGGGCCAATATTCCGGAATATGTACTAGAATAGCGTGACAGACCGCAAATAATAATTAGAAGGAAGATGAGTTGAGTAATACTGCGGAAATCCAGTGCCCCCGTTCGATCTCCGAAGAGGATCGTGCCAGGGCCCAGATCTATCAACTGCTGGGCGTCCTGCTTGCAGACCCACCCTCCAATGACTTACTGAAGGGGCTGGCTTCACTGCAGGGTGACGAGACGCCCCTGGGTTCAGCCTGCAAGAACCTGGCAGCCCTCGCCGAACGTACCAACCCGTATGACGCCGAGCGAGAGTTCAACAATCTGTTTGTTGGCCTCGGTCGTGGCGAATTGCTTCCCTACGCCAGTTACTACCTCACCGGATTCCTGAATGAGAAGCCCCTGGCGGAGCTGCGAACCGATCTCATGTCTCGCGGAATCAAATCCCGCAGCGATGTAAAGGAGCCGGAAGATCACATCGGCACCCTTTGCGAAATCATGGCCGGCATCATTACTGGCGAATTTCCGTGCGACAGCGGACTGCCGTCGCAAAAAGCGTTTTTTGATGCCCATCTGGCGAAGTGGGCAGCCTTGTTTTTTACTGATTTGGAAGAAGCGCAAAGCGCCATCTTCTACGCGCCAGCAGGTTCGCTTGGTCGAGCCTTCATGGCCGTGGAAGCCGACGCCTTTGCAATTCAGTAACCGGGATCTCAAGGTCCCATAAACCCAGGGGGAGGTGTCCAATGGACAACCCGAAGCGTGAAAACAGCCGTCGCCGTTTCTTGCAAATGGCCGCAGCCGCAGCTCCAGCTGCTGTTGCCATGACGGTTGCACCGAATGCCGCAGCCGAGGTCGTCAGAACAGACGTCCCGAAAAGCCGCGGTTTACGTGATACCGAACACACACGTAAGTATTTCGAATCGGCTCGCTTTTAACGGGGATTTGAGTTGACCGAGGTTGCGAAAGGCCCTTGCGAGACTCAGCTTTCCGAAAAAACGAGAACAATAAAGAGAGAGGTAAACAACATGTTAAGGAAGAAGACCAACGGGGTAGCGAAAGGCTCCCGTGCAGGCTCTTTGCTTTCTTCTCTCGCTGCCAAGACTCTGGACCGTCGTCAGTTCCTGACAACGTCCGGCGTGGCAGTGGGTGGTTTGGCGGCACTGTCGCTGACATCGGGACGAGTTGAAGCTGCGGCTCCGGCAACCGGTGGCGGAGAAGTGGTCGTCAAGAAATCGGTCTGTACGCACTGTTCGGTCGGCTGCACCGTCGAAGCCGAAGTTCAGAACGGCGTATGGACCGGCCAGGAACCAGGCTGGGACAGCCCCTTCAATCTGGGTGCTCACTGCGCCAAAGGCGCTTCCGTACGGGAGCATGCCCACGGCGAGCGTCGTCTCAAGTCGCCCATGAAAATGGTCAACGGTCAGTGGCAGAAGATTTCCTGGGATACCGCCATCAACGAAATCGGCGACAAGATGCTCGAAATCCGCGAGCAAAGCGGTCCCGATTCGGTCTACTGGCTGGGCAGCGCAAAGTTCAACAACGAGCAGGCCTACCTGTTCCGTAAGTTTGCGGCCTACTGGGGCACCAACAACGTGGACCACCAGGCCCGTATCTGCCACTCCACAACGGTTGCCGGCGTAGCCAATACCTGGGGCTACGGCGCAATGACCAACTCCTACAACGACATCCACAAGTCCAAGGCGATCTTCATCATCGGGGGCAACCCCGCCGAAGCGCACCCGGTGTCGCTGTTGCATGTGCTGAAGGCGAAAGAAGAAAATAACGCCCCGCTGATCGTCTGCGACCCGCGTTTCACCCGCACAGCGGCCCATGCCGACGAGTTTGTGCGTTTCCGCCCGGGCTCCGATGTTGCGCTGGTTTGGGGTATTCTCTGGCACATCTTCGAAAACGGCTGGGAAGACAAAGAATTCATCCGTACCCGTGTATACGGCATGGAAGACATTCGCGAGGAAGTGAAGCGCTGGAATCCCGAAGAAGTTGAGCGTGTAACCGGCGCGCCGGGTGCACAGCTTGAGCGTGTTGCCCGCACTCTGGCCAACAACCGGCCAGGCACTGTTATCTGGTGTATGGGTGGTACCCAGCACACCAACGGTAACAACAACACCCGCGCCTACTGCGTGCTCCAGCTGGCCCTCGGCAACATGGGCGTCGCCGGCGGTGGCACCAACATCTTCCGTGGCCACGACAACGTTCAGGGCGCAACGGACCTGGGCGTACTCGCTGACACCCTGCCCGGCTACTACGGTCTGTCTGCTGGTTCCTGGGCCCACTGGGCAAGAGTCTGGGAAGAAGATCTCGACTATCTGAAAGGCCGTTTCGCTGTTTGGGATAAAGACGGCAAGTCCCGCGCCATGATGAACGAGAAGGGCATTCCAGTCTCACGCTGGATTGACGGTGTTCTGGAAGCCAAGGAAAACCTTGAGCAGCCGGACAACACCCGGGCCATGGTTCTGTGGGGCCACGCGCCCAACTCCCAGACCCGGATGACGGAAATGAAGGAAGCCATGGAGAAACTCGACCTGCTGGTTGTAGTGGACCCCTTCCCGACCGTTTCTGCCGTTCTCCACGATCGCAAGGAAGGCGCCTACCTGCTGCCCACAACCACCCAATTCGAGACCTATGGTTCGGTAACAGCGTCGAACCGTTCTCTGCAGTGGCGTGAAAAAGTAGTAGAGCCGCTGTTCGACTCCAAGGTCGATCACGAAATCATGAAACTGTTCGCGGACAAGTTCGGCTTTACCGATCAGATGTTCCGCAACATCGCCATTGATGGCAATGAGCCGTCAATTGAGGACATTACCCGCGAATTCAACCGCGGCATGTGGACCATTGGCTATACCGGTCAGTCGCCGGAGCGGCTCAAGAAGCACATGAAGTACCAGCACCACTTCGACAAGACCACCCTGCGTGCGGTTGGTGGACCTTGCGATGGTGACTTCTACGGTATGCCGTGGCCGTGCTGGGGCACCCCGGAGATGAACCACCCGGGCACCGCCAACCTGTACGACATGTCGTTGCCGGTTTCCGAAGGCGGCCTGACATTCCGGGCCCGCTTTGGTGTTGAGCACAACGGCCAAAACATTCTCGCGGACGGTGTTTACTCCAAGAATTCGGAAATCAAGGACGGCTACCCGGAGTTCACCATGCAGATGCTGATGGATCTCGGCTGGGACGGTGACCTGACGGCTGAGGAGCGAGCCAGCATTGAAGCAGTGGCCGGCGCGTCAACCAACTGGAAGACAGACCTGTCGGGTGGTATTCAGCGCGTGGCCATCAAGCACGAGTGTGCGCCCTTCGGTAACGCCAAGGCCCGTGCCATTGTCTGGAACTTCCCGGATCCGGTGCCGCTGCATCGTGAACCGTTGTACACGAACCGTCGCGATCTCGTGGCAGACTACCCGACTTATGAAGACAAGACCTTCTGGCGGGTACCAACCATGTATGAGTCAATCCAGAAGAACGACTTCAGCAAGGAGTTCCCGATCATCCTTACCTCCGGCCGTCTGGTCGAATACGAGGGTGGCGGTGACGAAACCCGTTCGAACCCCTGGCTGGCCGAACTGCAGCAGGACATGTTCATCGAGATCAACCCACGCGACGCCAACAATCTGAATGTCCGCGACGGCAATGACGTCTGGGTGTCCGGTCCGGAAGGCTCGAAAATCAAGGTTAAGGCCATGGTGACAGAGCGTGTTGGAGAAGGGGTGGCGTTCATGCCATTCCACTTCGGCGGGCACTATCAGGGCAAGGACCTGCGGGACAAGTATCCCAAGGGCGCCGACCCCATCGTTCTGGGCGAATCCACCAACACAATTCAAACATACGGGTATGACTCGGTCACTCAGATGCAAGAGACCAAAGCCACCCTATGTGCGATTATGCCGGCATAACAAGAGGTGTAGACCATGGCACTTGAAGGACAAGCAAGAGCAAAATTCCTTTGCGACGCCGAGCGCTGCATCGAATGTAATGCGTGCGTAACGGCCTGTAAGAATGAGCATGAGGTCCCCTGGGGCATCAACCGTCGCCGAGTGGTAACCATCGAAGATGGCAAGCCAGGAGAGCGTTCGATTTCGGTAGCCTGCATGCACTGTTCAGACGCCCCCTGTATGGCCGTCTGCCCGGTGGATTGCTTCTACCAGACCGAAGACGGTGTGGTACTGCACTCCAAGGACCTGTGTATCGGTTGTGGCTATTGCTTCTACGCTTGCCCGTTCGGTGCGCCACAGTTCCCGCAAGCGGGTAACTTTGGCAGCCGCGGCAAGATGGACAAATGCACGTTCTGTGCAGGTGGCCCGGAGGAAGACAATTCCACAGTTGAGTTCTCTAAATACGGAAGCAACCGTATTGCTGAGGGTAAACTGCCGATCTGTGCGGAAATGTGCTCAACCAAAGCCCTGTTGGCCGGTGACGGCAACGAGGTAGCGGATATCTATCGCCAGCGTGTTGTGAACCGTGGTTTCGGTTCCGGCGCCTGGGGATGGGGCACAGCCTACGAGAAGAAGGGTGCATAAACTGGCCTGACTCATACGGGGCCCCTTCGGGGCCCCGACGTCGGTCAAGGCAACAATTTCTTCTTGTCGATTCCGTTGGAGTGCTCTAATGAAAACAAAACTTTTTAGTGCCGCCATCCTCGTGCTGGCGACGCTGCTAATCAACCCTGTCTGGGCACAAGAGTCCCCGACGGTTGATCGAACAGCGACCGGGGGCGCCCAGACCCTCGAAGACATAATGCGCCGCCAGAAACAGCTGGAGATGGACGATTCCTTTCGGTCTGAAAACCTGGGCAACCCCGCTGACGCCGCACCAATTTCGGATCAACTGGGTACCAGGGGCGCGGTTTCCGACTCAGACAACTGGCGCGCTATTCGCTACAACGAAATTGACCCCACAACGCAAGTGCGGGGGCCAGCGGCCGAGGTCCTCATTCAGGACGCCGGGATGCCTTGGTGGCAGCTGCGGGAAGGACCGGTCATCACCTACGGCGGCGGAGCAATCCTTGGCTTCATAGCGTTATTAGTGGTGTTCTATTTTGTTCGCGGCAAAATCATGATCGATGGCGGCCCGGCAGGCACCACGATTCAGCGATTTAAAGCTGTTGAGCGATTTGGCCATTGGCTCCTGGCTGGCTCTTTCATTGCCCTGGGCATAACCGGACTGATAACCCTGATGGGCCGCAGCTTCCTGATCCCTGTCATGGGACCGGATGCCTTCGCAACCCTTGCAGCCGGATCCAAGTGGATCCATAACAACATCGCCTGGTCCTTTATGCTCGGCCTTGTGATGACATTCGTGATGTGGGTTGCCCACAACATCCCCAACAAACTGGACTGGCAATGGCTCAAGGTAGGCGGTGGGCTCTTTACCCATGGCCACCCGTCCGCGAAGAAATTCAACGCTGGCCAGAAAATCATCTTCTGGACGGTGATGATACTGGGCGCCTCGGTCTCTCTCTCCGGCCTGTCACTGCTGTTTCCGTTCCAAATGCCGATGTTTGCAGACACTTTCGCGGTGATCAACAGCGTTTTGGGAACCAGCTTCCCGACGGACCTGGCGCCCCATGAAGAGATGCAATATGCGAACATCTGGCACTCGATTGTGGCGTTTGTGATGATGCTGGCGATCATTGCCCACATCTACATCGGCTCGGTCGGTATGGAAGGTGCCTTCGACGCCATGGGCAGCGGCCAGGTGGATCTGGAATGGGCCCGCCAGCACCACGATCTGTGGGTCGCTGAGGTAGAAGCTAAACAAGGCAAAGGAGGTTCGTCGTGAAGGTCATGATTTCCGCTTTTGTCGCGGCTTTGCTTATTGCCACGGCTTCGCCGATGGTGCTGAATCAGTTTGGCTGGTCGTCAGCCCAGCAGACCAGCGCCGAGAGCGTTCGCCTTGACTGATCAGTCCGGGGCATACCAGATCGACGCTGTCGGTCTGGTATGCCCTCTCCCCATCCTGCGCTTCAAAAAACGAACCAAAGACCTGCCCAGCGGAACTCTGGTCGATTTCCTGACGGATGATCCTACCGGCCGAAAGGACCTTCAGGCCCTTTGTGATATCACTGGCCACCGGATTGAATGGACCAGAGAAGAAAAAGCTGGCGTCACTCGTTACCGTATTTCCCTGGCATAGACTTGCAACTGAAATTTCAAGCTTTCCCTGCACTCCGCTACGCCCTCTTGGAAAATCAGACGCCAACCGCCTATATTTAGTTAGGATATCTAATAATTGGCATTCCGATGAGTTCAGACCCAGTCTTTTCCACACCAGGCGAGGAAAACGCTCTTTACCTGGAGCTTACCGACGGCATCCCCGGGGCAATCTTCCAGTATATTCTCCATCCTGACGGCACTGACCAGTTGAGCTACATCAGCCGGGGTTGTGTTGATCTGTGGGAGATTAAGGCGGCACGACTGAAGCGTGATCCAGGCCCACTGTGGGAAATGATTCTACCTGAGGATGTCGAGGGACTGGCCCGGTCGATTCGTGGCTCTGCGGAAACCATGACCTTCTGGAGGCACGAGTGGCGGATCAAGCCAGCATCCGGTGTTGTGAAATGGCTGAGTGGCACTGGCACTCCCAAACAGCGTGAAAATGGAGACATATGCTGGAATAGCGTGATCATTGACGTAACACGCGAACGTCAGACCCAGGAAGCACTGGACAGTTTCTTCGATCAACGCATGGCGATGAACGCGATGGTCGACTTCGAGGGCAATTTCGTACGGGTCAATGGACTTTGGGAAACAAAGCTGGGCTATCGTCGCGACGAACTGGAAGGAGAGGTCTTCATCGAGTTCGTCCATCCGGAGGACCGTGAGAAGACCCTGAGTGAAGCCGGCAGAGTGGCAGAAAGCAGCGCAGGGTCGTCAGAGTTTGAAAACCGCTATCGGCACAAAGACGGCTCCTACCGCTGGCTGTCCTGGTCATCAGTGACATCCCCCGAGGCGGGGTTGATCTATGCAGTTGCGATTGATGTGACGGAAGCACGCATAGCTGATGATAAGCTGCGTCAAGCCGCGACGGTATTCCAGAGTACGGTTGAAGGCGTAATAATCAGCGATCTGGATAACAGGATCATTGAGGTTAATGACGCCTTTTCCCAGATCACGGGCTACACGGAAGAGGAGGCAATCGGCAAAACTCCCGACCTTCTTGATTCCGGAAGACACGATCCAACCTTTTTCAATGCCATTTGGCAAAGCGTTCGAGAAAACGGGCACTGGCGTGGTGAAATCTGGAGCCGCAGGAAAGACGGAAGTATCTTCCCGGAACTACTGACCATCAGCACCATTCTCAACAAAGACGAGCCGGTCGGCTATGTGACCGTTTTTTCAGATATTTCCACACTGAAAGCCCACCAGGAAAAGCTGGATTATCTGGCTCACCACGATCCCCTGACGGGCCTGCCAAACCGCCTCCTTTTCAATTCCCGATTGCAACAGAGCATCCGTCTGTCGGAGCGAACCGGCCGTTCCATAGCGGTGTTATTCATCGACATTGATCGATTCAAAAATATCAATGACAGTATGGGCCATCCCACAGGGGACGAACTGCTGAAGCACGTAGCTGCTCGCCTGAGGGAGCAGCTACGTGCCTCCGACACGGCAGCACGCCTTGGAGGTGATGAATTCGTCGTTCTTCTGGAGGACATTGACGGCGCGGAACATGCCGGACAGGTCGCCGACACTCTGATGAAAGCGTTTAAAGAAACGTTCGCCATGGACGAGGTCGAGATCGGGGTAACCGTGAGTATGGGAATCAGCCTCTTTCCGCAGGACTCCAATGACGCAGCAAAACTGCTGGCTGACGCAGATGCAGCGATGTATCAGGCCAAAGAGAACGGCAGAAACACCTACGCATTCTATTCGAGCGAGTCGACCGCCCGTGCACTTGAGTACGTTTTCTTTGAGAATGCTCTCAGGAAGGCTGTTTGTGACAATCAACTCTTCCTCGAGTACCAGCCGCAGTTTGATCTGGAGCTTGGAAAACTAACCGGTATGGAAGCGCTGATACGCTGGCAGCATCCAGACAAGGGACTGATTACACCGGATCGCTTCATACGGATTGCCGAGCAAAATGGCACCATAAGAAACATAGGACAGTGGGTGCTGCAAACGGCCTGCCACCAGGGGAAAGCCTGGCTGGATGCCGGCTTGGACATAGGGCGCATCTCTATCAATGTGGCTGCATCGCAGTTTCACGATGAGAACTTTCTTGCAGAGGTGTTTGCGATTGTGGATGAATCCGGATTGCCGCCAGAGCATCTTGAACTGGAGGTAACCGAGAGCTCGTTCATGCACCAACCGGAAAGGGCCATACCGAAGCTTCACGCACTTAGAGAGAGAAACATCACCATCGCCATTGATGATTTCGGTACCGGCTATTCCTCCCTGAGCTACCTGAAAAGACTGCCCATCGACAAATTGAAGATAGACCGGTCTTTCGTGATGGATTTGCCGGATGACGAAGAAGACAAAGCCATTGTGCGTGCGATTATTGGTTTGGGAAAAACCCTCAAACTGAAAACGATTGCCGAGGGCGTTGAAACCGAGGCTCAGGTGGCGTTTTTCAAGCAGGCAAAATGCGATGCCCAGGGCTTTTTCTTCAGCCGACCCATCGGCCCGGATGCGATGGACGTTTTCCTTAGTTCACGGCAGACAACGACACAGTGAACAAAAAGCAGTATCTGTTTGCCGGCGAACACCCGCCCTCAGTGACCACCTCGCGGGTGTTTGCGGGCTTCCAGATTACCCAGCGACATTTTCACGTCTCGTTCAGAAAGCTCCGGAAGATCATCAAAATTCGAAACCTGCGGGAACTTCGAATCAATCACCGTAGCCAGCGTATCGTCGATACACAGGGTATCCGCCACGGCCTGGTGGCAACCGGGCATCAGGATTGCCCTGATCTCACCGATTTCCCGAGTTCCCGTTTCAACGTCGCCTGAGCGACTGGCGCTGATCACGGTGAACCGCTCGCCCCAATCCACCGCGCGGCCATCAAGTGGTTTCGCTTCAATCCGCTGACAGGCTGTCAGGGTTGCTTCCAGCAACGTGCGAAAACTAGCCGATTCGGCGAGTCGCTCGGCCTTTTCACGAGCGCTGCGCTCTTCGTCAGACACCAATAATATGTAGGGCGTCTTATCAACAAAGACCCCCCAGTACTCGGCCGTAATTGCTTCGGGCTTGGGGTGGTATACGCCAGCGGTCAGGGTCGAGTGCTTTTTCCTTCGAGCCAGGAACGCCCCATTTTTTTCACAATCCAATTCTTTGCCTCGGTCTTTTCCGGTTCTCTCTTCTTGCACGCGTCTTCCAGAAATGGCAACTGAACGATGAGCTCGAGCCCAATCGGTGCATCATTTCGTAGACGCAGAAATATGGTGATTGAGGGAAGCTTTTACAAACCTCCAGGCATATCGTTCTTTAAAAGGGAACGCATCAATCAGATATATATATTTTTGTTCACAGCAAAACCCTCGGATACTACGCGTACTAAATACTCCTGATTCCGAGGTCCTCGCATGTTCGATGTTCAGGCGATCGAATCCTTGTTTTCCTTGCTGGTGCCGCTGCTTTACGTTGCCGGAGCCGTGGCGACCGGATTGGCAACCAACCAGAGCAACCTTCTCGCACGGTCGTTGACCTTCAAACTTGCCTTTGTTTCCGCTGTGGCTGCCGCGATCGGAAGTTGGTGGTGGCCCGTCGCTGGCGTCTGGTTCAGTCACGCGCCTCTGGCCTCGATCATGTTGCTGCTGATCACTTTGCTGGGAATGGTGCTGGGACGCTTCTCGCAAAGGTATCTTGCGGGGGATCCGGGCCAGCGCCGCTTCATGGTCTGGCTGCAGGTGATCCTCGCCAGTGTTGCCATGATCGCCATCACCAATCATTTGCTGGTCTTCCTCGCGAGCTGGGTTGCCATCAGCGTGAGCCTGCACCAGTTGCTGATGTTCTTTCCTGATCGCCCGCGTGCTGCCCTGGCCGCCCACAAAAAATTCATTTTTGCGCGAATTGCAGAGCTCTGCCTCGCCTTTGCGTTTCTCCTGCTTTATGTCCAGTACGACACGCCGTTCATTGATCGGATTCTGGCCCAGGTATCCGGTGCAACAGAGGTGCCCTTCGGTGCGCAAATCGCTGCGATTCTGATGGCCGTGGCTGCACTGCTGAAATGCGCGCAGATGCCGTTCCACGGGTGGCTGATCCAGGTGGTGGAATCGCCCACGCCAGTTTCTGCCCTGCTTCACGCTGGCGTTGTTAACCTTGGTGGCTTCCTCATGATTCTGATGGCGCCGCTCATTTCAGAAGTAAACGCTGCCCAGTGGCTATTACTGGCAGTGGCGGGCCCCACCGCGGTCTTCGCCAGCCTTGTCATGATGACTCGTATCTCCATCAAGGTAAGGCTGGCCTGGTCAACCTGCTCCCAGATGGGCTGGATGCTGGTTGAATGCGCCCTGGGCCTTTACGAGCTGGCACTCCTGCACCTGGTGGCCCATTCCGCCTACAAAGCCCACACCTTCCTTAACGCCGGCAATACCGTCGAGTTGTCCATGAAAAAACGTCTGGTTTCGATCAACGAGCCCGGGCCAAAGCAGTGGCTGGCCGCCGCCGCTCTGGCCGGCCTGTTCATGCTGCCGACTATTTTCCTGTCCAATGAGGCAGGCACAGCGCACATGTTTTCATGGATTGTGCCGGGCATCGCGCTGACGATTCTGCTCTCAGAGTTCCTGTCAGCAGGGGGAGGCATTCTCACCGTTGGTAGAGGTCTGATTATTGGTGCCGCCTTCTGGGTACTGTACTGGCTCCAGAAAACCTTTTTCGACATGGTACTCGCATCACCGGAGAGCCAGGCAAGCCTGCCGGAAGTGGCTTTTGTCGCCGCCCTTATTGCGATCCTGGTGCGCGGCTACTACCAGATTCGCTATCACCGTTTCTCACCCGCAGGCGCCAGGCTTTACCGGTTTCTGTTTGCCGCAGGCTACCTCGATGAGTGGTCCACACGCCTGACCCTGAAAATCTGGCCGGCAAAACTGCCTGATGTCGTGCGGCCCCGAGCCGTGGTCAGCGTCTCTTCAACTTCTGGTTCCAGGGAGTCCGCATAATGTTAGCGTCGAGCCTTAATGCCATCACCGAAGCAACCACGGATACACCGGATTGGCAGGCAGCGGTTACCGATGCCTGCGCGCGAATCGCTCCCTCATGGCCACTGGATCAGATGATCGCCGTCAATCCGTTCTGGGAAATGCGGGACCTGCCATTCACCCGGGTCGCCTCACGGATGGCGGCACTCAATGGTACCTGCTGTCAGAACCAGGCCGCCCTTGGCGGCGAGGGCAATGGCCCGGCTGCTGCCGAGACCGCCAGCATGCCTGAGCACTGGCAGAATCTCAGCGCCCAACTGGATCGTAACCGCGATACCGCCCATCACGTGGGTTGGCAGGATGAGGTTGTGCACCAGATCAGCCAGTTTTGCGGCGACTACTTCCAGCGCCTGGATGCCGGAGATTTCAAAGCCGATGCCCAGGATCTGTATCACAGCTGGCTGCAGATGACCCGGGCTGACCGCGGCATTGCCATCGTTATGGAAGAACCGTCTCTGCCCTCTCAATTTCAGGTGTTACCGGATCAGCATGAAAAACTGATAACCGATGCCCTTAACGCCCTCGCATCGCAACCCGACTATGCTCCGGACTATGCCCATGCGCTCTTGCTGGATATCAACGGATGGTCATCCTGGGCCGCCTACTTGCGCTGGCAGGCGAGGTTGCATGGCAGTGAGGAAGGCAGCGAGGGAGATCTTCTGCCCGGCCTGCTGGCCATCCGGCTGGCCTGGGAGCTAGCCATCTGGCGACACGTGCAGCATGTTGGCGGTGCTATCTTCGCCGACCTGAAACAGCGCTGGCTCAAACAGTGGGACGCCTGGCCAGAGATGTTGCAGACCCATGAACAATCTCAAACCACAGGCTGGCGTCAGCAAACAGAAGCAGAGGTGGTCTATCAGTCACAGCTCGCCAAAAAACTTCTGTCCAGGCCTGAGCATCTGTGCTCGGACGATCAGCCGCTCAAGTTACAGGCGGCATTCTGCATTGATGTTCGCTCGGAGGTCTTCCGTCGCGTCCTGGAAGCCCAGAACCCCGCGATCCGGACTCTCGGATTTGCCGGATTCTTCGGGCTCCCGATTTCGTATCGCCCCAAAGGCACCGAATTTTGCCGGCCGCAATTACCCGGGTTGCTGGCACCAGCGCTCGAGGTCACAGAGGCCGAATCTGCCGGCAGTTTCAGCCGGCAATCGTTGGCCAACCACTCCCATTGGTCACAGTTTTCCAATGCCGGCCCGGCAAGTTTCAGCTTTATCGAGAGCATGGGCCTGGCAGGCCTGGGACGTATGGTCCGCAAAACCTTTTTTGGCAAGTCATCGGACAACCCGGTCGACCAACTCCACAAGGGGCAGACCGAATTCGAAATCCGTCAGAATGGCACCTTGCTGGACGCCAGGGAGAAAGCAGACTTGGCTGGGGGTATTCTAAGGGCCATGACCCTGACTCATCAGTTTGCTCCTACTGTACTGCTGGTCGGGCACGGCAGCAGTACCCGCAATAATCCCCATGCCGCAGGCCTCGACTGCGGCGCCTGCGGCGGACAGACCGGCTCGGTGAACGTTCGCGTACTCGCCGGCATCCTGAACGACAAGGACGTGCGCGTGGCCCTGGCTGAGCAGGGGATTTCGATTCCGTCCGAAACCCAATTCGTGGGAGCGCTGCACAACACAACCACCGACGAGGTCGAATTCGCAGGTGACGTTCCTAAGGAAATCCGGAACTTCCTGGCCAATGCCGGCACACAGGCACGTCGTGAACGCGCCATCCGTCTTGGTATCGCGAACGAGAATGACGTCGACAGCGCCATCAAAAAACGCAGCCAGGACTGGTCCGAAGTGCGCCCTGAATGGGGCCTTGCCGGCAACGCCAGCTTTATCGTGGCGCCTCGCTCGGCCACGCGACACCTGGACCTCGGCGGACGCAGCTTCCTCCACGACTACCGCTGGCGCGAGGATGAAGGCTTCAACATACTCGAACTGATCATGACCGCGCCTATGGTGGTCACCCACTGGATCAACCTGCAGTACTTCATGTCCGTCACTGACAACCTGCATTACGGCAGCGGCAACAAAGTCCTGCACAACGTGGTTGGCGGCCATCTTGGTGTTTTCGAAGGCAACGGCGGCGATTTGCGAATCGGTTTGCCGCTGCAGTCGGTACATGATGGCGAGCGCTGGGTTCACGAGCCCTTGCGCCTGAGCGTGTATTTGGCCGCACCGAAGGAAGCCATTGCCGAGATCGCTCAAAAACACAAGGTCGTGCAGGAGCTGATCGATAACGACTGGCTGTATCTGTTCCAGATAGACGACGAGCAGACCTCAATTGAGCGGTTTTACCAAAACCAGTGGCAAACCGTTGCCAGTCAGGCCGGCACGCCCTGGCAAACAGGGCAATAATACAGCCGCCGGCTGGCCATCAGGGTTTTAACAAGGGGTGACGCGCAATCATGGCAGCGTTCCCCATCGCGGTTAAATACCATGTGCCGACGCTGTCCGAACGTCCATCCTTCCTGTTTTAGCCGCTCTGCACGCTCGGGAGGATTGGTGACGCCCTTTAAACGATAGGTTCGCTGCACCAGAGTCAGAATCGCCTCCGCTAACCTCGACCGCCGATCGGCATCCAGATCACGGGGTCGTGCCCGCGGTGAGATACCCGCCTCAAAGAGGATTTCCGAGCGGAGGTAATTACCGATTCCGGCAACGAACCCCTGATCCAGAAGCAGACCACCCAGGTTTCGGCCACGGAAGCGCTTTTCTACGAACACGGCTAAAAGCTGGTCTATTCCAACTGTTTGATTGAGAGGATCCGGTCCCAGCCGGGAGAGGTAAGGAACCTCGTTCAGTTCATCAGGCCGAACCAGTTGAATGTCCGACGCACTGTATAACCGGGCAGCTTTCTTCTGACCAACAATCGCAAACCGCAGCTGACGATTGGTCCTCGGCTCCGCATCAGGCCTTCCGATCCGCCACTTTCCGTAGAGCTGGTTATGACTGTACACACACCAGGGCCCGTCTTCGTCAGTGGCTTCGAAAAACACCAGGACGGCTTTACTACGCGCTTCCACTCGCTCCACTCTGCGTCCGCGAAGGGCGTTTTCGAAAGTTTTCAGGTGTTCAAAGGCAAAGAACACTGATTGCGCTGTCTTGCCGCCCACGGCCTTATCGATGTCATCGACCATGCGGCGTATTTCGGGACCCTCAGGCATACTCTCAACCGCTCCAGACCAGTCTCGTTGTTTCGCAACTGAATTATTTCGTACGTTGTTTCCAGCAATTCGGAGTTGTCAGATCACAAAGTTTTGTCCGGATCCGGATAAGCCCTTTGCCAAACCTGCTCGTAGGTTCTGGAGTATTCAACGCACGAGCAAGGTGGGTCATGATGGAATCGGTCGCACTTCTTCTCACCGCCGCCCTATTCGGCGGCATGGTGCTTTATTCCGCAGGTTTTGCCGGCTTTCTGTTTACAGTATTGCCGCCGGACACCGCTGGCGCGTCGATACGAAGAGCCTTCCCGGTGTTCTACTTGCTGGTAATGGGCATCTCGCTGCTGGCCGCCATCTTCGTCTGGCGGAGCGATCTATGCAGCGCCATCTGGCTGGCCATTATTGCACTCTCAACACTACCCACTCGCCAGATTCTGATGCCCGCCATCAATCGGGCGAATGACACCGGCAATAAAAAACGGTTCGGCGTATTGCACGGTTTATCCGTACTTGTAACCCTGGCTCACATTGTCATCAGTGGCTGGGTACTGGTCCGTTTTCTGCCATGAAGACGCAACCGCTTGTACTCCTGAGCGCGACAGTTGTTCTTGCCATAGGCTTAGTTATTGGAACCGGAGAATCGCAGTCAGCCAGCAAAGAGACCACTCAGCTGGTACCTCTGGCGTACGCCGAGAATTGGGGTGCTGCTCGATTGGATGATGGGCTTCGGGAACAGTTTCTGAATGATCCAAACAATATGGTTCGGTTGCCCCGAGAAGACATCCGGAAACGTAACAATCGGGAGCTGGGGGAGTGGCTGCCGGCTTCAGGTCAATGCGACTACCTCGGCAAGCTCATGTCTGTGATGGAGCATTACGAACTCCACCACAAGCATGAGCAGTGGCAGGGTTTACTGGTCAAGCGACAGCGTTGCTACACCCGGTTTCAATAACCTTAACGCTTGTCTCCCGGACCGACCAGATCAGAGAGCTTTTCGCGTAGAGAATCAATATTGTCTTCGCCGCTCTGCTTGAGCTCATCCAGCTTTTTGCGGCCATCCGAGATTTTGTTTTCGACCGAACGCAATGCATCAGATGCACTCTGCTGAATCTCCGCGCTGGCCTTCTCGTTCTCAGCTTCCGCTTCTTTGGCTTTTGCCTCGGCTTTCAGTGAATCGGCCTGCTTTTCCCACTCTGCGAGTTGCGCTTCGGCTTTTCTAATCAGTTCGTCTTTCAATGACATGCGTTGCCTCCTTTCCTATGTTAGCGAATGTACATCTTCATATTCAGCAAAGAGGACCGAAAACGCAACCCGAAGCCCCGCTATATGACTGATTCAGCGACAGTTATTTCGGAAAACCAGTAACAAATTTCAACTGAACCTGTTCATTATGCCGAGTATTCTCTCGCCTCGATTTCATTAATAACAGATCAGGCAAGGACAATTACTGCAAATGAATAAAACGGACCTCGTTTTTCAGAGCTACGGACGCTGCTGTAACCAAGACGCTTTCTTCGTCGACTTCTATGACTCCTTCATGGCCAGTTCGAGCATTATCAAGGATCGGTTCGCGAATACGGATATGGGCGCGCAACGTCACCTCCTGCGCAACGGCATCATGCAGTTAATCCTTCACGCTCGCGGCATGTCGGACCGCAAGCTGAGAGCGCTTGGCGAGAGCCATAACCGCTCGCATTACAACATCAAGCCCGAGTGGTATCCCCTATGGCTGGATTCGCTCATGAAAACCGTCCGCCTTCATGATCCGGAGTACACCCCTGAACTGGATTCAGCGTGGCGGGAGGTTCTGACGCCGGGGATTGATCTTATCCGCGGGGCGTACTAACCAAGGGCTCTGATAGCCACAACAGGACTCTGACTCACTTTTCATTTTTCTGGTCCGGATTGGTCCGAGTCGTCAGATTCGGAGCTCCCCCGACACTCGGGCTGCAGTTCCTCTTCAACCCAGCGACGTACCTGATGTCGATCCTTTCGCCGAACAAGTTGTTCGCTGTGAATATTCCGCGGGAAAATCTCGGGGCCACCTTCATGGCTCAGAGAGAAACTCCGCCGCACACCAACCGGGTATTTTGTGGGTCCATGGATCACAGCTGCCCGGATTTCAACGCCGGTGATGTCCTCGAACAGGTAGTCGCTTTCACTCTCTTCACTGCGACGACCGAGGATGATGTTCCTGAACGAGCCCAGCACCAGATATCCACCGGGCTGCAATGGCCCCTGCCGTAGGACCTGGTGCACGTTGGCGTCGTCCGCGCCAACACGACGATACTCGGTCACCGTCATGATTTTCTCGTCGCCCGCGCGGGTGTAGAGAACCACCTGAACACACTGTACGTGCACCGTTTCCTTGCCCATGTTCACCAGCAGACACAGGGCATCCGGATTTTCATTCTGGGCGTGGTGTATCACCAGGTAAGGGCGGTTGTTTCGTTTGTACTGCAGGAAGAACAGCTGGAAGTAAACAATCCAGACGATCGCCATGATGGCGCTGCTGACAGGAGCGATGTAATCCATCTATCCGTTCCCTCTCATTCATATCAATTAATACGCTAGCTCGCTTTACCTGATTTTTACACCCTGTTGACGGAGCCTTCCCGAAAACCCTGCGATGATTCTGAAAAACAGAATCGATTCGGGAGTCGTTTATGGCAACCAGTAAAGCCATGCTGATACTCAGTGTTCTCGCAATGGTACTGACCGGTTGCAAGGTCACCACCTCAGACAGTCATCATTATCCGGATTCCGGTGGCTTCGTCTCCGGCCTCTTCTTCGACGCACGGGATACCGGCCGGCACTACCCGGCCAGCGCCTGGTCATTAACCCGCTATACCGAGGCATGCCGAAACGAACCGCTGTATTTCGAGACTCACAGCGGCCGGGTGCGGGTCTATGGTTCGCCGGCCTACAGCGAGACCTCGTTCCGGGCAGCCGCTTCGGAGCTCGAGCGCCGAATCGACGGCGTATTGAGCCGGTTCCAGTTACGCTGGTCCGATTTTGTCGAAGACCGCAGCGCAGCAGCACCCTATCCGCGGCAGGTAATCGGTTGTCTCAGCCCGGAAGTGCCGCGCAGTGAGTTTGTATCGGCCTCACCGGCTGCGGTAGCATTCAACCCCTATTATGGCCAGTGGCCCTATGAAGTCGGCCAGATTGTCACCCACGAGATTGTTCATTTCGTTCAGGAGAACCTGTCTCGATATGATGCTGTTTATAGTTTGCTGCCCCACTGGTTTGCCGAGGGTCAGGCCATTGTTGTAGCAGGCGAGCCGGTTGCCCCGGTCTATCAGCATTATGACTACGACCCTCTCTGGGACGTCATTCCCGATGACGCAGCTAACATCCCGTATCGATTCGAGCATTACGGTCTGGCCTACCGATACCTGGAAAAGGCGAATGGCGCCCTGGCGATGACAGTCCTGCTGGAAATGGTGCAGCTGCTGGACTGGGATGGCGGGTTCGATGGTGAAATCAGTACAGGAGAATCCCGGGCCTTTGTAGAAGCGTTCAATTCGGCAAGTCTGGTGGATCACCAGAATAACTATCTGAGCTTCCAGAGATTTCGAAGTGACTACCACGACCTTCTGAACAGCAGTTATTAGCCGGCACAGCCCTGAACTGGATTAAATCTGTCCAATCAGGGATAATTCCGACCGTTTTTAAACCAGCAGTGTTGTCGTTAGGTAGTCTTCTGGTCATGACCATTTACAGTGTT
The DNA here is from genome assembly GCF_900188435.1 of Marinobacter sp. es.048. NCBI lineage: Bacteria > Pseudomonadati > Pseudomonadota > Gammaproteobacteria > Pseudomonadales > Marinobacteraceae > Marinobacter > Marinobacter sp. es.048. Next base: position 132,866 of record NZ_FYFA01000001.1, read on the forward strand.
ATTCAATTAGTTATCTTTTCCGTCCTGTTGTTCAATACCGTGCACCTGATGCCGGCCTTCGGCCGTTTGCTCAAAGGTGCCGAATCGGCATTCCAATCCGGGTATCTCTGCGCCATGCTTACCATGCGTCTGGCCCGCAACATACTGGGTCTGATTCTGGTAACCGCCAGCACGGCGCCTAACCCGGAAATTCACGCCCTGGTGCCCAAGGGCATTCTACTATTCCTTGTTCTGGCTGTGATCAACGCCGCACTGACCCAGTACATGGAACGGATCCGAGTCGAAGAAGGCGCCCGTTTCTAGGCGCCTCGCTGTCAGGCGTAAAGCGACTCGATCACCTCCGTATACTTCTCGTAGATATTGCTCCGGCGGACTTTCATGGTCGCCGTTACCTCATCGTCATCGTGGTCAAGCTCCTTGGTAAGCAGGTGGAAACGCTTGATCTGGGCCACCTGGGGCAACTGCTTGTTACCCCGGTTCACTTCCGCCTGAATCAGTTCATTTACCCGCGTCTGCTCGGTCAGGCTGCGGAAAGTGGTATAGGCAATCCGCTCCTGCTCTGCCCACTTGGCTACTGTATCGAAATCAATCTGGATCAGCGCAGACACATATTTTCTGGCCTCACCGATCACAATGCATTCCTTGATATAGGGGCTGGCCTTGATGGTGTTTTCGATCTCCGTTGGTGAAAGATTCTTGCCGCCGGCGGTGATCATGATGTCTTTCAGACGGTCGACGATCTTGAGCTGGCCATCCCGCCATTCACCCACGTCGCCGGTGTGCAGCCAGCCATCCTTCAAAGTTGAAGCCGTGGCCTCTTCGTTCTTGTAATACCCCTTGAACATGCTGCCACCGCGCATGATGATCTCGTTGTGCTCGCCAAGCGTTACCTCAACCCCGGACACAGCTACCCCCACCGTCCCCAGATGCACATCATCAATCAGCTGCGCCGTGGCAACGCCGGTGCTTTCCGTCTGGCCGTAGACCTCCACCAGGGGAATGCCAATGGTCCGGAAAAATTCGAGAATGCCCGTGGATATGGGAGCCGCCCCCGTGAGGGCAATGGTGCATCGGCGCAGGCCAATAAAATTCTGCAAGGCACGCAACACGAGCCAGTAGCTGATGCTGTAAAGGCCTTTTTCCTTCAGATTCCATTCTGAGCGTGGCTTCATGGCCATGGGTGAACACACACGGATGGCCCAGTTGAACAACGCCTGCCTCAACCGACCCGTCTCCTGGATCTTGATGTAAATGGAGGAGTGCAACTTCTCCCAAATCCTCGGCACCCCCAGGAAGAAGGTCGGTGCAATTTCCCGCAAATCCTCCTGAATGGTCCGCAGGCTCTCACCGAAGCTGACCGTACTGCCCACATAGACCGGAGCAATATTGGTAAAGGCCTGTTCGGCCACATGGCATAGTGGCAGGTAGGAGAGGCTGGAGCCGTGCTCGTCGGCCTGCAACAGCTCAATCAGCCCCGGCGCCGCGGAGTGCAGGTTGTGCCAGCTGATCATGGCCCCCTTGGGTCGGCCGGTGGATCCGGAGGTATAGATCATCAGGGCGGTGTCATCCATTTGCTGGCTGTCCAGCAATTCATCCACCAGGTTGAGATGCTGCGTTTCGAATTCCCGGCCCCTGGCCTCGATATCCTCGAACGCAGCCGGCGGCTCCGGGTAATAGCGCAGGCCCTTCATATCGATGGCAATGCAGTGTTTCAGTTGGGGCAGATCTGGCCAGGCCTCCAGCACCTTGTCGGTCTGCTCCTGATCTTCACAGATCACGAATTCCGCGTCACTGTGCTCAAGAACATAGGCCACCTCGTTCCAGGGACTGGTGGGATAAACCCCGACACAGATGCCCTGTACCAGGCCGATGCCCATCTGGCCGATGACCCACTCCACCCGGTTTTCAGAGATAATGGCCACGTGGCCGCCTGGTTCGAGCCCCATGGCACGAAGCCCCAATCCAAAGTGCCGCGCCCGCCGGTAATAATCCTGCCAGGAATAGGCCTGCCAGATACCGAAGTCTTTCTGGCGAAGGGCAAGGGCGTCCGGCCGCTCCCGGGCGTGGGCCCGGAGCATCTGGGTGAGCGTGAGGTCAGGTATGGAAGGCGTTGTCATGACAGCCACCGTTTACGGCGTTTGTAGTGCTTGATGTCTCGATAACTGCGGACCTCCCCTTCCTTGCCCCCCACACCCAGATAGAATTCCTGAACATCTTCATTGGCCGTGAGTTTGTCCGCCGGGCCGTCGATCACGACCTTGCCGTTCTCCATGATGTAACCGTAGGACGCAATGGCCAGTGACACTGCGGCGTTCTGTTCCACCAGAAGAATGGCGGTCCCCTGTTCCCGGTTGATTCTGGCCACGATGGTAAAGATCTCTTCCACCAGCAGCGGCGCCAGGCCGAGGGAGGGCTCATCCAGCATGATCAGGTCCGGCTGGGCGATTAACGCCCGTCCCAGGGCAAGCATCTGCTGCTCGCCGCCGGAGAGGTAGCCGGCCAGCTGCTTACGGCGTTCCTTCAGGCGTGGAAAGTAGTTATAGACCAGCTCATAGCTGTCACTCAGCGATGGCTTGCTGCCGCTGAGTGCATAGGTAGCAGCAATCAGATTTTCCTCCACCGTGAGATCTTCAAACACCCGCCGCCCTTCCATCACGTGGAATAGCCCGTTGCGCACCAGTTTTTCAGGGGGTGTACCCTTCACATCCTTACCCCTGAAGCGAACTTCCCCGGCCGTTACTTCTCCATCTTCCAGGGTCAGCAGGCCGGAGACACTTTTCAGCGTGGTCGATTTACCGGCGCCATTGGAGCCGAGGAGTGCCACGATTGCACCCTCCGGCACTCGCAGTGACAGGCCCCGGAGGACCTGCACTGATTTGTTGTAGACCACCTCGATATTATCGATTTCCAGTAAGGCTTCCATACAGCCCCTCAGTCGAGGTGGATCCAGTCCGACACCGGCTCATAGCGGCCTTCGTCAGCGTTCACCCGCCAGATACGGCCTACCGGGAAAGACATGTCCCGCACGGTCACCGGAATCCCGATGATACCGCCGGTGTCCCAGTCTTCGATGGAGGCCAGAGCCTCTGCCATGTTATCCGCGGTCAGCTCCTTGCCGGCATCCAGGGTGCGTTTGATCACTTCTGTCCAGACCATGGCGTTAAACCAGCCCTGTATGTAACCGGTGGGGCGGTATCCAGCCTCTGGATCGCTCTTCTCGGCCTGGGCCCGTAGAGCCTCCAGCATCGGCCCGCCTTCCTCACTGTCGTAGTAGTTGTAGGGCATCACACCCATGTAGCCGTCGGCATCCGCGCCCATCTTGTCAATGATCAGCTTGTCGGAAGACCAGAAGGTACCCATAAACTGGGTGTCCAGACCCATCTGGCGCATCTGCACCATGAACTCGTTGATCGGTGACAGCACGTAGCCGTGGAACACCACGTAATCCGGGCGCACACGGCGCAGCTTCAGCACCTCGGCAGACACGTCGACGCTACCCGGCTTGGTGACAATCTCTTCCACCACTTCGATGCCCAGTTCGGCCGCGCGGGCCTTGCCATTCTCGATCGGGTCCTTGCCGAACTCCGTGTCACTGTAGACAAACGCCACGTTCGGCATGTCGCCACCCTCACCCTGGGAGGCGATGTACTCCAGGATGATCCCGAACATCTGGCTGTAGTTCGGCCCCGGAATGAACTGATACGGATAGGTTTCATTGTCGGTCAGTACGGTGGCGAAGGACGCGCCGCTCATCAGGGTGTTGCCCTGGCTGTTGAGCTCCGAGGCAATGGCCTTCATGAAACCGGTGCTGTCACCGTAATAGGTGGCCGGGGAGTTGCTGCCGGAAATCTTCTTGAAGGCTGCGACTGACCGGTCCACCTCATAGGCGGTGTCTTCCATGACATATTCCACGGGATGGCCATTGATGCCGCCCTGGCTGTTGATCCAGGTGGTGTAGTCCGTGAGTCCCGCATGAAGGTGAATGCCGGCAAAGGCAAAGACGCCGGAGAGTGGAATGGAGCCCCCGAATACAATGGGCTCTTTATCCTGGGCCATCGCCGGGGAGGCGACCGTGAGCGCAGCGACGAGGCTACCAAGCCCGGCAAGCCGGCGACCTTTCTTGAGGATGTTTCTGAACATGTTTCTTCTCCTTGCTGCTTCTTGTTGTTGATGGTGCATGGGTTCTCGGTGACGAACCCGTTGAAACACGATTAATTCCGGAATGGCCACAGGCGGAAGAAGCGGCGGATCCGGTGCCAGATCTCCGCCAGGCCATGGGGTTCGAAAATCAGGAAGCCCACGATCAGCGCGCCAAAGATGATTTCCAGCATCGGCGACATGAACACCGGCGCATTCGGATAAAAGGGCGTCAGCGCGGCGGTCAGCAGTTTCAGGGCTTCCGGTACCAGCGTCATGAAGGCGGCGCCGAGAATGCCACCCAGCAGATTACCCATGCCGCCGACGATCACCGCGGCAAGGTAGAAAATGGACATGGAAAGCGGGAAGCTTTCCGGTGTAACCACCCGAAAGAAATAGGCAAAGAGGCCACCGGCGACCCCGGCATAAAAGGAGCTGAGTGCAAAAGACATCAGCTTGTAGCGCAACAGGTTAATGCCCAAGATCTCCGCGGAGATATCCCGGTCGCGAATGGCGATAAAGGCCCGGCCGATTCTGGTCCGGAACACATTCCTGGCACCCATCACCATCAGCACCGCCAGCGGCACAATGATGAAATACATCATGAAATCACTCTGGAAGGTCAGACCGAACAGGTGCGCCGGTTCCAGGCTCAGGCCGCCCATACCGCCGGTCACGGACTCCCACTCGGCGAAGATAAAATGCAGGAACACGCTGGCCGCCAGGGTAGCAATGGCCAGGTACAGGCCTTTGACGCGAAGCGAGGGCAGGCCCACCAGGATCCCGACGGCGGCGGCCATCAGACCGGCCAGCACCAGAGTCACCGGGAATGGCAATGTGGTGTTAATCGACAGCCAGGCAACGGTGTAGGCGCCCACTCCCATAAACCCGGCCTGGCCCAGTGAAATCAGGCCGGTAAAGCCGGTCAGGATATTCAGACCTGTCGTACTGATGACTGCGATGCCGACCAGGCACCCCAGGTACAGCAGATAGGAGTCCACGATAAAAGGGAAGACCAGCAAAATCAGCAGGAAGAACCCCAGCCACAGCTTCTGGGTCTGGCTGGTCCAGATTGCCTCATCGGCCTCGTAACTCTGTTTTGCGTCACCGATGCGCATCTTACACTCGCTCTATTTCGTGGGTGCCGAACAGGCCGTAGGGGCGGATCACCAGGATGATCGCCAGCACCAGGAAGGTGGCCGGCATCCGGTATTCACCGCCCAGATAGGCGCCCGCCACGGTCTCCAGCCAGCCAATGAACACGCCGGCCACCAGGGCGCCAAGAATGCTGTCCAGACCGCCAACGATCACCACTACAAGAACACTCAGGCCAATGATCCCGAATTGCGGGCTGAGACCGCCGGTGGCCGCCACCAGCACACCCGCGAGGGATGCCGCCAGAGAGCCGAACACCCACGCCATGTTGAAGACCCGGCGCACATTGATGCCCATGGAATAGGCTGCTGCCTGATCCGAGGCGGTGGCTCGCAGGGCCACGCCGCCCCGGGAGAACCGGAAATAGAGCAGATAGACAATAAGAAGGGCCGAGCCGATGAGAAAGCCATAGGCAATTTTGGGCGCCAGATACAACTCACCGATAAACACCGGCTCCCGGGGCAGGAAATTGGGCAGCAGCTGCGGATCGGCCGTCCAGATGAACTCCACCAGGCCCACCAGAATGCTGGCGATCCCGATAGTCACCATCACCACCGAGATCGGCGACTCGCCCAGCATCGGACGGATCATGGTCTTTTCAATGACGCCACCGAGAATACTGCCGCCGATAACCGCCAGCGGCAGGGCAATCCAGGGTGACATTTCCATGCCACCGGCAAACGCCAGGAACAGGTAAGCCGCGAACATCATGATCTCGCCGATGGCGAAATTGATGACCCGCGTCGCCTTATAGATGATCACAAAACCCAGGGCGATGAGGGCGTATAGGCCGCCCATGGCCAGCCCCGCCAGGCTGATTTCGCCGAAGAACAACCAATCCATCAGGCGGCCTCCCCCTCGGCATTGAGCTTTTTGCGAAGGCTCTCGATATCGCTGTTGCCAAGATACGCCTTGATCACCTCGGGGTTGTTCTGAACGTCCGCAGGCAGGCCTTCGGTGATGACCTGACCAAAGTTGAGCACCGCGATGTGGTCGGAAATATCCATTACCATGCCCATGTCGTGCTCCACCATCAGCACGGTGACACCCCACTCTTCCCGGATGTCGAGAATAAACCGGGCCATGTCTTCCTTTTCCTCCCGGTTCATACCCGCCACCGGCTCATCGAGCATCAGTACTTTCGGCTGCATGGCTAGCGCCCGGGCCAGCTCCACCCGTTTCTGGAGGCCGTAGGAAAGACTCGCCACCGGTTGGCGGCGGATGTGGTCTATCTCGAGGAAGTCGATAATCCTCTCTTCCACATCTTTGCGGACGGCCATTTCTTCACGCCGGGCCGGGCCGACATAGGCCAGGGCACTGAGCAGACCGCTCTTCATGTGCACGTGGGCGCCCAGCTTGATGTTGTCGAGTACGGTCATACCCCGGAACAGGGCAATGTTCTGGAAGGTTCGTGCCAGGCCCAATGCGGCTCGTTTCGGCGGTTTGATACTGCCCGACAGCGTCTGCCCCTGATAGCGGATGCTGCCCTGCTGGGGTTTGTAAAAGCCGGAAATGCAGTTGAACAACGACGTCTTGCCGGCACCGTTCGGGCCGATAATGGTTGTTACCGTGTTTTCAGGCACCCGGAAACTCACGTCCTGCAGCGCCTTCACACCACCAAACGACAGAGACAGGTTACTGATTTCAAGGATGCTCACACTACCTCCCGGCACCCCTGGCGCCGGGTACTCAGGCACGTGAACACGCCCTGCCGATACCCATCTCACGCCCGAAGATGATTGTAATTTTTGTTTTTTCCTGTCGTCGGGGTTAGCCCCGATCAAGTTTTAAAGTAGTCCATTCAGGCAACATTAGGCAAACCGCTCTATCCTGATACCCGACAAACAACAATCATCAGTACGCAGGTTTCTGATCTTCAGACCTGGCGGATCGGGAGTGCGATTCACCATGACAGACACACTGATAACCACCGCATTTGATACCGAAACAGGTGTGGCCAGGTTGACCTTCAATCGTCCTGAGGCCCTCAACGCCATCAATGTACCTCTGGCACAGGCTTTTCTCGCAGCGGTTCAGGAAATCCGTAGTCTTTCCGGCGTTCGTTGCATCGTTCTGACAGGTGCAGGGCGGGCTTTCATGGCCGGTGGTGACGTGTCCAGCATGGCTGGAACGTCTGAGCAGGCAGGAGCAGCCATTAGCGCAATATTAGATGCCGTCAATCCTGCTATCCTGCTCCTACGCAGCATGGATGCCCCGGTGATCGCCGCGGTCAGGGGAGTGGCCGCTGGCGCGGGACTCAGCCTCACACTGATGGCCGACCTGGTGATCGCCGAGGAAGACGCGAAATTTCTGGTGGCCTATAACGGTATTGGCGCGGTTCCGGATTGCGGCGGCAGCTGGTTTCTGGCTCACAAGCTGGGCGCTGGCAGAGCGGCAGAACTTATGCTGCTGGGGCGAACTCTCAGTGCCACTGAAGCCAAAGACTGGGGAATCATCACAGAGTTCGCCCCGGCGAGCGATTATGACAGTCTGTTGAGCAAGATGATCAAGAAAGTCGCTAATGGCCCGACACGGGCTTTTGGCGCGTTCCGCCAGCTCACTGACCGCGCTAACGGCGATCAGTTGGCTGCCCACCTTGAAGCCGAGCGGTCGGCTTTTCTGGACATGACTCGAACCACGGATTTCGCAGAGGGTGTATCGGCATTTCTGGCCAAGCGAAGCGCGCAATTTCAGGGGCGGTAAACTAAGTGGGAGAACCGGTTCCTAGCCGCTGTTGGCAACTCACGATATAACGCCGCGCTCACGGAGCGCCTCAATCTCGACTGCGGACAGTCCCGCAATCTGCTGTAGAACCTTTTCCGATTGCTCCCCCAACAGTGGCGGCGCTGTGCGATAAGTTACTGGCGTCAGTTTCAACTTGATCGGATTACCGACCGTTGGCACCTTACCCAGGACCGGATGGCCAACGGATTGTTTCATGTCCCGCGCCAGAACCTGGGGATCATCAAATACCTGATCCAGAGTATTAACCGGACCACAGGGAACCCCGGCCTCCTCGAGGATTTGCACCCACTCCAGAGTAGACCGCATCACCGTCGTCTGCCTCAATCTGGGGATCAGCTCCCTGCGGTTTGCCACCCTTGCACGGTTAGTCGCAAAGCGCTCATCGTTTGCCCACTCGGGATGGCCGAGCACGTCACACAGCCGGGCAAACTGTTGATCGTTGCCCACGGTCAGCACCATGTTGCCATCCGCCGTAGGGAAATCCTGGTAAGGCACAATATTGGGGTGGGCGTTTCCCATCCTGGCCGGTGCATTGCCCGTGGTCAGATAATTCATCGCCTGGTTGGCCAGGCACGCCACCTGCACATCCAGCAGCGCAGTTTCCACATACTGGCCCTCGCCGGTCCGATCCCGGTGGCTGAGGGCGGCGAGCACACCCACAGTCGCGTATAGCCCGGTCATGATGTCTGTCAGGGCCACCCCTACCTTAACGGGACCCGCGCCGGGCTCACCGTCCGGCTGCCCGGTGATACTCATCAGTCCGCCCATAGCCTGGATCAGAAAGTCATATCCGGGCCGATTCGCGTAAGGGCCATCCTGGCCAAACCCAGTAATCGAGCAGTAGATAAGTTTCGGATTGATGTGCTTCAGGTTGTCATAATCCAATCCGTAGTGTTTTAGGCCACCAACCTTGAAGTTTTCCAATACCACATCCGATTCAGCCACCAACTTGCGGATCAGCTCCTGACCCTCCGGGTGCGCGATATCAATCGCCAGAGACTGTTTATTCCGGTTGGCGGTCAGGAAGTAGGCAGAGAGCTCAGCGTTACCATCAGCGCCCTGCAGATAAGGAGGCCCCCAGGAGCGGGTGTCGTCTCCGGTTCCTGGGCGCTCGATCTTGATGACCTCCGCGCCCAGGTCACCGAGGATCTGCCCCGCCCAAGGGCCAGCCAGAACTCGGGAAAGATCCAGCACACGCAGGTGAGACAGGGATCCTGCCATCCGATTCACCTCGCAACCGACGTTTTAGCGCATGCCACCTAGGCACAGGTATTTGAGCTCCATGAACTCGTCCAGGCCATAACGCGAGCCTTCCCGGCCAAGGCCGCTTTCCTTGACCCCGCCGAATGGCGCCGCCTCGGTAGAAATGATCCCATCGTTGATACCAATCATGCCGGTTTCCAGGGCCTCTGCCACGTGCCAGATGCGCCGGATATCGTTGCTGTAGAAGTAGGCTGCCAGACCGAATTCCGAATTGTTGGACATAGCAATCGCCTGTTCCTCGGTATCAAAGCGGAATAACGGCGCCACAGGACCAAAGGTCTCCTCACTGGCCACTAGCATATCCTGAGTGACGTCGGTGAGGATGGTCGGCTCAAAGAAGGTACCACCGAGGGCGTGCACCTGCCCTCCCAGGGCCACTTTTGCACCCTTGCCTGTGGCATCAGCGATGTGGCGCCGGACCTTGTCCAGAGCTGCCTGGTTGATCAGCGGGCCCTGGTGGGTTTCACCCTCAAGGCCTGCGCCCACCACCATCTTGCTGACGGCTTCCTTCAGCTTTTCAACAAATTGATCATACACACCGGACTGGACATAGATGCGGTTGGCACAGACACAGGTCTGCCCGGTGTTGCGGTACTTGGAGGCCATCAATCCAGTCACAGCGGCATCGAGATCGGCGTCGTCAAAGACGATGAACGGCGCATTGCCTCCGAGCTCCAGGCTCACTTTCTTAACCGTGCCACTGGCCTGGCGCATCAACATTTTGCCCACCGGTGTCGAGCCGGTGAACGACACCTTGCGAATCACCGGATTGGTAGTCAGTTCCTCGCCTACCTCAGGCGCCCGGCCTTTCGAACAGGTCACAATATTGATAACCCCGGGCGGGACACCGGCCTCCTCCGCCAGTACCGCAAGGGCCAGCGCACACAGCGGAGTATCTTCTGCCGGTTTGACCACCACCGGGCAGCCTGCCGCCAGGGCTGGGGCCACCTTACGGGTGATCATCGCCACCGGAAAATTCCAGGGTGTGATCGCCGCCACCACCCCAATGGGTTGTTTAATCACCACGATGCGCTTGTCACGGCCATGGCCCGGAATCACGTCGCCATAGGCCCGCTTGGCCTCCTCGGAGAACCATTCGACGAAACTGGCGCCGTAACCCACCTCGCCCCGTGCTTCTGCCAGCGGCTTGCCCTGCTCCGCGGTCATCAACCGAGCCAGATCTTCCTGGTTCTGCATCACCAGATCAAACCACCGACGCAGGATTCCGGCACGCTCCTTGGCCGGACGCGCCCGCCATTCAGGCCCGGCCGCCTCGGCTAACTGAATCGCCTGCCGGGTATCGTCGACACCCATATCTGGCACGTTGGCCAGATGTTCGCCATTAGCCGGATTGGTCACCGGCAACACATTACCCGAACGGGCCTGGACCCATTCGCCATTGATATAAGCGCCTTCGCGCAGCAGTTCCGGATTCGTCAAACTGATAGTCATCACAGCCCTCACAGCAGATAGCTTTCAATTACATCCCTGACAAACGCAGCGTAGTCGTCAACAGCAACACTTTGGTCGCGGTATTTCCTGCGTTTCAGGTACCAGTCCTGCAACAGGGCCTTGATCATCGAAGCCACCAGCCGGACATTTCTCGGCTGGTACACGCCTGCCTTGATACCGTCCTCAATAACGTTCAGGAAAATGTCTTCGATCTCCAGCTCGATGGCGACCGCATCGCGCTTTTCCGGCGCCGGCAGACTCTTCGCTTCCATATAGGAGAAATAAAACCAGGCCCGCATAAGCTCGCTCAGATAAAGGTGCGCCTTGATCGCAGAAAACAGCTTGTCACGTACATCAACCACCTCGCCAGTGTAGTGCAACAGGGTGCGGCGGGTGATGGTGAAGCCATGGCTCTGGATCAGGTGGATCAGGTCGTCCTTGTTGCGGATGTAGGCATAAAGGCCACCCATGCTCATGCCAGAGTCCGAGCAAAGATCTCTCAAGGTCATGGCGTGGAAGCCCTTGGAATTGGCCAGTCTCAGCGTCGACTCGATGATGCGAATCAGGTTCTTGACCGCCGTCGCCTCCTTCTTGATGCTGATCCTGTCCTTGTTCTGGCGATAAACCTCGCGGACCACATCCTCCTTGGACATGCTCAACTCGTTGCGAAATGCCTCATAGTTTTCGATCATTGGTACCACGCCTGTCCGCTCCTGCGGCGGGGATTATACTTCAGATTATGCCACCGACAGGAATCGGTCTTGGGTGGCCTGATCAGCCCTGAGTTCTTCACTGCTTGCCTCGTGCACCACCTGGCCCTTTTCGAGGATGTAGGCCCGCTGGGCATGCTTGAGGGCAAACCTCACGCTCTGGTCGGTAAACAGGATAGTTGTAGTCTGGCTAAGATCGTCAATCAGCTCACCAATCTGCTGGACGATCACTGGGGCCAGGCCTTCATTGGGCTCATCCAACAACAACAGCTTTGGCTGAATCATCAGCGAGCGCGCTACCGCCAGCATCTGTTGCTGGCCACCAGACAGAGTTGCACCGTCCTGATCTGCCCGCTCACCCAGCATCTCGTATTTATCGAGGATACCACCCACCGTCCAGCGGGCAGCACTGCCTTTGCGTTGATACGCTGCCACATCCAGATTGTCCCGAACTGTCAGCCCTGGGAATATACGGCGATCTTCTGGCACATAACCGATGCCTGCGCGAGCAATCCGGTGGGCTGGCCAGCCCTGAACCGGCTTGCCATCATAGATCACCTCTCCGGACCTCGGAGGAGTCAGACCCATAATGCTTTTCAAGGTAGTGCTCTTTCCCGCGCCATTCCGGCCGAGGATGCATACCGTCTCACCGGCTTCGAGCTGAAGGGTGACGCCCTGCAAAGCCTGGCTCTCGCCGTAGAACGTCTGGATATTGCGAACATCAAGAATCATTGGTTGGCCTCCTCGACTGCCTCGTCGTCTTCCTCACCCAGGTAGGCACGACGAACCTCCGGATGACTTTTCACTTCTTCCGGCGTACCGGCAAAAAGCTTCTCTCCCCGGTGCATGACCAGAATACGGTCTGCCAGATTGAAGACCACATCCATGTCGTGTTCAGTTATCAGGAATGTGTAGTCGCCGCTGTCCGCCAGGCTCTTGATCAGCCGGGTGGTACGCCGGGTTTCATCCGGAGTCATGCCCGCTGTGGGTTCATCCAAAAGAACCAGCTTGGGCTGTGTTGCCAGCACCATGGCGATTTCAAGCAGGCGCTTGTCACCGTAACTGATCACTTCGGCGCGCTGCTCCTTCAGACTATCGATGCCCAGACGTTTGAGATACTCGACCGCTTCCTGCTGGATACCCGTGTTGCGTGAAGCAATGTTGAACAGTTTTCGGCTGTGGCCATGATAGGCGGACAACACCACCTCGACGTTCTCCTGTACCGACATCTCGGGGAAGATATTATTGATCTGGAACGAACGGGACACCCCCATGCGGCTGATCTTGTGAGGAGCCAGACCAGTGATGTCCATGCCGTCGAGAATAATCTTGCCTTCCGTCGGTTGCATCCGTCCGGAGACCATGTTGTAGAAGGTAGTCTTACCAGCGCCATTAGGACCGATGATGGCGATGGTTTCTTTCGGCATCACCTCCATATTGATTGCGGATACAGCGGTAACACCTCCAAAGCGCTTGGTAAGGTTATCGATGGTCAGGATCGGACTACTCATTTCTTCACCTCCATCCACCAGTCAATAATGGTGCCCAGCAACCCCTTGCGAAAGAAGATCACCATCACTGCCAGGATGACACCCAGAACCAGCATCCAGGCTTCTGTATAAGTGGTGATCCAGGTTTCCAGCAATACGAACGCAGCAGATCCGATGAACGGACCCAGAAAATACCCGGTGCCGCCAAGGATTGCCATCAGGATGGGTTCCGCAGACATGGACCAGTGCAGCAGTTCGGGGCTGGCTACTCGCAGGAACGGGGCTATCAGACCACCGGCCAGGCCAGCAAACGTGCCGGCGATGACGAAAGCCACCAGCCGGTACCTGCGTACGTTCAACCCGGCAAAGGATACCCGTTCGGGGTTCTGGCGGATGGCCTTGAGGATCATGCCGAAGGAGCTGCGGCAAATGACATAGAGCACCACCGACGCAATAGCGACAATACTCAGAACCACGTGGTAATAGACCGCAGGATTGGCCAGAGCCAGATCAATGCCGAGACCGAATGAACCAAGAGTAAAACCGGCAATGCCGTCACTGCCGTTGGTCACCGACCGCCACTGATAGGCAATGGCAAAGACCATCATGCCAAATGCCAGAGTAAGCATGGCAAAGTACACTTCATTGAGCCGGACACTCAGGAAGCCAATCACCAGCGCAAGAGCTGCAGACACCCCCATGGAAACCAGAAGGCAGGCCAGGAACGGCCACTCCAGATGGATCAGCACCAACGCAGTGGCATAAGAACCAATACCGAAGAAGGCCGCATGCCCGAAACTCAGCATGCCGGTATAACCGAAAATCAGATTAAAGCTTGCAGCAAACAGACCCAGGATCAGAATTTCGGTAAAGATAAATACATAAAAATAGGAAGCAATCCAGGGCACCGCAACCAGCCCTGCAATCACCATGGCCAGAATGGCCATCAGAACCTTCATCTTAATGTTCATGCCGTTGCTCCCTTACCCATAATGCCGTGTGGCTTGAACAACAGAACCAGTGCCATACCTACAAACGGCAACAGCAGGTTCACTTCCGGCAGGTAACGGCCACCGAAACCATGAATCAGTCCCAGGATAATGGCGCCGATGAGAGCACCCGGAAAGCTGCCAAGACCGCCGATGACCACCACAATGAAGGACTCGATAATGATCTTGTCTCCCATGCCAGGGTCCAACGCGCGCATGGGCGCTGCCATAACACCGCCAACGGCGGCCAACCAGGCACCGAACGCAAAGACGCCGGTCACTACCATTCTGGTGTTGATGCACAGCGCCTCGGCCATATCCCGGTCCAGTGCAGCTGCCCGCATGATGCGGCCGACGCGGGTACGGTTGAACACGTACCATAGCCCGGCCAGCAGCAACAGGCCGACAACGATCACAAACAGGCTATAGGTAGCAACAGAACTGCCCAGCAGCTGCACCGAACCAGCAAGCAGCTGTGGAGGCTGGACCACATAAATACCGCTACCCCAGATCATCCGCACACTCTCGTTGATAATCAGGAGAATGGCGAAGGTCAGTAGCAGGCTGTCTGCCACGTCCCGGGAATAGATGAAGCGCAACAGAACCCGGTCGATGATCACCGCCAGGATGGCAACGCCAACAGGAGCCAGGAGTAAGGCAGACCAGAAAGGCATGCCTGCAATATTGATCAGGGTGAATGCCAGATAGGCCCCCAGCATGTAGAGAGCCCCGTGGGCAAAGTTGATGATGTTCAGAACACCAAACACGATATTCAGGCCCACTGCGATGATGAACAGCAGCAGCCCGATATCGAGACTATTTAGCAACGCCGCTCCGATGCCAGACATGGATTACCTCATTACGTTAGGGCCGGTTTCGTGGCGCCCAGGAGGACGCCACGGCAAGCTAGTGAGAAGGTTCAGATCAGAGCTTGCAACCGGTCTCTTCGATGGTGCGGGCTACTTTTTCACCGTCGAAGATCTGCAGGTTGGTCAAGGTCCGAATGCCGTGCTCGGCGTGCATCGGGCCGGAAACGCCCCAGTTCGGGCTGACCATGGCTTGGTTATCGCCTTTGCGGAAAGTAACGGTGCCGTTCGGAGCCTCCATGCTCATGCCACTGAGTGCCTTGGCCACAGCTTGGCCATCGGTGGTTCCGGCCATCTCCATCGCCTGTTTGTAGGCGTAGATGGCAGCGTAGGCTCCCTCGGCGTTATAGCTCGGAGGATTGCCGTAGGCATCGATGTAGGCCTTCACGAAACGGTCGTTGATGTCGTTGTTGTAGGCCTCGTACCAGTAGCGAGTGGACAGGTGCACACCCCCAGGCATTTCGTCACCCAGGGCCGAAAGTACTTCGGTGGCGGCACCAACGGTGAACATAACTTCCAGATCCTTCTCGAAGAATCCGCGGTTGTTGGCCTGGCGAATAAAGTTCACCAGGTCACCACCCCAGACGGAGATCAGAACACCCTCGGCATCAGAGTCCATGACCCGATCAATGAAGGGGGTGAAATCCTCGGCACCGAAGCGCGGAAAGTTAGTCTCCGAAATCAGGTTCACATCTGGCTTGATGTCCTTGAGGTAGTTGCCAAAGAACTCCCAGGACTGATGACCGAAGGCATAGTCCGGACCAATAGTGGTCCAGTTGGTGGCGTCGGTTTCAGCCGCCACCATCGCCGCCGCTTTCATGTTCTGGGCCACGTTGACGCTGATGCGGTAGGTGAACGGGTTACACAGCTTGCCGGTGACATCCGGCGTGGCGGCGTGAGTGATGATCAGTGGTTTCTGAAGCTCTGGCATGGTCGGCACCATGCCCTGGGCCACACCCGAGCTGTCCAGCCCCACCAGGGCATCGGCACCTTCAGAGTAGACCAGTTTCCGGGCGGCTTGGATAGCAACCGAGGCCTTGCCCTGGCTGTCCTCATAGATCATTTCGACCTGGCGACCCAGAATGCCACCGGAATCGTTGATTTCATCTACCGCCAGGTTAATGCCTCTCTGGGCAAACTCACCATAGGTGGCCGCACTACCGGAGAGAATGTAGATGCCACCGATCCGAATTGGATCCTCGGCATAACTGGTTCCAGCTGTACCCAGCGTGGCGGCGACTGTCATCGCAACCAGAAGTTTCTTGATGCTTATATTTTTCATGTTAATGCTCCTGTGTTCTTGTCTTTGTTTTCACTGGAACTGTCAGGCCCGTTATAACGGAACCTGTCTTAGTTGGTCTGAATGCGTTGTTCGCTCTATCGCAACCTCCTGCTGACCATGGTCAGCCCAATCATCGGGACAGCCCAGTCATCGCGACAGAGAGTCCCGGAGAATGTTTTTACGGATCTTGCCAGTGGCAGTCTTGGGCAGTTCGCCCAGCACCACTTTTCTTGGCGCCTTGAAATGCGCCATATGCTCCCGGCAAAAGGCAATGACTTCCTCAGCGGTCAGCTCGCCACCGTCATCGATGGGATTGACGAAGGCACAGGGTACCTCGCCCCACTTCTCGTCCGGCATGGCGACGACGGCCGCTTCGGAGACTCCCGGGTGTCGGTAGAGCACCTCCTCCACCTCAAGGCTTGAGATGTTCTCACCGCCGGAGATGATCACATCCTTGGCCCGATCCCGGATTTCGACGTAGTGATCCGGGTGCATGACCGCCAGATCGCCGGTATGGAACCAGCCACCCCCGAAGGCCTTCTCCGTCGCGTCCGGATTCTTCAGGTAGCCCTTCATCACGGTGTTGCCCCGGATGCAAATCTCACCCATGGTCCTGCCATCGGCCGGTACGGGCTCGCCGCTGGCCATATCCAGGATGTCCACTTCGTCGAGTCCATGGGTGGGCACACCCTGCCGTGACATCTTTACGGCCCTTTCTTCCAGAGGCAGTTCCTGCCATTCCGGCTGGGGCACGCACAGGGTGGACGGCCCGAAGGTTTCGGTCAGTCCGTACAGGTGGGTGATCTCGAACCCGATCTCCTCGGCCTTGCGAATCACACTGCTGGGGGGCGCGGCGCCACCGAGGGCGAAACGGGCGCGCCGGGTAAGGGTCAGGTTCTCGCGGCCCAGATCCTGTACCAGCATGTTCATCACCACCGGGGCGCCGCACATGTGGGTCACGCCGTATTCCTCAATCCGGCGATAGATCTCCCGGGTATCCACCTCCCGCAGGCAGACGTGGGTGCCGCCGACGGCGGTGATCGCCCAGGTATAGGCCCAGCCGTTGCAGTGGAACATCGGCAAGGTCCAGAGGTAGACGGTCTCTGCCGTCATATCGAAGGCCATGGCGTTAGACATGGCGGCCAGATAGGCACCCCGATGGTGGTAGACCACGCCCTTGGGATTATCGGTGGTGCCGGAGGTGTAGTTCAGGGTGATCGCATCCCACTCGTCGTCCGGCTGCAACCACGATGCCTCCGGATCGCCGTCCGCCAGGAGCGACTCATATTCCAGTTCCGCCAGGCCCTCGCTGGCACCGGCCTTTCGCTCGATGGCCACCAGCAGCGGCGGCACCTCAAGCTCGGCGATCGCCGCCCGGACCTGGTTTTCCCACTGGGTGTCGTAGAACAGAACCCTCGCTTCGCCATGGGCCAGGATGAACGAAAGGGTTGCCGCATCCAGGCGGATATTGATGGAATTCAGCACCGCGCCGGCCATGGGCACCGAGTAATGAGACTCAAGCATTTCATGGCTGTTGGGACACAGGATCGCTACCGTATCGCCGGGAACAATACCCCGGACGCGCAGGGCATCCGCCATCTGCCGGCAACGGCGATGCAGTTCCCGATAGGAGAGGCTCATATCATCGTCGATGACCGCCCGCTTCTCCGGGTAGACCCGCGCTGAGCGCTGAAGCAGCGTCAGCGGTGTGAGAACGGAATGATTGGCGGCGGTCTTTTTCAGATTCTTGTACTTATTCATGTCTCACCGTCCTGGACTGTCCGGATTATTTCAGAAAGCCCGGGTTGTTGATTCGTAACCGGGCCTCCGTCATGCCCTTCAGAACCGATCTCAGTTCCGGATCATCGCCATTGAGCCGGCGTTCACGGATGGCCCGTGCCAGAGTCTGCTCACCCTGTGAAGCGGCATCCGGCAGCTGGTATCCAGCCAGGAATTTCGACAGCAACCGGTCGGTGGCGTCAGGCTCACCCTGATCCCGCTGCTCGATCTCCCGGATCGCCATGCCCATGGCATTGGCAATCATCAGGGCCTCATATTTCTGCTCCCCTGCCAGTTCAGGCACCAGGGAATCCAGAAGCACCTGGCGGGCTTCGGTCAGCAGATCGCGGCTATCCGGCTCGTTGATCATTGCCCTTCCTCCAATTCCGGAATCTGTTTCAGCAGGTCGTATTCCATCTGGGCCACCATTCGCCCGGTGAGGGCCAACTCCAGCGAGCGCTGTTCTCCGGACATGTGCCGGCGTGCCTGTTGCAGCGCAATCATGGCCCAGCGCACCAGCGCCATGACTTCCCAGTAACTGACCACCGCCGGATCGACGTCGGCGCCACTCACTTCCCGATAACTGTCCAGAAGATCCTGTTTGTCGCCAACGCCACCGACTTCCCGGTCATCACCGCCGAAACGCCAGCTCCTGCAACAGAGCCAGCCCAGATCCTCACAGGGATCACTCCAGGCCGCGAATTCCCAATCCAGGACCGCGGTCAGCTCATCGCCGTCTACCATGTAGTTGCCGGTGCGGAAATCGCAGTGGCACAGGACTGTCGGGCCGGGCTCGGGCGCGTGGTCCTCAAGCCAGTTCAGGGCCCATTCCAACACTGGATGCGGTTCGCCGATTTCCTTCAGATAGCGGCGATAGAGTGCCACACGGTTCAGGGCGGGATTGCTCTCTGCCGGCATCTCCAGGAAAACCAGCAAGTCGTTCGGCGGCCGCACAGTGTGCAGCCGGGCCAGCTCTGCGCCAAACCGTCGGACAAGTTGCTGACGCTGATTGTTGTTTAGATCACCTTTCACCAACTTACGCGGTGATGAACTGCCTGAGGCCCGGGTCATGACATAGAAGATGCGCCCGGTAACATCCTCATCCTCACAAAGCCAGAGCGGCTCAGGCACTGTGACACCAGCCTCGAACGCTGCCTGCAACACCCGGAATTCCTCCGGTCGGGACAGGCTTTCCGCAACCCCGGAAGGGGCGTCCTGTCGGACCACAAATTCCTGCCGGCCCGGCCGGCTGCCGCCGTCCAGCTCCAGGGTCAGCCCGAAGTTGTCCTGAATGGCGCCCCCGGAAAGCTTGTCGAACTCGATAACCCGAGCACTCCGGGCACCAGTTTGCCGTGCAATAAAGGTGCTGAAGGTGTCGGCAAGGGCTGACATCAGGCCTTCACCCCCCAGTGCCAGAAATCTGCACGCTCTGCCAGCAGTGTCTTCGAGAACACCATCTTGTGAATTTCCGACGCACCATCAACCAACCGTGCCTGACGGGCATAACGGTATATCCACTCCAGTGGCGTATCCTTGGAATACCCCCGGGCTCCGCACAACTGAATGGCTGTATCCACCGACTTGTGCAGGGTGTCCGCCACGGCCACCTTGGCCATGGACACTTCCTTGCGGGCGAAGTCGCCCTGATCCAGCTTCCAGGCAGCATGCATGGTCAGCAGCCGGCCAATCTGGATCTCCATTGCGGCCTCGCCGAGCAGCCACTGCACACCTTCTCGTTGTGACAGGGTCTGACCGAAGGATTCCCGGGTATCCACGTATTCGGTGGCAATCTCCAGGGACCGGCGGGCCAAGCCCAGCCAGCGCATACAATGGGTCAGACGGGCCGTGCCCAAGCGGATCTGGGTGACCTTCAGGCCGTCTCCTACCTCCATCAGCCGGTTCTCGTCCGGAATTTCCAGGCCGTCAAAGCGTATCTCGCAATGACCTCCATGTTCCTCCGGACCCATGATCGGGATCCGACGGACTACTTCCCAGCCCGGATCGTCCTTGTGGAACAGGAAGGCGCTGAGCCCCTTGCGGGTATCGTCAGAGGTACGGGCAATCAGTATGAAGTGGGAAGCCTCCCCGGCCCCGGTGATGTAATGCTTGTAGCCATGGATAACCCAGCGATCGCCCTTACGGGTCGCGGTGGTCTGCATCATGCCCGGGTCCGAGCCGCAACCGGGAGGTGGCTCGGTCATGGCGAACGATGACCGGACCTTGCCCTCGACGATGGGCTTGAGCCACTTTTCCTTCTGGACCTCAGTAGCCACCTTGGCCAATACGATCATGTTGCCGTCGTCCGGGGCTGCGGAATTGAACACCACAGGTCCGAAGATGGACCGGTTCATCTCTTCGTAACAAGCCGCCATGCCCTGGATATCCAGGCCCTGGCCACCAAGGTGCTCAGGAATCTGCAGGCACCACAGGCCCTGCTGTCTGGCCTTGACGCGCATCTGCTCCAGATAGTCCGGCGCGATGTTCTCATGCTCGTCATACGCCTCCGGGTTCTGCTCCAGGGGCAACAGCTCCTGTTCCACAAAGCCCCGGATACGATTCCGGTACGACTCGTTCCTGGGGTTCAGATTGAAGTCCACAGCCTACTCCTTAAAGCGAAGATTGAAGATGACCGCCATCCACCACGAGGGTGCTGCCGGTCATGTAGTCGGAAAGGTTAGAGGCCAGCAGCAACAGTGGCCCACTCAGATCCCCTGCCTGGCCGAGACGGCGCTGGGGAATCCGGCGAATCATTTTCTGGCCGGGCTCGGTGGTAAAGAAATCACGGTTCAGATCGGTCTCGATGTAACCCGGAGCGAGGGTATTGACGCGAATGCCATACCGGGCCCATTCCAGCGCCAATGCCCGGGTCAGTTGCTCGACACCGGCCTTGGCCGCGGCGTAGGGCGCCACGTTGCCGGCCACGCGATGACCGAGAATGGAAGAAATCATGATGATGCTGCCGCCTTTGTTGATGGCGGACAGACGACGGGCAGCCTCGTTGGCCACCAGCCAACAACCTTTGAGGTTAGTGTCGACTACGCGGTCCCAGTCGGAACCGGTCAGGTCCAGCGCCTTCTCGCTGGTGGCCACACCGGCATTGGAAACCACCACATCCGGGATGCCGACGTCATCGGCCATGGTGTCAAAGGCTTCAGTGACACTGGCCTCGTCGGTGACATCCATTGTGACCACATGGATCCGACCGGCATGGTCGGGAAATTCGTTCTTGAGAGACTCCAGCGCTTCGCGGCGGCGGCCACTGACAATCACCGTGGCACCGGCCTCGAGCAGGCATTGGGTAAAGCTGTGGCCCAGTCCGCCAGCGGCGCCGGTGACCAGTGCAATCTTGCCATCCACGCGCAGGGACCAACTTGTATTGCCAAGGTTCGTGTTATTGGAATTGTTCATATCTCGACCTCCGGAACCCAAAATTAGAACGAGCGCTCGAAATATTCAAGCTCAGAATGTAATTTCTGACAAAGAAAATTTCTGAACCAGACGAATTCCGATGTATTTGGCATCGCAAGCCACTTGCCGCATGCTGGCTGAAAACAACTTAAGAGAGACGCCATGAATCCGACCATCGAACTGCTGACCTCACACCGCTCCATCCGCAAATTCACCGGGGAGCAGATCCCCAAGGATCTTCTCAGGGAACTGATCCGAGCCGGCCAATGCGCAGCCACCTCGAACCATGTGCAAGCGTATTCTATCGTTCACGTGATTGATCCGGACAACCGCCGGAAAATCGCCGAACTTGCGGGCGGGCAGGACTATATCGCCGATTGCTCGGACTTTCTGGTGTTCTGCGCCGACATGCGGCGTTCAACCGATGCCGCAGGACGGGCCGGGGCTGAAGTGGTGCGGGGGATGACCGAACAGCTGCTGGTAGCCACCATCGACACCAGCCTGATGGCCCAGAACGTGGCCATCGCAGCAGAGTCCGAGGGGCTGGGTCTGTGCTATATCGGGGGCATACGGAACAACCCGGCGGAGATCAGCCACATACTGCGGTTGCCGGAGCATGTCTATCCGGTATTCGGTATGTGCCTGGGCTACCCGGACCAGAACCCGGAGGTGAAGCCACGTCTGCCGGTGGAGGCGATTCTCAGGGAAGATTACTATTCCGATGCCCGGGACGAGGAGCTGGTCGCCGGGTTCGATCGCACCATGAACGAGTACTACCGGGAACGCACCGGTGGCAACAAGGACACCACCTGGTCCGAGCAGCTCAAGCCGCTGTTCACCTCGAAACTGCGACCGCACATGCGCGAATTCCTGCGCAAATGCGGTTTCGAGATGAAATAACCGCTACGCTGACCCGATACCTTGAACGGGTTCGGGTAGAAGAAGGAGCACGGTATTAAAACAACCGGTCGACAATCACGACCACTTTCGGTTCCAGTGTTTTAACTGGGAAGGCAGGCCAGCTTTGCGGATGCAGGCGTCACGGACATCCCGGGGCATCATTTCTCGTTTGTCAGGCGGGCAACTACCGCGGCCAGGTCTGTCATACCCTTTTCCACTTGCTGAATCCCGCTTGCAACACCGGAAATCTCGTTTGAGCTGCGTCGAGACAGATCGGATACTCCATCCATTGTGTCCCGCAGCGATTCAATAAGATGGCTATTCTTGCCCACCACTGCTGAGATTTCCTCCAGAGAGCGTGCGGTTTTTGCGGCCAGCTCACGAACTTCGTCTGCTACAACCGCAAACCCACGCCCCATTTCACCGGCCCGGGCCGCCTCAATCGCGGCGTTCAAAGCCAGGAGATTGGTCTGCTCCGCAACAGTGCGAATGGTGTTCACAATGTTTCCTATCTGATCGGCCTGGGTTTCCAGGTCCTGGCTTACACTTGCGGCATTGGCCACCTTCTCCAACGTTGACTCGGAGGTCTCGACAGCAACGGCGAGCGCTCGATTAGCCTCTGTAGCTATCTGCGAGGTTTCCTCTGAAGTTGAAGCAGCGACTTCAGCAGCCTCACGGGCATTGTTTACGCGAGCGGTTATGTCGGCAGCAAACTTGATCACTTTGTAGACTTGACCATCAGCATCCAGGACTGGGCTGTAGGTAGCTTCCAGCCAGATACTCCTGCCGTTCTTGTCCCTGCGTTCAAACTGCCCCGAAAAACTCTCTCCCCGCGCCAGCCTTTTCCAGAAGTTTGGGTTCTTTTGATAGAAATCGTCGTAGCAAAACATCCTGTGATGTTTGTGGAGGATATCCGCTGCGGCATAGCCGGTGGTTTCCAGGAAGTTTTCATTCGCCTCGAGTATTTCGCCCTCGGGCGTAAATTTGATAACCGCCATGTACTTGTCGATCGCATCGAGCATGGCATTGTGATCAGCCACCTTGTCCTGGTCGGCAGTCACATCCCTGGCAATTTTCACCACCTTCCAGACGCTACCTTCCTCATCAAATACCGGGAAGTAGGTTGCCTCCAGCCAGACTCGCTGCCCCAAACGGTTATAACGGGGAACGGTACCTTGCTGCGAAATTCCGCGCTTCAGTTCTTCCCAGAATTGCTGATAGGCAGCGGAACTGGCGTAACTCGAATCACACAACACGCGGTGATGCTGGCCAATCAGTTCCTCGCGCTGGTAACCCAAAAGCGACAGAAGCCGGTCGTTGGCGCTCTCCACCACCCCGGAGAGACTGAATTCGATATAGGGGAGGTTAGAACTGATGGCATGCAGAATCTGATGCATTCTACTGCTATCGAATCGTGACGCTTCGAGTTTTTCCGTCAGCTCTGATAGCCGATGACGACCAAACATGGGTATTCTCCGAGGTCTGCCAGTTCTTGTTTGATCAGATTATAGGCAGAACACGAAGACATAGGGTTTTATCAGGTATGCATCCAGAAACGAATTGTAAGCATATGCCAGCTTTTCAATCCTTTTCTATTGGCCTGGTGACCCGATCCACCAGATACACCAGCCCGTGATAGTCGATACCGCTGTGCCGGCTGAGCCCGATCTCGCAAGTACGGCTGGTGGATATCCCCTCCTCACAGCCCGCCGTCTGCTCGGCCAGAGTTTTCAGCGAGTGGGCGTTCAGCTCGGGCACATTGAAGCCTTTGTCCCCGGCAAAGCCACAGCAGTGGATACCCTCGGGCACCACCACCTGGGTGCTGCACCGCCTGGCGATATCGATCAATCCCTGCGACTCCCCCAGGTGCTGGGTGCTGCAGGTGACGTGCACCGCCAGCGGGGTCTGCTCCGGCTCAAAATCCAGACGCTCGTAGAGATGATCCCGAATGAACCGGACCGGATCAAAGAGCGTGAGCCCGGCTTCTTCGGCGGCCTCGCGAATCTGCAGCGTGCAGGGACTGGTGTCGCAATAGATCGGATCCAAACCATTGCGGCTGGCCCGCAACAGCGCCGAAATCAGTTCATCTTTTTTGGTCGCGCCCTGGTCCGGATAGCCCTTGGAGGCAAACGGCTGGCCACAGCACAGACTGTCCAGTGCTTCCGGGTACACTACCTGATAACCGCCCTTCTCCAGCAGCCGTCGAGTGACATCGATCAACGGCTCCTGCGCCTTATCGCCGCGAGCCGGCCCCATGGTCCGGGACACACAGGCTGCCAGATACACCACCCGGGGCCGGCCATCGGACGGTTCCGGCGCTTTCAGTGAAACAAACCGCACCGGCTGGGGCAGACTTGGATCCCACTGGGCTACCCGCCCACCAGACACCTTGCGAACGCCGCCACTGAGTCGAGTCAGCAGTGGCGCACCCAGCAGTCTTTCGGCCATTGATGCGCTGGCCAGGACAAAACGGGTCGCTTTCAAGGCGCCGGCGAAATGCTTCGCCAGCTGATTGGCGACGGACTGGCCGGTGGCTTTTTCACTGCGCAGCTTGCGTACCAGATCGCCGGTATTGATACCCACCGGGCAGCGCTGGGCACAGAGACCGGTCGCGGCACAGGTATCCAGGCCATGGTACTGATACGCTTTTTCCAGCTCGGCAGTATCTTCACCGGCGCGGCGACGGGCCTGGATGTCCCGCCAGATCACAATGCGCTGACGGGGCGACAGGGTAAGCCCTTCAGACGGACACACCGGCTCACAGAAGCCACATTCGATGCACTTGTCCACCAGCGGATCGCCCTCGGGCAGAGGCTTCAGATTCTTGAGGTGGATCTGCGGATCCTCCGAGAGCACTACGTCCGGGTTGAGCAGGTTCTCAGGGTCCAGCAGCCGCTTGATCTGCCACATCAACTGCCAGGCATCATGCCCCCACTCCAACTCGACAAAGGGCGCCATGTTGCGACCGGTGCCATGTTCCGCTTTCAGAGAACCGCCGAATTCCACGGCAACGAGCTGTGCCACATCCTGCATGAAGGCTTCGTAGCGAGCGACTTCCGCAGGGTCGTCGAAGCCCTGGGGGAACACGAAGTGCAGGTTGCCCTCCAGGGCGTGGCCAAAGATGATCGCGTCGTCATAGCCATGCTTCACGAACAGCGCCTGAAGGCGGGTGACCCCCGCAGATAGCTGATAAATCGGGAAGGTCACATCCTCGATGATCACGGTGGTGCCGTTCGGTCTTACTGCCCCCACGGCAGGGAAAGTACCCTTACGAATGGCCCACAGCTGATCAGACACTTTGGCGTCGCGGGTGAAATCCACCTGCTGCTCCAGTGGAAATTCAGCGAGGACCTGCCTGATTCGGGTCAGCTGTTCATCCAGAATCTCCGAAGATGACGCCCGGGTTTCCACCAGCAACGCGCAGGCGCTTTCCGACAGATCATGAATCCAGTCCGGCAGGCCCGGCTTGTCCTGCACCGAACGAAGGCTGCGTCGATCCAGCAGTTCCACCGCCGCCACAGGCTGAGAGCGCAGCGCCGACGCTGCCCGGCAGCAGCTCTCCGCATCCCGGAACACCAACAGGGCCGTGGCTTTGTCAGGATATTCGGGGACGGTGTTGTAGGTTACCGCGCTCACGAAACCCAGCGTACCCTCGGAACCCACCATCAGGTGGGTCAGGATGTCGATCGGACAGGTAAAATCCACCAGGGCGTTCAGGGACAGGCCGGTGGTGTTTTTCAGGCGGTATTTGTGCCGAATGCGCTCCGCCAGCTCGGGATTCTCCCGGGTATTGATGGCCAGCTTCTTCAGGGCTGCCAGGAGGTCCCCGTGGCTGTTGCGAAACGCCGAAACGCTTGCCGCATCCTCGGTATCCAGCACTGTCCCGTCGGCCAGCACCAGCCGCATACCGGCCAGCGTGTGGTAGCTGTTCTGGGCGGTGCCACAGCACATGCCGCTGGCATTGTTCGCAACGATGCCGCCAATCTTGCAGGCGTTGATGGACGCCGGATCCGGTCCGATCTTGAAGCCCTTGGGTGCTAACCAGGCATTGGCCTGAGCGCCGATCACACCCGGTTGCAGACGAATCTGACGGCCTTCTTCCCGGATGTCGTGGCCGTTCCACTGATCGCCCAGAACGATCAGGATCGAATCACTGATCGCCTGTCCGGAAAGGCTGGTACCGGCGGCCCGAAAGGTCACCGGCACCTTGTGGCGGCGGGCGATGGCCAGAAGATCGACGACCTCTGCTTCATCCTGAACCCGCACCACCACCTTTGGGATCAGGCGGTAGAAACTGGCGTCGGTTCCGAACGCAAGGGTGGACACCGGATCGTTAAAGACCCGGTTTTCGGGAATCCGTTGCCGGATATCTGCCAACACTTCCGGAGTAAAAGTCATGCGTCCTCCAGAACCAGCACAATGAGCTCACGGGGGCCGTGGGCGCCATAGGCCAGCACCTGTTCGATGTCCGCGGTCTTGGACGGGCCCGACACCAGCAGAACGTTTGTTGGCAGCCCGGCCGCCCAGTCCTGAGCCACCATCATGTCATACAGATTGTCGTGAATCTCGCTGGCCTTGAGCAGGGCAATGTGTACCGGCGGCACCAGGCTCATCAGCCGCGGTTCATGGCGATCCGGCCAGAGCACGAGCGTTCCGGTGGCGGCAATACCGCCAAGGGTGCCGGTCAGGCTGGCCTCCACGTTCCAGAACAGCTCTTCTTTCCAGGTTTCCACCGGCTGATCGTAGGCCAATAACTCGACCTTCTGCTCTGTGGCCTCAAAGTGAGCCCGCAGGTCCCTGCCATGGCCTTTTCCCGGGGCACACAAGAGATTGCTCAGGTTGCGTTCGTTCAGCAACCCTGCCACCCGTTCCGGCCAATTGTCAGACCGGCACTGGTGTACTTCAGTGTGGACCGCTTCCATCAGGCTGCGCAACCGGGCGATCCGGTCTTCCGGCGCGTACCGCCAGGGCTTTGTCACCAGGCGCTCGTCGAACTCGTCAGGGCGGGGCGTGGTGCCGTCGAGACTGCTTCTCAATTTACCAAGAATGTTACTGCGGGCGCTCATGATGGCCGGCCTCCGTTCTGGTCTAGATGCCGGGCCGCGAGGTCATGCAGGGAGCGGCGGGCGGGCACCGGTGCGCTGTGATTCTCTGTCCAGGGCCCGGCCTTTTTCGGTGCCAGTGCCCGAAAGCGGGTCGCGGCCCAGAGAAAACTGCGATACAGCGCCGGCCGGGTATTGAGCATCTGCCAGCCGCGCCAGATCCAGCGCTCTGTCCGGGAATATTTGGCGCCTCCCCCTTTCACCTGCTGCGGTTGCTCCGGGTCTTTCACGTTTTCCTGGCGCAAACGCTGAAGAAGTTCAGGAATCGGAATTTTGACCGGACAGACCTCGCCGCAGGCTCCGCACAGAGAGGAAGCACTGGGATGGTCCGGCACCTTATCCAGCCCGGCCATATGAGGTGTGATGATCTTGCCAATGGGGCCTGGGTAGACCTCACCGTAGGTGTGGCCGCCCACCCGAGTATACACCGGGCAGTGATTCATACAGGCGCCACAGCGGATGCAGTTCAGGGTCTGGCGCATCTGGGCATCGGCAAAGGCGCCGGTGCGACCATTATCAAGCAGCACCAGATGCACCTCTTCCGGACCATCCAGCTCGTCGGGCTTGCGGGGGCCGGAAATCAGGTTCACGTAGGTGGTAATGGGCTGACCAAGAGCCGAGCGCGTCAGCAAGGACACCAGGGGCACCACGTCCCTCAGGTTCGGCACCACTTTTTCAATGCCAGTTACCGCAATGTGCACCGGCGGCGCCGTTGTGCTCATGCGCCCGTTACCCTCGTTTTCCACCAGCAGCAAGGTGCCGGTTTCGGCGATGGCGAAGTTCACCCCGGAAACACCCACATCCGCTTCCATGAATTTACGGCGCAGGGTCCGGCGACCGATCTGGATCAGTTGGTTGACGTCTTCGGTCTCCGGCTCGCCAAGCTTGTCGTGGAACAGCTTTGATACCTGCCGGGCGTTCTTGTGAATCGCCGGCATGATGATGTGGGACGGTTTTTCGTTGTCGAGCTGGACAATGTACTCACCCATGTCGGATTCCAGGCATTCGACGCCCCGCTCCGCCAAGTAGTCGTTCATCTCCATCTCTTCGCTGACCATGGACTTGCCTTTCACCACCTGACTGCCCTTGCGGGCTTCGATAATGCCGTGCACCAGGTTATTGGCTTCCTCGACGGTCTCCGCCCAGTGAACCTTGACACCGTTCTCGGTCAGTTTCTGTTCCAGCTGCTCCAGCAGATCTGGCAATCGGGACAGAGCACCGGCCTTGATCCGGTTACCCAGTTCCCGCAGCCCTTCCCGCTCATCCGCATCGGGAAAGGCGTTGGCCCGCTTGGTCATCAACGAGTCCATCGCCACCCGAAAATTGTTGCGCAGCTGCCCATCCGCAAGGGCTTCTTCGGCGCGGCCCCGGAAATCCGGAGTCAGTTCGGTAACGGGAATACGCTGGTTCATACCACCTCCCCTGCGCTGGCGCCGTTAATCCGCTCCCAGAGGAAGCTGGCCAGATGACGGCCGCGGAAGCTCTCCCGCTGCTTTTCGAGGGAACCGTTGATGTTCATCAGGCAGCCACCATCAGCGGTAACCATTTCCACGGCGCCGGAGTCCATCAGCGAACGGGTCTTGTCTTTAACCATGGCCCCTGAAACTTCCGGCATTCGCACCGAGAAGGTACCGCCAAAGCCGCAGCATTCGCTTTCATGGTCGTGATCAACACGCTCGACGCCTTCAAGCTGTTGCAGTAGCTCGCGGGCGTGCAGGTGGGTGTGCATCTCCCGGCGGGCCGAACAGGAGGTGTGCAGGGCAATTTTGCTGGGCGCACCCCGGTCTGCCAGCTGCACCCGACAGACTTTCAGCAGGAATTCGGTCAGCTCGAAGGTGCGCTCGGCGAGCGCTTCCACCCGCTTGAGTGTGTCCGGCTCGTCGACAAACAGCGCCCGATAATGGTGGCGAAACATCCCGGCGCAGGAGCCCGAGGGAACCACCACGGGCAGACCCGACCGATCGAGGATATCCAGCTGGGCGCGTGCCACGGCTTTGGCCTCATCCCGGTACCCAGATGTCCAGGCAGGCTGCCCGCAACAGCTCTGTTCCTGGGGAAAACGCACGCGAACACCCTCCCGCTCCATCAGGCGGATGGCGTCCAGCCCGGCTTCCGGAAAGAACAGATCCACCACGCAGGTGCCGAACAGAGTGACCGCTTCCGGCTTCTCCGGATACTGCCGGTCGGGTTCCCGCCCGGGCGGTACCCGGGTGGCATTGGGAGCGGCATCGTAAAACAGCTGGCTCATTAATTGCGCCTCAGGACAGTCTCAAACATATTAACAAAAAACTGGTATTACCAATTTACATCAATCATTAACCAAGGTATTCGAGACCGGTTGTTGATGTCAAAATTTTCCGTCAAAGACTTCAGTCTGAACTACAAAAATAGATGGGCGCTTGGCCTCGGACTTGGTCTGTGATATTGGTATTACCAATAAATTATGGGACAGGAAATTCTTTCTTATGGACGTCGGACATATCGCGCCTCGCAGACTCGCGGACACCATTGTGGAGCAACTGGAAACCATGATTCTGGAGGGCGCCCTGCAGCCGGGCGAGCGGCTGCCCCCGGAACGGGTATTGTCGGAGCAGTTCGGCGTGTCCCGCCCTTCCCTGCGGGAGGCCATTCAGCGGCTGACCGCCAAAGGCCTGCTGATCAGCCGTCAGGGCGGCGGCAACTATGTCACTGAATCCCTCGGTGGCAGTTTCAGCGACCCGCTGATTCCTCTGCTTGAAAACCGGCCAGACGCACAACGGGATCTGCTGGAATTTCGTCGCACACTGGAGGCGGACTGCGCCTATTACGCAGCCCTGCGAGCGACAGAGGTCGACAGGGCCCACCTGAAAACCGCTTACGAGGCACTGCAAGCCTGCTATGGCAGCGACAGGGACCGGGACCTGGAGGCCGAGGGCGCAGCCGATGCCCGGTTCCACCTGGCGATTGCCGAGGCGAGCCATAACGTGATTCTCCTACACACCATCCGAAACCTGTTCAACATGCTGAAAAGTAACGTGGTTACCAACATCGGCGGCATGTATCGAAGAGAGGCGGAGACCCGGCAAGGCCTGGTGGAACAGCACCGGATGCTGTATGAAGCCATCACAGAAGGCAGGGCTGAAGAAGCCCGGGAACTGGCCGGCAAGCACATCCAGTACGTTCAGCAAGTACTTTCAGAACGCAGTGAGAGCCACCGCCGACTGGAGCGTTCGCTGCGGAGGGACAAGCTCGCCCGATCCTGAGCGCATGCGATCAGGGCCTCAGAGCAGGCGATTTATCTCCTTCCACAACCGGCGATAGGCGTCGGCGGCCACCGAGCCGGGCGCCAGCAGTTCCACCGGCGTGCCCTCCTCACCCATCTTCTCCACCACACTGGCGTTCGGGATGATGGTCCTCAGACCCTTGGGCAGAATCTCATCCTGGGCGTTGATCAGTTCCCGGTGCAGCCCCTTCCGGCGGTCTGCCATGGAATAGAACGGGTGCAGCTTCGATGGCTTCAGCTTTTTGTCCTTGGCAAACTCCAGCAGCTGTTTCCAGCTGTTCAAGGACAGCCAGGTGGGAATCACCGGCACGAACACTTCGTCTGCCGCTTTCAGCACCTGCTCGGAAAGCCGGGAGAGCGATGGCGGACAGTCCAACACCACCAGACTGGTTTCTTCGGACAGCGGCGCCAGCCATTGTTTGATCAGGTTGCTGCCGTCTTCCTGATCCAGTTTCACATCCAGATTACGGAAACTGGTATGGGAGGGAATGAAATCGAGGTTTTCATACTCGCTTTCGTGGATAAATTCGGCGATGGGGGTCTTGCCTTTGAGCAAGTGCGAGAGCTTGTGCCCTTTCACCTCGTCAGCACCGGCCAGATACCAGCTGGAGGCTCCCTGTGGGTCCAGATCCCAGAGCAAGGTGGAATACCCGGCCTGGCTTGCTAGATAGGCGATATTCACCGCGGCGGCGGTCTTTCCGACGCCGCCTTTCAGGCTGTAAAACGCTATGGTCCTCATAATGCCGCATCCTTACTGGCTTACTTTCTCCCAGACGGTCAGCTCGGAGAAGCTGTGCTGGAACTTGTTTCTCGTCTCCCTGATGACAAACGGCAAGCTCCAGGGTTCGAAAAACAGCCGGAAATGGGGCGCCAGCATCTCCTTGAGGCCGTCGAATGTCGAGAAATCTTCACCATTCTTTTTGAACCCGCCAACCCAGTGTTCCTTCGGCGTGTACTCTTCCAACCAGGTATAGGGTGAGGCGATCACCAAAAGCCCGAGCTCGTTAATCCGCTCATGGATGGTCTCCAGAAACAGCGATGGCTGGTACAGCCGATCGATCAGGTTGCCTGCGAGTACCAGATCATACCCGGTGAACTGCGATGGCAGATCGCAAGCGTCGCCCTGATGAAAAGACACGCGCTCAGCAGCCTCCTCCAACCCGAGGGACGCGAGGGACTGGTCCTGGAAGGTCACCAGCTCGCCCTCCTCCGGGCGCGCATAACGCACCCGTTTGTCACGGGCCACTTCCCGACACTTGTTGACGAACGCGTTGGAAAAATCGATGCCGTCCACGTGCCGGAAGTGCCGGGCCAACTCAAAACTGGTCCGGCCCACGGCACAACCAATATCCAGCGCACGATCCAGGGGCCGGCCATCCATCGCATTCATGGCGGCATCCGCCAGCGCCTTGGGGAAGTTGGCCTCTCCGTGCCACCGCTCACCAAAGTGGAACTCCAGATATTGGGCGAGTGTGGTGTCATTTTCATAGTACTCGGCTTGCTGCAAGAGAATTCTCCTACCCTGAATGGTTCAATGGCTACATCTAGCGTAACAGGAAGTTGCCAATACCCTGATCAATAACCGTCTCTTCCGAGCGATCCTTGAGGGGTACTCCGGAAACCTCCTGACGGCGAGCCTCCCTGAGCAGATACCCGAGCCGCCGGCTCGCCTCCTCGAACGACAACCCCGCCGGGCGGATGTTGGATATACAGTTTCGGCTGGCATCGGTCAGCCCTGGTCCTGGCTGCCAGGTCAGATAAAGCCCGAGGCTGTCCGGAGAACTCAGGCCGGGGCGTTCACCAATCAGCACCACCACGCAGCGGGCGTTTAGCCGATGGCCAACGTCGTCCCCAATCGCAACCCGTCCCTGAGAGACAACTGTCAGCGGCGCCAGTTCCCAGGTCTGATCATCGACCTCAAGAGTCGCCAGCAGCGCCTCGAGAAACCCCACGGCGTTTTCCTGTACGCCATAGGAGGACAAGCCGTCTGCTACCACGAGAGCCAGGTCGACGGGTGAATCACCGGTGTGGCCCAGGCGGTCCAGCGCCTCACAGGATTTCTGGCTGAGCCTGCGTCCGAGATCCGGGCGTTGCAGGTAGATTATCCGGTCGCTGGCCTGACTTTGCAGATGAACCGGCTCATGGGGCAATAACGCTTTTCTCCGCTCGGTCAGTTCGGCCAGGTCCTTCATCAACGCCGAGGTATCCAGTGGTAGATGGACCGCATCCCTTGCCTGGGCATGAGCGAGCTGAAACGCCAACATCTCATGTGTGGGCAGGCTAATGCCGGCCCGGCCAAGACCAATCCGGGCATCGGTCCAGGCCGAGAGCCGGCGCCAGGGGTTGGCGATTACTGATGGCTTATGGCCAGTCATGATCCGACCCCTCCGGGCAAACTGGCCAGGCTTTTCCGGAAGGCTTCCGGCAATCCGTCTGCGGGCACCTTGCCCTCGCCATCCTGGAAAATCTGCATGCGGGTGAGCCACTGTTCGAATTCCGGCGCCGGCCGTTTGTCGAGCACCCGGCGAACGTAAAGGGCATCGTGAAACGAGGTGGTCTGATAGTTCAGCATGATGTCGTCAGAGCCGGGTATGCCCATGATGAAGTTACAGCCGGCCACGCCCAATAGGGTCAGCAGGTTGTCCATGTCGTTCTGATCGGCCTCGGCATGATTGGTGTAGCAGATATCACACCCCATGGGCAGGCCCAGCAACTTGCCACAAAAATGGTCCTCCAGGCCGGCCCGCGTGATCTCCTTGCCGTCAAACAGGTATTCCGGCCCGATAAACCCGACCACGGTATTCACCAGAAGCGGCTCGAATTTGCGGGCCACGGCGTAAGCCCTGGCCTCGCAGGTCTGCTGATCTACACCGTGATGGGCATCGGCCGACAGCGAGCTGCCCTGGCCGGTCTCGAAATACATCACGTTGTTACCCACCGTGCCGCGGTTAAGAGACAGCGCTGCGTCCCGGGCCTCGGCCAGGGTGGCCAGATCAAACCCGAAACTCCTGTTCGTGGCTTCGGTGCCGCCAATGGACTGGAACACCAGATCCACCGGAGCCCTGTTCTCGATGGCTTCCAGGGTATTGGTTACATGGGTCAGTACGCAGGACTGGGTTGGAATCTCGTACTTGCGTATCACCTCATCCATCAACTGCAACAGGCGGACACTCTGAGAAACGTTGTCCGTAGCGGGATTGATTCCGATAACCGCATCGCCGCTGCCGTAAAGCAACCCGTCCAGAATGCTGGCAGCAATACCGGTTATGTCATCAGTGGGATGATTGGGCTGGAGTCGGGTCGACATCCGGCCCGGCAACCCGACGGTGCTGCGGAAGGCGGTATGCACCCAGCATTTTCGTGCAACCAGCATCAGATCCTGGTTGCGCATGATCTTGGACACCGCCGCAGCCATCTCCGGAGTAATGCCATCCCGGACGCTCGCAAGCATCTCCGGCGTGGCAAGGTCGCTGAGCAGCCAATTCCGGAAATCGCCAACGGTCAGATGGGAAATGGGCTCGAACGCCCCGTAATCATGTTCATCCAGTATCAGTCGGGTGACTTCATCCTGCTCGTAGGGGATGAGCGCTTCATTCAGAAAGGTTTTCAGGGGCAGGTCGGCCAGCGCCATCTGGGCCACCACCCTTTCCTCGGCGGTATGGGCGATTACGCCGGCCAGCCGGTCACCGGAGCGCGCGGGCGTTGCCTTCGCCATTAACTCTGCCAGCGTTGCAAACTGCCAGCGCCGGTTTCCCAGACTGTACCGATACATTCTCCTCTCCCTGAGATTCACTCTTCTACTATCTTAGGTGAATATCACCCGGACAGATCAATGGCAGGATAAAGCAATGATCGAAGAAGCGGTTCTGACCAGCGCTAACGATGGCATTTTCACTATCACCCTCAACCGGCCAGCCAGGCGCAATGCCGTGGACGGACCGACCGCCGACGCTCTGCGCAGGGCGTTCACCGAATTTGAAGAGAGCGATGCCCTGAAGGTGGCGATACTCTGCGGCGCCGGAGGTAATTTCTGCGCCGGCGCCGATCTGGAAGCGATCGGGAATGAACAGCGGCGAAACCGGATTGATCCTCACGGCACAGGTCATGGCCCCATGGGGCCCACCCGAATGCACTTATCCAAGCCGGTGATTGCTGCGGTTTCCGGCTACGCGGTGGCTGGTGGCCTGGAGCTCGCGCTCATGTGCGACCTGCGGGTAGCGGAAGCGTCCGCGGTTTTCGGCGTTTTCTGCCGGCGCTGGGGCGTACCCCTGATTGATGGCGGCACCGTGCGGTTGCCCCGAATCGTGGGCCACGGCCGGGCCATGGATATGATTCTCACCGGGCGCCCCGTCGCGGCAGAGGAAGCGTTGGAGATGGGCCTGGCAAACCGGGTAGTGGCGGACGGTTCTGCACTGCAAGCCGCACAGGAACTTGCGAAGACCCTGGCCGGATTCCCTCAGCGTTGCCTTCGGGCAGACCGGGCCTCTGCTATACATCAATGGGACCTGGAGACTCCGGAAGCCCTGCAAGCCGAAGGGGCTGGAGGCTATCCGGTGGTCTTTGAGGAGGCCATTGCCGGGGCCAGGAAATTCAAAGAGGGTGCTGGCCGCCACGGCCAGTTCTGAGCAATCCCGTGAGCCAGTCCGTCAGCTCCGGATAAGCGTCGAGATCGAGCACGAATTCCTGCCCCCTGGCAGCACAGGCCAGATAGCACCAGGGCGGCTCCAGGCACCACCGATCCGGCCTGGCGTGATAGCTTAGGGGCGGCCGGTTATCGCCAGGGTGAAACCCGGCGGGCAGGCGCCACCGGGTGGGGAGACGGCCCTGGGGATCGGTCAGGACCAGCTCCTCGCGAATCTTTGGAAACACGCCACTACCAGACCAAACCTCTGCCCCGCCTGCCAATCGAAACGAAAGCGAGGACGTGTAGAGCGTATTGCCAAGATCCGGCTCGCCATGGAGGTGCGGATGATACCGGGCCCACGGCATGGCATCCGGTGCCAGTTCGTCAACAGCATGAACCCGGTCAATATGGAGCCAACCCCAGAGAGCATGAAACGGACGGGATCCGGGCACAAACCGCCAGCGCCGGTTATGCATTTCGGCGTGGCGGAAAACGCCGAAGAACAGAAAAAGATCTCCGGGCTCAACGCCCTGATTGCGCAAGTGCCCCTGGGCCGAGCCAGTCTGACCCAGCACAGGTCGCCAGCCTTCTTCACGGGGGTAGGCACCCGCTATCAAATCCGGATCCAGGTGGGCACCGTGACTCCCCCGAATTCGGCCACCGGTGAGATCCCGGGTGATCTTCCCGAGCCTGCGTGTGTCGAAAACAACATCGTCATAACGGATTCGGGACCGGGCATCAGGAATGGGCAACACACACAGGGACCCATCCGGCAGAACCGGGCTGGGGCAACCGCCGGCAGAAGAATCGAACCCTTTTCGGCTGAGGATCAATCGCATGGCATTACTCGAAAAGCATGAAGGCTGAACGGGCGGTAAATGCTATCTTAGACAAAACAAAAATGCGCGAATGCCACTGACCGGAACCGCCAACGTCATGAGAATTGTCTGCATTTCCGACACCCACAGCATGCATCGCCAGATCCAGGTGCCTGACGGCGACCTGCTGATCCACGCCGGCGACTGCCTGGGTGTCGGCACCCTGAACGAACTGGAGGATCTGGACCTGTGGTTCTCCGAGCTGCCCCACCGGAACAAAATCCTGATTGCCGGCAACCACGACTGGTGTTTCCAGGATGAGCCGGCCGAAGCCCGTGAACTGATACGCCACGCCCATTACCTGCAGGACAGCCCGGTGGAACTGGAAGGCCTGAAGTTCTGGGGCAGCCCCTGGACACCGGTGTTCTTCAACTGGGCCTTCAATCTGGAACGGGGCGACGCCATTGCCGAGCGCTGGGACCGCATTCCCGACGACACTGACGTCTTGATCACCCACGGGCCTCCGGCGGGTATTCTCGACAGAATTGATTCGCCCGCCGGCACCATGCGCCCCGGCTGTGAGGCTCTGGCCGAGCGGATCGCCAGACTGTCCCTGAAAATGCATATTTTTGGCCATATTCATGAAGGCCACGGAGAGGAACAGATCGGCGATTGCCTGTGCGTTAACGCCAGCACCTGTAATGGCAGTTTCAAGCCATTGAACCCGCCGATTGTGATCGATCTGTAGCCCCGATCGCAGCTCATCTTGAAACAGGCGCCTGCAGACACCATGTTTTCTATCTCTCGAATTCCACTTTTACTCCGGGAGCTTCATGCCTGACTGTCCTGATTACTCGCTGCTCGAACTGGCCTCCGTCCGCGAAGGCGATTCGGTAGGTACCACGCTGGCCAACAGCGTGGCCTATGCCCAACGGGCTGAGCAACTCGGTTTCAAGCGCTTCTGGCTGGCCGAGCATCACAACATGGAAGGCATCAGCAGCTCCGCCACTTCGGTCCTGATCGGGCATATCGCGGGCAAAACAGAGGCTATCAGGGTCGGTTCCGGTGGTGTCATGCTCCCGAACCACCCGCCACTGGTCATTGCCGAGCAATTCGGAACATTGGAGAGTCTTTACCCGGGGCGGATCGATCTTGGACTGGGCCGGGCGCCCGGCACCGATCCGGTGACCGCCCGAGCCCTGAGACGGGACGGCCTGGGTGCGGAACAGTTTCCGGAAGATGTCGCCCGACTGCAGTCTTTGCTGGGCCCGCTACAGCCCGGTCAGCCGGTCAAGGCCATACCCGGCGCAGGCACCAATGTGCCGCTCTGGCTGCTGGGCTCGAGCCTTTACAGCGCCCAGCTGGCTGCCATGCGCGGCCTGCCCTATGCCTTTGCCGGACATTTCGCGCCCCGACTCTACAGGGAAGCCCTGAGAGCCTATCGTGACAATTTCCAGCCTTCGGAAAGGCTCAAAAAACCCTATGCCATGCTCGCTCTGCCCGCCGTTCCGGCCGACTCTGTACAGGAAGCAGAGTACCTGGCTACGACCAGCTACCAGCGCATTCTCGCCCTGTTCCGGGGCCAGCCGCTCTGGATGAAGCCGCCCGTAAACACCATGGACGGGCTTTGGAATGCAGGCGAGAAAGCCAGTGTGAAAGATTTTCTGGGACTGCAATTGCTGGGCAATGCCGACACCATAGGGAGACAGCTTCAACAGATTCTCTCGGGCATTGAGGTTGATGAGCTGATGTTCACCGTGGATATCTACGATCCCGAAAAACGCCGGCACGCACTGGACATCCTGGCACAGACCCAAAAGATCGGCCTCGCGCTTTCCTAGAGCACCGACTCCACCGCTTCAATCAGCTCCGGATCCTGGGGGCGCACCCGGCTGGGGAAAGACTCCACGACCGTGCCGGAACGATCAATCACGTACTTCGTGAAGTTCCAGCGCGGTGGTTGGCTCTGCTCGTTGATGGCCCGGAACACCGGATTCGCTTCAGTCCCGGTCACCGCTCCCGGAGCAATCATGGTAAACGTCACCCCAAAGTTCTTGAAACAGACGGTGGCTGCCTCGGCCTCCGAATCTGCCTCCTGCCGGAAATCGTCGCTGGCAAAGCCGACCACAACCAGGCCCTCCTTTGCGTATTGCTTGTGCAGAGCCTCAAGCCCCTCGAACTGACCGGTGTATCCACAGCGGCTGGCGGTGTTGACCACCAGCATGGGTTTGCCGGCCGCCAGTTCACACAGGTTCACCGTATCTGTTGAATGAAGTTTGCGCTGTTCATGGTCGAGAAACGCCGGGCAATTGTCCGCAATCGCTACCGGCGCTCCTGACAGGCCGAAAATCAAAGCTGTGATCGTCAGACATTGTTTTGCCTGTTTCATGGATCCGGATTCCCTGTTCGACTAAGTTTCATTTATACGCCGCAATCTGATAGACGGCTCAGCCAATGTGATGGACAGAGCGGGCCCTGCTGTTCACCATTAAGATGATTACAGCGTTCAGCACCGGAGCAACATTTATCATGACAGATACCCCGATCCACGTCTTCCTTTCCCACGGTCTGGAGAGCGGCCCTGGCAGCACCAAGATCCAGGCCATGAAAACCGAGGCCGAAACCTTTCCGGACATTAAGGCCCACGCGATAGATCACAGCAGTACCAGGGACCCAGCAACTCGGCTGGCGCAGATGCGCGAGGCCATGGCTCAACACGGCGCCAATCCGGCACATACCATTCTGGCCGGCTCCAGCATGGGCGGCTGGGTGTGCGCCCAGACCTGCTCCGAAACCCCGGTTCTGGGTTGTTTCATGCTGGCGCCAGCCCTCGCCATGGCCAGGTATCCCCAGTCCAGCCCCGTTATCCGGGCCCGCCAATGCCAGATCATCCACGGCTGGAATGACGACGTGGTACCGATCGCCCCCGTGCTGGATCTGGCACGCGATCAGGGCCTCCCGATTCTGGCTCTTCCCGATGGCCACCGACTTGAAAACAGTCTCGACAGGGTCGTCAGTGAGTTCCGCGAATTCCTCCAAACCTGCCTTTCAGATATGAATCAACCGTGATTTCATGAACTTGCGAAACGGTGAAAACCGGCTTCGCTGAAATGATTGTTTTGGCCATTTTCTTGCGAAAACCACTTTGTTTTGCCAGTCTTTATTAATGTAACAATACATTTCGGTAAAAAAATGAACGGAGAAAACCCGATGAGCAGCATGAGCAAGTTCAAGAAACTGGCCGGAATTTCAGCGTTCGCGTTCGCTGCGATGACCATGGCGAATTCTGTAAACGCCGCTAACTGGCGCTATGCA
This sequence comes from Marinobacter sp. es.048, assembly GCF_900188435.1. Lineage (NCBI taxonomy): Bacteria > Pseudomonadati > Pseudomonadota > Gammaproteobacteria > Pseudomonadales > Marinobacteraceae > Marinobacter > Marinobacter sp. es.048. Next base: position 172,163 of record NZ_FYFA01000001.1, read on the forward strand.
CACGAAGAATACGAAGGCGACGTCCAGGACGTATTCGCGTACAAGTTCAAGGAATACATCGAGGAAAATTCCGACCACACCCTGCAGGTTTATCGCTTTGGCGAGCTGGGTGAGTCCGATGACATCATGGAACAGACCCAGGCTGGCATCCTGAACTTCGTTAACCAGTCTCCCGGCTTTACCGGTTCACTGATTCCCGAAGCCCAGATTTTCTTTATTCCTTATCTGATGCCCACCAACATGGATACGGTTATCGAATTCTTCCGCACCAGTGAGGCCATCAACGAGGATTTCCCGGAGCTCTACGCGGAAAAAGGCCTCGAACTGCTCAAGATGTACCCGGAGGGAGAAATGGTCGTGACCGTGGACGAGAAGGTCACCAAGCCAGAGGACTTCAACAACAAGAAGATCCGGGTTATGACCAACCCGCTTCTGTCCGAGACCTATTCTGCCTTTGGCGCAACGCCGACCCCACTGCCTTGGGGTGAAGTCTACGGTGCTCTGCAGACCAACATGATCCAGGGTCAGGAAAACCCGATTTTCTGGATTGAGTCCGGCGGTCTGTATGAAGTGTCCCCGAACCTGGTCTTCACCAAGCACGGCTGGTTCACCACCGCCATGATGGCAAATCAGGATTTCTACAACGGTCTGTCTGATGAAGATAAGACGCTGGTGCAAGACGCCGCTAACTTTGCTTTTGAAGAAATCATTGTGCACATCGACGGTCTCGCCGACGAAGCCCTGGCCAAGATCCAGAAGGCCAGTGATGAAGTCACGGTTACCCGTCTGAACGACGAACAGATCGAAGCCTTCAAGGCGCGCGCGCCTCAGGTGGAAGAAAAGTTCATCGAGATGACTGGCGAAAGCGGCAAAGAACTGCTGAACCAGTTCAAGGAAGACCTGAAAGAAGTTCAGAACAACTGAGCCTGAGGGAACCATTCCCGCCGGCACATGCCGGCGGGAAGCTGTAACAACCCCGCCCCGCCGGGGACTTCCTACCGGCCGGGAGCGACATTCTCTGGAGCAGACCCCATGTCCGAGAATTCCCCGGATCTTGAAGACGATACCGGCACCTACGAGTCCGGCCTGCCCGGATTTCTGGGAACCATCGATGAAATTATTGCCAAGGTCGAGGCCGTCATGCTGGCGGTTGGCGTCATCTTGATGGCAATCAATACCTGCGTAAATGTCATTGCGCGGTATGTGTTCGGCGAAGGCCTTTTCTTCTCCGGTGAAATTAACCGGATTCTCATTATCCTGATCACCTTTGCCGGCATCGGGTATGCAGCGCGACATGGCAGGCACATCCGGATGTCTGCAATCTACGACGCATTGCCAGTCAAGGGACGCAAGGTTTTGATGATTTGCATCGCCCTCTTTACCTCGGTGGTGATGTTCTTCCTTTGCTACCACTCCTATGGGTACATCGAAACCCTTTACAGCCGTGGCCGCATTCTACCGGCCCTGGGCTTTGAGATCTGGTGGATTTATATCTGGGTGCCGATCGGCTTTGCGATCACGGGTATCCAGTACCTCCTCACGGCCATCAAGAACTTCACCAGCAAGGATGTGTACCTTTCCACTGGCGTAGTCGACGGCTATGCGGACACAGAATCGGAAGTATGAACCCTGCAGCTGACGTTAAGGAAGGATAGGAAATCATGGCAACTATAATGATGTTGATCATGATCGGGTTGTTGCTGCTGGGCTTCCCGATGATGGTTCCTCTGATCACAGGTGCGGTGGTCGGCTTCGTAATGATGTTTGATGGCTTCGGCCAGATGGGTACCTTCGTCCAGCAGATGATGGGCGGTATCCGGCCCGCCTCACTGATTGCGGTCCCAATGTTTATTCTGGCGGCGGATATCATGACCCGCGGTCAATCCGCTGACCGGTTGATCAACATGGTCATGGCGTTCATAGGCCACGTTAAAGGCGGTCTGGCCATCAGTACCGCCACTTCCTGCACCCTGTTCGGTGCCGTGTCCGGTTCTACCCAGGCCACGGTAGTGGCTGTTGGCTCGCCCCTACGGCCAAAACTGCTCAAAGCCGGCTACTCGGATTCGTTTTCGCTCGCACTGATCATCAACTCCAGTGACATTGCCTTTTTGATACCCCCAAGCATCGGTTTCATCATCTACGGGGTTATCTCCGAGACGTCCATTGCGGAACTCTTCATTGCGGGTATCGGGCCAGGCATCATGATTCTGCTGATGTTCTCGATCTATTGCCTGATCTATGCTCGCGTCAACGACCTCCCAACCGAGGAGAAGGCGACCTGGGGTCAGCGCGCGGTAGCCATGCGCGAGGCTCTGTGGCCCCTGTTTTTCCCGGTCATTATTGTCGGTGGGATATACGGGGGCATCTTCAGCCCGACAGAAGCGGCAGCCGTCTGCGTGCTCTACGCCTTCCTTCTTGAATTCGTGGTGTTCCGTTCACTCAAACTTGCCGATATCTACCGTATCGCCAAGTCAACTGGCCTGATCACTGCGGTCGTATTCATTCTGGTGGCCGTGGGCACCGGCTTCTCCTGGATTATTTCCTTTGCCCAGATTCCTCAGGCTATCCTGGACGCAGTCGGAATCAGCGACATGGGCCCGGTCGGCGTGATGATTACCATCTGTATCGCTTTCTTTATTGCCTGCATGTTCGTTGACCCGATCGTGGTAATTCTTGTTCTGACGCCGATTTTTGCACCAGCCATAGAAGCCTCGGGCATCGACCCGGTTCTGGTCGGTGTTCTCATTACACTGCAGGTAGCCATCGGCTCGGCGACACCGCCGTTCGGCTGTGACATCTTCACTGCCATCGCGATATTCAAGCGCCCCTATCTGGAGGTTATTCGCGGCACGCCGCCGTTCGTATTCATGCTGATAGCTGCTGCCGGGCTCCTGATTGCGTTTCCGCAAATAGCGTTGTTCCTGCGCGACCTGGCCTTCAGGTGATCTGACCACCCTGAAGGGTGAATACAAAGGAGAGCGACATGTTCAAACGGATTCTGGTGGCAGTAGACGGCTCAATGACCTCCTTCGAGGCCTTGAGCAAGGCTATTGAGCTACAAGAACTGACTGATGCGGAGATCTACCTGCTGTGTGTGTACAAGCATCACAGCCTGTTTGAGGCGTCCCTGTCGATCGGACGACCGGCTGAAATGGACATCCCGGATAAAGTGCTTTCAGAATACGCCAAAGACGTGGTGAATCACGCCAAACAGCTAGCGGCGGAGCGCGGCGGCAAAAACGTACGGGGCTTCGTGAAAGCAGGTAAACCGTCAAAGGTCATCGTTGAGTTTGCCAAGGAAAAAAGCGCAGATCTGATTGTGATCGGCACAAAGGGCACCCACAGTGACAAAGATGGCCTGTTTCTGGGCAGCGTTTCACACCGGGTCGCATCCCACGCCAAATGCCCGGTTCTGGTGGTGTAACCGTCTAACCAGAGATTTCGACCCGATCACGGCCGGCTTCCTTGGCGCGATAAAGCGCTTTGTCGGCCAGGGTCAGAATCTGTAACGGTTTTTCACCATCGTCGGGCCAGTTTGCAACGCCTACAGAGACCGCAAGCACCCCAAGATCCCGCTCCCGATGGATAATCGGCACCTCCCGAACTGCTTCACACAGCTGGTTTGCTTTGTCTCGGGCGGCGTCCGACGTCGCACCCGGCATGACCACCACAAACTCTTCACCGCCACAACGGCAAACAATGTCACTGTCCCGGAACTGCTTCTGCAGAATGCCAGCGACTATCCTCAGGGCATCGTCTCCGGCTTCGTGGCCGTGGGTATCGTTGAACCGCTTGAAGTGATCGATATCGACGATCAGCAGGGATAGAGGCAGGTCGTTGCGCTGTGAAACAGCGCTCTCGTGCTCGAAAAGCTGATCAAAGTAGCGGCGGTTTTTCAGTCCGGTAAGTGCATCCTCATAGGAAAACTTCTGCAACTCCTCCCGCAGGGCAATGCTGGAGAGCGTGATACTGATTCTCTGGATTGCCTGATGCAGAGCCGCAAACAGACGGGCCGAACCATACGCGCTCTCCGCCTTACCGAAAACGCCATCCCCCTCCAGCAGAAGAACACCTTCGGTTACGTTGCCTGCACTGGCAGGGGAACCGGACGGCTGAAACCCCGGACAGGACCCGGATGGTCCATGATGGAGACTTCACCCCACAGACCGATATCTGTGTAGTTGGAGAAGATCCGGAAATACACCGGCTTGCCTACATAGTTCTCGGGGAGAACGATTTCATGCCAGTCCCTGCGAAATCCAGAGGGCTTACGTCACTGCCGCTGCACCACCCATTCCGGGTCCTCAAACTCACCGATGGGTTTGATATCCACAAACGGCGCAGCACTGCGAATGATAGCGGCCACCTCAGGGTTATGCTGCCCTTCCATGGCATCCCGTTGCTCCTTGCTCTCCCAGGAGGCGATGGCAATCAGGGTGTTGGGGTCGCCAATCTTGCGGTGCAGCTCAGTGCCCCTGGCCCCGGGCGCCTGCTGGATAATTTCGCTCGCTCTTACCCAGGCATCGGCGTATTCCTCCGCAGTGTGGCCTTCCCGGATGTGCACTTCAAAAATGAATTTCATGAGACCTCCCGACGACTGCCAGTCCAATCCGGTCGCGTTATCCCGTGATTGCGGCAAACACAGTTAACGTGAGGAGCGGCCCATCACCAGCAGCGCCAATAGCGCAGAGTCCACCATCAGCACCAGTGCCACCGCATTGAGCACGGGCGTGGAGCCTTCCCGAAGGCGATTGAACAGGGCCACGGTCAACGGTGTATTACTACCTGTCAGCATAACGGTGGTATTGAAGTTTTCAAATGACATCAGGAAGGCCATGGCCGCTTTCACTACAAAGCACGGTTCCGTATCGAACGAGAGGCCATGATCATAACGCATTCTTACTGATGGCAAGTTCAGAAGCTTGCTAACCATTTGTTATCAGAAAGTGATAGATCATGTATTGCAGTTTTGTGAAACCCGGGACAAAAAACGGAGACCGCGGCCTCCGTTTTTCCTGTTGCTATCAAGTGCCGGCGCGTTTAACGGCCGGACTTCAGCATTTCCCAGTACTTGGCGTAGACCTGAAGGGCGTCGTCGCCAATGTCGGTCTGAAACTCGGCATTGATCATATCGGTGGCATTCGGATAGCTCGCCCGATTGTTCGCGACTTCATCCGGCAGCATATCGCGCGCCGCCAGGTTCGGCGTGGCATAACCGATCTCCTCGCTGATCAGTGCGGAGATTTCAGGTTGCAGCACGAAACTGACGAACTGATGGGCCGCTTCCGGATTCTTGGCGTTTTTCGGAATCACGAAACTGTCCAGCCAGGCAATAATGCCCTCTTCCGGGTAGACATATTCGAGCGACTCCATGGTGTCCTTGCCCATCACGGCCTCGCCGTTCCAGATCATGCCCACGTCGGCCTCACCTTCCAGGTAGGGCATGCGGGGCGCATCGGAGTTGAAGGTGCGAACCGAAGGCATCAGCTCGGCAAGCTTTTCATAGGCTGCCTCGATTTCTTCAGGGTTGGTGCTGTTGCCTGAGTAACCCAGCACCCGCAAACCTACATGGAACACTTCCCGCATGTCGTTGGTGAGCATCACACGGCCCTCGAAGCGGTCTTCCCACAGGTCTTCCCAGGCAGTTACCGGCTCGCCTTCGATGTCTGCGGTGTCGACCGCCAGCCCTGTGGTACCCCAGAGGTAGGGCACGGAGAATTTGTTATCCGGGTCGATATCAAGGTTCACCAGCTCCGGATCCAGGTTGTCAAAGCCCTCGATCTTGCTGCGATCGATTGGCAGCAGCAGATCTTCCTGGCGCATCTTGCTGACGTAGTAGGTAGACGGAACCGCAAGGTCATAAGCCGCGCTGTCATCCAGCAATTTCAAACGGGCATACATGGCCTCGTTGCTATCGTAGGTGGTGTAGACCACCTGGATGCCGGTTTCCTCGGTGAAACGGTCAAGGACTTCCTGCGGCATGTACTCAGACCAGTTGTAAAGGTTGAGAACCTGGGGTTCCTCGGAACTGCAACCCGTCAATCCCACTGCCAGCATGCCGGCCAGTGCCAGTTTCTTCATCGCTTGCTCCTTATCAGAATCCATTGAGACAACATCAGCATAACCAGTGAAAACACCAGCAACAGTGTGCCCAGGGCATTCACCTCGGGTTTCAGGCCCACACGCACCATGGAGTAAATGCGAAGGGGCAAAATTTCATAGCTCGGGCCACTAACAAACGTACTGACTACCACATCATCGAGGGAAAGTGTAAACCCTAGCAGCCAACCTGCCAGTAAAGCCGGCATGATGACCGGGATAAGTACCGTACGGGTCATGGTGAAATCAGAAGCGCCAAGGTCTCGTGCAGCTTCGGGCAGGCTCTCATCGAAACCGCTCAACCGGGCCATTACCGTGATCACCACGAACGGCAGACAGAAGGTCACATGGGCCAACAATAGGGAAACGTAACCCAACTGCAGGCCTACCAACAGGAACAGGGCCAGCAGGGAGATCGCCAGGACAATCTCCGGAGACATCATCACCACAAACAGCATGCCGTTCAGCAGCTTCTTGCCCCGGAACCGGTACCGGTGCAGGCCCAGGGCGGTCAGGGCACCTATCACCGTGGACACGGTGGCCGCAGACAGCGCCAGCCAGAGGGAATTCCACATGGCGATGACCATGGCCCGGTTGTTAAACAGCGACTCGTACCAGCGCAGGCTGAGGCCACCCCAGGCATAGCCGGTGCGGGACTCGTTGAACGAGAACACCACCAGCACCACGATGGGAACATAAAGCAGGAGGTAGACCAGTGTGAGATAGGTTCGGGGCAGCCATCGTGCCATCACGCGCCCTCCTCACCGATTCGCCGTTTACTCAACCGGTGGGCAAACATGAGAAACGCCATGGTCACGGTAAGCACGATGCTGGCGGCAGCCCCGAAGGGCCAGTTACGAGCGTCGAGGAACTGGTTCTTGATCACGTTACCCACCAGCAGATTGCGGGAACCGCCCAGAATATCGGGAACAAAGAAAAGCCCCATGGCGGGCAGCAACACCAGCATCACGCCGGCCAGAACCCCGGGCAGAGTGAGCGGGACAATCACGTGTACAAAGGTGGACAGCCGGCCCGCGCCAAGATCGTGAGAAGCCAGCAGCAGCTCCTGCTTGAGGTCCTCAAACACCGAATACAACGGCAGGATCATGAACGGCAGCAGCAGATACACCAGGCCGATGATCACTGCGCCCTCCGTGTAAAGCAGTTGCAGGGGCTCATCAATCAGCCCGATCGACATCAGGGCACTGTTCAGCAGTCCGTTGGTGGCGAGGATCAGCTTCAGTGCGTAGGTGCGCACGAGGGAGTTGGTCCAGAAAGGCACGATCAGCAGAAAAATCAGTATCAACTGCCGCTGTTTGGCCACTTTGGACAACGCCCACGCAAACGGATAGCCAATCAGCAAACACACCAGGGTGGTCATCGCCGCCATGTACAGGGAATGCAGGAACACTTCCAGATACAGAGGATCAAACAGCTGGCGGTAGGCATCGAGGTTCAGGGGCAGTGACAGAAACGAGACCGGGTCCCGGGTCATGACACTGGCGCCCACCACCAACAGATTCGGCGCCAGCACCAGGAACAGGAGCCAGCCCCACACCAGGATCAGGACAGCGGTCTTGAACGGCTGCTGCATAACGCTATGCATCGGCCGACAGTCCCTCTTCGCTCCGCTGACCGGCTTCTTCCGGAAGCAGCCACTCCCAGCCATCCACCCAGCTGACTTTCACGGGTTCTCCGAGCCGGTAATCGAAGGCCGGATCGTCCTCGTCAAAAAATTCGCTGGCCAGAACCTCGGTGCCATCAGACAGCTGAATAACCGAATCCAGGGTGCTACCCTTGTAGTTGCGCTCAACGATCTTGCCCGCCACGCCCTGCTCATCGGCCGGGTCCAGAACCCGGATATCTTCCGGCCGCAGCAAAACATGCAAACGCTGGTCAGCCTGCACCAGGAAATCCGGGCGACGCAGGGTTCGTTTAAGGCCAAAGACATCCACCGTGATGGAATCGTTGTGTACCGACTCAACCGTACCCGGGAAAAAATTGGTTTCCCCTACAAACCGGGCGGTAAACAGATTGGCCGGCCGCTCGTAGACTTCCCGGGGCGTACCCAGCTGTTGCACCAGGCCATCCTTGAGCACAACCACCCGATCGGACATGGAGAGCGCCTCTTCCTGATCGTGGGTCACGAACACAAAGGTGATTCCGAGCTCCCGTTGCAGGCGTTTCAGCTCAACCTGCATGGTGCGGCGCAGCTTGTAGTCCAGGGCCGAGAGCGGTTCATCCAGCAGTAGCAGCCGCGGTCGCTTGGCCACCGCCCGGGCGATGGCAACCCGCTGCTGCTGGCCGCCGGACAGCTGATGGGGCTTACGACGGGCGAAATCCTGCAACTGGACCATGGCAAGCGCTTCATCGACACGTTGGCGAATCTCATCCTTGGGTCGCTTTTCCATTTTCAGGCCATAGGCCACGTTGTCGAACACCGACATATGGGGGAAAAGCGCGTAGTGCTGGAATACGGTATTAAGCGGGCGGTTTTCCGGAGCGGTGTGGGTAAGGTCTTCCCCCGCCAGGGTGATGGTGCCCTCGTCCGGATGTTCGAAACCTGCCATCAGCCGCAATAGGGTGGTCTTACCGCAACCGGAAGGGCCCAGCAAGGTAATGAACTCGCCGTCGTAGATCTCAAGATACAGACGGTCGAGCACCGTTTTGCCACCGAATTGCTTGGAAAGATTGCTCAAGGATAGCAGTGTCTGTTTCATCGGCGCTGCCCAAAGAATAAGCGGCCTATTTTTCCAGAAAGCGACACAAACAAAAAGGGGCGCGGAGCATTCTGAACTCTCACGCCCCTCTCGGGGACCGGCCCTGTCGGGCCGGTACGCTGGTCAGCCTTAGTCTTCGGCCACGCTGTTCAGGTAAGCCTTGTCTGAAATGTTGGTCCACTGACGAACCTGCTTGAGGTAGTCACGCTGGGACTCGATGATTTCTTTCGCCAGCGGATCGTTTTCAGCGGCCTCTGCCAGAAGCCGGTTAGTGGTGCTGCGCAGGGCATCAATGACTTCCGGCGGGAACACCTTGTGGGTAACATCCGGATAGTCTTCTTTCATCCGGTCCCAGGCCACACCACTCTGATGGGTGCTCTGGATGTACATGTCATAAGCAGCCGTGCGCATGGACACCCGCAGGATCTCCTGAAGATCCTTTGGCAACTCTTCCCAGGTCTTCTTGTTAATCAGGAACTGGACTTCCGCACCTGGCTCCTGCCAGCCCGAATAATAGTATTTGGCGATCTGATGGAAGCCCATCTGGAAGTCCAGAGCGGGACCGACCCACTCAACGGCGTCCACGGTGCCACGCTCCAGGGCTGTGTAAAGCTCACCCGGCGGCAGGTTAGTCACGGCAACGCCCAGTTCAGACATAACCTCGCCTGCAAAACCTGGGGTGCGCATCTTCAGGCCCTTGAGGTCTTCAAGAGAGTTAATCTCCTTGCGGAACCAGCCACCCATCTGGTTACCGGTATTACCACCCGGGAAGGAGAGCATGCCGTAAGGCTCATACACCTTTTGCATCAGTTCCATGCCTTCGCCGTGGTAGAACCAGGCGTACATTTCAGGTGCAATAAGCCCGAACGGGATGGTGGTGAAGTACATGGCGTTGGGGATGGTGCCCTTGTAGTAATAGGACGCGGTGTGGCCCATGTCGTACTGGCCATTGCGCACGAGATCGAAAATCCCGAAAGGCGCCTTGTGCTTGTTGGACGGGTCAATGCGAATCTGCAGCCGGCCATCCGACATCGTTTCGGCCATGTCCGCCATATGCTGAACAGTCTCTCCCAGTACTGGCGAGTTGGGGCCCCAAGTTTGCGCAAGGCGCAAGGTGAAGTTTTCCTCGGCCACCGAGGACACGCTGAACGCGGTGGCTGCAGCGGCCACGGCCGCAAGCAGTGTTTTCCGGATTGTCATTGTGTTGGCTTCCATTATTGTTGGTATGAAAACAGGTATTTCTGTCACGCAACCATCATAGCTTTTTCATGATGTTCCGCCAATCGGCAGATCACCATGAAGCGGTATCAGACCTTGAACTGACCGACCAGATCCCGAAGGCTTTCGCCCAGTCGCGCCAATTCATGACTGGCTTCGTTGGTCTGGGTTACGCCGGTATCACTGCGCTGAGCAGCATCGACAATGCGGACCACGTTCTGGTTGACCTCCTCGGCAACCTGGCTCTGTTGCTCGGCCGCGGTCGCAATCTGGGTCACCTGATCGTGAATCTGACCCACCGAATTCTCAATGGTTTTGAGGGCATCCGTGGCGTGGTTGATCCTCTCAACAGTTTCAGTTGAGCGCTTGCGGGATTTGTTCATCCGCTCAACCGATGCTTTCGATTCCGTCACGAAGCCATCAATCATTTCCCGGATCTGATCGGCAGACTCTGCACTGCGCTTGGCCAGCTGACGCACCTCATCGGCAACCACCGAGAAACCGCGGCCATGCTCACCAGCCCGGGCAGCCTCGATCGCCGCATTCAGGGCCAGCAGGTTGGTCTGCTCCGTCACGGCGTGGATGACATCCAGAACCTGCTGGATATCGTCGGATTTCTCAGCAAGAGCATCAATGCTCTTCGCGGTATCCTGGATTTCCTCGGAAAGCTGATTCACCGCACCCTGGGCGCTGCTAATGGTTTCGCCACCCTCGCGGGCCATACGGTCGGCGTCTGACGCTGCGCTCTCAACTTCATTGGCGTTGCCGGAGATTTGTTGGATCGTGGCTGCCATTTCATTGATCGCCGAGGCAATCTGGTCGGTCTCGGAACCCTGCTCCTGGACGGAAGCCCGGGTTTCATTAGCTACCCGGCTCAGTTCTTCCGCCGCGGACGCGACCTGATCCGTGGTCGCACCAACCTCACGCATGGTGTCCTGGATCTTGATCACGAAGGCGTTAAAGCGCCGGCCGAGCTCGGCCAGCTCGTCATTACCCTCGTCCGGAAGACGCTGGCGCAGGTCACCTTCGCCATCGGCAATTTCCTGCATCATGTTGCTGACGCCCTTCAATGGCCGGGTCACGCTGCGGCCGACGAAAATACCAATCACCAGGGCAATCACAACCACCACCACCGTGACCAACAGGATAAAGCTCAGGGTTTCGGCCATACCGGTCTCGATTTCCTCACGGGCGGCTGCCACCTGCCGGTCGATATCGGTAATGTACACACCGGCACCTATCATCCAGTCCCAGTCCGGGATGAGGGTGGAATAGGACATCTTGGGTTCTTCATTACCAGAGGCCGGGTTCATCCAGTCGTAGCCGTAAAAGCCATCCTCCTCGGCCGCCGCAAAAAGATCCCCCACCAGACGCTTCAGAGTCGGGTTATTGGCTGGCCCCTCTTTGGAAGGATCGGGAGCATAGGCCAGGTTGTAGACATCACGGGTGTAGGCAAACACATAGTTGGTTTCATCGAAGCGAATCGCACGCAAACGGGCTGCTGCCGCTTCCTTCGCTTCTTTCTCACTTAACGATGGGTCATTCTTGGCTTCCAGTACGACCGCTTTGGCCGCATCAACCAGATTCTGCAAGCCAGCCTTTCGCGCTTCCAGAAGACTGTTCTCAAGGCGCTTGAGTTCCTCCTCGCCATTGGCCTGAATCTGGCTGGCGGTAATCCAGGCGAGAGTCGCCGCCGTAACAAGTACTGGGATCATTACGGCCACCAGTAAGCGAGTTCGAATTTTCAACCGACTCAGAACATTCATTGTACCGCGCTCCGTGGGGATTTTTGTTGCTGGAGATTATCCACAGACCACACCAGGTGATCTGTTCCAGTTTGTTAAGAGAGATTTCAGCAGGCGCCCTGCTGCGCCTGAGTTTCTCTGGCCAGACGGGGCTTCCGCCAATGTTTTCAGATGAGTAGAGTAACGGCAGTAACGTAAATGTCTTGAGTAAGCGTTAGACTTAAGGACCACGACGAAGGTAGGCCAATGAAGCACCTGTTTCTGGTACGCCACGCCAAATCCAGCTGGGCCGATGAAACGCTTAGTGACCGAGAGCGGCCACTGAACGCTCGCGGCAAAAGCCAACTGGCACCTCTCGGCAATGCCCTGAAAGCGGCCGGCGCCTTCGAGGGCGAGCTCTTCAGCAGTGATGCCACCCGCGCCATCGCTACGCTTGGAGGTACCCTGCCTGATACAGTCACACCCGAGCGCTGCCAGCACCTTGGGGAGTTGTACACCTTCGACTACCAGCGTCTGCTTGCCTGGCTGGAACACCGGGATGGCGATTCCACGATAACGCTTGTAGGCCATAATCCGGCCTTGCTGGAACTGGCCCAATGGCTGTTGAAACAACCTCCGGAACAGTTACCCACGGCCAGCTTTATCCACATCCGGCTTTCGATCAAACACTGGCACCAGATTGGTCGCGGCAAGGGCAAACTGGTGGCTCTGATAACGCCACAGGATTACAGCTACGCCCACTTCGAACGGAAGCTGAAAAAGAAAGCCAGAACCGCGGGAGACGATCCGGCAAGGGACATTCCCAAGGCCCTTCACCATCAACTTGATCGTCTAAGGCAACTGGAACGGGGCGTCGCCCTTGGCCTGGATGACGAATTCCTGCACCAGTACCGGATTGCCATTCGCCGCAGCCGGGCCATTGCCGAATCGGTCCAGGAAGTCACGGGTGACAAGGCATTGGCAAAGGCGGTTAAAAGCCTGAAGCGTCATGCCCGGGCGACAGGCCCCCTGCGTGATCTGCACGTGTTTCTCCAGGATTTGCCCGAACTGTGTGGCGACAATTCAGAAATCCGGGCCGCCCTGCAGATCTGGTTCGAGCGGGAAGCCACCAATCGCCACAAAAAACTGGTAAAGCGCCTGCAAAGCAAACGGTACCGGGACAGCATGGAGCACTGGCTCAACCTCATCGACTCCCGGAAGTTCCATGAGCTGGCCGGAACACTTCGACCGAAAGACATCCGAAAAGCAGTGCAACATCGTATCAAGGGGTTCAACAAACTGACTGCAGAGCTGATGCATACCTCCCCGGATGAGGACATTCATCGGCTTCGCAAGCAACTCAAACGAATCCGTTATCTGATGGAACTGGATGCCAGAACCTGGAAGTCCGAGCTGAAAACGCTCAAGGCTCGACAGCAGCTGTACGGCCAATTCCAGGATCTGCACGTCCAGATCGAATTGCTCGAACAGTTTCGCAAAGCGGCGCCGGAGGTTTTGCCAGCCGCACTCAATGGCATCGTTGAGACTGTGGAAGAACGCAAAGCGGATGCACGGAAACGGATTCTGACCCTGGGAGGACTCGATGGAGCCCCGTTATGACACCCTGTTTTACGACGGACAATGCCCACTGTGCGCCAAAGAGATTCGCACCCTGCGCAAAGTCCAGCGTGGCAATCTGATCTTTGCAGACATCCATGAACAACGTGACGGCAGCTCCAACCTGCCAAGTCATGAAGCTCTGCTCAGACGCCTGCACCTGATGACCTGGACCGGCGAGTGGGTCATCGGCCTGCCCGCAAACGTTCGCGCCTGGTCCCACACGCCCTTTGGTTTTCTGTTCAAACCCCTGCTGTGGCCCGGTATATTTCAGATTGCCTCGCGCATCTACGGGAAATGGGCAGACAAACGTTATGAGCGCAAATACGCCTGTGCCATTGGCAACAACAAGGCGGCTTAATCATCCAGGGGCGGCCTCAAGTCGGACGGCGCGCCCTGCTCACATTTCCGGCACTCAAGCTCAAACCCGAGCATCAATGCCCGACCTTCTTTCGTCGTGACCCATGGCCGATTCACCCAGGGCGGTGTATGGCGCACATGCTGATTGTGCCCACACGCCAACTGGGCAACCCAGTGGTTCTCTTCATCCTTGTGATAGCCGGTGATGGGTTGTTTCATTTGCCCTCCTTCGTACATATGCAGGGTGACGCCGGGCGCCCCAAACCCTTATCCTGAGACATAACCTTATTCCATCAGTTTGAGGAGCTCACCCATGAAAACTGCCCATGATCTGGTAGAAGCAGCCAAGAAAGAGATTCAGGAAGTGCCCCTTGATCAAGCGGAGGATGCCATCAAGAACGCTGACTTGCTGCTCGATGTACGTGATGCGGATGAGTACCGGGCCGGTCATATACCGGGTGCCGTGAACATTTCCCGTGGCTTGCTGGAGTTCAAGTTCACCAATGATCCGGCGTTCGAGAGCCGCGACATGAACATCGTGTGTTACTGCAAAACATCCGGACGAGCCGCGCTGAGTGCCAGGGCCCTGAAAGAAATGGGCTACATGCACGTGCAGTCCATCGCAGGCGGGTTCGATGCCTGGCAGGAAGCAAACAAACCCGTTGCCAAACCCGAACTGCCGTCCTTCGAGTAACGGGCGCTTACAGACAGCAGGCCTTGTGCTTTCGGCCACTCCCGCAGGGGCAAGGCTCGTTGCGGCCCGGTTTCAACGGTCCTTCGCTGGTGTCACCCCGGAGGTAATACCAGCGGCCCTGCTCCCGAACGAAATCGGAGTTTTCTTCGAGACATCCCCAGCCCTCGCCCAGTCGATAGATTGCGCGGAAATGAACATTGGCGCTTTCGCCCGACTCGCCAGTGGTCAGGATCTGCAAAGAGGCCCAGCCCGGTGAGTCTTCCAGAGTGAGCGCCTCTGGCCGCGTGCTCCGATGCCAGGTAGTCCGCAGATAATCCGGGAGGTTGAGAACGAAAGCCACGTAACGGGATCGCATCAGCGCTTCCGGGGTAGGCGCAGGTTCGCCCCGATGGAAAGGCCGGCAGCATTCGCTGTAGGATTTACCACTACCACAGGGGCAGTTTCGATTTTCAGTCTGTAGAATCATCGGGCTTCAATCGTTTCGGACATGCTCGTAGTCCGGCAGTGTATCAATATCAAACCGGTGTTGCCCCGGCCCTCTCTCCTGACCTTTTGGTGATTTCCTTTGACGGATGTGTCGCTGTTACAGATTCTTCTGGCCAACCTAGCCATTCTTGCCGGAGCCTGTCTGCAAGGCGTGGCCGGCTATGGTATTGGCACGCTTGCAGCGCCGTTGCTGTTTCTGATCAGCCCGGTGTTAGTCCCAGGACCGCTGATCCTGAATGGCACTCTACTCACCGTGTTCATGCTTATACGCAATCGCGGCGCGTTACAGGTCCGGGAAGTGCGCTTTGCCATTGTCGGCGGGGTTGCCGGCGCCATTCTGGCAGCTCTGACACTGCTGGCGATCTCCACAGCAGGCTTCGAGCTGATCTTCGGCGGACTGATTCTCGCTGGTGTAGCGCTCAGTATTGGTGGACTCAAGCCCGCGCTGAATGCCCGGAACAGCGTGATGGCCGGAGCCGCCTCGACCTACATGGGCACGATCACTGCTGTAGGTGGACCACCGATCGCGTTGATCTACCAGAATGAAACAGGGCCGCTGGTCAGGGCCAACATGTCCGCGTTCTTCCTGGCAGCCAGTGTCCTGAGCCTGTCAGGTCTGCTTGCCTCAGGCTACCTGGGCACCCGGGAGCTGTTCCTGTTTGCCGTCACCTTCCCAGGGGTGTTCCTGGGCTTCTGGCTCTCCGGCAAACTGGTGAACCGCATGCCCTTCGAAGGGCTTCGCCCGGTGATCCTGGCAATTGCGGCCATTGCCGGGACCGCCGCGCTGATTCGAGGCCTGCTTGCACTCTAGGCATCTGCCCAGAGCCTCACGCGGAACCGGTTTTTCTTCCACAGCAAAGCCAGCCAGAGCGCGTGAGCATTGATCAGGAAAGCCAGAATCCACTCGAATGCATCGTCCTTGCGGCTGTAGAACTCGGGCGCCACGCCATTCAAGATCACTGAAATAATTCCGACAGCCAGAATCAGCTGGCAAAGATTCAGCAGCCTCATGCCCGTGTGCTTCCACAATGGATGACTGCGCAATCCGGAACTGACCAGCAGCTCACAGATGAAGGTGAGCGAGAAATACAGAACCACGCCGATGCGTCGAATCAGGTTGAAGCCGTCACCGGCATGGCCCAGCGCCAGGGTATAGGCACCGAGCGAGACACTGGCCACCAGGCCCAGCCACGGGATCCAGGCAACTCCGGACGAATGGACGCCGAGCTGACGCAGCCAACGGCCATTAAGCCACCAGAACAGGATCCCCAGCAAGGCCGCCGGCAGCATGGTTCCTTTAAAAATGAAATAGGAAGTGCCATGACGGCCGGTACGACTGATGCTGGTGCAACTGTCCCAATAGGGCATGCACAGGTCCACATGACCTTCCAGCACCGAAACGGTGAAGGTGAGATGAATGGTAATCAGAGGCACCAGCGCCGCAGCAAGGGCGAGCCACCAGAGATGAAAGGAACGATGGTCAGTCATTGGAAGAATCCTTCTAAGCGACCCTGAGCCCAAAACCACAACACCGGCGAAAACGGTTGCCAACGTATTGAATGAACATTATTTGACCAGATTTTGCAATCCGGTCCATCCTGTCAGCAGGTTTTTACCGCAAAATAGTGCTCCAGGGATTCAGGAACAGTGTATGAGCGCACCGCATCAGAAAATTGTTGAAAGCCAGATCGACGTGTCGGAACTTGCCATCGGCATGCACGTCATCCGTCTGGACCGTCCCTGGGAAGATACGGACTTTCTGATTCAGGGGTTTGTTGTTCGTGATCAGGCGGAGATCGATGCACTGCGGGCACAGTGCGAGTTCGTCTTTATTGAAGGGCGCATCGATGGGGCACCGCTGCCACAGCACGGGAACGGCACCGGGCGGAAGGCTTCAGGCCTGATGGGGCTTTTCCGCAGAAAACAGACTTCCGAACCTGTCCAGGATACCCACAAACCGGTACCGCCCCGAAAGCGCGTCACGTACATCAACAAGATCGACGCCGGCCGGGAGATGGAAACGGCGGTCATACGCTTCGAGGAGGCCCAGAAGACCGCCAAATCCATTATGTCTGGCTTGAGGGTAGGTCGCACGCTGGACCTGAACAACGCCCGCACAGTGGTGAACCACTGCGTAGAGAGCGTACTCCGAAATGAGAACGCCCTGTTGTTGCTTACCAAGATCAAGCACCAGGATGAGTACACCGCAGAACACTGTATCAACGTGTCCATACTCGCCGCCGCTTTTGGCAAGCACCTGGGCTTGCTTGAAGGAGAAATCCGCAACCTGGCCCTCTGCGGTCTGCTCCATGATGTTGGCAAGACCCGGATTCCCGATGAGATTCTCAACAAACCGGGAGCGCTAACGCCAAAAGAATTCGACGTCATGCGTCACCACACGACCCACGGCCGCACCATTCTGATGGGGTCCAGCAACTCCCTGAACACCGCTGTGGATGTGGCGTTCAGCCACCATGAGCGGATGGATGGTTCCGGATATCCCCGGGGCCTTCACGCCCAGCAGATCCCCTACTTTGCCAAGATCATCGGGTTGGTGGACACCTATGACGCCATTACCAGCAACCGGGTTTACGATAAGGGCCGGGCATCCATGCAGGCGCTGGAAATTATCCACAAGCATCGCGGCACCCAGTTCGATGAGGAACTGGCGGATGCCTTTATCCAGATGATTGGGGTGTACCCGCCGGGGTCCATCGTTGAGATGGTTAATGGCGAGGTTGGCATCGTTGTGGAGAGCCGGCCAGAGCATAAACTCAAGCCCTGCGTTCTGCTGGTCAGGGAGTCTGACAAAAGCGTGATGGCCCCCTATCGGACGGTCGACCTGAAGGTCAGCCCTGAAGATGCCTCAGGCGGAATCTACCGCATTGCACGGGAAGTCCCGGATGGTGCCTACAACATAGTACTCCAGGAGTTTGTCGATCAGGGGCTGATTGTAACAACTCCACGCCTTAGCACTGACGCCACATAAAAGGGACAGTCCGTTACTTTCTAACCTGTGCTGCCCTGCTATACTGCTTGCCAAACTAATTCCGGCACAAAAAAAACATGAACTCCGGCATTCCATCCCTCAACATTCCGGCCGCGTCAGAAGGTTCTGACATTTCGGAGATTACTCCGGCCGAAGGTCTCAGGGCCGTACTCGACAATCTGGACGCCCTGGTTTACGTCTCTGATTTCGAAACCCATGAGCTCCTTTACATGAACGCTTATGGCCGAAGAATCTGGGGTTCTATAGATGGGAAAAAGTGCTGGGAAGTCCTGCAGAATAACGCCAGCCCCTGCGACTTCTGCACCAATCATCTGCTGATTGATTCTGAAGGCAACCCATCTCCGCCGCATATCTGGGAATTCCAGAATCGCTTGGACAACCGTTGGTACCAGTGCCGGGATCAGGCAACTCCCTGGATAGATGGCCGACTGGTCCGCCTCGAAATTGCTACAGACATCACCGACCGAAAGGAAATGGAGCTGGCGCTAAAGGAGGCCCATGAAAGGGCCCGGGCCGCTGCACTGGAGGACGACCTTACCGGACTTCACAACAGGAGAGCCTTCTTCGAGCTGGGCAACCAGCTGTTGAAACAGACCCGAAGAACCGGCTCGCCTCTGGCGATCATCATGTTTGATCTGGACCACTTCAAACAGATCAATGATAACCACGGCCACGATGCCGGAGATGAGGTATTGCAGCACGTAGGACGGGTTCTGGAAAGCAACGTTCGTGAGGCAGATATTGCGGCGCGCATTGGCGGCGAAGAGTTCGCGATCCTTCTCGGTGATGCTGATGCGGCTCAGGCCTCAGAACTGGCAGAACGATTACTGGGCGTTATGCATAAAACACCAGTCCGATACCATGATGTTCGTATCCGGCCGACCGCCAGTTTCGGCATTTCATCTCTTCGCCCGGAGGAGCCAAACCTCGAGAATCTTCTGGCAAGAGCGGACAGCGCGATGTATGAGTCAAAAGCTCTTGGCAGGGGCCGGGTGCGCGTCAAGCCCTGAAACGCACCCGGAGCAACTCACCCCGGCCGCTTTGTTACCGCCATGGTCAGCCGGGAAATACAGGTGGTTTTCCCCTCTTCGTTCTCAAGCAGGATCTCCCATACCTGTGTGGCACTACCTATGTGAACTGGCCTGGCCGTGCCGTACACCCAGCCTTTGGTGACCGGACGGATATGATTGGCGTTGATATCAAGCCCTACCGCCACCGTTTCAGGGTCTTTCAGGCAGCAATTGGCCGCCATACTGCCAAGGGTTTCCGCCAGAAGCACCGATGCGCCTCCATGCAGAATGCCAAAAGGCTGTACGGTACGCTCATCAACAGGCATGCGGCCTTTGACATAGTCGTCGCCAATTTCAAGGTACTCGATACCCATGTAGCTGACCGCGGTGTTTTCGCTGGCTTTGGCAAGGTGTTCAAGGTTCGGGGTGCTGGTCCAGATTGCCATAGGGGACTGCTCTCAATGTTGTTTGAAATGGAAAAGAAGCAAGGCACCAGTTTATACAGATAGGATGCGAACTACCAAGCCGTTCTTTCTATATCAGCCCTGGACTTTTCAATCAACCCCTCAAACTCCAGCGCAGGCAGTGGCCGGCTGAAATAGTAGCCCTGGAAGCGGGTGCAACCCATAAGGACAAGGCGGTCCAACTGCCCTTTGGTTTCCACACCTTCGGCCACAGCTGACAGTTTGAGCGCCGAGGCCAAGGCGAGGATGGTCTCGGCGATGGCGGCATCATTCGGGTCGTCCAGAATGTCCCGCACAAACCCCTGGTCAATTTTCAGCTCATCCAGGGACAGACGCTTGAGGTAGCCGAGGGATGAATAACCCGTGCCGAAATCATCGAGAGAGATCCGTATTCCCATGCTTCTCAGAGTGCGAAGTATTTCTTCCACCAACTCGAGATCGTAGGCAAGAGCGCTTTCGGTAATTTCAACTTTCAGGTTTCTTGGGGAGGCACCGGTTTTTCTCAATAACGCCATCACAGTCGAGCAGAACGAAGGCAGGTGGAACTGCCTTGCGCTCACGTTGATCGAGACCTGGAGCTGCGACAACGCACCGCCTCGCTTCTTCCAGCTGGCCACCCGGGAGAAAACATCCTCCAACACCCAGTAACCGACCGATTCAATGAGACCGGTTTCCTCGGCCAGAGGAATGAACTCGGCGGGAGACACCATGCCGCGCCCTGGGCAATGCCACCGAAGCAGTGCCTCGGCGCCTACAGGCTCCCCTTTCTCATTCACCAGGACCTGATAGTGGACTGCCAGCTGCTTCTTCCGTATCGCCATCCTGAGGTCCGACTCAAGAGCCAGGCGCTCGGATACCTTCTTCTGCATCATGGAGTCGTAGAAGCGGATGCAATTACGGCCGTCCTCCTTGGCGCGAAACATAGCCATATCGGCCTGGCTCAGAAGCTCTTCGAGGGAGGTGTCGTGGTCATAGAACAGCGTAATGCCAATGCTCGGAGTGCCCGTGTACTCGATGCCCTTCAGATCATAGGGCTCGTTCAGGGCATCACGGACTTTCTCGCAGACTTTCTCAACCTTCGCTGCTGCGTTGGCCGTCTCAGCGGGAAACCCCTTCAGAACAAGAACAAACTCGTCGCCGCCGAGCCTGGCAACGGTATCCCACTCGCGGACCGTCTGTTTCAACCTGTCCCCTACCTGGATCAGCAACTCATCGCCGGTCAGGTGCCCCGCAGAGTCATTGATGTTCTTGAAGTTATCAAGATCAATGAATACCAGAGCACCGTGATTGTGGTCCCGGGTGCTCCCGGTAAGTGCCTGCGCGAGGCGATCCTGCAACAGGCGCCGATTTGGCAGACCGGTCAGTGGATCGTAAAAGGCGAGCTTCTCAATCTCGGATTCCGATTGCTTGCGATCTGTAACATCGAAAAAATAGCCGTGCCAGGTCATGCTGTCGTCGGCTAATCGCGCGGGCACTGATCTGGCTTCCACCCAGGCCATCGTGCCATTGCATTTGTGGGCTCGAAAATCAGTTTCAAATGGGGTCATGCACTGGCGAGACTCATCGACCTTCGCAAAAAAGGATGCCTTGTCTTCATCCTCGATCAAGTTGAGTAGAGGTTGGGCATCTGCACTGAGCAGATCAGCGGCAAGCCCGAATAGATCTTCGACTTTCTCGCTGATGAAAGGAAACCTTACATGCCCGTCGGGATACATCCTGAACTGGAAGATAACACCCGGGAACTGGTCGGAATAACGATAAAGGCTATTCTCGAACCTCACATTACGACTGGCCAGGATCTGTCGGTGGACAGATGCACCTAAAATCTCCCCAACCTGAAGCACGAATTCTTCTGTTTCGGAATCCAGCACTCGAGACTGTTCAAGAAAATCGAAACCCAGGATGCCACGGACCTGACCTTCCAGCTTCAAACCGACAAGAACCAGGCTCCGGATACCCTCCCGTTGGAATTCCAGTTTCTCCTCTTCGGCTTCAGATGGCAGCTCTTCGACTTCGGGGATGACAAGCACCGGGAGAGTTTGCAGCTGGTCCATCAGCCATTGAAAGCGGGCCATCGGTACGTTCTGGATTGCCTCTCTCTGAGGTGTCACGCCGTTCTTGCAGGCTTCATGCGTGATGGAAATGGTCTGGGTAGCTTCTTCAAACGTGATCAGGTAGGCGCGATCTGAACAGAGCTTGTCACCAAGCTCAGCGATGAAGCTGTGAACGCTGGCATCCAATTGGTCGATCTTTGACCGGGCCAGGCCCAGAGAGAGCCTGTAAACAAATTCCTGTTGCTCCCGGGTAACTGCGCTTACCATTCCTACGGCCTCCTTCCCTAGAAAGCTCCACTATTTATTTATGATAGTTGAGAAGAGCTTCCCTAGACACTTACGAAGCCAAGCTTCGGTAAGTTCATACTTATGTGTATTCTTTAATTACGTATTACAGGATTTTAGATTTCTGCTACAAAAAACCGCCGACAACCTGTGACCCCGGAATAGCGAGACCGTATGATGAACTCCAGACAGCCAGGTTGATTGGTATGCGATACGAAACGGTCGAACTTGAAATTGATGTCTCGGAACTGCGGGTCGGAATGCACGTCGTCCGGCTTGATCGCCCGTGGGAAGACACTGATTTCCTGATCCAGGGTTTTGTGGTCCAGCGACAAAAGGATATCGATGCCCTTCAGTCCCAATGCCGAAGCGTAGTGATTGAAGGCAAAGTCAAGAACACTGAGCCGGACATTGCTCAACGAAAGTCACGGACATCGTCGAAGTCCCGCTTTTCCATGTTCCATGGACCGACATCCGAACGGGAGATATTGAATCCCCCGCAAGAGTCCATTGCGGAAACCGGCAATTCCCGGTCGCGTAAGCGGACTACTTACATCAACAAGGTCAGTGTTGATAGAGAAATACGAAAAGCATCTGGACATTACGCCGAGGCCAAGTCCTTTGCCGCCAGCATCATGTCCGGTCTACGCGTTGGTCGCACACTTGATCTCAACAAGGCCCGCGAGGTCGTGGATAACTGCGTAGACAGCATCCTGAGAAATGAAGACGCACTGCTACTGCTTACAAAGTTGAAACACAAGGACAAATATACGGCAGAGCATTGCCTCAACGTTTCGATACTGTCGGCCGCGTTCGCTAAAAAGCTGGGATTACTGGAAGAAGAGATTCGAACATTGGGGCTGTCCGGCCTACTCCACGACATAGGCAAAGCCAAAGTCCCGGTCGATCTGCTGCAAAAACCGGGACCTTTGACACCCGAAGAACACGGACTCATGCAAAACCACGCCAACTGGGGCCGTGACATGCTCATGGCCCTTCCCCGCGTAGTAAATGCGGCCGTCGACGTAGCATACAACCACCATGAACGCCTTGACGGCAGGGGCTATCCCCGGGGCCTCGTTGATTCCCAGATTCCCTATTTCGCCAAAATTGTGGCCATCGTCGATACCTACGACGCAATCACAAGCAATCGAGCTTATGACCGCGGGCGCTCCTCACGGGAGGCGCTGGAAATCATCCACCGCTTCAGAGGCACTCAGTTTGATCCTGAGCTTGCCCGGGAGTTCGTCCTGCTGATCGGAATCTATCCACCCGGCGCGATTGTTGAAATGAAATCAGGCGAAGTGGCAATCGTGATTGGCTCAAACCCGAAGAATCGACGAAAGCCAAAGGTGGTTTTGGTCCGGGATGAAAACAAACAGCGGCCTGCAAAATACCGTCTTCTGGACTTGCAGAGTGAGCCTCTTAACAGTGTCGGAGAACCGTTCGAGATCATTAAAGAAGTTCCTGACGGAACCTACGGAATCGTCTTGCAGCGATTCATCGATAACGGGCTCACTCTGGACGTAAACGATGCGCCGCTTTGACACCTACCCACTCAGCATACTTCAACTGGAGGCGGAGTACATAGCCTTGTAGCGTCTGATCAGCTCTTCCACGCGACCAGAGTTCACGAGCTCATAGAGGCGCTCGGCAAGTCGCTCCCGAAGCTCGTAGGAGTTGCATGGTGCTGACTTGGAGAAGGTAAAAAACAGACCTTCCCGGCTCACCGGAGTCGACAGGGGAACAAATTGATCGGCAGTACCCAGGTACTCAAGTTTCACCTCACCCTGCAATACTTCATAGAGGACATAATCCACCCGGTCAACGAGCGCCATCTGGAAGGACTGCTCAATTGACCTCACGCCTTCGATTCTGAGGTTCTGCTCCGCGTACCGATCGAAGTTCTGACCAAAGCTATTGTTGATCAGTGTACTACCACGTTTGCCTGCCAAATCTGGCCAATGGCGGTACTCAAACTCCTTGCCTTTTCGCACCCAGACAGCGGTTGGCAAATGCGTAATCGGAGGAAGAAGATAATCCATGTAGCCGATGCGCTCGGAAGTGATGAAGGCTCCCGTCACCATGTCGATTTCACCCTGACGGGCCAAATGCTGAACCCGGGCCCAGGAGCCAATATCCCTCACTTCAACATTGACACCGAGTGGCTCGGTGATTTCCTTTAGCAAAGCAGGCACCGCGCCAATCAGATAGCCTGGGCGCTGTTCGTCGCGCCAGAGCAGGGGCGGATACTCCGGATTCCCGCTCACGGTGAGCGTATTGCAGGAAGGGTCTGGCAAGGCGTGAACCGGTGCCAGAAACAAGGTGGCAACTGCGAATACAAGTGACTTACCGACAACAGAAGAAAATGACTTATTCAACTCTGACAAGACCCTCTTTGTGCCAGCCCAGACGGCCGGTTCCGACAACCTGACGACGTATGCCCGGCACCGGCCGGATCATGAAAAGGTCACCGTTTCGGCCCACCATGGCCCGCGGTACACCAGTTGCTTTGGCTATATCAGCATGCGTTTCCATGTGTTCAGCCTCACCATGGACCGGAATGGCAATGGCAGGCCTTACCCATTTGTACATTAACTCCAGTTCTTCCTGCGCGGGATGACCTGACGCATGAATCGGCAAATCAGCATCCTCGGCGGTGACTACCCTGACCCCCAGTTCTTTCAGTCTGCTCACCAGTGCTTCAATGGATTCCTCGTTGCCGGGAATGGCACGGGCGCTGAAGATCACTGTATCGCCCGTTTCCAGCTCGAAATCCGAATGACTGCCGGTCGCCAGTCTGCGCAAAGCCGTTCGGGGTTCGCCCTGGCTGCCGGTTGCCACGGCCAGAACTTCATCCCGCGGCAGGTAGCCAAGATGGGAGGGATTGATCAAATGATCTGCCGAATCCCAGAGCCCTGCCGCTTTGGCTGCCCCACTCATATTAATCAATGAGCGCCCCAGAAGCCCCATGTAGCGCCCGGTCTCCCGCGCTATGGAGGCCAACGTGTGCAAGCGGGCAATATTGCTACCGAAGCAGGTTACCACCACGCGCCCCTCGGCGGATTGGACAGCCTGCCGCAAACCTGCGTGCAGAGCAGCCTCGGACACCGAGTGTCCCGATACCGTGGCGTTGGTGGAATCGCACACCATGGCGTTGACACCCGCTTCCGCCAGGTCGGTAAAGGTTTTTGGCGAATAGCCATGGCCTACCAACGGCTGCTCATCCAGCTTCCAGTCACCGCTGTGGAAGATGTTACCGGCATCCGTGCGGATCATAAGAGCATTGGGATCCGGAATAGAGTGGGTCAGCGCCAGCCATTGAACGCTGAATGGCCCGATCTGTTTGCTCTGGCCAGTTTCCACCTCAATGATCGGAACGCGGTGCAGCAGATCGAACTCCGCGAGTTTTCGACGCAGAATCTCCGCGGTGAACCGGCTGGTATAGATCGGACACTGCAGCAGCGGCCAAAGATAGGGAACAGCGCCAACGTGATCTTCATGGGCATGGGTAATAACCAGGCCCGACAGACGGTCCCGTCGGTCGGCAATAAAAGCAGGATCCGCCATCTGCACGTGCGGCTCGCCACGGTGGTGCACCGTGCCATCAGCGGCAAGCCGACCAGGCTTCGGAAAGGTAACGCCACAATCCACCATCAACCAGGCGCCATTGTGGCCGTAGAGGTTTAGGTTCATACCAATTTCTCCGGTTCCACCCAGAGGCAGGAACCAGAGATCAGACTGTTCGGGAATCATTCAGCAACTCGATCTAGATACTCAAACAACAGGTCATCTTGTGTGCCTTCCATTTCAATCAGTTTGAGCGCCGCCCGAATATCATCGGCGTACTTCAGCACTGGCGAGCTTTTCGCAACAGCAATGTAGGAGCGCTCTCCGGGCACAAAGAACGGTGAAACCTCAACATCCAGCCCCAGCTTCTCAACCGTGTACAAACCAACGAGCTCTGGCGCGATAACGACATCTACCCGGCCTTTCTGCATCATCAGCATCAGATTTTCGTAACGGGGCGCACGCTCCTTGAGAAGCTTCTCATCACCATCAAACCGGGAAAAATACGACGCTCCTTCCAGAACGCCAATGGCTCTTCCATAAAGATCGGCGTAACGCTCAATGCGATTCTCTTCGTTCAGGTAAAAAAACAATCGCCGCTCCGGTGGAAATGCCGGCGCCACAAACTCCATGAGCTCGGTCCGCCCCGGGGTCTCCAGGGGACCCAGCATCACATCCACCTCGCCCTGCTGGACCATTCTCAAGACCCGTCGGAAAGGCGCCTCTCGATAATGTACTCTCCAGCCCAGCCGATCGGCAATTTCCTCGAAGATATCCACGTAGAGGCCGGTTGGCTCCCCACCCTGGATGATCCGGTACGGGGGCGCATGATTGGCTCCCACGGTTACGGTCAGTGCTTCCACGGTTTCCGTGCCCTGCTGTGCCGAAACCGGAAACACCAACGCGACCAGAAGAGCAGTGGTAAACACTCGCATTCCAGTCGTCCTTGCCTGTGAGGTTTTCACATTTTTGTGAGGTCTGATCATCTGTCTCCAGTATAGACGGTTCAAGATCCGGGATTGTTGGAATTACGTACTCACGGTTGAATTCGGTCACCCGTGGCACAAGTTCATTTACACAGCAATCGAGAAGCGCCATTCATTCGTCAATGAAAAGGACGGACACCATGAAAATTCTGATGGTTCTTACATCCCATGACCAGATGGGCGACACCGGCCATAAGACCGGCTTCTGGCTCGAAGAGTTCACCGCGCCTTACTATGTTTTCCGGGACGCCGACGCAGACATCACCATTGCGTCACCCAAGGGCGGCCAGCCGCCGGTAGATCCCAACAGTGAGGCGGAGGAAGCACTTACTGAAACCACCCGTAGGTTCCAGCAGGATGCCCATGCCAAGGAATCGCTGGCCAGCACCAAGAAGCTTGGCGATGTGGATATGAACGAATACGATGCGATTTTCTATCCAGGTGGCCACGGTCCGCTGTGGGATCTGGTCAACGACGAAAAATCCATTGCCCTGATCAAAACTGCCTACGAGCAGGACAAGGTAATCGGTGCAGTCTGCCATGCGCCTGCCGTGTTCAAGAATGTGCAAGTGAAGCCGGGCCAGAACATCGTAGGCGGCCGGGAAGTCACGGGCTTCACCAACAGTGAGGAAGAAGCGGTAGGCCTCAGCGGTGTGGTGCCCTTCCTGCTGGAGGATATGCTGAAGGAGAACACCGCCACCTACATCCGGGGTGACGACTGGGCACCGCACATTGTGGTGGACGGCAAGCTGATTACCGGGCAGAACCCGGCATCCTCAGAGGGTGCAGCGAAGGCCGTAGTTCAGGCGCTTCAAGAAGCCTGATCCGAAAAAACCGGACCATGAATCCGGGGTCAGATGAAATGCTCATCTGGCCCCGTTTTCAGGTTTTAAGATGACTCCCCTGCGTGACTGATCAACTCACCGGGAGCGCCGTTCTCAAGCAATTCACGAATACGATCCGGTATCGTGACCTTCGCCATCACTGAAGGCTGAATCACCACGTAGGTGACGTCGGCATCGACGATAAACGCCCCATCCCCGTACCGGAAAAACTCCAGATGTAACGTGAACGAGGTGTTGCCGATTCTTCCCGCCCGGATACGGGCTTCCAGTACATCATCGAACTTTGCCGGGGCTTTCCAGTTCACGGTAAGGCTCACCACCTGGATATCCAGGTCCTGATCCAACAGGTGCTGGTAATCGCCAAACAACGTGCGAATGTATTCGTTTACAGCAATATCGACAAAATCCGCATAACGGGCGTTGAACACCACACCCTGAGCATCGCATTCGCCATAGCGAACCCGGAAGCGAAAGCGGAAAGGCAGATCACCAGCCATGAAGCGCTCCGATTAAAGTTCAGTTACTGTCGCCAACAGGTTCTCATATCTGTGCTAACGTTTTGAGGAATATCTCAAAAAAGCTGGCGAACGCTATGAGCAACCCCAAACACACCCTTTTCTGGATGACGCTGTTTCTCGGCGTGGTCGTTATTGTCGGTGCCCTGATCCATAAGCCCCTGGTCTCGGCCTTTATGGCCAACTGGGTTTTCAATCTGCTGATTCTCGGAGTTCTGATCATCGGCATTGCCCTCACCTACCGGCAGGTTTTCGTGCTGTTTCCGGAATTGAAGTGGATCGCCCAGTTCAGAACCGGCCATGCCGGACTTTCCGTGGTTCAAGAACCCCAATTGTTGAAGCCGCTGGCAAGACAGCTCGGCGAGGATGCGACCAAGGACCGATTCACGCTATCCACCCTGTCACTGAGAACCGTGCTCGACGGCATCCATTCGCGCATGGACGAACAGCGGGAAATCACCCGCTACTTCATCAGCCTGCTGGTCTTCCTCGGTCTGCTGGGTACCTTCTGGGGCCTGCTGGGCACCATCAACTCGGTCGGCCAGGTCATTACCGGCCTGGATATGAGCCAGGAAGACTTCGGCAAGGTGTTTGCGGAGCTTCAGGAAGGCCTGCTCACGCCCCTCGAGGGCATGGGCACGGCCTTCAGCTCTTCCCTGCTGGGCCTCGGCGGCTCGCTGATCCTCGGTTTCCTCGACATCCAGGCTGGCCATGCCCAGAACCGTTTCTACGACGGCCTTGAAGAGTGGCTGACGGGCGTGACCAACCTCGTAGACCGGGTAGACGACGAGAACGACCTGTCATGATCGGTTCCAGACGTCGAAGCCGAAGCACCACCAACGTCTGGCCAGGGTACGTGGATGCCCTTTCGGCCTTGTTGATGCTGGTGATCTTCATGCTACTGGTCTACGTGGTCAGCCAGCTCTACCTGTCCCAGACACTCTCTGACCGGGATACCCAGCTTGCCCGACTCAATGCCCAGTTGAACGAGCTCTCGGAATTGCTCGGCCTGGAAGAAAACAGAAGCGAGGCACTGGAAAATCAGTTAACCAGCCTTCAGGAGCGGAACAACAGTCTGGTCGGTCAGCTGGAATCCACCCGTGAACAACTGATGCGGCAAACCGCCATGGCCGATGCGCAATCGGAGCGGCTGGCCAGCATGGAGGAGTCGATTGACGAGAAAGACGATATATCGGCCAGCCAGCAGGCGATGATCCTGAGACTGTCGAACCAGATAGCCTCATTGCGGGAACAACTCAGGCAGATTGCCTCCGCGCTGGAGCTGCAGGAACAAATGACCGCCGACAAGGAACAGGAACTTGAACAAGTCAGCCGACGGCTCAACACCCTGTTGGCTGAGCGCGTCAACCAGCTCGAACAGTACCAATCCGAGTTCTTTGCCCGGCTCCGGGATATTCTGGCCGGCAACGAAAATGTCCGGATCGTCGGCGACCGCTTTTTGCTGCCCTCTGAACTGCTGTTTGCTTCCGCCTCGGCAGAACTGGGTGAGGAAGGCCGGCAAGAGTTGGACAAGCTTGCTGATTTGCTGCTGGATGTTTCAGCCAGGATTCCGGACGACGTGGACTGGATTCTGAGGATTGATGGCCACACAGACATATTGCCCATCAATACCCAGAGATTCCCCTCGAACTGGGAGCTCTCAACCGCTCGCGCGGTTGCGGTGGTTCGCTACCTGGCTGACCAGGGTGTGCCGGAACGGCGCATGGCGGCAGCCGGCTTCGGTGAGTTTTTCCCGGTGGCAGAAGGGACCTCGCCGGAAGCCCTGCAGCGCAACCGGCGAATTGAGCTAAAACTGACGGATCGCTAGTTCTGCGAGTGGGATAGCAGGGCATTGACCGTTCTGGTGTATGGCGCCTCAATACCCAAGCGCTCGCAGCGTCTCAGCACCACACCAGCGATGCTGTCGAGTTCAAGGGGCCGGCCTTTTTCCTTATCGATCAACATGGATGTTTTGATGGCGTTGAAGTTGCTGATCAGATCGAACATCTCGGCCAGATCTTCAGGCCCGAGGTTCACGTCATCGGCTTTAGAGGCCGCCACTGTTTCTGCCATCATTCCGTGGACAATCTTCTGGAATTCCGGGTGGTGGGTCAGGCTCCGGGTATCCAGACCCGTCAAGGCTGAGAGGGGATTAACGCCGTTGTTGATCACCAGCTTGCGCCAAAGCTCGTAACGGATGTTGTCGGAAACGGTTGCCGGAATCCCGGCCGCCTCGAATTCTGACCGCAAACGCTCCAGCAACGCGCCCCGGCGGTCAGCTCCGACGGCCAGAGGCCATTCACCCATAACAATTTGGGCAGGCCCCTCGGCTTCCACTACGCCCGGCTGGACGATATGGCCACCAATTCGAACGGCCAAGCCACCCAAGACCCTTTGCGCCCCCAACAATGATGCCAGAGCAGGCTCATTGTCCACCCCGTTCTGAAGCGACAGGACAGGCACTGTGCCGTGGTAGAGCCAGGGGCCCAGCTCCGCCAGCATCGCTTCAGTCGCCGTGGATTTGAGCGTGACCAGAACAACGTCAAAAACATCTGGACTGTAGCCGGCAACCAGTCCGGAATGATCCAACGCCTGAACCGGGAACGACCACACCTCTTCCCCGTACTGAACCGTCAGCCCTTGTTCCTGAAGTACCGCCAGATGGGCACCGCGCGCGGTCAGAATGACCTCATGCCCGGCATGCAGCAGGCGGGCGGCGTAATAGCCCCCGATACCACCGGCACCCACGATCAATATTCTGAGCATTAACGTAATCCCTTATGTTTTCCTCAGTTTATTGCATCCAGCCGTAGCCGGCGAGTGACTGGCTGTCTTCATTGAGTGCAAAGCCGAAAACCCTTTGCGGGGCTTTCAGGCCTCCCAGGCTGAAGGCAGTATTCAGCACGCACAGGGTGGGATCGGCCACGGGAACGTCCTGCTCACTCCTGTTTCGGCGCCCGGCCAGACTGCCCCCTGACATGGCCTGAAGCCAGAGCTGTTCGTGCTCCCACTGCTGAATCAGGTTGCGAATATAGGTATCGTGCGGCTGGTGATTTTTCTTGCTCGCGCCCTGTTCTTTCTGGTCCAGGCAGATCAGAAGAATCCCCTGCTCCCGGAGCTTTTCCAGACAGTGACCAATCTGCCTGTAGTCGTCACTGGTCATCCCGGTATTCAGCCTCAACTCAATGACCTCTTCCGGCGACACACCTGTCATGCTCTCAGCCAGCGATTCCAATCCGGGATCCCGCCCACCCTCAATGGTGGCCAGGAATCCCCTATCGGCCATCAGCGATTGCAAACGTGCCGCAAGAAGCCCTTTGCCGCACTGGTGAAAAATTTCAGGTTTGTCGCCGCCCTTTCGAGAGGTGATAAACGTGACGTTACCAACCTGCATGTCCCGCTTGATCAGACGACGGAGCCTGGGCTGGCTTATCGGATCTGAATACGCATCTCTGTCACAGGACAGGTAAAACACTGGCAGTTTCGGCACAGAGCCTCCCATCAGGCCATTAGCGAGCAAATAGGCCGGCTAGGCGAGGCGTCAGCGCCCCAGTTTCTTGGCCGACTGGCCGCCAATACCGAAATGCTGCCTGGGCATCTCGGTAATAATAATCCGGACACTTTCCGCCGGAGCTCCCAACGACCGTGAAATCGCATCAGTCACCTCCCGGATAAGCATTTCCTTCTGCTCATCCGACCGTCCTTCAATAATATTGATTTGCGCAACAGGCATGGGATCTCCTTATTCGAAGCGGGCAGACACAGTACCCAACCCCTGGTAGCGAACCGTGATATTGTCGCCAGGCTCAACAGTAATCGCCGCCGTAATGCCTCCGGTCATAATGAAGGTGCCAGCCGGAATGTGTTCCCCGCGCTCGGCGAGCAGGTTGGCCAGCATGGCAACACTGGAAGCCGGGTGGCCAAGCACAGCCGCGCCGGCGCCCACATCAACAACCTCACCGTTCTTCTCGACCACAACACCCAGGGTTTTCAGGTCCACATCAGCAACATCGGCCATCTGGCCACCGGTGATGAAACGCGTGGATGAGGCGTTGTCCGCTACAACGCTTACCAGGTCGAACTTGAAGTTTTCATAGCGGGAATCGATCACTTCCACGGCGGGAATAACAAAGTCAGTCGCTGCCAGTACCTGGCCAATATGACAGCCCGGGCCCTTGAGGGGCGCCTTGGTGACGAAGGCAATCTCCGCTTCGATTTTCGGGTGGATCAGCTCTTTAGTGTTTACCACTCCTCCATCAGGCACGCTGAAGTAATCCGCCAGGAACCCGTAGATCGGCGTCTCTACCCCCATCTGGGCCATCTTCGCCCAGGAGGTGAGTCCCATCTTCATGCCTACGATCTTGTTCCCGCGGCCTTCCTTGCGACGGCGGATCTCCCACTGCACATCGTAAGCATCCTCAAAGGTCATATCCGGAAAGTCGTTGGTGACCTTGGTGATGTCGTGGGCCTGGAGTTCGGCGTTTTCCACATGCTCGGCCAGAGCCAGAACCTGCTCTTGGGTTAATGTTTTACTCATGCGCTTTGCTCCTTCTTGGCCGCCAGCAAATCCAGCGCCACGTCCACAATCATGTCTTCCTGGCCACCCACCATGCGGCGTTTGCCCAGTTCAACCAGAATGTCCACGGCTTTGAGACCGTATTTTTGCGCCGCCACTTCAGAATGGCGCAGGAAGCTGGAATACACACCGGCGTAGCCCAGCGCCAGGGTTTCGCGATCGACCCGTACCGGGCGGTCCTGCAGCGGGCGAACAATGTCATCGGCCGCATCCATCAGAGCATACACGTCCGTGCCGTGCTCCCAGCCCATCTTATCGAAGGCGGCGATGCACACTTCCAGAGGCGCGTTGCCGGCACCGGCGCCCATTCCGGCCAGGGAGGCATCAATCCGGTCACAGCCTTCTTCAACGGCAACAATGGAATTGGCCACGCCCAATGCGAGGTTGTGGTGGGCATGCATGCCCGTCTGGGTTTCCGGTTTGAGAACGTCTTTGAGTGCCCGGAAGCGATCCCGGATGTCGTTCATGTTCATCGCACCGCCGGAGTCGACGACGTAAAGGCAGGTAGCGCCGTAGTCTTCCATCAGCTTGGCCTGCTCCGCCAACCCCTTCGGGGTCTGCATGTGGCTCATCATCAGGAAGCCCACCGTGTCCATACCCAGTTTGCGGGCGTGTTCGATGTGTTGCCTGGAGACATCCGCCTCGGTGCAATGGGTCGCAACCCGAACGATCCGTGCGCCGGCGTTGTAGGCGTTGTCCAGGTCATGGACGGTGCCAATGCCGGGCAGCAGCAGGGTGGCAATTTTGGAATGGGTCACCACCTCAGCCACACCTTCAATCCACTCCAGGTCGGTGTGAGCACCGAAGCCGTAGTTGAAGCTCGAGCCCTGCAGCCCGTCGCCATGGGCCACCTCAATGGAGTCCACCTTGGCCTTGTCCAGTGCCCGTGCGATGTCCTGCACGTTCTTGATGGAGTACTGATGGCGGATAGCGTGGCTGCCGTCGCGCAGGGTCACGTCGGAGATGTAGAGTTTTTTGCCGGGGTTGAATGTCATGGGAATATCCTCCTCAGTTGACCAGCGATTCGGCGATGCGCTCGGCGGTACCGAGAGCGGCGGAGGTCATGATGTCCAGATTTCCGGCGTAGGCCGGCAGGTAATGGGCGGCGCCCTCCACTTCCAGGAAGATGGAGGTCTTCAGGCCGCTGAAGCGACCCAGGCCTGGAACGTTCATGGGCTGGTCTTCGGGGATGTCATCAAACTGCACTTTCTGCTTGAGACGGTAGCCTGGCACATAGCTGTTTACGGCCTGGACCATTTCTTCCACCGAGGCTTCCACTTCAGCCTTGTCGGCGGCGTCGGAGAGTACGTACACAGTATCGCGCATCAACAGGGGCGGCTCGGCCGGGTTCAGAATGATGATGGCCTTGCCCTTCTGGGCACCGCCCACCACTTCGATGGCCCGGGAGGTGGTTTCGGTAAACTCGTCGATGTTGGCGCGGGTGCCCGGGCCGGCCGACTTGCTGGAAATCGACGCTACAATTTCGGCGTAATGGGCCTTGGCCACTCGAGATACCGCCGCAACCATGGGGATGGTGGCCTGGCCGCCGCAGGTAACCATGTTGACGTTGCCTTCCTGAAGCTGCTGCTCAAGGTTCACCACCGGCACACAGTAGGGGCCGATCGCCGCAGGAGTCATATCAATAATCTTGATGCTCTCCTTATGGCCGCGCAGAAACACTTCGTTGTGCATGTGGGCCTTCGCGGAGGTTGCATCAAATACGATGTCGATGTCGGCGAATTCCGGCATCTTTACCAGTCCATCCACACCCTCGTGAGTGGTGGCCACCCCCATCCGGGCAGCACGGGCCAGACCGTCCGATTCCGGATCAATGCCGACCATGGCGCCCATTTCAATGTTCTTACCATTGCGCAGGATCTTGATCATCAGGTCGGTGCCGATGTTGCCCGAGCCGATGATCGCTGCCTTGATTTTCTTGCTCATAGCCTATTCCTCATTGTTCTTTTCAATCAGGCAAAACGCACCGAGGCGCTACCAATGCCACCGATGTCTACCCGCATGTAGTCACCGGCCTTGACCGGCTCCAGTGGCACCAGAGAACCGGAAAGGATGACCTCGCCCGCCCTCAGGGAAATACCGAACTCGCCCAGGGTATTGGCCAGCCAGGTCACGCAATTCACCGGGGAACCGAGTGCTGCCGCTCCGGCCCCGGCACTGAGAACACTGCCGTTCTTCTCAACCACCATGCCGCAAGTCACCAGGTCCACTTTGCGCGGAGACACCGCCTGATCCCCCAGAACAAACAAGCCACAGGAGGCGTTGTCGGCAATGGTGTCCTGGATGGCAATTTTCCAGTCCTGGATGCGGGAATCGACGATTTCGAAACAGGGCATCACACACTCGGTTGCCGCCAGCACATCTGCATTGGTGATCCCTGGTCCGATCAGATCCTTTTTCAGGATGAAGGCAATTTCGCCTTCAGCTCGGGGGGCAATCAGCCGATCACTGATGGGCATCACCTCGCCACTGTTAAATACCATGTCATCGGTGAGATAACCGAAATCTGGCTGGTGCACATTGAGCATGTTCTGCACCGCCTTGCTGGTTACACCGATCTTCTTGCCAATGATCGAGGCCCCGTCCGCCAAACGACGCTCCAGCATTCGAAGCGAGATGTGATAGGCGTCGTCAACGGTTATGTCTTCACCACGGCTGGTCAGCGGGCTGACGGCTTCCCGACTTGTCATGGCCTGGTAGAGCTCGTCACCGAAGGCCTGAATTTTTGACTGTTCCATTACTTACCTCCGCCAGCGGCCTGGTCGGCCTCGTTAAGAAAATCGTTTACCAGTCGTGCAAATCGACCGGCATGTTCAATCTGGGTCCAGTGCCCACAACGCCCGAACACATGCAGCTGTGCCCGGTCGATCAATTCAGCAAGGCGATAGGAGGCTTCGAGAGGAATAACCTCGTCCTCCCGGCCGTGAAGAATCAGGGTCTCGTGGGGCAGCCCCCGGATGTCATCTTCGTTACTGGCCAGATTGTCGACCCAACGTTGACGGGGAGCGGGGAACATGGCCGAGAACGACTCCTGAAATCCGGGCCGGACGCTTGCCTGATAACGCATTTCTGCCAGCTCATCGGTCAACAGCCCTTTGTTAAAGGCGAACACATCCATCAATCGGCGCATGGTCTCCAGGGACGGCTCGTACCCCCAGACCTCGTCGAGTCCTTTGGTGATCGGAAAATTGACGCCCACCGAACCCATCAGCACCAACCGCCGCACACGCTCGGGGTGCTCGATTGCGAGCGCGAGGGCGAGACCACCGCCAAAGGAATTCCCCACCAGGTCGACCTGCTCAAGATCCAGTTCATCCATTACACCCAGAGCGTGCTTCACCCAGCGCTCCCGGTTGTAGATCTGATATTCGGGACGCTCGCTGTAACCGAAGCCCAGCATGTCCGGCGCAACCACCCGGCGGTGTTTGGCCAGCTCCGGAATGACCAAGCGCCAGTTTGCCCAGGCGGTAACGCCGGGACCGGAACCGTGAATCATCATCACCGGAAAACCGCCCTCTCCCTGGTCATGGACGTTTGTGCGATAGCCTGCGGCAACAATCTCACGCCCGATTTCAGGGCTGCCTGCAGATGCGTTCATGACAACCTCATAATTTGACACAGATATTTTTCATTTCGGTGTAGAACTCAAGGGAGTGGACACCACCTTCACGACCGACGCCGGATTGCTTGCTACCGCCGAAAGGTGTGCGCAGATCCCGCAGGAACCAGCTGTTCACCCAGATAATCCCGGCTTCAATCTGGCCGGCGACCCGGTGGGCACGGGTAATGTTTTCGCTCCAGATAGCCGATGCCAGGCCATAGGGAAGGCTGTTGGCCAGTTCGATGGCCTCCTCTTCGGTATCGAAGGGACGGATGTGGCAACAGGGACCGAAGATTTCGTCCGTCACCACCGCGGAGTCGTCCGCGAGACCGGTCCAGATAGTCGGCTCAACCCAGGCTCCGCCCGCCAGCTCTGCCGGCATATCCGGCACACCGCCACCGGTGACCACAGTGGCACCGTCATCAACCGCTTTCTGATAGTAGGAGAGGACTTTTTCACGATGCTTGAGGCTCACCAGAGGCCCAAGGTTGGCTTCGGCATCATCGGGGGGACCGATCTTCAGACCCTCCGCAGCTTCCTTCAGACGGCCAACGAACTCGTCGAAAATCGAACGTTCAACGTAAACCCGTTCGGTCCCCAGGCAGACCTGGCCGCAGTTGGCAAAAGCAGAACGCATGGTGCCCTCAATGGCCTTGTCCATATCGCAATCTGCGAATACCAGGCCTGCATTCTTGCCACCCAGCTCCAGGGAAATATCCCGAATCCCCTTGGCAGCCGCTTTCATGATGACTTCGCCAGTGCCGGTCTCGCCGGTGAAGGTAAAACCGTCAACCTGCGGGTGCTCGGTCAGGTAGGCACCGGCGGAATCACCGCCGAAGCCATGCACCACATTGTAGACACCGTCTGGAAGTCCGGCTTCTTTCATAACCTCGCCCAGAAGGGCTGTGGTGGTGGGCGTCTCTTCCGACGGCTTCACCACTACCGTATTGCCGCAGGCCAGGGCCGGCCCAACCTTCCAGGTCATCAGCAGCAAAGGCAGGTTCCAGGGACTGATAACGCCGATCACGCCTTTAGGGCGACGAACGGCGTAGTTCAGTGCACCGGTACCATCCGGAGTAGGCATTTCAAAGGATTCGGTGGGCACGTTCTTGATCATGTCCGCGAACACTTTGAAGTTGGCGGCTCCCCGGGGGATGTCGATATGGCTGGCCAGAGATTTTGGCTTGCCGGTATCGAGACACTCTGCCTCCAGGAACTCATCAAAACGGGCGTTGATACCATCCGCCACCTTGTGAAGGATGGCGGTACGCTGTTCCAGGGTCATTTTGCCCCAGGGACCCCGCAGCGCGGCCCTTGCCGCCTTCACTGCTGCGTCCACCTCTTCCCGGCCAGCTTCGTGCACCCTGCTGATCACTTTGCCGTTCGCAGGATTAACGTTGTCGAACAGCCTGCCACTGGCCGAACCAACGTACTGCCCATTGATGTAGTGTTTAATGTCTTTCATTGCTGCTAGATCCTGTTGCGCCAGTGTCGGTTGTCAGGTCAATACCGTCAGGAACCGTTCGTTCAGTACCCGGTCGTGATAGAAGATGGCCTTGCCCAGTTGCTCTGCCTGCCAGGTGACCGGCTTGTGGTCGGGGTAGTTGTAATCTCCGCCACAGAACACTTCGTTGCGGTTGCCGGAAGGATCGAAGAAATAGATCGTCTTGCCATGGGTCAGGCCATGCCGCGTGGGGCCGATATCAATTGAGGTGTCTGTCATAGAGATCAGGTCGGCCGCCCTGAGCACGTCTTCCCAGGTTTCAAGGTAGAACGAGGCGTGGTGGAACTTGCCTTTCTCTTCATGATGAATAAAGGCAATGTCATGGGCCTTTGTGGACAGAGTCAGGAACTGGGCGATTCGGGTGCCGTCGCCATCCAGCACCTGCTCGGCCAGATAGAACCCGAGCACGTTAACGAACAGGTCGTAAGTGGCAGCTAACTCTGGCCCATAAAGCAGGCAGTGATCGAAGCGAACCGCCTTCATCCCATCGAGGCCACGCGGCCAGGCTTCCGGGTTCACCTCGGTAATGCCCCATTTGCCGGTGTATTTCTTATCAGCGTAGAGTTCGAACGCGTGGCCGGACGGGGCGTTGAACCGAACCCGCCGGCCACAATCCTTCAGTTCGTCTTCCGGAACCTGTTCGACCTCCACGCCGTGATCGACCAGATCTTGTTCCAGTTGCTGCAGGGAGGCTTCATCCACAACCTTGAAGGCCATAAAGTCCATGCCCGGCTCGTCTGCGGCTCGGAGCACGACAGAGAACTTGTCCACCTCCGTCCAGGCTTTCAGGTACACACGACCCTGATCGTCCCGGTCGGTTTCAATAAGCCCCAGAAGATCCGTGTAGTGTTTGACAGCTTCATCCATATCGAGAACTCGGATCTGGACGTGGCCGGGACGCATCACACCTTTTTTCATGACAGTTACCTCAACGCTTTTGTTGTTGTTTGCTTGCTCGTATTGCCCGCCGCCGACGACGGCAGGCATTCAATAGTCAGATCGGTCACCGGATAGACCCGGCACGCAAGGACCTCCCCTTGCTCAATAGCTTCCGGCGGTGCGTGTGCTCTACTCATCTTTCCGCACTCGTACTCGCCCTCAATCACCCGGATCTTGCAGTACCCGCAGCCACCACCGCGGCAGCCGACGGGAACGCACTTCATACCCCATTGCTCCATCGCTTTGAGAACGCTTTGCCCTTCACCGCAGGTAAAGCTGTCCCCGGTTGTCCGGTTGGTTACCTGGCACTGGATTCCCATGGCCCGCCTCCGGCTATATCTTCTTGAACAGGGCCGAACGCTGGGTGTCTTCAGCCCCGTCAGCCGCTGTCAGGAATTTCTCCATGAAGATGTCTCGCTCGAACAACCGCCCCTGCATAAGCGCTGTGATAGCCGCATCAATCATCGGAGGGGGGCCGCACAGGTAGGCCTTGTTGCCCGCGAACCGGCCATCGAAATGGGCTTTGGCTGCGTCATGGACATAGCCACGAAAGCCCTGCCATTCAGAGTCTTCGTCGGCCTGGCTAAGCGCCGGTACGTAGGTGAAGTTGTCGTGATCGCGATCCAAAGCCTCGAACAGCTCCCGGTTGTAGAGTTCCGCCAGGTTGCGAGCGCCCTGGAACAGAACGATCTTGCGCTCATCGTCCTGCTCCAGAAGATCCAGAATCATCGATTGGGGGCTGGACAGCCCTGAACCGCCAGCGATGAAGATCAGATCGCCCGGCTGGGAGCTGCGCACAAAGAACTGGCCGTAGGGACCTGAAAGATTCAGTGCATCACCGGTTTTCAGTTGTTCGTGGATGTAAGTAGTGGCAGCACCGCCCTCAACGAGACGAACATGCAGCTCCACTTCGTCCGCTTTGCCCGGCGGGTTAGCCAGAGAGAATGCCCGCGCGCCATCGACACCGGGCAACTCAATGTTGATGTATTGGCCCGCCTGGAAGGTCATGGGGCGATCCAGCTTCAGATGCACGCCCCTGATGGTTGGAGATAGCTCCACGATGTCCGTCACAGTGGCGGTATAGTCCTCAACCGGGTAGCCCTCGAAATCCGGGTCCACATCGATATCCGCTTCGATGGTGACATCGCTCTCGACCGTGGCACAGCAGGCCAATACCTTGCCCTCGTCACGTTCGATATCCATCAGGGCGAAGGGCGAGGCGTCACCAATTTCGACATCACCTTCCAGTACCTGGACCTTGCAGGTGGCGCAGGTGCCATGCCCGCACGCAAAGGGCAACCAGACACCCTGGCGCAGTGCTGCTTGCAGAATGGTCTGCCCATCCTCCACTTCAATCTGCTCGCCGATGGGCTCGATCGTTACGGTGTGACTCATGGCGCTTACCTCAGGATGCAGAGCCGGCGATGCCGTTCAGTTCTGGAGTGATCACAGTCAGCATGCTCTTGTGGTCAATGCCACTGTCCTTGAGGGTGGCCGAGGCATCTGGCTTGAAGGACTCGCCGTTCAGTTGCCATTGAGCATCCAGAAACCTGGCTTTGGCCGATTCTGGATGGGCCTCAACCGCAGGCTTCAGCACCTCCTCGATAAAGGCTCCGAAAGTCATATCCGGCTGCACCAGAAAAGCAAACGGCGAGCAGTACATCAGGTGGTGGGGCCAGTAGAGATACAGCAACTGCATGCCATGGAAGTTCTCCACCTTGTCCCGTGGTTCAAACTTGTAATCGTATAAAGCGTTCACACTCATGATGGTCACCTTGTTGTTTTTGTGGGTGAAACGCCCGATGCCGGTAACACCGGGCGAATCCCGGATCAGGCTGCGTCTTGCTTGGCGCTCTCCGTCTTTTCCTCGGATGACTTGCCCTTGATGGCGAGCCAGCGCTTCTGGTCCGGGGACCCTACGTAGTCGAAATTGTCTTCGCCGATATTGATGTGGTAGTACTTCGAAACCACCGTCTCGACATCGCCACCTTCACAGTTGCCCTGATAGATCTGATGCACGGGCAGCCAGGCCTGCACGTACTTCTCCGGCTCGTTCTTGAAAATGTCACAGCAGCCGTCGGAGCAGAAGTGATAACGTTCGCCCTCATGCTCGATCTGCCGATGGCTGAGCATGGTCGGATCGTCTTTCTCGGTGAAAATGGTCGGTATCTGGCACACCTGACACAGCTGGGGCAGCGTGTTGTTGTAGAAGCGACGACCTTCAGCGTGCTCCTTCGCCCAGTGCTCAAAGCGCGGACGGTAGTACTTGTCGAAGGTGTCCGGGTACTTCTGGGACAGCCAGTCCAGCTCTTCCTTTTCGGGCATCCAGGTATGGAAATTGGTGGCATGACCGTACTGGTAGAAGGTTGACCAGGCCTGATGGCTGACATGGTTCTTGGCATCGTTGGCGATGTCCTGGTACTTGGGCGGACGAATGCCATAACGCTCCAGGTCCTTGAACAGCGCGCCCCCGTTCTGCTCGTAATAAACCTCCCAGGCCTCGGCCCAGGACATGACCTTGTTCGGCAACATGTAGTCCATCATCATCCCGACCAGGCTCAACAGGCGGAAACCACGCCAGAACCACTTGTCGATCCATTGCTGGACGATGGGCACGTTGTCTTCGTGCTGCTCCAGAATGAACTTGATCACCTCAAGACCAAGAGTCATGTGCCGGGCTTCATCTGACTGGGCGGAGAAACCGAAGGTAACGGTTGCCATATCGCCGTTGTAGGCAGCGCCGGACATGAACGGAACGAACAACAGGTTGGTCAGCACATACTCGAACGAGAACGAAATTGCCGTCAGAAACTCGAACGGGCCGGCAGAGCGAGCGTCGTCAAAGAACGACTTCGGCACCGACAGGAACCACACCCGGTCATGCATGTGCGCAGCATCATGTAAACCGTTGAAGTGTTTGTTGTAGTGGCTCATGGCGTGCTGTTGCGTCTGGGAATGACGCAGCTCGTCAATGGCCTGCATCTGGCACGCCACCCGAGCTCCGGCACCACTGAACTGACGGCCAACCTTGGCATAGCCCTGGAAGGCTGCATGCTCCAGCGGCGATACACCACTCAGAAACAGCTTCAGCGCGTTGACGTAACGGGCATCTGAAATGTTCTGGTGGCCGTTGTTCTGGGCGAACGCATCAAAAATCGCGTACAGCTTTTTCTCTTTCTCGGCCTGGTACTTCCAGTAGGCATCCATGGTCAGCCGGAACGGATCCTCCCACTGGGACCAGTCGGTAATCTTGATGCCCTCGAACCGCTCGTCCGGGTATATGTCTTCTTTTTTCTGGTAGGTCGGTTCCCAGGACATATCCCGGGTCAGGTACTGGTACTTGTCTTTCAGATTCAATTTCTTGTTTTTAACAGCCATGATAGGTCTCCCGATTAGTTCCACTGAAGAATGAAGTGGTCATCGTCTTCATCGACATTGCCGCCGATACTGATTACATCGATGAGCATTTCCTGAACGTCCCAGTCCCGGCCAAGCTTTTCTTCCATCGTTTCCCGGTTGATCACGAGGCGCTTTTCCGCCTGGATCCGGATCATTGCTGGCTGGTGCTGGAGCTCCGCTTCCGGGTTGTCTTCCATAATGGCTTCGGCCAGATACCGGGCGTTGTCGTTATCCTGAAAGGCAATGAATACGAGCTGGCTCATGCGGATACTCCCTGGCTCTGCAAACCACATTTTTTGAGACGGGTGGCGAGTTCGGCCCGCGCTTCATCCAGCGCTTCAACGCCGGTGGAGGCTTGTGCCAGAGGTTTCAGCGCGCTGTAGGCCTGGGGCTCCCAATGATCGATCCACTTCTGAAGCAGTTCACGATTGGCGTCGTTTTCCCCGGCCACAACCTTCAGCATGGCGTTGGTCCAGCGCAGCGACTCCTTGTACCAGTCGCGCATGAATTCAGTGAGCATGGAGACATCCTCTGCACCCTGGCTTTCAAACCACGCGTCCATCTTGTCGTAGACCAACGGGTACATGAGGCCGTCCATGAGGATGTTCTGGACCAGTGTCAGTTCAAACCAGTCCTCAATCACAAGGGTGTCTTCGACCAGTTTGCGCATGGGCTGCCAGAGCTCGTCGTCCATCCAGTAACCCTTGGATTCATCGAGACCCGCTCCAGTGCTGCCATCAATCATCAGGGCAATCCGGGACAGGTACTGGCCAATACCCAGGCGATCCATACCGGTGTAGATGTGCATCTGGGAAACGGTAGTGGCAGTGGCATCACCAGCGATCTTGCTGTTGTTCATGTTGGCACCAAGCTCTGCATGACGCAGGGGCACCAGGAGTCGCAGGAGTTGCTTCTGGGTTTCTTCCGGAAGACGTGTCAGTAGGTTCCGCTTTTCGCAAAAACCAAAACTGGTCTCTGCCGCTTCCTGCATCTTGGCGCGATTACCGACATAGGCGCCGTAGTAGAACTGGCGCGGATCGGTTACCGCATACCAGTCTTCCATGCGGATCGCGGTGCGCGTCGGATCGTTCAGGGTATGCTCGGAATCCCACTGCGGCCGATAATGAAAATTGGTCTTGGCCTCAATGTCGTAACTGGCTTCCTGGTAGCGGGTTGCCGGTTTGTCGCCAAAGCGACGGGCGATGTGGCCATAGGTATGGCGGATGGGTTCCACCGAGTTGGTCTTGATTTCGATACTCATATCAACCTTACCGTTTTGTTGTTGTGAAACTGGATGTTGATGCGCTTCGCTCAGTAACGTTGCCCACGCTCTCCGAACCGCCACTTGACCATGTCTTCATCAATTGCGCGGATCATTTCGGAGTCCATGTGGACCACCTTGTTGTGCTTGCAGAAGATTTCGAACGCCTCGCGCGGCAGAACGAGTTCAACGAACAGTTCCGGGTAGCCAATAGCGAAGTCGAATTCCACGAACTTATCGCCCGGCTCGCTCCGCACCCGGATGTAGCGAGTCAGTTCGTCGAAAGATTTGATGTCGTTCTGGGTCGTCATTGTTTGCCCCATTGTCTTTGTTGTTGGCTAGTGATCAGAGAGCAACGGGTGTGCCAAGCCGCAAACAACGCCCGGCAAAAAGCTTCCAACACATTGTTTTATAAATACTTAATTCGGCCACCCGATGGGAAAAGAAAAAGATATCCGGTGCCGAAGACGGGCTTGGAGCAAGCCGTTTTTTACTATTTGATCAACTTGAAAGGACCACCTCAGCAAATGCTCAGATGCGAGGAAAATCATTCGACCAATGGTCAGTTTTTTATCATTTGATTGATTTTTGACTTTCATCAGGTGTTATATAGAGCAGCAACTCCGTTGCCCGCGCACTGAATTTTATTTCCGGCGCACCCCAACCCCACACAACAACAAACGGGGCTCCTGACATGGCAATCAGCTATAAACCACAGCTGCAATACGTGGATTTTCAGGATCTTACGGAACAGATCCGGTTCCAAAGCACGGAAGGAAAAATATGGTTCGGCGAACAACGGATGCTTCTCATGCAGGTTTCCGCGTTGGGCGCATTTCGCCGAGAACTGGTCAACACCATCGGGATTGAACGGGCAAAAGGTTTTTTCCTGCGTCTCGGCTACCAGTCCGGACTTCGGGACGCGGAACTTGCCCGCAAGCTTCGCCCGCATTGCAGTGAAGTCGATATTTTCCTGGCAGGCCCACAACTTCAC
The DNA here is from genome assembly GCF_900188435.1 of Marinobacter sp. es.048. NCBI lineage: Bacteria > Pseudomonadati > Pseudomonadota > Gammaproteobacteria > Pseudomonadales > Marinobacteraceae > Marinobacter > Marinobacter sp. es.048. Next base: position 216,112 of record NZ_FYFA01000001.1, read on the forward strand.
TCCCTGAAGGGCATGGTCAAAGTGGTTCCTGTCGAGATTGATATCGATCAGAAAACCGGCGCCTTTTACGGCGAGCTGGATTGGGTTGACTCGTTCGAAGTCGAAATCTGCCAGACTGAGCTGGGGCAAATGAGTGAACCTGCCTGCTGGTCTCTTCTTGGCTATGCGTGCGCCTACTCTTCTTCCTTCATGGGCCGCCAAATCATTTTCAAGGAGGTCTCCTGCCGGGGCTGCGGCGACGAAAAATGCCATATCGTCGGCAAGCCGGCCGAGGAGTGGGATGACACTGACGAGTTCACTCAATACTTCAAAGCAGATCCGATGATTGAGGAACTCTACGACCTGCAGTCCCAGGTCAGCTCGCTTCGCAGCAGTCTTGAGAAACAGCAGGGGCAGTACTACGGCATTGGACAGTCCGCCTCATACAACAAGGTCTGCAAGATGATCGACAAAGCGGCCTTGGGCAAGGTCTCAGTCCTTCTTCTCGGCGAAACCGGCGTTGGTAAAGAGGTCATTGCCAGAAGCGTCCACCTGCGCAGCGAACGCGCAGAGCAACCCTTTATCGCAGTCAACTGCGCAGCAATACCGCCCGACCTGATTGAGGCTGAACTGTTTGGCGTCGAGAAGGGGGCCTATACCGGCGCCAACCAGTCCAGACCGGGGCGCTTTGAGCGCGCGAATGGTGGCACCATATTCCTTGATGAAGTGGTGGAGTTGACAGCCAGAGCGCAGGCTACGCTGCTCCGGGTCCTGCAGGAAGGCGAACTGGAGCGCGTCGGCGACAATCGCACCCGTTCCGTCAACGTGCGCGTCATTGCGGCCACCAATGAGAGCCTTGCCGATGCCGTTGAGGCCGGAAAATTCCGCGCCGACCTTTACTACCGCCTGAACGTTTTCCCGGTAAAGATTCCGCCACTCCGGGAACGCCTGGAGGACCTGCCCCTGCTCGTTGAACACTTTCTCAATAAGTTTCATTCAGAATACAATAAACGCACTCTGGGCCTGTCTGATAAAGCACTCGCCCTGTGCCTGAATTACCGATGGCCTGGTAACATTCGAGAGCTCGAAAACGTCATTGAACGAGGTGTGATACTCACGGAGAACAACGAATCCATCAGTCAGGACTCGTTATTCGCAGTTTTCCCCGACAACCATTCGGAAAAGCCCCATGAGTTCGTTGATAGCGAAGGCCATGTGGTGCATGAGGGCGTGTCGAACGCAGCGGGAGGCTGGGCAGACCAGATCCTCGGGAACTCGATCAGTCTCGACGAAGTGGAAGAGACTCTGATGCGCAGAGCCATGGACCAGGCCAAGCAGAATGTATCCGGCGCGGCCCGGATTCTCGGCCTTACCCGCCCGGCCCTGGCCTACCGGCTGAAAAAGTCAGGCATTCTTGCCGAGGGCTGAATACCAAGACCACGACGCGACATGGATGTTGCCTTCTCCTCCTCACCTCACGAAATAAGCAACCTGCTTGCAGGTTTGATCATTTGATAAAAATCAACCAATACGATAACGCCTCTAAAACCATCTCCCAACCAGGGGATGTTCAGCTAAACCTAAATTTTTCAATAGCTTGAAAATGACAAGCCGGACATGGCATACCGGTTGCTCTCTCACCGTCAGTCGCTTTTTCACAAAAACAAAGACGGTGACAGAAAATGCAAAAACCTCCTCTGCGCTCACGGCGCACTGCCGGTACAGCGATCGCCATAGCAGCCGGCACATCGCTGCTGCTGACCGGCTGCGAAGCGCCCCTCAACCTTGAGGCGGTACGCCAGGTTTCAGAGCAATCATCCAAGCGCACAGACTTTTACCAGGCCATGGCCCGGAACGACCAGGTGATTGTGGTAACTGGCAACGACGGTGTACTGCTTACCAGCCGGGATAACGGCGGAACCTGGAAGCGACAGACACTGAATTCCACAGCGAGCTTTCTGGCCCTGGATGTCTGCCCGGACAAATCCTTTATCGCGCTGACGTTCGACAACCAGGTATGGCAGGGCGATGCCCAGGGAAGCGTTTGGACCCCGCACCCGTTACCGAGCCAGGAACAAATGATGACCGTGGCCTGTGCCCCTGACGGCAGTTGGTGGACAGCGGGCAGCTTTACCACCATCCAGTACAGCTCTGACCTGGGCGAGAACTGGGATGAAACCTCTCTTTACGAAGACGCCATCATTAACAACCTGCAGTTCATCAACCAGGATCAAGCCCTCGCCACAGGCGAATACGGCATGGTGCTTCGCAGCGACGATAGTGGCCTTAACTGGGACTACGCGGGTTACTTGCCAGACGAATTCTACGCCCATACCAGCTACTTCCGTTCCATGGAGGAGGGCTGGGTTGGCGGTCTGAACGGGTTCATCTACCACACCACAGATGGTGGTGAGAGCTGGGAGCAGATGCCTGCGGAAACGAATGCACCGGTATTCGGCTTCATCCCCGGCGACTCCGAACTCTATGCAGTTGCCGACAACGCCACCGTTCTCCAGTTGCAGGGCTCAGCCTGGAAAAAGATCTCGGAATCTGACCAGCCGCTGTATCTGCGAACCGGCCTGCTCATGCCCGAGCAAAGGCTGCTTGTCGCCGGTGGTCGTGGCCTGCTTTTCGACCTTGAACTCCCTGCGGCTATCGCCGCCAGCAAAGACTGAGGATATCAACCATGCCCGGATTGCATCGTTTCACACATCTGCTGCATCTGCTGGAAGTGTGGATATTCAGCAACCCCCGCAAGGTGCTTTCAGTGATCGCGATACTGACACTGATCTTCGCCCTGCGTATCCCAGGCCTGAAAATCTACACGGATTTCGCGGACCTTTTGCCACAGCAGCACCCTTACATCCAACTGCACAACAGCATCAAGGACAGTTTCGGTGGTGCCAACGTGCTGGTGGTTGGGGTCGAGTTTTCCGACGGTGACATCTTCACCAACGAGAACCTGGCCAGAATCGATCGAATCACTCAGGCGGTAGATAGCCTGCCCGGAGTCAACCACAACCTGGTTTCCAGCGTCACCCATCGCAACTCCCGGAAGATCTGGCTCACTGAAGTCGGCAGCATCAATTCCGAGCCCTATTACGACTCCACCAGCGGCGAATACTCGCAGCAGTCACTGGATGCCATGCGAGCCGATGTGGCTGCCAACCCAAGGGTTTACGGCCCTCTGGTTTCCCCCGATCTCAAGATGGCGTTGGTCAAGGCGCAGCTCATTGAAGGCAAGCTGGATTACGAAGCGACCTTTGCCCAGCTTCAGGAGCTCCGAGCCAATGAAGCTGCCGAAAGCGTAACCATCTACGCCACGGGGCAGCCCGTGCTTGTTGGCTGGGCCTACACCTACATGGACCAGATCCTGCAAATTTTTATCTTCACAGTGCTCACCATGCTGGCACTGCTCATCTTTCACTTCCGCAAAGCATACGGTGTGCTCATCCCCCTTGGAGGCGTTCTCATCTCCACTGTGTGGGGCCTTGGGATTATCAGTGTACTTGGCTATAACCTGGACCCCTTAGGTCTGGTAATCCCCTTTTTGATTGCGGCGCGCGCCATGAGTCATGGTGTCCAACTGGTCGAGCGCTATTACGCAGAAACCCTGGTACTGGGGAGCGGCCCGAAGGCTGCGAAGGCAACCTTCGACAGCCTTTTCCGGCCGGGCTCTCTGGGCGTTGTCTCCGACGCTATTGGCCTGTCGCTGATCGCCATCGGCTCCATCCCTTTGAACACCCATCTGGGCATCTACGCCTCACTCTGGGCGATCACGGTTGTCTTTACCGTCCTGATCGGCGTCCCACTATTACTCTCCATCCTGCCCACGCCGAAGAACCCGGAAATTCGCGAAACAGCCTTGCGCCATATCGGTGCCAGCTGCTCTCGAACGGTCACACGGCCGGGTGCCGCGCGGATCATTCTCGCTGTGGCAGCCATCTCCATGCTGGGTGGTTTGCTGGCCGCATCCAATGTGCAAATCGGGGACTCTGAACCGGGCTCGCCGATCCTGTACCCCGACCACGACTACAACATCTCCTCAAGGGTGGTGAATGACCGGTTCCCGGGTTCGGAGGAACTCTACATTGTCGCGGAAACCAGTGAAAAAGGCGGACTGAAACGTCCCGAGGTGCTTGAGGCCCTGTCTGATCTTCAGGCCCACATGCTGCTGGACCCCGAAGTTGGCGGCAGCAAGGGATTACCCGATCTGGTCAAGCAGGTGAATCGTTTGATGCACAACGATGACCCCCGCTGGTACCAGATTCCCCACGACGCTGGCTACGTGGGTGGGTTGATGTTCACGTACATGGCATCGAGCCCGGTACCTGGCGCCCTGGATGAGTTCAACGATACAGACGATCGCGTTGCCAACCTGGTGTTCTATTACAAGGACCGTCAGGGAGAAACCATCCGTCGTGCCATTCACATGGCCAAGGAATGGATCGCTGAAAATGAAGACCGCGTTGAGGGCCTGACGATCCGTCTGGCGGGCGGCACGCTCGGTGTGGCAGCTGCCATGAACGAATCAGCGTTTGAAACCAATGTGATCGTTCTGCCACTGGTCTTTCTGCTCATCTTCGCCTTCGTGATGCTGTTTTACACCTCCTGGCACGCCGGCCTGATGATGCTCCTGGCGATGCTGTTCGCCACCACCCTGACCTACGCCTACATGGGCCTGAATGGCCTGAGCATCGATATCAATACCGTGCCGGTCATTGCCGTGGGAATCGGCGTTGGTATCGATTATTCGATCTACATGATGGATCGCATTCGGGAAGAAATGGCCAAGTGCGGCGACCTGCGCGAATCCGTGCGACGTGCCATTTCCACAACGGGCATGGCCATCAGTTTTACCGCACTGACCCTGATGGCCGGGATCATCATGTGGGTCATCTTCTCGAACCTGAGATTCCAGTCAGATGCTGCGCTGCTGCTGTGCGTGATGATCGTCATCAACGGCATGGCCGCCATGCTGCTGGTGCCTTCATGGGTGTTGGCCTTCAAACCGCGGTTCATCACCGACGTCTATGCCGATGAAGACGGAATCCTGCATTCAGACCACAAGGAAACAAAATCAGCTCCATCCCCTGTGTTGGGTTCAAGACAGGACGATGGGTTTGTGACGGGAGCGCCGTACCGGGCCTGAACCCGGTACCAAGCCCCACTAAAACCTGTAACGAGGACATGCCATGCAAACAACAATAAAAGGCCTGAGGTTCTGGTGCTGCACCCTTGCGGGTAGTGCCACCCTGGCGCTGGTTCCAATGACTACAACCGTTGCTGCGGAAGATGCCCGCGTCAACGGTTTCTACGAAAACGCAACCTACGGGCGAGAGGGCGTCGGTCTATCAAAGTTCCGTAATACCCTGCAACTGGAAGGCGAGAAACGAATTGGCGACGTGGGCATTTTCAGCAACGTTTCCATCAACGGCACATTGCGCGGCACCTATGACGGGGTGTACGACCTGAACAAGGATGAATATGGACGTACCGCTGGTGGTGCCATTCTGCTTGAAGACACCGCACTGGTGCCCAACCCTGACCCATTCGTACCCCATGGTGGCGGTATCGCTCCGACACCCAACTTCGGTTTCGACATCAATCAGAACCCCAACGACGGCATGATCGTCCTGGGTGAAAACCTGCACCCCCAGGATGGTGGTGTCGGATTTGGTGTTCCAGTGCGCCCCTGCGATGTCGACAGCCGGGGCTGTATTGATGACTATCTGGACAAGGATCTGAACGAGCTTCGTTTCCAGGAGTTCAACGACCGAGCGGATTTCATCCGTGAACTTTATGTCGATTTTGACCTGAACTTCGACAGCGGTAACGTGCTGAGCACCCGCCTGGGTAAACAGCAGGTCATCTGGGGCCGAACGGACCTGTTCCGGGTACTGGATGTTATCAACCCCGTGGACTTCTCACGCAACAACATCTACGACGAGCTGGAAGACATCCGGATACCCATGTGGATCCTGAAGTCAGACTATCGCATGGGTCCCACCGAAGTATTCGATGGCTTCGCCTTCGACGACCTGAACTTCCAGGTGGTCTGGAACTTCGATCAGTTCCGTCCCCATGATATTGGCCAGTGTGGCCAGCCGAACGTCATCCTGGATGCAGGCTGCTTCTTCCGTGGTATGAATAATCTGTGGGAAAACGGGGGCACCGTTGCCAACTTTGCCAACGGCAGCATCGCAACCGACTTTGGCCCGGGGCAGATCGGTATCCGCGAGGCGCACCTTCCAAGCTGGAGCCTTTCCAACACCCAGCTGGGTTTGAAACTTGAAGGCGTATACGGCGATCTCGGCTTCTCTCTGAACGCCTTGACCTACCGCTCCCAGCTGCCATCACTGCGCGGCGGCATCCCGGCTGAGAATGCCTTCACCGGCGAAACCGCCGTTTGGCCAAGCCTGATTGCCTTCGATATCCACTTCCCAAGAGTAAACCTGGTAGGCGGTTCCCTTGACTATTACTCCCAGGGCATCGACACCGTGTTCCGGGTTGAAACCGCGTACACCTCCGGTGAAGAGTTCGCCAACACCCTTCGTGAGAAGCTGTATTCGGAGTCTGATGTCGTTCGCTACGTGGTGGGTGCCGACAAGAACATCTTCATCCCGGCCCTGAACGAATCCCAGGCGTTCCTGTTCTCCGGTCAGATCTTTGGCCAGCACATTCTTGACCACGAGCGCGAGCAACGTCTGCTGGGCGAGGCCGGGATTCCGGATTGGGAACAGAACTGGATTGCGACCCTGCTGATCAAGGGTTTCTACATGAATGGCCGCCTGAGCCCACAGATCATTACAGCCCATGACATTCGCGCCCAGGCTACTGCCGTCGCGCCATCAATCGAGTGGCTGGTTAACGACAACTTCAAACTCACAGCCGGTGCCAACTTCAAGGTCGGCGATGGTGCCCGGAAGTTTGACGACTGCCGCACCTGTAACCCCTGGGATCCGTTCACCGCCGCCTATCCTGGCCAGCCCGCCGGAGAGTCCGCCGGACTCTCCGGGTACGAACCGCTTGGCCGGTTCCAGTCAGGACCGATCGGCATGGCCCAAAAAGAAGATGAAATCCAGCTGACCGCACGTTACAGCTTCTGATAACGAGGAACCAAAATGACTACGACAAAGAACAAATCCGTTTTTAGATGGCTGATGGCTGGCTGCACGGCAGGCCTGATGTCGACAGCGCTAATGGCCGATGAAGCAGTTATTACCAACTCCTTCTACCCCTACAACACAGAGACACCGAGCTTTGATGGGCTGAAAGCCGGAATGGTCATCGACCAGAGCAACGTTGCCCAGTTCAAGGACGCCATTGATCCCGCATTCTACGGTTTTATCGAGCAGGGCATGACCACCATCACCGTAGGCGAGACTACCTCCTTTGATCTGCACCCGAACTATGTTGAAGCCACAAGGGCTTCACTTGGTCAGGTTACGCTCGGTGACAACGTGGGTGAAATCAGCGGCTGGAACGCTGGCCGCCCCTTCCCCGAAGAACCTGACGTCAACGACCCCAGAGCGGGCGAGAAACTGGCGTGGAACTACAAGTATGGGTACAACTGGGGCGACAGCGCGGCTATCTATCCCTTCTACTGGAAGTATCGGGACATGGACTCCGGCAAGGTGGAGCGAACCATCAAGTTCAACTTCCACTTCCTGAACTACAAAGGACGTGTGATCCAGGAACCGACGCCGGAAATTACCCCGAATCCGTCTGACCTGTTCCGGGCCATCTACGTTCAGGTGCTGGACCCGGCTGATGTGCGTAACACCCAGCTACTGATCCATCGTGCAGCGGACGATCTCAAGCGGGATAACTCCTGGCTGTACCTGGGTTTTCAACGCCGGGTCCGTCGTCTGGCAACTGGCCAGGTCACCGACGCGTTTCTCGGCTCTGACCTGATGATCGAGGACTTCGAAGGCTACAACGGCCGCATCTCAGATATGAACTGGACCTATAAGGGCACCCGTTACATGCTGATGCCCTTCTACAACCACAACGACCTGACGCTCGATTCCGAAACCCACAGCGACAGTGATGGGTACCAGGTTGTGTCCTTCAGTGGGCAGGGCGGTTGCTTCCCCGACATCACCTGGCAGCTCCGCAAGGTTCACGAGGTTGAATCGGTTCCAGTGGATGAAAGCCACCCACTGTCGAAGCGTGTTCACTACATGGATGCTCAGACCTTCACCATTCCGAGAACCGTGTCTTATGACCGCAAGGGCAGCCTGTGGAAGACCTTCACCATTGGCCAGGCGCATCCGGACCACCACCTGCCGAAGAACAAGGGCAGCGGTGTCTCCATCGATGACAGCTTCAGCATGATCGATGTTCAGGCCAGCCACTGCACCACCGGCCAATTCAAGGGACAGGTTGACCCCGAGCTGTCACCACCACAGATGTTCAACGTTCAGCACCTGCGGGCAACAGGAAGCTGATCCACGGATCCTTGTTGCTTCTCCATTGGGCCCGCTTCTGCGGGCCCCTTTTTTGGACCATTGAGGATAATGAACATGACCGACAACCAGTCTGGCGTTGGCCAACAGGATTCAACAGCCCCCTTCACAGTGGTTGTCTCGCGGCGGGTCAAGAAGGGCCAGCAAGACGCATTTGAGGCACTAAGCAGCCAGATGACCGAGCGGGCCTCGCGTTTTCCCGGTTACCTGGGCACCGCCATGTTCCGGCCGGCTTCACCCGACGATCCTGAATACCGCATCGTGTTCAAGTTCCAAGATCGGGAATCGCTGGCTGCATGGGAAGCTTCCGAGGAGAGGGCAGAACTGCTGGAGCAGATAGAAAGTCTGCTGGTACAGCCCAGCGAGCGGGAAGTGACTTCGGGAATCGTTACCTGGTTCACTTTACCGGGCCAGAATCCGGTGACACCTCCACCCAAATGGAAGATGACCATTGTCAGCTGGCTGGCACTCTACCCGGCGGTGACTCTGGTCTTCCTGTTATTCGGGGATGTGCTGGCACAAGTGCCACTGCTTTTGCGTACATTGCTGGTCACTGCTGTCGTGATGCTATTGATGAGCTACGTATTGATGCCGCGAATGACACGCTGGTTTGCGTTCTGGCTGTTTCCGAATACAGCCAGAACTTCTCGATGATCGGATGCATCGAACATGATTGACGCCCATTTGTAAGTCACATCGGAGACGGAAATTTCTCTAAATGCCCCTGGATCAGACTCCATGCAGGTTTGCCTTTTTCCAGCAGGTCAGCCCTGACGTCCGCTGGAAAGTCAGCTGCCACCGATTGTTCATACGACGCTCTTTTGCGGCAGCGCTCGAACCAATCTGCCACACGCGGGCAATCCTCATAAATATCTGTCCAGCCGAATTGCATAATCGTTTGGAAGTATGGTGCCAGGCAGATATCAGCAAGACTGAAGCTATCGGCGACTACCCAATGATGCTCTTTGAGCGCATTTTCCATTTCCAGAATCGTCTTACGGTATACGTGAACGGCATCGACCACATCTGGCGCCTCAAGGCCGAATTCAGTCAGCCGTTTTTGGCGCTCACGCCGGGGTTTCTCCGGAATCTGATCAAGCAATGCCTGGCGTTCCGTTTGCGATTTCTTCATCAACCCCGGTCGCATTACTAACGGCCACTGAAGTGCGCCGCAGGACGGATGAAGCTTGTTATCAACCTGTTTCATCCAGAAACGCATCTGGGCTATTGCGTAGGGGTCCTCAGGCCGCAAGCTTGGCCCTGGCCAGCGATCTTCCAGATATTCACAAATGATACTGGACTCGATAACGGCCTTACCTTCATGGACCAGAGTAGGCACGACGCCCAACGGATTAAGCTGCAAATAGTCGGGGTGAAGATTCTCTTTCTGAGCGAGATCGACATGATGTTTCGTCCATCGCAGGCCTTTTTCGGCGAGCACAATGCGGACTTTCTGCGCACAGGGCGACATAGGATGGGTATAAAGTTCCAACATTTTAACGCTCCATTTCGGTGGCCGGGTTTAACGACTTTAGGCTTGCGTCGTCGCGGGAAAAAGACGAGTGTTGTCCAAGCATTTGTGAATAGAATTCAAAGGTAATCATCACGAATGGACAAACTGACGGAAATGGAAGTCTATGCAACGGTTATACAACGCGGAGGGTTGTCTGCTGCGGCACGCGAACTTGAACTTACGCCCTCCGCTGTAAGCAAACTCATCAACAGACTGGAAAACCGCTTGGGTGTGCGGCTACTGAATAGAACCACAAGGAAGCTGAGCACGACTGAAGCCGGCCAGCAGTTCTATCGAAGGTGCCTGGACATACTGTCTGCGGTCGAGGACGCCGAAAACACATTAAGCAATTACGGTCAGATCGCCAAAGGCAAACTTCGGATTAATAGCACCCCGGGTTTTGCACACCACCAGCTACTTCCCATCCTGATGGAGTTCCAGGAAGAATACCCACAGCTGGAACTGGAACTTCAGCTCTCCGGCATTCCCGTCGATCTGGTGGCTGAGCAGGTTGATGTGGCTATCCGATTGGGCGTTCTGGAAGATACCAGTCTGGTAGCGAGGCACCTTGGCGAAAGCCGGCGCATCGTTTGCGCCAGCCCGGAATATCTGAAGCTCCACGGAAAGCCTCGCGTCCCCTCTGATCTGAGAAACCACAGCTGCCTGCGCCTTTCAACCAGCCGATCATTCAACCTATGGCGATTCCAGACCCCCGAGGGGGAACAGCTTATCGAAGCCAAAGGCGGCTTCCTTACCAACGATGTAAATGCCCTTTGCGACTATGCCATGCAGGGAGGGGGAATTGCCCGATTGTCGTCTTTCATGGTGGGTGAATTGCTCGAAGACGGAATGCTCATCAAGCTACTGGACAAGTACGAAACAGATCGACAGCAAATCCATGTCCTTTATCCCAACAGGAAACAGTTGCCGGGGAAGGTGAAAGCCTTTATCTCGTTCCTTCAGAAAAAGCTGTCCGATCAACCGCTCTGGGATTAGCTTCAGTCAGCGCTTGAACTCAGTTGCTCCCCGATCGTTCGGGCGTGACCGGGGAGCCGCTCATACTCAGAAATGAATAACCGTCCGAATGCTCTTACCCTCATGCATCAGATCAAATGCCTTATTGATGTCTTCCAGAGGCATTTCATGGGTAATGAACACATCCAGCGGAATCTCTCCCTTCTCCGCCTTTTCCACATAGCCGGGCAACTCGGTACGACCCTTCACGCCGCCAAACGCTGAGCCTTTCCAGACCCGGCCGGTCACTAGCTGGAACGGGCGGGTGCTGATCTCTTCGCCGGCACCGGCCACGCCGATGATGATGGATTCGCCCCATCCCTTGTGACAGCACTCCAGTGCCGCACGCATGACTTTGACGTTGCCGATACACTCGAAGGAGTAGTCAACACCGCCGTCGGTCATCTCGACGATGACTTCCTGAATCGGCTTGTCATAGTCGTTGGGGTTAACCACATCGGTGGCACCCAGTTGTTTGGCAATGTCGAACTTGCCCGGGTTAATGTCGACGCCGATAATCCGACCCGCCTTGGCCATCTTGGCTCCGATGATCGCCGCCAGGCCGATGCCACCCAGACCGAAGATGGCCACAGTGGCGCCTTCTTCCACCTTGGCGGTATTCATCACCGCGCCAATCCCGGTGGTGACACCACAACCAAGCAGGCAAACCTTCTCAAGGGGCGCTTCCTTGGGGATCTTGGCCAGGGAGATTTCCGGCAGTACCGTGTATTCTGAGAACGTGGAGCAGCCCATGTAGTGATAGAGTGGCTGGCCGTTGTAGGAAAAACGGGAAGTACCATCCGGCATTACGCCCTTACCCTGTGTGGCACGCACGGCACCGCACAGGTTGGTCTTGCCAGAAGTGCAGAATTTGCACTCACCGCATTCAGCGGTATAGAGCGGAATGACATGATCCCCGACTTCCAGATTTTTTACGCCGGGGCCAACGGCTTCAACAATGCCACCACCTTCGTGGCCCAGAATGGTCGGGAACAAGCCTTCCGGATCCGCCCCGGAGAGGGTGTAGGCGTCGGTGTGACAAACACCGGTGGCAACGATACGCACCAGTACCTCACCTTCCTGGGGCGGCGCCACATCGACTTCGACAATTTCTAGCGGCTTGTTGGCCTCAAAAGCGACCGCTGCACGGGATTTAATCACTGTCGGACTCCTGTTGAATTCGGATCTGTGTATTGGATTTTGCGCCACGATGTGCCGGCTGTCCGTTCATTCTAGACGAAGTGCGCAACCAGATGGGCGCCGAAATCTTTTCCGGAACTGGCTCGTATCATCTCATAGCTGACCTATACCGAGAGAGGAGCTCTTACGTTGCGCACGCTTTACTGGTTTACGCGGGATCTTCGCCTGCACGACAACACCGCGCTGCTGGCGGTCTCCAAGTCCGACATGCTGCTTTGCGTCTATGTGGTAGATCCGCGCTGGTTCGCACCCGGTGCCCTCCAGAGCAAGGCCATGGGAGACCATGGCTGGCGCTTCCTGTGGCAGAGCCTGATGGCGCTTGAGCGCAGCCTTCGACCACTGGGGCAGCGGTTACACATTGCCTTTGGTGAGCCGGAAACCGCCATCCCTCAACTTGCTCACGCTCACAACATTGAACGGGTGGTTCGCTCCCGGCTGCCCGGCACCCAGGAGGCCGGCCAGTGGCGGGCCATCAAGGACAAACTCCCGAAAACCCTGTTCCAGCAATTCGAGACTCTGAGCCTGTTTACCGAGGGCTCCCTGCCGATGGCTCTCGAGGAATTGCCGGACACCTTTTCCCAGTTCCGCAAGCAGGTTGAGAAAACCGGAGAACGCTGTTCCGAACGGTTAAGGATTCGCACCCTTACGGCCCTGCCCCCACCGCCGGGCTTCCCGGAAGACAATCGCGGCGATTGCCCGCCAATACCGGAGCCCGTGCACCCATTGCAGTTCATGGGCGGTGAAGCGGCTGGCCTGGCGCGGCTGCAGGAATTCCTCTATGGCAACCACAGCATTGACCGCTACAAGGAAACCCGGAACGCCCTGGACACCTGGGATGCCTCCTCCAAGTTCTCACCCTGGCTGGCCAACGGCTGTCTCTCGGTCCGGGAAGTAGCAGAAACCATCACCGAATACGAAGCCAGCGAGACCAAAAACGAATCCACCTACTGGCTCTGGTTTGAACTGCTCTGGCGCGAGTACTTCTACTGGTACGCCCTGAAACATGGCGCCAACCTGTTTCGCCGGGACGGCGTCCAGCGTAAACGTCGGCATGGCACCTTCTACGGCCATCGTTTCAAGGCCTGGTGCCAGGGCAACACCGAGTATCCGATCGTGAATGCGGCTATGAATCAGCTGCGGGAAACCGGATACATGAGCAACCGGGCCCGGCAACTGGTGGCAAGCTGCTTCATCAATGAACTCGGTCTGGACTGGCGATATGGAGCGGCATGGTTTGAGGAGCAGTTGATCGACTATGATGTAGGGAGCAACTACGGCAACTGGCAGTATCTGGCTGGCGTAGGGGCGGACTCGAGAGGCCTGCGGCAATTCAACCTCGAGAAACAGACGCAGCAGTACGATCCCACCGGCACCTTTATTGACCGCTGGGGCGGACATGCGGATCAGCCCGTAGGCTTACACACAGTGGATGCGGCAGACTGGCCCCTGTAGCAAAAGGCGAATCGCCATGACGGATATGACGGACAACAGCAACACGGGCACAGCACGGGAAACCCTGGCCCGCATCATCGACTCCAGCTCACCGGCAACCCTGCTGAGCTGCGGCAGCCTCGCAACCGAAATGTCGCGAATCTGGCAGAAACATCAGGAAGGCGTCGATGTTCGAACCCTGGACACCACCGACCCCAATGCCAGGCTTCACCTGGACCGGGTTGCAGACCTGGCATTGATAACCGGCACCCTTGAGCACCTGCCTCATGATGAAGGCGCCCTGCTGCTGGGCCAGTTACGAAACTACGGCACCCACCAGATTGCCGTTCTGGTGGGAGAGACGCCGGGCTGGGCCTTTACCGATTTCATCGGCCTCGGCTTCCGTCGCCATGCCGAACTGGAAAATGATAACGGCGCACTCACCCTGTACACCTACAATCTGGATACTTACAACCACAAGCGGGCCTGGAACAATCCGGAGAACTGGGCCAATCCGGAAATGTGGGGCAAAGCATGGTGGTAACAAGCGAGGCTATGAGCACTCCGTCCTCCAAAAAACTCAAACCGAGTACGATCAGGATAGGCACCCGATACCGGGCCAACCGCCTGAAAGGCCCCTACGACGCCATCGTGATCGGCTCCGGCATCGGCGGTCTGACCACCGCCGCCTGCCTCGCCAAGGCGGGCAGGAAAGTCGTCGTACTTGAGCAACATTACACCGCCGGCGGCTATACCCACAGCTATGCCCGCAACGGCTACGAATGGGACGTAGGCGTACATTATATCGGCGACATGGGCTCTCACCACACCCTTGGCCGCAGGCTGTTCGAGTACATCACCGACGGCAAGCTGGAATGGGCACCCATGGACGAGAACTACGACCGCTTCTTCCTCGGCGACAAGGTCGTGAATCTGCGCGCCGGCAAGGAAGGGCTGCGGCTCTCCCTGCTTGATGCCTTTCCCGATGAACAGGAGGCCATCGACCAGTACGTCAAGCTTCTGGGCAAGGTGGCAGACGGCATGCAGTGGTACACACTCTCCAAGCTCACACCCGGCATCCTGAGCCCGGTCATCAACAAAGGGCTGGATATCGCCCTGCCGGACTGTTTCAACAAGACTACCTGGGAAGTGCTGAGCGAGCTTACCGACAATCAGGAACTGATCGGCGCCATCACCGGCCAGTGGGGCGACTGCGGGGTCACACCGAAGCAGTCAAGCTTTATGGTTCATGCACTGATCGCCAAACATTACCTCTACGGCGGCTTTTACCCCGTCGGCGGCGCGTCGGAAATCGCCAAAACCATTATTCCTGTTATTCAGGAGCCCGGCGGTGAGGTGTTTACCTACGCCGACGTCACCGACATCCTGGTCGAGAAAGGCAAGGCAACCGGCGTGCGCATGGCCGATGGCGAGGAAATACGGGCACCGCTGGTGATCAGCAACGCCGGGGTCATCAACACCTTCGAAAAACTGCTGCCAGCCGAGGCTGCCGAAAAGGTTGGCTACAAAAGCAAACGCAGACATATCGTTCCTTCCATGCCCCATATCGGACTGTATATTGGCCTGAAGGGCACACCGGAGGCACTTGGGCTGCCTCGAACCAATTTCTGGATCTACCCCAGCGCCGATCATGACGGCAACGTGCAACAGTTCCTGGATGATCCGGACAACACCGAATTCCCGGTCGTCTATATCTCCTTTCCCGCAGCCAAGGATCCGGATTACCAGAACCGCTGGCCTGGCACCTCCACCATCGAGATCGTTGCCCCGACCACCTGGGAGATGTTCGAGCCCTGGCAGGACACCATCTGGGGCAAGCGGGGCGACGACTATGAGGCCCTGAAACAGAAAATCACCGACCAGTTGCTGGCAGTGATGTACGAGAAACTGCCTCAGCTGCGCGGAAAAGTGGATTACGTGGAAACCTCCACGCCGCTCTCCACCGCCTGGTTCTGCCGTTATGGCCGGGGCGAGCTCTACGGCCTGGACCACAACCCCGAGCGCTTCGAACAGGATTGGCTGAAACCGAAAACCGACATTCCCGGGCTGTATCTCACCGGCCAGGACATCCTGACCTGCGGGGTGGTGGGTGCGATGATCGGTGGTCTGGTCAGCACCCTGGCCATTCAGGGCTGGCGCGGCGCCGGATTGGCGAAACGTATTTTCGTGGGGTAACAGGGTTGCCCAGACCGATTTGTGCCGATTGCGGCATGCACCGCAATATCTGTGTGTGCGAGGCCTGCGCCCCGATGCCTAACCGCACCAGGGTGTCAGTGCTCCAGCATCCAAGTGAAGCTGGCCACCCCAAAGGTACGGTCCGCATACTGGCCCAGTGTCTTAGCAACCTGGAAGTGTTCACGGGCGAGACGCCAGAGGATTTACGTGAGGCCGGTTTCGATACCGACACGTTACCCCGGAATTCAGCGCTGCTGTTTCCGGGGTCCGGCAGCGAACCCCTCGAGTCCGCAGACCTCAGCCACTTCCATCACTGGATCATTCTGGACGGGACCTGGCGCAAGGCCGCCAGAATCCTTCACCAGAACCCGGCACTGGCGGCTCTGCCCCGCTTCCATTTCGCCAGTCCGCCGGCCTCGGCATACGCCATCCGCAAAGCCCCGGGCTCGCATCATCTGGCCTCAGCAGAGGCTGTTGCCTATCTGCTCAATGCGATCGAGCCGGGGCTGGATACCCGGCCAATTTCCCACGCTATGCGCACATTGGTGGACAAACAGTTCGCCCAGATCCCGCCCCGGCTGCACAAGCACTATCAATAAATCGTGTGGGGTGAGACAGCCCGCCGGTCCGGACGTATTCCGGGGAAACCCGATGCGAGTAGAGAAGCCCCATGTCCGAGCAGTTTGACCCAGCAGACCTTTCCCGCATCATCGAAATGGCGTGGGAGGACCGCACTCCCTTCGAGGCCATAGAAGGCCTGTATGGTCTTAGGGAAAAAGACGTCATCCGCCTGATGCGTCGCGAGCTCAAGCCCAGCAGCTTCCGTCTCTGGCGCAAACGGGTAACCGGACGCAACACCAAACACCGTCAGTTGCGCCCCGAAGGGGTGAGCCGTGGCTATTGTCCGACCCAGTACAAGCACCGATAAGCACTTTGCCATTGGCATTGAAGGGACGGCTGCGTAATCATGGACATTCTGGCATCAAGCATATGAGGAACCCGATCGATGGCACTGTTCAACCAGAAAAACGCCCGAAAACAGCTGGACGCTGAGGCCAGAAAGGTGCATCGGGAGGACCTGGAAACCCTGCTGGATCGCCAGCGCAGCATTGAAGAGAAAGTAAAAGGCAGCGGCAAGCTGGCGCGTTTCAGTGCCGACATCAAACTGATGTTTTCGATGATCCGCGACTACTGGTACGGCAATTACCGTAGCGTACCCTGGAAAACCATCGCCGCGGTGGCGGGGGCATTACTATACGTCATGAACCCCCTCGACGTGATTCCGGATCTGATCCTCGGATTCGGCTTCGTGGACGACGCCGGGGTGGTCGCCCTCTGTCTAAAGCTGGTGGAGTCTGATCTTCACCGCTATGCTGCCTGGAAAGAGCAACAGGAAGAAACCACAGCGGCAGACCGCCCGAATTGATTAATTTCTGAACTGACGGTATTCTCTCGTCCCTGCTTCTGGAACACCTGAATCAAATCTGGAGTTGTAGTGGATTTAGCCACCCTCATTGGTCTTGCTGGCGCTATTATACTTATCGCCTCTGCCGTTATTCTCGGTGTTTCACCTGCCGTTTTCATCAATCCTGCGTCCCTGCTGATCGTCGTAGGCGGCACCATGTTCGTCGTGCTGGCCAAATTCAGCGTTTCGCAGTTTCTGGGAGCCTTCAAAGCCGCAGCCAGGGCGTTCAAATTCAAACTGCCAGAAACTCAAGCCAGCATTGAAGAACTCGTAGATATCGCCAACGTGGCCCGTAAAGAGGGCGTTCTTGGCCTTGAAGACAGGGAAATCAGCAGCCCGTTTCTGGCCCAGGGCATTCAGATGCTCGTAGACGGGCAAGACGCCAACACCATTAAGCAGCTTCTCAATAAAGAGCGCCTGATGACTCTGGATCACAACCGGTCCGGCGCCAAGGTCTTCACCGCCATGGCAGATGTGGCGCCGGCCATGGGCATGATCGGTACCCTGATCGGCCTGGTGCAGATGCTGTCGAACATGGAAGACCCGAAATCCATCGGTCCCGCCATGGCGGTTGCCCTGCTGACCACGCTCTATGGCGCCATGATAGCCACCATGATAGCCACGCCCATTGCTGACAAGCTCTCTCTGCGCATGACCGAAGAAGCACGCATGCAGTCGCTGTACATTGATGCGCTGGTCGCCATCCAGGAGGGCACCAATCCCCGGATCATTGAGCAGATGCTTTCAAGCTATCTGCCACCCAAGGAACGTGAAAAAGTGGCCGAAGCAGAAGGCGCGTAACCATGGACGAGTTGCCAGAAGAGGAGAAACCGGGGATTCCGGCGTGGGTTGTTACCTTCGCTGATCTCATGTCCCTGCTGATGTGTTTCTTCGTCTTGCTGCTGTCCTTTTCGGAAATCGACGCCCAGAAATTCAAGCAGATCGCCGGGGAGCTTTCCAAAGCTTTTGGTGTTCAGCGCGACGTGCCCGCCCTGGAAATTCCCAAGGGCACCAGCCCCATCTTCGACAAGTTCTCGCCCGCACCGCCTGAGCCCACCGTGGTTAACGAAGTCAAACAGACCACCACGGAAGAAGACCCGGAACTCCAGACCCTGAAAAGCCCCACCGATATGGCCGTTGAAGCTGCCGTAGAGGAAGAGATGCAGGAAACCATGGACGAGATCCTGAAAGTCCTGGAACCTGCCATTGCCGATGGTCGGATCAACGTGAGCCAGGATCAGCGGCGCATCGTGATCCGGGTGGAAGAAAAAGGCTCCTTCCCCTCCGGCTCCGCTCAGCTGACCTGGGAGTTTGAGGGTCTGTTGCTGGACATGGCAGAGGTCATTGAGGGCATCCCCGGTGACCTGACTATTGAGGGACACACCGACAACGTCCCTATCCGGACTGACCGCTTTTACAGTAACTGGGATCTCTCCGCCGCCCGTTCAGCCGCCGTTGCCAACGTCCTGGTAGCCCGGGACCAGGTCGAACCCACCCGTCTGTCCGTCACCGGTCTGGCGGATACCGAGCCAAGAGTGCCCAACACCTCGGCGGAGAATCGCGCAAAGAACCGGCGAGTGGAAATCATCATTGATCTCTCCGGCCCGATGCAGGAACAGGAAGTGCGCCTCCGGGAACTGATCCAGTCCGAATCGAACGATGACGAATCCAGCCTCGGGATCGAATCCGAATCCGACAGCTCAACACCAAACGAAATCAGCTGGTAAACGCATTCTATTTTGGTGCGACCCACCTAAAAACGCACCTTTATAGTGCGACCTGAGACCCAAAAATCCCTTTTATATCTCTTAGCGATCCCTCAACCACCTCTCAGCTCTTGAAATGCATTATTTTGGAACAGCTCTTGCTTTAGCTGCACCTCAACAATGCACAAGCCAACGTAAACGGCCCGATAGAGGCCGGAAACACAACATCAGGAGCGAAAACCCGTGGACATCACGAGTGCAGTACACACCCTGACTGAAAGCGCCAACACGCTGTTCATCCTTATCGGCGCCATAATGGTGCTGGCCATGCATGCCGGCTTTGCCTTCCTGGAAGTGGGCACCGTTCGCCACAAGAACCAGGTCAACGCCCTGGTCAAGATCATGACCGACTTCGGGATCTCCGCCGTGGCCTACTTCTTTATCGGTTATTACATCGCCTACGGCAGTCATTTCATGAGCGGTGCCGCCGAGCTCACCGCTGCCAACGGCTATGATCTGGTGAAGTTTTTCTTCCTGATGACTTTTGCCGCGGCCATTCCTGCCATCGTGTCCGGCGGTATCGCCGAGCGCGCCAAGTTCTATCCGATGCTGATTGCCTCGGGCCTGATTGTCGCCTTTATCTATCCCTTCTTTGAGGGGCTTATCTGGAATGGCAACTATGGTTTCCAGGGCTGGCTCGAGAACCAGTTTGGTGCATCCTTCCACGACTTTGCAGGCTCTGTTGTGGTGCATGCCGTGGGTGGCTGGATCGCCCTGGCGGCCGTTCTTGTTCTGGGTGCCCGAAACGGGCGCTATCGCAACGGCAAAGTCGTTGCCTTTGCCCCCTCCAACATTCCATTCCTCGCTCTCGGCGCCTGGATACTGACCGTTGGTTGGTTCGGTTTCAACGTGATGTCGGCCCAGACCCTTGACGGCATCAGCGGCTTGGTGGCCGTCAACAGCCTGATGGCGATGGTGGGTGGTATCCTGGTCTCCATGCTGCTGGGCCGCAAGGACCCGGGCTTTATCCACAATGGTCCACTGGCAGGCCTCGTGGCCGTGTGTGCCGGCTCAGACCTGATGCATCCGGTGGGCGCTCTGGTGACTGGCGGTGTGGCCGGTGCCATCTTCGTTTACCTGTTCGAGTGGGCCCAGGCCAAGATTGAACGACTGGACGATGTCCTGGGTGTCTGGCCCCTGCACGGTGTCTGTGGTGTCTGCGGCGCGATTGCCTGCGGTATCTTCGGTCAGCAGGCGCTGGGTGGCCTTGGCGGCGTCAGCCTGATGTCACAGATCATCGGCTCGATTGCCGGCGTTGTGGTGGCTTTTGTTGGCGGCCTGATTGTGTACGGCGTTATCAACGCGATTTCCGGCCTGCGCCTGACCGAAGAGGAAGAGTTCAACGGAGCGGATCTGAGCATCCACCGGATTGGCGCAACCGCCGTCGAATGACACCGGTTTACGGTGCAGTTCACTCGCCGTATCCGGTCAGCTCCATGTAGCCGACCCCGTCGTGGCTGCCGGATACCGACACCGGGCTTTCCCAATATGGGTAAAGCCCGGTATTCCGGTAATCCCCCGCCGGAGCGACTACCTCCAGATTCACCCCGAAGTCTGGCACCGACAGTTGCCATGCACGGGGATAACCGTCGCTGTCGGTTAATGGCTCCAGGCTGAGCTGATCGGCGCCAAGGGCTATCGGCTCGCCATCAGCCGGAATCCAGGTTCCGGAACGAAAACCACCGTATTCCTCCCGTAGCTGGAAAGCCATCAGTTTGTCGCCCGAGTCCAGGTGCAGCGCAAACCAGTCCCAGCCCTGCTGGCCCGATTTGAGAAACTGGCTGCTCCACTCCCGGTCGAACCAGCCCTTTCCCTTTACCTCCAACGTCTGATCGCCCATTGTGACCGTGCCCTCTATCTGGAGATCCACCAGACTGAAATACATGGAACCCTCGCCATCGGCGGACTTGGCGCTGAAACCATTGTCACCGTGGGCAACCGGCTTGCCATTTATACTCAGGGTCAAATCATAGGACCAGCCATCTGCCGAGACCTGCAACCGCCATGAATCCTTTCCGGAAGCAGCTTCAAGCTGCCAGTCATCCAGCCAAACGGCGATCGGCTCAGCCCGGGCACCGGCATGGCCGACGTCGCCCCGCGCCAGCTTCTCTGCAAAGTAGTGCCGGGTATCAAAGCTTACTGCGGCGTGGGCCATCCAGGCTGCCTCCAGGGGCCAGTTGTTTGCGTCCGGAGGCTCAGCGTCTGCCAACCTCGGCTTGATTGCCTGGCGGAACTGGGTCCACTGCAGGCCAACGGGTTTGCCATCTGCCGTCTTCAGATTGGCCGTCAGGTACCACCATTCGATCCGGTGCTGCGGGTGCGGGCCATAATCCTCGGGGAATGTCAGCCTGTCTCCCGGCCTGGGCTGCAGAAAGGGCACATGGGATTCGTTATTCGCGATGCCGGCCAGTCCGGCAAACCCTGACTCTTGCTGTGGCTCCGAACAGCCGGCCAGAACCACGGCGAACCAGATGAAGATCCAGCGCCTCATCGCTCACCTCCTGCCAGGGCATTGGCGTTTGCGGGCGCGACCGACGGCGATTTCAACTGGCGGCTCATCAGTAAGGCGATGCTGAGGCCGATTAGCACGCTGAGCAAACCAAGCTCCAGCCAGAACCTCGGATAGATGGCCATGGGCAGTGACCAGCCGAACGCGATGGGATTGATCCGATGCACCAGTACCCAGGTCAGCCAGACACCAAGCGGCAAGGCCAGCAGGGCAATGGCGCCGGTCAGCGACACTGACAAGCGGATCAGTTGGGCGGAAGCTTGCCTTCGTGACAGCCCCCACACCACAAGCAGCCGGAAATACCAGGCACGGGTCGAGAAAAACACCCAGCCCATCATCAGCAGGGCGATGGCCGCCAGTATCAGGGTCAGGGTGGTCATGGCCCGGGTCAACAGAAAGGTCTGGTCGAAAATGGCAGAAGCGAGCTCTTCAATCGCCCGGTTGTCCCGGACCGTCAACTCCTCGACCTGCCATACCCGTTTTAATCCGTCGGTCACTACCTCAATGGAGAGATTGCGCGGTGAAACTGACAGGCTCTGGAAGCCGGTTTCGAACTCCGCAGGAAGAACCGACGGATGAATCAGGATCTCGCCGGCGGGACGGCCGTAGTCCGGATAAATGGCCAGTACCGAAAAGTCGAACGACTGACTACCGAAAGTTACCTTCAGGGTCTGGCCGACCTTTAAATCCTCCCGGCGCGCCAGCTGTTCATTTACCATCACGCCCTGGCCCTGTTGCAGGCTCTGCCAGGGCTGCGGCGCTGACTCAAACAACTCCCAACCGGTCACCAGTGAGCCAACGGGACCGATGGCAAAGACGTCTACCCTGGTATCTCCCTCATCCTCGCCGTCCGGCAGAGTTGCCCGACCGCGAATGACCCGGTGCCACAGCCCGGAAGCAGAGAGCTCTGGCTGTTCAGCGAGCCAGTCGAGTGCCAGGGCCGCATCTGCTGATTCCGGGACTTCGACGTAATAGTCCGCTTCCAGTCTCTGCGCCAGCCATCGGTCAAAGGTGCTCTCAAAGGTCGTCACCAGTGCCTGCACCGCCAAGACCATCGCCATGGCGAACTGCAGGGCTACCAATGGCAGCGCCAGGCGACGAGCCAGCACTGCAAGCTCCCGATGGCGCCAACGTGCCTGCGGATCCCTGTCGTGGCAGGACCGCCAGTCTGCGAGCGAGGCAATCAATCTGGGCGCGAGAATACCGGCAGCCACGAATACCATGGCCACGGCAATGAAAAGCCAGAGCAGATCCGTGACCCAAGCCGACAAGACGAGGCCTGCGATCAGCACCAACAACACCAGGCCGCCGTATCGGCGCTTGCCTCCCAAAAGCCCCCAGGCCATTGGCCGGAGGAAATCCGACAGACAAGCCACCAGGACCACGGCCATCATGGTGACAAGGGGCAGCAGCCAGCCTCCGCCTTGGCCTGCGTACAACGGCTGATCGAACAGCCCCTCGAGCGCCTGCCCAAAGCCGCTGCCCAGACCAGCGGCCAGCCAGCGGCCAAGCCAGATTCCGGGCACTACACAAACCGCAGCCAGCAAGAGGATCTCGACAACCAGCAGGCGGTTCACCCTGCCTTGAGGAACGCCAAACCGATGCAACAGGGCAAAGCTGTCGCGACGTTGGGCCAGGCCGAGCAGGTAAACACTTCGTACCAGCAAAGCGGTAATGAGGAGAACCAGGACCCCCAGGGCATCCAGATTCAGCAGGAAACTGTCACCCAGCTCACCGGTATCCGGGCCAACGCTGAACGGCACTAGCTGATAACCGGGTGGGAGATCGCCCTTGTTGTGGTCATCGGATACCAGCAACGACAGCTCGCTGCCCTGCTCACGGGCCAGTTCAGACGCTTCGAGAATATCCACAAAAGGGCGGCCATCCAGCTCACCACCCCAGGGCGCCTCTTGCCCTCCAGGTGCCTGGAAGCAGCCCGCAGCCAGAGGGTCGACACCCACTAGTCGCCCGCCTTCCGGGGAGGAAACCTCCAGCCAGGGCATAACACACAGTCCCGCTCGACGCAGCTCGACGAAGTCGTCCACAGTTACGGCGTTGCCATCTGTGCGAGTCAACTGCTGGCGCTCAGCCACCGCCGACTCGCTCTGGTCAAGACTGGCCCGGGCCTGGCTGGTGAGGTGGTGGACACCGGTCCAGAGCATGGTGGCCAGCACAATCATGGCGGCCAGGGCCAGCAGCTGGAGAGGGTGCCGACGGTAGTGGCTGAACAGGGCGGCCAGAAGAGTCATCGCAGGTTCAGGTTTCCGGCAGATGGCCAAGATCCAGGTGCTGGCTGCAGCGGCTGGCCAGTTCGGGATCGTGGGTGGCGAGAATCAGACCGCAACCGTGATGGGCCTGCAACTCGAAAAGCTGCCCGATCACCGCCTCGGCGGTATGCCGGTCAAGACTGCCAGTTGGTTCGTCGGCAAGAATCAGGGCTGGCTTCATGGCAAAGACCATGGCGAGGGCGGCAC
This sequence comes from Marinobacter sp. es.048, assembly GCF_900188435.1. Lineage (NCBI taxonomy): Bacteria > Pseudomonadati > Pseudomonadota > Gammaproteobacteria > Pseudomonadales > Marinobacteraceae > Marinobacter > Marinobacter sp. es.048. The sequence continues at coordinate 240,130 of NZ_FYFA01000001.1, forward strand.
GCTGGCGCTGTCCGCCGGACACCTGATCCGGAAAGCGGTCCGCAAGTTCGCCGATGCCCAGTCGCTCGAGCCAGTCCTGGCACCCATCCGCGGGTTGACCGGCAAGCCAGGCCCGAAAACGGACATTATCCAGCAGTGACAGCGCCGGCATCAGATTGGCTTCCTGGAAAACCACACCGATCTGCTGTCGGCGCAGATCACCCCAGCGCCCTTCAGCCTTGCTCCCGGCTTCCGTTGACCGGGTATCGAACGTCTCGCCAAGCACCTGGACCACGCCTGCATCCGGTTTTTCCAGCCCACACAGGATGTTCAGCAGGGTGCTTTTGCCGGAACCCGAGCGGCCTGTCAGCGCCAGCGATTCCCCCGCCTCCAGTTGCAACGAGAGATCGGTGAACACCGGCACCGGTTCACCGCCACTGCGAAACTGCTTGTTCAGGCCTCGGGCCAGAAGCAAAGAATCCACCATAGTTTTCCTGCCTGATTGCTTGAGGCAGGGTATTTGCCCCGGACAACCGGAACAACCCTGTCACTCAGATGCGCCGATCGGCTCTGCGTGGGAACCATGTCGCTGTGCACGCCACTCCCGGAAATGCTCCAGCCAGGACAGCAACGCCGGGACCACCAGCAACACCAGCAGAGTCGAAAGCCCCAGACCAAACGCGATCGAGGTAGCCATGGGAATCAGGAACTGGGCCTGCAGTGACGTCTCGAACAACAGGGGCAGCAGACCGCCGATGGTCGTCAAAGACGTCAGCATCACCGCCCGAACCCGCTGCACCGCGGCTTCGTTGAGCGCGTCGGTGATGTCCAACCCTTTTTTCCGCTGCTGGTTATAGAAAGCTACGAGGATAATGGCGTTATTGACCACAATCCCGGACAGACCGAACAGACCAAACAGGGAGAGAATGGTGAGCTGCAGCCCCATCAGCCAGTGGCCCAGCAGCGCGCCCACCAGAGCAAAGGGAATAATGGCCATGACGATCAGCGGCAGGCTCCAGGACGCAAAAACCCAGGCCAGCACCACATACATGAGCGCCAGACCGATAACCAGTCCGGTTTGCATGTCACCAAGGGTTTCCCTTTGGTCAGCCGCTCGGCCCTCGAAGCTGTAACGCACGTTATAGCGACTGGCGATGTCGGGGAGGGCCTCCGCCTCAAGGCTGGTAAGAATCTGGTCGGTGGTGCTGACCCGGGTGTTCAGTCCGGAGGTAACCTCCACCGCCAACCGACCCTCAGCATGTCGCAGGGCCTGGAAGCCCTGGCGGTGATCCAGATTCATAACCTGGGTCAAGGGCACGAAGCGTCCGTCCGGAACTCGAACCGTGATTCGGGATAGCGTCGACAAGCGCTCCCGTTGATCCTGTGGCAGCTGTACTCGAACTTCCACTTCATCCCGGCCATCCTGGTAGATCTGGGCAATACGGCCATCAAAAGCTGCCCGGAGCTGGCGCCCGAGATCCGAGGTGGTCAGCCCCAGCGCCTCACCATAGGCACTGACCTGGTAAATCAGCTGCTCCCGTCCCCAGGGCATGTCGTCTTCCACATCAAGCACTCCTGGCAGCGTCGACAGCGCCTGACCCAGCTCGTCGGCGGCCTGCTTGAGACGTTCGGCGTTCTCACCGGTCAGCCGCACGTTGACGTCGCGGCCGGGAGGCCCGGCCTGGCGTTCGGAAATCGTCAGATTATCCAGCCCGGCGGGCGTCTCGAGCCGACTACGCCACTCGGTAATGAATTCGGGATTGCGGACCGAGCGACGGTCGGAAGGCACAAGTTCGATCATCATCGAACCCAACTCGTCACCACTGCGGGAGCTGCCCTCGGCGCCCTGGGTTGCGCCCCGGGTGGTTACGGCGTGAAGGATGAAGTCGCCACCGAGGGCCTCTTCAGTCTCATTGAGCGTCCGCTGCATCTGGGTCAGAAAATTATCCACGGTGCCGCGATCGGTCCCGGCGACAAAGCTCGCGTTGGCATAAAACACCGAGGGCTCCGGGGTCGGGAAAAAGTTGAACCCGAGACGACCACCGGCCAGAAGGCCAACGGTAATGAGAGCCAGGGCCAGCGCACTGGCTACCGTGGCGCCCCGGTGCTGCAGACTGTAACGAGAGAAGCGCCGGAACCGGCCTTCCCGGAACCGGTCAAAACGCTGTTCAAAGCCCTGCCGGAAACGTTCCACCGGGCCCGGTTTTTTCGGCTCCGTCTGCTCCGATTTTTTCTTGCGGCGGGGCACGAAGGCATGGCGCAGGTGCGCTGGCAGAACAATAAAACATTCCAGCAGTGAGGCGACCAGAACACAGATCATCACCAGTGGTATATCGCCCAGGATATTGCCGATGACTCCGCCCACCACCAACAGGGGCATAAAGGCGGCAACGGTGGTCAGCGACGAGGCCAGTACCGGCCAGACCATGCGCTTGGCGGCACCTTCCGAGGCATAAATGGATTCCTCCCCCATCCGGGCATGGGCATCGGCATCCTCGCCAACCACAATGGCATCGTCGACAATCACCCCCAGTGCCATGATCAGCGCAAACAGGGAAATCATGTTGATAGAACCACCGATCAGCCAGAGCACCGCCATGGCCGCCAGAAACGCTGTCGGAATTCCGATAGCCACCCAGAGGGCGACCCGGCCCGGCAGAAACAGATAAAGCAGGCACACCACCAGTACCAGCCCGCCCAGACCATTCTTCACCAGCAACGAAATACGATCGTCCAGCAGTTGCCAGGTCTCGTCGTATACCTCCAGTTCCACCGTCGGCGGGAGCACCGGGCGAGTATCCGCCAGCCAGTTTTCCAGCACCTTGGCCGCTTCCAGCGAATTGCCATTTTCAGATCGCTGTAATTGCAGCTCAACCGCCGGCTTACCGTCATTCTCGAGGGTCAGCTGGCTCTCGCGGGCCTCCTGTCGGATGATCGCCACATCACCCAGATTAAGCTGTATCCGCTCACCACTGAGCACCGGAATGTTTTCAAACTCCTGTGGGCTTCGGCGCTGCTCCACGGCCCGTAGTTCTCGGGTGGCGTCCTGCTGGGCCATCATGCCGGCAGGCAAGTCCCGGGATATTGAGGCCACGCGCTCGGCAATCTGCTCCAAAGACAACCCCAGTGTCTCCAGCCGCTCCACCGGCACATCAATACTGATCTGTTGCTCCGGCAAGCCGCGGATCGACACCCGGTCTATGCCGCGCTGGAGCAGTTCATCTTCGAACCGGTAGGCCAGCTGACGTAGCTCGCTTCGATCGACATCACCGAACATCAGCAAACGGGCCACCGGCTCGTAACGCTCTATCCGGGTTACCTGGGGCTCTTCCGCCTCGGCCGGGAAGTTGGTGAATTCATCCACCTGCTGGCGCACGTCATCCAGCGCCTGGATCGGATTGGTGCCCTCCTCGAACTCGAGGGTGATGGACGAGACACTCTGCGCCGATGTGGAAGTCATTTTCTTCAGACCATCCACGCTGCGCAGACGTTGCTCAAGCGGGTTGGTGATGCCTTGCTCGACGTCCTCGGCAGACGCCCCGCTCCAGACCACACGGACACTGACCACGTCCAGGGCGAAGGTGGGGAAGAATTGGATGTTCATCCGGGTCAGGGCCAGCACGCCACCAAGAAGCATGACCAGCATCACCAGATTGGCAGCTACCCGATGATGAACGAAAAAACCGATGACACCCTTTTTCCGCCTCATTGCTCCGCTGCTCCGGAATCAGCGGCGTCCACCTTCAGGCCGGTGATCGCATTAGGCAGATGTGTGGTGATCAGTTGCGCACCAGACACCAGGGCTTCGCCAGACACCAGAAGACGGCGCTCGCCGTTGCTGCCCCGGGCTTCGCCAATACGCTCGATCCGGGCCCGTTCCATGCGGCCGTCAGACGACAAAAGGTAAACGCTGTCGGCACCGTAGAGGGCACTGAACGGAATCGACGCGGTATTGCCGCGTGCCGCCCGCTCCAGAATAACGGGCATCAGGCCACCCGGTCGTATCCCCCGGGCCTCACCTTCCAGCTCAAGAATGGCTTCGGTACCGGATGGGGCGCTGGTGCCGGCGAAACGGGTGAGCCGGAACCGATGCTGATCACCTTCGCTGGTGGCCGTCAGGGTTTCACCGCGCGCCAATGCATTCAGAAGTTCGGCACGAAACATCTCCGGAACTCGGGCCCTGAGTTCAAGACCATCCACGGGATAGAGTGAGAGCAGCGGTTCATTGCGGCTAACCTGGTCACCCTCCGCGACCCGGATGTCGGTGACGATACCATCAAAGGGCGCTAGCATTCGGGCCCGTTCGGCATCCCGTCGTGTGCTAAGCAGGTTTGCCTCTGCCTGGGCGAGCCTGGCCTGCAGGCTCTGCACTCGAGCCGGGTGCTCTTCAATCGCGCGCTGCCGGGTATTCACTGTCAGCTCTGCCCGGGCAGCGGCATCGGTAGCCGCCTCCAGCGCCTCGCGGGAGGCCAGGTTGCGGCTAACCAGTGATCGGGTGCGCTCCAGCTGTCGGCGGGCATTCTCGAGAATCGCCTGCTCGCTGGCCAGCGCGGTCTGGTCGTTCCGGTAACGCACCTGCTCCGACCGGATCTGGGCTTCCAGGTCGTTTACCTGAGCCTCGGCCTGGGCCAGGGCAGGCTGGATATCGGCATCATCCAGGGCCACCAGAAGCTCGCCTTCACTCACACGCTGTCCCTCCGTCACCGGCCGGGCACCGATACGGCCGGCCAGGGTAGCCGTCACCGTCAGTTGCTCAGGCGCAAGAACCTCTCCGTAAAGGGGCAAAACCGGCGTGTGGGTGCCCGGCTCAATCTGCTGAACCTGGACGCGCCAACTACGCTCGGTGGCACTGACTTCTGCAGGCTCCGGGCGGGTCATCTTGAGAATCATGAAACCGGCGATACCGACGGCGAGAATCAATACGGGAATGAGTCGTTTGGACATTACGTGCTGGCCAGCTAAGGTAAAAAAAGCCCTTTGGGCTGTTAGGTTCAGACTACTATACAATGGGGACTCGTTTTCGGATCGGAGAAGCTTGGGTCCTGCGTCAATTTTACGCGGCGCATCCTCCATTCATGGCACCGGAGAGCATCCATCTTGGCAGTAGAAAATCATGTCAATCTCTTCAACGCAACGCTGATTAATGGGTTGATCGTTGCCATCGTGGTACTGATCCACCACGAAGTGCTCATTAATTTGAGCGGACTTCTGTCGAAAATGAGGCAGAGTCATCGCTTCCGGCTGGTTTCTGCCGTGTTCGGCGTTCTCGCAGCCCACACCCTGCAAGTCTGGATCTTTGCCGGTGCTTTTTACCTTATGCACCATGCCGAGGGCTGGGGCGAACTTGGCGGCAATTTCAGCGGAAGCATGCTCGATTGTGTCTACTTTTCCTTCACCACGTTTACTACCGTCGGCTACGGGGATGTCGAACCCTTTGGAGTCCTGCGTTTCCTCACCGGCATAGAAGCACTTTCCGGGCTGGTTCTGATCACCTGGAGTGCCTCCTTCCTGTTCGTGGAAATGCAGCGATACTGGCCAACTCGCTAGACTTTAGTCGAACATCGACAGCTACTCCGCATTAATTCTGATCTAATACCGAGGACTTGCAGCATGTGCATTTTCTTTGTACATACCGCTTCAGCGCTCCGGATGCCCAGACCAGACCCATGGAAAGCTATAGGGAATCACAGAAGCACCTCGCCCGTCCTTACCGCAAAGCGGTACTGAAGACGCTGCTGATTTTTACCGCCATCAGCGGCCTGCTGTTTTTTACTCTCAATGTCCAGCGACAGAACTATCCCCTGGCCTTTGCCGAGCTTGGCATGGCGTGCTACTCGTTTTTCATTCTCTGGGCGGTTGGTAACACACGACATCTGGAACGCTGGATTCTCGCCTTTATTCTGCCTTTCTGCATCACCATGATGTTCGCACTCACATCACCCCGGGCAACCACCACAGTCTTCGCCTGGGTACTGTTGATTCCCATCCTTTCCCACCTCCTGATGGGCCGGCGCCTGGGCCTGCTGGTATCTGCCATGTTCATGGGCACGGCAGCCGTGATTTTCTTTTTCAAATATAACGATGCGCCGGACATGATGCAGCCCCTGCCGATTGCCAATATGGGGCTGATGTCACTGACCATTCTCGCGTTCTCGCACATTTATGAGATCACCCGCGAACAGTCCGAATCCCGTCTGTTGAAAATGGCCCAGACCGATGCCCTTACCGGCCTTGCCAACCGGGCGCGCCTGAGCGACGTGTTCGAACAGGAGCGCAAACGCAGCCTCCGCAATGGAACTCCGCTTTCCATGCTGGTGCTGGACCTCGACCACTTCAAACAGGTCAATGATCAGCACGGCCATGAGGCCGGCGATCTTGCGCTCAGGCATGTGGCCAGCACTCTGCGGGCTTCCCTGAGAGCGACCGATCTGGCCACCCGACTGGGTGGCGAGGAGTTCGCGTTGCTGCTTACCAACACCACTGCAGACCAGGCACACAGGGTCGCCGACAAGATCAGGCATGCCATTGAAGCAAACCCCGTCCCGTATCAGGACCAAGCCATCCGGCTCACCATCAGCGGCGGAGTCGCACAGTTTGGGCCGGACGGCGCCGATCTGCGCAGCCTGATCGGCCGGGCCGACCAGTACCTCTATCACGCCAAGGATTCGGGACGTAACCGGATCATCAGTTCCGACAGCACCCTGGCTAACTGCCAGGCGTAATCTCCTGCGCTCACACCCACTTGCAACGCGCCAGCGTGTAGTACAACAGAGGTACCACCAGAACGGTCAGCAGAGTAGACATGGCCAGGCCAAACACCAGCGATATGGCCAGGCCGTTAAAGATCGGATCGTTCAGGATGAAGTAAGCACCCACCATCGCCGAAATGGCCGTCAGGGCAATGGGCTTGATGCGAACCGCACCGGCCAGAACGACCGCTTCGTCCAGCTCCACTCCCTCCTCGATCAGTTGCCGGATAAACACCACCAGCAGAATGGAATTGCGCACGATGATGCCCGCCAGGGCAATCATGCCGATCATGCTGGTGGCAGTAAATTCTCGCCCCAAAAGAGCATGTCCGGGCATGATGCCGATCAGGGTCAGAGGGATCGGCGCCATGATCACCAGGGGCAGAATGTACGACCGGAACTGGGCCACCAGCAGCACGAAAATCATGAATACCCCCACGCTATAGGCCATCCCCATATCCCGGAAGGTTTCATAGGTGATCTGCCACTCACCGTCCCATTTCAGGGTGCCTTTTTCCGGTAACGGGGGCTGATCAATGAAATACTGCTCCGGTGCACCCTCTTGCCGGTTCAACCGTTCCACCATGGCAAACATGCCGTACAGCGGCGAATCGATCTCTCCCGCCATATCTGCCGTCACGTAAGTCACCGGTAGCAGATTCTTGTGGTAGATCGCGCCCATCCAGTCAGCTTCGCGAACGTCCGCAATGCTTGCCAACGGGACCAGTGTGCCAGTGCGGCTGCGCACCTTCAGCGATAACAGCACCGCCGGCTGAGCCTTGTCGCCTTCGCCCAGAATCACCCGGATCGGAACCGGGTATTTGGCATGATCATCGTGCAGGAAACTGACACCGGTTCCGCCGAGGGCCGTCTGCAGTGCACCGACGACCTGGGCCTGGGAAACGCCAAGCCGTGCCGCACGATCCCTGTCCACCACCACTTCCCACTGCCGCGTGGGTGCCTCGAGGGTGGTGTCGATATCCACCAGGCCATCGACTCTGGTCATGCCCTCGGCTACTTGCCGGGCAAGCGCTGCCCGGCGGGTTTCATCCACCGCATAGATTTCCGCCACTACGGGTGAAAGTACCGGCGGTCCGGGCGGCACCTCGACAATCTTCACGCTGGCTCCGTACCGGTCACCGATCTCGGTCAGTGGGTCCCGGAGGGATTGGGCAATTGCATGGGACGACCGGTCCCGACTCTCCTCATCCATCAGATTGATCTGGATATCCCCGTGGTAGGGATCGCCACGCAGGTAATACTGCCGCACCAGGCCGTTGAAATTGATTGGTGAGGCGGTGCCAGCGTAGGTTTGCCAGTTGGCCACTTCATCCACCGCTTCCAGGTAGCTGCCCATATCCAACAACACCCGCTGGGTCTGTTCCATCGGAGTACGCTCGGGCATATCGACCACAACCTGCAGTTCCGACTTGTTGTCGAACGGCAGCATCTTCAGGATCACCGCCTGGAACACCGGCAATGACGAAGCCGCGAGTGTCAGACCCACCACCCCCAACGCCAGCAAACGGCGCCGCCAGGGATGATCGCCCAGAAATGGCCCGAGCACGGTCCGGAAAATTCGCAGGGATACCGGGCTGGCGCCATCCGCGGAGCTGGACGCCTCCTCGGCTTCGGTGGCCTGTGCCCCCTTCTTGTGTTTGAGAAGCCTGAAGGCCAGCCAGGGTGCCACCACGAAGGCGACAATCTGGGACAGCACCATACCCGCGGAGGCATTGATCGGAATCGGGCTCATGTAGGGGCCCATCAGGCCACTGACAAACGCCATCGGAATCAGCGCCGCCATAATGGTGAGGCTGGCCATGATGGTGGGCGTGCCCACCTCATCCACGGCCACCGGGATGATGTCCTTCACCGCCCGACGGGAGTTCTGGATCCGGCGATTGATGTTCTCTGTGATCACGATGCCGTCATCCACCAGGATGCCGATGGAGAAAATCAGCGCGAACAGGGACACCCGGTTCAGGGTGAAGCCCCAGGCCCAGGAGAATACCAGGGTCAGCAGCAGGGTGATCAGAACCGCAATTCCGACGATCAGGGCCTGGCGCCAGCCCATGGCCGCCAGCACCAGCAGCACGACGCACAAGGTGGCGGAGATCAAATCGGTGATCAGTTTGCGGGCTTTCTGGGAGGCGGTTACGCCATAGTCCCGGGTCACCAGCACTTTCACGGATTCCGGTAAGGCCCGATTGCGCAGCTGGTTCAGGCGCTCTTCAATGGCCGTGGTGATATTGATGGCGTTCTCGCCCGGCTTCTTGGCGATGGCCAGGGTAACCGCCGGGTAAACCTCACCGGGCTGGCCGGCCTCGCCGTCCTCATGGGCCGGTCCGAAACCGGTCATCACACTCTGGTCCACCACGGTGCCACCCCGGCTGACCTCCGCCACGTCTTCCAGGTACACCGCGGCACCATTGTGCATGCCCACGACCAGGCGCCGGACATCCTCCACGGTTTCCAGCAGCGTTCCGGCCTGGACCGGTATCGACAGGTTGTCCCGGGTAATCCGTGCCTCCTGGCTGCTGGTGTTGGCCGCGGCCAGGGCATTCCGGATATCGTCGATGGTGAGATTGAACCCCGCCAGCAACGCCGGATCGAACCGGATATCGACGCGATCCGGAATCCCGCCGGTGGTATAGACATCCCGGGTGCCGGGAACCCGTTTCAGGGCGACTTCGAGCATGTGCGCCAGGCGAGTCAGTTCCTCACCCGTATGCCCGTTGACCGGATCGTAGAGGGTGAGCGTCATCACCGGCACATCATCGATACCTTTGGGCTTGATCACCGGCTGGGTGGCGCCCAGGTTGGCCGGCAACCAGTCCTGGTTGGAATACACCTGGTTGTAGAGCCTGACCAGGGCTTCCTGTCGCGGAATGCCCACCTCGAACTGTACCGTGATCACCGCCTGGCCCTGGCGGGACACAGAATAGACGTGTTCCACGCCCTTGATCTCGCTCATCACCTGTTCGGCAGGCGTAGCGATCGCGCTTTCCACCTCCCGAGTGCTGGCGCCGGGAAACGCCACCATGATATCGGCCATGGTGACATCAATCTGGGGTTCTTCCTCTTTAGGCGTGACCACTACGGCCAGTACGCCCAGAATGATCGCCAGAATGGCCAGCAATGGTGTCAGGTGGTTGTCCTGGAAAACCCGGGCGATGACGCCGGACGGGCCAACGGGCGGCAAATCACGGCTCACGGATTCGACTCCTCGCCCGTTTCTTCAACCGGATTCAGGCGCTCGCTGCCCACCAGCCGGGACGGGTTTGAAACTACCCGCTCGCCTTCGCTCAGGCCGGCGAGAATCTCCAGCCGGCCATCGTCCCGGACCCCGGTGCGAACCTGCCTCAACCTGGGCTGATCCTGATCGTCCAGCACAAATACCGCCCGGAGCTCGCTGCGTTGAATCAGGCTGCTGGCCGGAACCCACAGGGCCTCGCGGCTGGCAACCGGCACACTGACTTTCACCAGCATGCCGGGAAACAGGGAGCCATTGGGTTCACTCAGCCGCATCCGCAGTCGGAAAGTGTGAGTTTGCGGATCTGCATAGGGGTAGAAGGTCATCTCACCGGTTTCCAGCACCCGGCCATCGGCCAGGGTGACCTGAGCCTGACGCTCCGAGCGGGCCAATTCGGCATATTTCTGGGGAAGGTCGACCACAACCCGAAGCTGCTCCAGGGATAAGCCACTGAGCAGCGGCTGCCCGGGATTGACGGCTTCCCCAACTTCGACATGGCGTTCGGTAAGAATGCCGCCGTAAGGTGCCAGTACACGGGTATAGGAAAGTTGCTCCTCGGCCACGGAAACCGCAGCTCTGGCACGCTCGACCCTGGCCCGGGCAGCGGCCAGGTTGTTGCGGGCCTGGTCGAATTCCTGCCGGGACACAAGGCCCCGATCGTGTACCGCTTCAATACGCTCAAATCGCTGACTCGCATCCGCCAATGCCGCCTCAGCCTCCTCCAAACCGGCCTCGGCCTGGCGCAGCCCGGACCGCTGTTCGCTGGCCTCCAGCTGGACAATAAGGTCGCCGGCAGAAACGGAATCATCAACATCATAGGGCAGGCTCTGAACGGTACCGCTGGTCTGAGCGGAAACGGTACTCTGCTGTACCGCCTCGATGACGCCATCAAGGTGCACAGTCTCTTGCAGCTCGCCACGCTCGACAACTTCTGCCAGCAGAGCCGGGCCACTGCTTTGGCCCTGAGCAATCTGGGCCAGTAACGTCAAAGAGACAATCACGCCTGCAGCGACTAACCGACCCATCACAAACCTCCATTTTTAGTTATTACCAAAGACCACAATATTATCAAAAATGTAAACCAAGAGCATTCTAAGGACTGTTGAAATGCACAGCGGATGACTTTTTGAGGGCCTCAAAGCCGACAATAATGTCCATCAGTTCGTTGGTGATTTCGTCCTGACGTACCAACCGGAACTGCCCGCCCACCTCTTCAAGCCGGTCATCAACTGCCTGCTCTGCCTGTTGCATCAAGGCCAGGCGGGCGGCGTTCTCGGTGACCATTGCTTCGGCCGATGCGCGGAAGACACTGGCAAATATGTGGTTACGCAGCAGCGCTGCCAGCAAAGGGGCTGACGGCATCGTGTAGTCGGGAAGGGAGCGGGAGTGCCATCCAGACGTCCCGGAATCCGACAACAACGCGGGTGCCAACGGCAACAACTGGCTTATTTCAGGTTCACGCTGTCCCTTCTCGGCCCGTCGGGTGAACACCAGGGTCACCGCAACCCTGTTATGCACATCGCCGCACCCGATCTCGTCCAGTCGCGTCACTATGTCGCTGGCCAGGCGGCCGATGCCATCGGCCGATGCCGGCGGCAGGAAGGTAAACTCTGGCCTGAGCCCCTGATCACTGAGGGCATCGCTCATGCGGGCACCCACACACAGAGCCCGGGCAGGAGCACCTGTCTTCAATGCCTCCGACCTTGCGCTTTCAGCGAGTACCTCATTGTAGTTGCCGCACAGACCGTGATCAGAACCGAATACCACCAACAGCCGCTCGGCCTGCGACACATCCGGCACCGAAACAGGCCCGGTTTTGACAACAAATGCCCGTAGACCGTCCAGCACGGTCTGATGATAAGACTCAATGGATCGGGCAGCGTGCTCATAAGGCACCGCGTTGATCGCCGACATGGTTTTCATGGTGTGAACAATGCTGCGAATGCTGCCGAGGGTCTCCGTCCGCCTGGACAGGGTTTCAAGCGTCTGGGCCATGACGATCTTCTCCTGGCAACCCCAAGGCAGCCCTGGCCACCCGCAGCAGGCTTTTCTTTTCCGCTTCCTCCAACGAACAGTTCTGGCGGATGCTTTCGGCGACCGCTTTCAGGGAATCGCCCACACTCGTGCGCATCCTGATCATGGTCTCGGCAACGGCATTTTCAGACAGGCCATCAAGCAGTCCTTCCAGGGCAGCCATCAACACCAGAAGCTGCTCGACAGCCGGCATCGGATCCCGCTCGGGCTGCCTCAATGCGGTCCGAACCGCCGCCCCGCGGCTCAAACGGGCCCTGGTGTTGTCGTCCAGGCGGGTTCCGAATCGGGCAAAATCCTCCAGCTCCTCGAACTGGGACAGGGTGACGCGCAGATTTCCCGCCACCTCCCGGAACGCCCGGTACTGGGCCTTCCCCCCGACCCTCGACACGGATAGCCCGATATCCACCGCAGGGAACTGGTTTTTTCGCACCAGCCTGGGCGACAAGTAGATCTGTCCATCGGTAATGGAAATGAGATTCGTCGGAATGTAAGCGGACAGATTCTCCGCCTGGGTTTCCACAACGGGCAAGGCGGTAATGGAGCCACCCCCGGCTTCTGACGTGAACTGTCCGGCCCGCTCCAGCAGCCGGGCATGCACGTAGAATATATCCCCGGGGAAAGCCTCCCGCCCCGGTGGCCGTCGCAGCAGCAGGGACAGCTCGCGATAGGAGCGAGCGTGGTGGGTCAGGTCGTCGAAAACTACCAATACATCCCGCCCCTTGTCTGCGAAGTATTCGGCCATCGTCATTGCGGCATAGGGCGCAACATAAGCCAGACCCGGCGCATCCTCATCACCGGCGGCAATCACGACGGCGTTTGCGAGCTGGCCGGTTTTACGCAGGGTTTCAATGACTCGGGCAACCGCGTCTCCGCGCTGGCCGATGGCACAATAGATACTCACCACATCGGAGCGGGCCTGGTTAAGAATCGTGTCGATGGCAATGGACGTTTTCCCGGTCTGACGGTCACCAATGATGAGCTCCCGCTGCCCCAATCCGATCGGAACCGCGCCATCGATGACCTTGATGCCGGTAGCCAACGGTCGGTTGACCGGCGCCCGACTGAGTATACCTGGCGCGCTGGCCTCCACCGGTCGCTCAGCGGTCGACTCGACACTCCCGTTGCCGTCCCGCGGGCCTCCCGTGGCGTCGAGAATGCGGCCAAGCAGTCCGTTGCCAACCGGCACACTGAATACTTTATGGGTTCGCCAGACATCTTCCCCCGCCGTTACCCGATCAGAGGGGCCCAGCAGAATTACGCCCAGCCGGTCCGGTTCCAGATCCAGCACCACGCCTCGCACCCCTGAAGCGAACTCCAGTAGCTCGTCAGCCAGGGCCCGGACCAGGCCGGAGACAACAGCAATACCATCACCGACTTCGGCCACGGTTCCCACTTCGGTCAGAGCCGGGGAAGGCGCCGGAACGTCCAGCAAGGCATCCAGAAAGTCTTCCGCCTGGGTCAACTCGGGTTTCTCAGCCATGATTCTGCACCCAGCCGGTGCCACCTGCCGCCAACCGTTCGGAAAGCAACCCCGTCAGCTCGTCGGTATAACTGTCGACTGTCCAGGCCATCTGCACACTGCCAATCCGCAGGATCAGCCCCGGGGCCTGACGCGGATCCACCGAAAACTTCAAATCAAGGACGGGGGCCAGTTCTGCCAATGCGGCCCGAATGGTTTCCTGAGTGCTGTCCGGGAGCGGCTTATGAGTGGTTGCGACAGCCTGTTCCGCGTTTGCACCGGCGGAGATCAGGTCATGGGCCAGGGGCTTCAGCTTACCGATCACATGCAGGCCAATACGTTCTTCCAGACTTTCATCAGCCAGATCATGCAGGGCCCGACGCACGAGCTGGTAGAGCGTTTCGGCGCTGGCACAGTGCAACTCGCTGATGAACCGGTCCTGCTCGGCATCCAGATGGGCCCTCCACTCCTGTTTTTCACGTTCCAGGCTCTCCCGCGTGGCCGCGATCAAAGCGTCTTTCTCCTTTTCCGCCTGTTCACGAATCCGCTCGGCGTTCTCGGAATTATCGACCAGCAATGCCTGTTTCTGTTGGACAAAGTCAGCTTCGGCTGCGGCCGCTTTCTTTCGAGCGACCTCGGCTTCACCCATCCGGGTCGCAATTTCGGCCTCACGGGCATCAATACCGTTCAGGATGGGCTTGTACAGAAAACGCTTGAGCAGCCAGACCAGCACCAGGAAATTGCCGATCTGGGCAAGCACCGTGATCCAGTCAATGGACATGATTCAACCTGCCGCCGACTGGGCAGCCTGCAGCGCCTGATCCCAGAACGGATTGGCAAACAGGACAATCATCGCCACGACAAAACAGTAGATGGCCGTGGACTCGATCATGGCCAGGCTGACGAACAGGGTCCGCGACAAGGTAGAGGCGGAATCCGGCTGTTGGGCGATGGCAGCCAGTGCCGCTGCTGCTGCCCTGCCCTCTCCGATCGCCGGGCCCAGAGCGCCAAAGGATACGGTCAACCCAGCCGTCAGAATGGACACCATGGCAATGAGTGCGAGATCTGTCATTTGTCTTTCTCCTTCTTCAAAGGCCTTGTCGCTGTCGCTGACGAGATGTAAACCGTCGCCAGGATGGCGAATATGTAGGCCTGAATCAGGCCTGTGAGCAGTCCTAGCATGTCCATCACGACAGGGAAAAAGAACGGCGCCACACCCAGCAGGATACCGGCGATCACCGCACCGCTCATGACGTTGCCATAAAGACGAATGGCCAGGGAAATGCCACGTGAGAACTCGCTGATGATATTGAACGGCAGCATCACCACGGAGGGCTCGATATAGGTTTTCAGGTAGCCGCCAATGCCCTGCCGGGTAATACCGAACAGCGGCACCGCAATCAGCACCGACAACGCCAGAGCCGCCGTGGTGGACAGCGAGGCTGTCGGTGGCGTGAAGCCCGGCACAACCAGCAGCAGGTTCGAAAATGCGATGAACAGGAACAGGGTTCCGGAAAAATAGAGCACATGGCGAGATGCACGCGGGGAGATGTCCTCGATCTGGCTCTGGATGGCCGTCACGATCACCTCCAGGGTAGTGCGCCAGCGGTTCGGAGGCACATCCGGGCGCAGATTTCGAGTGATCAGAATGGACGTAAGTGTCAGCAGAATCATGACGATCCAGGTGAAGCCGATTGTCTCATTGATATCCAGGCCCCAGATTGTGAAGAGTGTTGCTTCATCGGGCGTCAATTCCATCAGGCTTTCTCCCGGTGCGGTATTCGCGCCAGAAGGGTGGCCAGGTAGCGCACCAGAAAAAACGCAGCACCATAACCTGCGAAAACCCAGATCTCGGTCGCGCCCGCTGTAACCAGCCACCCCACCGCCAGCAACAATCCGATTCGCACCACGGCACTGGGCAGAAGCACCGCCGCTGGCCGTGAAGCGCCCAGGGCAAACCGGACACTCGCTGCGAGGCCCGCGAAGTAAACAAGGCTCATGGTCACGCCGGCACCAAAGCCCCAAAGCACGCCCGGCCAGTCAATCATCATGACTATCCTCCTCTTCCCTGCTTTCTCTTCCGATCCACGCCCAGGCGATGAAACCGCCCAGAGTGACGCCCCCCAGAATCAGCGCAAGCACCCATGGGAAATCCTGAGGCACGGTGCGATCCAACCAAAGCCCGAGAAACGCCCCGCCAACAGTCGGGACAGCGATCGACCAGCCGATCATCCCGAAGGCACCCAGACCGCGCAGCGGGCTTGCACCGGGGTTATCCCGGGCCTTCTTCAGGCGCCGGGCCCGGCGCCCGATCTCATCTTCCGGCGTTCTGCGCTTCTGAGTCATGGCTTGGGCCGCTGAAGGTCTGCGAACCGCCTGACCATGCCAGCCTCCAGTCTGGACAGGGCTGACCGGGCCACCCGTTCGTCTTCATCCACCTCGATAAAGTTCTTGCGGACACTCTCCTGCAGGGTAGCCAGATCCTTGCCCGGAGCACCGCGCCGGATCGCAACATCCACCTTGTGCCCCTGTTTCACAAGAATGCCCTCGTCGATACCGAAGATCTGCTCATGGCCGCCCTCCAGAGTCAGAATCAGCACCGACGGCACCAGCGAGGTGACAAAATCGATGTGATTGGGCAGCATCCCGAAGGCCCCATTTTCGGCCACCGCGAACAGCTTTCGAGCCCTGCCCTCAAAGAGCATTCGGGTCGGCAGTCGGATAGTGACGTCCATTGCTTCAGCCAGCGTCATACAACCACCTCTGGCAATGCGCCAATCATGTAGTAATCACTCTCACCCCGATCGAATTCGGTCTGCTCCAGAATCGCTTCACAACCGTCGAGGGTCTCGGCAATGGTCACCCGCTTGCCTTCGGCACCGGTAAAAGCGGCAGTGGTAAAAAACGGCTGCGTCAGGAAGCGCTCCAGCCGGCGGGCACGGGCCACGGTGGTTCGGTCAGCCGCCGAGAGCTCCTCAATGCCCAGCATGGCAATGATGTCCCGCAACTCCTCGTACTCGGCCAGGGTTCTTCGCACCGCCCGCGCAATGTCGTAATGTCGCTGGCCGACCACCGACGGCGTGAGCATGACCGATGAAGACGCCAGGGGATCAATCGCCGGGTAAAGCCCCTCACTGGCCCGTTTGCGGGACAGCACCACAGAGCCGGACAAGTGCGAGAAGATATGGGCGGCGGCAGGATCCGTGAAGTCGTCCGCTGGTACATAAACCGCCTGAACCGAGGTAATCGCCGCACTGTGGGTGGAGGTGATTCGCTCCTCCAGTTCGGCCAACTCGGTCGCCAGGGTGGGCTGATACCCAACCCTGGAAGGCATACGCCCGAGGAGCCCGGAGACTTCCGAGCCCGCCTGGACAAAGCGGAAAATATTGTCGATCAGCAAAAGCACATCCCGATGCTGTTCATCGCGGAAATATTCCGCCATAGTCAGCGCGGTCTTGCCGATCAGGAACCGGACCCCCGGAACCTCGTTCATCTGCCCGAACAGCATAACGGTGTTCTCGAGCACGCCAGCCTCACCCATTTCCCGATAGAGCTCCTCCGCTTCCCTGGAACGCTCGCCAATGCCGCAAAACAGGCTGACGCCCTTGTGCTGCTGCACGGTGTTGTTGATCAGTTCGGTAATCAGCACCGTCTTGCCGACACCGGCACCGCCGAACAGACCGGTTTTGCCACCGCGTTCGATAGGGGATAACAGATCAATCGCCTTGATGCCGGTTTCCAGAATCTGGCTTCGAACCACACGATCTTCCAGCAGGGGCGGGAGCTGATGGATAGCACGGCGTTCCCGGGTAGCCGGTACAGGCTGGTTATCGACCGGCGCACCAAACACGTTCAGCATCCGACCCAGAATGGCATCACCCACCGGCACCGTGATCGGAGAACCGGTTGCCCGAACCGGCATCCCCAGGCCGAGTCCCTTAACCGGAGCCAGTGCCATGCAGCGAACCACGCCCCTGTCTTCAAGCGCGGCCACCTCAAGCGCAATCTTGCCGGCGTAAAGGAGCTCTCGAATCTGGGGCACCGGCTCCGGAAACCGCGCACTCACCACGCCACCACGGATGGCTACAACGGTACCTTTACCAGCGTCTTGTGAAGTATCCAGAGACTCGTTGTGGCTCATCAAAGATGCCTGTTATTCAGCCGACACGCGAGTGCCCGCCGATCCTTCCAGTATAGCCACGGCATCCTGCAGGCGCCCGATGCCGCTGATCCCGCCAGCCTGGGCAAAATCGCAGGCGGCATGCAGTTTCGGCCCCATGGACCCGGCAGGCATATCCAGTGCCCGCGCCTCCGACACTGTGAGTTCCGAAAGCACGGTCGACTGGTCGGTACCGAAATCCCGGTAGACCGCCTCAACATCCGTTAACAGGAGCAACGCGTCCGCGCTCAGTTGCGTGGCCAGCAATGCACTGGCGGCGTCCTTGTCGATGACCGCCTCAATGCCGACCATGCTGCCGTCGTCCCTGCGCAGCACGGGTATTCCTCCACCCCCGGCACACACCACGACCACGCCCTGATCGAGCAATAATTTCAGTACGCGCATGTCCGGTATTTCCAGGGGCTTCGGAGAAGGCACCACGCGGCGCCATTTGTCGCCGTCCGGTGCAATACTCCAGCCCGCACCGGCTGCCCGACGCTCTGCCTCTTCGCGGTCATAGACCGGACCCACAAACTTGGTCGGCTTTTCGAACGCAGGGTCCTTCGGGTCCACCAACACCTGGGTCAGCAGCGTCGCTACCGGCCGGTCATGGTCGAGAGCGTTCTCCAGCTCCTGCTCGATCATATAACCGATCATGCCCTCGGTTTCGGCACCCAGGACGTCCAGCGGGTACGCCTCGTCCGGTTTGTAGGAGGCGCCCTGCAAGGCCAGCAACCCCACCTGAGGCCCATTCCCATGGGTCACCACCAGATCGTGGCCGGCCCGGACAACCGCTGCCAGCGATCGGGCTGCAATCTGCACATTGTTGCGCTGGACCTCCGCAGTAAGCGGCTCCCCGCGTTTCAGAAGGGCATTTCCCCCCAACGCTGCCACAACCAGCATGTCAGCCTCCCAGGGTCGCCACGAGGACGGCCTTGATGGTGTGCATGCGGTTCTCGGCCTGATCGAAAACAATCGAAGCGGGGCTTTCGAAGACCTCTTCAGTCACCTCCATGGCGTCAATGCCATAGGTTTCCTGAATCTCCTTTCCCACCACGGTTTCGGTGTTGTGGAAGGCCGGCAGACAGTGCATGAACCGAGCCCGTGGATTGCCGGTTTTGGCCATCAGGGCCGCGTTGACCTGGTAAGGCATCAGCAGTTTGATGCGCTCGGCCCATTTTTCCTTCGGCTCGCCCATCGAGACCCAGACATCGGTATACACGAAATCGACCCCGGCCACGGCGGTGTCGACGTCATCGGTGATGGTGATACGGGCTCCGGTTTCAGCCGCCAGCGCCCGGGCTTCAACCTGCACGGCCTGATCGGGCCAGCAGGCCTCAGGGGCACACAAACGCACGTCCATACCCATCTTGGCGCCGCCGATCAGCAGGCTGTCGCCCATATTGTTGGCAGCATCGCCGATGAACACGTAGGCCACATCCCGCAACGGCTTTTCCACATGCTCCTGCATGGTCAGGAAATCCGCCAGTATCTGGGTGGGATGGAACTCGTTGGTGAGCCCGTTGTAGACCGGCACGCCGGCGTATTGTGCCAGCTCTTCCACAACGGATTGTCCGAACCCACGGTACTCGATGGCATCGTAGACCCGGCCAAGCACCCGGGCGGTGTCTTTCACCGATTCCTTGTGACCGATGTGAGTACCGGTCGGCCCAAGGTAGGTTACCCGCGCCCCCTGATCGAAGGCGGCGACCTCAAACCCGACCCGGGTTCGCGTGGAGTTTTTCTCGAAGATCAGTGCGATGTCCTTGCCTTCGAGCTTCGGCACTTCGGTGCCCGCGTACTTGGCGGTCTTCAGGTCCGCGGACAGCTTCAGCAAAAAGGCGATTTCTCTGGGGCTAAAATCCCGCAGGGTGAGAAAATGTCGGTTCTTGAGATTGAATGCCATAGCGTCTCTCCCTGGCTATCAGATAGCGTCCCGGATGGTCGGGCAACTCATGCACCGACCGCCGCCCCGGCCACGGCCCAGCTCGGCACCGGGTATTGCCAGAACTTCGATGCCCGCCGCCGAAAGCGCTGCGTTGGTATCGTCGTTACGGTCATAACCGACAACCACACCCGGGCTCAGGGCCAGCACATTGTTGCCGTCGTTCCACTGTTCCCGCTCACGTTCTTCCGGCGTGTCGCCACCCGTTGCTACAACTTCCAGTGCCGGGTAGCCGAGGATTTCCGCAACCACCTCAAACAGGTGTCGGGAATCCTGACTGAAGGCCAGTGTTTTCGCCCCCTTACCGGGACGCAGGTCGTAGCAGACCACGGCATCGGCCACTTCCTTGAAGGCAGTGACCACGTTGCCACCACAGAAGGTAAACACGGTATCCAGGTGCATGGCCGACCGGGTTTTGGGCAACTGGCAGGCAATCACCCGATCCACCATCCCGCCATCAAAGAGTGCTTTTGATAGTTGCCCGATCGCCTGGGGAGAGGATCGCTCGCCCATGCCTACCAGAACTGTTCTGTTGCCCAGCGGCATGATATCCCCACCCTCAAGGGTGGCCAGGCCATGGTCTTCCAGAGGATCGCCCCAGTGCACGTTCACCTTGCCGGCGAGTTTCGGGTGGAACCTGTAGATAGCGGCCATCAGCAGGGTTTCGGGCTTACGGGCAACCCAGTACATGGGGTTCAGGGTGACTCCACCATACACCCAGGCGCTGTTATCCCGGGTGAACAGGAAGTTGGGCAGCGGAGGCAGCACGAATCCGAAACGTCCCAGATGGTTGCCGAACAGACCGACGGGGTCAAATGGCAGATCCCCCACCTCCAGGCCACCGATCAGGAATTCGGCGAGTGCCTTTTCGGGCAGCTCATCCATCCAGGCCCGCAGATCCGACACCATGCCCACGCCAATGTGGTTCCAGTTGATCCGGTGATCGAGAATCCAGGCCCGGCCCTCGGGAATCGCCAGTGTTTCCGCCAGCAACTCATTGACGTCCAGAACCTCAACGCCCCGACCACGCATCACGCTGGCAAACACGTCATGATCTTTCTGGGCCTGTTTGACCCAGAAGACATCATCGAACAACAGGGCATCGCAGTTGGACGGCGTCAACCGCCGGTGAGCCAGCCCCGGCCGACAGATGATAACCTGGCGCAGGGTCCCGGTTTCGGAGTGCACTCCAAGTGTTTGTTCAGACATGACAAAACTCCTTTTGTCGAATGCTCACAGCGGGGTTCACAAGAGTGTACCGACGCTGATGATCACCGTGATAAACACAATCAGAATAAGCAGCAAGGGCCAGATAAATGCGAGCCAGCGATCGTAGGACACACGCCCTATGGCAAGCCCGCCAACCACCACCGCAAAGGTGGGATTGATCAGGTTCACCAGGCCGTTGGCAGACTGGTAGGCGGTTACCACCAGATCCCGCCCGACGTTGGCAAAATCCGCCAGCGGCGCAAGGATCGGCATGGACAGGACGGCCAGGCCGGAGGACGACGGCACGAAGAAACTCATGCCCACCTCGATCCAGAACATCAGGTTGATAAAGGCCAGCTCCGGCAGGCCACCCAGCGAGGTTTCGGCGCTGTGCAGGATGGTATCGGCGATCATGCCCTGTTCCATGATCACCACTATGCCGCGGGCAAGGCCAACCACCAGGGCCACCCCGAGCAGATCACGGGCACCGTCGACGAAGCTGCCGGTGAGTTTCTTCTCGCCAAGCCGTGCAATGATGCCGATCACAATCGCTGCACCAAAGAACAGGGAGCCCATACGGGCCATCCACCAGCCCTGGGAAGAGACACCCCAGATCATCACTACAAAGGTCAGGGCAAAGATAATCAGCGCAATAATCTGCGTGGTTGTCAGGCTGGCGCTGTGGATCTCCTGATCATCGCCCTGAAGAAACAATTTCTTGTGCGCCGCCCATTGCTTGGCGACCACTGATCGTGACGGGTCCGTTTTTACCCGGTGGGCATATCGCATTACGTAGCCGATACAGATCAACAGACCGCCGATCAGAAGAATAAAACGCAGCACGATACCGTCGGTGAACGGTATGCCAGCAGCATTGGCTGCAATCACAGTAGCGAACGGGTTAATCGTGGAGCCCAACACGCCAATGCCAGCGCCGATCAGGATGATGGCAACACCTGTCACCGCGTCGTAGCCGGCCGCAAGTATCACGGGGATCAGAATGGCGTAAAAGGCCAGGGTCTCCTCTGCCATACCGTAGGTCGTGCCACCGATGGCGAAGAGCACCATCAGTATAGGAATCATCCAGATCTCATGGCCTTTCAGATGCCGCATCGCGCTGCGGATGCCGGTATCAATGGCCCCGGTAGCATTCATCACACCGAGGAAACCACCCAGGAACAGTATGAACATGGCGACATCAATGGCATTGGCGACATAGCTGTCCGGATCATAGAAACCGGCTGTCGGTGCCATGAGAACATCCACGAAACCCTGTGGGTTCGGATCAACGGTCTGGTAGGTACCCGGAACCGCCACTTCCCGCCCAACCTCTTCATTCATGGCGCGCTCATACTGCCCGGCAGGAATTATCCAGGTCAGCGCGGCTACCAGAATAATCAGGCCAAAAAGAATGGTGTAAGCAGTGGGGAATCGCGAAGCAAGGTCGGTTTCGGGGTTTTCTGGCAGTTTTTCGTCTTCAGTCACGATGCGTCTCCTTTCCTGAATCGCATTGTGCAGACAGGCTCTTTCCGGGAACCTCAGAGGCTGAACACTTCCTCAGTGGTTGCGGACCACTGGCTCAGATCTGCATGGCTAGAGCATAGTTCATGAAGTGGGATCACAAGTTGAGATAGAGCAATTTTTAATCAGCCATAAAAAAGCCCCGGGTGGAGGAGTTGGTTCCACTCGGGGCAAGAATGTCACCCGCCGGCTATGAGAAGCGGGTAACCGCCATGCAAGGTCTTACCACCTGGCTGTCAGTGCGGCACGCAGGGTCCGGCCAGGCTCATTAACTCTTACGGCTTCGGGATTAAATGGATCAGTATTGGCCCGGCTAACGTGTGGCGCCCAGGTATTATCGAACAGGTTATCCACTGCCCAGCTGACACTCAGATAGTCTGCAAGCGGATGGCTCCCGGACAGGTTCAGCACGCCGTAGCCGGGTGAGGTGCCGGGATCCTGGCCGGACTCCAGATCCACACGGTCCTGGCGGCGGGCCAGCACCCACTCCAGCTCAAGGGCATGACCCATGTGCTGCCAGCCAAGCGTCTGAATAAACTGGACCGGCGGAATCTGCGGCAGGGGTTTGTTTTCGTCGCGATTCTCACCCCGCACCAATGCCAGACTGCTGTTGGTGCTCCAGGTGCCATTGCTCCATCCTAATTGCCCTTCAACACCCATCAGCCGCGCATCAATATTGCGGTAGACACTGACCTGATCCGCATTCCGGGTACGCAGAACAAAGTCATCCACCTGATCAACCCACACGGCGGGGCGCCAGTGCCAGCCGTTGCTCTGGCCGGGCATCGCCAGTTCCAGCTTGCGGTGCGTCTCGGGGTCGAGGGCCGGGTTGCCCACCCAGCGCTTTGCCGGGTCCATGTTGTTCCAGCTGGCAATGTAGCGTTCAGTCACGCCCGGGCTGCGGACGCTATGGCTTGCCGTAACCACCAGCGACTGGATGGGAGAAAATCGCCAATCACTGCTGACAAAGCCACTGAAGTTGTCATCGGTAACATCGGTATTGGTGGTGCCATAGATCGTCTGGTAGGCATCTGCAGCCGACATGGCCATCATGCCACTGCCAAACACCTTGTCGGCTGCCGCAGCGGACATTTCCACGCGGTCGTAGCGCACGCCGCCGCCGAGCTTCAACGCCGGGGTTACCCGGTAGAAGCGCTCAGCGAAGAGGCCAAAACGATCTCGATCCACGTCGGGCCAGAGCACGGAAGTGAGCACATCTATATTCGCCCCTCCGAACCGTTCGGCGTGCCAGTTGTTGGTCTCGACATCCGCACCAATGGCCCAGTCTGTTCGGGCATCCGGACTCTGGTCCAGTGTCAGGCGAAGGCCCCGGGTCTGGGTTTCCGAAAGGGTCTGCATTTTCATGGGCATCCCCATCATGATCGGGGGCTCACGGAGACTGAAGTTATCCATGATGTGATCAACATCGGCCTGCCAGGCCAGCAGGTTCCAGTTGCCGTTGGCCACGGGCGAGCCCAGCTCCAGTCGCATGATGTCGGTATCGGTTTTCGGTGCATCCATGCCGGAGCCGGCGTATTTCACGTCACGCTCTTCCTGCCGACTCACCAGACTCTTGATATAGAATCCGCTATCCGCCTGCCAGGCCGCATCAAGGCGGGCTTCCGAGTTCTTGTAGGCGCTACGGACCTCGTTGCCGTCGCCATCCTCGTAGTCATCTGCCTCGTCGTAACCGCCCGCCAGACGTAACCAGGCGTCATCATTTCCCACCGCAACACTGCCGTTCGCCAGTTTGCCATTACCGTTGTCCGCTCCGCCGAGGGTCAGGTGCCCGGTGGTAGCAGAGTCATCAAAAACCGGCGCAGCCGTGGTGGCAACCACCTGGCCACCGGTGATCGGACCCCAACGCAGGGTCTGGTTACTGGTGCGCACTTCCAGCAATGGCGCCAGCGCTGCACTGAGGCGACTGGTTGGCGGGTCCATGCGATTGGGACATGCCCCTTCAACGCGAATACCATCCAGAAGCACATCCACCCGCTCCTGGCTCTGGCCCCGAATAACCGGTTCCAGCCCGCGACCACCCATTCGCGAGAGCGACACCGAGGGATCAGCGGACAAACGTTCAACCGGCTCTGAAGCCAACGTATTCGAGGCCTCTTCAATGCTCTGTCCTTCGGTAACACGAATGACCGGCAAATCAGCAGAACTCTCCTGGGCCAACACTCCGGCGGGCAGAGAAACCAATCCCGCAGCACACAATCCGATGAAACGCGTTCCAATTACCGTCGCCATACCACCTCATCCTGACCAGCTCTGATAGTTGGCGCCCATCATAAAGATCAGCCCGCACTTGCGCCTGAGACCAAATGCCGCATCCCCTCGGAGGTATTACCGCGTATCCCGACGGAAAAAACCGTTAGAATGCCCGCTATGGAATGGCTGACCCACTCACAGACCGGATTTCAACAGACTGCCCGCTATCTGCTGGGCATGCGTTTGACTATTGTTGCGCTGCAGCTGATTTCGATCGCCGTGGCGGAAACCATGGTGACCCTTGCTCATCGCGCAGAGGCCGTCATTCTGCCCCTGGCGTATGGCGTTCTGGCAACCCTGGCCTGGCTCTGGTTTACCCGGCGCCCGCCTCGCTCGGCACAGGTCGTCAGTCTGGTGCTGATTATCGATCTGCTGATGATCGGAGCCTGGCTTTGCCTGACCGGCGGCTATACCAATCCTCTGGTTTCCCTGTTGCTACTGCCTATTGCCGTTGCCATTGTGCTGGTACCGCTGGGTCAGAGTATTGCCGTAACCGTTGCCGGGGTGGCGATCTATACCTCCCTGGTGATCTGGCCTACACCGCTCACCCATGAGCATCACGGTGCCAACCTGGCTCAACTGCATCTTGTTGGTATGTGGGTTACTTTTGCTACGACCGCCGCGATTCTGCTTATGGTTGTGGGAGCGCTGGCCCGCCGTCTACGCCAGCAACAGGCCCAACTTGCACAAATACGGGAAACCCGGTTACGGGATGAGCAAATCATCGCCCTGGGGCTTTCCGCGGCCGCTGTTGCGCACCGGCTGGGCACACCACTGAACACCATGACCCTGCTGGTGGAGGAAATGAAATCCACAGTTCCCGAGAGCGGCCCCCTGTCTGACGACCTGTCGCTGATGGAGCAACAACTGGGTTTATGCAGCGGGCATCTTCAGCAACTATCAAGGGCGGCCACCCAGGCCAAGACCGCACAACTGGAGACCCTGACCAGCCGGCAGTGGGTCATACGACTCAGAGAATCAGCTACCCTCCTCTGGCCAGGAGCGACTATTGAATGGCGGCAGCCATTACCGGATTGCCCCGTCGCCGTCGATGCGACACTCGATCAGGCTGTACTGAACATACTGGCCAATGCGGTAACCGCCAGCCCGTCCTGGGTCGCCGTTGTTGCCCGAGCCGGCACAGACGGCCGGTTGGAGCTGGTGGTTGAAGATCATGGCGATGGCCTTGTATCGACCCCTGAAGGCTCTCTCGGGGACCAGGTGGTCAATTCGGAAAACGGTCTTGGGGTTGGGCTTTTTTTATCCAACGCCACCATCCAGCGGCTTGGGGGCACCCTGAAAGCCCGGGTGAGCTCCGAGGGCACAACCATGATTATTGATCTGCCAATCGCAGTAGAAAGAACCAACGGAAGGGGAGAATAAGTATGAGCGAACAGGGAGCCTGGCTGCTTATTGACGACGACGATGCCTTCCTGCAGGTGCTACAGCGCTCCCTCAGCCGTCACGGTGTAGACTCCCGGCTTGCCCACAGCCATCAGGAGGCGAAAGCGGCTCTGGCGGACACACACATTGCCCGGTGCGTGCTTGATCTGAATCTGGCAGGCGAGAGCGGCCTGCAGCTTCTGCCAGAGCTACTGGACATGCGTCCGGACCTGGAAATCCTGGTGCTCACCGGTTACGGCAGTATCGCCACGGCGGTTGAGGCCATGCGCCGGGGCGCGGTTAACTACCTATGCAAGCCGGTAACGGTCAATCAGCTGCTGGTCGGGTTCGAGCCGATTGATGCGCCGCCGGATCTCAGGACGGAACCGCCGTCGGTAGGGGAAATGGAGTGGGAACACATCCAGCGGGTTCTCAACGAAAACGATGGCAACGTCTCTGCCACTGCCCGAGCCCTGAACATGCATCGTCGTACCCTGCAACGAAAACTCCAGAAACACTCACGCTGGCGCTAACAGACGCCGCCGCCGAACTGGCAAAAAACTGACATCCATCAATCCAGCTCGACCGTTTACTCATGGTTTTTCAAGAGTATTCCGGTAGCATGCTCCGCCATCAGCCCCGATCTCAAATACCTGGAAAGCGCTACAGATTCCAGGCCGTCACTACAATTACGGACGGTCATGAATCACCGTCCGGCTGGTATACTCGAAAAGGTCTCACAGGGAGGAGAGTTCGTTAATTTACCGACCGGAAACTCGAATTACTGACTCTCATGCCCAAATCCCCCACGACGATTACACCACCCACAGACATTGATCCCTATCGCCTGGCCATGGTTGCGGCGGTTACGCCCAATTTTCTGGTGATGCTGGACGATGCCGGTCGCATTGAATGGGTGAACCCCAGCTTCGAAGAGCATACCGGTTACCAGCTCAAGGACGTGCGCGGACGCCTGCCAAAAGAAGTCCTGTACGGGCCGGACACTGACCCAGAAACCATCAAACGCATTAATCAAAAACTGCACAGGGCCGAGGTCATTGAAGAGGACATCCTTCATTACAGCAAAGGCGGTGAGCCTTACTGGGTGCATACCTACTGCGTGCCGATCGGCACCCAACAGGGAGTTGCGCCCGGTTATATCGCCATTCAGAACAACATCTCGGACCGGAAGAACAGCGAAAGGGGCCTGCGCATCGCCGCGAGCGTGTTTGATCGCAGCCATGAGGCCATTCTGATTACCGACCAGTCCAACCGGATCCTAGATGTTAACCCCGCGTTTTCCCGGATTACCGGCTACAGCCGCCAGGAAGTGCTGGGCCTCAACCCGGCCATCCTTAGCTCCGGCCGTCACTCCGGGGAATACTACCGCTCCATGTGGCGAACCATCGAGAAAACCGACCACTGGCGGGGCGAAATCTGGAACCGGCGGAAGAACGGCGAAGAATTCGTGGAACTGCTATCCATCAGCCGTGTGCATCTGGAAGAACCCGGCCAGTACTACCATGTAGCAGCTTTCTCCGACATCACCGCACTGAAAAACCACGCCAGGGAACTGGACCGGGCTGCCAACTACGACGACCTGACCGGCCTGCCCAACCGTCAGCTACTGGAAGAACGACTGCGCACCGCCCGAGATCACGCTGACCGGCAAAATCGCAGTGTGTCCGTGTGCTATCTGGACCTGGACGGCTTCAAAGCTATCAATGAAAAATGGGGTCATCCAGTGGGCGACCAGACCCTTCGAACCCTGGCCGAAAGGCTGACCCGCGCCCTGCGCAGCGGCGACACTGTGGCCAGGATCGGTGGCGACGAATTTGTCCTTCTGCTGCAGGGTGACGACAACCACGAAGCCGTCTACCGGCGCATATTCACCACTGTTGGCGATCCGTTACTCGTAGGCGACCAGAACGTTATCCTCACAGCGAGTCTTGGCATTACGCGTTACCCGGAGGACGGTTCCGACGCTGAAGGACTGATTCGCCATGCCGACCAGGCCATGTATTCCGCCAAGGAGAAAGGCCGTAACCAGTACCACTTTTTTGATCCCGGCCTGGATGAACACCGCCGGAACCAGCTGATGGAAATCACCCGGGCGCTGGAGAACGAGGAATTCGAGCTGTTTTTCCAGCCCAAGATCCGCGTCACCGATTGCGAACTTTTCGGTTTTGAGGCGTTGATCCGCTGGAACCACCCCCAGAAAGGGCTGGTTTCACCCGGCGAGTTTCTGCCAATTGTCGAAAACAGTCATCTGGAAGTACCACTGGGACAGTGGGTATTGAAAGAAGCGATTCACCAGATGAACGCCTGGAAGGAAGCGGGAGAGGATCTGGCGGTCAGCATTAACATCAGCGCTCCGCACTTGATGGACCGCAGTTTCGCCGATTACCTGGAAAGCTATCTGCACAGCCATCCGGACGTTGCGCCCGGGCAGATCACCCTGGAGGTTCTGGAATCAACCGCCCTGGAAGATACCCATCGGGCCAGCAATGTTCTGGAGCGTTGTCAGAGCCTTGGCCTTCAGGTAGCGCTGGACGACTTTGGCACCGGATTCTCGTCGCTCACCTACCTGCGCACGCTTCCGGTGGACATCATCAAGATCGACCAGAGTTTTGTTCGCAACATGCTGGAGGACGCAAGCGACCGCGCCATCGTGGAGAGTGTTATCTTCCTCGCCCAGCGGTTTGCCCATCCTGTGCTGGCCGAGGGCGTGGAAACCATGGAGCACGCCCGGACACTGCGACAGATGGGATGCAATTTCGTGCAGGGTTATGGCATCGCCCGCCCGATGCCGGCAGGTAAAGTACTGGGTTGGGCAAGGCAATGGTGGGCAAAGGCGCAGTCCGGCAAGACCGGAGACATGCTGGACCCGGCCGTTGTCAGCGGCAAAGGTGTCTGAGCCACTGGGGCGTTATTGGTAACGCCGCTGATTCAGTGTTGTCAGCCGATCCGGATGAAACACCATCAGACCGGTGACAAAAGCGCCGTTCACAAAGCCCTCCGGAATCATAAACAGCGGCAGGTAACGGATGTATTCATGCACGAGTTGGTCGAACGTATAGACACCGCTGGTCCATAGCATCAGGCACATGACAACACCGGCGGCTGCCACAGAGATGCCCGCGCCAAAGAACCCGCAGAAGAAGATATAGGCGAAGAAGTTCCGGAAATCCCGACGGCGCTCCCAGAGCATGATGCCGTGGCTGACAATGGCAGGCACCATCACCGTAATCAGCCCGTTGGCGGCAAACATGATCAAGGGCTCGCGGCCGGTGATCACCGTGATTACCAGCGCCAGAAGACCCGCCAGCACCGCAAGCGCCCAGCCCAGCATCAGCGTTATCACCGTGATACCGAAAATGTGGATGGCCAGGCCGGCAGAAATGCCCGCCCTCAGCTGCCAGACAAATCCGAGCACCACGGCCGCGCCAAATAACGAGTGCTGGAGCGCGTTATCCGTGCGTACCGCCTGCCAGTCGATGGAGCGCACCGCCCGGACAAGAATCACCAGAAAGATCAGCAGCGTGATGACCCACTGGCTGGTAGATAGAAGATTTTCAGTCATGCCCATAGCGAACGTACCGCAGTAACGGGGTCGGGAATGACATCTTAGCGGCTCTCCCCACCCCCGGTGCAAGCGAGCCCAGATTGATCAGGCGACCTGTTTTTCGAGTTTGCCAAGGTCGGTGAGGCGCTGCCAGGCCTCAAAAGTGCTCAGAAAAACCTCGCCACCCAGGTGGGAAAGCAGTTCTGTCCCTTTCAGCTTGTCCATGACCGGGCCTTTCACTTCAGCCAGGTGCAACCTCACCCCTGCATCCTTCATACGCTCGTTGATGGCTTCCAGACTCTCCAGGGCAGAGGCGTCCACGAGATTCACGGCCGGGCAGACCAACACAAGGTCTTTCAGCTCCGGTTCCCGGATAATCAGATCCATAACTGTTTCTTCGAGGAACCGGGCGTTGGCGAAATACAGGCTCTCGTCCACACGCAGGAACGTCACCTTCGGACACAGCTCCACGCTGTGGCGAAGGACATTGCGAAAATGCTCGGTACCGGGCACACGGCCAACCACCGCGCTGTGGGGGCGGCTGGTTCGATACAGGAACAGCCCGATAGAAAGCGCCACCCCGGCGATAATGCCCGCCTCGACGCTGTGTACCAGGGTCAGCACGATGGTGGCGAGCATGGCGCCAAAATCGGTGCGAGAATAGCGCCAGGTGCGCCCGAGCGCCGGAAGATCAATCAGGGTGGAAACCGCCACAATAATCGTGGCCGCCAGGGTTGCCTGGGGCAGATAGGCAATGGCCGGGGTGAGGAACAGGGTTGCCAGCGCGATGCCAACCGCCGCGTAGGCACCGGCGGCCGGAGTTTCGGCACCGGCGTCGAAGTTGACCACAGAACGAGAGAACCCTCCGGTGACTGGCATCCCCCCGGAAAAACCGGAGCCCAGGTTGGCGGTACCCAGTCCAATCAGCTCCTGATCAGGATCAATGCGTTGGCGCCGCTTGGCTGCCAGGGTCTGTCCCACCGAAACCGATTCCACAAAACCTACCACACTGATCAGCAAGGCGCTAACCGCGAGCTGTTGCCACAAACCCATATCAAGGCTGGGCATGGTGAAATCAGGTAGCCCCCGGGGCACATCCCCCACCAGACGTACATCCTGGCCATCAAGCTGGAACTGCCAGGCCACCAGGGTAGTCACCAGAACCGCCAGAATCGGCGCGGTTTTGGTCAAGATATCCGCCATTCTCGGGGCCAGACCTATTCCCATGAGAAGGGGTTTCAGGCGCTTGCGTGCCAGTACCAGGAATAACAACGCCCCGGCGCCGACCGCCAGGGTGGCCAGATTCGTATCACCCATCGAAAGCAACAGGGACTGACCAATCTCCAGCAGGTTATGGCCAGAGGCCTGAATCCCGAAAATATGCTTCAGCTGACTGGCAGCGATCACAATGCCGGAGGCCGTGATAAAACCGGAAATCACGGGATGGCTGAGAAAGTTGGCCAGGAACCCCAGCCGAAGCACCCCCATCAGCGTCAACATCAGCCCAGACATAACCGCCAGAAGAACGGCACCGGCGACGTATTCCGGCGTTCCGGCCTCCGCGAGCGGTGCCAGGGCCGCGGCGGTCATCAGCGAAGCCACGGCCACCGGCCCAACGGACAAGGTCCGGCTGGTGCCGAAAACGGCGTAAATTACCAGGGGCAGGATACTGGCGTACAGACCCACCTGGGCGGGCAAGCCGGCCAGCAGGGCATACGCCAATGACTGGGGAATGAGCATGACGGTGACGATGATTGCGGCCACCAGGTCACTGGTGGCCTCATCGCGGCCGTATTTCGGCGCCCAATCCAGGATCGGCAGATAGCGTTTAAGATTCATCAGGAATCTCAGAACAGATTAACCGGCACTTTCAGATAAACCTGACCATTATCTTCGGCCGGCGGCATATGACCTGCCCGCATGTTGACCTGAACCGACGGCAAAATCAGCCGGGGCATATCCAGGGTTGCATCCCGCTCGGTCCGCATTTTCACGAACTCTTCCTCGGACACGCCTTCATGGACATGGATGTTCGCTTCCCGCTGCTCCGCTACCGTGGTCATATGCTGGTATTCATCACGGCCGGGCGCCTTGTAATCGTGGCACAGGAAAATGCGGGTTTCTGCTGGCAGCGACAGTACCTTCTGGATGGACTGGTACAGGACGCGGGCATCACCACCCGGGAAGTCACAACGTGCGGTGCCGAAGTCCGGCATGAACAGCGTGTCGCCAACAAACGCGGCATCACCAACCACATAAGTGAGACAGGCAGGCGTATGGCCGGGGGTGTGCAATACCCGCCCTTCAAGACCACCGATGGCGAAGGTGTCGCCTTCCTTGAACAGCTGATCAAACTGGCTGCCATCGCGCTGGAACTCGGTGCCGGCATTAAACGCCTTGCCGAATATCTCCTGGACATCGCGAATGTGCGCTCCGATGCCAGTCTTGCCACCCAGCTTTTCATGCAGATAAGGCGCCGCCGACAGGTGATCCGCATGCACATGGGTTTCCAGAATCCACTCGACCTTCAGATCGTTGCTGCGGATGTACTCGATGATTTCATCGGCAGAACGCACATCGGTGGTGCCCGCCGCGTAATCGAAATCCAGAACCGAATCGAGAATGGCGCAGGCCTGGCTGTCCGGGTCACGCACCACGTAGCTGAACGTATTGGTAGGTTCATCAAAAAAATGCTGAACGATCGGGTTGCTCATGACAGTCACCTCTGCGTGATTCAGATATCAATTTTAGTCTAAGGATATACTATTTGGTAATATGAGGTGAAATGATCTTTTTTTATATGCGCGATGTTCCTGATACATCAACAAAGCAGTCCCGCCCCGCCTGCTTGGCCAGGTAAAGCCGGCAATCCGCCCCCTCGATGAGGGCATCCGGCGTTGCAGGACGATCAACGAACTCATCTATCCCGGCCACACCCGCACTGACGGTCACCAGTATCTCCTCGTCATCAAAGACAAAACTCTCCTCGTGCACGGCTTGGAGGACTCGTTGAACCAGCTGTCGCACGT
The DNA here is from genome assembly GCF_900188435.1 of Marinobacter sp. es.048. Classification (NCBI taxonomy): domain Bacteria; kingdom Pseudomonadati; phylum Pseudomonadota; class Gammaproteobacteria; order Pseudomonadales; family Marinobacteraceae; genus Marinobacter; species Marinobacter sp. es.048. The sequence goes on from NZ_FYFA01000001.1 coordinate 272,686, forward strand.
CATCGTGCTCCACAGCGCTGAAGACAACAATGAATTCTTCCCCTCCGAAGCGGGCAACCACATCCATGGAACGGGTCTGACTCACCAGAATATCGGCAAACCTCTGCAGGACATAATCGCCCCCGAGGTGCCCGATGGAGTCGTTGATCTTTTTGAAGTGATCAATGTCGAAGATCGCCAGGGCGAAACGTTCTCCCCGACGGTTGCTGAGGCCCAGCATTTCATACAGCCGTGGCATCAGGTAACGCCGATTGTGCAGGCCAGTCAGCGGATCACGAATGGACTGGTTAAGCAGCTCTTCTTCCAGCCGATGGCGCTCAAGGACACCCGACAACAGACCGGAAACGATAATCAACAGATCGGCCTGGTCCATGCGCCAGGTCCGTCGTTGCAGGGAGTCAACGCCAAAAAACCCGGTTACCCGCCCGCGTACCCGAATAGGCACCGAGAACATCGAATGCACCCCCTGTGCCTGGAGCAGCGCCCGCTCAGCTGCAGCCTCGTGCGGAAGCCGATCAACATCTTCGATAAACACCACCCGACTACCACTGACCATCCCCTCGATCTGCTCCTGCCACCAGTGAAAATCTTCGATCGATACCTGCTCTTGAGTGTCGATCAGGGTCGGTACACCGTCCTTGCACCACTCATGGGTGTTGGTCATCACAGCGTAATCATCGGAGAAGGAATACAGATAGGCCCGGTCTACCTTGAAAAACACTCCGATGGATCTCAGAAGTTCATCAATGCACTGATCAATGGTGCCAAAACCAAGGTTGATAAATTCGGTGGATAGGCGGGCAATCAGCCGCTGGAAGCCGGCCTGGAAGGAAAATTCGGCCTCGCTCTCGCGCAGGCTCTGCTCCAGATTCTTGTAATGCTGGATATTGTGGAACTGGCCGTACCAGATCGTACTGCCATCGGACTGGCGTTCCGGTTCGGACTGCACCTCAAACCATTCATACTCACCATTTCGCAATCTGAGTCGACCCCGGTAACGCCAGGGGGTCAGCTTAAGCGCGGATTCCGCGATACTCTCAATGATCACATCAGCATCGTCGGGGTGGATCAATGAAAACACGGCATCAGCATTTTCATTCAGGGCTGCGGGATCAAGACCAAAGAGTGTCTGAACCTGATCACTCACAAAAGGGTACCGATGCGACTCTTTGTCGGCGCTAAGCCAATAAGTGAACAGGACCCCCGGAACCCCTGAAGCCAGCTTCTGGAAGAACCGGGCAGACATGTCGCTTTGCTGTCCGTTACTGGATCCTGTTGCCATGGACCGCACGCCCCCTGACGGCAGTTTCATCCTTTCTAGAGGAGATTGTAGCCTACCTCAAGAGGAATGACGGCATCGCAGTGTCAGAGGGCTTTCAGGCGACCCCTGGCTTCTGCCCGCCGACCGGCATCAGCGACGTCCCGGCCTGCCCTGCCCGGTGCCTCGAGGACATTCTTCAGATAGCTCCGAGCCCGTTCCGGCTCACCCTGGTCCAGCAGAAAATCGCCAAAGAAGAAATTGGCATCCATGCCATCAGGATTGATGGCCAGTGCTTTCTGCAGATACTGCCGGGCCTTGTCGTCATCACCGAAGCCCAAAGGCCAGCCAGGGACCTGATAATAGAGGCTGCCCAGGGAGGTGTAGGCCGAGCCATCCAGCGCATCCGGATCAATGGCCATGGCCGCCTCCAGTGACTTGCGGGCTTCCTTGACCAGTCCAAGGGCACCCAGACCGCCCTTGGCGCCGGCGTAGGTGCTCAGCACGATACCCTGCCAGATCAGCGGCTCTGCCCGGTTCGGATAGTGGGCGACAAACTGTTCTGCCTCGCGGGCCAGTCCTTCAAAAGCTTTCTCCTGTTCGCCCTCCGGCACCTGATACTGGATCTCGGCCCAGCGATGCTGGATGTCGACCAGCTCGGTCTCCAGAGGAGCCGCCCAGAGGGGCTGGGCAGTCAGACACAGGACCATCAATAACACTCGTTTCATGACAACACTCCCGGATTCAGGAATCGCCGGATGACCGGCAATTGCTTCAGCATCGCCTTGTCGACAATTCTGGGCAGGATGCCGTTGATAACCACGAACAACCTCTCGGGCCAGCCCAGGAAACGCCGGCGGTCGTCGTTTTCCATCGCCACAAGAATCTGCGACGCCACCGCTTCAGGCGCGTCCATGGCATTGCCGAGTGCCCGGTTCAGCTCGTTCACGGCCTCCGGGTTCATGTCCGTGGCAGTGGCACGGGGGGCCACATAGATCACCTGGACCGGGGTATCGGCCAGTTCCCTGCGCAGCGCTTCGCTGAAGCCGCGCAGACCGAACTTGCTGGCGCAATAGGCGGTGTAACCGGGGAAACCGATGCTGCCGAAGGTGGACCCCACGAACACCAGCGCTCCCTGGCGGGCTTTTTCAAACCTTGGTGAAAAATGCCTGGCCACAATCATCGCTGACCGGAGATTGACGGCGATCTGGGCATCCAGCTCGCTGACTGCCATATCTCCCAGGCTGGCAAAACAGTTCTGGCCGGCACAGTGGATCACACCATCAATGCCTGGATAGGCGTCACTGAGGCGAACCAGCTGCTGGTCGAGGTCCGGCGCCGCCAGATCCAGATGCACGAGCGAGACACCTTCCCGATGTTCGAGCTTTTCCGGGTGCCGGGAAGCGATAATCACCCGAGCACCTGCCCTGACCAACGGCTCCACGAGCGCCTTTCCTATACCGCCGGTGCCCCCCAGAAGCAGGAACACCCGATCATGCAGCCTCATGGCGCCGCTCCTTGCGATTCTCGGGCACGGGGATGCTGTGCAGCATATCGCCGTAGAGGCGGTAGACCATGCGGGCCGCCTCGATAATGGCCTGCTGGTCGTCCGGATCGGTGATCTCGTTCATCAGGTTCCGGAAAAATTCGAAATGCTCCTGGTCCAGAGCACCATGGGAGTACAGATAGCTGAAAGCCTCACCCGGCAGACCTAGCTGCTTCTGGATGGCTTCACCGAGCGGAGTCGCCAACTCAATCGACGTGCCTTCAAGCACCTGAACCATGCCGAAAAACGCAGCCGGGTTACCGCGGTTAATACGGTCATAGAGATAGGCGACCATGAGCTCGATGGAGGTATCCGGGCTGCCATGACGGATGGCTTCCTTGTCTTCTCCGCAGGCCGCAAGATCGTTGAGGATCCACTCATGGTGGCCGTATTCTTCCTCGATGTATTCCACCAGCGCCTTGCGCACAAATTCCAGACGCTCGGGCAAGCGACCACCGCAGGCCATCATCAGGGGTACGGTGTGTTTCACGTGGTGATACGCCTGGGTGAGAAACCAGGTATAGCCATTCAGGTCGAACCGGCCCTCGCGGATGGCCTCAATGACAGGCGCACCGGTTACGTGGGCGCGGGCTTGTGCAGTTTCGGACTGCAGTCGATCGAAAAATGCCATGAAAGATCCTCCTGGCGGGTTTGAAAGTTCAGAATTGGAAATCGAAAGGTTCATGAAAATCGGAAATGCGCCGGCCAGCAGCGTTGGCAGATCCGCCTGAATCTGTTGGCGAACAGGCCGTCCGTTCGCAGTCAGGTAACCTTCAGCCTGGCTCAATGGCTGACGGCGGATATAGACCCCGGACAATTGGGCGTAGTCCGGCAAATTGTTGTTCAGAGCGTCCAGCTGCGAGCGCAACACGTCCGGTGAACGGCCATCCTGGACAACCACGAGGGCGGAAGGGCGGGGATCGCCATCACCAAACACCACCGCCTGGCGGGCACCGATCGCCTGGATGAGTTCACTCTCCAGCCATTCCGGGCTGATGTTGCGACCGAAGCTGGTAATCAGAAGATTCTTCGCGCGACCACTCACCGACAGGAAACCCTCGGCATCCTTGGCACCCAGGTCACCGGTATCCAGCCACTCATACCCTGCCGGCTCATCACCCAGGTAACCCAGGTGGGTGTTGCCGGCCACCAGAATTTGTCCGCGGTCGTCCACCCGTACCCGAACATGGGAGAGCGGTTTACCCACCGCACCTTCGCGTTCGGTTCCGGGCACGTTCAATGCGACCACGGAACTGCACTCGGAAAGCCCGTAGCCCTCGTAAAGTGGCAGACCGGCCGCGCGGCCCCTGGCAAGCAGATCGGACGAGACCCATCCGCCACCAACCGCCAGAAACCGGAAAAAATCACTGTACAGATGTTGCTGTTCGGCCGCAGACACCAGCGCCATAGCCAGTTCCGGCACCAGAATCAGGGACTGCGGCTGGTGTTTGTTGATGCCCTGCACCAGCCGGCCGATGTCCAGCCCACTGCTTCCGGTCATGCCGAGATCCTGCAGAGGGGCGACCATCACCGTACTGCCCATAAGCAATGGCAGATAAACCCCGGCAATGTTCTCCAGCAGTGTGGCCAATGGCAGGATGCACAGGTGCCGCTCAAGGTCGACGCCCTCAAGACGCTCCTGCAACGCCAGCGTGGTGGCCGTCATCTGAGCCACCGACAGGCAGACGCCCTTTGGGTTGCCTGTACTGCCGGACGTAAAGGTTATTTTTGCGGTCTGCTCAGGCATCCAGGCGCCTGCAGCCGTCACCGGCAGATGCCTTAGCCAGACACCATGGCCGATGTGCTCACCGCCATCGCTTGCGCCCCCTGACAGGAGACAGTCGAGGCCAGCGCGTTCAGTCAGATGTTCCGTCTGGGTCCGTGAAAAAAACACAGGCACGGGCACACACACCACGCCGGCAAGCAAACAGGCCAGATCCGCAAGAATCCAGGCCACGGCGTTGTCGCCACACAAACCAGCCCGGCGCACACCAAGGCGGGTCAACTGGTCGGCGAGAGCCTCGGCCGCCTGCATCATCTGGGCATAAGTGAAGGCCGACTCGGGCCCCTGCAGCGCCGTGTGTGAGGGATGGTCAACCGCCTGGCGTTGCAGAAGTTCAGGCAATGTGGCCATAGGAACCTCCTGCCATCGCTTTTTCCTCGGGGGTTTCGGACTCCACGGGCAGAATCAACCTGAGCAAACCGGCGCTCCGGAGTGCCGACATGCCATCGGCGACACGGATGGCCATCACCACCGGATGATGGTCGTAATAACGCCCCCAACCGGCACCGCCATCAGGCAACCGGGTGGGATCGGCCGTTGCCAGAACCTGAGTGGCAATGCCCAGGCGGTGAAAACTGTTGCGCAGTTGGTCTGTGCCAGTGCAAACCACCCAGTCATAGCCGGCCCCATCCAGCCACACCGACAACGATGCAAACAGAAAACGGCTGACGCCGGCTTCAACGCCCGCCAGATGGGCAATCTCGGCGATCCGATGTCGCTCGATGCCCGCAACCGGCATCACCGATTCCACCGGCACCGACAGATAATCTTCCAGAAACAGCTTTTCCAGCGCGGCGTTACGAACACCGACCGCTGCCAGAAGACTGCCTTGAGCCGTAGTCAGGGCAAGCAATGCCGGTATGCGAAGAGAGGGCTCGGCGCCATAGGCGTGCAGGAAGCGCCGACGGATAAAATCCGCGACTGTCTCGGCCATGGCCGTCCCGGGATGGATCTCGTTAAACCAGCGACCGGCACAACGGATGACCGGAACCACCTCCCCGGAATCCGGAGGACAACATGTGGACATCATCAGCGGGTCTGTCATATGGGCTCTCCAGTTTCGCTCCCTGTGGGCGCTTTGATCACGACTGCCAGATTAGGAGCAAAGCCTTAAACCAGGCTTAAGGAGGGCGAGGAGAAATCTTAAGGCGGCCTTAAGGTTTTTCAGACGGCACGGTTAAGGCTTACTTAAGAATGGCCACGTAAGGTGCCGGCCATCATTCGGATTCTTCCGATAACGCCCGGGTTCTGAAGTGAGGCTGTATGAGAGTCCCGATATTGCGGTCAACCGGCTGGGGCAGATTGCCACGATTCCTGCTGGCCGGTGGCGCTGCCACCCTGCTCCATTGGCTGACCATGCTGGTACTGATCGGTTGGGGACTGACCGCCGTTCTCGCAACCGCCACAGGCGCTACGGTTGGGTTGCTGACAAATTACGTCGGTCAGCATCGCTACGCGTTTTGCTCCGGCCTGCCCCACAGAGTTGCCTTCCCGCGATACCTCACCGGGGCTGCATTGGGCTGGACTCTCAATCTCATGGGCTTTTCGTTACTCCTGGTTGCAGGCCTCAGCACCGCCCCCTCGCAAATGATCACGACCGGCCTGGTTGCCTTTGCCAACTATTTCTTCGCACGGAGGTTTGTTTTCCATGAAGAACCGACAATCAACAGTCAGTAACCCGGTGCTGAGCATCGTTATCCCGGTTCATAACGAGGCCGACGTCATTCCCACCCTCCTGACACGGCTGGACCTGGTATGCCGGAAAATCGAGGGCTGCGTAGAACTTCTGTTCGTGGACGATGGCAGTCGGGACAACTCTGTTGCCCAGCTACTTCGGGCCAGGGACCGCTACCCCGGAGTCCGGGTCGTTCAGCTCTCCCGGAACTTTGGTAAGGAAGCTGCAGTTACCGCGGGCCTTGAGAGTGCGCGTGGCGATGCCGTGGTCCTGATGGATGCCGATCTACAGGATCCCCCGGAGTTGATCCCGAGGATGGTTGAGGCGTGGCAAAAGGGTGCGGACGTGGTACTGATGAAGCGCCGCTCCCGGTCTGGTGAGAGCTGGCTCAAACGCACCACTGCCAGCATTTTCTATCGGCTGATCAACCACATAAGTGATGCATCGATACCTGTCGACACCGGAGATTTCCGTCTGATGAGCCGGCGCACCGTGGATGCCCTCAACCGGTTACCCGAGCGCAACCGCTACCTGAAGGGCATGTTCGCGTGGGTGGGTATGCCAACGGTGACTCTCGAATTTGATCGTGACCCACGCCTGGCTGGCAAGACCAAGTGGAACTATCTGAAACTCACGCACCTCGCTATGGAAGGCATCACCTCTTTCTCCACCCGTCCGCTGCGTCTTGCACTGATTCTCGGCCTGCTTGCCGCAGGCGCCGGAGGCCTTTTTGGCAGCTGGGAAGTTATCCGGGCACTGGTTTTCGGGATATCCACACCGGGTTACGCCTCCATGATTGCCATGATCACGTTCCTCTCCGGGGTTCAGCTGCTATGTGTCGGCCTTTTGGGGGAATATGTCGGTCGAATTTACATGGAAACCAAACAGCGTCCGGTTTTTATCGTTGCGGAAGACAGCGACGATATTACCCAGCCGAGCCTCACCCAACTGCGAGTCGCCGGAAATGACCAGAAACATTAATACACTGCTCTGGCTTCTGGTTGCGGTGCTTGCCGCGCGGCTTGGACTGGCGGCGATCCTGCCGCTGGCAGACACCACAGAGCCTCGCTATGCAGAAATAGCCCGCATCATGGCGCAAACCGGCGACTGGATAACCCCCTGGTTCGACTACGGGGTGCCGTTCTGGGGCAAGCCCCCATTGTCCTTCTGGACGCAGGCACTGTCATTCAAATTGCTGGGCGTGTCTGAATTCGCGGGCAGGCTGCCTTCCTGGCTGGCCAATGTCGCCATTGTCTATCTCGTCTTCACCCTGCGTCGTTACCTGCACCCTGAACGCAACAGCGAAGCCGCCAGAATAGCCGGTCTATGGGCGGCACTCATATACGCCACTACAGCCCTCGGTTTTCTGTCCGCGGGCACGGTGATGACCGATTCGTTCCTTGCCCTCGGTTCAACGTTGGTGCTGACCAGTCTTGTGGTTCGCCTTCAGGGTGGCCCGATGCTGTGGGGCTGGCTCTTCTTCATCGGCCTTGCCATCGGCCTGCTCGCCAAGGGCCCGCTGATTCTGGTTCTCACCGGGCTGCCGGTTTTTCTCTGGGTGGCCTCGACCCGACGCTGGCTGGCCCTGTGGCAGCAACTGCCCTGGCTCCGCGGTTTACTGTTGATGGTGGCAATTGCGGCTCCCTGGTATGTCCTCGCCGAGCTCAAGACACCCGGATTTCTCGATTACTTCATTGTGGGGGAGCACATCAAACGATTCCTGGTCAGCAGCTGGCAGGGCGATCTGTATGGCAACGCACACGAGTTTACCCGGGGCACCATCTGGCTTTACCTGGTGGCCGCCAGTTTCCCCTGGGGCCTGATCGCGATTGCGGCCTTCGGAGTAACCCGCTGGCGCCACCAACCGGCACAACAGCAGTGGCAGCCGGTTGAAAAAGGCGTAGGCAGACTGGTTCTGACGTCCGCACTGAGCCCGGCGATCTTTTTTACCCTCTCCGGCAACATTCTCTGGACCTACGTACTGCCCGGTTTGCCGTTTCTTGCCGTGCTTGCTTCAAGCCTCTGGCCGAGGAAGCTTTTCCGGCCAATGCCGGCCTCAAGCCTTGCCGCCGTGCTGACCATCCCCATGATAGGTATCGCCGCTGCAGGCTGGCTTACCTTGCACCCGGAGCGACTGAAAACCGAGCGGGATCTGGTGGCCACGGTCGATCAACTCCCCGGCATGACTGCCAACAATCTGTTTTACCTGGGCAAGGCCCCCTTCTCCGCGCGCTTTTACAGCCGTGGCGAGGCCCACGCCATTGAGCCGGACGCTGTTATCGATCAACTTGCATCAGGCAGCCTGCAAGAACCCATGGCGCTGGCCGTAGAAAAAGGCAACACCGCAATGCTCAGGCGCCTTGAGGACGTCACCAGACCAATCCGGGAAAACCGGCGTTTCCGCCTTTTCCTGCTGGAGCCGTCGTCTGGAAATACCGCACACAGCTTCCAGGGGAAAAGCAAAAACGGCGGTATCGATTACAATGCATCGAACGATCACCCGCTTAGCTGAAAACCAACCGGACTCCTGCTGTATGCGAATATTGCTGATTGAAGACGATCATCTGCTGGCCAACACCATGCTCGGTATGTTGCGCGACGAACAGAACACCGTTGACTGGCTGGATGATGGCCAGCAGGCGCTCAATGCACTCCTGAACGACAGCTTCGATCTGGCCATTCTGGACCTGACGCTGCCCCGGGTGGACGGGCTGGATATTGTGAAAAAGGTTCGCAAACAGGGTATTGAGACGCCGGTCATCATCCTCACAGCTCGCGGAGAACTGGACGAAAAACTGCAAGGCCTGAATGCAGGCGCCGACGACTACCTGACCAAACCCTTTGCCATGGCGGAACTGAGAGCCCGAATCCGGGCCGTTACGCGGCGCGGCGCAAGTGTCCGGACAGGCGGTTTGCAGGTGGGCAGACTGACGCTGGATCCGGATTCAGGCCAGCTCAGACTGGGGAGCGAAACGGTGGCCCTCCCGCGCAGCGAATTCCAGATTCTGCACTACCTGATGCGCCACCCGGACCAGGTGGCGACCCGCCGTCGGCTGGAAGAACAGCTGTATGGCTGGGAACAGGGCGCAGAAAGCAATGCCCTTGAGGTGCATGTCCATCATCTGCGCCGGCGCGTTGGCAAACAGACCATCCGCACCGTCCGTGGCGTTGGCTACATGCTGGACAGCAAAGCCGCGGCAGAGGCGTCTTCCGAATGAGCCTGACCCGAAAACTGATCCTTCTGATCACCAGCACGGTATTTTTCATTACCCTGATTGCCGCCGGGTGGGGCTTCTACGTCAGCGACCATCAACTGGAGGAGCTTTTCGATGCGGAGCTGGCCCAGAGCACCCGGATCGTCCAGGGCCTGGTTGAGCACCTTTCTTCCACACAGTCGATGGAACAGATCTCCCATACCCTGGAAAAGACCCTCCAGCTGCCAGACAGCGTGTACCAGGGAGACGAGGAGGAGAATGAAATCCTGCCCGGCGGCGCCGGCCACAAATACGAGCGGAAGCTGGCCTTTGAGGTCTGGTCGCCCGACCGGGAGCCGATCCTGGATACCCTCCGTGCCAACGATTCCCGGGGTCTGGAACGTGGCTTTGGCTGGCAGGAAGTGGCTGGATATCAATGGCGAACCTTTACCCTTGAAGATCCGGCAACCGGCTTCTGGATCCGCACCGCCCAGCGCGAGGATGTGAGGGACGAACTCAGCCAGGAAATTGCCCTGGGCAACGTATTGCCTTTCCTGATCGTGCTTCCCGTGCTCGCTCTTGCGGTGCTCGTGTCCATCCAGGTGGGCTTCCAGCCATTGAGGAAGCTTGAAAAACCTGTACGCAACATGGCCCCGGAAAACATACACCCCCTGGACGACCGTCAGGCGCCCAGGGAGGTCGCCGGCCTGGTGCAGGCGGTGAACGGCCTGCTCAGACGCCTCAACCAGGCCCTGGAACGGGAAAGGCGGTTCTCTGCCGATGCCGCCCATGAACTGCGGACACCGCTGACCGCCCTGCGGCTGAACCTGGAAAAAGTCTACGAGAACGACCCGGAACAATACGGCGACCTGATCCAGTCGGTGGATCGGATGGTGCACCTGGTTGAACAGATGCTGCTGCTCAACCGCGTCGATTCCGGTGCAGATTTCACGCCGGAATACCACAACCTGTCTGCCATCGTGGAACAGAGCATTGCCGATGTGGCACCGCTGGCCCTGAAAAAAGACATCGACCCAGTTCTTCAGGACGATGCCGGTCAGGCTCTGGTTTCCTGCCACAGCGTCCTGATCAACACCCTCATGCGCTCCCTGTTGGCGAACGCCATTCAGTACAGCCCTGAACACACCACCATAGAGACATACCTGACGCCTTCCGGAGAGGGGTACCACATCACCGTGTGCGACCAGGGCCCGGGTATACCCGCCGAGGAGCGCGAACGGGCCTTGAGCCGTTTTGTCCGACTGGACCAGCGGCTCGGTGGCGGGGCCGGTCTCGGGCTTGCCATCGCCCGGCGCATCGCGGAACTCCACGGTGGCCAACTCACCCTGGGCGACCGGCCGGATGGCAACTCGGGGTTATGCGTCAGCATCTGGCTCCCGGCCCGCGACATCTCTGCTCTCAAGCAGGTTTAAGGTTGTTTTAAGGTTTGAGGAGGATACTCCGGCCCAATTGAACAGGGCCGTCAGACGGCCCGGTCGATATTCCGTTTTCGAGGATGTCTTTACATGGGTCAGGAAAGAACTCTGTCGCTGGTTATCCCAGCCAAGGATGAAGAAGCCAACATCGTTACCCTGCTCACTGAGGCTTATGGGGTCATGCGTGACTATCACGGCTTTGAGATGGTGCTGGTGGATGATGGCAGCACCGACAGGACGCTGGACACCGCGGTGCGAACAGCCCGGGCCCTCGGTGGCCGGTTGTTAACCGTTCGCCATGAGCGCAGCATTGGTCAAAGCGGTGCCTTGGCATCGGGTATCCGGCAAGCCCGGGGCAGGCTGATCGTCACCATGGATGGCGATGGCCAGAACGACCCGGCCGACATTCCCGCCATGCTGCAGAAAGCCAACACCATGCGAAACCCGGATTTCTGTATTGCCGGCTATCGCAAGAATCGCAAGGACACCGTCTGGAAACGCTTCCAGTCACGCCTTGCCAATCACGTGCGGGATGCGCTGCTTCATGATGGCGTGCCCGATACCGGCTGCGGTCTCAAGCTGTTTCCCCGGGACACCTTTCTCAAACTGCCCTGGTTCGACCACGGACACCGTTTCATCCCGGCGCTGGTACGCGGAATCGGCGGTGACATCGCCATCGTCGAGGTCAACCACCGCCCACGCAACGCCGGCGCATCCAAATACAACGCCTGGAACCGCACCTGGGCCGGCATCCTGGACCTGCTCGGCGTGCTCTGGTTACTGCACCGCACCCGGGTTCCTGTTGTCAGCAGTGCTGGTCAGGCCGACCCACAGGCGTCGGTGGCGGAGCGCTCCTGACATGATCAACGGATTCCGCTGGCTGGCCTTCGCCACTCTGGTTCTGGTTGGCTATCTGACCGTTCACAACGGCTGGCTCGACTTTATAGCCAACCAGAACGAAGTGGCGAACTATCTTCATAGCCATGGTGTCAGTGGATTAGTGGTAATTACTCTCGCCGGTGCGTTGTTTACCGGCCTTGGCGCTCCGCGCCAGTTGCTCGCCTTCGTGCTGGGTTTTTCACTGGGCGGGCTCAACGGGACGCTGCTGTCGACCCTGGCGGCCGCTATTGGTGCCACCGGCTGCTTCCTGACCGCCCGCTGGCTGTTGCGAACGCCGTTGAGCCGGCGGTTCAGCCACCGGATGCAGCAGTTTGATCGCCTGTTCCGGGAGCGGACGCTATGGAAAGTCCTCATGGTCCGCTTGCTGCCCGTGGGCAGTAACCTGATCACCAACCTGGTGGCAGGCTGCTCCGGGATCCGCTTCTCACCGTTCCTGTTCGGCAGCACCCTGGGCTACCTGCCCCAGATGCTGGTGTTTGCCCTGGCCGGCGCCGGTATCGGCAATGCCAACGCCTATCAGCTTGCCGTGAGCATCGGCTTTTTCATTCTCGCCTCGCTGATTGGTGCTTTTCTCTATCACAACCAGAGGGCCAGGACACTGGCCAATTCCGTTTCCGACTCTCTCTGAGACCGAACCATGCCTGCATCACCCTTCGTCCGCCACCTGCCGGACACCGTGTTTAACCTGTCCCGCAATCAACTCCTGCTGTTACTGTTGGCCTTTGCCGCAGTCGTGATTTTTACCGGGATCGGACTACGTTCCCCCTGGCCTGCCGACGAACCGCGGTTCGCGGAAGTGGCCCGCGAAATGGTCGCCTCCGGGCAATGGCTGATCCCCATGCGGGGTGGTGAGTTCTACCCGGACAAGCCACCGGTGTTCATGTGGAGTATTGCCTTCTTTTACTGGCTGACCGGCAACCTGAAGATTGCATTCCTGCTGCCCAATGCGCTGTGTAGCCTGCTGACATTGGGACTGTTCTTTGATCTGGGCACCCGCCTGTGGAACCAGCGGACCGGTGCCATCGCAGTAATGTTGCTGATGCTTGCGCCCCAGTTCGTGATCCAGGCCCAGAAAGCCCAGATCGACGCCATGGTCGCCTGCTGGATTGCGGTTGCCTGCTACGGCCTGATCCGACACTTTTTCACCGGGCCCGCCTGGGGCTGGTACTTCGTTGGCTGGGCGTTTATGGGGCTCGGGATCATCACCAAAGGGGTTGGCTTCCTGCCGGCGCTGATGCTCATTCCGATCGTGATCATGAAGCTTCGCGATCGCGCACTGTTCCGTGGCACGCTCACCTGGCGCTGCGCACTGGGCCCGCTGGCCATGCTGGCAGTGGTTGCCGCCTGGCTGATTCCCATGGTGCTTTACGTTAACAATCTCGGCACCGAAGAGGCCCTGGCCTATCGGAACAATATCCTGTTCAAGCAGACCGGCGAGCGCTATGCCGACTCATGGGGCCATATCCAGCCCTGGTACTATTACCTCACCAGCGTAATTCCCTCGCTCTGGTTTCCTCTTCCGCTGTTGCTGCTGGCCTTGATCCGGCCCCTGTCTGAAACTGCCCGGTACCGGCCGATTATTCCTGTACTTCTGGGCTGGATTGCCCTGGTCATCGTGTTTTTCAGCCTCAGCCCCGGCAAGCGCGGTGTTTACCTGTTGCCAGCATTGCCCATGCTGGCGCTGATTCTCGCCCCGCTGCTCAGCAGCCAGAAGCCGGCTGGCTGGTTTCCGCCGCTCCTGACAGGCGTGCAGTTCCTGCTCGGTATCGCGTTGATGGCGGTTGGCGTCCTGGCCTGGAACGACCACCCCAGGCTGGTTGAAAAAGTGGCCGACTACAGCACCGACCCGGCCAAACTGCACGAGGCGGGGACGTTCGTCTTCGTCATAGGACTGGCCTGGCTGATCACCCTGTTCGGGTTCTGGCGCTCCCGTGCGCTGGGGCGTCTGTTCCTGGCCATGATGATCACCTGGCTGCTGCTGGGCACCTGGGGCTATCGAATTCTTGAGCCGCTTCGAACTCCTCGCAACGTTCTGGCAGCCGCAGAACAGCATATCCCGCCCGGCGGGCAGCTCGGCATGATCGACTTCCGGGAACAGTTCCTGCTGTTTTCAAAGCGCGATTTCACCCATTTCAGCTTCTTCACCGGCCGGGAACAGGAGAACCGAAATGCCTGGCTATGGATGAAGGAAACCGCCAACAGCTATCTCCTTGTTGCCGATCAGATTGAGTTATCCTGTTTCACCCAGGAAGGCGCTATTCACTTGGGTACAGCCCACCGGGACAATTACCTTTTATTGACTGATGAACAAATGAGCCCCGGCTGCGCACCACCAGACAAGGGCAAATGGTTTACCACGCCTGAGCCCGGCAGTTGGCAAGATTGAGCTGACAAGGCATTAAGAGAAGAATAAACGATGAAAGAGCATGAAATTAAAGCCCGTCGGGAAGAAAACCGCGTTGATTCCGTGAAAATCGTACGATCCCCCTCAAATGCGCACGAATGGGTCATACTCTTTAAAGACATTGAAGGAAAAACCTTTTTCCTGATCTCTGACGACGATCATGTCTGCAGCTACGCAAACCTGGATTCGACCGTCGAGGCACTCGACGCCCTGGGATTTGCCCGTGCAGAAGTGCTGTTCTGACAGGCCCTACCTGGTTTTGGGCAGGGTCACCGAGACCTGCAGGCCCTGATCTCCCGGGCCTGCACTCAGCCGGACTTCGCCACCCATACCCCGAATCAGCGTGCGGGCGATAGCCAGGCCCAGGCCCGCGCCACCCGTTTCCCGACTGCGTGAGTGCTCCAACCGGTAGAAAGGTTCGAAAACCCGTTCCCGCTCGGCTTCAGGAATACCCGGTCCCTGGTCAACGATTGTGACAACCGCTTCTGCGTCTGTGGTTGTCAGTGTTACCTCCGCCTGCTCACCATAATTCACCGCGTTCTCAATCAGGTTGCGCAGGGCACGCTTGACGGCTTCGGGCTGTCCCTGGAGTACACATCTCGGGCTGTCATCACAGTGCACCGCCAGCCCCATTTCCTGGAGATCGCCACACAGGCTGTCCAGCAGGGTGCCTAAGTCATAGCGACGGTGCTGTTCGCTGGTGCTGCCCCGGATGAAATCGAGGGTGGCTTCGGCCAGATGCTGCATTTCCCGGAGGGAATCGAGAAGACGATCCCTGTCCTCACCTTCCTGCAGCATTTCTACCCGCAAACGCATGGAAGTGATGGGGGTTCTGAGGTCGTGGGCGAGCGCCGCCAGCAGCCTTGCCCGATCTTCCTGGGCGCGACCAACCTGGTCCTGCATCTGGTTGAAGGCGCGGGTAACCTCACGAACATCCTCAGGCCCCTTTTCCGGAATCCGGACTTTCTCACCCCGCCCGAACGCGTGAGCTGCAATGCTTAACTCGTTCATTGGCCGAAGGATTCGACGGACCGCCAGCAACAGGGTCAGCGTGAGCAGCACAGCGGTAATCCCCACGCTGGTGAGTGTCGCCTTCAACCACAGCCAGGACGGCGCGGGTGGCCGGGCCCTGGCGTTGAACCACTGGCCGGACGACAAGGCCAGGGAAACACCGAGGACCGGTGGGCATTCGTGCCGGTCCTCCCGGTGTTCGTCATTGTCACCGTGCTCCTCGTACTCGTGATGCTCATCATCCTCATCGTCGTGCCGCTCGCGGTCCCGATGGTCATCGTGGTCCGACTCCCGACCCGGCAGGCAATCGTCTTCATCAGACTCCATGGCCGCTCGCACTTGCTCCCTCGACAGGTCCAGTTCCCCGGCCAGCCGGCGGGTCATGCCGGGGGCCAGGTCATCGGGCAAATACGGCGAGGGATCGATGGAAAGCCGCAGGGTCGGGCTGGAAAGTGCCCGAAGGATACGCTCCTGCCGCTCAGGATCCGTGGTATCGGCCAATGTGTAGCCATCGGCCACTCGCTGAAGCACGTGCTCCAGGCTGGCACTGCGCAAAGCCCCCTGACGTTCGCCGGCGAGAATAACAATGGTGATAATCTGGGCCACCAGCAGCACCAGAATCAGCAACAGCGCCAGCTGCCCACCGGCGCGCCGGGGCCACAGCCTCATTGTTCAGCTCCTTCGACCGCCGCAATCCACTGGTAACCACCGCCCCAGATGGTCTTGATCAGCCTTGGGCTGCGGGCATCCGGGTCGATCTTGCGGCGCAGTCGGCTGACATGGTTGTCAATGCTGCGGTCGAAGGCATCCGCCTCCCTGCCCAGCGTCAGATCCATCAGTTGATCACGGGACAACACTCGGCCGGCGTGCTCCAGGAACGCGAGCAACAGCTTGTACTCGGCGGTACTCAAAGAGACCTCAACACCCTCCGGGTCAATGAGTTGATGGCGGTCGACGTCCAGCGACCAGCCCTCAAACGTCAGGCACTGGCCGGCCATGGGGCTGCGTTGGGGAGGCAGCGCTGTGGTACGACGCAGAACCGCTTTTATGCGGGCCAACAACTCCCGGGGGTTAAAGGGTTTGGTGAGGTAATCGTCGGCGCCCATTTCCAGGCCGACGATGCGATCGGTTTCCTCGCTCATGGCGGTCAGCAGGATCACTGGCAATTCAGTATGCTCACGAAGGTAACGGCAGAGGGTGAGGCCATCATCACCGGGCATCATGATGTCCAGAACGACCAGGTCAACAGAATGCTGTCGCAATTGCCGCTTCAGCGCCTCGCCGCCATCCGCAAGCAGCACGCGCAAGCCATGCTCCTGCAGATAGCGACCGACCAGGTCGCGGATGTCTCGATGGTCATCGACCACCAGGATTGTGGGAGAGTCGCTCACTCGTTACTCCGTTGAATTACCATCTGCCCTGATTATAGGGGAGTCGACTTCCCGCTTGGGCGCGATCTTGTCAAAAACCGTCGCAATTCCCGGCCTTGCGACAAGTTGCGACAAAGTCGGCGTATCACCGAGACAATTCTGCGACGTTTCCTTGGTGGAATAACTTCCGACCAACGATGACATTCCGTCATGGGTTTCACCAACCAAGGAGTTCAACCATGAAGAAAACCACCACCATTGCTGCCCTCTCCGTCGCCGCTTTACTCGCTGCCACGCCCCTGCTGGTATCAGCCGATGACGATTACTGGGACGACGATCGCTACGAGGATCGCTATGAGAATCGCCGTGACGGCAAGCACAAGGGCGCCAACCTAAAGCAGTACAGCACCGATGAGATGCGAATCATGGCCTATGGCCAGGCACTCAGGCGCTTTGGCCCGGGCGTGAAGGTGTCCGTTGACGAGACCCCGGATGGCACCTACCGGGTACAGCTGCGGGATGCCAATCAGAACCTGATCCGGGAGCAGGAATTCAACCAGTACGGCGCCCCGGTTCGCGGCGGCCGCCGGGACTGATTAGCACCAGCCAGCGCGGGGGCCTGTTCAGGTGCCCCGCCATCAGTTGATCAAGGAGAATCACGATGACATTGATGGACGCTGACAACCGCTATGGTGCCGTTTCCCGGGCTGTGCACTGGATAATGGCAGTTCTGCTGCTGGTAATGCTTGCCAGCGAAGTCTGGTTTGAAGGTCTGGAACACACCTTCTCGGATGCCTCCCTTATGGCCTGGCACCAGAGCCTGGGCCTGACCATTTTCGGCCTGGTGATCTTTCGTGGCCTCTGGCGAGGGCTGAACCGCTCGCGCCTGTCGTCGCCCGCGCACTGGGCCACCATGGCGAAACTGGGGCACATAACGCTTTACGCGCTGATGATTCTGATGCCGCTTTCAGGGCTGGCCACGTCTCTTGGAGAAGGCGATCCCGTTACCTTTTTTGGCTGGACAGTCTTTGGTTACGGCCGGGAAGTGGAATGGCTGGAAGATAGCGGCGAAGACGTCCACGAAGTTCTGGCCAACGTGTTGTGGGTGATGATTGGCGTACACGTGGCGGCTGCTTTGGCACACCAGTACGTACTCGGAGACCGGATCATGAAGCGCATGGCCTGATGGTCCGTCATCGCGTTGAAAGCCCGGCTTCAGTCTTAAGCCACCGGCAGCGACTCGTCGCTGCCCCAGTCCGCCCAGGAACCGTCGTACAGAGACAGCTGGTCATATCCCGCGAGCTCCGCCGCCAGCAGAATAATGCAGGCGGTGATGCCGGAACCGCAGGAAAAGACCAGTTGATGTCCGTTTCCCGGTTGAAGGTTTGGAGCAAGCTGCTTGAACCTTGCTTCCAGCTCACTGGCCGGCTTGAACCGGTAACCGTCCAGTACCTCAGTAAACGGAAGGTTGAGGGAATTAGGGATGTGGCCACCGCGCACGCCCGGACGAGGTTCCGGGGCCTGGGCCAAGAACCGGGCCCGGGACCTCGCATCAATCACGGAAACTTGCTCGTCTTCCAAATTCTTTGAAACGTAGGCGGAATCCCGGATCCGGTCGCGGCCCAGACGGCCCGCCATGCTGCCGGGGGAGGCCGCGCCCTGAACCGGTGCCGAAACCGTCTCGCGCCCCTCCGCTAACCACTGGGGCAGACCACCATCCAGTACGAAAACCTGCTCAAGCCCCATCGACCGCAGAATCCACCAGGCCCGGGGGGCCGAATAGACACCCTGGTTATCGTAGAGCACAACCAGGCTCTCAGGCGCAATGCCCAGCCTGCGAACTTCCTGCGTGAACTGCTCCTCGGTGGGAAACGCATGGAGCTGGGAAGATCCCGTATCGCAGAGCGTTCCCTCCAGATCAATCTGGAGACTCCCCGGTATCCACACCGGGTGATCATAAACGATCGGCTCTTTACCAATAACAGTGGCCATACTCGCGTCGATCAGAACCAACCGTTCGTTATCGAGGTTTTCCTGCAACCAGCCGGTGGTTACGAGTGGGGACGCCATGGTGTGCTCCTGCCCATACCAGAAATAGACGGCCGACTGCGCACAGCCCGCCGAATCGCCAGGTCTTTCCAATTGCCCTCAGGACGTTGCGGCAATCACCGAGATTTCCACCAGCAACTCCGGCGACGCCATCTGAGCCTGAACGCAGGCCCGGGCCGGCGCCGTACCTTCAGGCACCCAGTTGTCCCACACCTCGTTCAGGGCCTTGAAATCTGCCATATCCGCCAGGTAGATGGTTGCCGAGAGGATCCTGTCGTGGCTGGAGCCGGCAGTCTCGAGTAGCTCGTCCACTTTCTCCAGCATCCCGGTTACCTGGGTATGAATGTCGGCGTTACGGTCCTTGGCAACCTGACCGCAAAGATAAGCGGTGCCGTTGTGTTTTACGATCTTGCTCATTCGGCTGTTGGTGGAAATACGCTCAATGGTCATTGTGATGGCCTTGTTGGGGATTTGAGTGACTATATAACCCTATTGTGGGGTTCCGGATTCAGCCAGAATCGGATGATTGATAGTGACCGACTGAATCCAGCTGTTCATGCAATGCTTCGAGGTTTTTCCGATGGGTAATAATAATCACCTCATCATCAAGTTCAATCCGTGCATTGTCTTCCGGAATGATCAGCTTTCCCTTTCGATAGATACACATGATGCGACTGGACTTGGGTAATGTCAGATCGGCAATTCCGCCGACCTGTTTTTCCCTGGCCACAAATGAAAAGACTGAGGTGTCGTACCGCAACATGGTAGACAACTCAAACGAGTCACGGCCCTCGAAAAGCTCTGCCAGGTGCCGACCAATGGTACGTGACGGAACAATCGTGGCCTCAAGCCCGAGTTCGATGCAGATATGTTCATAAGTCGGGTCTTGAATCTTGGTGACAACCTTTTTGAAACCTAAGGAGCGACCAACCAGGCTGGCAATGATGTTTGTCTGGTCATGACCGGTAAGACAGTAGAGCACGTCCCCTTCTTCCGGATTCGTTTCTCGCAGCAGTGACGGTTTGCTGCCATCGCCAAGTAAGAAGCCACAGTCAAGATCATGGCTCAGCTCATCAATCCTTTCCTTGTCGACCTCAATGACAATCACATCATGATTGTGCTCGAGCAGGAATTTCGCCGTCATTATTGCGGTAGAACCCGCACCTACAAGGATCGCTTTCATGATAATTCCTTTCGTTTTCCGACCCAGTTCGCAGGATACAGAACGACCAGCAATGCAACGATTTCGAGTCGCCCAAACAGCATGTCCAGACACAGAACCAGTTTGAGTAAAACGGGCAGATCGGCTGCGGTAATGCCGGTGCTTAATCCCACCGTGGCAGTTGCTGAAACAACCTCAAACAGCGCATTCATTGGAGGGTAGCCGTGCATCAAAAAGACGAACCACGAAATTGCCACCACGCCAATAAATAACAGGATAAGAATGAGAGCGCGCTGTATGACGGTATCTTCCAGGACCTTCCCATCCAGTTTGGGGTAGTGCACAGCCTGTGACGGCATGGTTGTGCGCTGTAACACTACCTGAATCAACCGAAGCAAAATCAGAACACGTAACAGCTTTATGCCACCTGCCGTCGACCCGACACCACCACCGATCAACATCGAAAAAATCATGCTCATTTTGGCACTGTCATCGAGCAAGTTTATATCAACCGTCGTGAATCCGGTTGTGGATTGGGAGGACATGGCAAGAAATAGCGCATGGCCGGCAGCATCCTGCGGATTCATTCCTGAGTAAAAATGCAGGGAAAGAAACAAAAGAAGGGTCACCAGTAAAATCGCCACTGGCAGAGCAAGAAGCTCCCTATCACGAATACCGGCACGCCAGTTTTTTGAAAAGACGACGGCATACAGTGATAAAGGCAAAGCACCGCACAAACCCAGGCCAATAATAGTGAACCGGGTATACCAGTTATCAATGGCTGCAAGACTGTTATCGAATGAAGAGAAACCACCGGTTGATACCGCCGATAACACATGGTTGAGGGCCATCACGCCATTACCAGATATCAACCAGACCACCAGGATGCCTGTCAGGGTGAGGACGCTATAGATCATCAGCGTCTGACGGGCATGGGTGCGCGTCGTTGTTGCCAGGGTTTCACCTCCAAGGGGTTCACTCAGACTACGACTGGCAATCTGGCTACCCATTAACAACGCAACAGAAAGCACCACGATTCCCAGGCCGCCGTACCACTGCATCCATGAGCGGGCGAACAGAAATGTCTGTGGCTTGTCCGCGAGATCAGTCGTGACTGAAAGGCCCGTGGTTGTGATAGCGGAGATAGCCTCAAACAAGGCATCGTAAAAACTCAAACCACTCCCCATGAAAGGGAAGGTCATCAATAGCGGGGAGAGCACAAAGGCCAAAGCAACAACTGTCAGCGCTTCATTTGTCTGTATGTGCCAGGGCTCAGCAATGGACCGTGACGCGCCCCAGAAAATTAGCAGTGCGGCAATAACAACGAGGTAACGCCAAGCAATGTGAAAATCCTGAACAATCACCGCAACGCCCAGAGGGGCGAACGTCAGCAGAGCCAGCATTAATGCAAGTAGCCCCATGTATTTTGCCAACACGGGCATTCGCACTGCATAACTGAGTCTCGACGAGCTACTGGTCATTTGCCTGGGACCATTCAACCATGTCTTTTAACGCTGAACTTAGCATCTGCAAAACCACCCGGTATCGGATGAATCAAAATAAAAAAGCCCAGGTTGAAAGCATGGCTGCAACCCAGATTGACAGGACTTCCCAGTAACCCAGACCTTCCTTTTCTGACCCGCTCATACAGGTTTCCATGCGATTGGAACGTTTTACAGCATAGTCGACGGTGTTCCCGGGCGCGCTCCGTTGGCCAACGGACTTCACCGGTTTTATGATGTCATTATCCTCCCGATTACTGGCGCCCTGGGATCGGTGCCAACCAGGAGCACCTGATGGTCGACGCTTCCTCCCAATTGCACATTTCCGTCTTAAGCCTGAATCCGGCTGTTGATATCACCTATCAGATCCCACGGCTGATTCCCGATCAGAAGGTCCACGCCGCGGACTCCCGGTATGACCCGGGTGGCAATGGAATCAATGTCGGGCGCGGTCTCAGGCGACTCGGGGTGCAAGCGTGCACTTTCTGCGTTGTCGCCGGCGAAATCGGCCGCTTCCTTCGCCACCAACTGGATGAGCAGCTGGACCAGGCCAGTTATCTGGAGGTGGATGGCGAAACCCGGATAAATGGCACCATTCTTGAGACTGCTACTGGTGCCCAGTTCGAGGTCAGTGGTGTCGGCCCTTTCGTGTCGACTTCAGAATGGCAACAGTTGCTCGACCGGTTCGTGACCCATTGTGGTAAAGGGCTCGGCGTGATCACCGGCTCGTTACGAAAAAGCCTGCCGCAGAACCTCTATGCCGATGCAGTGCGTCGAGTGAATGCCGCCGGAGGTCGTGCGGTGGTCGACTCTCATGACGAGCTCCTGCAGCACGCAATCGACGCCCAACCCTTTCTGATCAAGCCCAACCGCTACGAGCTGGAAACCCTGGTCGGGCGGTCGTTGCAAAACCAGCGGGATATCATTCGGGAAGCACGCCTTTTGCAGGCGCGGGGCGTCCACTGGGTCTGCGTCTCCCTCGGAGCCGAGGGTGCGTTGCTGGTGACGCCCTCGCGGGTCTTGAAGGCAGAAGTCCCTTCGGTGCCGGCAATCTCCACCGTTGGGGCCGGTGACTCCATGGTGGCCGGCATGGTGGCCATGCTCGCACAGGGCGCGTCGGATCAGGATGCGTTGCGGGAGGGCATGGCGTGCAGTGCAGCGACGGTCATGCAGCCAGGAACCGAGCTGTTCGAAAAGAAAACCGTCGACCGGCTGCGGGGGGAGATTCGGCTGGCACCGCTTCCGATATGACGGACCTTATTACTGGAATGGGCCGGTTCAGAAGCTGCCCGGTCAGCTGTATAAATTCGACCTAAAAACGGTTCTCGCTGTCATCATTTTTCTAATGCCCGTATTGAAGTTGCACTTTTTCGAAACTGTTCTTGAATTCTGGAGAGCAACCTTGGCTGCTCGTGGCACTTCCTCCTATGCTCTTATCATAGGCCGGGAGCGCCCATTAGAGCGGCAAATGTCGAACTTTATGGTTAAACCGGTACATTGGTACTGCTAAAAACAAATTGGAGGGAGCCAAACATGCGCCGTTTATATTTTCTGATGCCAGACATTACGACAACTCATGGGCTTGTGGAAGAACTGTTGGTCTCACACGTGGAGGAGCACCACATCCATGTTGTAGCCAAAGAAGGCACTCCGATGGAAGAACTTCCAGAAGCCAACTTGATGCAAAAGAGTGATTTTGTCCCGGCAATTGAGAAAGGCCTTACCCTGGGCGCCGCTACCGGCCTGGTGTGTGGATTGGTCGCGATGGCGCTGCCAGCCACTGGTTTAATCATTGGTGGCGGCGCCGTGTTATTTATCACTGCCGCCGGTGCCGGTGTTGGTGGCCTGATGTCGAGCATGGTGGGCGTGGGGCTTCCAAATTCACGGCTGGAAAGATTCGACAAGCAGATCAATGCGGGCGGAGTCCTGGTGCTGGTTGATGTCAAACGCACCCGGGTTCACGAAATCGAGGCGTTGGTCAAAAAACATCATCCTGAAGCGGATATCCAGGGCACCGAACCACTGACACCGCCTTTCCCCTGAGGCTCGGATATCAGTCTCCGGCGTTTCCTTAATGTCATATACAGATGGGGAAAATCCGAAAAGGGAGAATCCATGACCGAAAAAGTCGACCTTCACGGTAGCTCCTACAGCGATTTTTGCAATGCGTTCATACGTTAACGAGCGAGAGGCGTTTATTACATTTCTTGTTCATTTGCGAAAAATAAAAAAGAGACTGTTGCCTGATTAGGCTGGAACAAACACTGGAAAACCATCCAGTTCGGCAGATAGCAAACGCTGGCCAAACAGGCTCTCAAGGGCAGAGGTCACCAACATGTCGCGGGCCGGGCCCCAGCAGGCCTGGCCGTCGGGGTACAGGAGGAGGATCTGGTCGCACCATCGGGCGGCCAGATTCAGGTCGTGGAGGCACATGAAGACGGCTCTACCGGATGCTGACTGGTTTCGCAGCAGCTTCATGACGGCAGTCTGGTGCTGTAAATCCAGGTGATTGGTCGGCTCGTCCAACAGCCAGATTTCCGGGCTTTGGGTCATCAGGGTGGCAATGGCTACTCGCTGGCGTTCGCCGCCGGATAGGGTGTTCACCAGGCGATCTTTCAGGTGGATGACGTCCAGCGCTTCGAGGGCCCGTTCGGCAATGGCCAGATCCTCACCACTCTCCATCTGCCAGGGTGACAACCAGGGATGGCGACCGATAAGAGCCGTTTCCAGCACGGTCGCCGGAAAACCATCCTGTCGGTCCTGAAACACCAGGCCCATCCGTTGCGAGACGGTTTTGCGTCGGATGTCGCACAGCGGCGTTCCGTCGAGTAACAGTTGTCCGCTTCTGGGCTCCCTCAATCCCGCCAGGGTATGCAGCAAGGTGGTTTTACCCACGCCATTGGGCCCCAGCACACCCCAGACCTGGCCCGGTTCGATAGCCAGGTTCAGGGGGACGCCCGAGGCGCGCCCCGGAATGTCGATGATCAGCGCTTCGGTTGTCAGGCGTGTCATCATCGGCTCCTATACAGCAGGTACAGGAAGGTCGGGACGCCGATCAGCGCGGTAATCACGCCAACCGGCAACTGCTCTGGCGCAATCACCACCCGGGCCAGGGTGTCTGCAAGCACGAGAAGCGTTCCGCCGGCCAGTGCGCATGCCGGCAGAATCAGTCGCTGGTCGTTCCCCAGTACCAACCGCAACATGTGCGGTACCACCAGGCCAACGAAACCAACCGAACCGGCCATGGTGACGGCGGTGGCGGTCAGCAGGCTCGCCATCAGGTAGATCGACCATTCAAGGGGCCGTACCGAAACGCCCAGGGCCGCTGCCTGCAGGGAACCCCGTGCCAACACGTTCAGGGCCCGGCCCAGCGGAAACACCATCAGGCATACGAGCAGGAGGATTAATAAGCCCGGCCAGGGAGTGGCTGCGTGGGAAAGATCGCCCATCAGCCAGTACAACATACCCGGCAACCGGCTGGCCGGGGTCATCGAGAGGATCAGGGTAATGATGGCCCCCCAGCCGGCGGCAACTACCACACCGGTGAGTAACAGCCGCGATGGGGTCCAGCTGCCACTGCCATGGGCCAGACCAAACACCAGCAGGGTGGCCAGCATGGCGCCGGCAAAGGCGGAGCCGGATACCAGAAAACCGGCAGCACCGGCGAGCATAGCCAGTAACGCCCCAACGGCGGCGCCGCCAGAGAGCCCCAACACGTAGGGATCGGCCAGGGGATTTCGCAACAATACCTGCATCAGCGCCCCGGCCACGGCCAGCAAGCCACCGGTCGCGAACGCGCTCAGTGTCCGGGGCAGTCGGAGCTCCAGAATCAGCGTTTTCTGCAACTCTGTGCCACTGCCGGTTATCACCCGCAGAGTGTCTTCAAAACCTATGGCCGTGCTGCCGATGCTGACGGAGACCAGAGCAGCCAGAAAGCCCGCCAGCAGCAGAATAAGGAGTGGTTTGTACGGGCTAGAGATTGGCACGGGCCTGCTCCAGGGTCTGGCACAGGTGTCTGGCGCCGTCTGCCATACGAAGCGTCGGGCGCGCCAGCAGGTCCGGCGGCTCGAGGAAGAGGTTGTCGGCGGCTACCGCTGCCAGGCCCGGAAACTCGCGCCAGGCTTCCAGCCATTCCCTGTCGTCCGAAGACCCGGCGGTAATAATGGCTTCGGGGTTGGCTTCCAGAACCGCCTCCCGGCTGATCCGGGGTACTAACCGTGGCAGCTCGCCGAAGACATTCACACCGCCGCACAGGGTTATGGCCTTGCTAATAAGCTCTTCCCGGTTAACGGTCATCAGTGGCTGGTCCCATATCTGGTAGAACACCTTAACCGGCCTGGTATCGGCATACTGAGCTTTCAGCGTGGCTATTTCTGCGCGAAACGCTTCGGCCCGTTCATTGCCGAGATCCGCTGACCCCGTCAGCAACGCCAGATCCGACACCGCCACGGCAATGTCGTCAAACGTTCGCGGGGCTAGCCAGAATACCGAAATACCAAGGTCTGACAGCCGTTCCAGTTGGCTGCGGGAATTGCCATCCACCCAGGCCACCACCAGGTCCGGTGCCAGCGAAACAATGGCCTCCAGGTCCAGGCGATTGCTGTCGCCCACCTGCGGCAAATCCGCAGCTTCTGCGGGATAATCGCTCCAGGCGCTCACCGCCACCACCTTGGCAGCGGCGCCTGCGGAAAACAGCAGTTCCGTAGCGCCGGGTGAAAGGGAGACAACGCGTTGGGCGGGGTCAGTCAGGCATACCTTCTGGTTCAGCGCGTCGCGTACACAGATTCCCTGTGCCTGCGCCAACAAGGGCGCAAGCAGAGGCAGTACACATAACGCAGCGAACCCGAGGTGCCTCATGGACGGCGGGAGCCTCTCAGATCGGTGAATTTACTGCTGGAAATCATAGCGCACCGAGGCCATGAAGGTTCGGCCGGCGGCAATGAAATCGGTATTGTCGAAACGTTTTGCGGTGGCGTACTCATTATCCAGTACGTTATCCACGGTCAGCGATGCCCGCCAGCCCCGAGCCAGAATCTTGCTCGCTCTCAGGTCCCAGACGCCGAAACCAGGGATGCGTTCGCGCCCGATACCGAACAGGTCTTCGTACCGGTGACTCTCAGCGCGGAACGTGGTCCCGAAGCTCCAGGTATTGATCTCTTTGTCCAGGTCCAGCCGAACGGAGCGCTCTGCCCGTCGGGCCAGCTGTTGTCCGGCTTCCTTATCTTCGAAGTCGCCAGCGGAGGCCACAGCTTTCAGATACCAGCCGTCCTGCTGCCAGCCTGTGCTCAGCTCAACGCCTCTGAGCCGGGCTTCAGGGACACTTGTAGCCTGGTTCTGGGTTGGCAGGGAAAGGTCTTCAACGTCGCTCTGGTAAATAGCCAGATCCCAGAACCAGTTTACGTAGCGGCCTTCGATGCCGGTTTCGTAGCTGGTGGCTTCCTCGGGCTGAAGATCGGGATTGCCAAAGCCTGGAAAGTACAGATCGTTGAAGGAAGGCGCCTTGAACGAGGTTCCGGCATTGGCTCGAACCCGATGATGTGCGTCCAGCTTATAGCCAATCGCAGCGCCCCAGGTCTCTTCCGTTCCGTAGGCTTCGTTATCGTCACTACGCAGACTGAGGTGCACATCGGTCCGGCCAAAATTCAGCAGCGCCTGCCCGAAGAAAGCCTCATTGGACCGGCTGCTTTCCTCATAGGCGGTCGTGCTCTCGACTTTATCCACCAGATACTCCGCACCAAGCACGAATTCATGGGTGCCGGCGGTCAGCCAGTTCTCGATGCGCGAGCTGCGGGTGCGGGTGTTGAATACTCCGGAAAAGGCACTGAAATCTTCCAGCTCATCGCGAGAATCTGCCAGATGGAGCGATGTTCGCCAGTTGGCGGTGACTGGGACCTCAACATTGGCACCCGCTGTCTGGAAGCGAAAATCTTCCTCGCCACCCTCGTACTCGGTATTGCCTTTCGCGCTGAGGAAACTGAACCCCGCTGTTACGCCGTTATCAAAGGTATGGGATGCACTGGCAACGCCGGAGGTGTTGTCATAACCCTTGTCGTCCCCGTCTTCGATAACCGGCGCACCGTCAGTATGGAAGTAATTGGCGCCGATCGTGACACGGGTCTGGTCAGTCACCGAAGAGAAGCCGCCGCCATACTGCTGACTGTCGAAATTCCCGGCGCCTGCCTCTACCCAGCCACGATTTCCCTGGGATCTCGGCAGCGTGAACGCCTGGACAACACCACCAACGGCGTCAGCACCGTAAAGACTGCTACGACTACCGCGAACAATTTCTACCCGGTTCACCAGTTGCGGTGGCAGGAATTGCCAGGCCGGGCCACCAACTGTTGCGGAGCGGATCCTCACCCCATCCACAAGCAGCACGGTTGCATCGGAGGCGTGACCGCGCATGAACACACCGGTCTGCTTGCCGAAAGACCCGTTCTGGGAGACCGTTACGCCCGGCTGAGACTCGATAAGTTCTCGAAATTCTATGGGTTGCTGTCGCTGAATGTCCTCTTCGTCTACGACGGTAACCGAAGACAGGCTCTCACCAACGGTTTTCGGCCCCAGTGTCGCGGTAACCACAATGGGATCCAGGGCATCGAATTCTGGGGCAGACTGGGCCGAAACGGCCAACGGCAGGGCGGCCAGGGAAACGCCGGCCAGTAAAACAGGGTATGGAATTCTGAACATGAAGCTTGCTCCGCACTCCGCGCGCACCCGCACGGGAATCTGGGTTTTTTTGCGGAAAGGGAAATGAGGGCAGGCGGTAGACTGGTGTCAGGAAAGCGGAACCGGCATATCACCCACCCAGGTTGCCCACCGCAACATCGGGTGTTTTTCCAGGCCGGTCTCCGGGCTGACAGGCGGAACCCTCGGTTCCCGGGCAATCACCTTCCCATGTCGTGGCGACACAGTGGCGCAAAGATTGCCGTTGTCCTGCTTACCGTTGCGGGGGCAGCATCGGATTTGCACTGGCGTTACCAGGCTCACCGATTTCCCGTTTCACCCGTCGCGCTATGCGACGGACACCTGAAAAAGTGGGCCAAGGCTAGCAACCCCCGTTTAAGCGGTCAATGAAATCCATCAAAGGTGGACATGGCCGGAGGCCTCTGCCACTGCTATATTCCATGACTGACAACCACTTTTCTTTGGCAAAACCGGGAGTTTTATGCAGGCTGAGCTCATCGACATCCGCAATCACATGGCACAATATCCGCCGTTTGACGAGATGCCCGAGGAGCTGCTCGACAGGGTGGTTGGCGAAATAGAGGTTGTGTATTCCAAGGCCGGCAGCAAGGTCCTGGAACTGGGTGACCCGAGTAGCTGGCTCTTTTACGTGCGCAGTGGCGCCGTTGAAATCTATCGGCGAACCGGGGAGCTTTACAACCGGATCGGTGAAGGTGAGGTCTTCGGCCAGTTTGGCCTTCTGATGAACAGGAAGGTGCGTTTTCCAGCCAAAGCCATCGAAGACACCCTGCTATATAAGATCCCCCACGACACCTTCCAATATCTGTGGGAAAACGACGACAACTTCGCCGATTTCGTCGAGATTGAAGACCGCAGCCGCCTGCGCTCGGCTGTTTCCCGCCGGGAAAAGTCCAACGAACTGATGACCTCCAAAGTCACCCGGCTGATATCCCGCGAACCGGTGACGGCGCCCTGCACAGTCAGGCTTCAGGAAGCCGCCCGGATCATGACTGAAAACGGTGTTTCGGCGCTGCTGTTGATGGATGAGGAAGGCGAAAAACCTCGGCTCAAGGGCATCATCACCGACCGCGACCTGCGTACCCGGGCCCTCAGCGAAGCACTGGCCTCGGAAACCCCGATCAGCGAGATCATGTCTGAAGACTTGATCACCATCCGCTCGAACATGTTCATATTCGAGGCCATGCTCACCATGCTGCACAACAACGTGCACCATCTTCCGGTGATGGATCGGGATGAGGTTCGAGGCGTCATTGCGCTTTCCGATATCGTGAAATACGAGAGCCAGAGCAGCCTCTACCTAGTCAGTAACATATACCATCAGCAGGATGTCAAAGGCCTGAAGAAAATCAGCCTGGATGTGCGGGACAGCTTCGTGCGTATGGTGAACGAAGATGCCAACTCCCACATGATTGGCAGTGCCATGGCCGGTATCGGGCGCAGCTTTACCCAGCGTCTGCTGGAACTGGGCGAAGAGAAATTTGGACCACCGCCGGTTCCCTACTGCTTCATGGCGCTTGGCTCCATGGCCCGGGACGAGCAGCTGGTGGTCACCGACCAGGACAACGCCATGATCCTGGACGACAGCTTTGTGCCAGAGGCCCACGATGAGTACTTCCGGGTGCTGGCGAAGTTCGTCAGCGATGGACTGGCCGAGTGTGGCTACTCCTACTGTACCGGCGACATCATGGCCACAAACCAGAAATGGCGGCAGCCTCTGAGCGTCTGGAAGGGCTATTTCACCGACTGGATCGAGAATCCGAAGGCCGAAGCCCTGCTTAACAGCAACATTTTCTTTGATCTGGACGGCATCTACGGCGAGACCGAATTTGCCGAGCAGTTGAAAACACTAGTGGCCGAGAAAGCCAGTAACAGTCAGCGTTTTCTTGCCATGATGGCCCGCAACGCCCTGAACCGGACGCCGCCCATTGGTTTCTTCCGAACCTTTGTGCTTGAGGAAGATGGCAAACAGCAGAAAACCTTTAACCTGAAACGTCGCGGAACCGCACCGCTGTCTGACCTGATCCGGATCCATGCCCTGGCCTGTCAATCCCGGGCACAGAATTCCTTTGAACGCCTCAAGGCCATCGGCAACACCAAACTCCTGATGGAAGACGATCTTGGCAACCTGAGAGATGCCCTCGAGTTCATTTCCATTGTCCGGATCCGGCACCAGGCCCTGGCGATTGAAGCCGGGCGCGAGCCAGACAACAATGTTCGTCCAGAAGACCTTTCGCCTTTCGAGAGAAGCCACCTCAAGGATGCGTTCCAGGTGGTCAACAACGCTCAGAAATTCCTGAGATTCCGTTACAACGCCCAGGTGGCCCGTAATGTCTGATGCCTCTTCTGGCGAGCCTTCCATTCAAAGCTTGCCGTGGCCAGAGCAATACCAGGCCCTGGCCAAACAGAGCAAATCACCGATCCTGAAAGCGTTTTATGAGAGCGGCTGTCCCTCACCCGACACGCCCATCTCAGAGGTGCGGATGCTGGCCATTGATTTCGAGACCACGGGGCTTGATGCCAGCCAGCACTCCATTGTCAGCATCGGTCTGGTGCCCTTCACCCTGGACGGTATCCAGCTGGCCGAAGCACGGCACTGGGTGGTGCGCCCGAAACTACCCCTACACCAGACTTCAGTGACCATTCATGGCATCACCCACAGCGACATCGATAAAGCGCCTGACCTGGAAGATATCCTGAGAGAGTTGTTTAGCTATCTGAATGGCCGCATCCCGGTGGTGCATTACCGGAATATCGAGCGTTCGTTCCTGGATGTGGCCCTGCGTTGGCGACTCGGCGAGGGCATACGGTTTCCGGTTCTTGATACGATGGCCATCGAAGCTCACCTGCATCCGGATCGCAACCCTTCCCGGTGGCAACGACTGATGGGCAAGAAGTCGGTATCAATCCGGTTGGCCGACAGCCGGCTGCGTTATGGGCTGCCCCATTACGCAGCCCATAACGCCCTGATTGATGCAATTGCCACGGCGGAGTTGTTGCAGGCGCAGGTGCTGCACCACTTCAGCCGGGAGACCCGGGTGGCGGATCTCTGGCTGTAGTGTGAGTGAGACTGTCGGATTACGCTTCGCTAATCCGACCTACTGCAGCAAGTCATTGACTTGCCATGTCGGTTTTCGGCTTGACGTCGTCAATCCACTTGCCATAGCCGGCCTCTTCCATGTCCTCCAGGGGGATAAAGTCCATCGCCGCAGAGTTCATGCAGTAGCGCAACCCGGTCGGCGCGGGACCATCGTTAAAGACATGACCCAGGTGGGAATCCCCGTGGGTACTGCGGATTTCCGTCCGGCTCATGAAGAACGAGTTGTCCTCAAGTTCCACCACAGCCTCTGGCGTGATGGGCCGGGTAAAGCTGGGCCAGCCGGTACCGGATTTGTACTTGTCCCGCGATGAGAACAGCGGCTCGCCCGAGACAATATCCACGTAAAGCCCTGACTTCTTGTTGTCCCAGTACTTGTTATTGAACGCCGGCTCGGTGCCGTCTTCCTGGGTGACCTCGTACTGCATATCGGTCAAACGCTGCCTCAGGACATCCTGAGCTGGCTTTTCAAAGCTTTCCGGATCAAAGCCACTGCCCATCTGACCGGGTTCTGTGCTGGCGCTTTCATCGCCCACCAGGTCGTCACTGGCATCTACCGTGGCCATCTCCTGGAACCGGGTGTAATCGAGCTCGTAATCTTCGCCATACACCTTCTCGATAAACTGATAGCGACCAGAGTTGAAGGTGTAAAAGTTGTAGCGCACCGGATTCTTGTCGTAATAGTCTTGGTGATACTCCTCGGCCGGGTAGAATTTCTCGAATGGCACGATTTCGATCACTACAGGCTTCTCGTACACTCCGGAAGCCTCCAACTCTGCAACAGCCGCTTCGGCCAGGCGCTTCTGCTCAGCGTTATGGTAGAAAATAGCGGGTCGATATTGCTGGCCTCGGTCCACAAACTGGCCCTGATTATCGGTCGGGTCCATCATCCGCCAGAGCGCCTGCAACAAACCCTCATATGTCATTTCGTTCGGGTCGTAATAGACCTGTACCGCTTCGGTATGGCCAGTCTGCCCCGAGGCAACTTGCTTATAGGAAGGACTTGCCTCTTCCCCACCGGAATAGCCCGAGACGACTTCTACCACGCCCGGCACCCGTTTCTCGTATCCGGCCTCGACACACCAGAAACAACCGCCAGCAAAGGTTGCGACGGCCAGACCCGGTTGATCCGGTGCGTATTTGCTCATCTGCGACTCCGATTTCTCGGCAACCGCATAGCTGGTGAACAAACCGGCCGCAGAGACAAGCGCCAGTGCCGAAAATATACCAACAATCTTACGTTTCATCAGACTTCTCCTTTACGTGATTCCATTCCTACAGCGTAGGGTCGCGGATTCACGAAAACGTTCACCAGGTGTTACGAATTCATAACGCTGTGGATTTTTCGCCGCCCGGCCCGGAACTGTCGCCGGCCAGAGGCAGCCAGACGCTGAAAACGGCGCCATCGGCATTGCGGACAGAGAGTTTCCCCTGCTGAAGTGAAACCATTCTCTGGGCAATGGCGAGCCCAAGCCCGGCATGCCCCGTCCTGGAGGCGCCTGAGGCCTGGTAAAAGGGTTCGAAGACGTGTTCCAGGTCCGCATCATCGATGCCAGGGCCAGCGTCCGCGACGGTAATCTCCACACCGCCGTCCCGTTCGGCAACGCTCAGTGTGATCTCCGTGTCCTGTGGCGAATGACTGATGGCATTGCTGATCAGGTTATCCAATACCCGCTCGGTCATGGCGATATCCGCCAGCACCCTGACCGGTGCCACGGAGACAATCGACAGGGCAACGCCGGCACGCTCTGCCTCGGGATGGTGTTTCTGCACCACATCATGCAGGAGTTCGGCAACCACAAACGGTTCCGTCTTCGGCTGTTTTTCCCGGGCATCCAGTGCCGCAAGCTCAAACAGTTCTTCCACCAGGCGACCAAGCCGGTGGCTTTCGGTCAGGGCAACATCCAGGAAACGTGCCCGCTCCTCGGCGGCGAGCGTGTCCTGTTTCATACGCAAGGCTTCGATATAACCCTGGATGGATGCCAGTGGCGTTCTCAGGTCATGGGAGACTTGGGCGACCAGCTGCCGGCGCTGGGCATCCTTGTGTTTCAGAAGGTCCAGCTGGGCAACAATCCGCTGAGCCATCTGATCAAACCTGGCGGCCAGGTAATCAATGTCATCGCCTTTGCCGGAAATCGCCACCGTGCTCTCTGGAGACATGCCGCGTTCGAAGGATTCCACCCGTTCGGTCAGCCGCGACAGCCGACGTGTCAACAGTCGGAAAAACACCAGCCCGGCCAGGAGTCCGACAAACAGGCTCACCGCCAGCGCACCTGCGCCCAACTGCAGGAGACGGTTACTGTGCACCATGCTCTCGGCCAGATCGTATTCCTCGCCCCTCAGAACAACGTACAGATAGCCCGTTGGGTTGTCTGCTGATGGCACCGGCGTTACCGAGAAGACTTTTCGCCGGTCATGGCTGCGCGGGTCATCGCCGGGCAGCGGATAGGCTTCGGGGGTTTCGAGCAGTGTTCTGATGGGGGCCAGGGACACCCGGTTGCGCTTGATCTTGTTCGGATCCGCGGAGTAGGACAGGATGTTGCCGTCGGTATCCAGAAGATAGATCTCAATACTGGGGTTGATCGTCATGTACAGTTCAAAAAGCTGCTTCAGGGCGTCGCGATTGAGTTCACCATCGGTTACCAGGTTTCGGTCAGACACCAGATTGCGGGCAAGATCCCGGTTCAGTTGCTGGTTAACCGCTGCCGAGTATTCTCTAACCGAAGCCAGACTCAGAAAGGTGAAGAGCCCCCCCACCACAAGCAGTAGCAGGAACAGACCAATGGCCAGCCGGGCATAGAGGGTTCGGAATACAGACAGGGCCACGATTAATCCATGAACCGATAGCCAACACCCCAGACCGTCTGGACGTATCTCGGGTCGGCCGCATCGGCTTCTATCTTGTTACGCAGTCGGTTGATGTGGGTGTTCACGGTATGCTCGTAGCCTTCATGGTTATAACCCCAGACTGCATCGAGCAACTGCGCCCGGCTGAAAACCCGGCCCCGGTGGGAGGCAAAGTGCCAGAGCAGATCAAACTCACGGGCGGTGAGATCCACCTCGTGATCGTCGACAAACACGCGCCGGCGAACCGGATCAATTTTCAGCCCTTCCACCTGAATCTCTTCAACTTCCTTACTTGCAGGCGAACCTTGAGAGAGGGCGTCCACCCGACGGAACAGGGCTTTGACGCGGGCCGCAAGTTCCGCCACGCTGAATGGCTTCGTGAGGTAATCGTCCGCCCCCATTTCCAGGCCCAGAACCCGATCCAGCTCCGTGCTCTTAGCCGTCAACATTAAAACGGGAACATAGCCCGGAGATGATCGTATCTCCCGGCACACCGCCAGACCATCAAGACCGGGCAGCATCAGATCCAGTATGACCAGATCGATGCCACCCTCACGGAACCGCTCCAGACCGGTATCACCCCGGTCCAACAGAACAGCATTCATACCCAGATCCGACACCTGCATACGCACCAGCTCGCCGATGCCGGGATTGTCTTCGATAATCAGTACCGTTCGCGTCATGCGTACAGGGCTCCATTCAGATCAGGCTACATCTTGTCCTTGTCGTCCATGGCGCTGTCTTTCATCGACATCCCGTCCTTCTTCATGTCGTCCATGCCATCGTTTTTCATGGCATCCTGCGCCATACCATCTTCTTTCATACCGTGCCCCATGTCTTTGGACATGTCATCCTTTTCCATACCGTGATCCGACATACCCTTATCGGCCATGTCGTCTTTCATCATGGCGTCGCCCTTCATGCCATCGCTTGATGACTTCATGTCGTCAGCTGTGGCAAAAGTTGCCAGCATACCCAGCATGGCAATCGCAAACATTCGGCTCAGGTTTTTCATGGTGATCTCTCCGTAGGTTTTTGTATGCCGGAATTGATTCCAGCCTCAAAACCAGACTGCACGGTGGCGTTTACGGGAGAGTCACGGACAGTTAAAGAGTGTATGTCCAAAAGTTCACAAAACCATCACGGACCCGCTATTCCACGCGCATAGCCGGCTCCGGGTTTAGCCGTTAAAATGAATCCAAATTCGGGCATGAGGTTTCAGTGGCAGACAAGACCGTAACCAGGGCAACACCGGCCGACGCGTTCAAGCGGGCACGTCGCATGTGGCTCAAGGGTGAGCGCATTCACCTGGCGCCGCTGGCTGATGAGCTCGGAATTGGCCGCGCCACCCTGTTTCGCTGGGTGGGCAACAAGGATCTACTGATCGGAGAGATTCTCTGGGCCCTGTATGAACCCCTCTGGCGACAGGCTATGGCGGAAACCCCCGGCGTGGGCGTGGACTACATCGTCGGTGTGTACCGACGCACCAACTCCGCCATCCTGCACTTCGAACCGCTACGGCGGTTCATCAACCAGGACCCGGAATACGCCCTGAAGATCCTCACTTCATCCCAGTCAATCCTGCACACCCGCACGGTGGAAACCAACACCCGGATGTTGAAAGACCAGGTAGCCGCCGGGCACATCAAGCCGCCGATGAACATCTTCAGCCTGTCTTACTTCATGATTCGATTGGCGGAGTCCTGCCTGTACAGCGACATCATCGCCGGACGCGAGCCAAGAGAAGCGGAGTTGGAGGATGCCTGTACGGCGGTTCGGATTTTGCTTGGTGGTAAAGCCTGACGCATGGTGACTGGCCCCGAGGTGGGGTGTCTTTGGAGGATCTGTCGGATTACGGCTTCGCCTAATCCGACCTACCTTATGGACCTTACCGTAGGTCGGGTTAGGCAGAGCCGTAACCCGACATCCGGCTCCAGCGATTACAACTGCAACGAACGAACTTCCAGAAACTCCTCCATTCCCCATTTACCGAATTCACGGCCAATGCCTGAATGGCCAAACCCGCCGAACGGTGCCATCGGGTTGAAAGCACCACCGTTCACGAATACCTGGCCGGTGCGCAGCTTGCTGGCAATTTTCTTCGCCTTGGCATCGTCGCCGGACCAGACGGCACCGGAAAGGCCGTACTGGGTACCGTTGGCGATCCTCACCGCCTCGGCTTCATCGTTATACGGGATCACGCATAGCACCGGCCCGAAGATCTCCTCCTGGGCGATGCGGCTATCCGGTTTTACGTTGCCGAAGACGGTGGCCTTGACAAAGTAACCCTTGTCACAACCCTCTGGTGCCTCAGGGCCGCCAGCAATGAGCTTGGCGCCTTCCTCGATACCCAGTTTGATGTAGTCGATGGCCTTGTCACGCTGCTGGGCAGACGACAGCGGGCCAAGACGGGTGGATTCTTCCAGAGGGTTGCCGGGCGTCATTTTTGCCACGGCAGCGGCAGCCAGTTCGCATGCCTCGTCGTGTTTGTCTGCGGGAACCAGCATGCGCGTAAGTGCCGTGCAGGTCTGGCCGGAGTTCAGCAGGCAGTTGTTGATCGTGCCTTTGACGGCGGCCGCCAGGTCAGCATCCGGAAGAATCACGGAGGCAGATTTGCCCCCCATCTCCAGGGCGATCCGTTTGAAATCGTCGGCGGCGGCGTGGGCAATCAGGTTGCCGGTGCGGGTGGAACCGGTAAAGGACACCATGCGCACATCCGGATGCTTGATCAGGGTATCACCCACGGTATGGCCATAGCCGCACACCATGTTGAAAACGCCCTTGGGCAGGTCGGTGCCATCAAGGATCTCGGCAAGAATAAACGCCGTCTGGGGAGCGATCTCAGAAGGCTTGAGCACCACGGTGCAACCGGCCGCAATCGCCGGAACGATTTTCAGGATTACCTGGTGCAGCGGGTAGTTCCAGGGGGTAATACAGCCAACCACGCCAACCGGGGCATATTGCACTTCGGAGTTTCCGGACTGCTCGGTAAACTCGAAGTCCGGCAAAAGCTTCAGATAGCTTTTGGTCACCGCAGCCGGCATACCGGCCTGGATCGGCGTGGCCAGCTTGATCGGCATACCCACTTCCCGGCAGACGGTCTCGGCGATTTCCGGCGCGCGCTCTTTCAGGCCCGCATGCAGTTGTTCCAGCACCTTGATTCGTTCTTCCAGGGTGCTTTCCGACCAGCATTCAAACGCCGCATCGGCGGCAGCAATGGCCTGTTCCATTTCATCCGCGCCGGCGGCGGGAACGCGGGCAATCACGTCACCGGTGCCAGCTTCGTGAACGTCGATCATATCACCGGCCCAGCTAACCCATTGGCCGTTGATGTAGTTCCTGTTCAGCTCGTTCATGCTTCCCCCTTCATTCAAATACGATAACGCCACGGGCGTTCTTGCCTGCCACCATATCATCGAACGCCTGTGCGGCCTCTTCTATGGGGTAGGTCCGGGTAACCAGTTCGTCCAGCTTGAGTTTACCAGCCTTGTAAAGACCCAGGATTCTGGGGAAATCGTGCTGCGGCCTGGCGGAGCCCAGCCAGCTGCCTTTGAGCGTGCGCTCATCGGCCGGCAAGGTCAGAGTGGTCAGTGAGGTCTTGTCCTTCGGATCCGCCACACCCACGACCACGGCAGTGCCGCCACGACCCAGACTCTTGTAGGCCTGCTCGACAACCGGCCCGGCGCCCACGCATTCGAAGGCATAGTCTACGCCGCCGGTCATTTTCTTTATCGCTTTGGCTGCGCCTTCCACCTCGTTAATATTCACGGTATGGGTGGCGCCGAATTCTTTCGCCATCGCCAGCTTCGTCGGGTTGCTGTCCACCGCCACGATCATTTCGGCGCCGGCGGTGACACAGCCCTGAATGGCGTTGAGGCCAACGCCGCCGATACCAAACACGGCGGCGCGGGAGCCGGGTTCAAGCTTTGCGGTGTTGAACACGGCGCCTACACCGGTCATCACGGCACAGCTGACCAGCGCTGCGTTCTGCATGGGCACCGTTTCATCCACCTTGACACAATTATCCACGTGCATGGTGGCAAACTCGGCCATCACGCCGCAGGCGCCAAAGACGTTCAGGGGCTCGCCGTCTGCACCCTTGGTTCTGACGGTGCCATCCGGCAGGTTGAACATGGCCTTGCGGGCGTTCTCGCACAGCACCGGACGGCCACGGACACACTGGCTGCATTTGCCGCACATGGAGATAAACGTGCTAACCACATGATCGCCTTCCTTGAAGGCGGTCACACCTTCACCGACTTCCACCACCACCCCGGCAGCTTCGTGCCCCAGGACCAGTGGAGGCGGATAGGGAATCTTGCCCGTGGTGGCGGACAGATCGCTGTGGCAGACGCCGCAGGCCGCGATCTTAACGGTAATTTCATCCCGCTTGGGGCCTTCTACCGTGATGGTTTCCACCTGAACGGGCTGCCCCCATTCCCGGCAGACCACTGCTTTGGCTTGTCTGTCCATGTTTCCCCCTGTCGATTAAGTGGGGGCCAGAAGCACGATTTCCTCTGACCCCGGGTTTATTCCGACTTCATACTACTTCGAACAAGCCGGCAGCACCCTGGCCACCACCGATGCACATGGTGATCACCACGTATTTCGCGCCACGACGTTTGCCTTCGATCAGGGCATGGCCTGTCTGGCGAGAGCCGGTGACACCAAAGGGGTGGCCGATGGAAATGGAACCACCGTTTACGTTCAGCTTCTCCATAGGAATGCCAAGACGGTCACGGCAGTAAACCACCTGAGATGCAAAAGCCTCGTTAAGCTCCCACAAATCAATGTCGTCCATGGTCAAACCCGCTCGCTCCAGCAGCCGAGGGACAGCGAAGACCGGGCCGATGCCCATCTCGTCCGGCTCGCAACCGGCCACGGCGAAGCCGCGGAAAATCCCCATGGGTTCGATGTTGTGCTTCTCGGCGTAGGTGCTGTTCATCACCGTGCACACGGAAGCGCCATCCGACAGCTGGCTGGCATTACCCGCCGTGATAAACTGCTCTGGCCCACGCACCGGCTCCAGACCGGCCAGGCCCTCGAGGGTGGTGTTCGGGCGGTTACATTCATCGCTGGTCAGGGTTACCTGTTTCTCACTGACCTGCCCGGTCTCCTTGTCCTTGACCAGCATGGTGGCGTCGAAAGGCACAATCTCATCGTCAAACTTGCCAGCCTGCTGGGCCGCCGCCGTGCGCTGCTGGGAAATCAGTGAATACTCATCCTGGGCCTCACGGCTGACGTTATAGCGCTTGGCCACGACATCCGCCGTCTCGATCATCGAAAGATACAGCTCAGGCTTGTGCTTCATCAGCCACTCGTTGGTGGCGTGAAAGCTGTTGATCTTTTCGTTCTGCACCAGGGAAATCGACTCGACCCCACCAGCCACCATGGCCGGCACCTTCTCGGACACAACCCGCTGGGCAGCCAGGGCAATGGACTGCAGACCCGAGCTGCAGAACCGATTGATGGAAAAACCTGCGGTGGTAACCGGGAGCCGCGCGCGGATAGCCGCCAGGCGGGCAATATTGCGGCCCTGGGCGCCTTCCTGGAAAGCTGCACCCATAATCACATCTTCAACGATGGCCGGATCGATACAAGCACGATCGACGGCGTGTTTGATCACATGCCCCGCCAAGTCGACACTGTGCGTATTGTTCAAAGAGCCCCGGTAGGATTTACCCAGGCCGGTGCGTGCGGTGGAAACGATGACTGCATCAGACATAACAATGCCCTCATAATTCGAAACATGTAGGTCGGGTTAGGCGGAAGCCGTAACCCGACATCGAGTTGACCGTTTACCTCTTGTTGTCGGATTAAGGCTTCGCCTAATCCGACCTACGAGCTATGTCAGATGTTACAAGTCAGCAAATTTCCGGCCTTCAGCAACCAGCTTCTCAAGCAAAGCCGCCGGCTTCCACTGCTCGCCACCCACGGTGTCCTGATACTTCTTCACCGCCGAAAGAATGGTATCCAGACCTTCCTGATCGGCCCAGAACATGGGGCCACCCCGGTAGGCCGGGAAGCCGTAGCCGTAGATCCAGACAATGTCAATATCCAGCGGGCGATCAGCAATGCCTTCCTCCAGGATCTTCGCGCCTTCGTTGATCATCACATACACGCAGCGCTCCAGGATTTCCTGGTCGGTAATCTCCCGGGGCGTGATCCCCTGTTCCTTGCGGAACTGCTCGATCAGCTGCTCAACTTCCGGATCCGGAATCGGCTTGCGGCTGCCTTCTTCATACTTGTATACACCTGCCTGGGTCTTCTGGCCAAGGCGGCCCTGCTCCGCGAGCTTGTCCATCCAGCTGGCCGGGATGTCTTCGCCCGACTTGCGGCGCTCTTCCCGGATGCGGTAACCCACATCAATGCCGGCCAGATCGGACATCGCGAACTGCCCCATGGGGAAGCCGAGATCAGTCAGCACCTTGTCGACCTGCTGCGGGGAAGCCCCCTCATCCACCAGGGACATGGCCTCGGTGCCGCGCTTGTGGAGCATCCGGTTACCAACAAAGCCATAGCAGTTGCCCACCATGACACCGACTTTCCTGATCTTCTTGGCGACCGCCATCACCGTAGCTTTGACCTCGTCGGAGGTCTTGCTGCCACGCACGTTTTCCAGCAGCTTCATCACGTTGGCCGGGCTGAAGAAGTGCATACCCACCACGTCTTCCGGGCGTTTGGTGGCAGAGGCAATCTCGTCGATATCCAGGGTTGAGGTGTTGGACGCCAGGATTGCGCCAGGCTTACAGACCTCATCCAGCTTGGCGAAGATTTCCTTCTTGATGGCCATGTTCTCGAATACCGCCTCGATCACCAGATCAACGTCCCGGAAATCGTCATAGGTCAGGCTCGGAGTGATCAGCGCCATCCGCTGCTCCACCTGCTCCTGGGTCAGCTTGCCTTTCTTCGCGGAGTTCTCGTAGTTGCGGCGGATGATCGCCAGACCCTTGTCCAGGGCTTCCTGCTTGACCTCGACCATGGTGACCGGAATCCCCACGTTGACGAAGTTCATGGCGATACCACCACCCATGGTGCCGGCACCGATTATGCCAACGCTCTTCACGTCACGAACCGGCGTATCCTTCGGCAGCCCCTTGACCTTGGAGACCTCACGCTCACCGAAGAACGAATGGATCAGGCCGGCGCGCTGGGGTGATTCCATGCATTCCATGAACAGTTCCCGCTCGCGCTTCATGCCTTCGTCAAAAGGCAGATTGAAAGCCGCTTCCACGGAATCAACACACTTGAACGGAGAGAACAGGCCACGGGCTCGCTTTTTCAGCTCGTCTCGGAACTGGTCAAAGACATCGCTGCCCTTGTCCGCCTCGATTTTGTCGGTGATATCCCGAACACGACGCACCGGTTTGCCTTCGTCGACTACTTTCTGCGCATAGGCCATGCCCACTGAGCGGATATCGTCGCCTTCTTCCACGGCATCGAGAATGCCCAGGGCCAGGGCATCCTTGGCGCCGACAAATTCACCGGTAGTGATCATTTCCAGTGCTTTCTGAGCACCGGTAAGTCGCGGAAGCCGCTGTGTGCCGCCAGCACCCGGCAGAAGGCCCAACTTCACTTCCGGCAGGCCTACCTTGGCGCTGCTGATCGCAACCCGGTAGTGACAGCTCAAAGCGGTTTCCAGGCCACCACCCAAGGCTGTGCCATGGATCGCGGCAACCAGCGGCTTGTCGCTGTTTTCAAAAGTATTGACCAGTGTCGGCAGCGTGGGCTCCTGCATGGGTTTGCCGAATTCACGGATGTCGGCACCGGCAATAAAGGTGCGCCCTTCACAAACCAGCAGGAGCGCCTTGGCCTCGGCATCCTTCTGGCCCTGCTCCAGGGCTGAGAGCAGACCGGAACGAACAGCCTGGCCGAGGGCGTTTACCGGCGGGTAGTTCACGGTAATAACGCCGATGTTGCCTTCCCGGTTATAGCTAACGACCTCAGACATGATTTCTCCTCGCATTCGTTCTGAAATGTGGTTTTAACTAGCGAAACATGCGTGCGATTTAATACAAGTTCGTTGGTGGTTTCAACCACCCATTAAACTACAGGTATAAAAAAACCGCAGGGGTTCTTATGCGGTTTCTTGGTTTGGAGTTTGTCGGGAGGTGGCTTTTAAACACCCAGCGATTCGATATCGCCTGCCAGCATCGCCAGCTGGTGGGCAATGGAACCGCGAAGCTTTTCGGCCGGCACCAGGTAAGACGGTGCGGCACAGGTCAGGGCCATGATGGTGCCATCCTGCAAGTGAATGGGCACGCCAGCAGAGTTGATGTTCCGGTCCCATTCGCCAATGGAGAGGCAGAAGCCGTGTTCCTTGTAGTCCTTCATGGCCTGGTCGAGGCCCTGCTTCTTCTCTGGCCAGGCATCACCATATTTCGCGGCCATGGCGTCGTCGATCACCAGGCGGGCCTTGTCGCTGACGGCGCAGTAGTAGGCGCGGCCGGCGGAGGTACTGGCCATCGGCAGTTTCAGGCCGATATCCATGCGCAACAGGGAGGCTTCCGGTGGCAGACGGTTTTCCACGTAGATCATGTGCAACCGGTCCCGGCAGGTGAGGCCAACGGACATGTTGGTCTGGCGGGCGAACTCGTCCATGTAGGGCTTGGCCAGCTGACGCACCTTGAGATTGGACACGTAGGCATAGCCAAGCGCCAGCACCCCGGAGCTCAGCTGGTATTTCTCCAGCTGGGTGTTGTAGCTGAGGTAACCGAGCTTGGTAAGGGTATAGGTCATCCGCGACACCGTCGGCTTGGGCAATCCGGTGATACGGGCAATGTCCTGGTTCCCCAGGATGACAGGACCCTGGCTGAAGGCTCGGAGCACGTCCAGGCCGCGGGACAGGGCCTCGACAAACTTGCGGTCTTTTTCCGGCTTCACGGGCTCACCGTCAGTGGATGCCACTTTCAGTTCGGGTGAGATCTGCTTTTTTCCTGCCATAATGGGACGTCCTCCAACCGCGTCGCCCGCTCCGGTAACCGGTGTATTAATATGGTGAATAACAAAGGATTCATGATTTTAATCGCTGCAGAAATCAAGTACCAGAAAGTCTTTTCAAAATCCGCACCAAATATGAAACACTTATCAATTATGTTTCAAAATCAGAATCGCATGGCGGTATCGGATACCGACTTTCAACGTTTTAGCGGATACCTTATTCTGCATTGCAAAACAAATTAGCAGCCAACGAACCCCGTGGCGACCCCCGGAGGCAAAATGAAAATTCTTTTTGTGGCAGGCGACCCCAAACCGGAACGCTGGACGGTACCGATCCTGGAGCAATTACCGGACGCCGAGGTTTATGTCTGGAACCCGGACGGCCCAGCCATCGATGCGGATTACGCCATTGTCTGGCAACCGCCCGAGGCGCTGTTCGAACGGGAAAAGAATCTCAAGGCGGTATTCAACCTCGGGGCCGGCATTGATGGCCTGCTCAAAGTGCCCAACCTGCCGGCCGACCTTCCGGTGGTGCGCCTGGAGGATGCCGGCATGTCGGCGCAGATGGCAGAGTACGTGCTGCACCAGCTGCTGGAAGCCAGCCGCGAGATGGAAACCTACCGGGAACAACAGCGTCAGGGCATCTGGAAGATCCATCGCCCGATCAAACGCAGCGAATGGCCGGTGGGTGTCATGGGACTTGGCCACATTGGTAAGCGTGTGGCCCGCACTCTGTCCAATCTGGATTATCGGGTGAGCGGCTGGGCCCGCGGGGACCACAGCCTGGAAGGAGTCAATACCTACGCCGGTCCGGATCAGCTCGGCGATTTTCTGAAAACCACCCGGGTTCTGGTTAACACCCTGCCGCTGACTGATGAGACCCGGAACATTATCGGCTATGAATTACTTAGCCAGCTCCAGCCGGGCGCCGTACTGATCAACGTTGGCCGGGGTGAACACCTGGTTGAGGAAGATCTGCTTCGGACGCTGGACGAGGGCAAACTGCTGCGCGCCTCGCTCGACGTGTTCCGGAAGGAACCGTTACCGGAGGAGCACCCATTCTGGCAACGAAAAGAAATCACCATCACCCCGCATA
Source organism: Marinobacter sp. es.048 (assembly GCF_900188435.1). Taxonomy (NCBI): domain Bacteria; kingdom Pseudomonadati; phylum Pseudomonadota; class Gammaproteobacteria; order Pseudomonadales; family Marinobacteraceae; genus Marinobacter; species Marinobacter sp. es.048. The sequence continues at coordinate 316,661 of NZ_FYFA01000001.1, forward strand.
TCTCGGCCCGGACCCTGAGGGACGCCACCATTGAGCAGATCACCGGCAAGATTCGGGATCACGCCGAGGGCCGCGCCATTTCCGGCATTGTGGATACTGACCGGGGTTACTGAGTTCTGGCACCACAGCACACCGGCACCGGCCACGCCCGCACGTCAGGCAAGTCCGGGTGCCAGCCATGCCACCAGCGCTGTCAGCGCCAGCAGCACCGGGAGCGCAATCAGCACGAACAGTCCGTTCCAGCGGAACGCCACCACCCATCGTGAGATCTGCCCGAAGCGGGCCAGCAACATCACCGAGGGGCCAAAAGGCGACAGCATCATGGCGAGGGAGAAGCCGATAACCAGTGCCACGGCGACCGGCAAAAGCTCCATCCCTTCGGCCACCAACTGGGGCAGCAAACCAGCCTGAACACTCAGGACCGTGATGGGAATGATCCCGATCATGGAGAACATGGGCATCATCAGCATGCCAACAACGGCGACCAGGAACACGCCGCCACCAGTGGCGACAAGGCCAGCAAGCGCATCCGCCGGAATGACCGCAGACAGGGCAACCCCCAGGATGGCAGAGGCGGCAAAAATGGCCATTTCATTCTGCATGGCCCATACCTGGCCCGCACCCTCCTTCAAAACCGGCATTAGCGCCCGCTCCTGCCAAAGCATGTAAAGCAGCGTAACGGTGGGCACCGACAACATAGCCGCCACCGACACCTTGAAACCGGTCGTCGCCACCAGGCCCGCCATCACCGTGAATACCACCAGGATCAGCGCAAGCAGGCGCCCGGTGCCCGGCAGCCAGCCTTCAACGGCGACGCGCTCACTGCTGACTTTGCGGAAGCGGCGCTGTTCCAGCACCCAGCCAATCAGCACCATCAGAAGCGCCGCAACCAGACCGAAGGGCAGCAGCTGTGACCAGCTGAGTTGCGGCAGTTCGCGGGTAAGAATGGCCACGGCCACACTGGTGGGCGCCACCAGCGGCACCAGGGCAAAGCCCCTGAGGGCACTGATCAGAACGCTCCGTAACCACTGCAGGCGCGACTCGCCACTGATGCCGCGCTCACGCAGTGTTTCAGAGAGGCTTCCGCACAACAGATTCATCATGCCAAAGCTCAGAACCGTGGCTACGCCACAACTGACCAGGGCGTACTTGGGATAAAGCAGTATGGGCTTTCCACCCAGCAGCACATCGTGAATCCGGCGCAATACCTCGAACCGGCGCACAAGGCACTGCATCAAGCCCAGGCTACCCAGAAACGCGGAATAGAAGGCCGCGTCAGACGCCGCTTTCAGCAGTTGCCCGGCGTCGAGAGATCCGCGCCAGGCGAAGCCGCCAAGCACCAGCAGGGCGATTACCAGCAGCATCCGAGCGTACCCCTGCAGGCGACCGGCCCCTGCCAGAAAGGCAGAGACAAACATAACCCCCGCCACAGCACTGAGCTCGCGGCTCTCCAGGCAAATGGCCACCAGCTCGACAACCACCGCCAGGGACACCAACCACTGGAGCATGCCACTCAACACGGGGGCACCTGGTCAGGCTTTAACACCGCTTGCATTTCCATAACACCCGGATTAGTCTTTCGTAAGCATATTACAAAACTGTGTTTCGCTTAATGAAACAACGTTGACACAAAGATAGCACAGATTGGCCCCTCGCCCCTAGCGCTGGGCTTTAACTATTCGCTTTCAGGAGAGTACACAATGGCTTCCGCACCCTGGAATGATCTGCTGGGTTTCGACGCCCAACTGGACGAAACCGAGCGCCAGGTCCAAGACAGCATCCGCAGCTTCTGTGACGAGCAACTGATGCCCGGAATCACCGAGGCCAATCGGCACGAAAAGTTCGATCGCTCTATCTTCAACCAGATGGGTGAACTCGGCATGCTGGGCGCGACCCTGCCGGAAGAATACGGTGGACCGGGGCTGAACCATGTCTGCTACGGCCTGATTGCCCGGGAAGTGGAGAGGGTTGACTCGGCCTACCGCTCGGCCCTGAGCGTTCAGTCTTCTCTGGTGATATACCCGATCTATTCCTACGGCAAGGAAGCGATGAAAAAACGCATCCTGCCCAAACTGGCCTCCGGCGAATACGTCGGCTGCTTCGGCCTGACTGAACCTAATCACGGTTCCGATCCAGGCGGCATGGAAACCCGGGCCAAGAAAGTGGACGGCGGTTACCTGCTGAGTGGCTCCAAAACCTGGATCACCAACTCCCCGATTGCCGATGTCTGCGTAGTCTGGGCCAAACTAGACGGCAAGGTGAACGGCTTTGTGATCGAGCGCGAAGGCGCCAAAGGCCTTGACACTCCAAAGATTGAGGGCAAATTTTCCCTGCGCGCATCGGAAACCGGCTCCATCTTTATGGACGAGGTGTTCGTTCCGGAAGAGAACCACCTTGAGGCGGAGGGACTGAAAGGACCGTTCAGCTGCCTTAACAAGGCCCGCTTTGGCATCAGCTGGGGCTCGCTGGGCGCCGCTGAGTTCTGCTGGCACGCGGCCCGCAACTACACCCTGGAGCGCAAGCAGTTTGGCAAGCCCCTGGCCGCCAACCAGCTGATCCAGAAAAAGCTGGTGGATATGCAGACCGAGATCACCATCGGCCTTCAGTCGGTTCTGCAACTGGGCCGCATGATGGATGCCGGCACGGCAACGCCGGATGCCATTTCGCTGCTCAAGCGCAACAACTGCGGCAAAGCCCTGGACATCGCCCGGGTTGCCCGGGACATGCACGGCGGCAACGGCATTTCCGACGAGTACCACGTGATCCGCCACGTGATGAACCTCGAAGCCGTAAATACCTATGAAGGTACGCACGATGTCCACGCCCTGATTCTGGGGCGGGGCCAGACCGGTATTCCGGCTTTCAGCTGATCTCGCCCGGTTAACCCCCCAAACGAAAACGGCCCCTCAAGATGAGGGGCCGTTCTGCATCACGCTCTGGCGAACCTATTCGATCTCGACCAGAACTTCTCCGGGCACTACACGATCACCCTTGGCAATAAACACGCCGGACACCTTTCCGGCCGTGGTCGCCTTTACTTCGGTTTCCATCTTCATCGCCTCTATGATCAGCACCGGATCGCCGGCCTGAACCTCGTCACCTTCCTTCACCAGCACATCCACGATGTTGCCGGGCATGCTTGTGGTTACATGACCTTCTTTGGTGGCGGTTGCCCGGCCACCACTGGACCGCGCACCCTCGCCGCCTTCTCCCAGCGAAGCCAGATGGATTTCCTCCGGCACTCCATCGACGGTCATGTAGAAACGACGCTCATTCTCACCGGAGGGGTTCGCGCCGGTGACGTGGATATCGTAGCTCTCACCATGAACCGTGATCTTGAATTTGCTGGAGACCGAGCCGCCCGAAGAACCGGTGGGCATCGGCTCCAGGGGCTCCGGCTGCAGCGTGCCGTCACGCCGCTGCTCAAGATACGCTTTGGCCTGATCCGGGAACATGGCGTAGGTAAGCACATCCTCTTCGCTGGTGGCCAGATCGCCCACCTGTTTGCGCAACTCGTCGAGTTCACGGGGGATCAGGTTAGCCGGGCGCTCTTCAATCAGGTCCTCCTTGCCGACGGCGCGCTGCTGAAGCAATTTATCAACCGCAGCCGGTGCCTTGCCGTACCAGCCCTGAAGGTATTTCTTCACTTCGTTCGTGATGGACTCGTAGCGCTTGCCGGCCAGTACGTTGATCACCGCCTGGGTACCCACAATCTGGGAGGTGGGTGTTACCAGTGGCGGGTAACCGAGATCCTTGCGAACCCTTGGAATTTCCTCGAATACGTCCTGGATGCGATCCAGCGCGCCCTGCTCCTTCAACTGGTTGGCCAGGTTGGACATCATGCCACCGGGCACCTGGGACAGGAGCACCGAGGTATCAACACCGTTATAGGCGCTCTCGAACTGGTGATACTTCTTGCGCACTTCCCGGAAATGGCCTGTGGCCTTGTCCAGCAGCTCCAGGTTCAGCCCGGTCTCCAGACCAGCATCGTGCAGCGCCGCCGCCAAGGATTCCGTGGGCGGATGGCTGGTGCCGCCGGCAAAGGCCGACAGCGCGGTATCAATATGGTCAACGCCTGCTTCCATGGCCGCCCACTGACACATGGGCGCCATGCCCGAGGTGGCGTGGGAATGCAGGAAAACGGGCAGATTGAGGGTCTGCTTCAGCTTACCGACCAGCTCGGCGGTTACGGCTGGCGTCAGCAGCCCTGCCATATCCTTGATCGCGATACTGTCCGCGCCCATGTCGGCCATGGCCCTGGCCTGCTCCAGATAGGCATCGGTGCCATGCACCGGACTCACGGTGTAGCAGATGGTGCCCTGTGCATGCTTGCCAGCCTTCTTGACCGCCTTGATGCTGGTTTCGAGATTGCGCACATCGTTCAGGGCATCAAAAATGCGGAACACGTCCATGCCATTCTCGGCTGCCTTGGCAACAAACGCCTCAACAACGTCATCGCCATAGTGACGATAGCCCAGCAGGTTCTGGCCACGCAGCAACATCTGCAGGCGGGTATTGGGCAGGGCCTTTCTCAGGGTCCGCAAGCGTTCCCAGGGATCTTCCTTCAGGAAACGCACACAGGCGTCAAACGTGGCACCACCCCAGCACTCCAGGGACCAGTAACCGGCCTGGTCCAGCCACTCGCAGGCCGGAAGCATGTCTTCCGTGCGCATCCGGGTGGCGATCAGAGACTGGTGAGCGTCCCTGAGGATAACGTCGGTAATATGAATCTTGCGCTTGGTCATTGGGATCTCTCCGATGTTCTTTTACAGGCCCGCCTGCGCTGCAATGGCTGAGGCAATGGCTGTGGCGATGGATTCCGGGCGGGTTTTGCTGCTGTACTCAAGCAATTGGGGGTTACGTTCCACAAAGCCGGTATTGAAGTCAGCAGCCTGGAAATCCGGGTGCTCGAGAATCTGCTTGTAATAGGGGATGGTGGTTTGGACGCCGTAAATGCCCATATCCCCGAGAGCACGCCGGGAGCGGGCAATCAGCTCGTCCCAGTCCATGGCCCAGACAATCAGCTTGGCGCACATGGAGTCGTAGTACGGGGGAATCTCGTAACCGGTATACATATTGGCATCGGTGCGCACGCCCGGACCGCCGGCGGAATAGTAGCGGCTGATGCGGCCGAAACTTGGCAGAAAGCCGTTCTTCGGGTCTTCGGCGTTGATACGGAACTGGGCAGCAAAGCCCCGGTAGGAAATGTCTTCCTGCTTGAGGCCCAGTGGTTCGCCGGCAGCGATCCGTATCTGCGCCTTGATGATATCCACCCCGGTGATCTCCTCGGTGATGGTGTGCTCAACCTGAACCCGGGTATTCATTTCCATGAAGTAAAAGCTGCCATCGTGGTCCAGCAGGAACTCGACAGTGCCGGCATTTACGTAACCACACTGCTTCGCCACCCGTTTGGCCAGATCGCCGATGTATTCGCGCTGGCTTTCCTCAAGCTGGGGCGACGGCGCCAGCTCAATCAGCTTCTGGTTGCGGCGCTGGATCGAGCAATCCCGCTCGTACAGGTGGACAACATTGCCATGGGTATCGGCAAGAATCTGGACCTCGATGTGACGGGGCTCGATGATGCACTTCTCAAGGAACACCTCGGCACTGCCAAAGGCTTTGGTGGCCTCGGAGATTACCCGCTCGTAGTTCTGGCGAAGCTCTTTTTCATTATCGCACCGGCGAATGCCTCGCCCACCCCCACCGGAGGTGGCCTTCAGCATCACCGGATAGCCGATATCGGCGGCCTGGGCGACGGCATCCTCAACATCGGCAAGGTTGCCTTCCGAACCGGGCGTTACCGGAACACCCGCGGCAAGGGCCGTCTGGCGGGCCTGGGTTTTGTCGCCCATGGATGCAATAGCGTTCGCCGACGGTCCGACGAACGTAATGCCTCGCTGCTCACAAATCGCAGCCAGTTCCGCATTCTCCGACAGGAAACCATAGCCGGGATGCAGTGCATCGCAGCCGGTTTCCACCGCCATATTCACAATATGGTGTGGGTTCAGGTATCCCGACAGGGGGTCCTTGCTGATCTGATAAGCTTCGTCGGCTTTTTTGACGTGCAGGGAGTACTCGTCAGCCTCCGAATGAATAGCGACCGAGCGGATGCCCAGTTCGCTGCAGGCCCGGGCAATCCTGACCGCAATCTCTCCGCGATTGGCGATCAGCAGCTTCCGAATAGCCATGGAAAATCCTCCAGGTGATGGAAGTCGTTTAAATCGAAAGGTTGGTTCGAAGGGCAGGCACGCCCTTCAGTCAGCAAAAGCTCAGATGCCAGGTGGCGCCTGCGGCAGGACCGGAAAGCTGGCGCAATGCACCACGCCCGAATAGCCCCTGATGCCCGGAAGGACACCGGTCGGGTGAAGACTGAAATCCCGCATGCGGTTGCCATGGGAAAGCCCTCCCTCCTGACCACCGTCGCTTGTCACATCCGACAATAACGGGCAGAAAGCCGCATCACAGGACAGGGGGGCTGGCGCAGAGTCCGAAGAATGGGCAGGCAATGAAACCAGGCCCAATGCCAGAATTATGAAGAGGCTTAACGCCTGCGTCCGGCATTTTTGTTGGGCGTCCTGCATGGGCGTCCTTTGATGTGACTAAAGTCGTAGAGAGTGTCACGTGATTACGGCATCGATTCAATACGGTTTTCTGGGTAATAAACATCGTTTTTTTCGATGCTCTCCCGGTTCCACGGGAATCATCGGCGCCCCGGGGAGCGCCGATGACAACTGCCAGACTAGAAGCCGCCTTTCACCACGTGGACGATCTCATAGAACTTGGTTGCCCGATGCTCCAGATCGATCGCCAGGTCCAGCCGCTGCAGAAGCTCTTCGGCACAGACCAGTCCCCGGAGATAGGAACGGGAAGGCTGATGCCGGTCATCATCCAGCACAAGCAGATACCCTTCATGAACTTCACGGAAGGTGCTGACCAGGTCGCCCACGGTTGCCGCCCGCAAATCCTGATAATGGATAGCCGGCAGCTCACTTATTGGGCGCATGATATCGCGGACCCGAACGTCCTTGAGTGGCACACCCTGTCGATGGGCGACACTCATGGCCTTCTCGCCATTCACATCTTCGATGGCCAGAATCCCCAGACAATCCCCCGCCTGGTTTTCAACCACTTTGAAAGACGTATCGGCAAGTCTCATCCACAGCCTCGCCTCCGAAACGGACATATCGGAACTCAAAACGGACAGTCGCTGCTCGGAGAAGTCCGTCAGCAGGTGGACTGCCGAATCCTCGCTTCCTATGTGAGACAGGGGTTTGGCGGTGGGTAACGCGCCGGTGCGTCCCAGATCCTGTACTGGCAATGCGTTGAATACACTGTTCATGGTAAACCTCGTGAATCTGAATTCAGGTTGGAGTTCCCTGTGTACACAGGGACAAATCCGTAATGGTCAGAGTTAAACGAGGCTGGGCGGGCCCTGGGGCAGCACCGGATAGCTCAGCAGCCGGAGCGGTGGCTGAATAAAATCGAGACTGGCCGATAAGACAGCCCGGAATCCCCCCCCGGGGAACAGAAGAGGTGAGGTGATCGAGACGGATGCATCCGGCGACGAGGGATCGCCTGTCCCGTCAACTGATATCAGCGTGGGCGTTAAGTGATCGTCTAGCTGTGGATCCAGTGCCGGGTGAGACGAACCGTTGAGAAAAACCACAAACAGACCCGTAATCAGCACAGCCAGGAGGCTGAGCTTCAGAGTGCTTCTGTTGATGGAGCAACTCGACATAGTGAGGTTCTGCTATCGTTATTTGAACGGCTCGTCCCTTTCAAACATATAGTCTTTTGAGGGCAATGCAAGCTCCCGACAAGGTTAAAACTGCGCAATGTGCACCGGCGATGGGGGCAGGCTACTCTGCCGAATGGCCCGATGCCGAGCCAAACCGGGTGGATTGACTTCTCTTCCGGGGCCAGGTGTATCGGCACTTAAATTAAGTCAATTTCGCCTAGCGGTATAGGTTTTTACATTATTCTTGACAGAAGCCATCGCAATCTTCGATCATTGGCACATTCTGCTATGCGGTACGTATTTTCGCTTTTCAGCAAACGAGGTTGCCCATGAACTTGAACTACACTGCTGAGGAACTCGCCTTCCGTGATGAAGTCCGGGCCTTTCTGGATGAGAAACTACCCGCGGATATTGCCGCCAAGGTAAAGGGGTTCCGCCGCCTATCCAAACAGGATCATCAACGCTGGCAAAAGATTCTCAGCGAAAAGGGCTGGTACGCCACCCACTGGCCGGAAGTTTATGGCGGCGTTAACTGGGGCCCCGTCCAGAAGCACATCTGGGATGAAGAGTCTGCCCGTTACGGAGCACCGCGCTCGGTGCCCTTCGGTGTCAACATGGTGGCGCCGGTGATTATCAAATTCGGCACCGAAGAGCAGAAGCAGCGCTACCTGCCGCGAATCCTTAGCGGTGAAGACTGGTGGTGCCAGGGCTATTCAGAGCCAGGGGCCGGCTCCGACCTGGCGTCCCTGAAAACCCGCGCCGTTCGCGAGGGTGATCATTACATCGTCAATGGTCAGAAAACCTGGACCACCCTGGGCCAACACGCCAACATGATTTTCTGCCTGGTGCGCACCAACACAGAAGTGAAGGCCCAGGAAGGCATTTCCTTCCTGCTGATCGACATGAACACCCCGGGCATTACCGTACGTCCGATCATCACCCTGGACGGTGAGCACGAAGTAAACGAGGTGTTCTTCGAAGACGTGAAAGTCCCCGTGGAAAATCTGGTAGGCGAGGAAGACAAGGGTTGGACCTATGCCAAGTACCTGCTGACCTATGAACGCACCGGCCTCGCCGGCATCGGCATTTCCAAGGCGGCACTCCAGCACCTCAAGGAGCTGGCCAGCCGCCGCCTCAAGAATGGTCGACCGCTGATCGAAGATGCCTCGTTCAGCCAGCGCATCGCCCAGGTCGAGATTGACCTGATGGCCGCCACCATCAGCAACCTGCGCATTATTGCCTCAGTGGAAGGCGGCGGCGTACCGGGCGCAGAAAGCTCGATGCTGAAAGTGCGCGGCACCGAAATCCGCCAGGCGATCAACGACCTGGCCCGCCGGGCCATTGGACCGTACGCCATTCCGTTTGTGGAAGAGGAACTGGACCTGGATTACGACGGCGATTTCCTCTCCGACGAGAACGCCGCACCACTGTCTGCCCAATACTTCAACAACCGCAAGCTGTCGATTTTCGGCGGGTCCAACGAGATCCAGAAGAACATCGTGTCGAAAATGATTCTCGGGCTTTAAGGAGGCGACCATGGATTTCCGACTCAACGAAGAACAGCAGATGCTGCAGGACACCGTGGCCCGCCTGGTGCGCGGTGAATACAGTTTTGAAAAGCGGCTCGAATACAGCGAATCGGAGCTCGGCTTCAGCGCCGACTTCTGGAAACAGCTGGGTGAACTGGGCCTCACTGCCGTGCCCTTCCCCGAGGAACTCGGTGGTTTTGGCGGCAGTGGCGTGGAAGTGCAGAGCGTGATGACCGAACTGGGTCGCGGCCTGTGCATTGAGCCCTACTTGCAATCTGTCGTCCTGGGCGGCGGGCTGATCAGCCAGGCCGGCAACGACGTACAGCATGAGCAGTGGCTCGGCGGTATCGCCAGCGGCGAGATGCGCGCGGCCGCAGGACTTCAGGAGCCCCAGAGTTTTTACAACTTGAACGATGTCGAAACCCGGGCTGAGAAGTCCGGTGACGGCTACGTGCTGAACGGTCGCAAGGCCGTGGTCATTGGTGGGCACTGCGCCGACGTGCTGGTGGTCTCGGCCCGCACTTCGGGCGACAGCAACGATTCTGACGGCATCAGCCTGTTCCTGGTCGCACCGGAGACCGAGGGCCTCGAACGCCGCACTTACCCGACTATTGATGGCTCCAAGGGCTGCGACCTGTTCCTGAACAACGTCAAGCTGGGCCCGGACGCCTTGCTCGGACAAGAAGGCAAGGCCGCTGATGTCATCGAGTACCAGGCAGGACGCGCCATTGCCGCTCTGTGTGGTGAAGCCGTCGGTGCCATGGAGATGGCTTGCGAGCTGACCCTGGAGTACCTGAAACAGCGTAAGCAGTTTGGCGTGCCCATCGGCAAGTTCCAAGTGCTGCAGCACCGAATGGTGGACATGATGTCGGAGCTGGAACAGGCCCGTTCCATGGCCATCCTGGCCGCCAGCGTGGCGGACGAGCCCCAGAGTGACGAGCGCCGCCGGATCCTGGCCGCCGCCAAGAATGTGATTGGCCGCAGTGGCCAGTTCGTTTCCGAGCAGGGCATCCAGTCCCACGGCGGTATCGGTATGACCTGGGAGTACAACTTTGCCCACTACGCCAAGCGGCTGGTGATGATCAACCATCAACTGGGTGACGACGACTTCCATCTGGAGCGCTTTGCGGCCCTGCTAAAGTAAGGGTCCGCAAACAAATGAAATTTTGGGCCCGAAGAGATCAATAATGACAACAAATGAACCGTCAGCGGAACAGGATCTCAGGAAAGCCGAGTGGCAGGTCCGCACCGAGCTGGCCGCAGCCTATCGGCTGGCGGCCCTGTTCGGCTGGGATGATCTGGTGTTCACCCATCTATCGGCCCGGGTACCCGGGCCGGATCACCACTTCCTGATCAACCCTTACGGGCTGCTGTTTCACGAGATTACCGCCTCGTCGCTGGTCAAGGTCGACCAGGAAGGCCAAGTGGTGGAGGCAGCCGGCCTGGGACGCGTCAATCCCGCCGGTTTCACCATTCACAGCGCGGTGCATATGGGCCGGGACGATGCCGGAGCGGTGATGCACCTGCACGCACCGGACGGGGTCGCGGTATCGGCACACCGGGACGGCCTGCTGCCCCTGAGCCAGACCGCCATGCTGTGTCTCGACCACCTCTGCTATCACGAGTACGAAGGCGTGGCACTCAATCTGGACGAACGCGATCGGCTAATCCGGGACCTGGGCAACCGGTCCATGATGATACTGCGCAACCACGGCGTGCTGACCGCAGGCAAGGATGTACCGGAAACCTTCACCTACCTGTATTTCCTGATGAAAGCCTGCGAGATCCAGGTCAAGGCCCAGAGCTGTGGCCCCACCCACCTACCCTCGGAACAGGCCATTCGCACCACCGCCGAGCAGTCGCAACAATTGGGCATGGCAGCGAAACTGACCTGGCCGGCACTGATCCGACTTCTGGACAGCAAGAATCCGGGTTATGCGGTCTGACGCCCAGCGGGGACTACGGCTATGCTGACAGTGCAACTGGACGATCTGGCCCATCACAGGAACTCGGTGATTGGCCACAGCCCCTGGAAAACCATCAGCCAGGAAATGATACAGGCCTTCGCCGATGCCACCGGCGATCATCAATGGATACATCTTGATGTGGAGAGAGCCAGGCGAGAGTCGCCCTGGAAGAGCACCGTGGCGCACGGATTTCTGACGGCATCACTGATTCCCCTGCTGAATCAACAGGTCATCAATGTGCAAGGCAAGAGCGCCAGTATCAATTACGGGCTTAACAAGCTGCGCTTCCCGGCAGCGGTAAAAGCCGGCGCGCAGATCCGCAGCAAAATGGAGCTGTTGGACGTGACCAGGGTAGATGAGCAGCGGACGCTGGCCACCTATCGCACCACCCTGGAAATCCGAGGCGGGGAAAAGCCCGCCTGCGTCGCCGAACATCTCGCCATGTATGTGCGGAGCTGAGTCGCTCAGGACTTGGCTTCCCACTCCTCTTCCTGCAGCGCCCGCCACATCAGCTTGCCGGTTGGCGACTTTGGCAGCTGGTCGACAAACTCGATCAGGGTAGGAATCTTGTAGGCTGCCATCTGCTCCTTGCACCAGGCGATGATGTCCTCTTCGCTCCTTTTTCCCTCCGCCTCCGGAGTCAGCACGATGCAGGCCTTCACGGTCTCACCGCGCTTCGGATCCGGCGAGGAAATAATGCAGACCTCATGAATCCCGGGATGGCGGTACATCAGGCCCTCCACCTCGGACGGCCAGACCTTGTAACCGGATGCGTTGATCATTCGCTTGACCCGGTCGACCATGAAGAAATAGCCCTCCTCATCGTAGTAACCCAGATCGCCGGTGCGGAAAAACTGCTTGCCATCAATCTCCACAAACGCAGCTTCGGTTTCCGCGGGCCGGTTCCAGTACCCGATGGTAACCTGCGGCCCGCTGGAGACGATTTCACCGGTCTCGCCAGGGCCTTTTTCCTGCAGGGTGTCGACATCAATGATCCGGCTGTCGACATCAAACACCGGGATGCCGAGGCACTGGGGCTTCGGGCGGTTCGAGGGGTTGATGTGGGTGGCTGCCATGGTTTCTGACAGGCCATACCCCTCAATATAATCAAGACCGGTCATGGTCTTGAGCTTGGCGGCCACGGCCTCTGGCATCGCTGCCCCACCCCCGCCGATGGTGGTGAGACTCGACAGGTCGTACCGGCCAATGTCGGGGTTGGAGAGGAAGTCCACCGCCATGGTGACAATGTTGGTCCAGCCGGTGACTTTATACCGTTCGATCAGCCGCGCCGCGGTGGTCCGCTCCCAGCGAGTCATGATCACTGTAGTGGAGCCGCTGTAGATGGGGCTGTTCATGGAACCGGTCATGCCGGTGACGTGGAAGAATGGCAAGGTGGCCAGCTGCACCGTACTGGCGGTGCTCAGGTTCCAGAAGGCCCGGTGCACGGCGGTAGCCATCACGCTGCGATGAGTGTGCACGCAGCCCTTCGGCGCGCCGGTGGTGCCGGAACTGTAGGGAATCACGGCGAGATCGGCCGGGCCGGCGGTGTGCGCCGAGGGCGCATGGCCTTCCGCCAGCGCCTGCTCCCAGCTGACCATGCCGGCCAGGTCCTCCGACCAGGCTGGAGCGGCGACTTCCGCTGGCAAGGCCAGATCGGTGTCCGGGGCGATATAGCTGCTGTAGGAAGCTACCACGATGTGGTTGAGATCGGTGGTCTCCAACAACGGGGCAATAAAGCCGGCCAGTTCCTGACCTGCGAGGCAGACATTGGCACCGGTATCCGCAACAAAGTGCTCCAGTTCCGCCGCTCGGTTCATCGGGTTGATAGGGATTACCACGGCATCCGCCCGCAGAATGGCATAATAGGCAATGACGTATTGCGGGGAGTTCTGCATGTACAGCAACACCCGATCACCTTTAGCGACGCCCTGGGCCTGCAGGTAGCCGGCCATGGCCTCCACTTCCCGGAACAGCTGGCTGTAGGTCATCGGTGCATCGTAGAAAACGATGGCGTTACGGTCCGGATAGCGCCGCGCCGAAATCTCAAGGTTGGTAAACACGCTGGTTCGTGGCAAGGCCAGGCTTTTGGGCAGTTCCCTCGGCCACACGGCGTAATGGCGGGTAAATGGCATTGTTGTGATCCCCTTTTTTCGGTTCAGTGGGCCGCTGACGCGGCCAAATCAAAATCGTCAGCGCCGCCGGGCAGGCGGTCCTGGTGGCGTAATGGCGATGGCTTTGTCCCGCAGCACGCTGGCGTCTTCATCGGGCGCCACAATGTGACGCGAACTGCGATCAAATCCCAGCCACCAGTACGGCAGACTGCGGGCATCCTGACCCGCCTGCAGGCGGGCGCGCCGTATGGAGCCGTTGGACTCCCGGCACCACCGGGCCCGACTGATGGAGGCCGCCTCGCAGGCGGGAAAGTTGACGTTCCAGGCCCGATTCAGACCTGGCTGCCAAAGCTGCCTGATGATGGCCTCGCCATGAATGGAAACCGGCGACCAGTCCACGCCTTCGCGACTCAGAAACGCCTGGCTCAGTGCCATGGCAGGTATGCCCATGTGTTCGGCACTCAGCACCGCGCCGACGGTTCCGGAATACTGCACGGAATCGCTGATATTGGCGCCGCAGTTCACCCCGGAAAGCACCAGATCCGGCGGGGTTTCCCCGAACCACCGGGCCAGCGAATAGAGCACACAGTCCGCCGGCGTACCGGAGACTGCATAGCGCCTGTCACCCTGCTCATACACCCGCAAAGGATCATGAATGGAGATGCTCTGGCCGGCGCCGCTACGATCATGCTCGGGCGCCACCACCCAGACCTCCTCGGCCAGGTTGCGGGCGATCTGCTCGAGCACTTTCAGGCCTGGCGCGTTGATGCCGTCATCATTGGTGATCAGGATGCGTTTGACCATGGGATCGTTCATGACGATGGTCCCTCACTGGCAATCCGCCAGCCGACATCGGCCAGAAGGCTGGCCCGCCGGCCAACCTCCAGGGCATCGGCATTGGCGGCATTGCCATCCAGCGCCCGCTTGTAGACACCCTGAAGAATAGACGCCAGCCGGAACAGGGAAAACGCCAGGAACACGTGCCAGTCGGCGATGTCGTCCCGGCCGGTCTGCCGGCAGTATCGGGCAATGGTTTCCTGTTCGTCCGGAATACCCAGTGACTCCAGGTCTTCTCCCTGCAGTCCTCGCATGCCCTGCAGGTCCCACGGCAGGTAGTACGGCAGGCAGTAATAAGCCAGGTCCGCCAGCGGGTGGCCGAGGGTGGACAGCTCCCAGTCCAGGATGGCAATAACCTCGGGCCGCTGCGGCGCCAGCATCAGATTGCCAAAGCGGTAATCGCCATGGGCGATGGCGCATTCGTCGGTGGAGGGCAGGTTCTCTGGAAGCCAGGCCATAAGCTTGTCCATTGCCGGAAGCTCGTCGGTTTTGGAAGCCAGGTACTGTTTGCTCCATCGAGCCACCTGCCGGGCCACATAACCTTCCGGCCGGCCAAAGTCACCAAGACCGACCGCCTTCACATTCACCGAGTGGAGGCGCGCCAGGGTGTCGATGGCCGAGTGATGGGCCGGCAGCCGTTCCTGGCGATCCAGCGCCCGCAGCGCCGAGTGGCTGACGATACGGCCCTTAAGGTAGTCCATGACGTAGAATGGTGTGCCGATGACATTGCTGTCTTCGCACAGGGCCCGGGTGTTTGGCACCGGGACACTGGTTTGCTCGGACAGGGCACGCATGACTTTGTACTCTCGTTCTACCATGTGGGCGGAGGGCAGGGTTTTGCCGGGCGGCTTTTTGCGCAAAACGTATTGGCCGCTGTCGGTGTCCAGCAGAAACGTGGGGTTGGATTGACCACCCTGGAATTGCCGGACATCCAGCCTCGTACCAAAGCCCGGTATGGTCTGCTGCAGCCAGGTCAGGAGGCTGGCTTCGTCGAATCTGTGGGCCGGGAGGACGTCTACCGGCTCTGGGGTGATGCTCATTTTTGTTTTGCCTTCAGTTTTGGGGCGTCGGCCCCTAATAAATCGTTTCGCCGCCATCGGCTACGATGACCTGGCCTGTGATGTAGGCGCTGGCCCTGGTGGACAGAAACACGGCCAGGCCGGCGATGTCGACCGGGTCGCCAATTCTGCGAAGCGGCGTTTTGTCTTCGGCGCGTTTGACCCGTACCGGGTCTTCCCACAGCGCCCGGGCGAAGTCGGTTTTGATCAGGCCGGGGGCGATGCTGTTAATCCGGATACCTTTCGGGCCCCACTCCACTGCCAGGTTCCGCGCCAGAGCAGCTTCTGCGGCCTTGGAAACGCCGTAGGTTCCGATGGTGGTGTTGCCCCGGATACCGGCGATGCTGGAAAGCAGCACCACAGCGCCTTCGCCTTTTTCCGCCATCTGCGGCAGCACCATGTTGGTCAGCCAGAAGGTGCCCTTGACGTTGGTGTCCATGATCTTGTCCCAGGCGTCGTCGGTCATTTCAGCGGTGGTGCCGTACACCGGGTTGGTGGCGGCGTTGCATACCAGCACATCGATAGTGCCCCAGGCCTCATTGGTTTTATCCACCAGGTTCTGCAGCTGGTCTTTTTTACCGACATGGCAGGGAATGGCGATGGCCTCGTAGCCCTGGGCTTTCAGTTCACTGGCCACCTGCTCACAGGCCTCGGCCTTTCGGCTGGAGATCACGACTTTGGCACCCAGGCGGGCCATTTCTTCGGCAATGGCGCGGCCGATGCCTTTGGTGGAGCCGGTAATCAGGGCGACCTTGCCGGTCATATCAAAAAGCGGGTTAGTCATCGTTCCGTCCTCATACTCAAAGCTTTGGGAACGAACGGGGAGGAACCTGTCGGGACTGTGCAAAACATGGATGTTTTGCTCAAGCCTACAGGGACGTATTTACGGCGTGTCCCGGCAGGTTCCTCCCCGTTCGTTCATGCGCCCGACTCAGCGGGCGGGACAATCAGCGATACTGGCGAAGCTCAATCTTGGCCACAGAATCCAGATGCACCTCATCGGGCCCGTCTGCCAACCGCAGAGTCCGTACCTTGGCCCAGGCTTCGGCCAGGAAGGTGTCCTGGGAAACACCGGCGCCGCCGTGCACCTGAATTGCGCGGTCCAGCACCTTCAGCGCCATGCTCGGTGCAATAACCTTGATCATCGCGATTTCCTGACGGGCCACCTTGTTGCCGACGGTGTCCATCATATGCGCCGCCTTCAGGGTCATCAGCCTTGCCTGCTCGATCTCGATGCGACTGCGTGCAATGTCCTTGCGGATGGAATCAAAACTGGACAGCGGCTTGCCGAAGGCCTCCCGGGCATTGGCACGCTTGCACATCAGCTCCAGAGCCCGCTCGGCGACGCCGATGGTGCGCATGCAGTGATGGATACGGCCAGGCCCGAGGCGGCCCTGGGCAATCTCGAACCCCCGGCCCTCGCCCAGCAGGATGTTGCTCACCGGCACCCGCACGTTTTCGTAGTGAATCTCCGCATGGCCATGGGGCGCGTGGTCATAGCCGAACACCGTCAGGGGGCGAATCATTTTCACGCCCGGCGCATCCAGCGGCACCAGAATCATCGACTGTTGCTTGTGCTTCTCGGCCTGAGGGTCGGTCTTGCCCATCACGATGGCGATCTTCGAGTTGGTGGTCATGGCACCGGAGGACCACCACTTTTTGCCGTTGATTACGTACTCATCACCCTCGCGGCAGATTTCACAGGCAATATTGGTGGCATCCGACGACGCCACATCCGGCTCGGTCATTGAGAAACAGGAACGGATCTCGCCATCCAGCAGAGGCTTCAGCCATTGCTCCTGCTGCTCTTTATTGCCATAGCGGGCGATGGTTTCCATGTTGCCTGTATCAGGAGCGGAACAGTTGAACACCTCAGGGGCCATGGCCGAGCGACCCATCACTTCACACAGGTGGGCGTATTCGTAGTTGGTCAGCCCGGCGCCGAATTCGCTTTCGGGCAGGAACAGGTTCCACAGGCCGGCGGATTTGGCCTTGTGTTTCAGCTCCTCAATAATCGGAACCGGCGCCCAGCGGTCTTCTGCCTGCTCTATCTGCTCATGATGCTTGTGCTCGTTCGGGTAGATATAGGCATCCATGAACTCGTTCAGCTGGTTCTGCAGCTGTTTCGCTTTGTCAGACAGTTCGAACATGTCCGCTTCCTCTTGGTGTTGTTGGCATTAAGTCGGTAACCGTTCCTTCAGATCGGAACGCCCTCTGGTTTGTCGCTGCCGGACCGGATCCGGAATGTACCTTCGGCGATGGCCAGCAGGCTGCCCTTGTCGTCATGAACCTCACCCGTACTGTTGAAAATCCGGGTGCCTCCGGCGCGCTTACGCCCGGTGACCCTGATCGTTCCGCCGGAGCACTGCCCGGTGAAGGTGGTGGTCAGGGACAGGGTGATGGCCTTACGCATCCGCCCCGGGTAGGGGCAATAGGTGCCTGCCTGGGCCAGCACAATATCCAGCAGGGAGGTAAGCACACCCCCGTGGATCACCCCTCCCAGGTTCAGGTGCCGGGGCTGCAGTTCCAGCTCAAGCACCGCCTCGTCTTCCTCCCAGGAGACCTGACGATAACCCAGCAGGCTGTGAAAGCCGGGCAGGTCCTTACCGTCGGTAAACAGGGGCTCTTGATCATTCATTACACTTTCATTCCTGGCAGGTTAAGGGATGCGGTATTGCCGCCGTCCACGGGCAAGGACTGGCCGGTGATGTAGCTGGCATCGTCGCTGGCCAGAAACAGGATTGCCGCGGCGATTTCTTCCGGATTGCCATACCGGCGCAGCTCACAGCGGGCGCCGAGCTTATGGGCTTTTTCATTGGCCCGGGCGTAGTCGAACACCGCCCGGGTCATGCCGGTTTCCACCAGACCGGGGCACACTGCATTTACCCGTACGTTGTCGCCGCCCAGGTCACAGGCGGCGGTCATAGTCAGATTGATGACGCCGGCTTTGGAAGCACTGTAGGCGTTACCGCCCGCGCCGGACCGGATACCTGCCACCGACGCGGTGTTGACGATAGCGCCGAGCTTGCGGGCCTGCATGTGGGGCGCCACGTGCTTGATCAGCAGCATGGTGCCTGTCAGATTCACCGATAGCACCTGGTCCCACTCGGCACGGTCGTTGCCGGTCACCGGCGGGTGGCCCTGACCAGTACTGGCAATGCCGGCGATATTGCATAGCACGTCGATCTGACCGAAGCTGGCGATAGCCTCGTTGACCAACGCATCCACTTGGGCTTCGTTGGCCACATCCACCAGCCGTCGAAGGCGCCGGGCTTGCTCGGGCAACTGGTTTTCAGTTTCTACCAGACCGGCCTCAGAGGTATCCGCCAGGATCACTGACGCACCCTCCCGAGCGAGTCGCAGAGCCGTCGCCCGACCAATGCCGCTGCCGGCGCCGGTGACAATGGCTACCCGCTGATCAAACCGTCCCATATGCCGATGCTCCCCGGTCTGTCTCATTGTTGTTGATGGTGCTGGGGTCTTTCCATTCAGTTAATTTGTCACGCCTGTTGGTTTTGAGTCAATATAATCGGAAGTTAATTTCACTAGATAAAACACGATAACGTTTGAGGGGCTAAAAATGGAAAGTGGCAAGCGAGACATGCCGGTCTATGCGCCAATCGATCCCAGTGAGTCCATGGACGCAATCGGAAATCGTATCCAGCAACACGCCCAGACCCGTGGCAGCCACCCGGCCCTGATTGACGAACAGGGCGCCCTGGACTGGCGAAGCCTTGTCGACCAGGTTAACCGTATTGCCAACCGGCTACGCGAGGCCGGTCTGCGGCCGGGCGAGTCTGTGGCTGCCTTGTCAGGAAACAGCCGGGACGATGTCGCCCTGTACCTCGGCACCCTGGTGGCCGGGGGCTGTATGGTGCCGCTGTCTGGCATGGCCAGTACCGAAGCACTTGCACTGATGGTGACGGATTGCCAGGCACGCTTTCTGTTCATTTCCGGCCAACAGCGGGAGCTGTTTGGCCGCCTTCGAGCACAGCTGACCAAGGTACCCGGCGAGCGCATCATCAGCCTGGCTGGCCCCCTGGACGGAGCCGGTTACTCCCTGGTTGACTGGCTGGCGCAGACTACGGCCACCGCCCGGCCCGAGCCGGTCACCCTCAACGACCCGTTCAATATCATTTACAGCTCCGGCACCACAGGCACGCCCAAGGGGATCCTGCACGATTATCGCTTCCGCCAGCGTCAGATGGTCAGAATGAGCCGCTATGGGCTGGACGGCGAGACTATCAACCTCGTATCAACGCCACTTTATTCCAACACCACCCTGGTTTCAGTGTTACCCACGCTCTACCACGGCGGCACCCTGGTGCTGATGGCGAAATTCGATGCCCACAGGTTCCTGCAACTGGCCGAAACCCACCGTGTTACGCACGCCATGCTGGTACCGGTGCAATACCAACGGATCCTGGCGCAGCCGGATTTTGACGGGTTTGACCTCTCCAGTTTCAAGCTGAAGCTCTGCACCAGTGCCCCGTTGCGGTCGGCGGTGATTGCCGATGCCATGGCACGCTGGCCCGGCAACCTCAGGGAGGTCTATGGCCTTACCGAAGGCGGTATATCCACCAGTCTCGACTGCGCTGCCCACCCGGACAAATGGGACTCGGTTGGTGTGCCCACCCAGGGCGCTGAGGTGCGGGTGATTGGCGAGGATGACCGTGAGCTGCCCCGGGGCGCCACTGGCGAGATCGTGGGCCGCGCCATTTCCATGATGCGCGGCTATGTGAATCGCCCGGAGCTGACCCGGGAGATGCTCTGGACGAGTCCGGAGGGTGAGGTGTATTACCGCAGTGGTGACATGGGACGAATCGACGAGGACGGCTTTATCTACATCCTTGATCGACGGAAGGATATGATCATTTCCGGCGGTTTTAACATCTATCCGGTGGATCTGGAAAAAGTACTGCTGTCGCACCCGGCGGTAGCCGACGCCACGATCATCGGTATTCCCAGCGAACACTGGGGGGAAACGCCCCTGGGCCTGGTGGTTCTCCAGCCCGATCGTGATGAAACCGAACATGGGATACTGAAGTGGGCCAACACTCAGTTGGGAAAATCCCAGCGTCTGGCGGCCATTGAATTCCGTGCCACGTTGCCCCGCTCTGCCATTGGCAAGGTGCTCAAACGGGAACTTCGCGCGCCTTACTGGCCCGGAACCTGAAGCGGCGCGAGACAGATAGGCCGTCGGTACTGCTGACGTTCAATCCATGAACTATCCTTTTATGAATTCTGTAATCAAGGACCGATCAACCGCCTATTGCAAAAAACAAGACATGTGTTAGATTCAGAAAACTACGATTCACCATGCAGTCGCCAATTCTGCACAGTGAAACAAAGAAAGATCCATTGGTCATAACTAAACAGTCATTTAATGCACAAGTACAACAACGAAAGAGGCCTATCATGACTCTAGTTAATAACGCTCGAAGAAAACTGACCGTCTTTGCCTCGGCACTGACCCTTGGTCTGTCAGCCTCCCTGGCTGCCACGCCGGCCGCCGCGCAGGACACCGTAACCTGGAAAGTCCAGTCCCACTGGCCCGGCTCCAGCAGCTCCTACACAGACAGCCTTGGCCGCATCAAACGCGTTCTGGAAGAGCGCACTGATGGCCGTCTTAAGCTGCAACTTTACGAGGCCGGCGCCCTGTTCAAGGCCAAGGATACATTCAACGCCGTCAGCCGTGGCATCCTGGAAATGGGCACCATCTCCCCATCGTATGCCCAGGACAAGGTTTCACTTGCGGGTATCGCCTCAGGTCTGCCGTTTGCCTTCCGTAACGTCTGGGAAGCCGCCTACTTCCACCAGAACATGGGATTCGAACAGATGCTCCGTGACGAAGCTGCAGAGCACGGTGTCTACTGGGCC
Source organism: Marinobacter sp. es.048 (assembly GCF_900188435.1). Lineage (NCBI taxonomy): Bacteria > Pseudomonadati > Pseudomonadota > Gammaproteobacteria > Pseudomonadales > Marinobacteraceae > Marinobacter > Marinobacter sp. es.048. The sequence continues at coordinate 337,781 of NZ_FYFA01000001.1, forward strand.
ACGGACAAGGTTTACCCGACTGAGATGGTCGTAAAAGAGCCGATCGAAAGCTGGGACGACTTCACCAGCCTCAAGATCCGTTCGTCCGGCGCTCTTCAAAGCTTCCTGACCGAAGCCGGCGCCGCCGCCTCCTATATTCCGGGCAGTGAACTCTACTCGGCTCTGGATTCTGGCATTGTCGACGGTGCCCACTGGGGTGCGGCCCAGGGCGCCTACAGCATGGGCCTGTATGAAGTTGCCAAATATCATGTACAGCCTGCCCTGAACATTGCCGGCACCGACGTGATCATCGTCAGCCAGAAGGCTCTGGACAAGCTGCCGGAAGACATGCAGAACATCGTCAAGGACGCCTTGAACGAACAGTTCTGGATCCGCACCAACGAGTACCAGTACAAGGAGCGCATCACCCTCGCCAAGGCCATCGAAGAACAGGGCGTGCAGCTCAATGTGCTGCCGGACGAAGTCCAGGACAAGCTGGTTGCCACGGCCCAGGCCATGTGGGATGAGGAAGGCAAGCGCAGCGAAAACGCCAAGAAGGCATTGGACATGCTGAAAGGCTACCTGGCCGACCTCGGTTACCTCTGATCAGCCGTTGCTCTGACCAAGGCCGGGGTTCCTGACCCCGGCCTTTCTGTCCCTGAACCAAACCAGTATCCCGTGGGAGATTGCCGTGAGTGTGATGATCGCCGCATTCATGAGAGGGGTTACCCGTCTCAATGATGTTATCGGCCGGTGGGTCGCCCTTCTGATCTTCGCGATGTTCGCGTTCCTGTTGCTGGAAGTGGGGTTCCGCTACCTGTTCAATTCCCCCACGGTCTGGACCAATGAACTGACCCAGATGCTCTTCGGTATCTATGCGGTGATGTCGGGCGGCTACATCATGGCCCACCGGGGCCACGTGAACGTGGACCTGCTGCATTCCCACCTGAGACCACGCAAGCGCGCGGCCCTGGATATTGTGACCTCCCTGGTGTTCTTTATTTTCACCCTGGCCCTGCTGTGGTTCGGGATCGACATGGCCCAGGAATCCATTTCCAGCTGGGAAACCTCCTACTCGGCCTGGAATCCACCCATCTGGCCGGTGAAGCTGGCCATTCCCATCGGCACCGGCCTGCTGGTTCTGCAGGGGCTGGTCAAGCTGCTTGAAGACATCGCCGTGGCGTTCAACCTGGATTACTACATGCCCGAACAGTCCGAATCTGAAGGAGATCAGCTGTGAGCATTGAAGCCCTGACGCTCCTGTTCTTCGGTTCACTGCTGTTTTTCCTGCTGCTGGGCCTGCCATTGGCGTTCGTGCTCGGCGGCGTCTCGGTGGTGTTCCTGTATTTCACCTGGGGTTTTGATTCCTTCTACATGGTTGCCTCCCAGATCTGGGGCACCATGGAAAGCTTTACCCTGGTCGCCATCCCTCTGTTCGTGTTCATGGCCATGATTCTGGAACGCACCGGTGTGGCCCGGGACCTGTACCGGATGATGCACCTGTGGTGCGGCGGCCTGAAAGGCGGCCTTGCCCTCGGCACCCTTGGCATCTGCGCGGTGTTTGCTGCCATGGTCGGCATCAGCGGTGCCGCCGTGGTCGCCATGGGCACCATCGCGCTGCCCTCAATGCTTGAGCGGGGCTATGACAAGAGCATGGCCCTGGGCGTGATCAATACCGGCGGGGGCTGGGGCATTCTGATTCCGCCCAGCATCCTGATGATCCTCTACGCCCTGATCACCGGCGTTTCTGTCGGCCAGATGTTCGCCGCGGGCATCATGCCCGGTATCCTGCTGATGGTACTGACGGCAATTTACATCCTCGTTCGCTGCCACCTGCAACCGGAGCTGGCACCGGCATTGCCAAAAGAAGAGCGGGGCACCTGGCCGGAGAAATTCCGTGCCCTGCGTGCGGTGCTGCTGCCAATCGGCGTCGTCGTAATGGTTCTGGGCTCCATCATCGGCGGTATCACTACCCCGACGGAAGCCGCCGCCATGGGTGTTCTCGGCGCCCTGATTTCCGCCGCCGTGTATCGGCAGTTCAAGTGGAGCATTCTGAAGGAAGCCGCGATCCGCACCTTCAAGCTCACCGGCATGATCATGTGGATCCTGTTCGCCGCCCACGCCTTCAGCGCCGCGTACCAGAGTATGGGCGCTCAGGAGCTGATTGAGGGCCTGATGAATATGGTGCCCGGCGGCCCCTGGGGTGTCATCATTGCCATGATGTTGATCGTGTTCCTGCTGGCCATGGTGCTGGACCCGGTGGGCATTATGCTGATCACCCTGCCGGTGTTCATGCCGATCGTGGAATCCCTGGGCTTCGATCCGATCTGGTTCGGCATCCTGTTCGTGATCAACATGGAAATCGGCTACATGACGCCACCCTTCGGCTTCAACCTGTTCTATCTGAAGGGCATCGTGCCACCGTCAATCACCATGAAGGACATCTACAAGTCGATCATTCCCTTCGTAATTGTGGAGATCATCGGCATCATCCTGATCATGATCTTCCCGGAAATCGCCACATGGCTGCCGGATATGTTTTTCTGAACCTGACCTGAAAGGAAAGTTGCCAGCCAAAGCGGGTAAGCGCTAATCTCGTGGGACTTCCGGACAAAGGAACCGGAAGTCCACACAAGGAGAACAGCATGCATAACCCGCAACGACAGACGATGCTGGTATTTAACAGCGTCATCCTAACAGCCGTTTTTTTCCTGCTTCCCCTCATCCCCGCACAGAGCCAAGCCGACACCCTTTCCGATCAGCGAGTGGCCTCGTTTATCGAAAGCGTTCGAGCTGCACAAACACTGGCACCGGAGTTCGAGGAGCTGGAGCGTCAGATGGACAACCAGAACGAAAGCACCATGCCGGATTTCTCCCGGATCGTGTCGGAATCCCTGGAGCAGATGAAAGGCCATGAAGCCTATGACCGCCTGGAAAACATGGTGCAGGATCACGGCTTCGACAGTCTGGAATCCTGGGGTGCCACCGGAGACCGGGTTTTCCAGGCCTGGATGGCCATCGAAATGGCAGAGCAGAAGCCTGCCGCCAGGCAGGAGATGGAAGCCGCGCTCGCCGAGATGGAAAACAGCCCTCACATGACAGCCGAACAGAAAGCCCAGATGCGGGCCATGATGGAGGGTGCGATGGGCGCCATGCAAAGCGCGAGCAACGCTCCGGCGGAAGATATCGAGGCGGTGCGTCCCCACGTAGAGGCACTCAGAAAGTTAGGCGAGGAGTAGGAAGCGGCCACTGGAAAACAGAAAGCCCGGCAAGATGACTTGCCGGGCTTTTTTATTGCCACGTTTCATTCAAACGTGATGTGCCCCCTTTGGTCAGGACATAAGGTTGTAGAAAAAGACGATGGCAACTGCGATGGGAGTCACGAACCGGATCAGGTTGTACCAGAGGGCAAAGGCTCCACCCTGAAGGGCCAGATCGGATTTCAGCGACTCTTTGGCCACGAACCAGCCGACAAACACCGCGGTCAGCAAACCGGAGAGCGGCAGCAGCACGTTGGCCGTGAAGAAGTCCAGCAGGTCAAAGATGGTCTTGCCTTCGAAGCGTTCAAACATGGCGAGCGGTGCCACGTCGGCCCAGACATTCAGCGACAGAATCGAGGCAATACCCAGCGCCCAGCAGAGCACGCCTACCAGAATGGCACTGCCCGTGCGGGCCAGGCTGGTCTTTTCCTCGACCCATTCAACCACCGGCTCCAGCAGGGATATACCGGAGGTCCAGGCGGCGAACAGCAGCAGGATAAAGAACAGGGTGCCAAACAGGCCGCCCATGGGCATATTGCCGAAGGCCAGCGGCAGGGTCTGGAAAATCAGTCCGGGACCGGCACCGGCTTCCAGGCCATTAGCAAACACCACCGGGAAAATGGCCAGGCCGGCCAGAAGCGCGACCACGGTGTCCATGATTGCCACGCTGACGGCCGTGCGGCCAATGGACACGTCCCGCCCCAGATAGGAACCGTAGGCCATCATGATGGCCATCCCGAGGCTGAGGGTGAAGAAGGCGTGGCCAAGAGCGATCAGAACCCCGTTGATGGTCAGGGCACCAAAATTCGGCGTGAACAGGAAGCTGATAGCCTCGCCAAAATGGCCGGTGGTGGTGGCGTAGCCTACCGCCGCCAGAAGCAACAGAAACAGGGCTGGCATCAGGATGGTAACGGCCCGTTCGAGGCCCCCTTTCAGTCCCTGGGACACCACCAGAATGACCAGCGCCATGAAGATCGTGTGCCAAAGCAGCAGTTGCCCGGGGCTGGCCAGCAGGCCGCCGAACAATTCACCGATGGAGTCTGCGGTGCCCCCGGTAAAGTCACCCATGGCGGCATGGCCTACGTAGGACGCGGCCCAACCACCAATCACCGAGTAGAAGGAGAGGATCACGAAGGCGGCGATCATCCCGATGATGGCAGAGATCCGCCAGCCCGGGGCGCTGAGATTGCGCTCTGCCACAAGGCGCATGCTGGTGATGGGGTTGTGGCGACCATTCCGGCCGATAAACACTTCCGCCATCATGATGGGAATACCGATCACTGCAATACACAGCAGATAAACCAGCACGAAAGCGCCACCACCGTTTTCACCGGTAACGTAGGGAAACTTCCAGATATTGCCAAGACCGACGGCCGAACCGGTTGCCGCCAGAATAAACGCCAACCGGGAGGACCAGAGACCACGAGCGGCCCCTGCACCTTTACCCGAAACCGAGTTGGACTGAGTCATGTTGTGTTCCTGTGCTTTTGGCTGAGGAATGTCTTTAAAAAGGGAGAGCCACGGCGTTGCCGGGGCAATTGGAGCGGGATTCTGCCAGCACTGGCGCGTCGATGCCAGTGCTGGCGCCCTCCCGGGCCGGGTTGATCCGGTGGGAGCAAAAGGCAGGGAAAGCTAACTAACCGTTTTTGCTGATAAACCTGGCTATCAGGTCTTTCAGGCCACGGGACATGGCGCTAAGCCGGTCACTGCTCTGCTTGGCGGAGTCGGCCTGGGCATCACTGTGATCGGCCAGTTCGGCAATATTGGTGATCTGGCGATTGATCTCGTCAGACACCTGGCTCTGCTCCTCAAAGGCCGCAGACATGTTGATAAAGCTGTCGGAAATGGTCTGGATCGAGGTCACGATATCCCGCAGCGAGTTCTCAGCTTCCCGAACCTTCTCAAGACCCTGGCCGGCAACAGCCTCACCGTCCCGGGTAGCCTGAACAGCCGAATCTACCTGCTGGCGGAAGTCGTCGATGACGTTCTGGATGCGCACCGTGGATTCCCGGGTCCGACGGGCCAGTGAGCGCACCTCATCCGCTACCACCGCAAAACCGCGGCCCTGCTCACCGGCACGCGCCGCTTCGATAGCCGCGTTCAATGCCAGCAGATTGGTTTGCTCGGCAATCTCGGAAATCAGGTTGGCGGCTTCACCGATGCTGTTGGTGGACTCACCCAACTTGCTGATCGTTGAACCAATCCCGTTTACGCGGGTTACCAGCTCCTCGATAGCCACCAATGCCTCTGCGCTCCGGTCGCTGCCAACACCAGCCAGACGATTGGCCTCCTCGGCTTCACGACCATTGCTGGTCACCGACTCGGCCACTTCCTGGATTGAGGCGGTCATTTCATTGATAGCCGAGGCGGTCTGATCTGTTTCCGCCCGCTGCCGGGCAATCGCCGCCGCGCCATCGCTGATATAGCCATGGGAAGCCCGCGCCTGCTCGTAGAGCAGTTCCGCCTGGTCATCAATCCTTGCCAGGGCCGTCCGGACCCGGGCCTCTTCACTCACCAGCAACAGCGACAGCTGCGAGAACAGTCCTCGCTCGTCACTGTAGGTACGGGCAACGATGGGGTCGCGGAAGGCATCTGGCCGCAGGTCCAGCAGCCTGCGCAAGCGGGCAGCCAGGGAATTGAACACCAGGCCGAAACCCAGGGCGTGCCCCACAACGATCAAACCTGCCGCCAGCCAGGGCTGGTTGATCTGGAGGGCGCCAAGGCTGAGCACCAGAGAGACAAGGAACGGCCAGCCGGAACGAAGCATCGACAACGCTCGGTTACTGAAGGATGAGGTCATTTTGCCGGCAGAAATCTTGCCATAAAGTCGCTCGGCCCTGGCAATCTGCTCGCGGGTCGGCTCGACACGAACCGACTCGAAGCCCACCATCTGGCCGTTCTCACGGATCGGCGTAACGTAAGCACTTACCCAGTAATGGTCGCCGCTCTTCGCCCGGTTCTTCACCACACCCATCCAGGCCTTGCCGGCCTTCAGGTAATCCCACATATCCTTGAATACGGCCTGGGGCATGTCCGGATGGCGGATAATGTTGTGAGCCTGGCCAACCAGTTCTTCCCGGGAGAAACCACTGATTTCCACAAACTCTTCATTGCAGTAGGTGATCACCCCTTTCAGGTCCGTGGTGGTAATCAACCGACCGCCTTTCCGCATTTTTACTTCACGCTGGGTTACCGGGAGATTCTTGCGCATAAACGGACCTTCTGACTCGGGGCTGACCACGGGGATAAATATGGGCGAACAAGGGTAAGCCCCGATGAACATCATTGATATTCATCAAAGGTTACCTTGCGTATGTGGAGTGTAACGGCAGCCGTAAACGGAACCTTAGTCCGTGCAGGTACTTATGTGGACACTGCCAGGCGGGCCCGGGGATGGAAGCGAGCGTTTACCCAGAGGGAGAAGGCGATGACCCCGCCACCGATGGCCAGCCTCAGCAAATCGGCATCGCGGTTCCAGATCAGCAGGTTGACGATCAGGCCTGCAGGCACCAGCGCATTGTTCATGATAGCCAGGGTGCCGGCGTCAACCACACAGGCACCCCGGTTCCACAGGAACAGCCCCAGGCCGGAAGCTGCCAGCCCGAGCCACGCGAGAATGCCCCACTGCACGGAGGTCGTCGGCAGCTTGTCGGCATTGCCGAATATCAGGAAGGATGGCAGCGCAATGATCAGGGCACCGAAGAAGAAATAGCCGAAGGTTCGGTAGGCAGGCATGTCGGTGGCGTAGTGCTGCATCACATGCTTGTAACCCACCTGGCCGGCGGCAAAGGTAAAATTCGCCACCTGGAGTAACAGAAAGCCGGTGATGAAGTCCTCACTCAGCCCATCGTAGCGTATGATACCCGCCCCGACAGTAGCGATCGCGGCGGCCAGAAGCGCTACCGGAGAGAAACGGCGGAACAGGGCATCATCCAGCAGGGTCACATACAGCGGGGTGAAAATCGTGAACAGCAGCACTTCCGGGACGGTCAGGTAGCTGAAGGACCGGTACAGACAGAGATAGGTGATCCCGAACTGCAACATGCCGATTACCAGGATGCCCAGTTTCTGTCCGGAAGCCACGCCCCGCCAGCGGGTGAACGGCAGAAACACCAGTGCACCGAGCAGAACACGGCTGAGCACCGCAAAATCGCTGTCCACCTGGCCGGCCAGAAATTCGCCGATCAGACTGAAAGAAAACGCCCAAAGAAAGGTAACAAAAACCAGAAGTCCCATCGCCACTGCCATCTGTTGTGATTAAGGCGCGTACTTTAACGGTTTTGGGAGAAACTTGCAGTGCAGAAACACCGGATAGCATCCCATGGATGAAACCCACCAGCCATTACCGGAACCCAAGCAGCCGCTGGTCGCCAGAACACTTAACGAGTGGCGAACCCTCGCCATTCTGGGCGGGCCAATACTAATTGCCCAGGTTGCCCAGATGGCCAACGGGGTGATCGATACCATCATGGCCGGCCACGCCAGTGCCGAGGATCTTGCCGCAGTGGGTATTGGCAGCAGCCTGTGGATGCCTCTGTTCCTGTTTTTCATGGGCATGCTGGGGGCGCTGCAACCCATTATTTCCGGTTACAACGGTGCCCGGGATGTTGGGAAAATCATGCCCGCCACGTGGCAGGGCCTGTATCTTGCCGCCGCCGGGTCCGTGATCATGATTCTGCTGCTTACCCATGTGCACCCGATACTGGCGCTTCTGAAGCTGGAGGCCAACACCGCACGCATCACCCAGGGCTATCTGGACGCCTTTGCCTGGGGTATTCCGGCCCTGCTGTTACTGACCGCGCTCCGGGGCCTGACCGATGGCCTCGGGCACACCCGCGTGATCATGGCGTTTTCAGTGCTCAGCACACTGATCAACCTGCCGATGAACTACATTTTTATCTACGGCAAGCTGGGCCTGCCGGCCATGGGCGGAGTTGGCTGTGGCTGGGCGACGTCCATTTCCAATGGTGTCGCGGCGGCGGCATTGCTGGTGTATCTGAACCGCAGCCGGGTTTACCGTCAGTTCCACCTGATTGCGGATTGGGCAAAGCCGGATCTGGCAGGCATGCGCTACATCCTGGGCATCGGCGTCCCTATCGGCTTTACCATCTTCGTCGAGGCCAGCCTGTTCTCGGTGATCGCCCTGTTTCTGGCGCCCCTTGGCCCGGTTGTGGTCGCCGGCCACCAGATTGCCCTGAACGTGGTGTCTTTGCTGTTCATGCTGCCATTGAGCATCGGCATGGCGCTGACACTGCGGGTCAGCTTCCTGTCAGGTGCCCGGGCGCCTGCCACCGCACGGCTGATCTCCCGCAGTTCCCTGATTCTCGCCGCGGCTACAGCGCTGGTCTTCGCAATAATGCTGTTCGTGTTCTCCCGGGAGATCGCAGCACTCTACACCAGTGATACGGAGGTACAGGCGGTCACCGTCAAACTTCTGATGTTCGCAGCTTTGTTCCAGATTGCCGATGTTATCCAGGTAACCTGCATCAGCGCGTTGCGCGGCTACAAGGACACCCGCATTCCGATGTTCATCATGCTGTTTTCATTCTGGGGCGTGGGCCTGCCACTGGGGTATCTGCTGACCTTCACAGACTGGCTGGTGCCGGCCATGGGGGCCGCCGGCTTCTGGGTGGGTCTGACTGGCGGGCTGGCGTCCGCCAGCATTCTGCTGGGATGGAGGCTCTTTCTATACGCACCGGATGGCGGTCAGACGGTGTCAGCGGAAAGCTCCGGCGCTCGCTGAGCATCCGCAAACACGACCTGGTCCCGACCGTTTTCCTTGGCTTCATAAAGCGCGGTATCGGTCCGGGCCAACCAGCCATCGACACTTTCGCCATGCCGAAGCAGCGCCACACCAAATGAAGCGGTGACGGAACCACCGGGATGCTTCATGTACTTGCGCAGAACCTGCTGTAAATTATTCATCACTGCCTTGAGGCCAATGCCATCAACCCCTAGCATAAGCAGCACAAACTCCTCACCACCGTACCGGAACAGCTGGTCTGATTTGCGCGTGTTCTGTTTCAGCAGGGCCACCAGATCGGTCAGAACATCATCGCCCACGCCATGACCATGCTCATCGTTGATCTTCTTGAAATGATCGATATCCAGCAGAACCAGGGCATAGGGCAAACCGGTACGCTCGGCATTCGCCGCAGCCAGATCCAGCTCCTGATCCATTGAGCGGCGGTTCTTGATGCCGGTCAGCGGATCAATCGTTGCAAGATGCTCCAGACGCTCCCGCTGATCATGGTTCCTGTGGGCAAAGACGTAGGCGCAGGCACTGACCACAAATGCTGTCGAGGCAAACGACCACATCTGAACATCAGAGCGGAAAGCACCGCCGTGAGCCAGTAACGCGACTACCGAGGCCACGTTGAGAAGAACGGCGATCCGAGAGTTAGCAAGAAAGAAGGTGGTTACCAGGCATGGGTATAGCCAGAATAGCCCTGGCTCGCCCACGACAGTACCAACAGCCACTGCCCCGCTGCACGCAATAACCGCAAACACAAATCCGCTTCTTCGGGTATCTCCTGTAATCCAAGCGTAAGTAAGGGTCACCAGGATTCCAAGAAGAATCGCCGCGTCGACAGTCCCGGCAAGCGTATTACCCTGCAAAAAGCGCATCACAGCAAATGGGGTTATGCCCAGTATTGCGCTGCCACCCAACAGGGTAATGATCGACAATCTGAAATCAGTCTTGAGGCGATGGAGCATTTAGCGTTTTCGTCCGACAACAGTACTATCCTGAGTCCCAGAATAGCTCAACCAATTTGAATGAGCGTTAAAGGACAACGATTCTTTACATACTCTCTATCAAAAAAGACAAAGTGTGAACGCTTGCTCATTTTTATGTATCCCGAAACAGGGCCAGCGGTAAAATCAGGTAAAACCACGCTGCTTCACGGCCAGAGCCGGTTCGCTTCAGTGGAGCCCCAGCCGCATTCGGGGTTACACTGGCGACACAATTAACCTGTACCCGAGACACCTGATTTGACCGAACTTGTCCGAATTGCGCCCGGCGCGCTCACCATCGGCCGTCCCCTGCCGTGGGATGTCTACGATGCAGACGGCAATATCCTTCTGCGCCAGGGCTATGTAATTCAGACAGATTCCCAGCTGGAACAATTGTTCGAGCGGGGCCGATTCAAACCTCGCAAGATCGAACGCCCCCAGGAGGAAGTGTTCGAGGATACCCGCGACCGAAACCCCTTTTCTGATTACCCGGACCTGCTCCATTCCCTTGAAGCAACCCTGAAAGCCATTACCGATTCCGATCCTTCGGCCCAAAAACGGCTGCTCGGCCTGGCCCTGATAATCGAGCGCACCTGCACGGAATCACCCGATGCAACCCTGGCCCTGGTTCACCTCTACTCAATCGGCCCGGTCATTCACGAACAGATCCTGTTTTACGCCATTCTTTGCCAGTTTATTGGCCGGCAATTCGGCCTGGAGGAGAAAAGAATTGCAGTACTGACTGCCGCCGCCCTCACTGCCAACCTCGGGCTCGTGCCCATTGCCGACAAGCTGAATGCGTCCAATACGGTGCTGAACGATGAACAGCGCGGCGTCATTCGAAAACACCCCGAACGCAGCATCCAGGCACTGCAGGCCGCGGGCATCGACAACAAGCTGCTACTGACCATCATCGCCCAGCATCATGAACAGGCCGACGGCAGCGGCTATCCGAAAGGGCTCAGTGGCACTGAAATACGCCCTGAAGCGGAAATCCTGGCGCTTGCAGAACGCTACGTGGCAATGATCACCAAACGGGCCTACCGGCAGCGCATGAACGTGGCCGACGCCCGCAAGCTGATAGCCAACCTGGCCGACGGCAAGTTCCGACCGGCGATCCCAAAGTCCCTGCTGCAGATTCTCGGGGAATATCCGCCCGGCATTCTGGTGCGCCTGGAAAACAACGAAGTGGGCGTGGTTACCCGGCGGCCGGTAAGGGCCCGGGGGCCCTTCGTGAAAGCCATTTTCGGCCCCCGTGGCAACCGTTACAACGGCACCTTCGAGCGGGACACCAGCGAGCCGGACTTCGGCATCCAGTCTCTGGAAGAGCCTGAAGTCATGCCTTCCATGGACTTCAGCCTGGTCTGGGACTTCCGCTCCTGACCGCCTATAATCCCTATAGACCCAGCGCTTTCGCATGATGATCGAGGTGATCATCAATGAACGAGGCAATGAAGAAATAGCTGTGATCATAGCCCCGGTGCATGCGCAGGTTGATGTGATGGTGGAACTTTTCACAGGCATCCGCCAGAACATCCGGGTTTAACTGACTGTCCAGAAACTCGTCCGCGGTGCCCTGGTCCACCAGTAGCGGCAGCCGCTCCCGAGCAGTGGGAATCAGCAGGGTGGCATCCCATTCTTCCCAACTGCGCGGATCGTCTCCGAGATAGCCCTTGAAGGCTTTCTGACCCCAGGGGCATTCCGTGGGATTGGCGATGGGCGCAAACGCCGACACCGAAGCATAGCGGCCCGGGTTTTTCAGGGCGCAAATCAGAGCGCCGTGGCCGCCCATAGAATGGCCACTGACAGAGCGCTTGTCTGTTACCGGCAATTCATTCTCGATCAACTGCGGCAATTCCTTCACCACATAGTCGTACATCCGGTAATGGGGTGCCCAGGGTTGCTCGGTGGCGTTGATGTAGAAACCGGCTCCGGAGCCAAAGTCGTAGCTGTCGTCCTCGCCCGGCAGGTTCACCCCACGGGGGCTGGTGTCCGGACAGACAATCGCCATACCCAGTTGCGCAGCGCGCTTCAGGGCGCCGGCTTTCTGCATGAAATTCTGATCGGTGCAGGTCAGCCCTGACAGCCAGTAGAGGACCGGCACTTTAACCGGCCTGGAGCCCACAGCCACGGGCGGCAGATACACCGCAAACTCCATGTCGCATTCGAGGGTAGCGGAGGTATGCCGGTAGCGGCGATGCTCGCCTTCGAAACAGACGTTCGTGGATAGGAGTTCCATAGTGTCCTCAATTTCAGGAAAAGTGTGTTTCAGTATCCGGCACTGGCGTGCTTTGGCGGCTCCAGACCAAAACCGGTCCGTGCCAGCTCGGCCAGGATAGCAGTACGCGTGACTATACCAATCAGTTTGCCGTGATCCACTACAGGGTACACCTTTGGCTTGCCCGCACCGAGGTTCTGGGCAAGATCCACCACCGACATCTCTGCTGAAATCGTCACCGGTTTCCGGAACATCACATCGTCAACGAGCGGGTCGCCCTCGCGGTGATAGCCGCTGACCAGCAGGGCATGGATGCAGTCCTGCTCGGAGATAAAACCGATCACATGGCGCTGGTCATCAACAACCGGCAGGCCGGTCACGTGGTTGTGGAGCAGCGTCTTCACCACTTTGGTGAGCTGCGTGCCACAACGGATTGGCTCGATGTGGTTCCACATGACATCTGACACTTTCAGTGAACGCATGGGCAGAATCCCTCCCCTTGGTGGATGATCGCCATTGTAATGAGCATAGGCAATCACTTCCGAATCCACCACTTTTCCTGGATCATCGGTTTACACGGAAAAATATCTGACTAGACTCAACCGGTTATACCCAAACTGGGTCAAAATCCAAACCAATCCATGGCATACAGAGGGAGATCCCATGGAAGCTATTTCTGAATTTGTAGGGCAGATAAACGGACTGGTCTGGGGCCCGCCCATGCTGATCCTGATACTGGGGGTGGGCCTGTTCCTCAGCCTCGGACTCAAACTGATGCCGGTGCTGAAGCTCGGCGCGGGTTTCCGGCTCATGTGGAAAGGCCGCACAGCCGCTGATGCCGAATCCGAGGGCGAAATCCCGCCATTCCAGGCACTGATGACGTCACTTTCCGCCACCGTTGGTACCGGCAATATCGCCGGCGTTGCCACTGCGGTCTTCCTTGGCGGCCCCGGCGCGCTGTTCTGGATGTGGCTAACGGCCCTGGTGGGCATGGCTACCAAGTATTCCGAGGCGGTGCTTGCCGTGCGTTACCGGGAAGTGGACGAACGTGGCGACCATGTCGGTGGCCCCATGTACTACATCCGTAATGGACTGGGCCGAAAATGGGCCTGGCTAGCCGTCCTGTTTGCCGTCTTTGCCGCCATTGCCGGTTTCGGCATCGGTAATACCGTGCAGGCCAATTCGGTCGCCGATGTCATGGAGACCAACTTCGGATTGCCACACTGGCTGACCGGCCTGGTTCTCATGGTTCTGGTGGGCATGGTCCTGATCGGCGGTATCCGCAGGATCGGGCACGTCGCCAGCGCCCTCGTGCCCTTGATGGCGGTTTCCTACCTGATCGCCGGGCTTGTGGTGCTGGCGATAAACGCCGCTGACATTCCAGCCGCCTTTTCCCTGGTGATCAAGCATGCCTTCAGCCCCATTGCCGCCGAGGGTGGCTTTGCCGGTGCCGCAGTCTGGGCAGCGATCCGCTTCGGGGTGGCCCGGGGCATCTTTTCCAATGAAGCTGGCCTGGGCTCCGCGCCCATTGCCCATGCCGCAGCGCAAACCCGGAACCCGATCAATCAGGGCATGGTGGCCATGCTCGGCACCTTCATTGACACCATCATTATCTGCACCATCACCGGCCTGGTGATTATCACCTCGGGAACCTGGACCTCCGGGGAATCCGGTGCGGCACTGACCTCCATGGCATTCCAGGAGGCGCTGCCCGGCGTTGGCAACTATCTTGTAGCCATTGCCCTCGCAGTTTTTGCGTTCACAACCATTCTGGGCTGGTCGTTCTACGGTGAGCGCTGCATCGAGTTCCTGTTCGGCGTAAAGGCGATCGTGCCTTATCGGATTGCGTGGATTCTTGCCATCCCCGTGGGCGCCACCCTGAACCTGGGCTTCGTCTGGCTGGTGGCAGACACTCTGAACGCCATGATGGCACTGCCGAACCTAATTGCCCTGCTGATGCTCAGCCCGGTTGTGTTCAAACTCACCCGGGAGCACTTTGAGAAGGAGAAGGCGCTAGGGGTCTGAGCCCCCTTGTAATTGCCTCACCTGGCACCAAGGTTTGTCGTATACACTCAGAACACAACCCGGCAGTTTTCGGGCCGGAATAACAAACGAAATTGTCACTAACATGATCAAAGGAGAGTACACATGACTTTACGTCTCGGAGATACCGCCCCCGATTTTGAACAGGACTCCAGTGAAGGGAAGATTTCGTTTTACGACTGGCTGGGCGACAGCTGGGGTGTGCTTTTCTCGCACCCGGCGGATTTCACCCCGGTCTGCACCACCGAGCTGGGCTTGACCGCCAAGCTGAAGGACGAGTTCGCCAAGCGCAGCGTCAAGGCCATCGCACTGAGTGTCGATCCGGTCGACTCCCATCACGAGTGGATCAAGGACATCAACGAAACCCAAGGCTGCTCGGTGAACTTCCCGATCATTGCGGACCATGATCGCAAGGTGTCGCAGCTGTACGACATGATTCACCCCAATGCCGACAGCAGCCTCACCGTGCGTTCGCTGTTCGTGATTGATCCGAACAAGAAGGTTCGCTTGATGATTACCTACCCGGCCAGCACGGGTCGCAACTTCAACGAAGTGCTGCGGGTGATCGATTCGCTGCAGCTGACTGACGAACACAAGGTCGCGACCCCGGGTAACTGGGAACGTGGCGGCGATGTGGTCATCGTTCCGTCCCTGCAGGACGAGGAAGAAATCAAACAGCGCTTCCCGAAAGGGTACAAGGCGGTGAAATCCTACCTGCGGATGACACCAGACCCGAAATCCAACTGGAGCGGTGACTGATCACCCGCTTCCAAGCCAAATAAAAAAGCCGGACAGCTCAAGCAGCTGTCCGGCCTTTTTTATGAAAGTGGGGTCAGATGAACGCTTTCATCTGACCCCGATACTTCAACGATCAGAATGCCGGAACCACGGCACCCTCGTACTTTTCCATGATGAAGTCGCGAACGGCGTCAGATTTCAGCGCCTCGGCCAGTTTCTGCATGGCTTCGCTGTCCTTGTTATCCGGACGGGCCACCAGGATGTTCACGTAGGGTGACTCGGAGCCTTCAATTACCAGCGCATCCTCAGAAGGGTTCAAACCGGCTTCCAGCGCATAGTTGGTGTTGATCAGCGCCAGGTCTACCTGGTTCAGGATGCGGGGCAGGGTGGCAGCCTCCAGTTCCTTGAAGTCCAGGTCTTTCGGGTTATCGGCAACATCACGGGGTGTCGCTGTGATCTTGCTCTCGTCCTTCAGGGTGATCACACCGGCCTTCTGCAGCAGCAGCAGCGCACGGCCACCGTTGGTGGGGTCGTTCGGAATGGCAACCACCGCACCTTCTTCCAGCTCGTCCAGCGAGTCAATCTTGCTGGAGTAGGCGCCAAACGGCTCAACGTGAACGCCGGTCACGGTTACCAGGTTGGTACCACGGCCTTCGTTGAACTCGTCCAGGTACGGCTGGTGCTGGAAGAAGTTGGCGTCCATCCGCTCCTGGTCGACCTGGATGTTCGGCTGAATGTAGTCAGTGAATACTTTCACGTCCAGTTCCACATCCTGCTCCGCCAGCTTCGGCTTCACGAATTCCAGGATCTCGGCATGGGGAACCGGTGTCGCAGCCACGGAGAGTTCTTCGGCAGAAACGGCGCCTGAAAACGAAGCTGCGGCAGCCAGTGCTGCGAGTGTTTTCTTCAGATTCATAGATCGATTCTCCTGTTGAGCATCTTTAACGAATGAATTCGGGTTGGGAGTACGGCCGGCGGTCGGTCTGAAGCTCTTTGCGAAAAACGCCCGTGAATACGTCCATGTAGGGCTCGGTCGCGCCATCCCTGGCGCTCCACGTTTTCGGAAGGAGCTTCAGACCGACCGCCAGCCTATATCCAGCTTTTCTACTTTCTACTGAAATACAGCACGAGACGGTCGCCGACCATCTGTAGGACTTGGACAAAAATAACCAGTAAGGCGACGGTAATGACCATTACGTCCGTCTGGAATCGTTGATAGCCGAAGCGGATGGCCAGGTCGCCCAAGCCACCACCACCGATAACGCCGGACATGGCGGCGTAGGACACCAACGTTATTGCAGTAACGGTGATACCCGCAATGATGCCCGGGAGCGCTTCCGGTAACAGAGCACCGAAGATGATCTGTTTAACGCTGGCACCCATGGCCTGGGTGGCTTCGATGATGCCTCTGTCCACCTCCCGCAAAGAGGTCTCCACCAGTCTCGCGAAGAACGGCGCACCGCCAGCCACCAGCGGCGGGATGGCACCGGCTACGCCCAGCGATGTGCCGATCAGCATTACGGTGAAGGGGATCATTACGATCAACAGGATAATGAACGGCACGGAACGGAGCACGTTCACCACAAAGGACAACACGGCATAGGCCACCGGCTGCTCCAGAAGCTGACGCTTGCCGAACAGGAACAGCAGCACACCGATGGGCAGGCCGATCAGGACGCTGAACAGCAGGGACATACCCACCATCACCAGAGTATCCCAGCTGGCCCAGCCAATTTCGGTCCAGTCTACATTGCTTAACAGGTCTTCCATCAGCGCAGCACCTCCACGTGAACGTCGGCGGCCTTGAGCGCCTGCATGGCCACCTTGAGATCACCGCCCACCAGTGACAGGGTCAGCTGGCCGTAGGGTGTGTCCTTGATGTGGTCGATACGGCCGGAGAGGATGCTGAAATCCACGCCGGATTCCCGGGCGACACTGCCCAGCAGCGGCTTGTAGGTGGATTCGCCCTTGAAGGTCAGGCGCAGGATCCGGCCGTCGGCCTTGCTGAGATCTTCCTGCAGCTCATTCCGGTCAATGCTTTCGCTCTCGAAGACAAAGTCCCGTGTAGTCGGGTGCTTCGGGTGCAGGAACACCTCGCTGACCGGCCCCATTTCCACCACTTCACCGGCGTCCATGACAGCCACCCGGTCGCAGACCCGGCGCACCACGTCCATTTCGTGGGTGATCAGTACGATGGTCAGGCCCAGTTCGCGGTTGATGTCGGCCAGCAGCTTCAACACCGACTGGGTAGTTTGCGGGTCGAGGGCGCTGGTGGCTTCGTCGCAGAGCAGGATCGTGGGCCGGCACGCCAGGGCACGGGCAATACCCACTCGCTGTTTCTGGCCGCCGGAGAGCTGCGATGGGTATTTGTTGGCGTGTTCGGTAAGGCTGACCCGGGCAAGCAGCTCGTCCACCCGGCCCCGGATATCGGCCTTCGAGTAGATGCCTGCCAGTTTCATGGGGAAGGCAATGTTGTCCGCCACGGTTTTCGACGACAGCAGGTTGAAGTGCTGGAAGATCATTCCTACTTTGCGGCGAAAGGCGCGAAGCTCGGCGGCGTTGTAGTCGGTGATGTTCTCGTCGTCGATCAGGATGCGGCCGCCGGTGGGTGGTTCCAGCAGGTTGATCAGACGCACCAGCGTCGATTTACCGGCGCCGGAATGGCCAACGATGCCGAATACCTCGCCGGTTTCAATGGTCATATCGGTGGGATGCAGCGCGGGGATCGCCCGGCCGCCTACCTGATACGACTTCTGTACCTGGTCAAATACAATCACGGTCAGCGCCTTGTGGGTGCAGCGTTAAAAACCGGCGATTATAGCCCATTCGGTTGGCAAACCCGAATTCCGGAATGATTCTCAGTGTGGGTAGATATCCCTACACAAACGGTTACCTGACATCATCCACAGCCCTGAACTAAACTTGGATGCCAGAAGAACCTTAATTTCCCTCAGTTTCGAGAGCCGCGCCACCCAGAGATGCCAAAACGTGACCATTGAAAAACAGCCAACGCCCTCACGGATGAACTCCACCCAGGCATGGGTCACTTATCTCAGCAAGGTCGAGCTGCCGGTTCTTGCCAACACTCTCAAGCGTATCAATGAGCTCACCGACAGCCGGAACAGCACGGTCAACGAACTGGCCAACGTAATCCTCAACGATGCCCAGCTCACCTCCCAGGTGCTTCGGCTGTCCAATACCGTGTTCTACAACCAGACCCGGACTCAGGTCAGCACGGTAAGCCGCGCGATCACCCTGATCGGTTTCGACGCGGTGAAATCCATGGCGATTTCCTCACTGATCGTCGATACCCTGTTGAAACGCAACGACCGTCCCCACCTGTTGCGCTGCCTCGCCCGGGCGATTCACGCCGCTGTCCAGGCCCGGTGCCTGATGCCGAAACGGAATGAGACCGCGCTTGAAGAGGTGTTTATCGGGGCGCTGCTGATGAACATCGGCGAGCTGGCCTTCTGGTCCTGCGAAACGGATCAGGCTTCGGAACTGGAAGAGCGCCTTCGGCTGGAGGAGCCACCGGTTGAAGCCCAGAAGGCCGTGCTGCACTCAACCTTTACCGAAATCACCCGGGGCCTTGTTGATGCCTGGTCCCTGGGGCCCTTTATCAGAGATGTTGTCTCTCCCGGACAGGCCAACTCCATGGCCTCAAGCCTGGTACGAAATTCCGTGGATATGGCCCGGTTATCCGAACAGGGCTGGAGCGGCCCGGACATGGACAAGGTAATGGAACGCCTCGGCAAGGACATCGGTGAGAGCCCTGCAGTGGTCCGCGACCAGCTCAAGGTGAACGCCTCGGAGGCCACCCGGGTGGCGGTCTCCCTCGGCATCCCCCAGGTCACTGCCATGATGCCGGGTGCCAAGGGCAAATTAGGCGACACCGGTGCACAAGCTCCGGACATGGATGCGGAGCTTCAACTGGAAATCCTGCGTGAACTGAGCCAGTGCCTCGCCGAGAAACCGGATATTAACGAAGTCTGTCAGCTGGTGATTGAGGGTATCCACCGGGCAATCGGTATGCAGCGAGTGGCTCTGTTAATGAGTGACCGCACCGGCAACGAACTGGTGCCCCGAAAACTCGGCGGTCGTGGCACCGACGAATGGCGTCAGCACTTCGTGATCCCCAAGGACGGCACCGGGCCGCTGGGTTCGCTTTTGCCCCATGCGCACTGCAGCATCTACGAACCCAGACCAAACGCCGAAGGCGTGCCTTACGATCGCTGGCTGGGCAAAGTGCCGGCACTGATCGGCCCGATCACGGCAAACGGTCGGCTGATCGGCCTGTTCTATGCGGACAATGCTGCCGGCGCCTACATGCCCTCGAAAGAGCAGTTATCAGCGTTCGGCCACTTTATCCAGAATGCGCAGCTCTGCCTGACCTTACTCTCGACCCACTAACACCCACTCAGAGCTCGTAGAGCCTGGTAACGTGCAATATCGGCCCGGTTGGTGATCCCGTCGGTGAGCCACCTTCGGGCTCGAGACTGATCGCCAGGGTCCGGCTGCGGGTCAAAGAGCTTTTGGCTTCATCCGACAGCGCCACCTGGTGGATGTCACCCGCCGGGAGGACTCCGAGAGACATAGGATCGCCATCCTCCGGCACAACCCAGAGCTCGTAATCCTTACCCGACTCTGCAGAGCCTGCGGCGACTGAGCGCAACTTCAGCAGGTTGCCGCGATCGGTTTCACTCAGCAGCCAGAGCGGATCGTCGATATCTGCCTTTATGATTGCCCCCGCCAACAGGGGCCGTTCCACGCCGGGAGACGGCTGCTGGAGCAGCAGAACCGCAAAAAGAACCGCCGCAGCAGTTGCCATCAAGCCCCAGCCTGGCCAGAACCAACCGGTTTTTGCCGAGGCCGCGTCGGTCTTCGTGGCCTGTTCGGGCCACAACCGCCTCTGGATGTCTGACCATACACGGGGTGGTGGCGTTTCCGGCGGTGCGGCCGTTGATAACGCTCCCAGCTGCTGTTCCCAGAACCAGACTTCCTGACGTACCCGGCCTGACTCCATCATCCAGCCTTCAAAGCGGAGACGGGCAGGGCCTTTGAGGGACCCCAGAACATATTCCGCAGCAAGAATCTCTACGCGTTCAGGTGATTTTCTCATCGTTCAAGACACCCCTTCAGGGCCATGAGCCCTCTTCGGATCCAGCTCTTCACCGTGCCTACCGGCGAGTTCAGGGTTTCCGACAATTCATCGTGGGTGAAGCCCCGGTAATAGGCGAGCAGGATGCTATCGCGCTGGACATCGCTGAGCTCCTCCAGACAGCCTGTCAGCTGGGCCGAGCCGGAGGCGCGCAACGAATCATCCAGAGGTCCGCCACGCTTGTCCTCAACCTGTTCAAGGTGCTCATCACCGGAGGTCTGCCGCACTTTCCGGGCCCTCATCAGATCAAGAGTCCGGTAGCGGGCGATGGTCATCATCCAGGCCAGCGGCGCACCCCGATCCCGGTGGTACTCGCCCGCGTGATGCCAGATCTGGATGAAGCTCTCCTGTATCGCTTCTTCTGCCAACTCGCGATGGCTCGCCAGTGTGACGCACAGGCCGAACATTCTCGCCGCCACCTGGCTGTAAAGTTGTTGAAAGGCTTGCCGATCCTTCCTCGCCACCGACCGCAACAGCCGCATCAACTCGTCCTGATTTACCTCGACAGAAGCCATAAACACCCTCGTTGTTATGATTTATGCCCAAGGTACGGGCGCACGGAAGCGGAAGTTGCGCTTGTGCCGAAAAGAAATTTTCCAGCGACTGCAACTTTTCAATGGGCTCACTCGTTCCTTCCTCCGACGCACCCAAGCACAGAGAGGAAAGCGACATGAAAACAATTCTGAAACGGTCCAGCCTCGCTATCGCCGTGGCCGGAACCTGCCTCGCCACCAGCCTGATCCAGGCTTCGAGCCACCGCGAAGCGCCCTTCATCACCGAAATCCCGAAAGTCGACGGCACCGACTTCTACATGTTTCGGAGCTACGAGTCTGGCAGGGCGGATTTCGTGACCCTTATTGCCAATTATCTGCCGCTGCAGGACGCCTACGGCGGTCCCAATTATTTCGATCTGGACGAAGATGCCATCTATGAGATTCACGTCGACAACGACGGCGATGCCGTTGAGGATCTGACGTTCCGGTTTCAGCTGGAAGATAACCTGAACGACATTCAGTTGCCGGTTGGGACGGACGGCGACCAGCGGATGGTGTCTGTGCCCCTGAAGAACATTGGCGACGCAAGTGACGCCGGCAACGTTCAGTTGCGACAAACCTACACGGTAGATGTCATTTCCGGCGATCGCCGTGCGGGTGCTGTTCAGGCCGCCACCAACGTAAACACAGGCACCGAAACTTTCGATAAACCGTTAGACAACATCGGTGCAAAGTCATTCGGTGACTACGAAAATTACGCAAACCAGCATGTGTTTGACATCGCTATTCCCGGATGCCGTACCAATGGTCGTGTCTTCGTCGGGCAGCGTCAGGAGGCGTTTGCGGTAAACCTGGGTGAAATCTTTGATCTGGTAAACACCAATCCTCTGGGTGCCCGGGGCGGTGAAGGACCGGGGGATCTGGCCGACAAGAACGTGACTTCCTTTGCCTTGGAAGTGCCCACCGAGTGCCTGACCGGCACCGCCATGAATTCCGAAGGCCAGCCGGTAATCGGCGCCTGGACAACGGCCAGCGTTCGCCAGGCACGCATTATCAACCCGGCGCCCAGCAGCGACAGTCGTGGCGCAACCGTTGAAGGTGGCGCCTATACCCAGGTTTCCCGCCTGGGCATGCCGTTGGTCAACGAAGTGGTCATCGGTCTCAAGGATAAAGACCGCTTCAACGCGAGCCAGCCCAAGGATGATGGCCAGTTCGCCACCTACGTGACTCACCCGACACTGCCGGAGCTTCTGGAAGTGCTTTTCCCCGTGACCGCGCCGAACAATTTCCCGCGCAATGACCTTGTCACGGCCTTCCTGACCGGGGTGCCCGGGGTCAATATGCCCGTTGGCGTTACCGCCTCAGAGATGCTTCGACTGACACCCGCCGTTGCACCGACACCTCTTAACAGTCAGAACGATCTCGGTGTCCTGGCAGGCGATAACGCTGGCTTCCCGAATGGCCGCCGGCCCTACGACGATACCGTCGACATTGCGCTCCGGGTGGCGATGGGTGTGCTGGCAGACCCTGCCGACGCGCCGGATGGCACGCTCGAGTATACCGACGGCGTTCAGCTGGCGTCAGACCCTGCCAACCTGCCGGCGGATTATGAGTCCTTCCCTTACCTGGCGACCCCCATCGCCGGCTCACCCAATCAGTAATAGGGAGGTTGTTATGACTGTATTCACCAGGATTACGACAGTCGGCGCAATCGCGCTGTTCCTGACTGGTTGCTTTGATGGTTCAAGCCGCCGTTCAGAAGCGCCGGCTCCGACCGTCGATTTTACGGCATACGTAAAGGCCCAGTTCGCCCGGACCAGCGACACTGCCGAACCGGCAAACGTCAACGGGGTCGACCTGAGTTTTAACGATCAGAATAATCCGCAGGCCTACGATGATCTGCTTCAATAAAACCCCACCTGGCCGGATCCCCCGCATGAGCGGCCCGGCCTTCCGTTTCCCTGCCCTGCGGGTCAGGGTTTTTTGCCTCATCGCGGCATTGGTGCCATTTCAGTTGCAGGCGGCGCCCGACCCAATTATCACAGATTTCGGCAATGATCAGGTGCTCGCGGAACTGCCTCGGAACGCACCGGGCATCCGATCGAACCCAGACTCGGCCGAAGAGGCTGGAAACCGCCTGCAAAGGCTGATCATTCAGGCCAGAACCACTGGCGACCCAAGGTATCTCGGGTATGCCCAGACCCTGATCAACAACTGGTCGGAAGACAATCTGACCGATCGTCTCCGGGTGCTCCGGGCAACTCTGCGCCAAAGTCTGCATCAATTTGAACCGGCAAGGTCGGATCTCGAACAGGTGCTCACCACGTTTTCGGACACGGAACAGCGCATTCAGGCTCGCCTGACCCTGGCCAACCTCGAGCTGGTACAAGGTCGATACGGCGTCGCCAGAAAACAGTGCCAAGCACTTCAATCTGATTACCCCGGCCTTGTGGCGGCAAGTTGCCTGGCTTCCGTAGAAGCGAGGACAGCCGACCCGGAAAAAGCCTACGAGGGCCTCGCGCTGGCGCTTGTCGAAACAAACAAACGCCAGCGTCCCGATTCGACCAGTCGACTCTGGGCCGAAGGCACGCTTGGAGACATTGCGGCTCAGGCGGGGCTTCCTGAAGCCCAGGTGCATTGGCAACGGGTGCTTGAGGCAAACCCGAACGACCTGTATATCCGAGCCCAACTCGCCGACTGGCACCTCGAGCAGGGTCATTTCGAACGCGTCCTGGCGCTGACCAACGGGTTCGATGCGGTAGACACGCTGGCCGTGATTCGGGCCATTGCCATGGCACGGATGGGACACCCGGACAGTGACGAACTGAACGGTCGCTTGCGGCAACGCTTCAAGGAGGCCCGCTGGCGAGGCGCTTTGCTGCATGCCAGGGATACCGCGCTATTCCTCCTGGAGATCGAAAACCAGCCACAAGAGGCACTGGAACTGGCCATTGAAAACTGGAACAGCCAGAAGGAGCCTCTGGACACGCGACTGCTGCTGAGATCGTCCGTTGCCGCGAACGACAAAGTCCAATACCAGAGCGTCAGGGACTGGCTCATTAAGCAGGGACAGCGCGATGCCCGCTATCCGGAGTTCGAACAATGACCGTGACGAAAAGGATCTGGCTTATCCTGGTGACGTTGGCGCTGGTAATAGCCAGCAGCGTGGCCTCGGCCCACAAAGCCAGCGACAGCTTTCTGTACCTGGATAGCGGCCCTGCAGAGCTGCGTATCGATGTTGCATTGCGGGATCTGGCTCTGCTGACCGGTATTGATCCCGACGGCGATCGTCAGGTGTCGGGCCGGGAGCTTCGACAGGCAAGACCAGAGATCACGCGAACCGTGGAAGCCGCGCTAAGCCTCTCGAACACCAGCGGTATCTGCACTCTTTCCGGCAGGGAATGGGGCATCAGTGAGCACAGCGACGGTTCATATGCCGCTGCCCGATACGCTATCGAGTGCCCGGATGGTGAGCCACCTGTGGAACTGGAGTACAACATTCTGTTTGAGCAGGATGCCCTGCATCGGGGCCTGGTAAGCCTTGATCAGGGCGGTCAGGCACGTCTCGCTGTCCTGGGCCCCGACGCCAGGACGCTCGATCTGGCAAGCGAGGACAGCGCAGGTTATTTCGGTGTATTCACAACCTTCGTTTACGAGGGCGTCATCCACCTGCTGATCGGGCTCGACCATATTCTGTTCCTGCTGGTGCTGATCATTCCGGCAACTCTTGCGACCTACAAAAGCAACCACTCTGGCACCGAGGCACCCAGCTTACGTGCTCGTCTGATTGATTTGGCGGGCATTATCACCGCCTTTACGGCGGCCCATTCCATCACTCTTGCCCTCGCAGCCCTGAATATCGTCGCCCTGCCGATAGGGTGGGTAGAAACGGTTATCGCGCTTTCCATAGCTCTCGCGGTCTTGAACGTTGTCTGGCCGGTGCTCGGACACAAAACATGGAAGCTGGCCTTCGGGTTCGGCCTGGTGCACGGCTTCGGCTTTGCCAGTGTCCTCGGTGATCTCACCAGTGGTGTATCCGGATTGGCGGTAGCGCTGGCGGGCTTCAACCTGGGCGTGGAGCTGGGGCAGTTGGCTCTGCTGGTGCTGGGATTCCCGATACTGTACTACCTGGGGAAAAGCCAGGTGTACCGGCAAGCGGCTGTACCAGTGGTACTGGCCGGTATAGGAGCCATCAGCCTCTACTGGGTTGTCCAGCGCGCGCCCCTGTTCTGAGCGCGCACCGGACACCTCTAGTGCAGGGCCCGCATCTGGCGCGGGTAAAGTGCGGCGCTGACTTCCGGCTCTTCCAGCAGGTCGGCCAGCTCGCGGTCTACCGTGGTTTCTTCACCTTCTTCAGGTAGCGGCTCGAACAGGGTGCTCAGCCAGGAGGCGACGGAAGGCGCTTCGTCTCGTTTGTAATCTGTGGACAGCGCCTTGATGCGGCGGAAGCCGACAATGCGCTGGTGTTTGGGATCCCGAATCTGTTCAAAACCCCGCCAGTAAACGTGATCCCTGGTGTGCAGCTGCACGAACAGGGTATCGATAGGGCCATCAGAATCGTCTGCACCGTCGGCTTCTTCCTCAACGGTCTCCGGGGCCGCTTCGGCTTCCACTTCAGGCTTCTTGTGACGGATGGTGGTCCACGCCGGGTACAGCACGGCCACTGCATCCGCTTCAACATGCTCGCGGGCTGCGCGGAGGATCAAACCCCAGCGAGCCTTGTCGGCATCGGTTTCAAGGGAATTGATGGGCAAGTCGTAGCTTTGCTCGCTGGACAGAACGATGGCCATCATCGGGGCGTCTAACTCCCCCATGGCCTCGGCCTGTGCTACTGATACCAGTTCATCGATTGCCATCGGTTGGTTCATAATACGCTCGCCTCCTCGATGCCATCAGGATCTATCAGGAAGAAGGGGTCTTCCTGACTAACAGCATAGCCTGTTCCGGCTACAAAGATAAACGTGGAGTTTCCCCAGCCGGATCACAACCCCCCAGTTTAATCAGAACGCTTCCTCAAGCTTTTCGTAGTTGCTGAACCAGGGGGTCGCCTCTTCGAGCTGAGCGGCCAACTGCAGCAGAGTCGCTTCGGTGCCGTGGGGCCCGCCGAACTGCACACCCACCGGCAAACCGTCAGCAGTCCAGTGCATCGGCACAGACATGGCTGGCGTTCCGGTGAGATTGGCCAGCTGGGTAAACGGCGTCCGCGCCAGGCTTTCCAGGGCCATCTGGTCTACCTGGCCGGTACGGTGGACCAGTTTCCCGGCCTTGAGCTTCAGCATCAGGCGTGCCGCCAATTTGAGATGGGCCGGCGTTTCCAGTTCGCCGATGGCAGCCGGTAACTGTCCGGTGGTCGGGCTGAGGTAGAGATCGTAACTGCCAAAGAACGCGCCCAGGGCTCTGGCAAACTCATTCCACTGCTGGCGCCGGCGGACATAATCGGAGAGCTGCATGGTCTCTCCAAGCATGCCGATCAGCCGGGTATCCAGTTCAAAATCGCTGTCGGTGGCGCCGAACTGCTCTTTCGCCTTGGCCATCAGCGCCGACACTTCGCCGAAATACAGGCCCAGATAGCAACGGGCCAGGGCCATGCCGTCAAACTCCGGCGCCGCGTACTCAACCCTGTGACCGAGGGTCTCAAGAACCCGTGCGGTTTCCTCCACGGCAGCAACGCACTCCGGTGCCACCTCCGTATTGTATGGTGAAGAGGTGAACACACCGATTCTGAGGCTGCCCGGAGACCGCTGCATCAGCTCTGCGTAAGGCGTCGGGGGGGCAGGAATCTCGAACGGATCGCCCGGTGCCGGGCCGCTGAGCACATCCAGCATCGCCGCACTGTCCCTGACCGTTCGGCTGACTACATGATCGGTGGACGCGCCCGTCCAGGCTTCGCCCATGAAGGGGCCGGAGGAAATGCGGCCCCGGGAGGGTTTGAGACCAAACAGGCCGCTGTAGGCTGCCGGAATGCGGATCGAGCCGCCGCCGTCGTTGGCACCCGCCATGGGCACAATACCGGCGGCGACCGCCGCGCCGGAGCCACCACTGGAGCCCCCGGGAGTCAGCTGCGTGTTCCAGGGGTTACAGGTTGCCCCCCAGAGTTCAGATTCGGTAACCGCTTTCAGACCAAACTCCGGCGTGGCAGTTCGCCCCAGGAAAACCAGCCCGCCTTCCCGGGCCCGGCGGACGAATTCCGAGTCCTGGGGCGCAATATTCTTTGTCATACCCCGGCTGCCGTAGGTACACGAATGCCCCGCCTGTTCCTGGGCGAGGTCCTTGAGCAACAGAGGAACGCCGGCAAAAATGGCCTGTTCGGGGAAGCGCTGTTTTAGCGCTTCGGAGAACTGGGGATAGCAAATTGCATTAAGTGTGCCATTGACTCGGGTTGCCCGTTCCACGGCCGCCTCGCATACTTCCCTTGAAGTGACCTCGCCCCGACGAACAAGATCAGCGAGTGCGGTCGCATCGTAACGAAGGTATTCAGATTGCTTCATGGCTGGTTCCATTTGTTATTCTGTTTTGAGGAAGGTCACGGGTATAACGTCTATGATCAGATTTCTCAAGAGCTTACGCCAGCTTGCCGTGATTTTCATCCTGACGGCATCGGTCGCTGCGAGCGCGCAGGAGGCCCCACCTGACTCCGGCGAGAGCAGCGAGTGGACCCGTGTTGTCCGGACTTCACCCTACTGGGTCAGTCAGGGGGTCTTCGAGAACATTCTCACCATAAGGCGCTGGGTGCTCAAGGAATCCGGCTATTGCTCCAGTGTTGATCGACATGTTCTCTATGACATGCGCGGCCGGTTTCTGGCCTGGATCAGTGACGGTGATGACCGTGAGGCAACCCAACGCCTGCTGAATGCCACGCGACAATCACTGTATGAGAGTAACAAGGTGGAAGACTGGGTGCCTGGCGATACGGGCCAGACCGGCTATCCGTTCGCCCTTTCCTGCGACCAACCTCATGTTAACGTGGATGAAGCCGTTGCCCGTTATCTTGGCACCCTGCCTGCGGACCGGATCTGGGGCGCCTGGGACGACCTCATCTTTGCCACCAGTAGTGCGCCGGAAAGCCTGCACGACGCGCTTATGTATGTCTTCAATCACCGCAGCAACCAGAATCGCCTTACCCTGCCGCAAGCCTTGCCCCGATACCTGGCCGGCCAGATCCTCATTGAAAGCGGAGCCCAGGCCAGGGCCCACTCCCGGGCCAACGCCAGGGGAATCCTTCAGCTGTCGGCAGCCGCCCTGTCCGACTGCGAGATTGCCCCGGACAATTTCTGGCACCGACTGGCACAGATAGACTGCGCCCTGCGCCTGATGAACCAGAACGCCCGCAATCTGGCACCGGTTTTCCAGCAACGTTTCGGCCATTTGCCGGAGGCCAAAAGGGACCGATTATTCACCCTCCTGCTGGTTCAGGCGTATCATGGCGGCGCCGGAAGGGTGCAGGCGCTGCTGGACGATCCGGTACTGGCGCAGCCAGCCGAGTATTTTGCCGCCAACCATGAACGTTTCACGGCCGGTGATATTGCTTTCGGCCTGATTTTTCACAACCTGGGGCGAGACCGTCTGGGGCTCGCCTCGCTCTATTATGTAGCCGACGTTCAGCTGGCAACAGAGGCCCTGTGTCGCACAGCCAAACTGAAATCGACGGAATTCTGTGAATGGAAGTACTCAACCAACTGATACCCGAAAGCCTGAGCCTTCCTGTCGCCATTTTCCTGCTTGCCAGCTCAACCATCACATCGATGATCACAGCCAGCCTTGGCGCCGGTGGCGGGGTTTTGCTACTGGTACTGATGGCCAGCTGGATGCCACCGGCGGCCATTATCCCGGTGCACGGCATGATTCAGCTGGGCTCCAACGTTGGCCGGGCGGCTTTGACGTGGCGGCACATAGACTGGCGGGTGATTGCCGCGTTTCTGCCCGGCGTGATCGCAGGGGCGGCGCTGGGCGCCTGGCTACTGGTGAATCTTCCCGCCCACATCTGGCAGTTGACCATCGCCCTGTTCGTGCTCTATCTCTGCTGGGGGCCGGCGCTACCCAAGGGTGCATTTGGTGCCCCGGGGGTATTTCTGGCGTCGGCGCTGACCAGCTTCGTCAGTCTGTTCGTGGGCGCCACCGGGCCACTCGTTGCAGCGTTCATCAAGCAGATTCATACCGACCGGTTCAGAACCGTGGCCACGTTTGCCACTGCCATGACACTGCAGCATGCCCCCAAGGCACTGGTGTTCGGGGCGGCGGGCTTCATGTTCTTCGAGTGGCTGCCCTTTATTCTAACCATGATCGCCTGCGGCTTTGCCGGTACCTGGCTTGGGTTGCATGTGCTCCGTTCCCTGAGCAACAGCAAGTTCACTTTGATCTTCAATATCGTTCTGACAGCGCTGGCGATTCGCCTGCTCTGGCAGGCCAGCCTCTCAGCCGGCTGGTGGTGAAGGCACCACCACAACCCTGTTACGCCCCCGGGATTTGGCGATGTAGCTACCCTCATCCGCCCGGGCCATAACCTCTCTGGGGCCGCTGTCTTTCGCTGTCAGTTCCGTCAGGCCGATGCTGGTGGTTACACCGAATGAGCGGCCGTCATGCTCAATGCGAAGCGCTTCCACATCGGCGCGGATCCTTTCCGCCAGCGCCTCGGCCCTGGTCATGCCGCAGGCAGGCAGAATAATGCCGAACTCATCTCCGCCCAGTCTGGCCACGGTGTCGGATTGGCGGACCGCGTCCTTGAACAGATCCGCCAGCCGTTTGAGCAGATCGTCCCCAAGCAGGTGACCGCCTTCATCGTTAACCGGTTTGAAATAGTCGAGATCAATCAGCATCAGTACCGAACGGACTTCCTGGCGACCGGCCTCACCGAGGCTCCGAACCAGCGAGGCATTGAACGCGCGCCGGTTCAGCAACTGGGTGAGGCTGTCGTGGGTCGCTTCCCAGGACAGCCGCTCCTCCTGTCGGCGCCGGTCGCTGTCGTCCCGCAGCACAAACACCAGGCGTTCGTCCTCGCGGCCCTGACGAATGTGCAGCATGGTCAGATCAATGGGGAATCGCACACCGAGCGAGTTCCGCAAGGTCACATAAAGGCTGCCCAGGTCCTCACCGGTCAGGAACTGGTCCGCCGTCAACTCGCATTCTTCCGTTTCAATGCTGACCAGCTGGAAGAAGTTCCTGAGCACGCATTCACCCACCGTTCCAAGAAGACGACATGCAGCATCGTTGGCAAACCGGATCACACCCTCGACGTCTACCATGAGAACCCCCTCCTGGAGCACGCCAAGTATCGTCTCGGCACGCTGCTGCTCTGTCCTGAGCGCCTCTTCCACCTCCAGCTCATGGGAGATATCCCGAACGACTGTGATGGTACCAAGGCACTTTTCCGGAGTCTGGATGGCTGCCGTCATCACATCCCCCCAGACCACCTGATCCGGAGCAGGGGATTGCAACCTTAACCGGCCCCGGAAAACACTCTGGCTCCTGATCGCATTCTTCCAACCGACGATCGCCTCCTGTCTGTCGGTGTGATGCACTCGATTGGCCAGGTAACTGTAGGTGAGTTCCTCTGCCGGCTGGCCGACGATAGTCTCGAAGGCCGGGTTGGCAAACTCGATACGGCCCAGAACGTCAGTCTGGACGATGCCGATAGGCGCGCTCTGGGTGAGGGAACGGAAAAAGGCCTCTCTTTCAGCCAGCGATACCAGAACCTCGTCACGCTCATCGGTCACGGTGTTAAAGATTTCTGCGACCTGTCGGATTTCCTTGCCTCCGGAGACATCTACCGGATCGGAGCGCATACCCAGGTGACGTTCGCGGATCTGATTGCCCAGTGTTCCAAGCGGCGCCATCAATCGCCGGAAACGCCACAGTGCCACGGGCGCGATCAACAGGATCACCACCAGCAGAATCCATAAGAAAGCATCCACGGTGCGGGTAATCGGCGCCAAGGCTTCCCGGGCGGGCCAGGAAGCAGAGACAAACCAGGGCACCTGGGTCAGCTGCTGCACCGACATGATGGTCTTTTCACCGTTACTGTTACGGGTCTCGAGGGTGCCTTCAAACCCCTCCATGGCATCCCTAAGCACAGGATTCGCTACCCGCACAGGTGCCATGGCCTCGTGATCCCGCTGGTCAACCACCACAAAACCGCTGCGGGTGGCCACACCGAGATAGCCGGTCGTTCCGATTCGGATGTTGATGAACTGATCCAGAAAAGTGTTTCCATCCAGCGCGATGGCACCACCAATCACACCAATAAAACGTTGACGGTGGTCGAAGATCGGCGCAGCCACCATGATGGCCGGCTTTTCCTGATAATTGGATTGGTAGGGCTCGCTGATCACCGGTGAGAGAGTCGAGGAGACCCGGCGGAAATATTCCCGGCTGCTGACATCCAGACCTGACTGCCAAAACTCCTCTGGATGCCCGGCGACCACCAGGCCGTTCTCATCCATCAGATAGACTGCATCGAAAAGATGCTCGAGGGCGGCTTGCCGCCGGATCAGAATACGGGCACGTGCGCTTAGCACATCGCTGGACATGGTCAGGTTCTGGGCCACATGGTTGAGGGTTTCAAGCCGCAGGGCAAGTTTGTCGTCCAGCTCTTCCGCAATCAGGGTGGCAATCGTCTCAACCTGGTCGCGGGCCTGCTGTTCCAGTTCCGACCGACTCAGCAGAAAGCCGGCCACGGTTACCAGCAAGGCCGAGAGGATGATCGCGACCACCACGAGGGCAACGGCCCGATTCGCCAGACTGCCAAACCATTGTTTGATCAGCACAGCATCCACACTCCCGGACGGTTTTGACGACCCCTAATGACCTTACCTCCAAACTCACGTTTTCTGCGCCGGAACCAGTGGTTTAAAGTCTAACAGAGGGGCACCCAATGTCAGCTTACGCACTTGCAAACTTCATGATAATCGTTATTATTTAGTTCAATTTTCGCACAACGAGCGCCTATTCCAATGACGGACCTCACCCTGCCCCTGAACACTGGCCCGCTCACCCAACTTGTTGATATGGGTGGCCCTGTGATGGTTGTGCTCATGGCACTTGCCGTCATCGGACTCGTTACTTTTGTTTATCTGATGCTTCTTGGTGCCCTCCATGCACCGCGTTTGTCGGGCCGTCTTAAAAAAACCGTAATGGACTTGCAGAGCAATCCGGCTTCGGTGCGGCCTTCCGAAATCAGACATCAGACAGGCCGATGGAGCCGGTTAAACCCGTTGCAGCACCTCGTCACCAATACGATTGAGGCGATACAGAACGGCGAGGATGACCGCAAAATCCGGGAAACCGCCGCCCGGGATGCGCAGCATTCGTTGGAGCCGTTCGAGGCGCCACTGAAGATCATCGAGGTTATTGCAGCCCTCGCGCCGCTACTTGGCCTGCTGGGGACCGTACTGGGCATGATGGAGGCCTTCAGCGCCATGGCGGCTACCGAAGGCCGCGCCAACGCCACCCAGCTCAGTGGCGGTATTTACGAAGCCCTGACCACCACAGCCGCCGGCCTGGTTGTTGCCATACCGTTTGCGGCACTGGCTGCCTGGATCGAGTTCCGCTTGCGTCGTATCCACAAAACCATCAACAGCACGCTGGTTTCGATTCTGCATACAGTGCCGGAGCAGGCGCTGGAAACGGGGAATGCCGAGTACCAGTCGCCCGAAAGCCCGTTCAGGGCCGAGGCAACAGCCGAAGAGTCCGACCGTTATACATACTCCCGAGGTCAGCGTTTCGCCCATGCAACTGGTTGAACCAAGGCCGAGTCGCGCGATCCCGATACGGATCACGCCGCTGATCGACGTAGTCTTCATACTCCTGGTGTTCTTTATGCTGACCACCCGGCTGTTACCCGTAGACTTCCTTGAACTGGCGAATAATACGTCCAGCCGCAGCCCGGTCAAGGGCGAACCACTGCCCGAACTGACCGTCACTGCCAATGGCGACGTGCAATGGCAGGGGCGGGCATTGTCACTCGACCAGCTCATGGGCAAGCTGGGTAATGCCGGTATCACCGAAGTAAACCTCGCGACAACGGGCGACGCTTCTCTTGGAGCCTTTACCAAGGTACTTGGCAGTTTGACTGAGGAAGGTATCGACGCCCACTGGAAGCGGACGAGCACAGCGACACCATGAGCGATCTGGTTCCCCCTCCGTCAACCTCCGGCAAGACCTTGATGGAACGCGTGGAAGAGTCGCTTCTGCCGTTGATTAATCTGGTGTTTCTGCTTCTCATGTTTTTCATCGTTGCCGGCCAGTTGACCGACGAACCGCTCCCGGAATTACCCGTCACGCCTCAGGCAGAAGACCGGCAGTCGCCCCATGCGGACATGATTGTCAGTGCGGCGGGCGAATGGAAAGTAAACGGCGACCTGCTCGACAAGGAATCCCTGGTTGCAAGACTGCCGAAGCCCGGCGAAGAGCAACCCCTGAAAATCGCCGCTGCCGAGCGCATCACCATGGCGGATCTGGAGACACTATTCCGCTTGCTGGAAAAGGCCGGGTATCAGGATATTTTGCTGTTGACGGAGCCTGGCCAATGATGCCGCAACAGCCGCCCTTCCGGTGGGCACTACTGCTGCTCGCAACGGTGTTGACCTTCGTCGCTCTGGCGATCGTCTCTCCCGAAGAGACGGTGGAGCTCAACACCCTGGGCGAATCCGCGGTCAACACAGCGCCGGCCATCCGAATCAAGCTGGCCGGCGAACCCACGTCGAAACCCGACGCTACGGAAAAACCAGAGCCAAAACCGGAACCGGAACCTGAACCTGAGCCAAAACCGGAACCCGAGCCTGAGCCCGAACCGGAACCCGAGCCGGTAACGGAACCAACGCCCGAGCCAGAGGTCTCCGAAGTGGAAACACCGAGCGGCGATCCGGCAGAGACAGCAACAGAGGAGCAATCACAGGCGATCGTTCCACTGCAGAACGCTGGTGTCAGATCAGAAGTGGATAATTACCTGTCCAAACTCGGTCGGCATCTTGCCCGATATTATGAATATCCCCGCAGGGCGAGGCGCCTTGGCCAGGAGGGCAAACCAGTGATTGTGTTCGAGTTTCAAAGGGACGGATCCCTGGTGGCCCACAGCCTGAGAACCAGCTCCGGACACCAGCTACTGGACGAGTCAGCGCTGGCCATGCTGGAGCAGGCGGCGCCCCTGCCATCAGTACCAGAAGAGATTGCAGGGCAGAAATTCCGCTACGCGCTGCCCGTCCGCTTCAGCCTTCGCTGAAGCCTGCCTGCCATTCGCTGATCTTTTCCTGATAACCCTGGAGCTTCCAGTCAAAGGCCGTTCCCACCGCCCGTTGTTGTTTTTACCTCACACCCGGCAAGGGGTATCATCACTGCAGCACTCCCCTTACTTTACGATTCATGGACAACAACGATATTCAGCAAATCGGCAAACTGATGTGCACCGTCACCCGGGACTGGCTCTGGCAACCGGCGGAGCAATGGGTCCGGGAACGCAATCCGGGCAGCGTCCTGCATTGCCGGGTTGGCTCAGGCCAGGCCACCTATCACCGTTACGATTCACGCGACCGGCAGCATCTGATCACCTACGGTGCCCGCATGATTGCCGCCAAGCACCAACCGGAGACGGCGAGCGGCTGGCTCTCGGGCCGGGAAATCCGTAAACGGGGGTATTTTGGCGGGGAGCTGAGTACTCTCAACCTGCTGGCCCATACCTGCTGCCATGAGTTTGCCCATCTGTTGCAGCAGAGTGCCGGGCAGCGGTATCGGGGCTCTGTGCACAACCGTCATTTCTACACCATTCTTGATGAGCTGCACGAGAGCGGGGCTGCGCATACCACGCGCGAGGCCTTGTTCAGGCAGGCCAGAGAAAAAGGTCTTGCACTGCCAGACACCCCCTTTGAGCCGGTTGATACACGTCAGCAAATGACCCATTGGCAGGTAGGCGATACAGTTCGCTTCGGTGCCGGACGACAGCAGCTTCAGGGACAGATCATCCGGATCAACCGCAAGACTTGCACCGTTGACGGTATCGGGACCTCCAAAGGTGTGCGCTACCGGGTACCGGTGCAGATGCTGAGCAGATTAAGCCCGGGGTGATGAGTAACAGGCGCCAAAGCCGTGCACCCCGCCCTGTTGCAGGGCAGTTTTTCGAGCAGCGACCAATCTGGAAAACCAAACAATTCTCAAGTCATTGTTTTAAAATACTCTAAAAACCTGGCACGAAGATCGCTTAGTCAAAAGTAAGGACGAACGTCCCGGCCATGGATCAGGCCGGACCATCAGATCATTGTTGTTGGCATTAGCGCCGGATCATCGATTTCCCACCCTCGGGAGTAGATGCTCCGGCTTTTTTTGCTGTTCGGGAGGCATGAGCAGAATGAAAAGATGACGGGAATTACCCGGGAAAACTCGATTTTAGAGCCGACCAACGAACATCAATCGCTGCCTGACTGCCAACGCTCCCGCCAACCCAGTACAAAGATGGTCAGTGACGGCAGGAAGGTCACGGTTACGATCGCTGCCCCCAGCAGGCCGAAGAGTACGATGGCGCCTACGCCCCGATAGAGCTCGGTGCCTTCGCCGGGCAGGAATACCAGGGGCGACAGGCCGCAGATGGTGGTCAGGGTAGTCATGGCTATGGGGCGCAGGCGGGTCTGGACGGCGCCGGTGACGGCCTGCACTAGGGTAACGCCCTTCTGGCGCAGGTTCTGCCGGGCCTGCTCCACCACGAGGATCGGGTTGTTAACCACGGTGCCCATCAGGATCAGAAAGCCCAGCATGGTAATCATGTCGAAGGGTTGTCGCAGTGGCTGGAGGCCGATTATGGGCAGCAGGCCACCCACGAGGTTCATCAGCGCCAGGCCCACGATGCCGCCCGCCACGCCCAGGGGGATGGCGGTCATGATCAGCAACGGGAAGCCCCAGTGCGCGAAGATGGCCACCAGCAGCAGGTAAACAATGGCGATGGCAATAATGAAATTGCCGGTCAGCGCCTCCCGCGTGGCGTTCAGCTGGTCGCTGGCACCGGAGATATCCACGTTCACATTGGCGGGCAACGCGCCGCTGTCCCGCATGGACTGCAGTAGTTCTGTACGAACCCTCTCTACACCGGCTTCCAGGGGCACGTCATCGGGGGGGATCACGTTCAGGGTGACGGTGCGGCGACCGTCCACCCGGCGGACCGTACTGGTATCGACGGTTTCCTCGATGGTGGCCAGGCTGGACAGGGGCAAGGTAGCGCCCTGAGGCGTGTGGACCATGACATCCGGCAGGCTGTCCAGTGACGGGTTGCGACCCTCGCTGCCATAGACGTAGATATCGATCTTCTCGTCGTCCAGGAAGAAATCATCGACGTAGCTGCCCTCGGTCAGGGAGGCCACGGTGAAGCCAATGCCCTCTGCACCCAGACCCAGCTCCGCCGCGCGATCCCAGTCGGGCATGATCTGGATCAGCGGTTGCGCCAGGGACAGCGTGGAAGGCTGACTCTGGATGCGGGGATTGTCGAAGATTTTCTCGGCCCGCTGATAGGCTGCGTTCGCAGCGCCGTAGACCGAAACCAGGTCCGGGCTTGAGATGTCCAGATTGATACTGCGGGTGCCGCCGTCGTTGCTGGAGATGATGGAGCCTTTGGCGGCGAAGGCGCGCATACCCGGGAACTGTTCATAAAACCGGGTAATCTCGTACATCAGTGCTTCGATGTGCCTCGGGTTCAGGGTTTCGGCGATGATCCGGATCCGGGTGGGCGTCACCTGCATGTTGAGATAGGCCATGGGCGGCACGCTGGCTTCGCCAGCAGCGTAGGCCTGGCCGTCCGCGTTCACGTGGGGCAGAAAATAGTCTTCCACCTGGCGGGCAATGGCTTCCATCTCTTGCAGGTTGTAACCCGGCGGCGCCGACATGGCTGCAAAGGTCTTGGGCTCCTCGCCCTCAGGCAGGTATTCCGCGGGCGGGGTCAGAACAAAAATCACCCACAGGCTGAAGCCCACGGTAGCAGCCATCACCAGAACCCGTCGCACCGTGCCATTCACCAGCCATCGCACCGCCCCCATGGCGGCCCGGCTCCAGCGGCCCGAGGTTTCGTTGCCGTACTCATCGGTGGTCACGCCCCGCCGACCAAAATCCAGCCGGGCGCAGAGGGTGGGAATGATGGTGATCGCCACCAGCATGGAGGCGAGGATGGCGGCGGAGATGGCTATCGCCACGTCGGAATACAGCTGGCCCGCCTCTTCCTCGATGAACAGGATCGGCAGGAACACCAGGATGGTTGTGGTGGTGGACGCCAGCACCGCCGGCCAGACTTCCCGCACGCCCTTGAGGGCCGATTCAAACCGGTCCAGGCTCAAACGACGGTGTCGCTCGATATTCTCCAGCACCACGATGCTGTTATCTACTGTCATACCGATGGCAAAGGCGATACCGGCCAGGGAAATCACATTGATGGTGCGGCCGGTGATCAGCAGCCCGATAAACGCCGCAATCGCGCACAGAGGAATACCCACGACGCCGGCGAAGGTGGCCCGGCCGGATCTCAGAAACAGGAACATTACCAGGGTTGCGAAGGCCGCGCCGATCCCAAGGTTGGTCCAGACATTGGCCACAGAGGCCTCTACGTAACGGGCGTCGTCTGCGGTCAGGCCCAGCCTCAAACCCGCCGGTTCCAGCACCTCGCGGTTTATGGCCGCCACCTCGTCCATCATCGCGCGTTTGATATCGATGACGTTGGAGCCGCTTTCACGGCGCACCTGCAGGCCAATCACCCGCTGGCCGTTGATAAAGGACAGCTCCCGGATTCGGGAGTGGCCCTGCTGAACCCGGGCCACCTCGCCCAGGCGCACCACGCTGTCACCCTGCCGGCGCACTACCAGCTGTTCCAGGGATTCAACGTCGACAAAGCGCCCGACCGTACGCAACAGATACCGACGCTTGCCGGAATCGATCTCGCCGCCGGAAATGTCCTGGTTGCGGGCCACGATTGCGTTGCGCAGATCCACCAGGCTCAGGCCGCGCTGGGCCAGGGCGGATTCGTCCACGATGATCTGCATCTGCCGGTCGGCACCACCGCTAACGGTAACCTCGGAAACCCCCGGCACGCTCTCCATCCTGGGCCGGACGCGATCCTCGATGAAATCGCGCATCAGCTCGATATCCAGCTCGCGGGGATTGCCCTTGAGGGTAGCGACACGGAAATACATGAACGCATTGGATGAGAAAGACGCCGCGACTATCCGTGGCTCATCGACGTTTCTCGGGTAATCCGGCACCTGGCTCAGGGCATTATTGATCTGGATGAGGGTCTCGGTGATATCCACCCCGAACGGGAACTCCAGCTCAATCTCCGCCGCACCGCTGGACGCGGTGGAAGTCATACGGCTAAGGTTTGGAACATTGCGCAGGAACCGTTCCTGCTCAATCAATATGTCTTTCTCGATGTCCTGGGGCGTGGCGCCGGGCCAACTGGTTTCCACCGTGACCGTGCGCACTTCCAGATCCGGAATCATCTGGACCGGAATCCGGAGCGCGGCGGCCGTCCCGAGAATGGCAACGATCAGGGCAATAACAGTAACCAGGGTGCCGTGACGGATAATGCCGGCAAACATCAGCGGCTCTCCCGTTCGGCAATGCGAACGCTGATCCCCTCGCTCAGGGATTCGTTGCCACGAACCACCACCCTCTGATCCGCCTCAAGACCACTGGTGACCTCTACCCGCCCCTCAAAACCGGTGCCGAGACGCACCCGCTTCTCCTGAACAGTCCAGGTCTCTTCATCCGCCGCCTGAGCGATCCATACCGTGGTCCGTCCTTCGGGGTAACGGTTGATAGCATCTCGGGAAACCGTCAGCCCCTGCTCACCTGTGGTGACCCGAAGGACCGCCTGTACCGACATCCCGGGAAGCAGCTTCACGGATTCGGGCTTGATGGCGCGGAGAAGAAACGTTCGGGACCGGGGGTCGTTGACCGGTACCAGAACATCTACAGCAGCTCTGTTCAGTGCCTGCCCGTCCTGAACCAGCAGCCGGCTGTTGTCGTCGATGCGCTTGAAAAAGGCCTGAGGCACCTGGAAATCCAGGCGCAGGTTTTCGGTATCGACCAGGGTCAACAGCCGGTCACCCGGGGTTACCCATTCACCGAGATCCCGAAAGCGCTCGCTAACCACACCATCGAAGGGCGCGGTAACACGGTGACGGCCAGCCATGACTTCAACCTGCTGCCGGGCAGCTTCCAGGCGGGCCAGGGTCGCTTCGCTGGCTGCAACTTCACTCTCCCGGGCACTGACCTCCGTTGCTGCAATATTACGCCCTGCACCCACCGACCTGGCCTCGCGCAGCCGCCGCCGGGCTTCCTCCAGGCGACTACGTGCCTCTTCCGCCTCGGCCCTTGCGGCCGCCAGCTCCCAGGTCACCATTTCATCATCCAGCGCCACCAGCACATCACCCCGAGAGACACGATCACCGGTTTCCACCCGAACCTCATCCAACAGGCCGGCTACCGCCGTCGATATGCCGGATACCCGGAGTGCTTTTACGGTTCCATTCAGAGTCACTTCCTGAACGATATCTTCTGAGGATACGGTTTCTAACTGGACCCCCGGCAGCTCCTGGGCAGCGGTGAGCACCGGAAACAGGCTGCACACAAACAAAACAAGACCCGGCAGGCTCTTCACTGTGGTAGCCACGTCCTTTTCTCCAAGATTCAGTTCAATAGATGCTATTTCTAACCTTAATTGATGGCTTACGATGAAAACCCCTGTCCGGACCTTGGACAGCAACTGCCCTGGCCGATGAGGGTAATGCGAACCGGGGTCAATTCCGTCGCCAGCCATCTGAGCTACTATTGTCACAACACTGATAACAAGGACGCCCCGTGAAACCTCTCAGCCCTACGGATCAGCTTTTTCTATGGCTGGAAAAGCGGCAGCAGCCCATGCACGTGGGCGGTCTCCAGCTGTTTTCTTTTCCCGACGATGCACCGGATGACTACGTCGCGCAGCTGGCCGACCGGCTCAGGCAGTACACAAAGGTAACACCGCCGTTCAACCAGCGCCTGGATTACCGTTTTGGCCAGCCGGTCTGGGTGGAGGATGAGCATCTGGACCTGGAGCACCATTTCCGGGTCGAAGCACTGCCGACACCCGGGCGGGTCAGGGAACTGTTGTCGTTTGTTTCGGCAGAACATTCCCACCTGATGGACCGCGAGCGTCCGCTGTGGGAATTTCACCTGATTGAAGGGCTGGGGGAGCGGCAGTTTGCCGTGTACATCAAGGTGCACCATGCCCTGGTGGACGGCGTATCAGCCATGCGGATGGTCACCCAGATGCTGTGCCAGGATACCGGCGAACGGGACATGCCGCCGATCTGGGCCATGCCACCCCGCCCGGCCCGTGAAAAGGATGATGGCGGCCCCTCCCTGTGGCGAAGTATCGGCCATCTGCTGGGCGAATCCGGCAAGCAACTGGGCACCGTGCCCACCGTGGCCCGGGAACTGCTGCGAACCATCAACGACGCCCGCAAAGACCCGGCCTATTCTTCTATCTTCCACGCACCCCGCAGCATCCTGAACAAGAAGATCACGGGCTCCCGGCGCTTCGCGGCGCAATCCTACGAGCTCAGCCGGATAAAGGCGGTGTGTAAAACCTACCGAACCACGGTCAATGATGTGGTGATGGCCATGTGCGCTACCGCGCTGCGAAGCTACCTGATGAACCAGGACGCCCTGCCCGAGAAACCGCTGATCGCCATGGTGCCGGTGTCATTGCGCAAGGGTGACAGCTCCGGCGGCAATCAGGTGGGCGTTATCCTCGCATCGCTACACACCGATGTCACCAGCCCGGTCACCCGGCTGATGCAGATCCATGAGGACGTGAAAGCCGCCAAGGACCGCTACGCCGACATGTCCCCGGAGGAAATCATCAACTACACCGCCCTGACCCTGGCGCCGGCGGCCTTTAACCTGCTTACCGGCATGGCACCGAAGTGGCAGACCTTCAACGTGGTGATCTCCAACGTCCCCGGACCGAGAGAAACCTGTTACTGGAACGGCGCCACGCTCGACGGCATGTACCCGGTCTCCATCGCCATGGACCGCCTGGCCCTGAACATGACCCTGACCAGCTACGGTGACCAAGTGGAATTCGGCCTCATCGGCTGCCGCCGCACGCTACCCAGCCTGCAGCGGATGCTCGACTACCTCGAAGAGGCCCTGGTCGAACTGGAGGCCGCTGCCGGTTTGTGAACAGCTCGATCAGCCGAAGCGACGCTCCTCGTTGCGGATGGAGATCTGGTTATTCAGGGTCCAGAAGTCATACAGCACACCGATCAGGAACAGGCCGCCGGTAAACAGGTAGATGATGCCGGTGATCCACTTGCCCATGTACATCCGGTGAATACCGAACACACCGAGGAAGGTCAGCAGGATCCAGCCGATGTTGTAGCTGACTTCGCCTTCCCGGAACCGCAGATCCGCCTCCCGGTCCATGGCCGGGATCAGGAACAGGTCGATAATCCAGCCGATAAACAGCAGCCCCAGAGTAAAGAACCAGATGGTGCCGGTAACGGGTTTGCCGTAGTAAAACCGGTGCGAGCCCAGGAATCCGAAGATCCAGAGCAGGTAGCCGATCAGTTTGCTGTGGGTGTCTGGGCGATCTGTCATATCCGTTATCATCCTTCTGGATTCGTAGCCGATTTACACTATAACCCTAGCCTGCATGTGCTGGGGGCTGGACGGGGGGAAGGAATATTTTCCCTCGGGAAAAACAACTCGCTTCGCTCAGACATCTTTTTCCTGTCGGGAAAATATTCCTTCCCCCCGTCCGTCGAACCATTGTGGCATAGGATTAGAAAAACAAATTAAGAACGAGCAATAACTCTTCTGACGGCATTCTCAGCTGTCAGCAGGGCGTGGGGTGGGGCATAAATTTTTCGGGGAAAAAGATGTCTGAGCGAAGCGAGTTGCTTTTTACCCGAAAAATTTATGCCCCACCCTGCGACCACGCTCCCAACAAGCGGCCCGAAAAGCCCGAACGAGCACCCAAGACAAACCTCAGGGACCAACCTCAGGCGCCGGATCCGGACCACCCTCGCGAAACTCGCTGGCCGACTTGCCGGTCCACTTCCGGAAAGCCCGGCTGAAGTTTGAAAGGTCCGCATACCCCAGCTCGTAAGCAATCTCGCTGACCGATTGATTGGTATACCGGAGCAGCTGGATCGCCCGGTCTTTAAGCACCGATTCGAGGATTTCCCGGTAACTTGTATCCCGGTCCGCCAGCCGGCGTTTCAGGGTTCGGGACGAGACGCAGAAACGCTCGGACATGGCTTCCAGGGACGGCAAGGGCCCCGGCATCATCCTGAGCATGTTCCGGATCGCCATGACGATGTCGCCCTGTTCCTTCAAAGCTTTCTGCAGCTCGAACTCGCACTGGTCGCGGGCCATTCGGGAGGCTTCGGCGTCGGCAAGACGCATCTGCACATTCAGAAGTTCCCTCGGGAAGACCATCATTTCGTCGGGCTGGCCGTATTCGAACCGGACCGGCAGCTGGTCCGCAAACTGCCGGTACCAGGCCGGCTCCAGCGCGCTCAGGCGAACGGTGACGCCCGTCAGTTTGCGATCTTCTAGGGCGAAGCCGCGTTTGATGGCGTCGTCCCGATCCAGGAGCTGTTCGGTCAGCAGGATCAGGGTGGCGCTGACGGTCTCCGCCAGAAACGGATAGAGGCCGGGCACTTCGAATTCGGTGCAGAGTTTTACCAGCACCTGATCGCCCGCTTCGGACTGGCTCATGCCGAGAAACGGCACCCGCAGATGCAGGTATCGGCGCACAGAATCCAGGGCATCGGCGAAGGTGGGGCTGGTGAGGGCCGCGAAGCCCAGGGTGCCGTGGATTGTCAGCCGCAACTCCCGGGCCAGCATAAAGCTGAGACCGTCCTGACCGGCCAGGTTCACTGCCC
The DNA here is from genome assembly GCF_900188435.1 of Marinobacter sp. es.048. Classification (NCBI taxonomy): domain Bacteria; kingdom Pseudomonadati; phylum Pseudomonadota; class Gammaproteobacteria; order Pseudomonadales; family Marinobacteraceae; genus Marinobacter; species Marinobacter sp. es.048. The sequence continues at coordinate 380,299 of NZ_FYFA01000001.1, forward strand.
GTTTGGCCATGATGATGGCATCGGTGACAAATACCCGGCTGTCGTTGGACTTGAGATCGTCCGGGGAGAAATCCAGGCCTTCATAGAGTAACCGGTCGTTATAGCCCAGTTGCCGGACTGTCTCGGCCAGAACCCGCAGGTAAGCGCCCGGCACCAGGAACAATCCCAGCATCTGCCGTTCTTTGTCCGGACCGGTTGCAGTCATTGGCATTCCTTCTTATTGGCGTGGCTGAAGCACTTCAGTGGACTCTATCAGGTGCCCCCCGCCGCTACAGTGGGGCCCGGCACACCCTGGTCGTCGTCAGAATGGCCAATCAATTTCCGGCCCGTGTCCCATCCTGATCGACCGCCGTCCCCTTTGCGCATTCCTGCCAGACATTGACTGTCCCACACTGGAGCCATGACATCAGCCAGAGTGAGGAGCACACACATGCTGAGCAGCAAAACCGAAGAAAAGAAGACGGCTCCGGTTACCCGGGCCTCCAACACACCGGACAACGTCACCATCACCGCCCAGCGCATGGGGTTTGAGTTCGGCGACCAGGTGCCCCGTTACTGGGTCGACAACAGCTACACCATCAGCCACGTCATGAATGCGCTCTCGGTGCTGTTTCCTCAGGGCGAACAGTTCTTCGTGGATTCGGTGAGAGCGTTCCGGGACCAGATCTCCGATCCCAAGCTGAAGGAAGAGATACGCGGATTCATTGGCCAGGAGGCCATGCACTCCCTGGAACACGTCGCCATGAACCAGCATGTTCGTGATCAGGGCATGCCGGTGAAAGAACTGGAAAAACACCTGGAAGTGGTTTTGGGTATCACCAGGAAGCTGCCCAAGCGTCACCAGCTGGCCATTACCTGTGCCCTGGAACATCTGACCGCAATGATGGCCGACATGCTGCTGGCCCGTGACGATGTGCGCCAGGACATGGATGAATCCATGCGCCCGCTGTGGGTCTGGCACGCAATCGAAGAAACCGAGCATAAGGCAGTTGCCTACGACGTTTTCCAGGCAGCGGGCGGCACCTACGCGGAAAGAACCTTTTACCTCGCGTTCAGCACCGCCGCCCTGGGTGTGATGAGCAGCTATTTCACCAGCCGGATGATGCTGAACGACCGCAAGAATTTCTCTTTGAAAGACACGGCCACGGGTCTCTGGCGCCTCTGGGGCGTAAACGGTACCTTCTCGAGCCTGATTCCCACATGGCTGGAGTACTTCAAACCCGGTTTCCACCCCTGGGATCACGACAACAGCGATCTGATTGCCCGTTTCAAAGAGGAAATCCAGGCGCACATTGCACCGCAGTACAAGAAAGGTAATCGCAGGACGCTTCAGTAAATCACAGAAGCAAATCCCAACCCTGAAGGGAATCGGGTGGGGAGGTCTTTGTGCAGGGAAAATGATGTCTGAGCGCAGCGAGTTGCCTTTTCCCGGAAGAAAGACCTCCCCACCCGATTCCCCACTCCCGGGTCAGGCCTACGGCTCAGCGACGCCGGATCGAACAACCTCTCCTTTGCGCCAAAGTCGCCATTCGCCCGGCTGGTAGACATCCCATTTTTCATCGGTGGTCAGCGGTTCCGTCACAATCACACTGACTATGTCGTTGGGCGTGGTTTCCGATTCGAAATCCACGGTAACATCCGCATCTTTGAGTCGGGCCGGGCCGAACGGGGCCCGGCGGGTGATGCTGGCCATTTTGGTGGTGCAGTAGGTGAAGAGCCAGTCGCCGTTACTCAGCAAGAGGTTGAACACGCCCTGGCTGGCGTAAGTCTTCGACAGGCGTACGAGCCGATCGATGATGTCGTCAGTCGGGGTGTTCCGGTCACAGTCGCTGCGTAAGTGATTCAGGATATCGCAGAACAGGGCTTCGCTGTCGGTGGTGCCAACCGGTTCGTAGAAACCCGGATTTGAACGGAAGGCGGAGAGCTGGCCGTTGTGGGCGAAGACCCAGTAGCGGCCCCAGAGTTCGCGCATAAAGGGATGGGTGTTGGCCAGGCAGATGTCGCCGACGTTGGCCTGACGGATATGGCAGATGGCCACCTCGCTTTTGATCGGATGGGTCTGGACCACTTCAGCGATTCGGGAACTGGCGCTGGCACCGGCGTCGTGGAAGGCCCGTACGCCCTTGCCTTCGTAGAAGGCCACGCCCCAGCCGTCCTTGTGCGGGCCGGTCTGTCCACCCCGACGGGTCAGGCCGGTAAAGCTGAAACAAAGGTCCGTGGGGGTGTTGGCGCTCATGGCCAGTAGTTCACACATGGGCTACATTATTCTTGCCGGAGGATGGTTGCCCCAAGAATACCGGAATCAGCTTGCTTCGACAGTGAGAATCTCAAGTTGGCGGGGATTATGGCCGGCACCTACCACGCAGTTGCGCCCGGCTCGTTTGCCGCTATAGAGCCACCGATCGGCCACCCGAAAAAGGCTTTCAGCCTCGCGACCATGGTCTGGCCACTGGGCAACGCCGAAGGAAGCAGTCACCCGGATTTTCGCATCGCCATAGGGCAGTTCACGGTCTGAGATTCGCTGGCGCAGCTCCTCCATCAGTAAAAAGGCATCCGAAGGTTTAACATCTCTCAGAATCAGCCCGAACTCCTCGCCACCCAGGCGACCGACAAAGTCTGTGCTTCTCAGGCGCTCGGTCAGACATCGGCTGATGTTCTTGAGCACGAAATCTCCGGCCTCATGGCCCAAGGTGTCGTTGACGACCTTGAAGTGGTCAATATCCATAACCACGAGCGCAAATCCGTTACCGCTGCGTTCGCCCTCGGCAATGGTACGGCTCAACGTGCCCTGGAAGTTGCTGCGGTTGGCCAGACCAGTCAGTGCATCGGTCTGGGCCATATCCACCAGGCGCTGTTCGGCCTCTTCCCGCCGCCCCTCATACAGGTGAATAAATGCCAGCATGAGCGCACCACACAACACCATGTTGAGCAGATCAATCATCGCATGGGGGCTGCCGAGCTGGCCAAGGTTGATGTAGTAGATAACGCCGCCAACAATCATGAAAGGCGCGCTGAGAACCATGCCCTCTTTTTTACCAAGCAGCAGGTAGGCGAGAACCGGCATCATCAACACCCAGACGAAAGCGGACACCGAGGCTTCCGGTAACAGCATGATCACCAGGAAAAACGCAAAAAGCGGCACCAGATAGCCATAAACCCATTGCTGCAGATGCGGCGTGAATTTCAGGCGCCAAACCCCGATAAACAGCAACGCGCTGGCACACAGCTCACCAACACCTACCCAGGGGTAGCCATTGAGGAACTGCAGGCACGCGAAAATGACCAGAGCAGAGCCGGTAACCAGAAAAAGCAGCCGCATCAACGAGCGGCGATGGCTGTCGCGCAGACCTGAGCGGCTCTGTTCCAGAGTGGCCCCCAAGTCGGAATGGTGAGGCGTATTCATGCTGACTCTTCCTTGGATCAGCCTCCGAGTATAGCCCCGAAAAACTGTTTGTAAAACGTACAGCGGGCCCGATCGTCAGGCCCGCCATACGCGGGGTGTTGTCATATATAAAGGTTTTTGCGGGAGAAGCGCTCGACCAGCGGCTGGTACGCGGAACCCAGCAGCCGGTTGATCGCGTCAATTCCCCAGGCATCCGGGCCCACCAGGATACGGGACTCGTTCTTGAGGATGCCTTTCACCATGATTTCGGCTGCCTTCTCCGGCGTGGTCATGGCGAGTTTATCGAAGCCTTTGCGTTGGGCAACGGCGTTCTCGGACTTGCCCATGCGCGCAGCATTGGCAATGTTGGTCCGGATGCCGCCCGGGTGCACACAGCTCACCGCCACCGGTTGGTTCTCCAGCTTCATTTCCTGGCGCAGGGCTTCGGTGAATCCGCGAACCGCAAACTTGGCGGCATTGTAGGCACTCTGTTTGGGCACACCAATGAGGCCGAATACACTGGACACGTTCACCACATGGCCATCGCCCGAGGCAATCAGGTGTGGCAGGAAGGCCCGGGTTCCATGGGCAACGCCCCAGAAATCAATATCCATGACCCATTTGAAGTCCTCGTCGGTCATCTCCCGCACGGTGGCAGACAGCGCAACGCCCGCGTTGTTGATAACCAGATTGACCTGGCCAAAGTCTTTAACAACTTCCTCTGCATGGGCAAAGATGGCATCACGATCGGACACATCCAGCCGATAGGTCTTCGTATCGGCGTTTCCAAGCGCTTCCGCCGTTTCCGCAAGGCCTGCTTCATTGACGTCCGACAGTGCCAGCCGGCAGCCCCGGTCCGCCAGCGACCTGGCGAGCGCGCGGCCAATACCCGAACCGGCACCGGTAACGACGGCAACTTTGTTCTTCAGATTCTTCATGGTCACAGACCTCTTGTTGTGTGCTCTGGCAATTAAAGCAGATACTCTAACAATTGCCTGCTCAGGGGATATGGCTTTAGTGAACCAGGCCACATGACATTCCGGCCACCCTCTGACGCGACACCCCGGTTTCCGGTACAATCCTTTGCCGTTGGCCGGTGCGCGACACCGACCAACTACCTTCCCCTGAATCTGTGGATTTTCTTTATGGAATGGAGTCTTACGCATTTCTGGCTGATCCTCGCCCTGGTATTGAGCCTGGCTGAACTGGCGTCCGGAGTGCTCTTGCTTCTGGCCCTGGGCATTGCCGCGGCACTGACCGCCTTGCTGGCTTTCCTCAATGTGCCATTCGAATGGCAGCTCGCGGGGATGGGGGTGTTCTCGGGAATCCTGGTACCCGTCGCCATTCGCTGGATCCGACCGCGCTTCTCACCCAAAGGCGTGGCTTATGGAACCACAGGCACAGGTGTCGAGCAGGGCCGTCGCTACCGTACCCTGAAGCGGGATTTTGACGATGCCACCGGCATCAAGGTCAATGGCGATTTTTATCGCCTGCGAGTGACTGACACCGGAGAAACCGACCTACCGGAAGGAACCGACGTCATTTTCAAACAGTTTGACGGCACTACCGCCGTTGTTGAGACGATCACACACAAGGAAAAGTAAGCATGGAACAGTATCTTTCACCCGGGCTGATCATCAGCCTGATCCTGGTCGCTATTGGCATCTTTATCATTGCCAAGGGTCTGGTCATCGTGCGCCAATCCGAGGTTATGGTCATCGAGCGCCTCGGTTCGTTCAACCGGATTCTTGAAAGCGGCGTGAACATCATCATTCCCTTCATCGAGCGGCCCCGGCCGATCACCATGATTCGCTACGTTCGCATGGGAGAGGATTATCATCCGGTCATGAGTGATGAGGTTCGGATTGACCGCCGGGAAACGGTAATGGACTTCCCGGGACAACCGGTGGTGACCACTGACAACGTTACGGTGAAGATCAACGGCGCCCTCTACTACCAGATCATTGACCCGCGTCGGGCTGTTTATGAAGTGGCCAACATGAGCCAGGCGGTGGAAGTTCTGGCAAAGACCACCCTGCGCTCGGTGGTGGGCAAGATGGAACTGGACAAGCTGTTCGAATCCCGCAGCGAGGTGAATAACGCCATCCAGGCGGAGATGGAAGAGGCCGCTTCCAAATGGGGCGTCAAGCTTACCCGGGTGGAGGTCCAGGACATCAGCATGCCGGAAGAAGTGGAAGAGGCCATGCGGTTGCAGATGGCTGCGGAACGAAAGCGCCGGGCCACGGTCACCGAAGCCGAAGGTGAAAAATCGGCGGCCATCGCCATGGCCCAGGGCCAGCGCGAGTCTGCCATTCTGAATGCTCAGGGCGACAAGGAGTCCGCGATTCTCCGGGCCCAGGGCGAGCAGGAGTCGATCCGATTGGTACTCAGTGCCATGGGTGACTCCGAGGCAAACAAACAGACTGTTATTGGTTACCTTCTGGGCCAGAGCTACATCAAGGTTTTGCCGAATATGGCGAAAGAGGGAGAGCGGGTGTTCGTGCCCTATGAATCCTCAGCACTGCTGGGCTCCATGGGCATGTTCCGTGAGCTGGCCGGCAGCCCCGAGGACACCGTTCGCCAGCATTTGCAGCGCGATGGCCTGCGTGGCGGGCTGGTTGGCTCCGCAGGTAACAGCTGAAGCCTGAAAGCCTCTCAACCCAGAAGATTATCCAGGGGTTGCTCGTAACTGGGGGCAAACACCTTCAGGAAATAGGCGACCTCTGGCAGTCCGTCTGCGTCCAGCCGCTGGCGGATCTGTCGGGCGGCCGGCTCGAATTCCTTGTTGCCGGCACGAACCTCCGCCTGACACTTGAGCCACGCCGACAACCTGTCGGCGGCCTTGATCAGTTCTTTGTCTTCTGCCGGTAACTGCGATTCCCGAACGTAGGGAGAAAAGTCCTCCCGCAGATCCTCCGGTAACAGCGCCAGCAGCTCGGCCTCCGCCTTGTGTTCAATGTCCCCGAATGCCTCTCGCATCACCTTCGAATGGTATTTCACCGGTGTCGGCATATCCCCGGTAATCACCTCCGTCGCATCATGGTAAAGCGCTGCCGCGGCAATACGATCGGCGTTCACCTGGCCGCCAAAATGGCGGTTGCGGACGATGGCAAGCGCGTGGGCGAGGGTTGCCACCTCCCAGGAATGGGTGGCCACGTTTTCCTCAATAGCATTACGCATCAGCCCCCAACGCTTGATCCAGCGCAGGCGGGAGACATAGGCGAAAAAATGGCTGGCAACGTTACCCATCACTCACAGACCTGTTTTGCATAAGTTCATAATCTTTTCCTTCAGATGCACAAAATCCCCGTGCTATTCTGAATGCGTATTCAATTATTACATAACCGGGAAGCATCGTGCCCGCTCAAGAAGCGATTCGGAAGATACTGGCCATCCTTGCTGCCGCTATTATGCTGGTTGCTGCGCCGGCATATGCAGAAGAAACCGAAATCACTGTGGGCGTTTACCACTTTCCCCCAATTGCCAGTGTTGGCAACAACGGTGAACCCACCGGCCTGCTCGGAGACCTGCTGCACGAACTCGAGCAGACCCACCCAACGGTATCCTTCCGAGTCTTTCACACCTCGCCCAAGCGTCGCTACATGGATTTCGAGGCCGGCCTGTACGACGTTATCTTCTTCGAGAGCCCCGACTGGGGCTGGACCAAGAGAAACGTCGACATTTCCCGGCCCATTCTGGCGGATGAAGAGCTGTATGTCGCTCTCAAAAAGCCGGGCCGCGACACTTCATTCTTTGAGGATCTGGAACAGCGGTCGATTGTTGCCATTTCAGGCTATCACTATGGTTTTACCGGGTACGAAACCGACAATTCCGTGCTGGAGCAAAAATTCGACATTGAATTTTCCGACAACCACACCCGCAATTTGAAGTTGATCAAGGCAGACCGGCCGTCCGTTGCCGAAGTCGCCATTATCAGCTACTCCTACCTTCAGCGGCACCTGGCCAGGCATCCGGAAGACTGGGACAAATTGATGATCTCAAGGGAACCGGACCAGCGATACCAGCTCAGCATCATCGCCCGAAAGGGCGGCGCTGCAAGTGCAGACGAGATGCTGCGGCTTCTTACGCCGCTTATTGATAATGGTCGATACCGTCAACTCGTTGAAAACTGGGGACTGCAATTGCCAGCCGGTTTCGAGGGGCCCTGAACTCAACGAACATCCAGATTGAACGCGACAATAACGTGACCCTCGCCGCCCACTTCCGCATTGCGGGCCGGATCCAGCAGGAACAACTGATCCGCAGGTACCCCGTGAGTTTGCTGCAGAACATTGCGCAGTGTCACTCCCCGCGAGGATGCCAGGTTGCTCAACGCTTCCTGCGCCAGTGAGCGCTCACCGGCCAGGTAGGCTTCACGGGCCTCCTGCCATGCCTCCTCGGACAACTCCTTTTCACCACCGGCAGTCAGGTCGTCCCGCAACAGGGCCAGTCCGTCGGCCTTGGGCTCGACATTACCCCGAATATTCAACAGCAGGTCTGGCCGTTCCAGCAGCGCGTCTGCCAGAGCCGCGAGCTTTTCGGCCTCGCCTTCGGCCAACTGGATACTGCCGGGAATAAAGCTTACCTTGCCGAGCTCTTCCCCGCTCAGGCCGGCCAGTTCTGCAATGGAGCCGAGCATACTGAACGGCGATGCCGCTGCCTTCGCCAACAGGTTCACAAACGCTCGCATCACCACCTTACCTACGCTGAAGTCCGGGTCGGACATGTCGCCGCTGATGGGCAGGTCCACTTCGATCACCCCTTTGCTGTCCCGCAACAGGGCCAGGCCAAGCTTGACCGGCGCGTTGACGGCCTGGTCGCTGGTTATGACGGAACCCAGTTCCAGACGATCCATCACTACCAGATTGGATGCATCAATCCGAGAGCCGGCAATTTCATAATCCAGATTCAGGTTCAGCTTGCCACTGTTCACGCCATAGCCCAGGTACCGCCCGAAATAAGGCGAGAGCGCCGGCAGCGACAGATCCTGCATAAACAGCTGGAGGTCGCTGACGTCCTCGGTGCCGAGGGTACCAATGGTGCCTTCAAAGTCCAGATCGGCCACACCGCCGACCCGGCCCCGGATGGACACCTTGCCCTGCTGTGGGGAAATGTTGCTGAGGCCTGTTAGGCTGCCGTTCAGCTCATCAAACGAGGTGGTAAACGCCGGTTCCAACGTGCGGTCGGTATACCCCAGCTCGCCATTTTCCAGCATCAGCTGGCCAATGCGGAAAATGAACCCCGGCTCGGAGTCACCCGTTTCCTGAGCGTCCGTAGCCGGTTCCTGCTCATCGGCGGAACCGGACGTCCTGGCAATGCGCTCCACATTATGGACGCTGTCGGTATTGCGGACGATGTTGATGACCGGCTGAGCCAGGGTCACGGTGCCGATTTCCAGCCGGGCGGGGTGGACATTGTACTCAATCGGCGCAAGGCGCAGCGTTTGCCATGACACCAGAGAGCCGGAACTGTCAGGCAGCTTCAGGTCAAGGCCGGCCACTTCGGCAGTACCGCTAAAGGTACCGGTGAGAGGTTCCTGCTGGCCGTCGAGATCCAGATTACCGTCCACTCCCAGCGTGCCATTGGTTATGGCCAGATTGGCGCCTTCCTGAACGTAAGGCTCGAAGGCATTCAGCGCCACACCGCTTCCAGAGATAGCAGCTTCGAGTGTGAAAGGCGCGGGCGTTACCTGGCCATTCAGCGACAACTGGCCACCACTGGCCAAGGTTCCCTTTGCTTCGTAAGTAACCGGTTCCTCAAGTTGGTGACTTAACTTTCCAACCGAAACCGAGAGCTGCTCAAGGGCAATTTCAGCCGCCGACTGCGGCTGACTGTCCTGCCAAAGAACACGCCCTCCGGAGAGCCTTATGCCCGCTACTGACCAACGGAATGGCTGCCCGGCGGATGACGCTTCGCCTTCGCTTCCAGCCTCACCTTGATCGGAGGCCAGCGGAACCAACCAGTCGATCTCTCCGGTTGCACTCCGCGCCAGGGAAAGGTCCAGGTTGTCCAGGGAAACCTGACCAATATGGACCTCCCGCCGGTTCAGGTCGAAACCGATGGCATCCACAGACAGTAGGGCGTTGCTCAATCTGGCTTGTTCACTCTGCTCATCCAGGGCGATAGCAAGATCCTCCAGCGCCAGCTGGCCATTGGTCGTTTCGAGGTAAAAAGCATCACCGGCCTGGATTTCATAATCTGAGCTGAGGGTTACGCTGCCGCCACGAAGGTCATAAGGGAAAAACGGCGCCAGAAAATGGGACAGGGTTTCATGGTTCACCGATGACACCTTGAGAGTACCGTTGGAGTAAAACGGTGCGACACTCAGATCACCTTGCCACTCTATGGTCTGGCTACCCAAGGCCGCCAGCAGCGAATAATCGCTGTCCTGCCCTTCACGGCGCCAGGTGGCGAGGTCGTTCAAGGTGAGATCCAGTGGGGTAACTCGAAACTCTGCCATCCCCTGTTTGGTGAAGTCCCGAAACAGCATTTCGCCGCCGTTCAGCACAATTCGCGAGAAATAGAGCCTGGGTGGACCAGATTCATCCTCTGCTTGCCCCGCGGCCGGCTCCTCCTGAGCAGACTCCGGATTGGCCGCCTGCCAGTCTCTGGCGAAATTAACGCTGTAGTCTTCCAGCAGGTCCACCCGAACGTAGGGCTCGTCCAGCTGAATTGCTTCAAAACCGACAATGCCGCGAACCAGCTGGAAAAAATTCATGTTCACCATGAGCCTATCGAAGCCAACCACCTGTTCACCATCCGTATCGACTGCCGACAACCCCAGCGCTTCGACCCGCAGGGTAAATGGATTGGTACGAATCTCGGTGATTTCTGCCTGCCAGCCCATCTGCTGGTTCAGCTGCTCCGGCACCTGTCGCTCCAGCCACCACGGAAGTAGCAGGAAACCGGCCAGGGTGTACAGGATCAGGAGTACCAGGAATCCGATCAGCAGATTCCTGGACATATGACTGCGTTTACGGCTCTGGGCCACGGACATCTCCTTATAAACGGCGGATTCCCGGGGCAATCTTGCCCGCTTGCCTTTTCACAAGGATAGTCGGCCTGGTAGCGATTTGTCAGCTGTGGCGATTATGACTCGGCAACACCAGCTCCGGATCAGCGGCGATGTTCGCAAACTGACCAATCTCATTAAGGTCTCTCGGGACCATGGCAGCGCGAACCAGCTTGCGTGTGGAGTTGCCAGTTGCCGGGTAAGCAGACTGACCAGCTCGCCAGGTGACCGGCATAGCCGATGTGCCAATCCGCTCATCGATCTGCCGTAGCCGTTTGTACATGAAGGCGTGCTGACTACCCTCGTGATCCGGCACCAGGGCAAAGAAGGCGCTGGCAGAATAGCGGGCCAGGAACACCTGATCCGACATCTGATCCCGTAATGCCTCACTGATCTCCTTGACCACTGCATTCAACGATTCATCCCTCATGCCGGCGGAAAGCTCACGGAAGTTCGCGATATCCAGATAGATCAGGGCAAACGGGTTGCCACCTGCGGTGTCTCGGGCAAGGATATCCAGCAGACGTTGTTCCAGTGCTGAACGATTCGGCAGCCCCGTGAGGGCATCGGTGAAGGCAAGTTCTGCCACCCGCTTGTCCTCTTCTGCCTTGAACACCGCAAGTTCCCGCTGGTGCTTCACGTCCAGAACAGTCACCACCAGCGCGACAGCGAGCAGAGCGATACAGAAAACGGGCAGTGGTATACCCATCCAGCCCCCGCGCAGCCCATTGTCAGCCGCAGGTACGGCGCCTTCAGGGAAAGTCATCGCCATCATGCCGGTGTAGTGCATACCACAAATCGCCGCAGCCATTACCAGGGCAGCCACGAACTGAATCGCCATGGATCCCGAGCCGTCCATGTCCTGCAGTTTACGGCACAGGGCAAGAGCGGCCCCGGAAGCAAAAATGGCAATCACGACGGAAACTAAAAGAAAGCCGATATTGAATGTCGGCGGTGATGACATTCGCATCGCGTACATTCCCAGGTAATGCATGACAACAATGCCGCCGGCCATGGACAGCGTCGCACCAATAAACAGGGGCGGCCCCAGACGTTTACGCCCGATAATATGCAGAGCAACGCCAGACGCAACCACAGCGGCAAGCCAGGAAACAGCCGTCATCAGGACATCAAATGTCATGGCGACGTCCATCGGCATCGCCCGCATGCCCACAAAATGCATGGTCCAGACTCCAGTTCCCATCAACAGGGCGCCGGCAAGCAACCATTTCCGGCGCTCGCCGGGATTGGCACTGGAAAGTCTGGCGCCAAAAAACAGAGCCGCATAAGCCGCCAGCACAGCGATCAGGAACGATGCTACAACGAGGGGCAGATCATATTCGGACATCATCGTATTCAGACCTTTTATTAGTGGTTGCGAACGAGCCAGCGTTTTCTTTTGCTGAACGCTGGCCGGCATCAACGTCCGGAGAGATACGATTAAGCTGTGAACCGGGTCTCATTCTATTGTTGGATTTATGTAACTGATTCGGACATAAGCAGCGCTGACAGCCAGGCCTGAACCCGATATGCTTCGGAGTCGTAATTATCCCGTGCCAGTAGAACTCGAGTGAGAGGAAGAATTATGGACATCGGCGATATGCGTCGTGATTTCGAAAGTGAGGGGCTTGATCGCGATGCACTGGATGATGATCCGGTCAGGCAGTTCCAGACCTGGTTTGAGGACGCCCGCGAGGCAGGCATCGTGGAACCTAATGCCATGTCACTGGCAACCACAGGGCGGGATGGCATGCCGGACCTTCGCACCGTCTTGCTGAAGTATTTCGACAATCATGGTTTTGTCTTCTATACCAATTACGGCAGCCGGAAGGCCAGCGAGATGGAAGAGAACCCTCAGGCGGCCCTGTTGTTCCCGTGGATCGGCCTGAATCGCCAGGTTCGAATCCAGGGCGCAGTGGAAAAGGTCAGCAAAGCGGAGTCCCTGCGCTACTTTGCGTCGCGGCCAAGGGGCAGCCAGATTGGCGCCTGGGTTTCCGAACAGAGCAAGGCCATCACCTCCAGAGGACTGCTCGAACAGAAGGTGGCCGAGATCAAACGCAAATTCAGTGACGGCGAAGTGCCACTGCCCAGTTTCTGGGGCGGTTACCGCATCGTTCCCGACCGTATCGAGTTCTGGCAGGGCCGGCCCAGCCGGCTCCATGACCGATTTGAATATGTGAGGGACGGCGATGGCTGGTTCATCCAACGACTTCAGCCCTGATGCCCGACCGCCTATCTGGCTGTGCCACCAGACAGATGGCCCGGAGATCGCTCACCCGGATTGGCTGACTGACTATGAACGCCAGACGGCGAGCAAGTTTAGCGGTCCCCGGGAACGGGAGTACCTGTCCAGCCGCTGGCTGATTCGCCAGGCCATCGGAAAGTCAGCTGACGTCGCGCCGGAACTTTGCTGCCCGGTGCCTGGAAGGCCCAATGCCTCGGGCACGCCTGAAGGCTGGCGACTGTCCCTCAGTCACAGCCAGGGCCTTTCAGCCTGCGCCACCCGCGCAGGCTCACCTATTGGACTGGATCTGGAGCCTTGCCAGCGCCATGCTCAGTGGCAGAAAGTGGTGAAGCGCTGGTTCTCTCCCGTGGAGCAGGAATGGTTGTTCCGGGAGGACGATTCCAATACGTTCCTCAAGGTCTGGACCCTGAAAGAGGCTTGGCTAAAAGCGACCGGAAGAGGGATTGCCGGCAACCTGCAGACACTGGAAGTAAGGAAAAACTTCGAGATCTACGGCGATCAACCCGAACAGGACTGGCAGGCGGCCTGTTGCTACATTGAAGGCTATCTTGTGACCGTGGTGTACCGGGGAATCCGGCCGGTATGGCCGGAGATCACATTGCTTGAACCGCCGCCACACGACTTTGCCCTGGTGGATGCCGAACCCATGGAGGCCTCCTGGGAGCCGCTGTTCCAGCGCACTATTCGCCGTAAAAGCCCGTAGTGCGAATCCGAGCAAAATACAGAAAACACAGGTCGATGTATGGATAATCCCGAACGCTGCCCATGGTGCGGCGACGACCCACTTTACGTGCACTATCACGATACCGTTTGGGGCCGCCCCGAATACGATGACCTGGCATTGTTCGAAAAACTCTGCCTGGACGGCCAGCAGGCCGGCCTGAGCTGGATCACCATCCTACGGAAACAGGAAAATTACCGGGCGGCCTACGATCATTTCAATCCGGAAAAGATCGTGCATTACGATGAGGCCAGGGTGGAGACGCTGCTGAACAACCCGGGCATCATCCGCAACCGGCTGAAGGTACAGTCCATCATCAAGAATGCCCGGGGCTATCTGGATTTACGGGATAGAGGTATTGGCTTCAGCGATTTCCTCTGGTCTTTTGTCGACAATCAGCCGATTCAGAACCACTGGCGTTCATTTTCCGAGGTCCCTACCGCCACGCCGGAATCCGAAGCCATGTCGAAGGCCCTGAAACGTACCGGCTTTACCTTTGTCGGCCCAACCATTGTTTACGCCTTCATGCAGGCCACCGGCATGGTGAACGATCATCTGGTCCAGTGCCCGCAGCACAGGCAATGCTATTTACTGGGCCAATGATCTCAATAGACTGGGGGGTCGTAAGTTCTGAGGTGTTTCAAACCCCGGAGCCTTACTGTGCGAATCACCCTCGACCAACTCAGAAGCCTGAAGAGTCCTGTTATCGACCTGCTTGAGATCCTCTCGCTTGAGGGCCAGCACTACATGGCACGCCTGAGTATGGATGATCAACCGCTTCTACTTTCCGAGAAAAACGGCACTACCAGCCTGTTCCGAAGTGCCTGGCAGATACAGGATACCCTGGCATCCTTCGATATCCGGGAAACCCAAGTGGTACATCCCTCCGCCTACCATGAAATGGTTGGCATGGAACCTTCGCACGTTGAACCCATGCGAATCAGGGTACAGAGGCAGAAACCGTGATCGCAGTAGCACGACTCGCCATTCTCGTTGGTATCGCCGGCCTGATCCCGTTTATCGGTATCCTGGCGGGGCTTTTCTTCATGCCTCAGTACAGCATTGCCCTGCTCGGCTACTTTTACCTCTACAGCGCAGGTATTCTGGCCTTTATGGCCGGAGTTTACTGGCCAATTGCCATGCAGCTGGATAACTGCTGCTATCCGTTGTCACCTCTGGTTACCATGTTGCTCAGCCAGGTATTCTTTGTTGCTGCCGGCATTGGCCTTCTCCTGCCAGTTACCGGGCAGATTGCACTCTATACCGGCGCTTATCTGGCGCTTTACCTGGTAGATGCACGTTGGATGCGGGTGTACTGGCCAGACTGGTACCTGCGCCTGAGGCTCGTTCTCACCTCGGTGGTGCTGGTTTGCCAGCTCACTGCAGCCGCCTGGTTCTTCCTTCTCCACGCAGCTCACTGAGTTTTCCGGGAATGGAGAGCCCGATCAGCGATCAGGCTCCAAAGGCATCTTCGGGGGTTTCAAAACGGGTCTGCAATTTCCTCAGTGCCGTTTTCTCGATCTGACGGACCCGCTCTCGACTGATGCCAAGATCATCCGAAATGACCTGAAGGGTTTCCGGCTCGGGCAGGCCAAGACCGTAACGGCGAGACAGAATGTCTTTCTCCCGGTCACTCAGCTCGCTGAGCATGGACTTCAGAGCACGTCGATGATCCCTGTCCGACATGGGATGGTCCGGCGCCATCTGATCACCAGCGTCCAGATTGTCACCAAGCGTGACCGAACCGTCTTCCACCAGAGGTACATCAGTAGAAAGCTCTCTGGTGGCGAGCGCCCTGAGCTCGCCAATCCTTGACGGGGTCGCTTCCATCTCGCGCGCCAGCTCGGATTGGGAAGGCGTCCGACCGAGACTCTGATGCATTCTCAGAGACACTTTGTGCAGCTGGCGGATCTCGTCCACCACGTTCTCCGGAGTGTGCACCAGACGCGTCCCGCGTTGCAGGCAGCGCTTCACCTCCTCGCTGATCCACCAATAGGCGTAGGTCGAGAACCGAAAGCCTTTGGTGGGATCAAAGCGCTCCACTGCCTTGATCAGGCCTACATTGGCGTCCTGGATCAGGTCCGACATAGGAATGCCGTGCTGCCCGTAACGTCGGGCAATATGCACCGCCAGACGCAGATTGCTCTGGATCAGTTTGCGACGACAGGCGGTCGCCAGATGGAAGGCCCGGCGACATCGGGAAGAAAACGCACAGGCATCTCCCAAGCTACCAATCACCTCCCTGAACGTCTGCGGGGTCTCCTCCGGCAAGACCAGTTCGGTACTGATAATTCGGTAACACAGTGTCAGTTTGCGGGAGAGGCGACGTTCAGCCTCATCTGTCAGCAGTTCATACCGGGACGCATCCCTGAAGTACAGCCCGACCAGGGAATCCCTTTCACCATCGTTGGGCGTTGTCGGAGACGGTCCCAGCCTTTCGGTCGTTCGCATGGCTAAGGTACCGGTCAGAAGTTACATCAAAGAATACGACGTGCTGAAGCTGATGGATTTACCGGGGCAGGGTCAGTAAAAACCCACAGACGACGCGGGCGGTCGGCTGTGGGCATTGTGCGAGGAGGTTACAGAAACTCAGGCTGCGACAATGGCGTATTCGTGGTTGTGTGGCTCGATCAGCACACCGTGCAGAGCAACGATCGCCTTCTTGTAGTCGTCCTCATCCACCACAAACTGGATGTCCACCTGGCGCATGCATTGGTGTAAAGCCAGCACGCTGATTTCTTCGTCGGCCAGCGCCTTGACGGAGCGAGCCAGAATGCCCGGAACCTTCATATCGCTACCGATGGCGGAAACAACCGCCACCTTACGGGTGTTGATTTCGGCGTTGGGGAACTCTTCCTTCAACGCCTTGACCACCCGCTTGACGTGTTTCAGGGTGCTGCCCACGTAATGGGTAATGGTGTTGGCGTTGGTGTCCTTGGACATGAACCGAACCTTGAAACGGCTCAGTACATCCAGAATCCGACGGTCGGAACCGGGCTCGCCCTGCATGTCCTGATCGAACACTTCCACCGCAAACACACCCTTGGCGCCGGCAATGATCTCCACCTGCGGCTTTTCACTGACGTAATCGCCGGTGATCAGGGTACCAGTATGCTCTGGCTCAAAGGTGTTCATCACCCGCAGCGGAATCTCGTTCTGGCGCATCCCCTTACCAGCACGGGGGTGAATCGCCTCCATACCAAGGTTGGCCAACTGGTCGGCAACGTCGTAGTTGGTGCGCCCCAGGGGAACAACCTTGTCTGCGCCAACGATGTTGGGATCGGCGGAGCTCAGATGATATTCCTTGTGGATAACTGCCTCGCGGGCCTCGGTAATCACCGCCACCCGGCTGAACGTCATCTCACTGTAACCGCGGTCGAAGGTGCGCATCAGGCCTTCCTTGCACTGGGCGTAACCGGTCACGATTGGCAGCTCACGGGTGAGGTCCACTGCATCGAAGGCCTGCTTGAGCTTCTCGTCCAGCGGCAGCAACTCGTTATCGCGCCAGCCGGTCAGATCCACAAAGCGGGCATTGATGCCTTCCTGCTGAAGCTTCAGGGCGGTGTTGAACGCACTGTGAGCCTCGCCGATACCCGCCAGCATTTCCCGTACCGTAAGAAGATGCTCTTCCAACTGGAACTGACCGTAGGAACACAAGCGTTGCAGATCGATCAGGCAACCGCGGACACCCTCAACACGGTCAGTGATGAACTGATCCGCCTGCTGCTTGAGCATCGGATCCTCGAACAGCTCGCCGTTGATATCGGTCAAAAACTTGACCAGTTTGGTGAGGTCGTCACCCCAGGCCCAGTCAGATTCGGCATCCGCAAACAGGGCATACACGCCCGGCTCACCGGTCTTCTTGTGTTCCAGCAGTTCGTTGGTCACACCGCCATAGGCAGAGACCACGAAAATGCGCTGATACAGGTCGTCCTTCTTTCGATTACCGATGATGATGTTATCTCGGACGGCCTCGTAGTTACTCATCGACGTACCGCCGATCTTTTCAACGGTATGTTGTTGGCTGGTCATAGTTTTGCCTTTGCTATCCTGCAGCATGAATGTCCGGAAGTGCGGGCGTCTTACGACGCCTCGCTAAGCCCTTCCTGCATGATTTCGTCCACACTTTTCGCCAGCAGGGCGGCCCCTTTCTTGAGGTCTTCCTCGCTGGTCGTCAGCGGCATCAGGCACTTGATGACTTCATCATTCGGACCACTGGTCTCGATGATCAGGCCGTGCTCGAAGGCACGTTTGGTAATCGGGCCTGTGATGTCCGCGTGGGTTGCTTCAATACCACGCATCAAACCGCGCCCCTTCATTTTGAACTCACCGGGGTACTTGTCGCAAATCGCCTGCAGGGCATCCCCCAGCACCTTGGTCTTGGCCTTCACCTCATTGGCGAACCCATCGTCTTGCCAGTAGGTCTCCACAGCGGTCCGTGCGGTAATGAACGCCATGTTGTTGCCGCGGAAGGTGCCGTTGTGCTCGCCCGGATCCCAAACGTCGAGTTCCGGCTTGAACAGAACCAGCGCCATCGGCAGACCATAGCCGCTGAGGGACTTGGAAACAGTTACGATATCCGGCTTGATGCCGGCGAATTCAAAGCTGAAGAACTCACCGGTGCGGCCATTACCCGCCTGGATATCATCCAGAATCAGCAGAATGTCGTGCTTCTTGCACAGTTCGGACAGACCCTTCAGCCATTCAGCGCGACAAGCGTTAAGGCCGCCCTCGCCCTGGACTGCTTCCACGATCACCGCCGCCGGCAGTTCGAAACCGGAAGAGCCGTCGCTCAGCAGTTTGTCCATGATCGCCAGGGTGTCGACATCGTCGCCCAGGTAGCCGTCGTAGAACATGAAATCGACATTGCCCAGCGGCGTGCCAACACCACCCCGGTGGTGCTTGTTACCGGTGGTAGCAACGGCACCCATGGTGACGCCATGGAAACCATTGGTGAACGAGATGATGCCGCTGCGGCCTTTAACCTTGCGGGCCAGCTTCAGGGCTGCTTCCACACAGTTGGTGCCGGTCGGGCCGGTAAACTGCATTTTGTAGTCCAGACCACGAGGATCAAGAATGTGCTTCTTGTAGGCTTCCATAAAGTCGTGCTTGGCCGTGGTAAACATGTCCAGGCCCTGGCTGACGCCATCTGCCTCGATGTAGGTCAGCAATGCCTTTTTCAGGGTGTCGTTGTTGTGGCCGTAGTTCAGGGAACCGGCGCCGGCGAGAAAATCCAGGTATTCCTTGCCATCTTCGGTGTACAGATGCGCGTTCTTGGCGCGGTTGAAGATAACCGGAAACGCACGGCTATATACACGTACTTCGGATTCAGTCGACTTGAAAATTTCCATCGTCTTGCCTCTTAGCATGTCAGGTTCGAGGTAGATGCGCGGTGGCTTATCAAAAAATGCTGATGCGGTCGCGATAGGCCTACCGTGCGTTGATTAAGCCTTGTGACAGACCTACCTCAGTGGTCCGCCGGCTAATTCAAATCACAGCTTTACAGTCGTTAACGGCCCTGCAATCAGATGACAGGGCCGATCCTGGACCGCGGCTCTCAGGCTGGCTTCGTGAAAGGCCCGATGCGCAGCAGAAACTCGGAATCATGCTGCCCGCCGAAATGGGTCTCTCTCTCGAAATGCTCGTGGTAGGTGAGCTCGGCTCCCATATCACGGGCGAATGAACGGAACAGCGCCCATGAGGCCTCGTTGTCCTCGGTGATGGTTGTCTCCATGTGGGTGACGTTCTTGCACGCATCACGGCCAACGATTTCTTTAAGCATCCGCTTGGCGAGGCCTTGTCCACGACCTTTTTCGTGAACCGCCACCTGCCAGACAAACACGGTATCGGGCTGTTGGGGAGGGATGTATCCGGAGATAAAGCCGACCAGATCGCCTTCCTTCTCCGCGGCCACGCCGGTTTCGGCAAAGTGGCTGCACTGCAACAGGTTGCAGTAAATCGAGTTGGGGTCCAGCGGCGGGCACTCTGCCACCAGCTGGTGGAGCCTGAAGCCATCATCCTTCACGGGCGTGCGAAGCGTGATGGCGGTGGTATTCGATCCTTCTGGTGTCATAGCGTGATCAGTTCGTAGCAAAAAGTTAGTGTTGAATTATATAGACCACAAAATATATTTCAAGTACAGCTCAAAACCCGCCCACGGCAAGGCCCCAGCTCACTCTTTCAGAATAGACCGGATTGACGCTTTCGCCAGTGACAAAATGGTTAAATTAGTGAAGGGAAAATCACATTGTCGGCTCTCAGGGATGTGCCATTCAGAATCCGGTTCCGATAGGACACCGCCGCCGGCGAGCCAGCCGGCCATAGCCGGTCAAACTCCGGAAGCCAGGCCTCCAGGGAGTAGCATACTGGCAGCAGAGAGACATGCAGACCCTCGAGTTCAATTCCGGCAACAGGCTCAATGACGGGGCTGGAGAGGCCAACTCGGGTAATAAGTCCGCGCGGATCCGATTGCAGGTTGCCCATGCCCGCCGATCCGTTGTTAACCACCACGCGACTCTGCTCACCCACCAGGCCCGACCAGAGTACTGGCAGGCAAGTGTGGGTGGAAGCAATAACGTCCGCTCCGGATGCCAGGAACCATTCCGAGAGCTTGCCATCGTTACCCTCGGCAAAGGCTTCGTGGGCCAACCCCCACCCGGCCAGGGACTCAGGATCACCATGCACCACCAAAACCTTTAGGCCTCCAAAGATCAGGCATCGATACCTGGGCAGCAAGGACAACCGACGCTGGATATCCGGGTGTTCCCCAGCAATACCCTGGAGCCGCTCCATGATCCGGTTCGACCGCTCCACCACCCCCTGATCAACAAAATCCGGATAGGCGCAGCCACAGCCGGCACCGGCACTGGGATTCGCCAGCTCATAGTCCACATTGCCCAGACTGACCGTGTGATCCAGCACCCGGTTATTGATGGTCCGGAACAGAGTATCGCTGTCGTTGAACCAGTTGAAATCGCCATTGAACACCAGCTTCACCCGGTGCCCTTGACGCTCCTCCGCCAGCGCCATCTGCTCAATTTCATCGAGGGCCCAGGGATTCCCGTAAAGCCCTCCGATGATGTAGAGCACATCCTCGGAGACCGGCCGGGTCTCCTCGCACAGGGACTCAGCAGAGTAACGATACGCCAGCGGACAGCTACGGCCTTCGCTCATGATTTCAGGCCTCACCGGCAGCCAGCGAGCGCCCGGCAAGACGCCGCAGCAGCAAAGGCGCAAAGAAACCGGCGGTACAAATCAGGAAACCGTAGGCGTTCACGCCCAGCAACATGGCGTATTGGCCATCCCCAATCGCCCAGCTGGCGGGAATCAGCCCAACCGCAAGCAAGACCCCGAGCCCCAGACCGGTCCAGAAACTCAGGTGGAAACTCCAGGGCGACCACTTGGTGAAACCATAGAACAGGAACACTGGCGCCAGCCCCATCACCATCGTCCCGGAGATGGTGGTGGCCTTGAGAATATCGGTCCCGGCAAACATCGGCAGGTTGCCCAGGAAGGCAAAGATCACCATCACAACCGCCCCCACCCGCATGCTCGGCAGCGTGTCAGACGCACGCTTTGCCAGCCGGGGCAGATCAACCGCCAGTGACTTCGCCAAAGAGGTAAACGTGGAATCGAGAGTGGAACCAGCCGAGGTCATCATCACCACGCTCATGAAGAACAACGCCGCCAGCCCCAGGGACTGCCCAACCGCTGCAGGCGCATTGCCCATGGCCTCAATCCCGTTAAGCCGGGCGTGAACACCCACCAGACTGAAGATAAATACCGCCACAAAGCCCAGCAGCCCGGCCACCACAAAGCTCTTGAGCATGGTCTTTTCCTTGTTCACAAAGCCCCGGTCGGTCAGCACCGGATCGTGGAACGGATAGCTGAACAGCTGCAACAGAGCCACTAACAGCAGGTCGAAACCGGCATTGAGCCGGAACTCGCCGTTGGTCAGCAGGGCGCTGGAGTCGTTGGCCGGAATGATCAGGAATAGCACCGCCCCCACAAAGAACACAAATACAAAGGCCTGAATCACATCGGTGAAAATCGACGACCGCAGCCCACCTTTCAGACTGTAGGCCAGAGTAAACACCGTAAACAGCATCGCTGCCGCGTAGTATTCCCACTCACCCGGCAGACCGAAATAACCACCCACCACCGCGGTGTTACTCCAGACCTCGTTATAAAGCCGGATCAGAATCGCCGCCGCAAACGCCAGCGCCGCAAACCGCCCGAAACGCGATGTCAGAAAATCCTGCAAACTCCTGGCGCCAGTCTGGGTCCGGATCAAATAGATCACATACCCCGCAACCGGAATCGACAGCCAGTAACTGGCATAGGCCAGACCACCAACCACCCCATAAGCCGCACCCAGGTTCGCCGCATTGGTCACCGACTTGGCAAAGATCCAGCTGATAAAAATACTCGCCGTCAGCGACCACTGCCCTACCGGGTTACCCTGGTCATCCGCGCCCTTATAGAACGAATTCGCGTTCTTGCTCCTGGGCGACAGCCAATACATCACCACGCCGTAGACCAGCAGGAATCCCCAGAACAGGGAGGCCTCTGTGAAGTTCATGTTCTCGTTCCTTGTTCTTTGTCGTTTTTCCGGGGCCTATCCCGGGGTTTCTGGTTTTGACTTCCCCGGCGAAGGAGATAGCCAGCAAACCACCCAGGCCGGCAATGACCAACGATCAGTCCTGAGCGACCCAACACCAAAGCTAGGCAGGCGCCGAACAGCTGGCCCCGAAGCGGTAACAGGAAAAACACCGGTGATGCCGCAACATAATGCGCTCATCCATGCTCTCAGCCAGCGTCCCCCCCAGGTCATACTGCGGATCATCGTCCACCAGCGTGCAGGCATACACCCGAACCTCATCGCCCTTCTTCACCAACATCCGCGTATAGGTGCACATGAAGTGGGAGCGCGCCTCCTTCGTCGGATACTTCTCCATGCAGGTCTCGGTAATCTCAGGGCTGCCGTCTTCCGAACCAGGCGTACCCAGATCCGGAAATGCGGTAAATGCCAGGTTCTCCGGAATGCGCCACTGCCGGAAGATGTCACGGAACGCTGCTTCGACATCTGCCGGAATTTCCTCCGGATCGGTCTGGCGGGCAATGGACACCTTGAAGCCCTGTTCGACCAGCCAGCGAATGCCCTGCAAGGCCTCATCAAAGCTGCCTTCACCGCGGTCCTTGTCGTGACGGGCCCTGTCCGGGAAGTCCAGGCTGACCCGGAAATGAATCGGGTAGGGGTTGTCCAGCAAAGGCAGCACCTGATGCTGGCGCTTGTGCAGCGGCTCGGTGGCGTTGGTCAGCACGAAGCAGGGCCGGTGCCGGCTGGCGTAATTCAGAATATTGACGAAGTCCCGGATCACAAAGGGCTCACCACCGGTGAAGGAAAACTGCTCCACACCCATGTCGGTGGCTTCGTGAATAAACGGCTTTACGTCACTGAGCTTCATGCCCGGAATGCGGCCATCGCCGGGATGGGAACCTTCCAGGCAGAAGGGGCAGGCCAGGTTGCATGCAGTGCCGGTATGGATCCACAGCTCTTTCAGCTTGTCCGCATCAATGTAACCTCTCGGGTCGCCATTGCGGGTGTGGGTCCAGCTATCACGGGCCCTGGGTTCCAGGACTTCCACGGCCGGAATACGTGTACTGCGGGCCGGTCTGGTTTCAGTCAGGGGCATAGATGCTCCTCGGTGTATTCGTGTTTTTCCCACGGCGCCAGCCGTGGAGCTTCTCCAGCAGTTTCAGGATTCCTTCGGGCGCATGAGCGCGTTTCCATTCACCGGCCGCGTACTTGGCTGACTCGTTCCAGGTCGGGTACGGGTGAATAGTACCCAGGATCTTGTTCAGGCCCAGGCCGTGTTTCATGGCCAGGGTGAACTCGGCCAGGATTTCCCCGGCGTGGCTGCCAACCACAACAGCGCCCAGGATCTTGTCCTTGCCCGGCGGAGTCAGCACCTTGATAAAGCCATGATCCTCACTCTCGGCAATCGCCCGGTCCAGGTCGTCCAGGCCGTAGCGGGTGACCTCGTAGGCCACGCCCTGCGCTTGTGCCTCGGCTTCGCTAAGCCCCACTCGCGCCACTTCCGGCGAGGTAAAGGTCACCCAGGGCATCACCCGGTAGTCCACCTTGAATCGCTTGAACTGACCAAAAAGGCCGTTCACCGCTGCGTACCAGGCCTGGTGCGCCGCCGCGTGGGTGAACTGGTAGGGACCAGCCACATCGCCGCAGGCAAAAACGTTCGGATAACGCAGGCTCATATCCTCTTCCACCGGTACCGTTCCGTTTGGCAGAGTGTCCACGCCAATCCGTTCCAGATTCAGGCCGGCCGTGTTCGCCCTGCGGCCAACCGCCACGACAACCTCATCAAAGGGAAGGCGCACCCGCTCACCCTCGTGCTCACAGTAGGCAACCTTCTCTCCTTCCTCTATACGGAACTCGGCGGCGGAATGTTTCAATCGGACATCCACACTGTCCGCCTGGAACTGCTTCAGAACCAGTTCGGAGACATCCTCATCTTCCTTGGCCAGCAGGCGTTCGCCCATTTCAACCTGGGTTACCTTGCTACCCAGCCGCGCAAATGCATGGGCCAGCTCCGAACCAATCGGGCCACCGCCAAGCACCAACAGACGTTCCGGCTGCTCTTCCAGCTCCCACAGATTGTCGGACGTCAGCGGCTGCATGTCTTTCAGGCCGGGAATCGGGGGTACCGCCGGTTTGCCGCCGGTGGCAACAACGATGCTGCGGGCGGTCAGACGTTCGGTGCGGCCGTCATTGTGTCTGACCTCAAGCTCCCAGGGCGACACGAAGCTGGCTTCGCCGGCAATGCAGTCCACACCCAGCTTGCGGTAACGCTCGGGGGAATCGTGGGGCTCCACTTTCGCGATTACATCTTTGACCCGATTCATGATGTTTTTGAACGAACCTTTAACGGGCACCGATTCCAATCCGTAACGGTTGGCGTGACGCAGGGTATCTGCCGCCTTCGCGCTGCGGATCAGGGCCTTTGAGGGCACACAACCGGTGTTCAGGCAATCGCCACCCATCTTGTGCTTTTCAATCAGCGCCACCTTGGCTTTTACGGCCGCCGCAATGTAAGCAGAGACAAGGCCGGCAGAGCCACCGCCGATGACCAGCAAGTTGTAGTCGAACTGCTCAGGTTTCTGCCAGCCAGCATACACTTTGCGACGGCGAATAAAGCCCACCACAAACTTGGCAATAAGCGGAAACAGACCCAGCAGGGCAAAGGACAGCAGCAGGTCGGCCGAGACAATGTCACCGGTGGATTGGATCTGGCCCAACTGGGTACCGGCGTTCACATAAACAAAGGTGCCGGGCAGCATGGCGATCCAGCTCACCAGGGCATAGGTGCGCAGCTTCATGGCCGTGAGGCCCATGGCCAGGTTGATCATGAAGAAGGGGAACACCGGCACCAGGCGCAGGGTTGCCAGGTAGAACGCGCCGTCCTTTTTGATACCGCGGTCCATTTTGGCCACAGTCTCAGCGTAGCGTTTGCGCAATGTATCCCGCATCAGGAATCGGGCAACCAGAAATGCCAGCGAAGCACCAACCGTGGAGGCAACCGATACCGCGGCAAGACCATACAGATTCCCGAAGAAGGCGCCCCCGGCCAGGGTCATGATCGTGGCTCCGGGTAGGGATAGTGCCGTGACCAGGACATAAAGCACCACGAAACCAAGCACTGCAATCAACAAGTTCTCGCCAATCCAGTCGCCCAGATCCTGCTGATGGGCCTTGAGGTTTTCCAGGGTGAGAAGCTCGCTCCCTCCGCTGGCGATAAATCCGATGATGACAACCGCGATCACCGCAATCAGGATCCATTTTTTGAATGTCATGAACTAGTCCTTTCTACCTTGAACGTATGGCCGTAATGACACCCCTATCGGGTAAGTGTTACATAAGGCCGGCAAGCTTCACATTTGGGCGCGATATTGCTGTTGTACGTCATTCAGGCCGGCATTGTGTCAACGATTGCTCATGAATATCTAACAATTCAGTTACGTGCTTCCTGATCAGGAGGCCGCCGGGAACTTTTTGGCGGCTCCAGATACTTACTGCTATTCTTGAACAATTGCTCATGAAAGGGAATAGCAATGACCGATTCAGCTCTCCAGAAGGAACAGGCGCTGATTGAAGGCCTGCAAGCCCGAAACGATCAGTCCTATCAGGAGGCTGTGCGAACCTACACCTCGGGGATGCTCGCCGTAGCCAGGTTTTATCTTGACCATTCCAGCGCCGAGGAAATCGTTCAGGATTGCTGGGTGACGGTCATCGATGCCATCCAGAAGTTCGAAGGTCGATCCGGCCTGAAGACCTGGCTGCACCGGATTGTTGCCAACCGCTGTAAGAACAGACTGCGTTCGGCCAAGAGAGAGGTTTCTACCGATTTCTCCGAGGCCCTCGAACCTGAACTGGCAGACCGGTTTAACGTCAAAGGCCGATGGGATCTGCCGCCCAAACTGCAGTTTCATGATTCTGCCGACACCCTGATGGAAAACGGCGCCCTCAGCGATTGCCTCGACAAACACCTTTCCGCCCTGCCGGAAACCCAGCGCTCGGCGCTGATGCTGTATGAGGCCCACCAGCATAAATCCGATGATGTCTGTAACATTCTCGATGTCAGTGCCTCTAATCTCCGGGTGCTATTGCACCGTGCTCGACAGAAAATCTTTCTCATGGTGGAGAACTTCCAGGAGACCGGCGAATGCTGATGTGCAAGGATCTCGCGGTAATTGCCAGCGATTACATTGACGGCGAACTGCCTGTTCTCCAGAACATGTCAGTCAAAATGCACCTGATGATGTGCAAGGACTGCCGGACCTTTATTGGCAACCTGCGAGCAAGCACCGACCTCTTGAAGGCCCATTCCGCCGCGCAAGCAAACGAAGCGCTTATCCGCAGGATTGACGAACGAGTGGCCCAGGCGCTAAAAGAAGATCCCCGCAACTCTACAAACCGAGGCTCGAAATGATCAAAGTCAGTGTCATGTACCCGAAAACCGCCGAAAGCAATTTTGACCTATGCTACTACCGTGACACGCACATGGCGTTGGTCCGGGAGAAGTTGGGCGATGCGTGCAAGCGCACTGCCATCGAGTCGGGTCTGGCCGGAGGCGCGCCGGGAGAGGGCCCTACCTATATTGCCATGGGCCACATGTATTTTGATTCTGTTGGCGATTTCCAGACCGCCTTCGGTCCACACGCCAAGCAAATCCTTGGCGATATCCCCAACTTCACCAACGTCCAGCCAACGGTCCAGATCAGTGAAGTTATCGAATAATCCCTCAGCACGGACTCACAAACCGCACATCAAGGATCCATTATGGCCAGCAACCTTCCTCACGAAAGAAAAGCTGCTATCACCGCTGCTCTAGCTGGAGGCTGGGTCGCCGATGCCGCGAGCCTTGGCGTGCACTGGCTCTACAACAGCGATCGTATCGCAGAGGTTGGCGGCCAGACACCGGAGTTTCTGCCGCCAAGGGCCGACTACTACACAAAGGGCTTCGGTTACTTTGCCCATGAGGGCAAGGCTGTTGGCGATGTGAGTCACTATGGCGCTGCTACCAGGGTTCTGACGGACAGTTTGTTGGCCAACAAGGGCATCCTGGATGTCCGGGATTACCAACGCCGATTTCGCGCCTTCTTCGGTCCCGGTGGGCAATGGCGGGGATTTATCGACAATCCCACGCGCATTACCCTTGAGAACTTCAACACCATTGAGCGCGAGGCGGTAGAGCAGGCACAGTCCGCCATGCCCGCCAGGCTGACCGAAAAACAGAAGCGGGTGTTGGTGCAAAAAGTGATGCCCTATACCCGCCGGCTGAGCGGCGACCAGCTTGCTCAACCGGTTCGCGACGCCATCAGCCTGACCTATCAACAAAAAGAGGTGCAAGAGGCCGGTGTCTACCTGGCAGAAACCATCGACCGCCATCTGGTGCTTGAAAGTGGCGCCGACGATATGCAGCTACCAGCGGTGTCAAAGCTGCCGCCACTGATAGCCTCCTATTGTGGAAATCAGAACCTTTTGGAGGTTACGGAAGCGGCTGTCCGGGTGACGAACAACAAAGACGATGCCGTAGCCTGGGCAAAATGCGCAGCGTTACTTCTGGACCGACTCTTTCGGGGCGAGAGACTTTCCGAAGCCTTGGAGGCTGCCATAACCGAGGCGCCGGACCGGAAATCCCTGGAACATGCCCGGGCGGACTCAGAACTGGACGGCGTTGGTGCCGGCGACACCTTTGGTCGAACCTGTTATCTGCATGAGGCGATGCCCGTGATTTTCCACATCCTTTCGCATGCCAGGGGATATCAGGAGGCTGTGCGCGCCAACATCCACTGTGGCGGCGATTCCTGCGGCCGGGCCTGGATCATAGGTCCAGCCATGGCGGCGATCCATGGCGTTGGTGGTGAATCGGGCATTCCACTGAGCTGGCTTGCGCAGGTAACCGATGCAGCGACGATCTACCGAGATATTGAGTCTCTGTTGAGCGCCTGAGCATTCGTATCGGGAATCAAACCCTGCCATCCAGCTGCAGCCAGCGGGAGAGACGTGAGTGCGGTCGCCGCCTCAGGTACAAGGGCAATGTACTCATCACCAACAGTACCGTGGCGGCAGCCACAACGGTCAGAGTGGGATTCAGCTCAAAGGTATGGCCCAGGCCAGCAAACACGAAGGTCATGGGCAACATGCCAAGGGCAGTGGCCAGGGCGTAGCGCCAGGGGTGTATCGCCGTCACGCCCGCGGCATAGCTGATCAGGGCAAAGGAAAACAGGGGAATAAGCCGGGTCAGGAAAACCGCAATGAACAGGAAGCGTTGTGAGCCGCGCGCCGAGAATACCGGGTTATTCTCAAGCTTCTTCTGAACGGCATCACGCCCGAGAACCCGCGCCAGATAAAACGCAATCAGCGAACCGGCCAGGGCACCCGCCACCGCAATCGCCGTTCCGCTGAACATGCCGTACACCAGGCCAGACGCCGCACTGATCGGCAAGGTAGGGATCGGCCCGACCACGACAGCCAGAATCATCAGCAGCATCAGTAATACCGGCCCCAGTGCGCCCTGGCTGGCAAACCAATCGGATAACACCGACGGCGAAAAGCTGGCCGGCATGCCCAGTTGTCGCAGCAACAGCCAGATCGCTGCCATCAACAGCGCCACAATGGCCAGAAAGGAAAGACGGAAAACCAACTGCGAACGGATCATCGGGCCATTCTACCTGCTATCCCGGAAACGGGAAGCGATAGCCGTTGAACTCGAGCCGCTCCGGGATTCCAGGAGATCAGCTGGCCAATCGGTTGACCTGCTCCACGAACGCCGTTGGCAGAGTGTCGATCACCGGCCGGGCGTCTCCACACACGTCAGGATCCGGGGTGTACGTCGGAAATGAAAACGCTCCGATAGCTCCCCATCTTGTCTCCCGTCTTTCAACCAGTCCGGATGCTGACACCTTGGCAAGTTCGGGTGACGGGGAAATGACAAAGGGGAGACACTTCTGTGACTTCCAGAAAGCAGTCACGGGAGAGAAAGCAGGAACGATCCGGTAACCCGCGGGATTACCGGAATACCACTGCTCGGTGCTTGGTACCGGTTAGCGCAGGTCCGGATTCAGGGTGTAGGTACCCGTCACACGTGCGCTGGCC
Source organism: Marinobacter sp. es.048 (assembly GCF_900188435.1). NCBI lineage: Bacteria > Pseudomonadati > Pseudomonadota > Gammaproteobacteria > Pseudomonadales > Marinobacteraceae > Marinobacter > Marinobacter sp. es.048. The sequence continues at coordinate 409,335 of NZ_FYFA01000001.1, forward strand.
AACACATGCCCTGCCATGGCTTCGCGCACGTCGTTGCCATCGAACTCGCCATCAAGGGCTAGGGTATCCACATCCAGTGCGTGCACCTCAAAGTGGTAGTGATGGATGATCTCATCGTTCCAGGGCGGACAGGGACCATCGTACCCGGCGTAAGTGCCGTTCATGTCGGGATTGCCCGCCAGAAACTGGGTATAGTTGTTCACGCCGCGGATACCGATGGGGCCGGGACCCGGCTCCTTGCCCTTGGGAATCACACCATCGCTATCTTCGCCTTCCGGGATCCGGCTGGTACCGGCCGGCACATCCACCAGCAGCCAGTGGAAAAAATCGACCCTCGGGATGTCCTTAGAAACAGTCTTGCCTTCCTGGTTCACATCATCCGCAACGCTGGGCACATCCGGATCGAACATCATCACCACGAAGCTTTTCGTGCCCTCCGGCGCATCGTCCCAGACAATTTCGGGGTTCCGGTTGGGACCGAAGCTCATGTGGTCTTCTTCACTGTAGACCCCGAATGCGAATTTCTCGGGAATCGGCTGGCCTTCGTCTATGCCTTGAACCTGTAGTTTCACGGCGTTGCCTCCTGTGGTTTTTGGCCTTGGGCTCATTGGACTGTGTCTGGGACAGTCTCATTCTGTGATAATACGGTTTTAACACAAAATCGATTCAACTGACCACGGAGCCCCGATGAGCCAACAGAAGCCCGGCAAGCCGCAACAGCCCGCAAACCAGAAAGACGAGGATGCGGTTGCCTTCGCCCAGGGTATTTTCGAACTGGCCCGCAACGGTGGTGCCGGCCCGCTCAGCGTAATGCTGAGTGCCGGGGTACCGGCCAACATGCGTACCAGCGAAGGGGACAGCCTGCTGATGCTGGCAAGCCGCAACGGGCACAGCGAGACAGTGCAACTGCTGTTGGAGAACGGAGCAGACCCCGAAGCCCGTAACGACCATGGAGAAACTGCTTTGAGCCTGGCCAGCTCAGAGGATATCCGGAGCCTGATCAACGATTGGGAAAAGTAGTCCCAGATGTTCAATAAGGGCGAAATCATTCACCACACCCGGGATGCCCTCGGCAGCATCCTGGTGGTCGATTACCGCAAACACCGGGTACTCACCTTCAATTCGGTTTTCGAGCAGAGCAAGATCGACCGGCGCTATCCCTATCTGCCGGTGCACGAGTACAACCGGGCCATGATGCTGCCGGCGGTATTTGCCAACCCCCGCCACGTCACCATTCTGGGTCTGGGCGGGGGCGTGATGGCCGGCGCATTTCACCATCTGTATCCCGAGTGCCGGATACACGCCGTCGAACTGCGCCAGGCTGTGCTGGACACAGCAAGAGAGTTTTTTGATCTGCCGGACAGTGAGCGCCTTGAAGTCACCATTGCCGATGCCAGGAATGCCCTGGAAGAACTGCCGGACGCGAGCACGGATATGATTCTGGCCGACCTGTATAACGCAGACCGGATGAGCCCTGCCCAGGCCCAGAAGCAGTTCGTGGATGAATGCGCCCGGGTGCTCACGGATGACGGCTGGCTGGTGCTGAACTACCACCGGACCCCGGATGTCGAAGGGGCCTACTTCCGGCGGCTCAAGCGGCACTTTGCCGTGCTTCTGGGCTACCGAAGCAAAAGCAACAACACCGTGGTTTATGCCAGCAAACAGCACTTCCAGTCTGTGCACCCCAGAGACCCGATGTTGGCGGAACTGGAGAACCAGCTACCCATAGACTGGCGTCGGTTGATGGTGAAAGTCAGTCGGATGGAGTGAAAAGGAAAACTGCTTCAGAGTTGATCTGCGTCCTTGATGATTGCCGGGGATGGACCATAGTTATTAATATGGAATTCAATGTTTTTTCGAGGAGTGCTGATCATGAGTGAGGAAGACTACAAAAAGCTTCATCCGGTACTGAGCGAGGTCACCCAGACCTACGTCGATCTCTATACCAACCGGCCCAACGAGAAAAACCGCGAGAAGCTGATCAAGCTTGAAGCCCTGCTGCACGAAAAGCTGGAAGTCATAAAAAAAGCCAAGGAAAAAGAGGAATAGGGCCCAGCTGCGCGGGCCCCTCGGCAATCAGGTCCATTTTTCTCCGGGGCTCTGATAGTCCCGGAAGGCCTTATGCAGGCGATCTGGCTGGTCGATCCGGATCAGCATGTCGATGTATCGCTGCTGCAAAAATCCGGCACGCTCCATGTTCTCTGCCATCGCCAGCAACGGGTCAAAAAACCCGTTGACGTTGTAGATGGCACAGGGTTTCTGGTGCAGGCCCAACTGACCCCAGGTCCAGGCTTCGAACAGTTCTTCCAGCGTGCCAATGCCACCCGGCAACGCAACAAAACCATCGGCCAGATCGGCCATCAGGGCCTTGCGCTCGTGCATGTTTTTAACCACATGCAGCTCGGTCAGGCCGGAGTGGGCCAGCTCCCGGTCCCGCAGATGCTCGGGAATCACGCCGTGAACCTGGCCGCCTGCGGCCAATACCGCATCGGCCACTATGCCCATCAGGCCGACATGGCCACCGCCGAACACCAGCTCAATGCCATTGCGGCCAAAATAGTCACCCAGCTCCCCGGCCTTGTCCGCGTATAGCGGATCATTGCCCGACCGGGATCCGCAATAGACCGCAATCTTCATTCGCCATCCCCGATCTTGTCCTGGGTCCGGGTCTCGAAATCGCTGGCGTCGTGGCGTTCGTGCAGCTGGCTACTCGGCTCACCCCAGGCCCGGTTTACCATACGGCCACGCCTGACCGCCGGACGCTGGGCAATTTCATCCGCCCAGCGAATAACGTTGGTGTAGGTGTGGGCTTCCAGGAACTCGGCCGCGTCGTAAACCTTGTTTTTCACCAGGGCGCCGTACCAGGGCCAAATCGCCATATCGGCGATGGTGTATTCGTCGCCCGCGATGTAGCGATTACTGGCTAACTGCCGGTCGAGCACATCCAGCTGACGTTTGACTTCCATGGTGTAGCGGTTGATCGGGTACTCGTAGTATTCCGGCGCATAGGCGTAAAAATGACCGAAGCCGCCACCGAGCATGGGCGCACTGCCCATCTGCCAGAACAGCCAGTTCATGGTCTCCGCGCGTCCGGCGATGTCCCTGGGCAGGAAAGCCCCGAATTTTTCTGCCAGGTAGAGCAGGATGGACCCGGATTCGAACAGGCGGATGGACGGGCTGACGCTGTGGTCCATCATGGCAGGAATCTTGGAGTTGGGGTTCACCTCCACAAAACCACTGCCGAACTGATCGCCCTCGGTAATCTTGACGAGCCAGGCATCGTACTCGGCGTCTTTGATACCCAGTTCCAGCAGCTCCTCCAGCATCACCGTTACTTTCACGCCGTTGGGCGTCGCCAGCGAATAAAGCTGCAACGGGTGCTTGCCAACCGGCAGCTCCTTGTCATGGGTCGGGCCGGCAATCGGGCGGTTAATACTGGCAAAGCGACCTCCGCTCTCGGAGTCCCATTTCCAGACTTTGGGTGGCGTGTAGGTAGCGTCGGTCATGGCATTTCTCCTCACAAAGTAGCATTCAGCTGGCTCCGAGGTCGCATTGAGCCCGGGGCCGAAAACTCTAGCATGGAAGATCAAACAAAAAGAACCACAGGAGTACCCCATGGCAGGGCGCATTGTGCTCCTTCTTGCCTGTCTGTTTGTGATGCCCCCGGTTCAGGCCGAGCTGTCAGACAGCAAGCGGGCGCTGATTCAGGAGCTGTTTCCCTCGGCAACGGTCATTGAAGACAAGCTGCCCGATTTTCCCGTGTACCCGGTGTACCAACTCCAGGAACTGCTCGGCTATGCCTACGAAACCTCAGACCATAGCCGCCTCCAGGGCTTTGCCGGCAAACCGATCAGCATGCTGATCGGCCTTGACGCCAAAGGGCGTTTTACCGGCATCCGGGTGCTGAACCACCACGAACCGGTCTTTCTGCATGGCCTTGGCGAAGAGCCCCTGTTCGAATTCGTCGATCAATACGAAGGGCGCTCGCTTCGGGAGCAGATTATTGTCAGCACGTCCAACTCCAGCCGTTCCGGGCGAACCAGTGACGGCAACGTGGTGCACTTTGACGGCGTCAGCAAGGCCACCGTCTCGGTTCTAATCATCAACGACACCGTGCTCTCTTCAGCCCTCAAGGTGGCTCGCAAGAAACTTGAGGGCTTTGCCCAGAGCGCCCCCACAAGGGCGAAACCGGATTTCTACCAGCCAATGTCCTGGCAGCAACTGGTGGATCGCGGTTATATCGGACACTGGCAGATTGGCGCCGAATCAATCGAGGCCGAGTTGGGCCGACCTCTGTCAGACTATCCCATGGACATCGAGCCCGCAGACGGCGAACCTTTTGCCGAACTCTTCTTCGCCTACATCAATTCGCCCATGGTGGGCCGAAACCTGCTCGGAGACGATGGCTACCGGCGCCTCATGCAACGATTTGATGAAGGGGCACAGGTTCTGGCCGTCATGTCCCGCGGCACCTTTCCACACGTTTCCCGCGAGTTCGTGCCCGGCAGCTCTCCGGACCGCATCGGGCTCACCCAGAACAACCTTGCCGTTGAAATGCGCGACCTGAACCTGCTCGATCAGAATCTCGACTTCCGGGCGGCCGGCATCCCGGCATTTGATGCCGGCAACCTTTTCCGCGTGGGCGGTAGCGCCGGCTTCAACCCCGGGGCGGAAGCCAATCTGAAGCTCAACGTCGAACTTGCCCGCAATCACCTGATGGTGGACCGCACGTCCCTGAATATCCCGGTTCGGTTCAACGAAGAACTGTTTGAAACCGTCGAGGTTGCTCCCAACCCGGAGGACACCCGTCAACCGGTCTGGATCGGCCTTTGGAAAGAGCGCTGGTGGCAGATTTCACTGCTGGTAATCGGCCTGACCGTTCTGACCGTTTTCTTCGCCCGCCAGAAAACCCTGAGCCGCTACCCGAAGCTGGCACACCGGTTCCGCTGGGGATTTCTTTTCTTCACCCTGTTCTTTATCGGCTTCTACGCCCAGGGCCAGCTTTCGGTGGTTAACATCTACACCCTGTTCCTGGCGATCTGGGACGGTTTCTCGCTCAATGTCTTCCTGCTTGATCCGGTCATCTTCATACTCTGGGTCTATACCTTCGTGACCCTGTTTATCTGGGGCCGGGGCCTGTTCTGTGGCTGGCTCTGCCCGTTTGGCGCGCTTCAGGAAATGGCCGCCTGGCTTGGCGAGAAACTGAAATTCCGCCAGATCAAAGTGCCCGAGCAATGGCACCGGCGCCTGATCCTGCTCAAATACCCGATCCTGGTCGGCCTGGTTGGCATCGCGTTCTACTCCCTGACCATTGCCGAGAAACTGGCGGAAGTGGAGCCTTTCAAAACCAGCATCACCCTGTTTTTCATCCGCTCCTGGCCCTTTGTGCTCTACGCCGTAGCCCTGCTGGTGCTCGGCATGTTCATTCACAAGTTCTATTGCCGTTACCTGTGCCCGCTGGGTGCCGGCCTTGCGGTCCTTGGCCGGTTCCGGCTGTTCAGCTGGCTGGATAGGGTCGAGTTATGCGGCAACCCCTGTCAGCACTGTAAAAACGAGTGTGGCATCAATGCCATCCGCAAGGATGGCCGGATCGATTACGACGAGTGCATCCAGTGCCTGGAATGCGTCGTTATCCTCGAAGATGACACCCAGTGCGTCGATAAACGGCTCAAGAATAAAAAACGGTCAAGGCAGGCGAACATACTGGCAACGGATGCGGGTTAAGCCCCATCTGTTGCCAGCAAGGTCTGAATCACTGTTTCTTCTGCCACTCAAATTTCTTGAACGGCTCATCAACCGGCGTTTTAGCAATATGGTTCATGTAATTGCTCAGCGTCTTCTGGGACAGCACCAGAATCACCTCCAAAACCTGACGGTGCTGGTAACCCGCCTTGTAAAAGGCATCCAGGTCCTCTTTGCTGACATTGCCATCCTTACGCATCACGGCGAGCGTGAAGGTCCGTAGCGCCTCCAGCTTGTCGCTCGGCAAAGGCGCTTCGTCCCGCAACGCATTAACGATGTCGTCCGAGACTTCCATCATTTTGGCAATGCCTGTGTGTGCCGGGACACAGTAGTGGCAAGCGTTTTCAACGTTGATAGTTTGCCAGACCACGGTTTTCTCGTCGTTATCGAAACTGCTGTCCAAAACCAGCTGGTGCAGCTTCTGATAAGCCTCAAGCGCTCCCGGCGCTTCTGCCAGCACGCCGTGAAGACCGGGAATCATGCCAAAACCCTCAAGGGAATTCTCAAGAAGCGGTTTGGACGTTTCCGGGGCGGATTCGACATCGTGTATCGGGAAGTCAGTCATCATGATCTCCTTTTTGAACGAGTGCTCAACTACAACTTCAGGCTAACTGTTATTGAGTGGTCATTCAAGTTATAATTGAACAGTCACTCAAATCAGGACAATGGTGAATCGTTGTTATGGCCAGACATGCACGCTACGACCGAAAGACTGCTCTGGAAAAGGCCGTTGGCCTGTTCTGGGAGAAGGGGTACCACGGCAGCTCCATGAAACAGATTGAGCAGGCTCTGGACATGCGGCCCGGCAGTATCTACGCGACCTTCGGCAGCAAGGATGGCCTGTTTTCAGAAGCGCTGGCCGCCTACGCCGAGCAGGGAGGCCGGGAGCTGGCCGCGCACCTCAAGGGTTTTGATTCCATTGTTGACGGCCTTCAGGACTATCTGCGCGGTATCGCTTGCATTTGCGGCGACGAAACCGCAGCACCCTCGCGGGCCTGCATGATCGTGAAAACGCTGCTGGAATCGAGCAATACCCATTCGGCCCTGGCGGACCAGGCCAACAGCATTCTTGCTGCGATTGAGGAATCCATTGCAAACCTGATTGAGCAGGCACGGGTGAAAGGCGAGCTGGTGCAATCGGTAGACAGCCGTCGACTTGCCCGGCTCCTGCAGGCACAGATCATGGGCCTGAGATCGATGGGTGAGCGCAACCTGGACCCGCAAGCCATGAAGGACCTCGGTGACGATATGGCCGCCATCCTGGACGGATACCGCACCCAGCACTGAAGCCGCCCCGTTCCCGGGCTCCGGCGAACGGGCCACACCGTAGGGTGGAAAGCGCCGGGGCGGAAGGAAGCAGCACTTCCGTAGAATTGTACCCACAGCCCCGGCCACGTTAACATTAGTGCCCGATTCAGACCCTGCCCTGTTTCCTGTTCGAATCCCGGCTGCACGTCGGGTTCCCAGTGAGGACAGCCAAGCATTCTTGTCTGAAGAGTGCTTGGCTCTCTTCACTTACAGGTCTGATTGTTATGGATAACCTTCATCACATTGTTGTGGTCGGCGGTGGCGCCGGCGGTCTCGAACTTGTTACCAGCCTCGGCAACAAACTGGGTAAAAAACGCAAAGCCAGGATCACTCTGGTGGATGCCGGCCTGACCCACGTCTGGAAGCCCCTCTTGCACGAAGTGGCCTCCGGTTCCCTGGATGCCAGTGCGAACGAGATCAACTATCGTGCCCATGCCCGCAAGCACCATTACGAATTCCAGCTGGGCCGCATGAGTGGTCTGGACCGCCAGAACAATAAAGTGGTCATCGCCCCGTTTCACGATGTCGACGGCACAGAGGTGGTTCCCGAACGCCACATCGAGTACGACACACTGGTGATTGCCGTGGGCAGCACGGCCAACGATTTCGGCACCCCCGGCGCCCAGAACAATTGCCTGTTCCTGGATAGCCTCGAGCAGGCCCGGCGTTTCCACAACCTGATGCTCAATGCCTTTCTGCGCAAGAATCACGAGGCTTTGCAGAGGGCCGAACATACCCTGAACATCAGCATCATCGGAGCAGGCGCCACCGGCGTGGAACTGGCGGCCGAACTCAGGCTCGCCTCAAGGGAGCTGCCGGTCTACGGAATGAATCACCTACAGCCTTCGGACGTTTCAGTCAGTGTCATTGAAGCTGCAGATCGCATCCTCCCGGCATTGCCCGGGCGCCTTTCTGCCGCCGCCACCCGAGAGCTGGAGCATCAACGGGTCAAGGTGCTGACAGGCCAACCCGTCAGCGAAGTCCGGCCAAACAGTGTGATCATGCAGGACGGAACCGAGCTGCCCTCGGAAATGACCATCTGGGCAGCAGGCATCAAGGCACCCGCGTTCCTCGCGGAACTGGACGGGCTGGAAGTCAACAAAGGCAATCAACTGGTGGTGGAGCAGACCCTGCAAACCAGCCAGGATACCAACATCTATGCTTTCGGCGATTGCGCAGCCTGTCCGCAACCGGACTCCGATCGTCCGGTGCCACCCCGGGCCCAGGCAGCGCATCAGCAGGCGGATACTCTGTTCGAAACGTTGTGCAAGCGCCTTGAGGGCGGCGAAGCCGTTCCTTTCGTCTACAACGACCACGGCTCTCTGATCAACTTCAGCCGCTATACCACCGTCGGTAATCTCATGGGCAACCTTTCCGGACGCAGCATGTATATCGAAGGCAAGGTGGCGAGGCTATTTTACGTTTCTCTTTACCGCATGCATCAGGTAGCACTGCATGGTTTCCTGCGCACGGGCATTATATGGCTGATGGACAAAATCACCCGTGCCATGCATCCGCGTCTCAAACTACACTAGAAGAAAGCCCGCCTGGGCAGTAATGGAGCGGGTGAAGGGAATCGAACCCTCGTATGCAGCTTGGGAAGCTGCCGTTCTACCATTGAACTACACCCGCGCGCACGATCACTGCGAGAGCAATATAAGCGCTCCGCCCGCCCGGGGGCAAGCGTTCTGTCTGGAGCATGAATGGATCCGACCCTGACACTTATTGGCGCCCTGATGCTGGTCATCAGTATCGTGCTCAGCCCGCTTTCCAGCCGGGTGGGTATGCCTGTGCTGCTGATCTTTCTGGTGGTCGGCATGATGATGGGCGAGGACGGCCCGGGTGGCATCCAGTTCGACGATTTCGAGCTGGCGTTTCTGATCGCCAATCTGGCGCTGGGCGTGATCCTGCTGGACGGTGGCATGCGCACCCGTGCCGAAACCTTCCGCGTGGGCCTTAAACCCGCCCTGGTACTGGCCACTCTCGGGGTCGCGATGACCGCCGTTGGAGCCGCGGTTGTGGCCTGGTGGGTATTCGATCTGCACTGGCTGACGGCCCTGTTGATTGGCGCCATCATTTCCTCTACCGATGCCGCCGCCGTATTCTCCTTGCTTCAGGGACGGGGCCTGCACTTGAACGAGCGGGTCAGTGCCACCCTGGAAATCGAATCCGGCAGCAACGACCCCATGGCGATTTTCCTGACCCTCATGCTGGTCACGCTCATTGGTAACGATGGCGACCACGCGGGCTGGGCGGTGTTATCCATGCTGGTGCAGCAGTTCGGCGTCGGCGCCGTCGCGGGGATCATTGGTGGCTTCGCCGTAGTTGAGCTGGCCAATCGGATCCGCCTGACCCCGTCGCTGTATCCCCTGCTGGTAGCCGCTGCCGGCATCTCGGTGTTTTCTGCCACCAACGCGCTTGGCGGCAGCGGATTTCTGGCCATTTACCTGACCGGCGTGGTGATCGGTAACCGCCATGTCCGGATGATGCCGATGATCCTCCAGGTCCACGACGGCCTGGCCTGGCTGGCCCAGTTGTGCCTGTTCCTGATTCTTGGACTGCTGGTTACCCCGTCGGATCTGATTCCGCTGGCCGGCGGAGGGCTGATCCTGGCGCTCTCTCTGATCTTCATTATCCGCCCGCTGACGGTCATGCTCACACTCTGGCCGTTTGCCTTTAACCGTCGCGAACTAGGCTTCATCAGCTGGGTCGGCCTCCGGGGCGCGGTGCCGATCGTGCTGGCCCTGTTCCCGATCATCGCGGACTTGCCGGAAGCCCAACTGGTATTCCACGCGGCTTTCTTTATCGTCCTCGTCTCTCTCCTGGTTCAGGGCACCACCATGACACCATTGGCCCGGAAACTTCGACTGGAAGTTCCCGCCGGAGAAGATCCCTATCGCAGGCTGCCTCTGGATGCCCCGGCCGCGGGCGACCACGAATTGATGCTGTTCCCGCTCCGGGGCGAAATCTGGGAAACGCCGCGGCGGCTCAGCCAGTTGCGGTTCCCGGAGAACACCGCCGTGGCCGGCGTCTTCCGCAATCGCGTTTGCCTGCAGCCGAAAGCCGATCTGGAAGTCTCCAGTGGCGACATGGTGGCGATGTTCGCAACCCCCAGTGTGTTGCCGGAACTCGGCAAGGCGCTGAGCGGGAGACACGCGCCCAAATATCTGGCTGAGCGCGCATTTTTCGGGGATTTTGTGCTCAACGGCGATGCCTTGCTGGGTGACGTGGAGCAGGTCTACGGCATCGAGTTCGACGATCTGCCCCCGGAGCTGTCCTTGGCCGAGTGCTTTGCAAAACGCACCAAGGGGCACCCGGTTGTCGGTGACGTGGTCACCCTTGGCCCGGTGACGCTGGTTGCCCGGGCCACCAGCGCGGACAAGGTGACCAAGGTTGGGCTGAAGATGGACAGTCCACAAAATGGTTGATCAGCGAACCAGATAGCCAAAAAAGTTAACAAAACCCCTTAACAGATCCCTTGCGGGCTGTGGTATAAAACGCCTGTGCAAAGATTAATCATTGGTAAGTTAAGTACATGAGCATTTTCCGCGCCCTTCTATCCACTCTCGCCCTGCTCTGCCTGGCAGTGGCTCCGAGCACTTTCGCCACCGAGCTGCTGGCCAAGGCCGACTCCCGGATGCCGGTTGCCAACATGTATAAGCCCGCGGACATTCAGAGTGTCAGTAGAGTGGTGGTTCGTAAGGGAGAGCGCCGCCTGTACCTGATGGATGGTGAGGACGTGGTTCGCAGCTACCGCATTTCCCTGGGCGACAACCCGGAAGGCCACAAGCTGTACGAGGGTGACGAACGCACCCCTGAAGGCGACTACACACTGGACTGGCGCAACGAGGAAAGCGATTTCTACAAATCCATCCACATTTCCTACCCCAGCGAACGTGACCGTGAATTGGCGTCGGCTTGGGGCCTTAACCCCGGCGGGAGCATCATGATTCATGGCCTGCCTAATGATGCAGGCGACATGGCCTTCGCCTATACCGGACTGGACTGGACCAACGGCTGCATCGCCGTGACCAACGAAGAGATGGACGAAATCTGGCAGCTGGTGTCCAACGGAACCCCCATCAGCATTCATCCCTGAGTCAAATCTGACAATGGCATTAAGTTGTTGTCATATGCTTAGCAAATTTACGTATCTCCAGTTAACATTCCCGCTCACAGTGTTTTACACTGTTTAACGACTCCGGTAGTCATTGCCTGACAAACGTTGCTGCGCAGGTTGACAGGAAGTCGTCTATACTGACTTTCGGATCACAGGAAATAACTCGACCAATAAGGGGATTTACAATGCGTAAACTGACGATCGCCGGGATTGCACTGGCAACTGCTTTGACTGCAGGTTGTGCCACGACTGACCAGGGCGCACTCGACGAAGCAAATGCAACTGCCAGCTCCGCTGAGCGCACTGCTGAAAATGCAATGAACACCGCTAACAGCGCTGCCAGCTCCGCCCGCACTGCCCAGCAGACCGCGGAAGAAGCTCTGGCCGCTGCCAAGGCAGCCCAGAAGGCCGCTGACGAAGCAAACGAGCGTGCCAAGCGTATGCTCGAGCGTGCCAGCCAGAAATAAGGCTGATACGTAACAGAAAGGCCGGCAATGCCGGCCTTTTTTATGCCCCGGAATCGGGCTTTTCCGGCTCGGGTTTGTCCGGCGTAAAGGGCTTGTTCTCTTTCAGGAACGTGGTCATCAATTCCATCGGCAGAGGGAATACGATCGTGGATGAGTTGGTGTTGCTCATATCCGCCAGGGTCTGCAGGTAACGCAACTGCATGGAACCAGAATTGGTAGACATGACATCCGCCGCTTCCACCAGCTTCTTGGACGCCTGCAATTCGCCTTCGGCGTGGATGACTTTGGCACGCCGCTCACGCTCGGCCTCCGCCTGACGGGCAATGGCACGAATCATCGATTCGTTGAGATCCACGTGCTTGATTTCCACGTTGGCTACCTTGATGCCCCATTCCTCCGTCTGGGCATCGATGATCTCCTGGATATCGGAGTTCAGCTTGTCCCGCTCTGACAGCATTTCGTCGAGATCGTGCTTGCCCAGCACCGACCGCAGGGTTGTCTGGGCGAGCTGGCTGGTGGCGGAATTGAAGTCCTCCACCCGGATAATGGCACGCTCGGGATCCACGACGCGGAAGTAAAGCACGGCATTCACCCGCACCGTCACGTTATCCCGGGAAATGACGTCCTGGCTCGGGACGTCCAGGGTGATCACCCGTAGGTCCACCCGGACAATCTGTTGAATGCCAGGAATAACAATGATCAGCCCCGGGCCTTTCACGCCCTGGAACCGACCGAGAAAGAACACAACGCCACGCTCGTACTCCGGCAGGATCTTGATGGCCGAAGCAAGAATGAGCAGTAACACCACCGCAGGTGCCAGATAGGGAATCAGATCGCCAATCATACGGCCTCCTTGTATTGCCGTTACTTTGTCTGCCGGTTCAGCCGTTGTCCGGAATGACCCTGACAGTTACCGTTAAACCTTCAATTGCTGTCACTTGAACCCGGTCGCCCTCCTTGACAGGCGCTTCGCTGATGGCATTCCAACGCTCACCGCTAAGCCTGACATGACCTCGGTAGTGGCCATGCTCTCCCGAGAATTCATCCAGTGCGACGCCCTCTTCATGGGTGAGTTGTTCGGTGCCACTGACCGGATGCCGTCGACGCAGACCGATAAACCGGGTCACCGTCCAAAGGATAAACCCGGCAGCGACCACCGCGGTGCCTCCGATGGTCGGCAGGGAAATATCCCGGTGACTGCCGTCCATCAATATGATCGAGCCGGTCACAAAGGCGACAATCCCGCCAACCCCCAATATCCCGAAACTGGGCACAAAGGCCTCGCCCACGATGAACGCCAACCCGAGCAGAATGAGGGCCAGGCCGGCGTAATTCACCGACAGAACCTGGAAAGCGAAGAGTGCAAGAATCAGAGAAATGGCGCCAATCACCCCCGGCACAACGGCCCCGGGGTTCGCCAGCTCGAAGATGATGCCGTAGAAGCCGATAATCATCAGGAAGTAGGCCACGTTCGGATCAGTGATCACCGACAGCAGACGGGTGCGCCAGTCCGGCTGGGATCTGACAATTTCCAGGTTGGCGGTGTTCAGCGTCTTGTCGCCCGACGCCATTCGAACTGTCCGGCCATCCACCTGCTGCAGCAGGTCCCGAATGTTCGGTGACACCACGTCGATGACGTTCTTCTCCAAGGCCTCGTCAGCACCGAGATTCACAGCCTCACGGACGGCCTCTTCAGCCCAGTCGGCATTCCGGCCGTGACGTTCAGCCAGCCCACGAATATAACTGACAGCATCCTCCAGAACCTTGCGTTCCATAGCGGTACCGCCACGCCGTTTGCCGTCATCATCGCTGGCCTGCTGTTCATCGTCAGAAGAAGACCCGGTTGCGGAATCAGAGCCTTCCTCCGTTTGCGGCTCGCTGGAGGCCGGGTCGCTCTCCGGTTCTGGGCTTCCCGGCAGGCCGCCCATCTGAACCGGCGTGGCCGAACCCAGGTTGGTCGCAGGAGCCATAGCGGCGATGTGACTGCCATATAGGATGTAGGTGCCTGCACTGGCCGCGCGGGCGCCCTGCGGGGAAACATAAGTCGCGACGGGAACTTCTGAGGCAAGAATCACCTTGATGATATCCCGCATGGAATCCATCAGGCCGCCAGGCGTGTCCATTTCGATAACCACCAGACCGACACCCTCGGATTCCGCCCGGCGAATGCCCCGGGTGACATAATCCATGGTTGCAGGGCCTATGGCCCCCTCAACCGTTAGTACCAGAGCAGTGTCAGAGGATTTCTGCTGGGCAAAAACCTGATGGGCCAGGGACGCCAGCGCAAGCAGCACACCTGTCAGGAATACCAGAGCCCAAACCCGGAGACGGGCGGGATTCTGTGATCGCATGGGACGGTGTGCCTGCATAAATCCTCCCCGGATCCGGAATGAATTCAACCTGATACAGATACGATGGCAACAAGGCCGCGGTTCTGTCTACACAGGACGGCAATCGTGTCTAGCGCACTGCATCAGAAGTATAGCCGCTGCTCCGGTTCCTTTGCCGATTCCGGCGACTTCTCTTCCACGGTCTTGTCTGCGGCCATCCGGGTCACCCGCTCACCAATCATGTTTGGCAGACCGTCCGCCTGGTCTACTGCCAGCTCAATCGCGCCGCGTTTGACCTCAACACCCGGATGGCGGGATCGGAAAGCTTCAACTTCGGCAAAGACCTGCTGCCATAGGCGGTCGCGATCTTCGCGGGGGTAGTCTTCGTGAGGACGATGCACTTCCAGCCAGACCTCGCCATCCGAGAAACCGATCTTGACGGCATCGTGCACGACCTGAACCGGCGTGCCCTTCTCGACCTGGTAAACGAACCTGGATATATCCTCGTTGTACATCCGGAAACAACCATGACTGACCGGCATGCCCACACCAAATTTCTTGTTGGTACCGTGGATCAGATAGCCTTTTTCACTCAGTAGCAGTGCGTGGGTACCAAGCGGGTTGCCGGGGCCGGGGGGAATCATCCGGGGCAGATAGTCTCCGGACGCTTCATACTCTGCGCGAATGCTCGCAGGCGGATACCAGGCCGGGGACTCCAATGGCATAGTGACTTCTGCATCGGTAAGCGGCGAGGGATTCTCTGCCGTACCAACGCCCACGGGGTACACCTGCACACCCTCATCGGTGAAATAATACAGACGATACTCGGCGAGATTGATAACGATGCCTTCACGCCTGGCGTCCGGCAGCACGTATTGGCGAGGCAGGGTGATGTTGGTGCCTTCGCCGGGTAGCCAGGGATCCACACCGGGATTGGCCTTCACCAACTCCAGATACCCCATGGCCAGCCGATTACCTATGCCGGCAAAGGTGTCCTCGTAACGGGTTTCAAAAACACCGAGCTCTCCTGCCAGGTCACCCTGGATCGGGAACGTGGGCACACGAGGACTTCTGTCCGGCTCTTCCGGATCGCTGGCAGCATCCAAAGGCTCCGCCAACCCTGCGGCCGGGAACACCAGGAACTGCGCCAGAGAAAAAACTGCCAAGAATCTGAACCACATAGAAAACATTCCGAAAGCACCAGGCAACCGGGTACAGTGACAGCAAGTACCCTCAGGAGTTCATAAAGGTTGCCCATATGGTTACGACGGCAAGCGCCACGAACAGAACACTTGCACCAATCCGGGCTGTGGCGAGGGGCAACCGTTCCATCAGCCAGCGTCCTGCCATGATAACCGGTATATTGGCCAGCAGCATACCCACCGTGGTGCCCAGAATAACCCAGAAGGTTTCAGTGAAGCGGGCGGCGAGAACAACGGTTGCAACCTGGGTCTTGTCGCCAATCTCGGCCAGGAAGAACATGATGGTGGTGGCCATGAACGCACCCATTCCCAGAAACTTCGACTCTTCGCTGTCATCCTTGTCCGGGACCAACAGCCACAGGGCGATGGCGACGAAGCTGATGGCCAGAATCCAGGGCAACCAGGCTTCCGGAATGAAGGAAGCGACCCAGGCACCGAGCCAGGCCGATAAAGCGTGATTGAGAACCGTCGCGACAAAAATGCCGAGAATAATGGGCAGGCGAGCAGCGTATCGGGCAACAAGGAAAAGCGACAGCAGCTGTGTCTTGTCACCAATTTCGGCAATGGCGACGGCGACCGTTGAGGCGAGAAAAGCGTCCATGAAAAAGTCCAGGGCGGATAACCAGACATGAGGCAGCTCACCTTCCGCCCAATGGAGGTGAAACCGCCTCAGGTCTTGCCAATTTCACCGGTGTCGCGATGAAACATGATAGCCATGGGGATTTGGCCCCAAGTGTGTTGACTATCATCCGGCCGGGAATTCCGGTCCGGAGGCTACTCCCCTGAAGAGATGCCGGCATATTAATGAATTCGGAACAGGGCCGCAACCAGGCAAAAGGCTAGGCCCGCATCTTCCATACCGGAATTGCGGCGACCGCGACGAATGCCGCCACCAGCCACCAGGCTGAGTGGAACGCGTTGATCGTGGGCATCCCAGAAGTGTGCTCACCGAATTCAATCGTCAGTGCCACCAGGTTGACGCCAAAGGCGCCCCCGAGCTGGCGCATGAAGTTGAGCGTGCTTGAGCCGGCCCCCAGTTCCTGTGGCTCCAGCGGATTCAGGGCACCGGTCGACAAGGCCGGAAGCATGAAACCGATCCCTATGCGGCCGAGTACCGTCCAGAGCACCAGCCAGCCAAAGGCGAGCTCGAGATCGGACACCGCGAACAGCACGGCGGAAAGGGCAAATGCTCCAATACCGAACACCACCAAACCCCGGGCACTGTGTCTGTCCGCCATACGACCCGCCAACGGAAATGTCATACCCAGGACAATCCCCGCGGGCAGCATCAGCAAACCTGCCTCCGTCGCGCTGAAGCCGAGGGCTGTCTGTACGAACAACGGAATGAGGTAGGTGGATCCGAACAGCGCCAGGCCCAGTGCCATGGCACCCAGGCAGGCGAAAACAAAGACCGGCTTGCGCAGCAGGGCAATGTTCACCAACGGATGGGCAGTTCGTCGCTCACGCAGTACGAAGAGCAGCAGCCCGCCGAGGGCCAGTAGCCCTTCAGCCACAATCCAGCTCTTCTGGCCCGCCGCCTGTTGCAACCGGTTCAGAGCGTCGAGCGACAGGGCGATGGTAAACCCGAGCAATACAAGGCCGGGGAGATCAAAGCGATAGGGGGCTGGCCGGGACACCGGCAAGGGCAGGAAGCGCCAGGCCATGAAAACACCCAGCAGCGTGACGGGAGCCGGTGCAAACATCACGTAGCGCCAGTCTAGCTGATCAACCAGAAAGCCTCCCAGCACCGGACCGAGGGCCGGCGCCAGAATAACCCCCATACCGTAGATACCCATGGCCTGGCCGCGGCGATCGCGTGGGAAAATCCGGAACACCAGATACATGCCCATGGGCTGCATCAGGCCGGCCATGGCACCCTGGCCGATCCGGGCGGCGATAAGCTGCCCCGGCGTCTCGGCAAAACCGCCGGCAAGGGAAATCAGGGTAAAGAGAAACATGGCTACGGCAAGGGTCTTGCGAACCCCGAAGTGATCCAGCAGCCAGGAGGAGGCCAGCATGGTGGTGGTCATGGCGGCGATAAAGCCCGTTGCCAGCCAGTGAACCTGGCCCTGGCGAATGCCGAACTCCACCATGATATCGTGCAACGCCACATTCACCACGGTGGCGCTGAGAACGGTGGCCATGGTGCCTATCATCACCGTGGCCACTGCCAGCCAGCGCCAGCGATCCCCGTAGCGGGCTTTCAGGCCCTCAACCGAGTTATCAGCCAAGGGTTATTTCTGCTTTTCGGCGTTTTCCAGGATCTTGTGGAATACCTTTATGGTGCACTCGATCTCTTTGTCACTGATGCCCTCGAGCATTTCCTCGCGCAACACCTCAGCCCGCCCGGAAAGGTCATCCATAAACGCCCGGCCGGCGTTGGTCAGATGCAGCCGCCGCGCACGGCGATCGTTCGGGCAGGGCCGGCGTTCGATCAAGCCCTGCTGCTCGAGACTGTCCAGCAGTCGAACCAGGGTCGGATTCTCGATCGCCATCAGGCTTGCCAGCTCCCGCTGGGTGAGGCCTTCACCACCTTTTTCCAGGTACACCATCGTGCTCCAGCGCGCCTGGGTGACGCCCAGATCCTTCAGGCGCTCGTCCAGCATTTTTCTCCAGCGCCGGGTAACCCGCGCTACCGCAAAAGGAAACTGGTCTCTCATTTGTCGTCACTCCATAGCAAAAGAGGGCTTGGCCCGGGCCGGGCGCTGCCGCGCCTTCGGCCAATTAATCACATTATCGGAAAGTCACCAATAGTATGCTAACCATTGTGATAAAAACAGATACGGAAGTAAAAACAAAATCGGGGAAAACCGAAAGCAGCGTCAGCTCGCCTGACGCTGCTCTTCGTGCATCTCCTCGACTTCAGGAGACTCATGGAATTCGGTATTTCGCGGATCGATCTCGGCAAGAACCGGCGACGCTTCCGGCATGGCGGGCACGAAGTGCTCCTGATCTGCAACAGCAACGTCCTCGGTATGACTGATCCGGTAACTGGTGATCACGGCCAACAGCAGCAGGAAGCCGGCATTGCCGAAGAACAGGCCTTTCGGCCCCAGGAGGTTGATCAGCTCAGCCATGACAACCGGCCCGATGACACTGCCAACCCCGTAACTGAGCAACAGCGTGGCGCTGGCCGCAACAATACGGGTGCTTTCCATTCGGTCATTGGTGATGGCCACAGCTACGGGGTACAAAGCGGCTGAAAGCCCCGTGAACACACCAACCAGGAAGGTCAAAAGCCACGCATTGTCGGCCCCAAGAACTCCGACACCGCCTGCGGCGGACGCCGCTACCAGGGCGATACAGAACATCACCCGGCGACGGTCGAAACGGTCGCAGAGCCGGCCCAGCGGCCAGGCAAGGATCATCGCCGCGACAATGGCACTGGCCATGAATGTGGATGTCCGTGCAACGTCCAGCCCGACCAGTGTTGCGTACACCGGCCCAAGCGCATAAAAGCCGCCAATCATAACGCCACAAATCAGGGCGCCGGCAACACCGGAAAAAGATTCCCGGGCCAAAGTGAAAATAGAGATTCGCTGAACCTGCTCAATAACAGGCGCTTCCATTTTGGTCAGTGCAAGCGGCATCAGGGCCAGCGCCAACAGGATCGCAGCAATCGAGAAAGGCATGAAGTTGGCGGGGTCGCCGATATTTACGATGAGCTGGCCGCCGGCGGCGGACAGATAAAAAACAATCTGGTACACCGCGAACAGCGCCCCACGGTTGGCATTGGTGGCACGGCTGGAGAACCAGCTCTCGATGACCACTAGCACACCGGCAATACTGAACCCGGAGAGTACCCGCAGAACGGCCCAGAAAATCTCGGAAACAGCCATCGGATAGAGTAGCGATGTGACAGCGGCAGCGGCGGCAAACACGGCGAACGCGCGAATGTGACCGACCCGACCAATAATGCGGTGAACGTAGAGCGTACCCAACACAAAACCGATGGAATAGCAGACCAGAACCCAGCCGATAATATCCGGCGATATCGTCTCGATACTCAGACGGATGCCCAGCAGCGTCATCAGGAATGCATTGCCGCTGACCAGCAGAATAATGCTTAGAATCAGGGCAGACAGGGAAGTGACCATTCGGGTCATTACATCAGCTCCGGGCGTTACAGGATATTTTCGCTTGGACGACAAACAACATAGCAACAAGTCCCGGACTTTACCGGCGACGTATTAGATCAGTAGCGGGAGGTAAAACCACTAGGCACTTCCCGAAACCTGTTAACTGCATCACAAAAACCCGCAAAGGCCGCCGTGTAGCGGTTTAACAGGGTTTTACATTAATGCGCCGTAACAGACCATGAGTGCCGGAGCAGGTAACATGAAAACGAGCTATTCATTGGACCGTGAGCGCCTGGTTATGAAAAAAACGGACTGGCCCATCCGCTGGGATCTGCTGCTTCGCTATCGACTCATCGAAACGATTGCCCTGTGGGAAGGTCGTCTGACTACCAACCACATCTGCCACAGTTTCGGGATCGGTCGTCAGCAGGCGTCCAAGGATATCAACACCTATCTGCGCGAACTGGCGCCGGGCAATCTGGTTTATGACCGCCACCTGAAAGGCTATGTGCCGGCCGAGAAATTTCGTCCGGTAGTTACGCGGGGGGTGGTGAACGAATACCTGGATCTGCTTGCCCGTCAGCAGAACCTGAGCAATACGTTTGAGTCCCTGAATATTGGTCTGCCGGACAGCACCGTGGTCCTGGGCCCGAGCCGGGTGATTGCGCCGGAAACCATGCGTGCCGTGGTGACGGCAACACGGCAGGGCAGGCAGTTGCGCGCTAGCTACGCTTCCCTGAGTCGACCGGAAGCGGTGGAAAGCATTCTTGAACCCCACACGCTTGTTTGTGCCGGCAACAGCTGGCACTTGCGGGCCTGGTGCGACTCCAACCGGGAATTCCGGGATTTTGCCCTGAGCCGTTTCCGGACTTCGCCCGAAGCTTTACGTCAGCGTGCAACACACAGCCGGGAGCAGGACGAGCACTGGAACCGGGAGGTGACCCTGGTAGTTACCCCCGACCAACGGCTGACCCAGGCGCAACAACAGATCATCGCCCGGGACTATGGCATGGAGCATGGCCGCCTGGAAGTTGCCTCCCGTGCCGCACTCGCCCCCTATGTGCTGTCTCGGCTCGGCATTACGTTCGACAACCACCATCCGGATCCGCTCGTACAGCAGCTTGAGTTGGCCAATCCGGACCAGTTGGGATTTGGCAGCAAACGGGAACAGGCTCTGAAAGCCGTTGCCGGTCTCAGTTAAACTGCCAGTGTGAATTCTGAAACCCGGCGGTATTCCTTTCTCTGTATCCTGATTCTGTCGTTCCTGCCTGTGGTGGCAGCGGCAGAATCAGTTTGTGGTGACCCCGCAACACCCATTTCCCGGGTCCAGGGCACCGGCCCGGCCTCGCCTCTGGCAGGCGATACCGTCACTGTCGAGGGCATTCTGACTCAGGATTCCCGGTCAGAAGGCGGATTTGGCGGCTTTTATCTTCAACAGGCCGACCACCAGACCGACCAAAATCCCGCGACATCCGAGGCGCTGTTTGTTTACACCGATCGCGATATCGCCGATGTCGGCATGCGACTGCGGGTAACCGGCAAGGTGAAGGAATACCACGGACTGACTGAACTGGTGGCCATTCGGAACATCCGGATTTGCGGGCGGGAAGCACTGCCCGCAGCCATCCCGGTGGCGCTGCCCTGGACCGTGGTTCAGGAACATCTGGAGAACATGAAGGTGACTTTCCATCAGCGACTGACGGTGGTGGATAACTACAACCTCGGCCGCTACGGCGAACTGGCGCTGGCAGCCGCAGATCAGGTCCAACCCACTGAGTACCTTCCTCCTGGCGACGAGGCGTACAGAGCATCCATCCGGAACCGTCAGAACCGCGTGCTGCTGGACGACAACCGCTCCATCAGAGACCCCAGACCCATACCCTGGCCGCCCGGGGGTTTGTCCGCGACAACCGTGCGCTCTGGCGACCAGATTGAGGGGCTTGTCGGGGTACTGGACTTCCGCTTCGATGCCTGGCGAATCCAGCCTGCCCAGGACCCCGTTTTCCTGGCCACCAACCCTAGAGGACCCGCGCCGAAGTCCCTAGATCCTGTTCGGATTATGGGACTGAATCTCGGTAATTTTTTCAACGGCGATGGTCGTGGCGGGCAATTTCCAACAACCAGGGGCGCAAAGACATTGGCGGAGTTTCAGCGCCAGCAACAGCGGCTGGTGCAAACACTTCTGGCCCCCGATCCCGATATCCTCGCGCTCACGGAACTCGAGAACGACGGCTACGGCGCGCACAGTGCCATCGCCAGCCTTGCCGGGGCTCTGGGCAGTCAGTGGCGGTTTGTCAGCACCCCAGGCCAGGATGGTGATGACGAGATCCGGACCGGCCTGCTCTACCGCAGCGACCGTGTCAGCGCCATTGGCCGACCGGAACGGCTTGCCAGCGGCCCGTTCAGATCCGGTGGCCGGCCGCCGCTGGCCCAGGATTTCAGTCGCGTCGATCGCGAGGCAACTGTCAGGGTGGTCGTTCCTCACCTGAAATCAAAATCCTGTCGGGGCGCCAAGGGCGATGATCGGGATCAAGCCGATGGCCAGGGGTGCTACGCCAGTCGCCGGACGAACGAAGCAAAGGCACTGGCCGGCTGGTCCGGCATCCACTCCAGGGGACACATTTCGGCCGGCACCCTGATTATCGGTGACCTGAACAGCTATGGCCGTGAGCAACCCATTGCGGTACTGGCCCAGGCAGGCTTCGCGAGCATGATGCACCACTTCCATCCCTGCACAGAAACCAGCTGTGGCCATTACACCTACCGATACCGTGGCGAGAAAGGGTCGCTGGATTACGCCCTCGCCTCCGAGACATTGAAGCCACGGGTCGTTGGTGCTCGAAGCTGGCTGGTGAATGCCGATGAGCCCAGGGTTCTTGGCCACCAGAACGAGTACGCTGTTGACCGGCAGTGGCCCTGGCGGTCCACCGACCATAACCCGGTTCTTGTTGACCTGGAGCTCTGAGTTTCAAGCCCTGTCCGCTGAAGCCCGGCCCATGGTTGCCCGCACGGGACAACGATTTATGCTTCAGGCCCGGCGGCTGGGCCAGTGAGCCACCGAGGTGCCTCCTGCAAACCGGCCGCTAATTGGCCTTTCAGGCCATTTATTTCGTCAGCGAAGTCATGGGGGAACGAACCGGGAGGCGCCATAATCGTTGAACTACGCGTTCTGCGAGATAACAAGAACAGAATCAGACGAGGAAACCCCATGCGCGCCTCCGTTTCAACGGCACAGGACCTGGGCATGCCGGCCATTTACCTGCATCTTCTGGCCGAGCTGCTGAATACTATCGGTGTTGATGAACAGGACCTTCTGCTCCGGGTCGGACTCGACCCGGCCCGTCTGCAATCCACCGATCTACGGGTCAGTCAGACCCAGGCCAGCGAATTTGTCACCCGCGCAATTATCGAGAGCGGCGAGCCGGGACTCGGAATCATGCTCGCCCGGGAACTCAAGCTACCACTGCACGGAGCTCTCGGCACGGCGGTCATGAGCAGTCGCACCCTGGGCGATGCAATGGAGCTGATGACCCGATACCTGACACTGCGGGTGCCCCATCTTCAGGTCTGTAAGCGGGAAACCGGGAAACTGGCGTGGTACGTTGTGAGCTGTGACATCGATCTCGGCCCCCTGCACGGGTTTATCATGGACGCCATGCTGTTCGGTTGCGTTTCCATGGGCGCGCAACTGACAGGCTCGGTAGTTGATGGCTTGCGGATTGTTCGGCGCGGGTCGGAACCGGCCTATTTTCACCGGTTCCGCTCTCAAATCCCGGTACTGGTTGAGTTCGGTGCCACGGAGAATGCCCTGGTGATCCCCACCGCCCGCCTGGATCTGCCCGTGCGCTTCACCGACGACCAACTGGCGGCCTCATCAAAAGCCCAGTGCGAGGAGGCGCTGGGGCAGCTGACCGAAGACGCCGGATTTGCCTGTCGGGTCCGGCGGGTGATCGAAACCAGTCACCCCTTCCCACCGAAACTGGCAAGGGTTGCGGGCACCTTGTTTGTCTCCGAAAGGACACTCAAACGGCGACTTCAGGAAGAAGAAGCCCGCTTCCAGCAGCTGGTGGACCAGGTCCGTCTGGAACGGGCACAAGATCTGCTCCGCAGCACCAGCATGAACCTGAGCCAGATTGCCGACGCCCTCGGTTACGCCGATGCGGCGAACTTCACCCGGGCTTTCAAGCGCTGGACCGACAACAGCCCCAGTCACTACCGCAACGCGCCGTCAAGATCCGCCCTGACGTCGGCCGAGCGGGCACTGGCAACCGGTTGATCAGTCAATCCCGATGATCTTGTGCATCTGCAGAGTAAGACGCCACTGGGGATGCGCGAGACAGTAGTCAGTAGCACGGCGGGTATTGCTTTGCTTGATTCCGTCCACGTCCGTTTCGGGTATCGAAGGGGAGGCCATGGGCGACAGAAAATAATGGCTCGCGCGAATACCCAGGAATCGTTCCGGCATAGCCAGGGGCTGCGGATACACCAGTTTCAGCTCGTCACAGGCCTCGATCACCACCGGGGCATCGGCTTTGGGGCTGACGCAGAGCCAGTCAATGCCTTCAGGAGCCGGCAGGGTGCCATTAGTCTCTACCCCCACTTCGAACCCTTCCCGGTGGAACGCCTCGATCAGGGCACCATCCAGCTGTAAAAGCGGCTCGCCACCCGTGCAAACCACATAAGGCTTGCCGGGCGCGTCCGGCCAGAGATTCCGTATGTGACGGGCCAGGGCTCCTGGCGTTTCAAAACGGCCACCATTCTGGCCGTCCGTGCCGACAAAATCGGTATCACAGAAATTGCAGACGGCAGTGGCGCGGTCTTTCTCACGACCGGTCCAGAGGTTGCACTTGCTGAAACGACAGAACACGGCAGCCCGGCCAGCCTGGGCGCCTTCGCCTTGCAGGGTGTAGAAGGCTTCCTTGACCCGATACATCAGACTGCGTCCTCGTATTCCAGAGGATCGGTCACGCCATTGACAGCAAACGCTTCCAGGCGCTCAACGCACGAGCCGCAACGGCCACAGGCCTGCTCACGGCCGTTGTAGCAGGTCCAGGTCTGCGAATAATCCAGGCCCAGGCGGAGACCTTCGGCCAGGATCTGGCCCTTGTCCATAGTCATGAAAGGCGCCTCAATGCCCACGGGGTCGTAGTTGGCGACTCGGCAGACAGCATCCATCTTTTCCACGAACTCCGGGCGACAGTCCGGGTAGATGGCATGGTCGCCTCCGTGAGCCCCGTACCAGACAGCGCCGGCACCCACGGTTACGGCGTAGCCGGTCGCCAGTGACAGGAGGATCATGTTGCGGTTCGGCACCACGGTCGCTTTCATGCTGTCTTCTTCATAATGGCCTTCCGGGACTTCCAGATCCGAGGTCAACGATGAACCGGCCATCACCTCACTCATTGCCCGGATATCAATCACTTTGTGGGGAATACCCTGCGCCTCACATACCGAACGCGCGCACTCCAGTTCCCGGACGTGACGCTGACCATAATTGAAGGAGAGCGCATGCACCTGATATCCACGATCCCTGGCCAGGTGCAGCAGGGTGTAGGAGTCCATGCCCCCGGAATAGATTACAACCACAGTGTCTGTCATTCGGGCTCCCCGTATGGTGCCATTGGATGTTGGCTGGTTTACTGTTGCGCCCGTTACCTGTTGCTGTCATCGGGCTTTTACAATGAATGGACATATTGTAACAGTGCAGGCACAGGTTGAGTTCGCGTCTCGGTTGCCGGGCGGGTAAACTCAGCGAAAAACAACTCATCAGCTACACTGACTCCATGACCACTATCCAGCCGGCATTCATCGATTTCGAGGCATCCAGCCTTGATCTGATCGCGAGCTACCCCATCGAGGTGGGGATCTGCATGCCGGATGGCGCCCTCCATAGCTGGCTGATCTGCCCCCATGTCCTTTGGCAGGACTGGTCGGAAAGCGCTGAACAGATACACGGCATTTCCCGTGAGACTCTGGAAGCGGATGGCATTGCCGTGGGTAAAGTGGCCAGAGCCCTGAACGAACTGTTGCCGGAGCAGGTGTTTTGCGATGCCTGGACGTTCGACAGCTTCTGGCTGCACCGGTTATTCAGGGCGGCCCGCATTAGCCCGGCGTTTCAGCTGGAGTCCATTTCAGCACTTCTGGATACCCGGCAGGTGCGCCAATGGTCGGCGCTTCGTCAGCAGGTGATTACGGAACTTGGCCTGCCAGTGCACCGGGCGGCAAATGACGCCCTGATCCTCCACCAAACCTGGGCAAGGATTGACCGGGACCGTGAGACTATGACCCCTTTAACGGGTCAGAGCAGTCAGGCCTGATCCTGTATCAGGGGATCAGTGCCTGAAGTGGCGGACCCGCAATGCGATGACTTCGAGACCATCCCGAAGGGTATTCAGAGTCCAGTAGGTCACCAGCACCATAAGAGCGGCCCCCGTAACGGTAAACACCAGATTTTCGCCCACGACCTGCTCCCGCGCGGCAAGCAGGTAAAGACCCAAGGCGACAATCAGGGCGAGCTCAATCAATGCATGGGAACGGAACTTTCTACTGGCAGATCCGGCGTCGTCGGACATTTTGCTAGGTTTCAACCTCTATCTGTCTATGGCAATAAATGGAAAGGTAGTATGCGAATTATCGCCAGGAAAATCTGTACGAAGTAGTGGCTACGAAGATTCCACTACCCAAAAAAAACGCAGCCATAAAGGCTGCGTAGAAAGGAGAGATCCATTGACTGCCTGGCGCGGCAGGCAGTCAGGATTGCACAACGTAAAACACGTGACGACGATATTATGCCAACGGCCCATGGGGCAGTCTGTAGGGGTTTGCCGAAGATGCAGACCTATTGCAAACGGCCCATTAGCCTATACACTGGTAAACGAACCGAAACTCAAGAGCCGGTATGACCAGAATGATTCCACAGTTTATTGCTTACACAGCAGCAGGTTGCCATGCAGGGCAGTCTGTTCGCGCGATGGTAAAAGACATCTAACGGCTTTCGGTCAGTCCCGGGAGCCTATGTAGCGACCGGGTCAGCTTCTCCGCGGAACCCCGGTTGCTTCAGGCACCGGGGTTTTGTTTTTGCAGCCGCAGAACGACAAGGAGAACATCATGAAAAGACATCCGACAACTCGCGCAGCAAACCAGCCCATGAATAATCGCCAGGGTCCGATCAAGCGTCCGGAAAAGCTGCCGCTGCTGGATGCAATCTGCAAAAAACTTAATCAGCGCGTCAATCTGGATGACGAACAGCGGGTGCTGGGAGTGTATGAGCGGGGCTGGATCTTCAAGGGCGTCCTGGGCAATACGAACGACGCCGAGGCAAGGTACGTCAGAGCACTGGCGACCCGGTACAATTCCTGGATCGCACGGCAGGTCGCCTGATTCAGAAGCCGCGTATCTGAACCGGTCAGTGGCGCCGGTTCAGGCCCTGCATCATCGCCATATCGCCGCCGTGAACCATGGCGTAATTGTTCACCACATCGTGAATCTTTTCCTGAGAGTAGGGCTTGACCACGTACCCGTTGGCACCAGCACTGATCGCCCGCTGAATACTCTCGATGGAATCATCCGCCGTCACCAGCACAATGTGCTGCTCCTCACGGGCTTCCTTGAATTCCAGCATCAGCTCGTGCCCATCGCCGTCCGGCAACCCCAGATCCAGCAGGATGATGTGAAATTCCCCGGCCTTGAAAGCCGTCCTGGCGGAAGCCGCGTCAATACACTCGATCACTTTGGTTGCGCCAGCGTTGTAGAGCATGTCCACCAGCCGCTCTCGCATCACCGGCTCATCTTCCACTACCAGCACTTTCAGATCCGTCATGTGGGTTGCTCCTCTCAAGCTGTCGGGTCGGTGCCTGGGCGCCGCGGCAGGTCCAGCGGCGCTGGTCGGGGCTCGCTCATGTCACTGTCGTCAGACCGTCGCAATGTCTCCTGGTTTGCCGTCGTCCCGTCCTCCATGCCAAAGCGTGTGAGGATATTGCTGATGCTAACGGCCGTTGTGTACAGGGATATGGCAATAATCAGAAGGATCGGCTGAACAAAGGTGACAAAAGCGGGCACATCCGCACTGCCCAGTATACTCAGGATCAGAATGATTGACGGGCCCAGTACCACGAACAGGGTCAGAGCGATGAAGAAAACGATCCGTTCCTTGTAACGCCCGAGATCCCGGTTGGTCACCAGACCGAGCACGAACTTGCCGATGGCAAGACCGGCAAGAATAGCGGCGGCGATACTCAGGTCTGGCCGGAGCAGGGTTTCGTAAAGCTGGCCTTCCCAAAGTCGTTGCATGCCGATAATCAGAAAGGGAAACAGCACGAACAGGATGTCGGCATAGGTACCGTACATCATGCTCAGGGAATGGTGTTCTCGGCGTTCCGGCAGCTCACTCATCGGGTTCTTCCTGTTGGTTGTTCTCGGCACACCTCACCCCGGGGTTTCCCCAGCGGCGAGGGCACGGTCTATCATTTCACCGAGTCCCTTCAGTTCGCTGCGAACACTGTCCCAGTCCGGCTCAGTGACTTTCAGCAGATCTTCCAGTATACCCGCCTGTCGAGTCATCAGCGGATAGCCCATGGCTCCCGCCGTGCCCTTGATCTGGTGGACTTCGGTTTTCATTGCTTCACGATCGGCGTCCGCCAGCGCGGCGTCCATTCGGGTCCGTCGCGCGGCAAGCCCATCAAGAAACTCCGCCACCAGGTGGGCAATTTCGGCGTCTTCGCCGGTATCCGCGGCGAAAACGGGCCCCGTGCCCAGCAGTCGATCCAGCAGGGCCGTCAGGTGGGACTGATCAATGGGCTTGTTCAGCACGCCGTCACAACCGGCCTCAAGCAATGCATCGGTTTCCTGCTGATCGCCGGCTGTGAAGGCAATCACCGGCCGCCGAAACCCGGCCTGGCGCAGCAACCTGGTGGCATCAACACCATCCATACCCGGCATGTGACGGTCCATCAGCACCAGATGAACAGTATCGGATAATGCTGTCCGAACCGCATCCTCACCGCTGGTAACAGCCACGACGTCCAGACCTTCCCGACGCAGCATACGCTCCACCAGCTGACGGTTCTCGATGTTGTCTTCGGCAACCAGCACTTTGCCCTGATAGCGCGGCGTTGGGCTGTGGGCAAGTTCCGGGGTGACCGACAGGTATCGAGCCAGGGTTTCATAGAAGCGCTGCTTGTCGATGGGCTTCACCAGATGTTCATTGCAGCCCGCCAGCCGATAGTCGGCAATGTCTTCGGACATCACATTGGCGGTCAGGGCGATCACCGGCGTATTCACCCCGGCTTCGCGGAGTGCCGCCGTCGCATCACGGCCATTCATCACCGGCATCTGTATGTCCATCAGGATCAGATCAAAAGGTTCGCGAATCGCCAGTTCCAGGGCTTCCGCTCCGTTGCTCACATAGACCAGCTCGGCGCCGGTTCGTGACACCAGCAAGGAAACAAGCCGCCGGTTCACCTCGTTGTCTTCGGCACACAGAATACGCCCCGACAGTCGTGGCGCCACCACCAAGGGGATGGCCCTGCGGCGCTGGCTGAGCTCCGAGGCATCGCGCAGAAAATGAACCTCATCCAGTGGCCCCGTCCGGATCGAAAGCTCAAACTCGCTGCCCTCACCATAGGTGCTATTCACCCGGATATTGCCGCCGAGCATTTCGGCCAGACGCCGGGAAATACTGAGCCCGAGGCCGGTTCCACCATACTGCCTGGAAATGGCCGCACTGCCCTGGGCAAAGGGATCAAACAGCCGCCCCAACTGTTCCGGCTTCATACCAATGCCAGTATCCACCACCCTGGCCACCAGCAATTCCTGGTCGCGATCACAGCGGATCATCAGGGAGATGGACCCTTTGTCGGTAAACTTCAGAGCATTACCGCAAAGGTTGATGATGATCTGACGCAGACGGGTCGGGTCGGTACGGACCTGCTCCGGCAATGGGTACTCGCAGATGATGCTGAAATCCAGACCCTTTTCCCGGGCCCGGGGGGCAAAAAAGGCGCGGATTTCATCGAGAAGTTCCGGCAGATTGACCGACACGATATCCACATTAAGTTTGTTGGCGTCGATCTTCGAATGGTCGAGGATGTCGTTGACCAGGTCCAGCAGATGGCGCCCGCTGCGCACCACAGTCTCTGCACTGCTTCTTTTCTCCGGACCACTGAGGTCCGGATCAAGCAGGGTTTCACCGTACCCGATGATCGCCGCCAGCGGCGTACGGATTTCATGGCTCATATTGGCCAGGAATTGGTTCTTTGCCTCCGCTGAATTGCGCGCGAGCTCTTTTTCCAATCGTTCGTGCTCCCGTTCCCGCTCGATCCTCTGACGGTTGTGGCTCTCCGTGGCGTCGATACAGGTTCCTTCCAGGTGGGTCGGCTCGCCCTCGGCGTCATACACTGTGTGCAGCGAAATGGTGGCCCAGCGTTCGTCACCATTCCGGGTCAGGTATCGGGCCTCAATACCCTTCACTGTCCCCCAGGCCTCCAGCTGTTCAATCACCAGCCGCCGCAGGCGGTCATCAGCGATGCAGGTTTCCAGTACATCCGGATTGCGTTTTAACAGTTCCCGGCTGCTGTTGTAGCCCAGCAGCCGGGCCATGGCCGGATTGGCGGTCACAAAACGCCGGTCCGGGGACATCTGGAACACCCCCTCTATGGCATTGTCGAACAGCGACTGGTAGCGCTGAAGATTCGACAACGCCCGCTGGCTCCAGCCCAGGGCCTCGCCCTGAACCTGCTTGATCCTGTCGGCAAGGGCAAACGAGAACAGAATGATCTGGGCGGTCAGGCCGAACTGGGGCGAGTAGGCGGTGAAGGTGTTCAGTGGCAGTATGCCCATCACCGTCAGGGCATAGATGCCGAAGCCTACCAGGGCCAGGGTCCAGGCAAAAAAGTAGGAACGGGCCGCCGGGTTGTAATAACGCCAGGACAGGTAACTGACAACGATCAGGATCAGGCTCAACAGCACAGAGCCAACCACAATCCATTCCATGGCCACGTGGTAGGGCAGGAACAGGGACAGCACAAAAGTCGCGACCACCGAATAGAGACAGAGGCGGATGACCTGATCAAGGTCGGCAGATCGCTCCCGGGTCTCCAGCAGTGACCTTGCCATCAGCAGGCCCCAGAACCAGGTCAGAATGATCTGGAAATGAAGCAAATGCTTGTCGAAAAGGGCGGGCCGGCTCTCGAGCAACTGGATACCGTGAACCTGTTCGGTAAAGATAAAGATGGTCGCGAACACCAGGTAGAGCACGTAATAAATGTTGCTCCGCTCGCGCACGGAAACCGCGACGAACAGGTTGTAGGCGAGAATCGCGAGCACCGCACCGAGCAGTATGCCCCGCACCAGCTCATCCACCGAGACTTTTTCAATATAGCTGTCTGGGTGCCACAGGCTGATCGGCAAACGGAAAGTGTTGGTGTTGACCACCCGCAGATAGACATGGCTGAGCGAATCCGGCGCCAGGGAAAGGCGGAACGTGGGGTTGGGGACCGCCAGATCGCGTTCAGCCCAGTTATCCTCGTACCCGGCGTGGCGCTGCTCAACCAGGGCGCCGTCACGGACCATGAACAGGGCGACTTCATCCACCAGGGGCAGGGCGAGTTCCAGGATCCATCCGTTCTGGTCGAGGTTTCGGACGGAACGCAGATCCAGGCGCACCCAATATGCGGACTCGGTGTAGCCGAAGTTCAACACGCCGCCTTCCTGGCGCGTGAAGGCGTCCGATTCGAGTGTTCGAACCTCATCCAGAGTCAGTGCCTGCCCCGGATCTTCGAGGTACCAGATACAGCCGCCCAGATCACGAATATTCTCGACACCACCATCCAGTACAATCTCGCCATCATGGCAGGGCCCGGCTGCACTGGCTGAAGACGGCATCATGGCCGTGGCCAGTAGCAGGGCCACCATCAATGACGTCACCGATGGGAGCGCCAATTCAAGCCGTTGCCGCAAAATGTGATCTCCGCGAGGGTAGGTACCTGTTTTTTGTTTTACTGTCAGTAGCCTCACCGGGGCTAGACCGCCCCGGAGGTTCACTTTAGCCAATCACACCGTTTTTCGCATCCCGGGGCCTTCTGAAATGAGACATTCCTGCATTTTCGCCGCTGTTTCCATGACCACGCTTTTCCTGAGTGGCTGCGGACTTGAGGATACAGGCCCTTCAGCGTTCAATCCGGCTACCAATGTGGATCTGACGTTCTCGAGCTTTGACCTGCAGAACACTGAAGTGGCCCCGGACAACCTCAGTCACACCCGTTTCTGGGATTTTTACCGCGGCATCCAGCCCGCGGCAGAAGAGTCCGACGACCTTGATACCACCAGCGAAATACGCAGCCACATCAGGATATTTATTCGCGCCACAGCAACGGAGTCCGACACGAGTTATGACAGCGTGCGCAACCCTCTGGACCTGATGAATCAGGTGCTGGCTTCCGGCGAAGTCACCAATTTCCAGGAAGGCAAACGGTACATCAGCCAACGAATTGCCGATGGCGTCGCGGGCACCTACAACACCCGGGGCAACGGCGCGCAAATCCGGTTCACAGAGCAGTCGGCTGTGATTGCCGATCTGCCCCTGAACGACCAGCTCTGGATCTATCCCACCCTTGACTGGCGCTACCTGCCGGATGGCCCGGAAGGCTCGGATCTCGAGAACAAGGTGTATCGCACGATCCAGTATGTCAGCCGCAGCGTTGAGAAAGCAGACCAGTCGGCCCAGCCGGAACTTGTCAGCGTGCTGGCAGGCAGCCGGTTTGATGCCAACAGCTTCGTCACGCTGGGCTATAGTCCCACCGAGTTTGCAACCGCGGACTACCTGAGCCGCACCTATGGCAGCATCGAATTACGCCAGGATTTCATCGACGAGAACACCGATACGTTGTTTATAAAGAATGACGAATCGGAAGTGATCGAACTCAACCGCTATCCCGGCTATGCCCAGGATGACAACCATCCGGACTGCCTGAGGATCGAGCTGGATTACAACATGGAGCTGGTCAGAATTTTTGCCTCGGATGGTGAGCCGGCTCGCATTGACGATCCTGACTCAGCGGAGGAGCAGGACAAGATACCGAATCCGGCCAATTGCACCTACCAGGAAGACGCGGACGCCGTTACCAGTTGGTCAACGGTGGCTATCGCCGAGCGCTAGCTGGCGCCGCCATCCCTGAGGTCCCAGTTTTGCAGGAAGCCTTTCTTGCGGTCGATCATCCGTTCATAGGTGGAGATCATAATGGCCGCATGGGGTGCTTTGACAAGACGCAGGGTTTCGATTCGGCGTTCAAGCCGTTCAACTTCAGATCGCAACTGCTTATGCACATGATTGCGAACGCTGTCGTGGTGGTCCAGCTTGACCTCGCGAGAGGCTGACTGGTGGCTGGGGGGTGAGGGCTTGTCCATTCGGCTTCTCGTCCATTGAGTCGTGATAGATCCTTTTCCCATCACGCAAGTCTGCACAACGGTCCGACAAAGTGCAATTAAAATGAATAGAGTTTCATTTTTATTTTCAGCCCTGCCGGACCTCCTGTCATCCAGACGACAGAACCCCTGCTATAGTTCCCTGTAGATAAGACATTGCCCACCGACAGGAGCTCCCATGACCCAGACATCCGTGGCGGATACCCTCCGTGAATATCTGTCGCTGCTGGAACTGCTGGACGATGCCTACTGGGAAGCCAGCAGCATTCACCACAAGGACATGCTGTACGACATCATCAGCATCTTCAGCCAGGAAGTGGCCGAGATAAACAAGCTCAGTATCCAGGACCACCATTACCCCTATGAGGTCATCACCGAAGGCATCCGCCGGGTTGTACCCAAACTTGAGCGACTCGATGAAAACCGCGAAGACGTGATCCAGCGCACCCAGACCCTGACGGATTTCAGGGACATTCTGTCATCGGTGCTGGGCATACTCGAAGCCCAACTCAGGACTCTCTGAGCCCGTCGCCTCAGGCGGCGATCAGCGGTCGCCGGTGTTCCGGTATCAACGGAAAACGGTTGCCCACGGTATACACGAACTTCGCCAGTGCCGGCAGGTGATGACCGACGATCGGGATGCCGGTGTTCAGCAGACTGACCGAAATATCACGGGCCGCATCCGCCCAACACAGCTTGTTGATCAGACCCACGTGACCGAAAGCAAACCGGCTGTTCTGGCCCCAGAGACCCACCGGATTGCCACCCAGCATCATGCCGGCACTGAAGCGCATGGGTATCATCATGGTGCGGTCTATCTGTAGCGAACCGAACTGTTGAATAGCCCGTCGAATGGTGATTTCGCTGCAGATTCTCCGGCCGTTCCAGAGCCCGCCATTCAGCATCATCTGGAAGAAGCGGCCCATTTCCTCGGCGGTTCCGCACAGATTTCCCGCCGGAATCACCGCTTCCTGGAACCTCGGGTCATTGGTAACCCGCTCGACTGTCCGGATATCGCCACCCAGCGCACGGTTAACAACCCAGGAAACCGGGAAACGCGGTGTTGGTCCGGTGGCGTAATTGCAGGCCAGGTCATCAAGATGCTCCGGGGCGATCCCATAGGTAAACCACTTCATGCCCATGGGCCGACGCAAGTGCTTATCGAGGTATTTTTCAATGGTGTCGCCTGTGACGCGCTCCAGTACCCGCTGCAGGACAAAACCGCCGGTGATGGCGTGATAGGCCACCTTGGCACCATCCACTTCCACCGGTCGTGCGGCACAGAGCAGACGCCAGATTTCATCGTTGTCCCACAGCACATCAATCGGCGTTTCCCTCGGAATGGCCGGAATGCCACCCCGGTGGGAGAGAATCTGGTGAACGGTGATTGTCCGCTTGCCGTTAACGCCGAACTCCGGACAGTAGTAGGACACAGGGTCCATCAGGTTCACCAGCCCCTGCTCTGCCAGCATGTGCATCAGCAGTGCGGTAACCGCCTTGGAGGCAGAGAAGTAGCAGATCGGCGTATCGGTGGTCATCGGGACTTTAACCGCATCTCGCGGATCATGGGGGCCATTGCCACTGGCATGGCCAATCGCCCGGTGCAGCACCTGCTCACCCCGGTGGCGGATGGAGATCTGGATCCCCGGATGCACGCCGGTCCGGTAAAGGCTCTGGACGCTGCGCCATAGAGCATCAACCGTCTCCTGGCTGACGCCGGCAGCAGCCGGGTTTTCACCAGCGGCGTCCCGGAAGGTTACGGTTTCAAGGTCCTCGGGAATCTGGCTGGTGTGGAGGGCACGGCGGGCAAGTCGGTTCATCGGCTCAAACCTTTTTCAGTACGATTGTTGTTTTTCTATGTTCAACAGAACCGGCCCGGGCCACATTGGCCGGGCCGCAGCAAGGCGGACGTCACCTCCTACACCTGGCCGGGACACGGGTCTCACTACTGATTATGGACCTGGTCATGCAGGTGCGCCATGGCGACACAGTTGCGGCCCCGATCCTTTGCCAGGTACATGGCTTTGTCGGCGGCGGCACAGAGTGTCGAAGCAGTCTGCCCGTGATCCGGATAGACCGCAACGCCCACGCTAATGGTCAGGGGCACCGCCTCGCCATTCCCCAACGGCTGTGGCTCTTTGGCCACTTTGCGCCGCAAACGCTCGGCCGTATCCTGAGCTTCCTCCAGATCCATTTCAGGCAAAACAATCACGAACTCCTCGCCGCCAAACCGACCGATGGAATCGACGCTGCGGACGCTGCCCAGCAACAGACGACTGATGGACCGAAGGACCGAGTCGCCTGCGGCATGGCCAAAGGTGTCGTTCACATCCTTGAAATGGTCGAAATCCACCCAGAGCACCGCCATGGGTCGCTGGTAACGTCGAGCTCTCTGAAGCTCCTCATCCAGCACCCGGGACATTTCCCGTCTGTTCAGAAGACCGGTCAGGGGATCCCGAGTTGCCATTTGCTCAAGTTCGGTCTCAAGGAGTTTGCGGTCAGAGATGTCCAGAATGATGCCTTCAAGGTAGAGCGAACCATCATCCTCTTGAACGCCTCGCCCCCGCTCCCAAACCCAGATACGACTGCCGTCTTTTCGGGTGACCTCGTATTCCAGCGAAAACGATTCTTTTTTTTCCAGGGCCACTCTGACTTGCTCGAACAGTTGCTGATTAGAAGCTTCGCTGACCATCGCCGCATAACTGATGACTCGGTTGTTGACCAACTCATCGGGCTCATAACCCGTTAACTTGGTACATCCCTGGGAGACAAATTTCATCGTCCAGTCGGGATCATAAAGGCAGCGATAGGCCATGCCCGGGAGATTGTCCATCAGGATCTGGAGCTGACGCTCGCGCTTGCGGAGTGCTTGTCGTTGTCGGTGCTGGAGGTTGAGCAGAGCCCGATCCTTGGTGAGTTGGCGGAGCAACACAGAAAAGAGAATCACCCCGGTTATCAGAACAAAGAAAGAGCCTTTCCAGATCTGGATAACGGAGAGGGTTTTCGGGTCAGGAAACCATGTCTCCGCGAGAGTATCGGAAAACGCAATCCAGGCAAAGCCGGCAATCAGATAGACCAGCGCAGCCCAGCCAGCTCGCCGCAGGGGTGTGCGGTTACCGTTCAAGCTTTTCATTCCCTGAGATTTCGACGACGAAGGCTCCATGAACACCGCAATCGATGTTTGAATATTTACAATGTACGAAAAATAGTCATAACGGGGCGTTAAGTCGAGCGTCAAATGTCATGCCCGGTAAAATCCGCCCGGGGATCGGGTTTTGCGTCCACGCCAGAAAGTTGTTGTGATGCCGCTTAGCTGCTTTAATTCCCGGTTTCTGCCGTCTTTCAGGAGCCGAGCATGACGCCTGGCATCAACGCTGCGCGCAAAGCCGCTGTACCCCACACCATCCATGAGTACGATCACGACCCTGCCAGCGAGAGCTATGGCACCGAGGCCGCCGAGAAAACCGGTGTGGATCCCGCCCGGGTCTTCAAGACACTGGTTGTAGCCATCGACGGCAAGGAGCTGGTGGTTGTCATTGTCCCGGTGACCACCATGCTCAACATGAAACTCATTGCCCGGGCAGCTCAGGCTAAAAAAGCCGCCATGGCTCACAAACAGGCGGTGGAACGAACAACCGGCTATGTCCTGGGTGGCGTTAGCCCCCTTGGACAGAAGAAAAAGCTGAAAACCTTTATCGACGACTCAGCCCTGGGCTTCGAGACCATTTTCGTGAGTGCCGGGCGACGCGGCCTGGAGATTGAGCTCGCGCCCCGGGACCTGGCAGCCCTGGTAAACGGCGGCTTTTTCCCGCTCCATCAGGAGTAAGCCTTGAATCACGCCATCGACCTTCTTCTGATTGGTGGGATCATGCTCCTCGCACTCGGCGCTCACACGCTGGGCCAGAAGGTTCATGTCCCCCGGGTGACCCTGCTTTTGCTTGTGGGGGCGCTGGCCGGCCCCTCACTCCTCGATATCATTCCGGTTCGAGTCAGTGACAACTTCCCGCTGGTCACCGAACTCACCCTCGCCATGGTGGGATTTCTGCTGGGCGAGCGGATGTCGGTGCGCGATCTGAAAGACGGTAGGGAAGCGATTATCGTGAGCCTCGCGGTCACCCTGGTCACCGCATTGATCATTTTCGTGGTTGTCTGGCTGGTCACTCAAAATCTGACAGCGTCCTTGTTACTGGCTGCCATCGCGACCGCAACGGATCCGGCGGCGACACTGGATGTGATGCGTGAGGCCGGATCCAGGGGGCCACTGACCCGCGTTGTCGCGCAGGTGGTCGCCATCGACGATGCCTGGGGGGCGATCCTGTTCAGTATTCTGCTGGTTTTCGCGGAACTGGTGTCCGGTAATGGCTCGGCAGTTATCGAGTCGATCGGGTTCGGTTTCTATGAGGTGTTGGGTGCCATGATTCTCGGGGTTCTCCTTGGCCTGCCCATGGCCTGGATGACCGGCCGACTGAAGCCAGGGGAACCCATGCTGCTGGAATCCGCCGGCTTTGTTTTTCTCGCGGCAGGTATAGCGGGGGCGCTGGAACTGTCCTACCTGCTCACCTGTATGGCACTGGGCGTTACCGTCGCAAACCGGGCCCACCACCACGTAAGGCCCTTCCGCTCTATCGAGGGAATTATCGAGCCGTTTCTCGCAACTTTCTTTTTTCTCGCAGGCTTCAGCCTTGAGTGGGACTTGCTGCCCACGCTGGGCCTGCTTGGTGGCGCGTACGTCACCGCACGGATCGCCGGACGGATACTCGGTGGCGCCATGGGTGGTCAGCTTGCCCATTCGGGCCACGCGGTAAAACTGCGAAACGGTGCCTGCCTTCTGCCCCAGGCCGGCGTGGCCATGGGCCTGGCACTGGTGGCCACAGACCGGCTGCCGGAAGTCGCCTTTATTCTGCCTCTGATCATCGGTTCCACCGTTTTCTTCGAGCTGATTGGCCCACCCATCACGATGTATAACCTCAAGCGAGCCGGAGAAACCGGAAGAGGTTACGAGGAGCCCGCCGACGACTGAGGCCGACACAAAAAAACCGGAGAACCCGTCAGGGTTGTCCGGTTTTTCGAGGGCATCCGGCTGATAAACCGGATGCTTACAGGCTGACTTACTTCACGGATGCACGGGCATCTTCAAGAATCCTGTTCAGCGTGGCGCTAGGCTGCATGACTTCGCAGACCTTCTCCATCGGCGGGTGATAGTAGCCACCGATATCCGCCGGGTTGCCCTGAACCACGGTCATCTCTTCCAGGATCTTGTCCTTGTTCTCTTCCAGCTGTGAAGACAGCTTGGTGAAGAACTCCTTCAGCTCCTTGTCGCTGTCCTGGTTGGCCAGCTCTTCTGCCCAGTAACGGGCGAGGTGGAAGTGTGAACCACGGTTGTCGAGCTCGCCGGTTACCCGGGACGGAGACTGGTTGTTTTCCAGCAAACGCTCGGTGGCCTTGTCCAGGGTCTGACCCAGCAGACGCGCGCGCTCGTTATTCTGTTTCTCGCCCAGCTCGTCCAGAGAGACCGCAGTGGCCAGGAACTCACCCAGGGAGTCCCAGCGCAGGTGGTTTTCCTGGATCAGCTGCTGCACGTGCTTGGGCGCGGAACCGCCGGCACCGGTCTCGTACAGGCCACCGCCGTTCAGCAGCGGAACGATGGACAGCATCTTGGCACTGGTGCCCAGCTCGAGGATCGGGAACAGGTCGGTGAGGTAGTCACGCAGTACGTTACCGGTCACGGAGATGGTGTCGAGGCCGCGAATCAGGCGCTCCATGGTCCAGCGGATGGCGCGAACCGGAGACATGATTCGGATATCCAGACCTTCAGTGTCGTGATCCTTCAGATAGGTGTTTACCTTCTGGATCAGCTGAGCGTCGTGAGCACGCTCGTCGTCCAGCCAGAATACCGCCGGCATGCCGGTAGCACGGGCACGGTTGACCGCCAGCTTGACCCAGTCACGAATCGGCAGGTCCTTGGTCTGGCAGGCGCGCCAGATATCGCCTTTCTCGACGTTGTGCTCGGTCAGCACTGTACCGTCTTCGGCAACAACCCGCACAATACCGTCTTCCTTGATTTCAAAGGTCTTGTCGTGGGAGCCATACTCTTCGGCTTTCTGCGCCATCAGACCAACGTTAGGCACTGTACCCATGGTGGTAGGATCGAAGGCACCGTGAGTCTTACAGAAGTTGATCACTTCCTGGTAGATGGTGGCGTAGGTGGACTCAGGCATAACTGCCTTGGTGTCCTTGAGCTTGTTGTCCCGGGCCCACATCTTGCCGGAGTTACGGATCATGGCCGGCATGGAGGCATCAACAATAACGTCGCTGGGAACGTGCAGGTTGGTGATGCCCTTGACGGAATCAACCATGGCGATTTCCGGGCGGTGCTCGTAACAGGCGTGCAGATCTTCCTGGATCTGCTCCTGCTTGGATTCCGGCAGCTGCTTGATCTTTTCGTCCACACTGGACAGGCCGTTGTTCGGATTCACGCCGATCTCATCGAACAGATCACCATACTTGTCGAACAGGTCCTTGTAGAAAACCTTCACCGCGTGACCGAACACGATCGGATGTGAGATCTTCATCATGGTGGCTTTAACGTGCAGGGAGAACATAACGCCGGTGTTCTCGCAGTCGGCAATGGCATCCTCAAAGAATTTCACCAGCGCCTTCTTGCTCATGAACATGCCGTCCAGAACTTCACCTTCCTGAAGGGGCAGGTCGGATTTCAGAACGGTCTGCTTGCCCTGCTTGTTCTCGAACACGATGTTGGCCTTGGTGGCCTTGTCGAGGGTTACAGACTGCTCACTGGAGTAGAAGTCGCCTCCACGCATGTGCGCCACGTGGGTACGCGATGCCGGGCTCCACTCACCCATGGTGTGTGGGTATTTCCGGGCAAAGGCTTTTACCGCTGCCGGCGCACGACGGTCGGAGTTGCCTTCACGAAGCACCGGGTTGACGGCACTGCCCAGAGCTTTGGCGTAACGGGACTGGATTTCTTTCTCTTCGTCCGTCTCAGGATTCTCTTTGTATTCGGGAAGCTTGTATCCCTGCTCGTTCAGCTCTGTGATAGCCGCCCGCAGCTGCGGAATGGACGCTGAGATGTTCGGCAATTTGATGATGTTGGCGTCGGGGTCTTTGGTGTATTCACCCAGTTCGGCCAGGGCATCCGGAACCCGCTGATCTTCTTCAAGATAATCCGGGAAGTTTGCCAGAATACGCGCCGCGAGAGAGATGTCGCTGGTTTCGAATTCAATACCAGCCGGCTTGGCGTAGGTTTCCAGGATAGGAAGAAGCGACCGTGTCGCGAGGGCTGGCGCCTCGTCGGTCAGTGTGTAGACAATCTTGGCTTTGGATGATGTCATTTTCGTCCTCAGGCTAATGGGTGGGTTCAGGACGGTCATGGCGGGGTCAGGCGTCTTTTGAACGTCCGACCTGAGCAATGACTGATTAGGAACTTTTGATAGGCCTACTAAGATACCATTTTTTCGTTAATTTTGGTTACGATCTTAGTATAAGAACGGACTAAAAATGCCTGATCTTCAGTTATAAGACGATGAAATGGCGGGAATTTACGAAACTTTCTAACATTGCCTCAGAGTATACGCGGGGCGGGCAGAGCCTCCCAAAACACGCTCCTTGCGGCACATCCTTGTGACGCTTGGGCTCCGCCATCCATGGCTCCGCACAGTTTTGGGAGGCTCTGCCCGCCCCGCTATTCAAGCTTTTCAGTTGGGTTCCGAAAGACGAATCTCACCTGTCTTCGGCGAATTATTGTCAACAAAATCAGCCTAGACCTGACCGTAGCTCGGATTAGCCAACGGCGTAATCCGACAACCACCATCAGATTTCAGACCTTCAACCGGGCAACAATCCAACCTCGGCCAACCGCTCCCGAATATGATCCAACGCTTCGGGATTCCCGAGCGCATCCCGGTTATCCGCCTTTTTCGAGCCGTTGATCAACCGGGCCACCGCCAGCTCCACCTTCTTGCCACTGCGGGTGTACGGAATGTCGTTCACCTGCACGATGTGCTTGGGCACATGCCGCGGGCTGGCGCCTTCGCGGATTCGGATTTTGAGCTGTTTCAGCAGGTCGTCGGTGATTTCCTGCCCGTCGGCCGGGACAACCAGCAGAACCACTTCCACGTCGCCATCGATCTGGCGGCCGACTACGAGGCTGTCTTTGACCTCAGCCACGGTTTCGACCTGGCGGTAGATTTCCGCGGTACCGATTCGAACGCCGCCCGGGTTCAGGGTGGCGTCAGAGCGACCATAGATGATGGCGCCGCCGTGTTCGGTGAATTCGATGAAATCACCGTGGGCCCATACGCCCGGGAAGGTGTTGAAGTAGGCGTCGCGGTAGCGCTCGCCATCCGGATCCTGCCAGAAGCTGACGGGCATGGATGGCAGCGGCTGGCGGCAGACCAGCTCGCCTCGACCTTCACTGACCGGCTGGCCATCGTCGCCGTAGGCAACCGCGTCGACGCCCAGGAAACGGCACTGGATTTCGCCGCGACGAACAGGCAGCAGCGGCGTTGAGCCGACGAAGCAGCCGCAGATGTCCGTGCCTCCAGCAATGGAGCCAAGCAAGGCGTCGGGAGCGCCATCGCTGTATACCCAGTCATAGTCTTCCGGCAACAGCGGTGAGCCGGTGGAAAACACCACTCGCAGCTTGCTCTGATCCAGGGTTTTTGCAGGCTTGAGCTCGCCTTTGCGGCAGCCGGCAATGAACCGGGCGCTGGTTCCGAAGTGGGTGACTTTCTCTTCCGCCACAGTGTCCCAGAGGAAGTTCAGGCTCGGGTAACCCGGAGAGCCGTCAACGGTGATCACGGCGGCGCCGGTCATCAGGGCGGAGGCCTGCCAGTTCCACATCATCCAGCCACAGGTGGTGAAGTACAGGAACCGGTCTTCGGGGCCAACGTCGCCGTGCAGCATCAGCTCCTTGGCATGATTGACCAGCAGGCCAGCATTGCCGTGCACGATGCACTTGGGTTTGCCCGTGGTGCCAGAGGAATAGAGGATGTACACCGGATGATCCGGCGGCAGCGGCGTAAATGAAGGTGTCGTCCCTTCACCAGCGGCGAGGGCGTTTTCCCAGGTACTCACCAGGTCGCCGGAAATCGGAGCCTCGTCTGGCAGTTGCTGGACACTGACAACCGCCTTGAGCGTTGGCAGGCCGGCAATCAGCTCGGCAAAATCCTGCTGGCGCGCAAACACTTTTCCGCCGTAGCCATAGCCATTCACGACGATCAGTGCCGAAGGTTCGATCTGGCCAAAGCGGTCAAGAATAGCGCCAATTCCGAAATCCGGTGACGCAGAACTCCAGATGGCGCCGAGACTTGTAGCGGCCAGCATCCCCACCAGGGCTTCATAACCGTTGGTAACAACGCCGGCTACCCGGTCACCCTGTTTGATGCCTTTGTTGCGCAGGAAGGCTTCCAGGGCACCTGCATCGGCTTTCAGTTCGGCATAAGTGCGACGCAGCACCGGACGGGTTTCACAGTAGGCGACGACCGCTTCGCGATCGCGGTGCTCACCATCCGCGAGCCTCAGCAGGTTGGCGGCAAAGTTCAGCTTCATCCCGGGGAACCATTCGGCGCCCGGCATTTCACGCTTGCCCAGCATTTTTTCAGCCGGTGTATCGCAGACAAGGCCAAAGTAATCCCAGACTTTCTGCCAGAAAGTATCCAGCTCATCAATGGACCACTGGTGCAGTGCGTGGTAGTCGGAAAACGGGCCAAAGCCCTGCTGCTCAAGCCATGTCTTGAACTGGCCCATGCGCGAATTGGCCAGGGTGTCTTCCGACGGAGACCAGACTACCGGTGATTGTTCTTCATTGCTCATCCATATCTCCTGAATGTTACTGCATATGCCAGCCGTGACTGACCACGATGGACTGGCCAGTCAAAGCCGCAGAGGGGAATGCAGCCAGATGAACGGCCAACTCTGCCACGTCTTCCAGGGTGGTGAATTCCCCATCCACAGTGTTCTTGAGCATAACTTTGCTGATCACTTCCTCTTCGGAAATGCCCAGCTCCTTGGCCTGCTCCGGAATCTGCTTGTCCACCAGGGGCGTGCGCACAAACCCGGGGCAGATGATGTTGCTTCGCACCCCGTGTTCCGCACCTTCCTTCGCCACCGCCCGGCACAGCCCCAGCATGCCGTGCTTGGCCGCCACATAAGGGGCTTTCAGGGGAGAGGCCTCCAGAGAATGCACCGACCCCATGTAGAGCATGGTGCCACCGCCACTCTCGTACATGTGCTTGAGTGCCGCGCGAGTCACCAGGAATGCGCCATCAAGATGCACATTCATCACTTTGCTCCAATCGGAATAAGCAAGCTTATGCACCGCATCAATGTGCTGGATGCCGGCGTTCGCAATGGCAATATCCAGACCACCCCACTGTTTAACCACAAAGTTGACGTTTACGTCAACTGCATCTTCATCAGTCACATCCATTTCAAGGGCGATGGCAGTGCCGCCGGCCTGCTCAATGGCAGCTACGGTATCCTGCGCCGCCTCAAGTGTCAGGTCAGCCACAGCGACCTTGGCGCCTTCGCGGCCGTAGGCCTCGGCAATGGCCCGGCCGATGCCTCGACCGGCACCGGTAATCAAAGCAATCCGGTTTTCCAGACGCATGGTTATTTTCTCCTTAGTCGTAAGCCACGCTGGGCAGCCAGGTCGCGATTTCCGGTACCACGAACACAATAGCCAGCGCTGCCAGCTGAATAATGATGAACGGTATAACGCCACGGTAGATATCGGTAACGGCGATCTCCGGCGGCGCCACACCCTTGATGTAGAACAGCGCGAATCCAACCGGCGGCGTCAGGAAAGAGGTCTGCAGGCACATGGCAAACAGGATGGTGAACCAGACCAGATCAAAGCCCAGGCTTTGCACGACCGGCGCAACCAGCGGCAGGATGATCAGGGTTATTTCCACCCAGTCCAGGAAGAAGCCGAGCAGGAAAACACCGAACAGAATGGTCAGAATCACGCCATAAGGACCGAACGGCAGACCTAACAGCGCGTCCTCGATCACCTGGTCGCCGCCCAGACCCCGCAGGACCACGGAGAACGCGGTGGCACCCAGAAAGATGGCAAAGATGAACGCGGCGGTGCGCGTCGTCTGCTGCATGGAAGAGTTCAGCACGTTCAGGTTCAGTCGACCAGACATCAGGGCCAGCAACAGAGCGCCCAGCGCGCCGACACCGGATGCTTCCGTTGGTGTTGCAATGCCCGCGAAGATGGAACCGAGAACGCCCAGGATCAGGGCGGCCGTCGGTACAACCGCTTTAGCCACCTCCCAGACGATGCTCCAGGTCACTTTCTCTGTGCCTTCGGGCACTGGCGCAATGTTCGGCTGCAGCATCGGACGGATAATCGCGTAGGCCACGTACATGGCGCCCAGCATCAGGCCGGGGAAGAAGGCGCCCATGAACAGGTCACCTACTGACGCCTCGGGAACCGCCAGGCGGTCAGCCATCAGGACCAGCATGATGGAGGGCGGAATCAGAATACCCAGGGTCCCGGTGGCACAGGCCGTACCCACCGCAAAGCCCTTGTCGTACTTGTTTTCCATCATTACCGGCAGGGACAACATGCCGAGGAGTACCACGGAAGCCCCGATGATACCGGTG
Organism: Marinobacter sp. es.048; assembly: GCF_900188435.1. Classification (NCBI taxonomy): domain Bacteria; kingdom Pseudomonadati; phylum Pseudomonadota; class Gammaproteobacteria; order Pseudomonadales; family Marinobacteraceae; genus Marinobacter; species Marinobacter sp. es.048. Next base: position 453,633 of record NZ_FYFA01000001.1, read on the forward strand.
GTCGCAGCCAACAGAACGCCGATAACGATTACTGTGACCGCATAGCCGCCGCGGACGGCGCCAAACAGTTTAACCATGCTGTTCATCAGCCGCTCGGCGACGCCGGACTGGTCAAGCATAATGCCCATGAAGATAAACATGGGCAAAGCGACAAGGGTTTCGCTGCTTACCACCTTCCATATTCGCTCGGGTACCAGCCCCATGGAGGAGGAATAGTCAAACCACAGGTTGGCACCAAAATTCTCAACAGCAATGACACCAACGACGGTCCAGATAACCGCGGTGCCACCCAACACCCACGCAACCGGATAACCGGTCATCAACAGCGCCCCGAAGGTGAGGAACATGCCGATTACGAAAAGGGTTTCAAGCTCCATCAGGACGCATCCTCTTTCTTGTTCTCACCGGACTCGACCCGGATTGGCTTCGGAAAGCCTAAAAGCAGGGCAGTGACTTTCAGCAGACGGGACAGGGCGGCGATAATCAGAAGCACAAAGGACAGTGCCAGAACGCCTTTCAGAATCCAGCGATAAGGAAGACCGGCAGGTGCCTGACTGGTCTCGCCCTGTTCCCAGGAGCTCATGGCATAGGGAATCATTTCGTACACCGCCAACACCAAAAACGGCAACAACAGGAACACTAGCCCAAACAGTTCAATCCAGGCCTGGCCTTTGAGCGAAAGACGCTCATGGATCACATCCACCCTGACATGGTCATCGGTTACCAGGGTGTAGCCCAGCCCCAACAACCAGCCCGCGCCGGCCAGATGCCATTGAACTTCCTCCAGGGTGACCGACCCCATACCAAAGGCATAGCGCCCCACCACTGCGTAGATAATCACGCCCGTGACCACAATCCAGAGCCAGGAAGCGCTCTTGCCTATTGCAGAAATCACGGCGTCCAGAGCCCGGCTTAGCCAGGTTGTTGGAAACTCGGTGTGATGATGAATAAATTGACCGGCGTCCGACGCCGATGCATGCACCTCGGGCGGAGAGCCTTTATCAGACACTGTCATACAACAGTTCCTCGTTCACAAAGCCTGCCATGAAACAAGGATGGCCCCGCAGGGCCATCCAGACTAAATAAGAGAGCGCCGGAACTGGATCCGGTGCTCTGGGTCAGCCCCGAACCTTACAGGTCCGCCGGTACATAGGCGCGGGTATCCCACACCTTGTAGGATTCCATAAACTCCTGCTGGCTCTCGTAAACGCGCTTGAAATCGGCATCCTTGGACGCTTCTTCCTCAAGCACTTCCTCGGTCACGTCCCGCAGCTTGAGCAGAACATCACGGGGAATCTGGTCGGCCTGAACGCCCTTGTCCTGGAACTCGGCCAGAACCTTGCCGTTCTTGTACTCACCCTCGGCCAGACCACGAGTGGTCGCCGCGGTGCAGGAAGCCTCTACCAGAGCCTTTTGAGCTTTGGTGGCACGATTCCACTCATCCTTGTTGATCAGCATGTACTGGGCAGTGAACTGCTGGTGCCAGCCCGGGAACAGGTTGTACTTGACCACCTGGTTAAAGCCGAGGATCTGGTCGATGGCAGGCATTGAGAATTCGGTGGCATCAATTGTGCCCTTCTCCAGTGCCTGGTAGAGCTCGCCGCCCGGCATCATGGTGACAGAGGCGCCCAGTTTCTCGAGAACCTTACCACCGAGACCGGCGAAGCGGATCTTCAGGCCTTTGTAGTCTTCCAGTGTTTCGATGGGCTCGGAATACCAGCCGGCTGTCTCGGGCCCAATGATGCCGCATAGCTGTGCGTGAACGTTGAAGCCCTTGTTGGCATAGGTTTCCTGCAGCATTTCATGACCGCCACCGTAGTAGTACCAGCCGATGTAGGCAGGCGGCTTCATGCCGAAGGGAACAGCGGCGAACAGGGGAATTGCAGGCACTTTGCCCTGATCATAGCCAATCCAGGTGTAGCCGGCAGAAACCTTGCCGTCTGAAACAGACTGCAGGATATCGAACGGCGGAACCAGCTTGCCGGGCTCGTAAACACGGACCTGGATGCTGCCATCAGAAGCGGTAGTAAGGTTGTCTGCAACCCAGGCGGCGGGAGAACCGAGGCCGGGGAGGTTGGTAGCGAAGGCTACGGGCATTTTCCAACGCAGGTCGTCCGCAAACGCTGAGCCCGTGGTAAGAGCAATCGCACCGGCCACACCGGTGAGAGCCTTGAGAAGTTTCATTGGCAAGTCTCCTAACTTTGTTGTTTTGTCTGGCCTGGCGGCTTACAACCAGAAAGGCCTGAACTGAGTATAGTCAGAGAATGCAGGAACAGACGGACAAGGTAATATTTGGGGTCCAACAGTTCGCGTCAGTCTTGTTCTCTGCATTATTCTGACGTCCTGCGCCTCGGATGTAGCAGGCCTCATGCCATCTTAACTTTATCGATATTTTTCAAAATGTTAGACATTTATGCGGGAATCTACCTAGAATAAGTTGTCCGAAATTCAGGACACCCTTAGACCTCAGTCGTAAGAGATTGTACGGATGAACAGACAGTTGTCCGGATTTCAGGACAGTCTGGCCAGTTTCTCGTAAAGAACGGATCGGGATATACCCAACAACTTGGCAGCCCGGGTGCGGTTGCCACGGCTTGCTACCAGAGCTTCTTCGATGGCCTGGGCCTCTGCCTCAGCAAGGGTCTGGGACAACGGTCTCACCGGTTGCGCCGCAAGAGAAGACGCCGGACGAGTCCCTCCGCGAGGCAAAACCTTGAAGATCGAATCGGCATCAAGCAAGCCACCTTCCTCACCCATGGTCATTGCCCGCTCGAGGACGTTGCGCAACTCGCGGATGTTACCCGGCCAGTCATAACTGCCCAGCGCCGAGACGCCGGCATCCGTAATCTCACCACGCAATTCCAGACCCTCGCAGATCTCTTCAAGAAGCGCTTCGCAGAGCACACCGAGATCCGCCAGTCGATCCCTCAAGGGCGGAATGGGGATCTCCAGGACATTGAGGCGGTAATAAAGATCCGAGCGGAAAGTACCTTCGGAGATCATGACCTCAAGATTTCGGCTGGTGGCAGCAATAACCCGAACATCCACCGAAACCACCTTATTGGAGCCCAGCGGTTCAATCTCTCCCTCTTGCAAGGCTCGCAGCAGCTTGGCCTGCAGCGGCAACGGCATGTCACCCACCTCGTCGAGAAACAGGGTGCCACCGTTAGCCAGTTGAAACTTGCCTTCCCGGGTTCGACGATCGGCACCGGTGTAGGCGCCGGGTGCGACACCAAAAAACTCGGCCTCAAGGAGGTTGTCCGGAATGGCGGCCACGTTCACTCCCACGAAAGGTTTCTCCGCACGTCCCGAGACCGTATGAATCGCCTGGGCGAGCACTTCCTTGCCGGTGCCGGTCTCACCCAGCAGCAAAACCGGCATGTCGCGACCGGCCGCCAAACGCGCACGACGCTTGACCTCCAGCGCTGCCGGGCTGGCACCAACGAAATCACCGAGGCTGTAGCGGGTGCCGCGCGCCTTTTTCGCCAGCGCCTTGCGCGCGGCCGCCAGATCCTGGTGTAACCGACGGTATTTCGACACCAATGGCGTCAGGGGCTGAAGATCGTCGTATAGTACAAAGGCCACGGCACCCACGATTTTTCCGTTGTCGTCGTAGTATGGCAGGCGCGTTACCACCAACTGTTGCTGGTTGTGCTCCATGATGTCCAGCAGCAGGGGTTTACCGGTTTCAACCACTTCCGGCATTCGGGTGTGAGGGATCAGCTGGCGCACTGGTTTGCCGATGATTGTGGCCGGATCGCCCAGGCCAAGGAGATGGGAATAGCTGCTGTTAATCCAGGTAATCCGTGCATCGCAGTCTACGGCGATGGCACCGGCGCTGGCTTCCTCGAACATCGGAAACAGGGCTTCGATCAGGTCTCTGGTCAGGCCACTTTTATTGTTTTCAGAAAACAGCTGTGTCATGTACCGCGCACCAACGGGTCGAATGTCATTCATCTGGATAACCCTCGCACCCGACAGGCCGGGTGCAGTGACGGAAGTATATGGCGCCCCCGGACCGGGGGCAAACGAAGCCGGCCAGAGACAGAGCTGGCCTCAAGCCCGGCCCCGGGAACGCCATGCGGATCCTGTGCCAATCAGCTATCCTTATGATTTATATAAATTTAATCCATCTTTCCATTTCTGGGAAAGGAATTTTTCCGGATTTCCGGACAATCGATGGCGAATCAACCAAGGAGAAATGGCGCAGTAAAGGGCCTGAATCAGGTTGTCCCGAAAATCGGACACTGTATTGAATGTCGGACAATGGAGTTTGAAACCACTGACAGGGCTGGACCGACATCCACCACTATCCCTCCTTCGTAAATCAGGTGGAACGCTTCTAGTCGCTTCAGAGAGGAGATGCGAGTGTCCGGCTATCAACAGGGATTGAAACGGGGTGGACTATTCGGATTAATCGGCAGCCTGCTGTTGCTGGCAGGGTGCGCCACCCATCACAACGGCTCAGCCAGCGCCGACGTTCCGGATGAGAACTCGTTCCGGGTGGAGAGAGACTTGCGGTTTTCGCCCAGTGATTGGCCAGAAGCACTGTTCGCCGATCTCTACGTACCGGCCGTGCAAGTCTCACAACGACGTCATCCGGTTGTTCTGATGGTTCACGGTGGTGGCTGGCAACGCCGTTCCCGGGAAGACATGGCCTGGATTGCGGAAGAAGTTGCCAGTCACGGTTTCGCGGTGATGAATATTGATTACCGATTTGCGCCGGAACATACCTTCCCGGGCCAGCTACAGGATCTGCAACTGGCCCGGCAGTGGCTGAACCGGCATGCCGACGAGTATCACCTGGACACAACCCGGGTGAGCGGCTTCGGTTTCTCCTCCGGTGCCCATCTGATTGCATTAATGGCCCTGGTGGCAAGCTCCGACAGCGACCTGAACCAACCCCACGGCGGTCCGGAAACCCGATTGAATGCCGTCGTTACCGGCGGCCTGCCTTCCGACCTTATGGCGTTTGGTTCGGGAAAACTGATACGACAATTCCTTGGCGGGGAGCAGCAGGAAATGCCGCAAACCTATCACGAGGCATCACCGATCAGCCATGTGACCTCCAATGCACCGCCCTTTTTCCTGTTTCATGGCGCCATGGATATGCTCGTGCCTTTCACTCAGGCCGAGCGTTTCCGGGAAGCACTCGAGGATCATCAGGTGTACAGCGAACTTTACGAAATGCACCTGCGGGGGCATGTCACCAGCTTTCTGACCGCGGGCGACGCGGTGGACGAAGCGATCGGATTCCTGGCCCGCCAGCAGTATGACTGACGCCAGCGCCGCTATCCGATCCGGATGAACGGCAGCAGGCTCAGGCCCATGATCACCAGAATGGCAATGCAGGCGGCCAGCGTCCGAATTGGCCGCTGCCTGAGCATGAACCAGAAACCTCCGGATTCGCCCCGGGCCAGGTGCTCCTCGTAGGCCCGTCGCTGGGTTTCATAGCGTTGCCGCTGATACTCATCCAACAGCGCCCGGGCTCTCGCCGCCTCATCGTCGTCGTGCACCCAGAAACCGCCCATGCTGATGCCCCAGCGGCTTGGTGGCGTTTCGTAATAGGCCACCTCGTGGGCATCAAACAGCGCCCGGATTTCATCGGCCTCGTCGTCGGGTACGTGGCGCAGGTTCATCAGATGGTGGGGCATGGACTCTCGTTGTCTGGTATCAGGTGCAGGTATCCCTATATCCTAGCACTAAAGCCCGACCGGGCCCGACTGCCCGAATTCGAAACCGGAACTCTGAATGACCGACAGCCCCCTCCGATTGCTGCTGGAGTTTGACAACCAGGCGCAACGGGACAGATCACAGCCTCCCACCTTCCTGCATCGACGGGACCGCAAGTTCGCACTGGTGTGTGAAGAACAGGGCGTGGCCCCGGAGGCCGCTCGCTGGCTCGCCCACCTGAACCGGCTCAGCGGACCCCGGGCAACCCCGGCATCCACAGACCGGACCCTGGCAACCTGGCGCCGGATCACCACCGGCTTTTCAGCGGCCGGGATGATCGCAGGCGTGCTTACCATGGCCGGGCTGCTGTTTTACGATGGTGGGCAACGCATCAACATCACGGTTTTTCTCGCCTTCATGGTTCTGCACCTGGTTCTTGCCCTGGTCACCACCCTGCAATCTCTGGCGGGATGGCAGCCCTGGCGCTGGCTGGCGCGGCGGCTCGGGGCCGATCCTGGCCATGGAATGTTCAACAAACTCCAGCCACTCCTGATGGCCAGCGCAGCTCACCTGGGCGGTATTGCTTTCGCCACCGCCGGTCTGATCACCCTGCTGGCTATGGTGGTTGTTCAGGATCTTGCCTTCGGCTGGAGCACCACACTGGACACCGCTGCCGCGAGCTATCACGGATTAATAAGCACCGTCGCCACACCCTGGGCCTGGGCCTGGCCGGCAGCAGCTCCGGATCTTGCCCTGGTCGAGGCGACACGTTTTTTCCGGGCCGGCGACCCCACGGAAAGTCCTGATCCGGCCCTGTGGGGCCAGTGGTGGCCGTTTGTCACCATGCTCTGGGCGACCTGGGTTCTATTGCCACGCCTGCTTCTGTGGGGCTTGGCCTCAGCACAGACACGGCAAAAAGCTCATCGCCTGCTCACCGGACATCCGGCCATGCACGCCCTGATGTATCGAATGGAAACACCCGCCCTGGACACCGGCAACAGCCATCATGATGCCGAAGACCTGCCGGACACCAGGACTCGAAGCAAGTTGCTGCCGCTGCCTGACAGCGACATCCTCCTGTGCTGGGCGGGCGCCGGCGAACCGGAATTGCCAGAGGCGCTTCGGTCCGGCAAACAGCTGGTGCTTCGGGCCGGCGGCAGTGCCAGCCTGTCGGACGATGACCAGACCCTGCAGCGGATCGCCGAGCAACTGAAAATCCATTCCAAAGCCGTCGTCCTGCTGGTGCGCTGCTGGCAGCCCCCCACTGGTGAACTGCAGGACTTTCTGCAGACCGCCCGTGGTACCTGGCCCGGTGGCTCCTGGGTCGCGCTGGTTCCCTTGGCCGCAGACAGCAACCGTGAGCCGGATGCCCATCAGATTCAGCCCTGGCTCCGCTTTGCCGAGCGGGTTGGCAGCGAGTTCATCCAGGTATCCCTGCCCCCCTTGCAGATGCGGGATCTCTACTCAGCGAGCGGAGAGCAGCCATGATCCAGGCACCGACGTTTGCCGTGGTCGGGCACCCGAACAAGGGCAAGTCCAGCGTAGTAGCCACCCTGTCCCAGAACGACGCTATCGCCATTGCCCTGGAACCCGGCACCACCCGCAAGCACCAGGCCTATCCGCTGAAAGTGGATGGGCAGACCCTCTATACCCTGGTGGACACACCCGGTTTCCAGCGTCCGCGCCGGGTATTGGAATGGCTGGAGGCGCACAGCGTCTCCGCCTCTGACCACGCGGACACTGTCAGGGCCTTTGTGACCCAGCATCAGGGCGATGGCCGATTCACCGATGAATGTGAACTTCTGATGCCCCTGATTGAGGGTGCCGGAATCATTTACGTGGTGGACGGCTCGGTGCCATACAGCGCGGAGCATGAGGCGGAAATGACCATCCTGCGCTGGACGGGCCGCCCGAGCCTGGCATTGATCAACAGCATCGGTGCCGACGACTACAGCGATACCTGGCAGGCTGCACTGGGGCAGTTCTTTCAGGTTGTCCGTCGTTTCGACGCCGTTCGCGCTCCGTTCGAGCAGCATATCGGTCTTTTACGAGCTTTCGGCCAGCTGGAACCAGACTGGGAAACGCCACTGGAGCAGGCCACTAACTACCTGTCTTCTCAGCGTAAGCAGCGCCGCCGACAAGCCGCTGGACTGATTGCCAGGGCACTTGAGGACATGATGTCGTTCCAGGAGAAACGCACCCTGACCGCCGGCCAGGCTGCCGAGACCAGTGACGGTTCGCTAGCCGACCAGTTACGCCAACACTGGTATCGTCACCAGCGCAAGCGGGAACAGACTCTGCGTGTGGATATCGAACACCTGTACCAGCACCAGCGCATCCGCCGTCAGGAAGCCGAACTGGAGTGGCACAGCGAACACGACCTGTTTTCGGAAGACAGCCGCAAAGCCTGGGCCGTCAGCAAGCGCTACCTGGCCACCGCCGGCTTCGGCGCGGGTGCTGTCAGCGGTGCCGGGATCGACGCATTAACCTTCGGGTCATCCTTTGGAACGGGCGCTCTGGTGGGCGGTCTGATCGGTGCCGCCGGCAGTTATTTATACGGCGACCGGCTCGCCCTGCCGGCGCTGAACATCGGCGTGCTCCGGGACGGATTGAAAACAGCCACCTTCGGCCCTGTACAGGACAGCCAGTTCGGCTATGTTGTATTGGGGCGTGCCGTGGATCACTGGTGGCACATCAGCCACCGGAATCACGCCGGACGAGACCTGCTGGACCTGGAGCCAGCAGACCATCACTGGCTGGAAAGCCTTGGAAAAACCAGCCGACAAGACATCCAGAGGGCCTTCGACAAATGCCGAAAACGGCGACCTCTCGACGAACGCCAGCGGGAGAAATTGACCGCGGCCATTGAGCAGGCCATGGCCGTTTACGACGATTGGCGGTTGAACCGAACCTGAAAGGGATGTTTATACTGAAAAGCTATTCCATCACAAATGGGGAATGCGAATGAAAATCGTACGAGTGCAAGACATTATCGGTACCGAGCGCGAAGTAACCGGCCCGGGCTGGACAAGTCGCCGTATGCTGCTTAAAAAAGATGGCATGGGCTTTTCGTTCCACGAGACAATCATTCCGGCCGGCGCCGAATTGAACCTCTGGTACAAACACCATCTGGAAGCGGTTTACTGTGTTGCCGGTAACGGCAAGATCCTGGACAAAGCGACCGGTGAAACCCACGAAATCACCGACGGCACCCTCTACGCACTCGACAAGCATGACCAGCACACCCTCTACGGTGGCACAGAGGACATGCGACTGATTTGTGCCTTTAACCCGCCAGTGACTGGCCGCGAAGTCCACGACGAAGACGGTGCCTACCTGCCGGATACCAGCGAAGACTGATTCGCTTGGCCGTGGCTGAACACCAGGCCGCAACCACACCGCCACCGCCAGCGAAGCTGCTGCCGGTGGCGGTGTTGCTTTGGTTGGCAGGCGTTTATCTTCGTATTCCTGTGCTGGTGGCACCGCCCCTGGCACCGTTTATCAGCGACGAGCTGGCACTGCCCCAGGCGCTCACCGGCGCACTGACCACCCTGCCCATCCTGATGTTGGCCATCGGCTCCATGCCCGGTTCACTGGCCATCGCCCGGATCGGCCCCCGCAATACCCTGGCTCTTGCCATGGTCATCATGGTCATCGGCTCCGCCGGCCGCGGCCTGGTACCCGACACTTTCACATTGATGCTGGCCAGCGCTGTCATGGGGCTGGGTGTCGCCATGATGCAACCGGCCTTGCCGGCACTGCTGCCACGATGGCTCGAACCTCACCACCTGGCGCTCGGCTCCGCCATCTACATGAACGGCATGCTGATGGGCGAGTTCATCGGCGCCGGTGTTACCCTGCCAGTACTCATGCCCCTGCTGGACAACAGCTGGCGGACCACCCTCCTGGCCTGGTCTCTGCCCGCCCTGCTGGTTGCAGCCGCACTTTATCTGCCCAGACGGGACCGGGCAAAACCCGTGGGCAAGGTCTCCTGGCTGCCAGACTGGAGCAACCCCCTGACCCTCAAAATCGGCCTGCTCCTGGGCCTATCCGGCTCCATGTTCTTCGGCCTGAACGCCTACATGGGCAACCTGCTGGAGCAACAGGGCCAGTTCGACAAACTCTCCGATGCCTTGTTCTGGTACAACATCGCCCAGGTTTTCGCCTCCCTGACCATGCTAAAAATGGCCCGTTACTGGGTCGGGCGACGCTCCATCATCATCGTTACCGCAGGCATCAGCATCATAGGCACCCTCGGCGCCATTACCTTCACCGGATGGTGGTCCATCGCCAGCGCCACCCTGATGAGCCTTACTGCCGGCATCCTCCTGATTCTCCTGGTCGCCATACCGCCCCTGGTTACCACCTCCAGAGAAACCGGCCGCCTCTCCGCCGGCACCTTCCTGGTCGGTTACACCCTGGCCTTCTCGGTACCCATGCTCGGCGGTCTCATCGCCGACTGGACCGGCGACGCCCGACACGCCATCCTGACGATCATCGGCTACAGTCTCCTGGTCCTCCCCCTGGCTTTCACCCTGGACCTGAGACGAAAAAAGGACCAGCCCGAAAGCTGATCCTTCAAAGGACACGCCCACCAATGGCCGACAGGCCTTGGGGTGGGGATGCTTTTCCGCCGGGAAAAGATGTCTGAGCGAAGCGAGTTGTTTTTCCCAGAGGAAAAGTATCCTCGCCCCGCGGCCACCTCCGAGCCTAGATGTAATAGTCCTTCAACGGGGGAAACCCGTTAAACTCAATGGCGCTATAAGTCGTGGTATACGCCCCCGTAGACAGCCAATACATCCGATCCCCAATCGCCAGATTCAACGGCAACGGATACTTGTGATGCTCATACATGATATCGGCACTGTCACAAGTCGGCCCGGCAATCACACAGTCCTCGCCTTCTCCCACCTTCTCCGTCCAGATCGGGAACTTGATCGCCTCATCCAGCGTCTCGATCAGCCCTGAAAATTTGCCCACATCGGTAAACACCCAACGGTGCAGCGCAGTGCGGGATTTCCGGGAAATCAGCACGACTTCACTCACCAGCACACCGGCATTGGAAATCAGCGAACGGCCCGGCTCAATGATGATCTCCGGCAGCTCGGCGCCAAAATCCTCGTGCAGGAACCGGGCGATTTCCTCCGCGTACACCTTCAACTCGTTGGTGCGGCTGATGTAGTTGGCCGGAAAACCGCCGCCCATGTTGATCATCTTCAGCTCGATGCCATCCTCTTCCTTCAGGCGCTCGAAAATCACCTTCACCTTGTTCAGGGCCGCATCCCAGGCGCCGATTTCCCGCTGCTGGGAACCCACGTGGAAAGACACGCCATAGGGCACCAGGCCCAGGTCGCGGGCCAGGATCAACAGGTCCATGGCCATGTCGGTCTGGCAACCGAACTTCCGGGACAGCGGCCAGTCGGCAGTCAGGGTGCCCTCGGTCAGGATACGCACGTACACCCTCGAACCGGGAGCCGCCTTGGCGATGTTACGCAGATCCGCTTCGGAGTCGGTGGCAAACATGCGCACGCCCCTCTCGTAGAAGGTGCGAATGTCTTTCGCCTTCTTGATGGTATTGCCGTAGCTGATCCGCTCACCGGTCACACCCAGGGCCATTACCTTGTCCAGCTCATACACCGACGCGATATCGAAACAGGCACCCTTGTCACGCAGCATGGTCAGAACTTGCGGAGCCGGGTTGGCTTTTACCGCATAGTAAACCCTGGCGTAAGGAAAGCATTCCACCAGCTCATCGTACTGGCGATCAATCATGGCGGTATCAATCACTACAAACGGGGTTTCCTTGCCATCGGCAAAATCCTTGATGCATTTGAAAGTCTCGGCGCTGTAGTAATCAGCAATATTGGCGTTGGCGGCTTCGGTCATGGATGGTGTTTCCCTCCACAGGGCAAACAGGCATAAAAAAAGGCGCTACAGCAACGCTGCAGCACCCGTTAGATGGCGCGATCATCGAGCTTTTCATCAACCCGGAATATGCGCACTTTTACCCATGCCCTGAAAACAATGAGTAACACGATCTTTCCATTTCGAACCGAAGACTTTAGGGAATAAGGTTATTATTTTTGATCATATTGTTTGCCGACGCGCAATACTTCTTTCGGGTGAGTTAAATGTTTTTTGCCAAAGACAATCTAAAAAAGTCCTGGAGCAGGCGCTCGATGCTGTCGTCAGCATTGATGAAAAGAACAGGATCACATTCTTCAATTCTTCCGCAGAGAAGCTCTGGGGTTACCAACGTCAAGAGGTCATTGGCAAGAACGTAAAAACTCTGGTTCCCGATGACATCAAAGGAGCCCATGACGGATACATTCAGCGCAATAGGGAAACCGGCGAGGACAAGATTGTCGGCATCAGCCGAGATGTACTGATGACTCGGAAAGATGGCTCCCGGGTTTGGGCAAACCTCTCATTGAGTAAAGTCATCGAAGGAAAATCCATTACCTATACGGCCTTTGTCCGGGACATATCCCAGGAGCGCTCAACACGGGAAATAATCAATCAGACACTTGAACAGGCGCTTGATGCTGTCGTCACCATTGACGAAAACAATGATATAACTTTCGCCAATGCTGCTGCGGAAGAGCTCTGGGGTTACGAACGAGCGGAAATGCTGGGCCAGAATGTAAAAATGCTGGTGCCCACTGATATTCGCGATCGCCACGACGACATGGTTAACGCCAACCGAAGAACCAACGTGGACAAGATCGTTGGCACAACCCGCGAAGTGCCGGTGTACCGGAAGGATGGCCAAAAACGCTGGGCATCACTGTCGCTATCCAAAATCAGGCTTGATGACAGAATCCTCTACACGGCTTTCCTTAAAGATGTCACCGAGGAGGTTGGCAGGCGAGAGGAATTCCGGTTGCTTTCGATGGTCGCCAACGAAACTGACAATGCAGTCATTATTACTAATCCAGATCGTAGGATCGTCTACGTAAACCAAGGCTTTACGCAATTAACCGGATACACGCTGGACGAAGTACGCAGTGAGAGCCCCGGAGAATTACTTCAGGGAGAACACACGGATCCCGCCACCGTCGAAAAAATCCGACACAAGCTGCGAAACAATGAGCCATTCTATGACGAAATCCTGAATTACGATCGTCATCAACAACCCTATTGGGTGTCTTTGGCAATCAACCCGGTTTTCGACGACTCTGGCGCACTAACCCACTATATCTCCATCCAGGCCAATGTGACCCAGACCAAAGAACAATCGCTCGAGTTCACTCGCAGATTCGAAGCGATCAGTGAAAGCAATGCCGTCGGCGAATGGGATCTTGAAGGCTGGCTTATCAAAGCCAATCCATTTCTTTTGAAATGCCTTGGGGATTCCGAAGAGAGCGCTCTGGTTAACCGGGTTCAGAGCATGTCAGAGATCGTTGGTAACGAGATTTTCCAGCAAGTGCTGCAGGGCGAACAAATCCAGAGCACTGTCAGCATTGAAGACGTTCACGGTGAAGAGCACTGGTTCGACACAACCATCTGTCCGATCGCTGACTTCGCCGGCAATGTGCGCTATGTGGTGACGTATGGCATTGATATTAATACCAAGATGAAAGCCGTCAGAGTTACCGACGAGGAAATGGGACTGGTTCTGAATTCATCCTCAGAGATATCCAACATCGTCAGGGTCATCAATGACATTTCCGCACAGACGAACCTTTTGGCACTCAATGCTGCTATTGAAGCAGCAAGAGCTGGCGAGGCTGGTCGAGGCTTCGCAGTCGTAGCCGACGAAGTTCGCCAGCTCGCCCAGCGTACAAGCCAGTCTGCCGATGAAATCAATCGCCTGGTGGCAGAAACCAGCAAACGCGTCGAAGATCTGGCAAGTTCGTTGCGGATGCTGAATGAGGGCAACAGTGATCGCAATATTGCCTGAGTCTTCGACATGCAGGGCTGCATTCCAAGACAGATACAATGATCATCACGTTTTCAGCTGCTCCTCGGGTAGGCAATTTTGGTCATGAAGGGGGAAATTTGTTACTGAATGAAAAGGGGCGTTGAGGGCTAATAGCCTCATGATAAACTGTCCACAATTTGAACAGCATTGTATGGTTTTTGATATGTCGGACATCGCTTCAATTGCCGCTGCCAGCACTCAGCTGAATCAGCAACGGGTGCAGGAACAGGCACAGATTTCTGTTTTGAAGACTTCTCTGGACATGGCTCAGCAGGGCGCTTTGCAACTGCTTGAAGGCGTAACCGAAACTGCGGTAGCCACCGCCGGCGCTAATCCGTCCGACAATGTCGGCAGTCTGATCGACGTGCGCGCCTGAGCTTCAAACCGCCACCGGCCAGAGTGGCGTCGGATCGGTAGGCCCATCCGGGTCTTCCGGCGCAGTCTGCTCCTGAAGATAGCCGAGAATGGCCTCCTGCAATTCGGTGCCCTGGCCGAGGCCCTGGTTTCCGAAAAGCCGGTTGAACTCGAGCACGTAGGGATAGCCTTCTACGAGCGCAATATCAAAACCTGCGTGATCAACACCCAATTCCCGGGCGAGCCTCAACGCAAGGTCGGTTATTACCTGGGGCACCGGACTCATATCGACACGACCACCGCGGGCCACGTTATTGTAGAAGCCCTGATCTGCCTGGGTTCGCCAATAGGCCGTCAGTACCCGATCACCCACCACGACGACGCGCGCATCGCGGTCCAGGGGAAGGTATTCCTGGGCATAGAGTACATTCGTGCTCTCGCAGTAGCGGCGCCAGTCCTCGCGAGTTTCGATCAGCCAGACACCCTCACCCATGCTGGCCTTCGGCAGCTTTGCCACGAACGGATGAGCCATGGCATCCCAGATCATGTCCCGTTCCACCGGACCATTGGCCTCGATCATTGTCCAGGGGGTGTGCTCCGGGGCCACTGCCTGGAAGGCCCGGGTCATTTCAATCTTGTCATGGCCGATGCGGTAGCTGGCAACGCTCGGAAAAACCCGGCTTTTCAGGCCATGTACCAGCGCGTTCAACTGCCAGTATTCAGGGAACAGGACCCAGTCTGCCTCCCTCAACAGCTCTTTATGCCGCAGAAACTGGTCCGGCTTGAGAACGGTGGTGTTGGGAAAACCCAGGGTCCGGAAAATATCGAAAGAAACAAGGTGCATGGATACAGCGCACTCGAGGGATGAGTTGCGCGTATTTTATACAGGGTTTCCGCTCAGGCAAGTGGTATTTTCACTACTCAGGAATCAGGAAAACCCTTCCTGCTGCTACCCTTGAATCAGGCAAGGTAAAGAGGCAGACAAAATGCAGGGACTTGATTCCAGGGCACGGACTATTTTAGCGGGCGTGCGAGAAGACTTGCAGTCCGGCGCCACGCAGCTGGCACTGAATACCCTAGACGAACTCCTGTCCTACCTGGACGAGGTCGGGCCGGACGTCAAGATCCTTTCACGGCTGCTGGCGGAACTCCGGGCTGCCCGCCCGAATATGATCGTGATTGGCAATGCCCTGGCCATGATCGAGCAGCGGTTAGCCAGGGATCCGAATGCCGCACGACAGGCTCTCCTGGACACGCGGGATCAGTTACATAACGCCACCACCACCATTGCCCGGCACGCCCGAGAGCATTTGCCGAAAGCCCCCGTCATCATGACCCACAGTGCCAGCTCTGTGGTCCTGGCTATGTTCCAGAGCATGGCCGAGAACCAACAGCCCTTTTCCGTCATCTGCACCCAGAGCAGCCCGGGGTTTGAGGGTCACTCCCTGGCCCGTGCCCTGAATAAACTCTCCGTACCCGTCACGCTGATTACCGATGCCCAGATGGGACTGTTTGTTTCCAGGGCCGATGTGGTGATCACGGGGTGCGATACCTGGCTCGCCGATGGTTATTTTATCAACAAAAGCGGCACACACCTGTTGGCTCTGGCAGCCCGGGCCGCCGACACGCCCTTATGGGTCCTGGCAGACAGCTTCCGCAACAGCGACGCGGACTCCGGTTCGGTTGAGCTCGAGCAAATGCCGGTAGACGAACTCAACGCGCCTGAAGGGGAGTGGATAACCCCCCGAAACGTGTACTTTGAGTTGGTTCCACACTCTCTGGTCAGCCAGCGGATCAGCGAGCAGGGCGTTTTTTCGTGCCCTGCTGGGCCTCGGCGGTAAAGGGATCTTCCGGCCAGGGATGCTTGGGATACCGACCACGCATGTCCTTGCGCACCTCGGGGTAGGCGTTACGCCAGAAACTGGCCAGATCTGCGGTGACCGCCAATGGCCGCTGGGCGGGGGACAGCAGATGAATCACCACCGGCACCCGCCCGCCGGCGACGGCAGGGGTTTCAGTCCAGCCAAACAACGCCTGCAGCTTGGCCGCCAGAACCGGGCCATTGTCCGCGGTGTAGTCCAGACGCACCCGCTGGCCGGTCGGTATGGTCAGGTGCGTTGGCGCCAGAGTCTGGAGCTTCTGCTGAGTCGGGTAATCAATCAGGCTGTTAAGGGCCGCCAACAGGTCGATCCGGGCCAGATCGGACCAGCGGGTCATGCCAACCAGAAACGGTCCAAGCCAGTTCTCCAGATTTTCCAGCAAGGCCGCATCGCTTGTGTCCGGCCAGCCATCATCCGGGAAAGTTTCGGCTAGCAGCAGCGCACGGCCACGCCACTGGCGACTGTCATCGGTCCAGGGCAGGCTCTCCACTCCCTTTTTCCGGATGGCATTGATCAGACCTTGTTGAACCAGTTCCGGCTCCACGTGGGCAAGCGGATTCTCCTGCAGCACCAGTTCGCCAAGTTTACGGACACGCCTCGCCACGATCCTACCCTGGCTGTCGTCCCACAGTGCCTCTTCGATATCGTGGATATGCCCAGCCAGCTCCAGCTCCAGATCCGGAGTGTCCACCGGTGCTGCCAGGTAAATGGTGGCTTCCCTCGCCTTGCCATCCAGCTCGGCAGCCACCAACCAGTCGTGTCGGGCCAGAGGATCGTCTTCCCGCAGCACCGCACCCTTCCCATTGCTGAGCTGATACCTAGGGGCGTTACCGGGTCGCCGACGCGCGATACGATCCGGATAAGCCAGGGCCAGCAACCGCCCTACCTCCGTCTCTGAGGGCATTGGCGCGTCAGCCGGAGCCGGCCCGGAGAGCCGCTTGGCCGACTGACGCACGGCCTTCAGGCGGGCCACATCCAGCGTGCGATCACGTCGCTCGCCGTACAACACACGAATCCGCTCGTGCATATCCGCCCCGGCGCCGGGGCCCAGAAGATCCCGCTCTCCAAGCAGGGCAGCCAGTGCAGCTGCAGGCCCTCCGAGCCCGATAGAGCGGCCTGTCAGCACCATATGCGCCAGGCGCGGATGGATTCCCAGTTCACGGGCCGCTTTGCCGTGATCCGTTATAGCCCCGTCTGAATCGATCATATCCAGCCACTGCAACAAGGCCACCGCCTGTTGCCAATGGGCTGCCGGCGGTTCATCGATCCAGGCAACAGCGGCTGCGTCCCGGGCACCCCATTGGGCCAGCTCCAAAACCAGGGGCGCCAGATCGGCCTCCAGAATTTCCGGAGGCGTATAGTCCGCCAGTCGGAACTGTTCCGATTCGCTCCACAGGCGATAACAGATGCCCGGCTCAACCCGGCCAGCCCGGCCCTTGCGCTGTTCCGCCGAGGCCCTGGAGACTCGACCGGTCACCAGACGGGTCATGCCGCTGTTGGGATCAAACACCGCCCGGCGCTGCTGACCGCTGTCGATAACAACCCTGACCCCTTCAATGGTCAGACTGGTTTCGGCAAGGGCCGTGGCCAGCACTACCTTGCGTTGGCCTCCCGGAGCGGGTGAAATCGCCTGATCCTGCTGTTCCGATTTCAGGTTGCCGTAAAGTGGTGCAACCGTCACATGGTCCGGCAGGTTTCCCCGCAATTGCTGCTCCACCCGGCGTATTTCACCGGCGCCGGGCAGGAAAACCAGCAGGGAGCCGGTTTGATCTCCCAGTGCCTCCTGAATCACCGACGTGACCTGATCCACTATCCGGCCATTGCGGGGCAGCGGCCGGTAGCGAATAGCTACCGGGAATGTCCGCCCCTCGCTGGAAATTACCGGGACGTCTCCAAGCACCTTGGCGATGGGAGCGGTATCCAGGGTTGCCGACATCACCAGAAGCCGCAGATCCTCACGCAACGCCTGCTGGGATTCCCGCACCAGGGCCAGGCCAAGATCCGCCTGTAGCGAACGCTCGTGGAATTCATCAAAGATGACTGCCGCGAAGTCCTCCAGCATCGGATCGGCCTGGATCAACCGGGTCAGAATGCCCTCGGTCACTACTTCAATGCGGGTGGCGCCGGAAACCCGGGTGTCCAGCCGGGTGCGATAACCCACGGTCTGGCCGGGCTTCTCATCCAGTTGCCTGGCCATAAACCGGGCCGCGGATCGGGCCGCCAGGCGTCGGGGTTCCAGCATCAGGATCTTGCCGTCACCGCGCCAAGCGGCATCCAAAAGAGCTAGGGGGACACGAGTGGTTTTACCGGCACCTGGCGGGGCCTGCAACAACACAGTACTGGTTTGTTCCAGGACCTTGTCCAGCTCTGGAAGGATGGCGTCGATAGGGAGCATCGGGTTCCGGGTTTTTGAGGCTTTAGGAGCTCACCCGGTCACGATTGGCCTTCGCCCACTGGTAGATCCGCTCGAAGGCCTCGGCCAGGTTGTGCGGATTATGGGGCGGCTGGATCACGGCAGCGAGTTCGCCATCGGGGTTCAGCAGGGCGAAGTGGCCGCTGTGGTCCACCAGCAGTTCGCCATCGACCTGCCGGTGCACAAACACCGCGCTCAGGCTCTTGGCCAGGTCCCGGAGGGTATCGAGATCCCCGGTCAGGCCGTGGAAGTTCTCACCGAAGAAATCGGTGTAGGCTTTGAGTTTTTCCGGCGTATCGTGTTCCGGATCGGCGCTGACCAGCAGATAGTCAGGCTGGGGCAGTTCCTTCGACAGCAGCTTGTCGGTCTGGCGCAAATTGGCCATGGCTGCCGGGCAGATATCCGGGCAATTGGTATAGCCCACGAACGCAAATGTCCAACGCCCCCTAAGACTTTCCCGAGTGACCGTTTCACCGTTCTCATCCATCAACGTGAATTCCGCCAGCTGCCGGGGCTGGTCATAGACATAGGTGTTGAAATCCGTCAGCTCCGGCGCCGGAATCGGTTCCTCGTTGCCCACCAGGAACACCTGGCGGCCAACAACCAAGCCGAAGATCAGAACAATGATTAGCAGCAGGCAAAACAGCGTAAGGCGAATAGAGCTGGACGTTTTCATGGATCGACTCAGAAAAACACAAAATGATCCACAAGCAATACCACAAACAGGGCCATGAGGTAAGTGATGGAATACTTGAAGGTATTCAGGGCCACCCGCCGGTCATCCCCCTTCAACAGCCGCACGGCGTACTGCAGGAAGCGGAGGCCAAGGGCCAGGGCGCCGACCAGGTAAATCCCGCCGGACATGCCTGTGACAAAAGGTAGCAGACTGACCGCCAGCAACATCAGGGTGTAGAGCAGGATGTGAAGTTCGGTGAACTTGTTGCCATGGGTTACCGGCAGCATTGGAATACCCGCCTTGGCGTATTCTTCCTTACGGTGAATTGCCAGGGCCCAGAAATGGGGTGGCGTCCAGGCGAAGATGATGAGCACCAACAACAACGCATGGCCTTCAACCTGGCCAGTGACCGCGGTCCAGCCGAGTAGCGGCGGCATGGCGCCGGCCAGTCCGCCAATGGTGATGTTCTGGGGCGTGGCCCGCTTGAGGAACAGGGTATAGACACCGGCATAGCCGACCAGGGAGGCGAGGGTCAGCCAGGCGGTAAGGTGATTCACCTGCCACATCAGCACAGCCATACCAACACACGCAAGAATGGTCGCAAACAGAACAGCATCCAGGGGTGAAATCTTGCCTGTGGCCACCGGTCGCTTGCGGGTACGGGCCATAACCGTGTCGATTTTCTGGTCCACCACGTGGTTAACCACAGCCGCAGCGCCGGCCAGCAGGGCAATTCCGAGATTACCCCACACCAGCACGCCCCAGCCAGGTACTCCAGGGGCTGCCAGCAGCATGCCGATCACCGAGGTGAGTATCATCAGCGCTACCACCCGAGGCTTGGTCAGCTCCAGGTAGTCACGCCAGGAAATGGTTGTTCTGGAGTCGCTCGCAATTGCCTGGGCCGGCAGCGCTTCCACTTGCTCGCTCATGCCGTAACCTCCTGGTTCATTGTTGTTGTGTGTGTTGCCGGGATGCTATGTGGTTTGAGTAATAGCTGATGCCGCCAGATCAGGTGAATGACTGACAGAAGCAGACCTGCGCCCATGGCGTTGTGGGCCACGGCGATGGACAGGGGAATATGGAAAATCACGTTGGCCAGACCCAACAGGATCTGAACACCCAGCAGGACCGCCACCAGCCGGATGGCGTTATCCAGGCGGGAATCACCACGTCGCCGCCACATCAACGCCAGTAAAGCGGTGAAATAGACCAGCACCAGCATGGCACCGAGCCTGTGAGTGACATGAATGGCCACCCGGCCATCCGCCGTCAGCTGGCCACCCAGGTAGTTCGGACCCACGTGCTGGGTCACGTCAAAGCCGTGCCGAAAATCCATGCCCTCAGGCCACCACTGGCCCTGACAGGTAGGCAGATCGGTACAGGCAACGGCCGCGTAGTTGGCTGCTGTCCAGGCCCCCAGGGCGATCTGCATCACCACTAACAGCAGCCCGCCATAGAGCCAGGGCCGAAAACCGGACAGGGCATTGGATGGCGGGGGCTCCCGATCCTTTGTCTGCCTGGCCTGACGTCGCAGCCTGAAGGCCAGCAGCGTCAGGAGACTCAGTGTTGTAAAGCCGCCGAGCAAGTGCAGCGCCACCACCTGGGGCCACAATTTCAGGGTCACCGTCCACATGCCGAAAGCGCCCTGAAGAATGATGAAACCGGCGATAAACAAAGGCAGCTTTACCGGAACACCCTGGCGCCGGTTACGAACCGCGTAGGCTGCCAGGCCGAACACCACCAGCCCCAAGGTGCCGGCGGCGTAACGGTGGATCATTTCGGGCCAGCCTTTCTGCACATCCACCGGCGTATCGGGAAAACGGGCATTCGCGATGGCAATATTCGATTCGCTCTGAGGCACCGTGAGAAAACCATAGCACCCGGGCCAGTCAGGACACCCCAGCCCCGCGTGCACCAGACGGGTCCAGGCACCCAGCATGATCACGACAACCGCCAGCAAAACGGCAAAAGTCGCCCATTTTGCCATCTTGTGGGCCGCCGTGGATGGGGAAACAGGTGACTGATTCAAGTCTGACTCTCCGCTCTGGCCATTAACCGATCTGTGACAGTTTGAGCAGGTGTTTCAGGTCCTCCAGCATATCCTTGCCGGTATGCTCGGAACCGTAATGCATCATTACATTACCGAACGGATCAACCAGAAGGATGCGCGGCTCCGCTTCCGGATTGATACCTGATGGCCAGTCAGGCCGGGTACCCGCCGCAGGAACAAGACGCTCCATGGAGCTGTATTCGGCAGACCACCGCGCCTGCAGATCGGAGGGCACACTTCCCAATGCGGCAGCCCTTGAGACTCGGTTGGCGTTCTTGCCAAGGGCGATATTCACCTGCCTGGCCAGATAGAGCAGCTCTTCACACTGACTACCACACTGGCCGGCGGCCACAATCATAAGCCAGTCCGGATCGATTTTGTCCGGGCCAAAGCGTTCTGCCAGAGGGGTACCGGAAGCCGTTTCGAGATTGAGCGTTGAGACCGGAGCCACTGGCTGAAGCAAAACGCCGTTATTGGTGTGGCCGGCCGGGTTCAGCCAGCCGGTGTAAAACATGATGGTTGCGACAATCATCGGGCCAAAACCCAGCGCAAACAGCAGGAACGCCGTACGGCGACCGCGACGGGCCTGCTCTGGTGTGGGCCCTTCGTTCTGTTCCTGGCCGGATATCCGGTTAGCCATTGTCATTGTCATTATTGGCTCCTGTCTTTCGGTAACTCGCCACTATAGTCAATATAGTCAGCGCCACGGCCAGCGCAAACCATTGCGTGGCATATCCGTAATGGGTTTGTGGCCCCATCAGGTCCGGTTCCCAGTCAGCCCGGTAAGCGCCCGGTTGCCGATTGCCGGCAAGTCGTACTATTTTGTCGGGAAAATCCGGAATCTCCTTTCGAGCGGCCTCCTCCGACAGACTCTGTACCCGCCGGGGCCACTGACCGCCTGCCTCTGGCTGATCCACCAGCACCGGCGGCACTGGATAATCACTGATCCGTCCTTTCAGGGTAAAAATCCCTTCCGGCGTTTCCAGCTGCGGGAGCTGATCCCGGGTTCGCGGAGCCTGAACCCAACCGCGATTGACCACCACCGGCGGCCCCTCCAGAGGACGAAACTCTGTCAGGACTTCATAACCCGGGATGCCATCACGGGTCCGGTTATCCAGGAGCCAGTTTCGGCTTCCGTACATTCCCGTCAGTGTCAGAGGCCGACCACGGGTCAGATCACCGGACACCATATCCTGCCAGGCCCGGTTTTCCGCTTCCTGCTGCCACTGGTCCAGCAGAAGCTGTTTTTCTTCCGCCCGATTCAGCTGCCAGACACCGAGGCCTATAAGTATGGGCAGGAAGACGCCACTGAACACCAGCAATCGCCAGTCAAAGTGCCATTGACGGTGTTGGCCCTGCGAATCAGACATGCTCTGCTATAGTGACCTCAACGGGTCTGGAACCTGTTTCTGCCCGTACATTCACTGCACCAACAAAAACAGGAACTCCCATGCTCAAGGGCTTTATCGTTTTTTTGATGCTTGCCGTCGTGGTGAGTCTGTTCAGTGGCCTGTTCTTTCTCATCAAGGATGGCGGCAAAACCAACCGGGTGGTGAACTCCCTGGCGGTACGGGTCACACTCAGCATACTGCTCCTGGCGGTCATTCTGATTGCGCTTTGGCAGGGCGCCCTGACATTGAACCCGACGCCCTGATCAGCCTTTTTTCAGAGAATGTAGACAAAGACAAAGAGACCAAGCCACACCACGTCCACAAAGTGCCAGTACCAGGCCGCCGCTTCAAACCCGAAGTGATTATCGGCCGTGAAGTGGCCTTTGTTTATGCGAATCAGCATGATGATCAACATCAGTGACCCTAGAATCACATGCGCCCCGTGGAAGCCTGTCAGCATGAAGAAGGTGCTGCCGTAGATCCCGGACTGCAGAGTCAGGTCGAGGTCCTGGTAGGCGTGCATGTACTCGTAGCCCTGTACAAACACGAACACGATGGCCAGCGCGATTGTCAGGGCGAGCCAGAGCTTGGTTTTCGCCCGATTGCCGGCCTTCAGGGCATGGTGAGCCACGGTTACCGTGAAGGAAGATGTCACCAGCAGAATGGTATTCATTAACGGCAGGCCCCAGGCACTGATGACCTCTTTGGGTCCGGGGTAGGCCTCCGGGCTAGGGTTATTGATGAGAGGCCAGCTCGACTGAAAGCCTTCCCACAGCATGTTGGAGGAACCCCGGTCGCCCTCGCCACCCAGCCAGGGCACAGCGAATACTCGAACGTAAAACAGGGCCCCGAAAAACGCGGCGAAGAACATCACTTCCGAGAAAATAAACCAACTCATGCCCCAGCGGAAAGAACGATCCATCTGCGGACTGTACAGCCCGGCCCGGCTTTCCTTGATGACGTTCCCGAACCAGCCGAACAACATGTACGCCATGATGATGGCGCCAATCATGAACATGATCCAGGCACCGGTGGTGCTCTCGCCCTGCTTGCCGTTGACCATGATGGCCGCAACCCCATAGAGGGTCACGCCGAGGCCAACCGTCGCAATGATGGGCCACTTGCTCTGTTCCGGAACGTAATAGGTCTGGTTTTCCGCCATGACAGTCTCCGATGGCTTATCCGTTATCGTTTGTTGTTGTGTCTTTCCGGGAAGTTTGCGTTACCGCCGGCTGCATGCCCTGATCGTAAAGCGTATAGGACAGGGTGAGTTTCGTGATGTGCGCCGGCAGGTCTTTATCGACGATAAAAATCAGGGGCATTTCAGTGCTTTCGCCGGCTTCAAGCGGTTGCTGGTTGAAACAGAAGCACTCGGTCTTGTGGAAGTAGAGCGTGCCTTCTGAGGGCGCAAGGCTGGGAACCGCCTGCCCGACCATCGGCTCGGCCGTGGGGTTCTCGGCATAGAAGTTCACCGTCGTCGGCTCCCCGGGGTGCACATCAACAGAACGCACGACCGGGCGAAACTTCCACGTCATTCCCGGGCCATTGGAAGCGAGAAACTGTACTTTCACCGTCCGAGTCATGTCCGCTTCGGCCACCTCGGTGGATTCGTATCGCCCACCGGTCTTGCCGTTGATCCCGGTAATCTCGCAGAACACGTCGTACAGGGGCACCATGGCAAATCCAAAGGCGAACATGCCGACCACGCTGGCCATGCACCAGCCCACGACCCGGGCGTTGCTCCGGGGCGCGACTGCCTTTTTTGCCTGCTGATCCGCCATGGCCACGTACTCCGGTTACTTCACTTCCGGTGGTGTCGCAAAGGTGTGGTAAGGCGCTGGTGAGGGCACGGTCCACTCCAGTCCTTCAGCACCATCCCAGGGCTGCGCAGCAGCCTTTTTGCCACCCTTGACGCATTTGATCACGATCAGCAGGAACAACAGCTGGGTGGCACCGAACATGAAGGCGCCAACGCTTGAAACCATGTTGAAATCGGCAAACTGCAGGGCATAGTCCGGAATCCGACGCGGCATGCCGGCCAGGCCCAGGAAGTGCATCGGGAAGAACGCCAGGTTCATGCCGATAAAGGACAGCCAGAAATGGGTCTTGGCAAGGGTTTCGTCATACATGTGGCCGGTCCATTTGGGCAGCCAGAAGTAAGCCGAAGCAAAGATCCCGAAGATGGCACCCGGCACCAGCACGTAGTGGAAGTGGGCAACCACGAAGTAGGTATCGTGGTACTGGAAGTCAGCCGGGGCAATGGCCAGCATCAGACCGGAGAAGCCGCCAATGGTGAACAGAATAACGAACGCCACGGCAAACAGCATCGGTGCTTCGAAGGTGAGGGAGCCTCGGAACATGGTAGCCACCCAGTTGAACACTTTCACCCCGGTGGGCACCGCGATCAGCATGGTGGCGTACATGAAGAACAGCTGGCCAACAATGGGAATCCCTACGGTGAACATGTGGTGCGCCCAGACCACGAAGGAAAGCAGGGCGATGGCACCGACCGCATAGACCATGGAGGCGTAGCCAAACAGAGGCTTGCGGGAGAATGCCGGAATGATATGGGACACTGCCCCGAAAGCCGGCAGGATCATGATGTACACCTCGGGATGCCCGAAGAACCAGAACACATGCTGGAACAGCACCGGGTCGCCACCGCCGGAGGCATCAAAGAAACTGGTGCCGAAGTTAATGTCCATCAGCATCATGGTAACCACACCAGCCAAGACCGGCATAACCGCAATCAACAGGAACGCGGTGATCAGCCAGGTCCAGACGAAGAGGGGCATCTTCATCAGGGTCATGCCCGGCGCCCGTAGGTTCAGGATGGTGGCGATCACGTTGATCGCGCCCATGATCGAGGAAATACCCATGATATGGACAGCAAAGATGAAGAAGGTAGTACTGGGTGGCCCGTAGGTCGTCGACAGGGGCGCATAGAAAGTCCAGCCGAAATTGGGCGCGCCACCTTCCATGAACAGCGTGGAAACCAGGATCAGGAAGGCGCAGGGCAGCAGCCAGAAACTCCAGTTATTCATCCTTGGAAGGGCCATGTCCGGCGCGCCGATCATCAGCGGAATCATCCAGTTTGCCAGGCCGACAAAGGCCGGCATGACCGCACCGAAGACCATGATCAGGCCATGCATGGTAGTCATCTGGTTGAAGAATTCCGGCTGCACAATCTGCAGCCCGGGCTGGAACAGCTCAGCCCGGATCACCATGGCCATGGTTCCACCCAACAGGAACATGGCGAAACTGAATATCAGGTACATTGTCCCGATATCCTTGTGGTTTGTGGTCAGCAGCCATCGACTGATGCCTTTTGCCGGGCCGTGATGATGATCCTGGGCGTGGGTATCTGCAACCGCACTCATGAAAACCCCCGTTACCGCCATTTATTGTGGCTGGTGATATCTGTTATCTGGCGTTGATTACTGCTGGTTCTTGTAATCAAAAATTTCTTTCGGAGTGACCATTTCACCGGTGTTGTTACCCCAGGCGTTCCGCTCGTAGGTAATCACCGCCGCCAGGTCCACTTCGCTCAGCTGGTTGCCGAAAGCCTGCATGGCCGTACCGGACTTGCCGTTCACAACGATGTCTATGTGAGCCGCCATGTCCTGGGTTGCAATGGGACTGCCCTTCAGCGCCGGGAACGCCGGTGGCGCACCGCTGCCGTCGGCCTGGTGGCAGGCAGCACAAGCGGTCTGATAGGCTTTTTCGCCCCGTTCCATCAGCTCGGCCATGGTCCAGTCTTTCTGGGTCAACTGGCGCTCGCGCTCGGCAGCTTCCTTCTTCTCCGCAACCCAGGCGTTGTACTCCTCCTCGGGAACCGCCTCGACAACCACCGGCATGAAGCCATGATCCTTGCCACACAGCTCCGTGCACTGACCGCGGTAAATGCCGGGCTTGTCGACACGGGTCCAGGTCTCGTTGATGAAGCCCGGAATCGCATCTTTCTTGACGCCAAAGTCCGGCACCCACCAGGAGTGGATAACATCGTTCGCCGTTACCAGAAAACGAATCTTTTTCCCGACCGGAATCACCAGGTGGTTATCCACCTCCAGGAGGTAGTTTTCGCCTTTGGCCTGTCGGTTCTCAATCTGGTCTCGGGGCGTCGCCAGGTTGGAAAAGTAACCAAAATCTTCATTGATATATTCGTATTGCCACTTCCACTGATACCCGGTGATCTTGATGTCCACCTCCGATTCGGAGGTGTCATACATGTCGACCAAGGTCGCCGTGGCAGGAATCGCCATAACAACGAGGATCACAAACGGTATGATGGTCCAGAGGATTTCTACCAGAGTGTTTTCGTGAAAGTTGGCCGGTTTGGCGCCTTGGGACTTCCGATGGGCAAAAATGGACCAGAACATGACTCCGAAGACCACGACGCCAATGACGACGCAAATCCAGAGTATGGTCATGTGAAGGCTGAAAATTTCATTACTGGTGCCGGTCACCCCCGGGGTCATGTTCAGTGTCCAGTCCGCCATGGACCAGGCGGGGAACATCAGACCGCCTAAAAGGGCACCTGCCCGCTGAGCGTGCACGCGCATACTGTGTCTCCACAGAGTGTTATTCTTGTCGGATTTTGCGTTATCCCACCGGTCTCACTGGCGCTCGCATACACCGGAAAGACCAGAGTGGAAGCCTGCTTACGGATACCTCACTTTCGAGTATAGACACAGATCAAAAAAAGACTAAAAAATCGGCTAAATCCAAAAAAGCTAACTACGGACTTTTAAGACTTAAAAAGAATATGACTTTTAAACTGCCGGCAACCGACCGGCGCCTCTGGGCTCTGGCCTGGCCGTTGATGCTCACCAACCTCACTGTTCCTCTGCTAGGACTGGTGGATACAGCCGTGCTCGGCCACCTGGAAAGTCCCGAATTTTTGGGCGCCGTCGCCGTTGGTGCCAATTTGTTCAGCATTCTGTACTGGACGTTTGGCTTCATGCGGATGGGCACGACCGGCCTGGCGGCCCAGGCATGGGGCAAGCGGGACAGCTTCAGCCAGGTGGCATTGCTGCTGCGGTCGGTGCTGCTGGCAACCGGTATCGGCCTGCTACTGATTCTGTTTCACCAGCCGCTGATCCAGACAGGACTGACGCTGATGAATCCCAGTGAAAACGTTACCGAACTGGCCGCAGAGTACGCGGCTATCCGGATCTGGAGCGCGCCGGCGGTGTTGTGTCAGTACACCCTGGTTGGCTGGCTGATCGGAACCCAGTTTCCCAGGGGCCCTATGATCATGCTGATTGCAGCCAACGGCGTGAACATCGTTCTGGACATACTGTTTGTTACCGTGCTTGGCTGGAACAGCCGCGGCGTGGCCATCGCCACGGTGATCGCCGAGTATGGTGCCGCCACAATCGGATTCCTGATTGTGTTAAGCCGGATGCCCGAAGGTCAGACACTCACCCGGGCCCTGTTCGGTAAGCTGGAAGATTACCTGAAGATCCTCCGGGTGAACCGCTACATCATGGTACGCACTATCGCCCTTTTGCTGGTGCTGGCATTCTTTACTGCCCAGGGTGCACGCCAGGGAGACACCATCCTTGCGGCGAATGCGGTTCTGATCACCTTTTTGCTCCTGATTTCCAATGCCCTGGACGGTTTTGCCAATGCTGCCGAGGCGCTGATTGGCGAAGCCATTGGCAAGGGCAGCCGGCACCGATTCCGGGTGGTCTTTCGCAGTGCCCTGAGATGGTCACTTTGGGGAGCTCTGTTGCTCACTATTGTTTTTGTCGCCGGCGGACACTGGCTGATTGCGCTGCTGACCGGTATCGAAGAGGTGAGGGCCACCGCGTGGCGCTACCTGCCCTGGCTCTGGCTGCTACCGTTTGCCGCAGTGTGGGGTTTCCTTCTGGATGGCGTCTTTATCGGGGCAACCCGGACCCGGGACATGCAGAACACCATGCTGTTTTCGGCCTTGGCCGTGTTTGCACCGGTATGGTGGCTGACCACGGGCTGGGGCAATCACGGGCTCTGGTTTGCGCTGATCTCCCTTATGGTGGCGCGGGCCCTGAGCATGGGATGGCTGTGCTGGTCCCACACCAGAAACGATCGTTGGTTTCAGAGCCAATGACGCAGATTCAATCTGTAACATTACAGCCGGGCATTTTCACCACAGCGGAAAAGCAGTCGCAAAAATCTCGGCTACACTTGTCTGAACAGGCAGGCACGATGTGGTAGCCAGCCCTCCTCTCCTGCCCGGGAACTCGTTGCTATCAGTTGCTAACAACGGGAGGCGCCTTGCGACCTCAATTCGTTCAGACATCGGCTTCTCCTGAAATGACACCACAGGTAGTCCTTGAGATTATTGACCAGGCGCGGCGCAAGGAAGCCCGCTCCGGGACCTTCCTCCGACAGCTTCACGAAAAGGTTGCCGCGCTCCCGTCTGCGGTCACTATTGAGGGGTATCAGCCCGCCACCTGCCTGTTCCAGTTCGTAGTTGAGTACATCGAAATGGCACCAAGGCTGATCGAATGCGTTGAAGCCTGTGCCCGTGAAGCCGGCAAAGCCGATCTGTTTGAGCCCTTTGTGAATGCCGCCATCCGGTATTTCACCCAGCCATCAGCGCTCCTGGTGCGCTATGACGGTCTCGATGGACTGCTGATCCGCGCCTACCTTTGCCATCGTTTGATGGAAGAAATGTACGAAAACAACCGTTGTACCCGGGCCAGCGAAATCGTGGATATGGAAGCAACTCGTGCTAATCTTCTGGCTCATCAGCTTATCGGCGAGCCCTTTGCCAACGAGCTGGACGACTCCATCACCGTAACCGTGTTGCAGATAGCAGGCACGCCGGACTACTACGAACTCAACCTCGACCCGTTTGTCGAGCAGGTGAACAACGCCGCCTGGGACTGGATGCGGCATTACTGGGAAAATCTGCTGGTAAGGAACCACATTCGATTTTCTCTCGGGTCCGGCCTGGCCTGACAGGTTCAGAGGCTTAATGAGAGTATCAGTGATTGCAGTAATGGCGGCCCTGTTGATAACCGCCATGCCAACGATAGCCAACGCGTATAATCTGTCAGTAACCGTTACCGTGAATGGCAGTAACGAGCCCGTCGCCAATGCCGTGGTTTCCGTAGACAGCGCCGAGCAGGCAGCCCCGGTTTCTGCCGAGATCTACCAGAAAAACCGGGCCTTTCACCCCCACGTTCTGGTCATTCCCGTCGGCTCCAGCGTGGATTTTCCGAATCGCGACAATACCCAACACCATGTCTATTCATTCTCGCCGGCGAAAACCTTCAACATCGAGCTTTACGCCGACCGTCCTGCGGCACCGATCCTGTTCGATAAACCCGGCATTGTAGAGCTGGGGTGCAACATACACGATCACATGCAGGGCTTTGTGATCGTTACCGACACTGCCGCCGTGGGTGAGACAGATGCTTCTGGCCAGGTGACCCTGTCTATCGACCCCAAGGGCACCGAAGGCAGCCAGGACAAGATGGTACTTGAGATCTGGCACCCACGTCTTCCCGACAACACCCGCCCGGTAACCCGGGAGATTGAACGCGGCAGTGAGCCGGCGATCGTGACCCTGGACCTTGAACCCGAGCCGGCCACCGAGGGCTCGCTGGACCGCCTCCAGCAACGCTTCCAGGAGCTCTGATGGCTGTAGCGTCCCGTCTCGGATTCCGTGGCCGGCTCATTGCCGCGATGATCTCGCTGGTCGCCCTCGTCAGCCTGGTGATCGTTGCCCTGCTGATGGTTTACCTGTTCGAGGATGAAAAAAGCAGGGCACAGGAACAGCTCACCATCGGGGAGCGACTGACCAACGAAGTCATTGACCGGCGCACGGAACTGGAGCTGTCCCGACTCAGTGTCGTGGTGCAGGATTTCGGTTTCCGCTCAGCCATCGCCAGCCGTGACCCAGCAACCATCGACAGCGCGCTTGAGAACCACAGCGGCAGGGTTGGTGCAGACTTTGCTCTGCTGCTGGACAGCCAGGGTGAGCCCATGGCCTCGACCCTGAAACGCCCGTTTCCTGAAATAACCCCCGAACAGCTGACAAGCACCCGACGCAACGGGTTCACGCGGTCACTGCGCGCGATTGAAGACAAGGGTTACGAGGTTCTGACAATCCCGATCGAGGCACCCGGGTTGCGGGCCTGGCTGGTCACCGGTTTTGCCCTGGACCAATCCCTGGCGGAAGTAATCGCCAGGCTCAGCGGGACTTCGGTGATCTTCCGGGCGAGATCTGACGAGACAGGAAGCATGAGCAGTTTTGCCGCCACCACCAGCATTGACGACAACCTGGAACAGGAGCTGGCTGAGGCATCCGGCGACGCCAGATTTATCGAAGGCGCCGGCTACTTCACCCGCATTACAAACCTGGGCGAATCGGATCCCGCCGCCATCCAGGCGGTGCTGTTGATCAGTCGTGATGCCGCGCTGCAGAACTATTACCAACGAGCCGTGGAAATCGCCCTTCTGGTGACTGCCATCCTGATTTTCGCCATTCTGCTGGCGCTGGTCATCGCCCGGAATCTGGGGCGTCCGGTATTGCAGCTGGCACGCTACGCCCGGGCCATCGGGGAGGGCAATACCCCCCAAGCACCTGCGATCCGGGCCGGCGGGGAGCTGACCCAGCTCCGGAACGCTCTGCGAGACATGCTGTCCGGTCTTCGGGAACGGGAAGCCCAGATACGCTATGCGGCGACCCATGATGACGTTACCGGGCTTGGCAACCGAAACGCATTGATGCAGGCGGCCACCGAGATGTTTAACCAGAGTGGACAAGGTACTCTGGTGGGGATCCGACTGAATGACCTCTCCGATATCAACGATACTCTGGGCCTGGAATTTGGCGACAAGGTGCTTATCGGTATTGCAAAACGTCTGCAGAAAGAACTCCCGGATGCCCGGATCCTTGCCCGCACCGGCGGCGGAGAATTCCTGGCCCTGATTCCCCCATTACCTTCGGAGAAAGGTAGCCACAGGATCAGGCAGCTTCACGACTTGATTGAATCCCCGCTACAGGTGGACCAGACTCCCTTCTCCTTGCGCGTCACTATCGTGACCATGGAACTGCCGGAGGACGCCGCCGATACCAACGCCCTGCGTCGAAGACTGAACCTCACCTTCGAGCAGGCCGAAGCACACCCTGAACCTTTCACGCGATACCAGCCAGGGCAGGATGAGAGCCACCTCAGGGAGCTGAAACTGATCACCGACCTGCACGCCGCCATCCTGAACAACGGCCTGCACATGAACTACCAGCCAAAACTGGACAGCCAGACCGGCGAACTGGTGCAGGTAGAAGCCCTGGTTCGGTGGATTCACCCGGAACTGGGCTTCATTTCCCCGGAAGAGTTCATCTTTCTTGCCGAACAGTCGGGACAGATCCATGATCTTACGGCCCATATACTGGAACGGGTCGCCAGCGATGCCCGACGTTGGCATGACCAGGGTGTCGATGCGGGCGTCGCCATCAACCTCTCCGCCATGGACCTGACCTGGCCCGCCCTGACCCGGCATATCACCGATACCTTCCACGGTTGGCACCATGATCTGGAGCGAGTCACTCTGGAAGTCACCGAAAGTGCCCTGATGGAAGACCCGGAAGAGGCCATGGCCACGCTGAATCAGCTACGCGATCTCGGCGTGACCCTTTCCGTAGATGACTTCGGAACCGGCTATTCCTCCCTCTCCCAGCTGCGCAAGCTGCCGGTACAGGAGCTGAAAATCGATAAGTCGTTCGTGCTGAAGCTGGATACCGAGCCCCAGGACCAACTGATTGTAAGGTCCACCATTGATATGGCTCACGGCCTGGGACTGAAAGTTGTGGCCGAAGGGATCGAGAACCTGGAGGCCTGGCGCCTCCTGCAGCGTTGGGGCTGCAACCTGGCCCAGGGTTTTTACCTGAGCCTTCCGGTCGCACCGGAAGACCTGCCTGAGACTGCCCGTTCCCTGGCCGACCGCAAAGGGGAGCTGACCCAACCCAACCCGGAGTATTCAGAATGATAAAAAGACGTCTGATGACACTGACCATGGCGCTTCTGGCAGCACCGGCCGCCATGGCCGACATCGGCAGCCGGATCTGGGCGACCGGAGGCGTCACCACCATTGAGGGCAGTGCCGGCGGGGGGCTGGTACCCTGGGCCCTGCTGGGCAGCTACGCCAGCGACGAGGAGTGGGGCGGCACCCTGGCACTGAGCCGGGCCGAAGTGGACGATTACTCGCTCTCGGTCACCGGTGCCGGCCTGAACTGGAATAACCGCCTGGAGCTCACCGTGGCGCGGCAGACCCTGGATCTGGACAGCCTCGTGTTTACCCTGAAAGACGGCTTCGGCCTGGAACAGGACGAGCTGAACCAGGATATTTTCGGCGCCAAGGTCCGGCTTGCCGGTGATGTGTTGTACAGTCCGTGGGGCCAGTGGTCTGCGGGCCTGCAGTACAAGCGCCAGCGTGATTTCACCGTGCCTTCGGCAATCGGTGCCCGGGACGACAGTGGCACCGATGTGTATGTCAGTGGCAGCAAGCTGTTTTTCGCCGCCGTGATGGAGCGCAACCTGCTGGCAAACCTGACCGCGCGGGCAACCCGGGCCAATCAGGGCGGCCTGCTGGGCTTTGGCGGTGACCGTAACAACAGCCACGAACTGATGATGGAGGGCAGCGTCGGGCTTTTCCTGAATCGTCAGTGGCTGGTAGGCGCCGAATACCGGCAGAAGCCGGACAACCTGAGCTTTGCCACCGAAGACGACTGGTGGGACCTGTTTGTCGCCTGGGTTCCGGACCGTCGCCTGGCGGTCACAGGCGCTCTGGTCAACCTGGGTGACGTTGCCACACTGGAAGACCAGCAAGGTCTGTATCTGTCGCTGCAGGGGAGTTTCTGAACATGGGCCTTACCAATCGCTACCCCACGCTTTCCGCCCTGTTGATCGCGCTGGCACTGGTGCTCGGTGGCTGCCAGAGCCTGAATACCGAACCCGAAAACAGTCTGTATCAGCAGCTCGGTGAGCGGGAAGGCATCGCAAACGTGGTGGAAGACCTGCTTTACCTGATCGTTGACGACGAACGCATCAACCAGCAGTTCAAGGGCGTTGATGTCGCTCAGCTCCATCACAACCTGACGGATCAGCTGTGCGAGCTCAGTGGCGGGCCCTGTGCCTACACCGGGCGGGAGATGCGCGAACTGCACTCCGACATGGCCGTCACCAACACCCAATTCAATGCCCTGGCCGAGAACCTGATTCTGGCCATGGAGCAGAACGACATCTCCACCGGCGCCCAGAACCGGCTGATCAAACGGCTGTTGCCGCTGTATCCTGACATTCGCAATCTTTAAAACGGAGACCTGTACCTTGCTCGAAAACGCTGATCTGGGAAAACTGATTATCCGCCTGACTCTGGGCGGGCTGATGCTGTTCCACGGCATTGCCAAACTGCTTAACGGTGTTGGTTTTATCGAAGGCGAACTGGCCAGCCACGGCCTGCCTACCTTTCTTGCCTACGGAGTATTTGTCGGCGAAATCATCGCGCCCCTTATGGTCGTTCTTGGCTACCAGACCCGGATCGGAGCACTGCTGATTGTTTTCAACATGTTGTTTGCCATCATCCTGGTCCATGGCAACGATCTCCTGAGCCTTGGACGCAGTGGCGGCTGGGCTCTGGAACTGCAGGGCTTCTTCCTGTTTACCGCCGTGGCAGTATTCTTCCTCGGCCCAGGCCGGTACAAGCTGAAGAACTGATAATCAAAGGGAGCTCAGACACCGGGTACGGTCGCCGCCCTGACATCACGGGCCACCATGACCCGGTTTCGGCCGGACTCCTTGGCCGAGTACAGGGCCTCGTCGGCCTGACGGATCAGTTCCTGGGGCTCCGTATCCGGATCCGGGACCACGCAGGCGACGCCTAAACTGATGGTGAGGCTGACGGGGGCCACCCCTTCGCTGGAATGTACAGGCGAGCGGGCCACCGCCTGACGCACCCGTTCGGCAAGTCGAGCGGCACCATCCTGAGGTGTTGCCGGTAGCAGAATACTGAATTCCTCACCGCCATAACGGGCCAGCAGGTCCCCGGATCGCTGCACTTCTGCCGCACAAAGCGCAGCCACTTCTGTCAGGCAGTCGTCGCCCACCAGGTGGCCGAGCTCATCGTTTACCCGCTTGAAGTGATCGATATCCAGCATCAACAGGCTCAATGGATGAGCGTGTCGCTGAGCCCGCTTCCACTCCTCATTGAGTTTTTCATCAAACCGTCGACGGTTGGCCACGTGGGTCAGCCCATCGGTGAGGCTAATCGCCCTCAGCTGTTCATTGGCGCGCTCCAGTTCGTCGGTGCGCTCCTGAACCCGCATCTCCAGGGTTACGTTGGCCTGCTGCTGGATCGCCAGCGCCTGCTCCTGGGCCTCATGGCGTTTGCGACGCTCCAGATTGATCCGGTAAGCGAGGGCAAAGGACAGCAGAACCACCTCCAGCGCCACGCCAATCTGGGGCATGAACTCGGTCAGGAAACTGCGCGGCATCATACCGAGCTTGCTGACGGCCAGAATCAAGTGGCCAATTAACAGGGGCGTCCAGGCCAGCACGTAAAAACCACCCAGCACCTGGCCCCTGCGCCACACCAGAAAACCGATGAACCAGGCCGCCGGAGTAACCACTGCCGCAATACCGCTAACCAGCACAATGCCAGTCTGATAACTGCCAAACAGGCCGAACAAGAAGCAGGCGAAAATAGCGGTCAGAACCCACTGCAGGAACCGGTAGCTTCTCAGGCTGTAAGACCGGATATTGAGGAAGCGGATTGCGAAAATAATGGCGGAGAAAAGGGCGAAACAGATAACCGGAATGGTGAAATATCGGTTGATACCGGGAGCATCCGGCCACAGCCACTGAAACAGTAGGCCGTTGAAATTGAGCTGAACCAGCCCGGTAAACACAACCGTCAGCACGTACCAGATGTAGGTGGAATGGCGCACAATAACGAACAGGAAGAGATTGTACAGCGCCATGGCAACAATTATGCCCAGAAACATCGTCTGCCAACCATAAGACAACTGCTCACTGGCGAGGAATTCCGCCGACGGAATGACTTCCAGAGGAATCTGCACAGAACCCAGGGTTTTTACCCGCACGAAGGCGGTGACCGGCTCGGTATTCGAGGGCACGAGGAAAACAAAATTACGATGGTGAATCGGGCGACTGCTGAAGGGCATGGTGTCGCCGGTGTGGTGGATCTGGATAAGCTCACCGTTGAGGACCCAGTGCACAGAGACCTCATCCAGCAACGGATAACCAATTTCCATCACCCGGTTCGCCGGGTCAGGCGGAATCTCGACTTTCAGCCAGAAACTGCCATCGCTGAAGCCACGGTTGAACACCTCACTTGAGCCGGATGTCTGCCAGTCGCTCGGGGGCAGGCCGCGAACGTCCTCCAGCGCCAATTCATCAGCGGGCGCTTCCAGCCAGTCAAATGCGACGGGAGCAGCCTGAACAGGTGCGCTGGCCAGACATGCCAGCGACAATAAAATCAGAAGGATGCAGGATAACTGCCGCATCATAGCGGTTTCCGGTTTCCGGGCCTGGCCGGGTGTTCTACACTTTCAGGCCCTGACTGAGTCGTGCGCATCCCTGCAATTGTTTCCAGTTTAGACGGTTGCGCGTGCTACGTCCTCCGTAACGACAGGGCCAGCATAGCCCGAATCCATTGAGGCCAATAATGACCGAGCGCAAGAACGAAATACGTCCGGGTAAATACCGACACTACAAGGGCAAGGATTATGAAGTCATCGGCGTTGCCCGGCACAGCGAGACCGAGGAGCAGATGGTGGTCTACCGCTGCCTTTACGGTGACTACAGCCTCTGGGTGCGCCCTCTGACCATGTTCCGGGAAACCGTGGAAGTTGCCGGTGAACAGGTGCCCCGCTTTGCCCGGCTCGATGAAGCCTGACCGTTACACAACCGCTTTGACTACCGCGACCTTTTCCTGCACATTACCGCGCTTTTCATGATGCCGGCCCCCGCAAGGGGCCGGAACAACCGTTAATTCCTACCCGGAGTTTTGCCATGAATGCCGTCGTTGCCGCGGTCGCGATTATGCTCGTCCTGAGTTTGTGCCGCATCCACGTTGTTGTTGCCCTGATCATCGGCGCCGTATCCGGTGGCCTGATTGCAGGAATGTCCCTGCAAGCCACCATCGAAGCCTTCAATAGCGGCCTCGGCGGCGGTGCCACCGTGGCACTGTCCTACGCCACGCTCGGTGCCTTCGCCGTTGCCATTGGAAAGTCCGGTCTCGCTCACGCCCTGGCCGACCGGGCCGTGGCTCTGGTGGGCCGTCAGGAGGAAGGCGCCGCCGTAAACGGCATCCGCTTTCTGATCATCGGCCTGCTGCTGGCCATTGCCATCTCGTCCCAGAACATCCTGCCGATCCACATCGCCTTCATCCCCCTGGTGGTACCGCCGCTGCTCTACGTGATGGCCAAACTGAACATGGATCGCCGCCTGGTCGCTTGCGTATTGACCTTCGGCCTGATCACCCCATACATGTTCCTACCCGTCGGCTTCGGCGGCATCTACCTGAACGAAATCCTGATCGCCAAGATCAACGCCAACGGCGTCGATGCCTCCGGCCTGAGCGTCATGAAAGCCATGGCCCTGCCGGCATTGGGCATGCTGTGCGGCTTGCTGATCGCCGTCTTTTTCAGCTACCGCAGTGGTCGCACCTATAACCTGGAAACCATAACCAAGGCCGAACGGGTAGATACCAGCTACAGCCCGCGCACCCTGGTTATGGCCCTGTTAGCCATCGTCACCGCCTTCGTGGTGCAGCTCTGGCTGGGCTCGATGATCCTGGGCGCGCTGGCCGGTTTCGTACTGTTCAATCTGTCCGGTGTGGTGCGCTGGAAAGAGGCCGACGACCTGTTCACCGAAGGCATGAAGATGCTGGCCATGATCGGCTTCATCATGATCGCGGCGTCTGGTTTTGCCGAGGTGATGCGGGAAACCGGTGAAATTGCCGCACTGGTGGACAGCTCCGTGGCCACCATCGGCGAGAACAAGGCCATGGCGGCGCTGTTGATGCTGGTGGTGGGCCTGCTGATCACTATGGGTATCGGTTCCTCCTTCTCCACCATCCCGATCATCGCGGCCCTGTACGTGCCCCTGGCCCTGCAACTGGGTTTCAGCGCGCTGGCAATCGTGGCCCTGGTCGGCACCGCCGGCGCCCTGGGGGATGCCGGTTCCCCGGCCTCCGACTCCACCCTCGGACCCACCGCCGGCCTGAACGCCGACGGCCAGCACAACCACATCTGGGATACCGTGGTGCCAACGTTCCTGCACTACAACCTGCCGTTGCTTGGCTTTGGGTGGTTGGCGGCTATGGTTCTTTAAGCTCGGAGGTGGCTTTGTAGCCTTCGTGTTGAGGGGAGTTGCGAGGGTGTGGGTGTGCTTTTCTGCCGGGAAAAAGATGTCTGAGCGAAGCGAGTTGCTTTTCCCCAGAAGAAAAGCATTCCCATGGCCTCTCACCCCCTCAACCAGAAGGCTGAGAGATAACGATCAATCCTCGTCGTCGGCAGCAGACTTGAAAAACACCACCTGCTTGACGGTGTGATCGTCCTCGTTCTTGCGCTTGTTCACCCGCGTCTCGAGTTCGGGGTTGGACGGTTGTTCGGCATCGGACACCGCGTCGGTAAAGCCGCAGGCCACGCACTCGCGAACCTGGTCATCGTCGTCGGTGGTGAACATCATGATCTTGTCCATCTCCGCGCAGCGGGGACAGACGGCGCCGGCGATAAAACGTTTTGGACTCGCCATAATAAAACTCCCGTAAATTTGGGCAGTGGTTGTCGGGTTACGGCCGTTGGCCTAACCCGACCTACATGCTCGGGCCATGCTTGGCTCCAAACGTCACGTAGGTCGGATTAGCAAAGCGTAATCCGACAACAGCCGGATCAGCTTCAAAGGCTGCAAAACAACCCTCGCTATCGTCAGGCAGCTTCGTCCGTGATGCCGGTTTGTTTCAGTAGCGCATCCACCTGCGGTTCGCGACCCCGGAAGGCCTTGAACAGTTCCATGGGCTCCTGCGAGCCGCCTTTCTCCAGGATATTGTGAAGGAAGGCCTTGCCGGTTTCCGGGTCGAAGATGCCTTTTTCCTCGAACAGGGAGAAGGCATCAGCCGCCAACACTTCCGCCCACTTGTAGCTGTAATAGCCTGCGGCGTAGCCACCGGCAAAGATGTGCGAGAAGGAGTTGGGGAAGCGGTTGAATTCCGGTGCTTCTACCACGGCAATCTCGCTGCGCACTTTGCGGTGCATGTCCAGTGGGTTGGTGGGCGCTTCGTCGGTGAATTCCGCGTGCAGGCGGAAGTCGAAGAGGGAGAATTCGAGCTGGCGCACCATGCCCATGCCGGACTGGAAGTTCTTGGCCGCCAGCAGTTTCTGCAGCAGGTCTTCCGGCAGCGGTTCGCCGGTTTCATGATGCGAGGCAATCAAGTCCAGAGACTCCGGATTCCAGCACCAGTTTTCCAGGAACTGGCTGGGCAGCTCGACGGCGTCCCAAGCAACACCATTGATACCGGAAACGTCCAGCACATCCACCTGGGTCAGCATGTGGTGCAGGCCATGGCCGAATTCGTGGAACAGGGTGGTGACCTCGTCGTGGGTCAGCAGTGACGGCTTGCCGTTGACGGGCGGTGTAAAGTTGCAGGTCAGGAAAGCCACCGGCAGCTGGAGCTGACCACGGAGGTTGCGCCAGCGCACCCGGCAATCAGCCATCCAGGCGCCACCGCGTTTGCCCTGGCGGGCATAGAGGTCGAGATAGAACCAGGCCAGGGGCTCGCCATTGCGGCTGATGCAATACGCCGTGGCATCCTCGTGCCAGGTTTCCACTTCGGGCTTCGCTTCAATCTGTACATCAAACAGCTTCTCTGCCACACGGAACAGGCCCGGTACCACCTTGTTCACCGGGAACCAGGGGCGCAGGGTTTCCGGGGAGATGTCGTAGCGCTTCTGGCGCAGCTTTTCGCTGTAATAACCGATATCCCAGGCCTGCAATTCCTCCGCGTTGTATTCATCCTTCGCGAACGCCTTCAGATCGGCAAACTCTTTCTCGGCCTGGGGCTTGGACTTGGCTGCCAGCTGGTTCAGGAACTCCAGCACCTCGTCGCTACTGCGGGCCATCTTGGTGGCCAGGGAGCGCTCGGCATAGTTATTAAAGCCCAGCAGCTTGGCCTGAGCGTGGCGGCGCTTGAGGATCTCCGCCATCACCGGGGTGTTATCCCACTGGCCGGCATCCGGGCCCTGGTCGGAGGCGCGGGTCACAAAGGCCTCATAGACTTCCCGGCGCAGATCCCGGTTGTCACAGTAGGTCATGACCGGGAAGAAACTGGGGAAATCCAGGGTGATCACGTAGCCTTCCAGATCTTTCTGGCGGGCGGCCTGTTTGGCGCTTTCAATCGCAGTCTCGGGGACGCCGGCGAGTTCATCGACGTCGGTGATGTGTTTGAACCAGTGCTGGGTAGCATCCAGCACGTTATCGCTGAACTTGTTGGACAGCTCGGACAGCTCCCGCGACAGCTCGGCGTACTGCTTCTTCTTATCTTCCTGCAGGTCCACACCACCCAGGTGAAAGTCCCGGAGCGTGTTCTGCACGGACTTGCGCTGGGCCTCGTTCAAGTTATTGAAATCGTCCCGATCGGCCAGCTTCTTATAGGCGTCACACAAGGCTGCGTTCTGGCTCACCTCAGTGCTGTACTCGGTGAGCTTCTCCAGGCAGTTCTTGTAAACCTTGCGCAGCTCGTCATTGTTCATCACGCCGTTCAGGTGCGAGATCACCGACCAGGCGTTGCTCAGCTTGTCGTCCAGCGCCTGCATCGGCTGCGCCAGGGTTTCCCAGGTGGGATCGTCCTGCTCTGCGATTTGGCTGATTTTCATCCGGTTTTCACTGAGAATCTGGTCAATTGCCGTTTCCATGTGTTCGGTGCGGACATGGTCAAATTTCGGCAACAGGTCGTCAGTCAGTAGCGGGTTATTCATAGGTCCCCTTCTCAGCTAGTCGAATCTTGGGTAGTTTGGTTTCTTCAGGTTATGGGGCTGGCACCTGTGGGAGAGGCCCTTCCAAAACACGCTCCTTGCGGCAAATCCCTGTGACGCTTGACTGTCGCCATCCAAGGCGACAGACAGTTTTGGAAGGGCCTCTCCCACAGGCACCCCGAGCCACCGGGTAATTCATCAATGAGTACTATGTAATGACGAATATACGTTCACACAAGGGTATCACGCCACATTTTGGGGAACGCGCGTGGGTAGATCCAAGTGCCGTTGTGATCGGCGATGTGGAAGCCGGCGATGATGTTTCCATCTGGCCGATGACCGTGGTGCGTGGCGATATGCACAAAATCCGTATCGGGCATCGGTGCAGCATCCAGGATGGGTCCGTACTGCACATCACCCACGCGAGTGACTACAACCCCGGTGGTTATCCGCTCACCCTGGGAGACGACGTGACCGTCGGCCACAAGGCACTTTTGCATGGCTGCACCATCGGCAGTCGGGTGCTGGTCGGCATGGGCTGCATTATTATGGATGGAGCCGTCGTGGAGGACGAGGTGATTGTTGCGGCAGGTTGTCTGGTGCCGCCGGGCAAGACTCTTGAATCCGGTCACCTTTACGTGGGATCGCCCTGCAAAAAAGCCCGGGCGCTAACCGAGAAGGAACGGGGGTTCTTCAGATACACCGCCGCCAACTATGTCCGACTCAAGAATGAATACCTTAACGATCAGTAAGCCAGTGGTCTGAACTCAAGGCCGTAGCCGTATGTTTCGCAGTAACCCCGCATCCCGGAGGCCCTTGTGGACACGTCGGACGAACCGTTTGATCGAGCATTGCTGTACCTGCGCGCTGCAGGCCATGACACCGGTCCGGAAACCCGGGCGCGGTTACACAGCATGCTGCAGGCGCGCGGGGCTGAACACCCGGCCTTGAATGCCGGACAGTTACTGGAGCAAATGCCCCGGTGGTTTGCCCTGCCCGGGCCTAGTCAGCGTCCTCATCTGCCACCGATAACCCGGGCCAGTATCGGATACCCCCGTGAATAATGCCGGATCCTGGCGCCCGGTTGCTTTCCGGCGGCGCTTCCTGCTTGTGATCCTTGTAGCCGCTCAGACCCTGGCCGGAGTATTCCTGTTTGCCCAGACTGTGCCGGATCAGGCCGGTTCCGGAACAACCGCCACATTGCTCACGGCATTTGGAGTGCTCTTT
Source organism: Marinobacter sp. es.048 (assembly GCF_900188435.1). Taxonomy (NCBI): domain Bacteria; kingdom Pseudomonadati; phylum Pseudomonadota; class Gammaproteobacteria; order Pseudomonadales; family Marinobacteraceae; genus Marinobacter; species Marinobacter sp. es.048. The sequence goes on from NZ_FYFA01000001.1 coordinate 495,213, forward strand.
GCCTGGATTGGCGTGGGTTTCTGGACCGCGATTTTCGGATTTGTTGTCCTTCGCTTCGGTGGAGACTCCTGGAGTCTTTCAAGCCGAGTAGGGCACGTCAGGCCCGGGGAGTCACTGTCTGCCCGAACCGCTGTCGTGATGCCCATCTGCCATGAACCCGTGCAACGGAGCCTCGGAGGTCTCAAAGCGATCATCCGGGACCTTGAGCAGCAGGGACAGGCCGGAGCCGTGGATTTCTACGTGCTTTCGGACAGTAGGAACCCGGACATCTGGCTTGAAGAACAGGCGGCCTGCGAGCAAATACGGCAAGAGATCGGCCCTCAGCAGCAATTATTTTACCGGCGGCGCAACATCAACCTGAATTACAAAAGCGGCAATATCGCCGACTTCCTGCGTCGATGGGGCCGCCGTTACCGCTACATGGTGGTTCTGGATGCTGACAGCCTGCTCAGTGCCAACTGTATCAGCCGGCTGATACAGCTCATGGAAGCCCGGCCCGAGGCCGGGATTATCCAGACCACACCTCGCCTGGCCCGGGCAGAAACCCGGTTTGCCCGTCTGCAACAGTTTGCCAACCGCTGTTATGGCAGACTCTACAGTGCCGGATTGGCAGCCATACAATTGGGGGAAGCCACATACTGGGGCCACAACGCAATCATCAGGGTAGCCCCGTTCATGGCCCACTGTGGTCTGCGCAAGCTTCGGGGACCGGGCCTGTTCCGCGGGCCAGTGCTCAGTCATGACTTTATCGAGGCTGCACTGATGGGTCGGGCAGGCTACGAAGTGTGGCTGGAACCGGCCATTGCCGGCAGTTTCGAGGAATCACCGCCGACCCTGGAGGACGACCTGATTCGCGACCGGCGCTGGTGTCGTGGCAATCTCCAGCACTTGTGGCTACTGGCAACCATGGGCAAGATCCGGCTGGCTCACCGGATGGCCCTGCTGACCGGCATTATCTCCTACCTGGCGTCTCCGCTCTGGCTGATTTTCCTGGGCCTATCCGGCTATGTGGCGTTAACCGGTCCCACGCCTGAGTCAGCGCTGCCTGGCGTAATAGTCACAACCGAAGCTGGCTCTGGCGCAGGCGTCCTGCTGGTCGCGGCAACCGCGCTGCTACTCTTCGGCCCCCGGCTTCTTGCCGTGACTGACCACGGGCTGGCCAGACAAACCGCCGGGTTTGGAGGGCTGTTCAGGCTCTGTGGCAATACCCTTCTCGAAACACTCGCGGCACTGGCACTCGCCCCGATCCGGATGCTGGTTCACACCCTCCATGTGGTCCGGGCTCTGCTGAATCTGAAATTGGGCTGGCAGGGGCAAAACCGGTCCGGCGGCCTCACTCCGGGGCTTAGCCTCCAGCACTTTGGCCTGCTTCTGGTCTCAGCAGCCGCAGGCCTTACTCTGATTCACTGGCACGCGCCAACTCTGACGCCCTGGGCCCTGCCGGTAATGACACCGGTATTGCTGGCACCGGCACTGGCCTACTGGCTGGGCCGAAAGCCCGGCACAGATACCTGGCTACAAATTCCCGAGGATGGCCAGATCACAAGAGTGATTGAACTCGCCAGCGTCATAAGACCGCTTTGCCATGACATAGCCAGGTTGAGCTGGTTTGAACGGTCGGTTCTGTCGCCCGTCTTTGCACGGATTTCCCAAACTGGTTCTAAGCCGGCCACCGGTAAAAAAGCACGGGCGCTTGAGCGCCTGGTCAATCGCTGCGCCATGGAAGGCAGACAAGCCCTGAATCACCGGGAACTCAGCCTGATCTGCAATCATCCTGAGGCCCTGGAAGCCCTTCATTGGCGCGCCTGGCATGCCTCGCCCGATTCACCGTGGCGAGATGTGCTAACCCGCATGGCACAATCGGTTGACGGGGATTCCCCGGCCGCGGCGTCCTTGCCCCGTCGACAAGAACAGATGGCTTGGGTAGAGGTCGCTTCGTGATACTGGTCTGGCTGTTGGTCCTGAACGGTTTGTTCCTGTTTCCGTCGCTGGCACTGCCCGGCGACGATCCCTGGTTTTCGCCGGAGGCCCTGATCGTGTGGGCCGTCATTTGCGGGCTCAGGGAACCCGAGCGGAGATACCGCGTCGCCCGTTTTCTGGCTGTTGCGTACGGTTTTCTGTTCCTGCTTGTTCTGGTAGATGCCCTGGTTCGGGAGAGTCTTGGCCGCGGCCTGAACCTGTACCTTGAGCTTGGCCTGCTGGATGCCGCCTGGAACCTGCTTGATACAAACCTGGGGGCTGTTCTGGCCGTTACGGCCCTCGCCGCCCTGTTAGGCGTGCTCACAGGCGTGAGTTGGCTGTTTCGTCATGGTCTGGAGCGGCTGGCGCATCACTCTCCGGCGCATCTGGGCAAACCGCTCTGGTTAATGTCCGGCCTGTTCCTCGCTGGCGCCGTCACCCCGTGGATTGGCAGCCCGACACTGGCGTTCGTGGCCAATCAGGCCTCTCTGATAACTCATACCTACCAGACAACCCGGGACTTCGCGGCCGAACTGAGCGCCCGGCCCGGAAGTGAACGCCAACCGATACCGCTGCCAAAGCTGCAGCAAACGGATGTGATTCTTGGTTTTATCGAGTCCTATGGCATATCGACGATCGCCGACGATCGCTATCGTTCGATCATCAGCCCGGGCCTTGAGGCCATGGCCCGATCGCTGGACTCCGCGGGTCTGACGGTGGCCACTGGCCGGCTGCAGTCGCCGATCCAGGGCGGCCAGTCCTGGCTCGGCCACCTTTCCGTACTCAGCGGCCAGTGGATTCACAACCAGCTTGCCTATGAAACCCTCCTCAGCTCCGGCTACGCCACTCTTATTGATGACTTCCGAAGCACCGGGCACAGTACTGTGGCTGTGATGCCGGCCATCACCCAGGCCTGGCCCGAGGGTCGACTGTTCCGCTACGACCAGATCTACGATCACGATGATCTCGATTACCAGGGGCCGCCATTCAACTGGGTCACCATGCCCGACCAGTACACCTGGCACAGGTTTCAGGCGATCCGCGAGGCCCACCAGGGACCGCTGTTCGCCGAGCTGGCGCTGATCAGCAGCCACGCGCCCTGGGTTCCGATACTGCCGGTCCTCGACGACTGGCAAAGCATCGGCAACGGTGAAGTGTTCCGGCGCTGGGAGGGAGCCGGCGAAGCACCGGTGTCGTTATGGCGCGATCCGGACAGAGTGCGCCAGCATTACGGTCAGGCAATCGCCTATGCCCTGGAAGTGGCGGGGGGCTTTGCTGCTCACTACCTGCGTCAGGACGCCCTGATGATTATCCTGGGTGACCATCAGCCAGCGCCATTGATCACCGGCGAGGACGCCAGCCGGGATGTGGTGGTTCATGTCATCAGTGCCAACCCATCGCTGGTGGAGCCCTTCCTGTCCGGCGAATTACCCGGATTTCAACCGGGTATCCGGGCCGATCCGGAAACAGCCGGAGCCACCATGGCCCGTTTCCGGCCGTTTTTACACCGGCATTTCGGTGAATTCTGAACCCTGCTTGACACTGATCAAAATTCAACCACCCCGCCCTTGAAAACATCCGCACTGCACCTAATATTCGGTAATAGCAGAGGTTCACGGATAACCATCCGGCTGGCGCCACCGGCATGGAGTTGTTCCGCCATCGAAGCTGATGCTCACTTATTCAGATTCGTTTCATTTGAAAAGGAGGGATGCTTTATGAGCAATCTTACCCGCTGGAATCCGGTCAATGAGTTCGAAGACCTGATGAATCGCTATAACCGTATGTTCGGCCTGACACGCTCAGGCGGCGAGCGCGAAAGCAAAGACGTGTTCAGCCGCAGTGACTGGGCTCCGGCCGTGGACATCAAGGAAACTCCAGAGGCCTTCACCATCGAAGCCGAGTTGCCGGGCATGTCCAGGGAAGACGTAAAAGTCACGGTCCACGAGGGCGTTCTGAGCATTCAGGGTGAACGCAAGAGTGAGAACGAGACCGACGACAAGAAACATCACCGGATCGAGCGTTTTTACGGCAGTTTCCTGCGCCGATTTACGCTGCCGGACAATGTTGATGAAAACAGTGTGAAGGCGAACTTCAAGGACGGCATGCTGACCCTGACGCTCCAGAAAGCCGAACCGAAAGAGCCCAAGGCCATTGAAGTCGACGTGCAGTAAACGCCGACGACTTCAGGCAAAGAGATACGGTCGCGCCGAAATCAGTTCCCGGCTGCGGCCGTTTTTTTGGCACCTGCGTTTTCCAATGCTCGAGCATACTCCACACTGCGGCGATGCCGGGAAATCAGGTCAAGAATGGTTTCCCCGTCCGGGCCAGTGGCATTCAGATCCCGGCCTTCGGCAACGAAAAATCCGATAAAACGTTCGAAATCTTCCGCCCGCATGGCCTGGTAGGCTTTCAACAGAGCGTTATAGTCGGCATTCTCCGAAGCATCCCAGGGGCGGATATCCAGAAAACTCCTGACCCGCTCATCGCTCCATTCTTCGCCAATCACTTTCGGCTTATCCGGTCCACTCATGGTTGCTCTCTCGCTTCACTGTGCCAGTCAAATAACGGGCGAACAGTATAAAGCCCTGAAAGCATGACAGTTATATGGATTGCGCATGAGAAGCTGCGCACCGGCTATAAGACTCAGGGTATTATTTCGACGGGCAGATCGCCAGTGGGCACCTCGTCGTTGCATTCGGGATTGCGAATGGCAATTTCCACCCGGCGGTTAAGCGCCCGGTTCTCCGGTGTGTCGTTCGGTGCAAGCGGGTTGGTTTCGGCCCGTCCGGCCGCCACCACCCGCTCAGCCGGTACCTGGCGATTCATCACCAGCTCGTGAACCACCGACACGGCACGGGCCGCCGATAGATCCCAGTTTGAACGATAGCGGTCGCTGGAAATGGGTCGGTCATCGGTGTAACCGGACACCAGGACATCTCCAGTACACGCCGACAGCACATTGACCACCCGTTCGATGATCGGAATCATCTCGGGTTTTATGGCGGCCTCACCGGATCGAAAGGTGGCTTCCTCGGAAAAGCGGATCACCACCTGGTTCTGGTCGTAATTGACACTCAGAGCCTCCGACGCCACTTCCGATTCCAGCTCCCGGATCATCCGGCTGGCCAGATCAATCACGCCACCAGGGATCTGAGTGGGCGCGGCACCCTCAGCACGCTCATCAATAAATTCGGGCTCCCTGGTCTGGGATTCCGTTGGCTCGGGGAGGGAGACCGTCTCGGATTCAATCATGGTCAGCGGGGAGCCTCCAACATCCTCCGCCAGGACGTTGCTGGAGCCAAAGGCCACGGCCATCGAGTTGGCCATGGCCCGGTACTTTTCCACATCCATCTCTGCAAATGACAGCAACAGTATGAAGAAAGTCAGCAGTAGCGTAGCCAGATCGGCGAAGGTAACGATCCAGGCTGGCGTCTGGTTCTGCGGACCTTTCCTGTTTTTCTTTTTGGCCAGCTCCAAACCCTCAGGCCTCCCGCTCCGGCACCAGGCCGGTGCGCTGCTCCGGGTGAACAAACGAAGACAGCAGTTCGGTCATTACCCGGGGATTCTCACCGCGCATGATGTTCTTGATGGACGTGATGATCAGCACCTGGTTCCTCGCCTCGTCCTCGGCTTTCAGCTGAAGCTTGTCAGCCAGGGGCAGGGCAACCAGTTGGGCAATAAACGCACCGTACAAGGTGGTCAGCAGGGCGATGGCCATAGCCGGGCCAATGGAGGACGGATCGTCGAGGGTGTTGAGCATCTGCACCAGACCCACCAGGGTGCCCAGCATGCCAATGGCCGGAGCCGATTCGCCGATACCCCGGAACACCCGTTCGGCCACTTCGTAGCGCTCGGCGGTTTGCTGGGTTTCCTGTGCCAGCGCCTCCTCCACCAGTTCCGGCGGGTGGCCGTCGACACACAAATTGATCGCCTTCTGAAGGAACTCGTTGGCCGTCTGATGGTTTTCCAGGCCCAGAATGCCCTCTTTGCGCACCACCATGGCAAGCGAGCCCACTTCCCGGATCAGCTCCGCCGGCCGCGCCATGCGGTCGGTGAAGGCAGCAGACATGGCCAGGCGAAAAGCGCTCATCACCGAGGCCATCCGGAATTTGATCAGGGTAACGGCGAAGGTCCCGCCCAGCACAATGGCAAGCCCCGGAAGGTTCAGGAACGTCAGGAAAGAGGCATTGGCGAGCATCGCCATGATGACGATCAGGACACCTGCCACAAGTCCTACAAGGGTAAGAATATCCATCGAAAATCCCTACGGAAGTTGACCCTGAGCATAGCCCAATCCGGGGGCAGCGGCTCAGTCGTTACGCAATTCCTCAATGACGGGGCCGGTGGCAGGATTCACGCCGCGCCAGATACGGAAGGATTCCGCCGCCTGCTCCACCAGCATACCAAGCCCGTCATGAATGTTCTGTGCACCCTGTTCCAGCGCCCACTGATTGAACGTCGTGGTTTGCAGAGAATACATCATGTCGTAGACCACCGTTTTCTCACCGATCACCTCCGGCGACAGGGGCGGTAAATCGCCCTGGAGGCTCGCACTGGTGCCATTGATGATGACATCAAAAGGCTCACGGGGCTGCTCGAATCCGCAGGCCGACAGCCGGGCCTCGCCTGCTACGGGTGAAAACAGGTCAATAAGGGCTTCAGCCTTGGCAACGGTTCGGTTGGCAATGGTAATGGCGGCAGGATGCTCGGCAAGGATCGGGCCCATAACGCCACGAACTGCGCCGCCGGCTCCCAGCACCAGAATATGTGCGTCCTTGAGAGCAACAGCATGGTTACTCACAAGATCCCGGACAATACCGCAACCGTCCGTATTGTCGGCGGTGAGCACGCCATCGTCATCCAGGTACAGGGTATTGGCTGCCCCGGCATTCCCGGCCCGCTCGGTACGGCGATCCGCCAGCTTCCAGGCTTCTTCCTTAAAAGGCACAGTTACGTTAAGGCCCTTTCCGCCCCGCTCGAAAAATTGCTTCACAGTGCCAGCGAAATCATCCAGCGGCGCCTGAATGGCCGTGTACTCGACCGGTTCACCGGTCTCGCTGGCAAAGAGGCTGTGAATCCTCGGCGATTTGCTGTGGCTGATGGGGTTACCAACAACCGCGTAGAGATCGTTAGTCATGTTGGGTCTCCAGCCAGTCCCGGCCGGTCAGGAAATAGTCCGTAAGCCGGAACTCTTCAGAACCGGGCTCAGCAGTCCGGTTATAGTCCCAACGCACCAGAGGCGGCAGGGACATCAATATGGATTCCGTCCGGCCGCCGGATTGCAGGCCAAACAGGGTGCCACGGTCATACACCAGGTTGAACTCCACGTACCGCCCGCGCCGGTATAGCTGGAAATCCCGCTCGCGGTCACCGAAAGGATGATCCATGCGGCGCCGGACGATGGGCTCGTAGGCTTCAATGTAGCTGTCGCCCACGGCTTTCATCAGGCCAAAATCCTGCTCGAAGTCGCCAGTGTTGTGGTCATCAAAGAACAGCCCGCCGACACCCCGGGGTTCATCACGGTGTTTCAGGTAAAAGTAATCATCGCACCAGTCTTTGAAGCGCTTATAGGTACCTTCGCCAAACGGCGCGCAGGCGTCGCGGGCAGTCCGGTGCCAGTGAATACAATCTTCCTCAAAACCATAATAAGGCGTGAGGTCATAGCCGCCACCGAACCAGTACACCGGCTCACTGTTCCTGGGTGTGGCAATAAAAAACCGGACGTTGGCATGGGAGGTGGGCACATAGGGGTTGTTGGGGTGAATAACCAGCGACACACCCATGGCCTGCCACGGGGCACCGGCCAGGTGCGGGCGATGGGCCGTGGCGGAGGCCGGCATGGTCTCACCCATTACGTGGGAGAAATTGACCCCGCCTTTCTCAAACACGTTGCCTTCGGTGATCACCCGGCTGACACCACCGCCACCTTCCGGTCGGTCCCAGGCATCCCGAATGAAAGATGCACCATCATCGACAGCTTCCAGCCGGCTACAGATCGATTCCTGCAATCCCAGCAGGTACTGCTTTACCGTCTGGCTATCGGGTTGCTGTGCCATAAACGCTCCTAACGAAGTTGCTGACCGCTGACAATATCAATAATACGGCTGGGTTTGCGATTACCGCCCAGTGCCCCGGGTACGATCCAGTCAAGCTGATCGCCAAAGTAGCCCCGAACCTGCCAGATATGTCGGGCCGGCTGGCGCCCGGCCGGATTGCAGGAGGTTGATACCAGGGGCATCCCAGTGGCCTCACAGAGCGCGCGCACCACGGGATGCTCGCTGACCCGGACCGCAATGGAGCTATGCTTCCCACGTACCCAGTCTGGAATTTGCCGATCCACGTCCGGCAGAAGACAGGTGACGGGGCCGGGCCAGTGGCGCTCCGCCTCGGCTTGCAGCGCTCCAGGCAGAGGGTCCAGCAGAAAGCGGATCTGATCAACGGACGAAGCCACCAGAATCACGCCTTTTTCGACCGGGCGCTGCTTCAGCTCCAGAATCCGCTCCACGGCCTCCTCGTCCCAGGGGTCACATCCCAGACCCCAGACAGCTTCGGTGGGATAGGCGATAACACCGCCACTGAAAACCGTGCGGCGGGCACAGTGTAATTGCCAGTCAGAAAGAGGATGGGAATGGGCCATACTGCTCGTGTCAGAATTGATCGGGGTGGATGTTTACACCAGATTCAGGCGATTTTCTGAAAACCTCCCGGCGCCGAACTGACCAGGCCCTGCAACTCCAGAAGCAACAGGGACTGCATGAGCTGATCGGCGGGAAGACCGGTTGCTGAACTCAGTGCATCGGTTGATTGTGGATCATACCCTAAAGCCTCGAATACCGCGATTTCCCGGCTGTCGAGACCGGCCAGGGGCCCGTTGCCTTGCCGCTCCGGTTCCGGCTCAGAGGCAGAGTCATGCGTAAGTGGCGGCGACCACCAGGCACCCAGTTCTTCCAGGATGTCATCCACCGTTTCCACCAGGCGGGCGCCCTGCTTGATCAAATGATGACAGCCCCGAGCAACCGGACTGTGCACCGAGCCGGGAATGGCGAACACTTCCCGCCCCTGTTCCAACGCCATCCGCGCGGTGATCAGGGAGCCACTGCGCAGACCCGCCTCCACCACCAGCACGCCACGGCTCAGGCCGCTGATAATCCGGTTGCGTTGGGGAAAATGCGCGGCTCTTACCGGCGTACCGGGGGGATACTCGGAAATCATCAGGCCCTGGGCAATGACGCGCTCACCCAGACGGCGATGCTGGTGGGGATAGATGCGGTCCAGGCCGCAGCCAATCACCGCGATGGTGGGAAATCCGGCATCCAGGGCACCCGCATGGGCAGCGCCATCAACCCCCAGCGCCAGACCGCTGGTCACCATTAGCTGGCGGGCGCTGAGTTCGGCAGCAAACCGGCGGGCATGGTCAAGACCGGCGGGGGTGGCCTTACGGCTGCCGATAATACCGATCTGGTCCCGGACCAGAAGCTCCGTATCACCACGGGTATAGAGCACCAGAGGCGCATCGTGAATGTGCCGTAGCTGTTCCGGGTAATTACGATCCGGCCAGGTCAGGATGCCGATGCCATGCCTGGCACATTGATCCTGTATGGTCTGGACCTCACGGATGGCCGGATGCCTCGAATCCTGCTGCTGCCAGGCCTGAATGGTAGCTATGGCTTCAGCGGTCACGCCCATGGCCCGCAAGGTTGCGGCATTCATTGAGAGTAATTGAGGCAGGTCAGGGAATTCAGTCAGCAGTTCGCGCCGACGGGTGCGGCCAATGTTTGGCAGGCAGGTCAGAAACAGCCATGAGGCTGTGGCAGAGGAAAACACGGCATCGTCCTTGAAAACAGCGAGGCCGGACCTTCCTGGTCCGGCCATTGCGTCTATCGGTATTCAGTCGATCAGGGGTTGGTAACCTTGTCACCTACCGTCAAAGCACGGCTGGCCTGCAGCACCAGCCCATAGCTCATCTTTTCATACGCCTGGAATACCATCAGCAGCCCGGCACGCTCGGAGGGCAGCTCGATGGTTTCTCCGGTCACCGGATCACGAACCAGGTTGCCGCTTTTCAGAACAGCCATCACGTTACCGGCTTCCAGACCTTCCCGGGTACCGCGGTTAATAGCAACCACATCAAACTGGCCGATCTGGCTCACACCGCCGTCGACAGCAATCATCTGCCCTTCAATGTCCTCGCTGGGCGCGCTGGGCACGAAGCTGGTGGTCAGGCGACGGTCTTCGCTCACCATAAGCCGGTCGCCAATGCGAACCTCTTCGTTGGAGCTGGTCAGGTTTACGGTCAGCACGTCGCCGTTTTCCCGGGCCACATCACCACGGGCGATGCTGCGGGCTTCAAGGCCGAGGAACTCGCCGGTGTCCGGATCGCGAAATTCCTTACTACGACGGAAGATACCTACCTTGTCAGCGGGCTTTTCCCCGCGAGCATAGAGCTTGTCACCGGCACCAGTGATAATCCGGCCGTCTTCTCCCTCCAGAACGTAGGGAGCGCCGTTGATCTCTTCCGGGCTGACAATACGGGTGTCAGTGAGGAAGCTGCCGATGGCATCCAGCGGAATGGCCGGGATTGGCGTATCGATAGGCTCGGAACGAACCTTCGGCGACAGCTTCACCACATCGCTACTGGCGACCTTGGTAATACGGGGCTTGCCGTCAATATAAACCAGGGCAAGGCGATCACCGGGGTAAATCAGGTGAGGGTTGGCGACCTGCGGGTTCACATGCCATATTTCCGGCCAGTACCAGGGATTGTTCAGAAAACGGGCCGAAATGTCCCAGAGGGTGTCACCCTTCACAACGGTGTAACGCTCGGGATGATCGGACCGCAGCTCCGGTGCAGCATGAGCCCAGGAGGTTATAAGCAGCGTAGTTGCTGCCAGAGCGTACAGCAGTTTCCTCATTGTGTAAGTCCTTGATCGCGTGCCTTGATTCTTTGCATTCTGTTGGGATGCAGTCAGTTACCTGCAGCTTATTACGTTGTTATTCCAGTTACTATAGAAGAAGTCTCGCAAATTGTGATGTTATCTTTTGTTCTTCCAGTAAATTCTATCCCGTCGTTGAAAGATTTTAACTATTAACTGATCAGTTTGTACTCAATCGACGAATTGTTGGATAATAGTCTTATAAACGTTGATAACCCCTCCAGCCGTTGAAAGCTGGGGCCTTGCCCCGATAATAGTAGAGGCAGGGGGAAAATTTGCGCAGTACGCTGTCGCATTTCGGAGATCAGTTTCACACTGTTACAAAGAGCAGCAAAGTCAAAAGTGATGCCGGCATAATCTTGCGGGCGTTCCGACATACAGGCGAAAGACAGACCTATGATACTAGAGATTCTCGAATACCCGGATCCCCGTCTGCGCACCATTGCCAAGCCGGTAGAAGAGGTGACAGACGCCGATCGCAAGCTGATCGACGACATGTTCGAGACCATGTACGATGCGCCCGGCATTGGCCTTGCGGCTACCCAGGTGAATGTGCATAAGCAGATCATCGTCATGGATCTGTCCGAGGACAAGAGCGAACCCCGGGTTTTCATTAACCCCGAGGTGGAAGTACTCGATGGTGAACGGGAAGCCATGCAGGAAGGCTGCCTGTCGGTACCCGGATTCTACGAAGACGTCGAAAGGATCGAACACTGCATGATCCGGGCCCTGGACCGGAACGGCAAACCGTTCGAGCTGGAGGCCAGAGGCCTGCTGGCAGTCTGCATCCAGCATGAGATGGATCACCTGAACGGCAAACTGTTCGTTGACTATCTCAGCTCGCTCAAGCGGACCCGCATTCGCAAGAAGCTGGAGAAGCTGCATAAGAAGAGTGCCTGATCAGGCTGCAGGCGAACGTCAAAACCAGACACTATTCCGGACCGGGTCATGACCCGGTCTTTTCGTATACAACGGAACAGAGATCACAACACCGTGCGACTTGTTTTTGCTGGCACACCGGATTTTGCGGCGACCGCGCTCAAGGCCCTGATTGCGGCCGGCCACACCATTGTTGGCGTTTATTCCCAGCCGGACCGTCCCGCCGGCCGTGGTCGCAAACTGCAGCCGAGCCCCGTCAAACAGGTGGCTCTGAACCACGCGATCCCGGTCTTCCAGCCCGAGACATTGAAAACATCCGAAGCCCAGAAGCAACTGATCGACCTGAGCCCGGATGTGATGATCGTCGCCGCCTATGGCCTGATCCTGCCGAAGGCGGTGCTCGACATTCCAACCCACGGCTGCCTGAACATCCACGCCTCGCTGCTTCCCCGCTGGCGCGGCGCCGCGCCTATCCAGAGGGCGATAGCGGCAGGCGATGCGGAGACCGGAATCACCATCATGCAGATGGACGAAGGCCTGGATACCGGAGCCATGCTGTTGAAATCGCTGACCGCTATCGATGACAGCGACACCGGAGGCAGCCTACACGACCGCCTGGCAGAGCTCGGTGGCAAAGCCATCATCAAGGCCCTTGAGCTGCTTCAGAAAGGTGAACTCACCGGGGAACCTCAGAACGACGACCTGGCCTGCTACGCCAGCAAACTGAGCAAGACCGAAGGCCATATTGACTGGACTACAGACGCTACAGCCATTGAACGGCTGGTCCGCGCTTTCAATCCCTGGCCCGGGACCTACACCGATCTGGGTGATCAACGTATCCGCATTCACGAAGCCCGTGCCCTGGTGACCGCTAGCGACGCTTTCCCCGGCACCGTGGTAAAACGGGATCGGGACGGGATCGACATTGCCTGCGGCAACGGAATCCTGCGCATTACCCGGCTGCAACTGCCGGGCTCCCGTGCCCAGAGCGTGAACGACCTGATCAACGGCGGCAAGGAACTGCTGATGCCCGGCCAGGAGCTGCGCTGACATGGGTGAACGACAACAGCCCATGCGCGCCATCGCCGCCGGCGTGATGCTGGCCGTGGAACAGGGCCAGTCCCTGTCCCAATGCCTGCCGCCAGCCCTGAACCGCCTTCCGGCGAACGAACGCCCCGAACTCCAGGCGCTCTGTTATGGCACCTGCCGCTGGTTCCATCGGCTGGATGGCGAACTCAATACCCGACTGAAGAAACCTCTGCGCAAGCCGGACCGCATCATCCATCACCTGATGCTGGTTGCCCTGTTTCAGTTGCGCTTCAGTCAACAGGCCACCTACGCAGTACTTAATGAAACCGTCGAAGCCTGCCGGGCCCTGGAGAAACCACATCTGACCGGACTGGTAAACGGCGTTCTGAGGGCAGCGGAGCGCGAAGGCGCGCCGGAACCGGCGGAAGACTCGGCCCGGTTCAGTCATCCGGTCTGGATGGTGGAAAAACTGCGTCACAACTGGCCGGAAGACTGGCAACAAATTTTGAGCGCCAACAATGCACAGGCGCCCATGACGCTGCGGGTAAACGCGCTGCGGTTTGGCCGGGATGAATACCTTGGGTTACTTGCGGAAGCCGGCATTGAGGCCTGCGCGACACAATTTGCCCCTCACGGCATTCAACTGGCCAGCCCGGGTCCTGTTGATCGGTTGCCCTGGTTTGCCGATGGCGCCGTCAGCGTGCAAGACGAAGCGGCCCAGCTGTGCACCACACTACTGGACCTGGCGCCGGGCCAACGGGTACTGGATGCCTGCGCCGCCCCGGGCGGCAAAACCTGTGCAATCCTGGAAACCTGTGGCGAGCTGGCGGAAGTGGTCGCCATTGACGAATCCGCAGACCGCCTGCCCCGGGTGCAGGAAAATCTGGATCGACTGGATCTTCACGCTACCCTTAAACAGGCGGATGCTGCGGCCACGGACCAATGGTGGGACGGCGATGCATTCGATCGCATTCTGTTGGACGTTCCCTGCAGCGCCAGCGGCGTCATTCGCCGTCATCCGGACATCAAACTGTTACGCAGAGAATCCGACATCACCCCGCTGGCGGCCATACAGCTCGGGTTACTGGATGCCATGTGGTCTATCCTGAAACCCGGAGGCCGGCTGGTGTACGCCACCTGTTCGGTGTTCCCCCAGGAAAACCACCGTATAATTCAGCGGTTCTGCAAGCAGCAGACCGATGCCATCCTTGTTGAGCCAGACGCTCAGTGGGGGCGCAATATGGGTGCGGGGCGCCAATTGCTCCCCGATCCGGACAGCCATGACGGCTTCTTCTATGCCGTGCTGGAGAAACCCGAACCATGAAAATCCTGATTCTCGGCGCCGGCCAGGTAGGTGGAACACTCGCCGAAAACCTCGCCAACGAAGCCAACGACATTACCATCATAGACAACGACGGTGCCCGGCTGCGTGAACTGCAGGACCGGCTGGATATCCGCACCGTCCAGGGCGCAGCATCTTACCCTACGGCACTGCGACAGGCCGGGGCGGAAGACGCCGACATGCTGATTGCCGTCACCAACAGCGACGAAACCAACATGGTGGCCTGCCAGGTAGCCAAACTGCTGTACAAGACACCCACTACTATCTGCCGGGTGCGCGCCGGGGCCTACCTGGCAAAGTCAGAGCTATTCTATCAGCGGGACCAGACCAAGGATCTCGACAGCCTCCGGGGCTTCCCCATTGACGTTCTGATCAGCCCGGAACATCTGGTGACCAAACACATTACCCGGCTGATCGAGAACCCGGGTGCCCTGCAGGTACTGGAATTCTCCAAGGGTCTTACCCGCCTTGTGGCCATCCGCGCCACCAAAGGTGGGCCCCTTGTGGGGCACGAGCTGTCGTACCTGCGCACCCATATGCCCAAGATCGATACCCGGGTGGCGGCCATCTTCCGGAAAGACCGAGCCATCATGCCCGAGGGCAACACCGTTATCGAAGACGGTGACGAGGTATTTTTTATTGCCGCCGGCGATCACATCAAGTCCGTGATGAGCGAACTCCAACCGCTGGTAAAACCCTACAAACGCATTTTTATCTGCGGTGGCGGCAATATCGGGCAGCGACTGGCCCATACCCTGGAAAACCGTTACCAGGTCAAACTGCTGGAGCGGGACCACGAGCGCTGCGTGATGCTCTCGGAGAATCTCCGAAAAACCGTGGTGCTCGAGGGCAACGCCGCCAATAAGGACATCCTGCTGGAAGAAAACATCGAGAATACCGATGTGTTCTGCGCGGTGACCAACGACGATGAAGCAAACATCATGGCCTCACTGCTGGCCAAGCGCCTGGGTGCCCGCAAGGTACTGACCCTGATCAACAACCCGGACTACGTAGACCTGATCCAGGGTGGCGACATCGACGTGGCAATCTCGCCCCAGCAAACCACCATCGGCAGCCTGCTGACCCACGTTCGCCGGGGCGATGTTGTGAACGTTCACTCACTTCGCAGGGGTGCAGCAGAGGCGATCGAAGCAATTGCCCACGGCGACCACCGGTCTTCGAAAGTGGTCGGTAAACGGCTGGATGAAATCAACCTGCCAGAAGGCACCACCATCGGCGCCATCGTGCGCCGCAATGAAGTTCTGATCGCCCACGATCATCTCCGGATCCAGCCGGACGACCACGTCATTCTGTTCCTGGTGGATAAAACCCGTATCCGGGATGTGGAAAAACTGTTCCAGGTGGGTCTTACCTTCTTCTGACTTAGAAATACACAGCCAGCACGCGTATAATGCGCCTTTTTTCGGAGTGCCCCGAAGGACAACCGGGGCGCCACACACAGACTGATCAGCAGGCAACCGTCGTGACAGACAAGGCAAAGCAACAGACAACTCCGGATATCGGGACCTTTCAGGGCCTGATCCTGGCTCTGCAGAATTTCTGGGCGCAGCATGGCTGCGTGGTTCTCCAGCCACTGGACATGGAAGTGGGTGCCGGCACTTTCCACCCGGCCACCTTCCTGCGTGCCATCGGGCCGGAAACCTGGAACGCCGCCTACGTTCAACCCAGCCGCCGCCCCACCGACGGCCGTTACGGTGAGAACCCCAACCGCCTGCAGCATTACTACCAGTTCCAGGTGGTTCTGAAGCCATCGCCGGACAACATCCAGGAACTGTACCTGGATTCCCTGCGGGCGCTGGGTCTGGACCCGCTCGTTCACGACATCCGGTTTGTGGAAGACAACTGGGAGTCCCCGACGCTGGGCGCCTGGGGCCTGGGTTGGGAAATCTGGCTGAACGGCATGGAAGTGACCCAGTTTACCTACTTCCAGCAGGTCGGTGGCCTGGAGTGCTTCCCGGTTACCGGCGAGCTCACCTACGGGCTTGAGCGAATCGCCATGTACCTGCAGGGCGTTGACAGCGTTTACGATCTGGTCTGGACCGAAGGCCCTGACGGTGTGGTCACCTATGGTGACGTGTTCCACCAGCAGGAAGTGGAGATGTCCACCTACAACTTCGAACACGCAGATACCGAGTTCCTGTTCCACAGCTTCGACGTTCACGAGCGGGAAAGCGCCCGGCTGATCGAAGCCGGCCTGGCCCTGCCGGCCTACGAACAGGTGCTCAAAGCCTCTCACACCTTCAACCTGCTGGACGCCCGTCATGCTATCTCGGTAACCGAGCGTCAGCGCTTCATCCTGCGGGTTCGCACCCTGGCTCGTGCCGTCGCCCAAGCGTACTTCGACAGCCGTCGCTCACTGGGCTTCCCGCTGGCACCCGATGCCCTGCGCAAGGAAGTCCTGGCCGCCGCCGAGGCCGCTGACGACAAGGCGAAAAGCAAGAAGGGCAAGAAAGCGAAAAAGGCACAGCAGGAACAGGGGAACGCATAACCATGGCAACACAGGATTTTCTGGTCGAACTGGGTACCGAAGAGCTGCCCCCCAAGGCCCTCAAGCCGCTGTCTGACGCCTTTACCCAGGGCATTGCCCTGGGCCTGGAAGAGGCCGGCATCGAATTTGGCAAAGTGGAAAGCTTCGCCGCGCCGCGCCGTCTTGCAGTCCGTATCCGGGATCTGGCTGACTCCCAGCCGGACAAATCGGTGGAAAGGCGTGGTCCTGCGGTCAGGGCCGCGTTCGACGACGCCGGCAATCCAACCCGTGCGCTGACCGGCTTTGCCACGTCTCTGGGCGTTACCCCGGACCAGCTCGACACCCTGGAGACCGACAAGGGTGCCTGGGTGGTCTACCGCACCGTAGAGCAGGGTAAGCCCACCGTGGAATTGATGCCGGAGCTGGTGGAGCAATCGCTGGCAGGCCTGCCGATTCCCAAGCGCATGCGCTGGGGCGCGCACCGCACCGAGTTCGTGCGCCCGGTGCACTGGGTGGTAATGCTGTTCGGCAACAAGGTCATTGAGGCGCCGATCATGGGCCTGACCCCGGGCAACAAAACCCGGGGCCATCGCTTCCATTGCCCGAAGTCCCTGATCATACCCACTCCCAACGATTATGAAGTCGTCCTCAAGCAGGAAGGTTATGTCATTGCCGACTTCGCCGAGCGCCGGGAACAGATCCGTGCCGGCGTGACCCAACTGGCCGAGAAGGAAGCCGGTGGCAAGGCCGTCATCGATGAAGACCTGCTGGACGAAGTCACCGCGCTTAACGAGTGGCCAGTGCCATTGATGGGTCGATTCGAGGAACGGTTCCTCGAGGTTCCTGCTGAAGCCCTGATTTCCTCCATGAAGGAACACCAGAAGTACTTCCACGTTGTGGCCGCCGACGGGGAAATGCTGCCGCTGTTCATCACCGTCGCGAACATCGAAAGCAAGGATCCGTCTCAGGTTGTTTCCGGTAACGAAAAAGTGATCCGGCCCCGGCTGTCCGACGCCGCTTTCTTCTACGAAACCGACCGGAAGACAAAGCTCAAGGATCGCATCGATGCGCTCAAGCCCATCGTGTTCCAGGAGAAACTGGGCAGCATCTACGACAAGTCTGTGCGCGTTGCCGCCCTGGCAAAGAAAATCGCCGACGCCATCGGCAGTGATCCTGCCCTGGCCGAGCGCGCGGCCATGCTGGCGAAGACCGACCTGGTCACCGAAATGGTGCTGGAGTTCACCGACCTGCAGGGCATCATGGGCCAGTACTACGCTGCCAACGACGGCGAACCGGAAGACGTGGCCAAGGCACTGAACGAACAGTACATGCCCCGTTTCGCCGGCGACGATTTGCCAACAACCCTGACCGGCTGTGCCATTGCCATCGCGGACCGCCTGGACTCCCTGGTGGGCCTGTTCGGCATCAACCAGCCGCCATCCGGCACACGGGACCCATTCGCCCTGCGCCGGGCCTCCCTCGGCGTGCTGCGCATCATCATCGAGCGCGAACTGCCGCTGGACCTGCAAACCTGTTGCGAGTGGGCCGAAGAGAACTTCACGGTACTGACCGAACAGAACACCGCAAGCACCGTGGTGGACTACATGCTGGAACGTTTCCGTGCCTACTATGACGAGCAGGGCATCGGTGCCGAGGTCTACCTGGCCGTTCACGCCCGCCGTCCGACCCGCCCGCTCGATTTTGACCGCCGGGTAAAAGCTGTGGACGCCTTCCGCCAGCTGCCCGAAGCGCAAGCCCTGGCCGGCGCCAACAAGCGGGTATCCAACATCCTGACCAAACAGGGTGGCGACAGCATCGGTGAAACCGTCGACGCCAGCCTGCTGCAGGACAGCGCCGAAAAGGCCCTCGCCGAGCAGGTCGACCAACAGTCCGCGAAAGTTGTGCCGCTGTTCGAAAACGGCGACTACGCCAGCGCCCTGAGCTCACTGGCCAGTTTGCGGGCACCGGTGGACAACTTCTTTGATGAAGTGATGGTCATGGCCGACGACGAGGCCGTAAGGAACAACCGGCTGGCGCTGCTGAACCGTCTGCGCAACCTGTTTCTGCGCGTTGCGGATATCTCCCTGCTGCCCACAGCAGGCTGAGACCAGTTTCAGAGGCACACGCACAGCGATGTTGATCATTCTGGACCGGGACGGGGTCATCAACGAGTACGATGGCAACTACATCTGCTCAGCAGATGAATGGCTCCCCATTCCCGGCAGCATAGAAGCGGTGGCCCGGCTCTGTAATGCTGGGCACCGCATCGCCATCGCCACCAACCAGTCCGGCATCGGTCGGGGTTACTACGACACCGACGAGCTGGACGCCATGCATGCAAAGCTGGAGCACCTGGTGGAAGCCCAGGGTGGCTGCATCGATTTCATCGCCTACTGCCCCCACCATCCCGACGACCAATGCTGCTGTCGCAAGCCACTGACTGGCCTGCTGGAGCAAATCCGCAAGCATTTCCATCTCGCCAGCCTTGAAGGCGTCATCATGGTGGGTGACAGCCGCAAGGACCTGGAAGCCGGCCATACTGAAGGTTGCCACCCGGTACTGGTACGAACCGGCAATGGCGAGGAAACCGAACGCCATCTGGACGCCAGGCCCATACCCGGTGCCAATGTGAGTATCTACGATAATCTCAGCAAATTTGCGGGCGCCCTTTTATCTGCCGAGGGCTGGTAAAACCATAGTGAATCCGTATAATACCGGCCGTTGATCGGCGTGTGGCGCAGCTTGGTAGCGCACTTCGTTCGGGACGAAGGGGTCGCAGGTTCGAATCCTGCCACGCCGACCACTTTCCCGCTTTTTACTTCTTTTTCCATCTCCTGCTAGAAGCTTCAGTAGACCAAAAAATGCGCCAATGCATGTGATCACGATCTATCTAGTTACAGCAACGGCTCAACCGGCAACAACGAAAACAGATACACCAAAGCCCTCTTGAAGGCGCCGATGTTGGGCTCATGACGGTGCTCGACAGTTTCCGTGCCGTTGAATGCCAGCCAACGCAGTTCACCCTCGTCGTCCAGCACTACCTCATAGGCCGCCAGCCTTACCTGCTCGGGAAAGGCCGATTCCAGGGCCTTGGCCAGTTCCCGGCTCCTGATCAGAAAACCCAGCTCGGTGTTCAGATTCGCTGAACGGGGGTCGAAATTGAAGGAGCCAACAAAAAGCGTCTCGCCATCCACGGCAAAGGTTTTTGCGTGAAGGCTCGCGGCGGAGCTGCCGATAATGCCACCCGGGCTCGGCTTCCCGCCTTCGCTCTCCGACCTGAATTTGCGCAGCTCGAACAACTCAACCCCGGCCTGTAACAGAGACTTCCGGTATTTCGCATAGCCTGAATGCACGAGGGCGACATCGTTGGCCTCCAGGGAATTGGTAAGGATCCGCACCTCCACACCGGCGTTTTCAAGGTCGCGGAACAGCTCAACACCACCGTTACCTGGAACGAAGTAGGGCGAAACCAGGGTCACGGTCTTTTGGGGTTCACCCAGTGCCAGGGCGAGCTGTTGGCTCAATAGACCCTGCTCTTCTTCGAGTCCCTGGGCCTTGGCCGGATCGTCGCTCACCATCTCGACCGGCGCCCACACAAAAGCGAGTTCTTGGCCCAGTAGCTCCTTGAAAAACTCTGAATTCTGCAAAGCAGCCACAAAGCGCCGGGCTTCATCATTCCGTTCAGCCCCAGCAAGACTGGTTCCCAGGGCATCAAGATCCTCATCACTTGCCTCCGACAACAACCGGTCCACAGGGTACGCTGACTGACTTGCCCAGTAGCGATCAAAATCCCTGGAGACAAGACCGACCACCGGTCCGATCGCCAGGACATCCAGGTCCGAGAAAAGCGCACCCCCGCCGACCCCGAAATACTCATCGGCAATATTGCGGCCGCCAATTATGGTGGCCTGGTTGTCAGCCGTGAATGACTTGTTGTGCATCCGGTGGTTCAGGCGACCAAAGTCGGTCAGAAAGCCAAGGGTCCTGGAACTGCGGATCACGAACGGATTGAATAGTCGAACCTCAACGTTGTCATGGTGATTCAGCGCCGCCAGCCAGTCGTCCATGCCGGCGATGCCGTTGTCATCCAGAAGCAGTCGAACCCGAACGCCACGCTCGGCCGCCCGATACAGCGAGTACAGAAGCAGCTTGCCGGTAATATCGTCCCGCCAGATGTAGTACTGAACATCCAGGGAGGTGTCGCTCGCCTCGGCGAGCAACGCGCGAGCCACAAACGCGTCGAGGGGATTCTCCAGCGTGGCAATGCCACTCAGGCCAGGATGGCTTTTGATTTCGTCACCAACTGCGCGGCCAAGGCGAGTATCTGCCGTCTGCTCCTGAGCAAACGTTTCAGACTGTGATCGGTCTTTCAAAGAAGGCAACGCGCAACCTGTCAGCAGACCTGTGAGCACGACAAGCAGGAGAGTGGAGGTGATTCGTCTTTCGATCATTGTCTCAATGAGCCATCACGTCAGTAGTCAATCAATTGGAAGCATGGCACAAAAAACTCGCTTAACACGCTCCAAGCTCTCGGTCGCGAAAGATTGCGCATTCAATAGCTATCATCGCAGCTTCAATTCGTTAAGCCTATTTGTTCTATAGATATAACTATATTGGCTAATGTCTTCTGACGGGTTATTGTTACTTGGACATCAAGAGGCAATCCGCCTCCAGCAAAACCCGACAGGAGATTCATCATGAGTTTATTGCTTGGCTCTACCGCCCCGAACTTCACCATCGACAGTACCGCCGGCCAGATCAACTTCCACGACTGGGCAGGTGATTCCTGGGTATTTTTCTTCAGCCACCCGGCCGACTTTACCCCGGTATGCACCACTGAGATGGGTCGCACGGCTCAGCTGGCGAAAGAATTCGAAGCCCGCAACGTGAAGCCCCTGGGTCTGTCCACCGATACCGTGGAAGAGCACGTCAAGTGGATTGAAGACGTCAACGACACCCAGAACTGTGACCTGCAGTTCCCGATCGTGGCCGACGCCGATCACAAAGTGGCCGAGCTGTATGAAATGATCCACGCGGGTGAGAGCGAAACCGCAGCCGTGCGAAGTGTGTTCATCATCGACCCGGACAAGAAGATCCGTCTGACCATGACCTACCCGATGGCCGTAGGCCGTAACTTTGACGAGATCCTCCGGGTTATCGATGCCCTGCAAACTGGCGATGCCAACAAGGTTGCCCTGCCGGCCGACTGGCGCAAGGGTGACGATGTGATCATTCCGCCCTCCATTTCCAACGAGGAAGCGAAAGGCCTGTTCCCGCAGGGTTGGAACGAGATCCGTCCGTACCTCCGCACCACCAAGCTTTAATCTGGTTCGCGGGTAAACAAAGGGGGCTTGCCGTTTGGCGGGCCCCCTTTTTGCGGTTTGATCTCGATCAAGCCAACGCCTACATGCTTATAACTCTATTGAGGGTGGCGGTCATACAGGCGTATGTTGAAGAAAGAATAGGGGCCACCCGAATTCAGGAGAAAACCATCATGAAACAGATACTCACAGCCCTGCTTGCCACTTTCGCCATTGGCTTCAGCGCCCAGGCGGAAGAAGCGCTATCCCTCACCCCACAGGAAACCTATAACATGGTTCAGAAGCAGGGGGACCAACTCCTGTTTGTGGATGTCCGGGATCCGGTGGAAATCATGTTTATCGGCTTTACCGACGTTATAGACAAGAATATCCCGTTCAAGCTCGCCGATCGCTCCGACTTTCTTGCTGACAAGGGCCGATTTGCCATGAACACCAATCCGGAGTTCGCGGCGCAGGTAGAAACAGCTCTCAAAGAAAAAGGCCTTAGCAAGGATGACCTGGTCATCACCATGTGCCGCTCGGGTTCCAGCCGTGGCAAGCCGAGCGCGGAATACCTGCTGGAACGCGGCTTCACCAATGTGAAGTACATTGACCACGGCTTTCAGGGAAGTGGCGCCAAAGAAGGCGAAAAGAAAGGCATGAGAATTGTAAATGGCTGGCAGAACGAGGGTCTGCCATGGTCCATGACGCTCAACCCCGAGAAGATCTATCGTCCTTGAGTCGGATGTAAACGCCCGGGGTCAATGGACCCCGGGCTTTTAAACTCAGAAGGTAAAGGTACGTATCTTCGAATTCAGCATCTGGCCGGCCATTTCCGGCGGCATGGCAACGCCTACGCCGTCAGTCAGATCGTCCTTTCCATAATCACTGTTCGGAAGATACAGCGCACAGACTTTCGCTTCGCCACCCTGCTTGAGCAGGCCACGCAGCATCTGCCCCGGAGTTACATCCTTTGGCTTGAGAGCCGGTGCTTCGTAAGATTTCAGCGCCAGATCACCGGCTTTGTCGCACAGCAGCACGTTTACCTTGGCTCCTTGCTGGGCCATGGTGTTCGAAAGCACCATCGCCATGCCCTGGGTCTGCAGCGAATCGCTGGACAGGATCACCAGCACTTCTTCGACACCGCCTTTGTGACTGTCGGCGTGAACACTGAAAGGTACGGCTGCAATCAGCGCAGCGGCGGCGATGGCTTTGATTGATTTGATCATAGGGAAAACTCCTTTTTGGTTGATCGAAAGACTCCGCATCCAATGTATCTCGCCAGGATGCAGCCTTCAGTGACAAAGTCACTTAACCCGGTCAAATGATGTTTGTTCAGCCGATAAAAAAGCCGGGCTCTCTCGGCCCGGCAAAGGGGTTGTTTGCTCAATCTCCAGGTTTATTCCCAGGCGGCACCCTCAAGTGCATCCAACGGAATCTTCAAGTACCGTTTGCCGTTGGCTTCGGGCTCCGGAAGCCGTCCTCCACGTGTATTGACCTGCAGAGCATGCAGAATCAACTTCGGCATCGGTAGTTCACTGTCCCGGGTATTTCGAAGTTCCACGTACTCTGCTTCCGAGGTCTCAGCCAGATGCTTGTTGGCCTGCTTCTGCTCTCCAACTGTGCTTTCCCATTCGGGTTCACGGCCACCGGGCATGTAGTCGTGGCCGGTGAACAGCCGCGTCTCATCCGGCAGGGCGAGGATGGCCTGGATGGAATCCCACAGTTGATGGGCGTCTCCACCGGGAAAGTCCGCTCGGGCGGTGCCGAAATCCGGCTGGAAAATAGTGTCGTGCACAAAGGCCGCATCGCCAATCACATAGGTGACAGAAGCGAGGGTATGTCCCGGCGAAAACATCACACGGCCCTGGAGGTTACCAACCCGGAACTCGTCGCCGGCCCGGAACAAATGGTCCCACTGTGAGCCGTCGGCGGGAAAATCAGGCCAGTTATAGATACCTTTCCATAACTCCTGAACGCCGGTGACATAGCCACCGATGGCAGTCGGAGCGCCGGTCTTCTCTTTCAGGTACTGGGCTGCCGAGAAATGGTCGGCGTGCGGATGGGTATCCAGGACCCACTCCACTTCAAAGCCCTGTCCGCGCACATAGTCCAGGAGTTCGTCAGCATGGTATGTCGCCGTTGCGCCGGACTTTTCATCGTAATCCAGTACCGGATCAATGATGGCACACTGTTTTGTCTCCGGATCACTGACCACGTATTGGACACTGAACGTGCGAGAGTCGAAAAAACCAGCCACATCCGGAGTGCCGCCGTGTTTTGCAGGTGATTGCTGGAATGTCCTCATAAGTGCGTCCTCCTAAAGGTTGAAAACGCGTGATTGCTTAACTTGGTTATTAGCATATAGCTATAAGATTCATGCTTCCAATTGAGGTGATCCATGGCATCAATGCCCAAAAGCTAACACAACAGGGTTTTTGATTATAATTATCTAAGTTTATAGCTCTGCACTTGAGCTCCTGCTCGTAATATTCTTATTTAGTCTAACGATAGAACCTATTGTTTGGTACGCTTTGACATATCTCAAGCTCACTCGCACACAGCAAACAAAGACAAGAGGTTCGAGGCATGATTACCAGCACCACCGCCACAGGCAACGTTAAAACTCACACCGTCGTAATCGTGGGCGGCGGGGCAGCCGGTATATCGGTGGCATCGAGCATCCACAAACGGGATAGCACTATCGACATCGCCATCGTCGAACCAGCTACCCAACACCACTACCAGCCCGGCTGGACCATGGTGGGAGGGGGCGTCTTCCGGCCCGAGGTCACCTCCAAACCCATGTCAAAAGTCATGCCAAGGTTCGTGTCCTGGTATCAGCAACCAGTGACCGCCATCGACCAGGACAACAACCAGGTTACGCTTGGTGATGGTTCTTTCATGGCCTACAAAGCCCTGGTGCTTGCCCCCGGCCTGGAACTGAACTGGGGCGGCATCGAAGGCCTGGAAGAGGCACTGGGCTCCAATGGGGTCACCTCCAATTATCGCGAAGGCATGGCAAGCTACACCTGGGACATGGTTCAGCGGCTCAAGAAAGGCCGGGCCCTGTTCAGCCAGCCGCCAATGCCAATCAAGTGTGCCGGCGCGCCCCAGAAAGCCATGTATTTGTCTGCCGATTACTGGCTCAAACACGGCGTTCTGGACAACGTGGACATTCAGTTTCATAACGCCGGCGCCGTTCTGTTTGGTGTCGCCGATTACGTCCCGGCCCTGGAGGCCTACATTGAAAAATACGGCATTGACCTGAATTTCCAGAGCACTCTGGTTGCCGTGAACGGCCCCTCGAAGACAGCGATATTTCGATCAACCGATGGCGAGGGCAACAGCCAGGAGCGCGAAGTAAGCTTCGATATGCTGCACGCCGTGCCACCGCAGCGGGCACCAAAGCTTATCCGGGAATCTGCCCTGGCCAATGACGGCGGCTGGCTGGATCTTGAAGACGACACCCTGCGCCATAAAACCTACCCCAATATCTTTGGACTTGGGGACGTGAGCGGAACCGGCAACGCGAAAACCGCTGCTGCAGTTCGCAAGCAGGCACCGGTGGTCGCCGAAAACCTGGTGGCCACGCTCCGAAACCAGCCGCTTGAAGCCGCCTACCTGGGCTATGGCTCCTGCCCGCTGACGGTGGAGAACGGCAAGATCGTGCTGGCAGAATTCGGCTATGGCGGAGTACTCCAGCCCAGCTTCCCGAAATGGATCAACGATGGCACCAAGGCCACCCGGGCCGCCTGGTGGTTGAAGGCCAAGCAGCTGCCAACGCTTTACTGGCACGGGATGCTGAAGGGGCACGAGTGGTTGGCCAAGCCGGCACCGCGCTCAACCGGGCAGTAGCCCCCGACAAAGCTGGCCAAAGTCGAAAAATCCCCTCATAGTGTGAGAGATGGGGCGGCATACGAACCAGCTCCACGAACTGGTGGTAAGGTTCAGATAAACGCTGAACCTTGTTCGGAGGCTGGCCAATGTCAAACCCGGGTATCGAGAAACGCAGACTGGTGGCGCTCCAGAGACTCGGTATTCTCGATACACCACCAGAAGAGCGCTTCGAACGGCTGACCCGGATTGCGAAGCACTACTATGGGGTAAAAACCGCGCTCTTCTCGGTTCTGGACGCCGAGCGCCAGTGGTTCAAATCCCGCCAGGGGCTGGACGCATCCGAGACACCCCGTTCGGTTGCCTTCTGTGACTATGCTATCCAACAGGACAAAATCCTGCTGGTGGAAGATGCTGCCAAAGACCCCCGTTTCCGGAACAACCCTCTGGTTACCGGCAAGCCTCACATCCGTTTCTATGCCGGTATGCCGGTGCGCGAACCCAGCGGTTTCAAGATCGGCACGCTTTGCATTATTGATGACAAGCCGCGCAAGTTCATGGAGATCGAGCTGGACGTGCTGCGCAGCCTTGCAAGTATTGTGGAGGACGAACTTGAAAGGGCTTTTCTATCCTCGACAACGGGCGAGTATGTCAAAGCCTCCCACCTCAGCCGCGCCATTCACCGGGCTCAGAATGTCTTTTTGACCAGCGATAACGAACACGCTGCCTTCGCGCTATTGCTCAATGATCTGCTGGCGTTGACCGGTAGCCAGTTCGGATTCATTGGCGAGGTGCTCCACCGGGACGACGGTGCACCATTTCTCAAGATCGGCGCAATAACCAACATTGCCTGGAGTCCGGAAACCCAGGCGCTTTATCAGGAGGTTGAGCGCCGAGGCATGATTTTCGACCGCCTCGACAATATCCTCGGCCTGCCCATGACCACGGGCGAGGTCATCGTTTCTGACGAGGTGGCCTCAGACAGCAGAGCGAAGGGCCTGCCAGAAGGCCATCCCCTCATCAGTGCTTACATCGGTATCCCGGTTTTTTCCGGGGATCAGCAAATCGGTCTCATCGGTCTGGCTAATCGCCTGGGCGGTTACACTGACAGACTGGCCGAAGAGCTCGAACCCCTGATGCAGACTGTGGGCAACCTGATCGAGCGTAAGCGCCTCTATCAAGAGAAGCGGGAACACCAGAAGCATCTCGAGCAGGCAGCCAATTACGATGCACTCACCGGCCTGCCGAATCGGCGCCGGATGACCGAACTGTTTGAACAGGAGTTGTTCGAAGCCAACCAGCGCCAGGGTTTGGTCTCAGTATGTTTTATTGATCTCGATGGCTTCAAGGAAATCAACGACCAGTATGGCCATGGTGTCGGCGACGCTGTGTTGAAATCGGTCGCCGATCGGCTTCTTTCGAGCGTCAGGACTCACGATGTGGTTGCACGCCTCGGCGGTGACGAATTCGTGGCCATTTTAAGGGATGTCGACGACGAACGAGTCTATGCCCGGCTCCTGGAAGCTATCCGCCAGCCGATAACTTACAAGCGCAATGTGTTGCATTTGTCCGGCAGCATGGGTGTTACCGTTTACCCTGAGGACGACTCGGACACCGACCAGCTTCTTCGCCACGCGGACCAGGCCATGTATGCCGCCAAGGAGGCCGGTAAAAATCATTACGTGCTGTTTGATCTGGATTCTCACTACTCCCGGAAGGAACGAGTCAAAGTCATTGAGCAGATGGGTGACGCTCTCGAGCTTGGCCAGCTGGAACTTTACTATCAGCCGAAGATTCACTTCCGTGAAAGATGTGTGGAAGGCTTCGAGGCACTCATCCGCTGGAATCACCCCGAGGATGGCCTCCTGGGCCCTGGCCATTTTCTGGACCACATTGAATACACCGAGTATGCCCGCAAGGTCGGCAACTTCGTGCTGGGTGAGGCCATCTCACGCCTACAGGAGTTTCACACCAGTAAACTACCGTATTCCCTCAGCGTTAACCTGAGCCCGTCGCACTTTCTGGGCCCGGGCTTTCGGGACGACCTGGAAGCTGCCCTGTGCGATTGTCCGGTAGCGATACGTTCGCGCCTGATTCTCGAAGTTCTGGAAACGACCGCGCTGGACGATACCGACCGGGTTCTCGAGAACCTCAACGCCTGCCGTGAGCTGGGCGTTGACGTCTCGCTTGACGACTTTGGCACCGGCTACTCTTCCCTGGATCTGTTCCGTCGGCTGGCCGCCCAAGAGATCAAGATCGACCGCTCGTTCGTATTTGATATGCTCGAAAATTCCGACAGTGACATGATTGTCAGCGCCATCATCAGCCTCTCGAAAAGTTTCCGACGTCGGCTTGTGGCGGAAGGAATTGAGTCGGCACAGGTAGAGGCTAAACTGGTGGCATTGGGATGTGATCTGGGCCAGGGTTTTTTCTACAGTAAACCACTGCCCCTAAAACAGGCCCTCGATTGGTCACAGCGTTTTGACTGGGGAAACCGGGACAAGCGGAACGACTGGGTAATCTGAACGTCGTACTCAGAGTGAAGGTACATGGAACTGACACCGGAAATCCGACTGAAGGCAATTCTTGAAGGCACCGGAGCGGGTACCTGGGAATGGAACCTTGATACCGGGGAGGTGATCTATAATCCCCGCTGGGCAGACCTTCTCGGTTATCAGCTCGAGGAGCTCCAACCCGTCACCTTCAAGACCTGGGAAAACCTTTGTCACCCGAAGGACCTCCAGAAGGCCCGCGAAGCTCTGGCCCGCTATCTGGATGGTGACTCCCCTCAGTTCGATTGCGTCGTCCGTATGCTCCACAAATACGGTGACTGGCGCTACATCCACACCCGCGGCACGCTGCTTACCGATGAACAGGGCCTGGATACCCGCTGGCTGATGGGAACGCACCTGGATGTCACCCGGGAGAAACTGAGCCAGCATCAGATGGAGCAGCTCGCCAAATCCCTCCCGGGCATTATCTACATCTTTGTGCTGGAACCGGACGGTCGCTACTTTTTCTCCTATCTCAGCGACAAAACCTGGGATTTTTACGGACTGACGGCAGAAGAATGTCTCGCTGATCCCGACAAGATATTCAACCTGATCCATCCGGATGATCTACCGAGGGTGCACGATAGCATTGCTATTTCTGCCGAGACGCTTGAAGAGTGGGTTTGCGAATACCGGGTCCAGACCAAACGCGGAAGTTATTGGCTCAAAGGGGTATCTCGCCCTGAAAGGGACCCTGATGGCCGGATCAGTTGGCACGGCATGACCATCAATATCGATACCCAGAAAAACCTCGAGCTTGAGCTGGAGCAACTCTCGATTACCGATGAGTTGACCGGATCGTACAACCGGCGGTATATGCTGCGGAAATTAGAGGAGTCCGTGGCGCAGGGTGAGCGGTACGGCGATACCTTTTCGCTGATCTCTCTGGACATCGATTTTTTCAAAACCATCAATGACTCCTACGGGCACCCCACCGGCGACGCCGTGCTGCAAAGGTTCGCCGATATCATCGAATCCAGGACCCGCAAATCCGATATCGTTGCGCGCACCGGCGGTGAGGAATTCATTATTTTCATGCCCAATACCGGGCTGTCGGAAGCCAGCCAGGTGGCGGAATCCCTGAGAATAGTCCTGCAAGCAGAAAGCTTTGTCAGTGCTGAAGGAGAAACCTTCGGCATCACCTTCAGTGCCGGTGTGGTTAACTGGTCAGGGTCCGGGTCAGAGTCCCAGACCACGTCCGTGCGGGCTTTACTCTCGGCCTGCGACCAATCAATGTATGCCGCCAAGAGAGCAGGGCGGAACCGGATAGTGGCCGATAGCAACGGAGAATGATCCCGGCGCAACATTCAACGTATTCATTACGCCCAAAACAATCAGCAACGGAGAAAAAACATGATCGGATACGTCACCCTTGGCGTCAGTGATATGGAAAGAGCAAAGACATTCTATGCGGACTTGTTGAGCGACCAGGGAGCCAAGGTGCTTCTGGATATGGGCCGCATCGCGTTTATCGGCAAGAGCATGAGCGCCCCTATGCTGGCACTTTGCGTTCCCTTCAACGAAGAACCCAACCATCCCGGCAACGGTAACATGGTCGCTCTGCCTGCGGGCTCAAAAGAGGGCGTGGATGCCATGTACAAGAAGGCCATTGATCTCGGTGCCACTTGCGACGGCGAGCCCGGTCAGCGAATTCCCGACCAGTTCTACGGCGCGTACGTGAAGGACCCGGACGGCAACAAGCTGGCGTTTTTCGTATTCGGTTAACTACTCAGCCGCGCTGAACCACCAGCGCGGCAAGAGCCGATTGATGGCCGGCTTCAGAAACCGGTCATCAATCAGCCAGATTACACCCTTGTCTTCCGGGGTCCGAATCACCCGCCCGGCCGCCTGGGCCACTTTCTGCAAACCCGGAATCAGATAGGTGTAGTCGTACCCGGCGCCAAATCGCTGTTCGAGCCGAGCCTTGAGGATTTCATGCCAGGCATCAAAGGGTGGCAAACCAAGCGTTGCGACGAACGCCCCGATCAATTGATCCCCGGGCAAATCAATACCCTCACTGAACACCCCTCCCAGAACGGCGAACGCCACACTCCCTTCTGACTCCCTGAAACCTGCCAGAAATTCTGCTCTCTGTTGCGGCGACATGCCCGGTTGCTGCGCCCGCTGCGGAACATCCAGAGCCTGCTCGGCCAGGGCCTCACTGACCTGCTGCGCGTACTTGAAGCTGCTAAAAAACGCCAGGTAGTGGCCGGGCCGCTCCCGGAACTGGCGGGCGATCAGCTCGGCGATGGGCAGGAGCGAGGCTTCCCGGTGAACCTGCCGGGTGCTGATGCTGGGCGTGAACTGCACCTGCAGCTGGTCGGCGCTGAACGGGCTGGGCAAGGAGGTAAAACGGGAATCCTCGGGCAGTCCCAGCAAATCCCGGTAGTAAACACCGGGGCTCAGGGTGGCGGAGAACAACAGGACTGAATGTGCCGCTTCAAACCGCTCCCGCAGAAAATCCGCCGGGATCAGGTTCTGAATAGTCAGACTGGCCCGTCCCCGACCGGCGCGCTGGAATTCGCACAGGGAGTGATCACCGAAGGAGTCTGCCAGTTTCATGAAGGCAACGCTTTCAAACAACAGCTCCTGCAGGGCCAGATCCGGGGGATTATCGGCCAGGTAATCGGTCAGATTCGAGACCATCGCCTGCAGGGCACCCAGCAATTGCGTCGGCAGCGTCTCCAGAAACTCCGGGCTCTGTGGATCAGCCTGGTAATCCCGGATCAGGCTCTGCCAGGCGCGGGCGGTGCGATCGATGGCGGATTTCAGCGGCTTCGGTGCGGTTTTCTTGATCCTCAGCAAACGCTGCTGATCCAGCCGAACCGAATACATACCCCGGCCACGATCCACAAGATTATGGGCCTCATCCACCAGTACGCTGGCCTTCCAGTTGTTCTGGCGAATCAAACCGTGGAGCAGGGCGGATTGATCGAACAGCCGGTTCACATCCCCGATCACCACATCGCTCCACCGGGCCATTTCCTGGGCCAGAAAGTAGGGGCAGATGTCGTGACCGGCGGCGATCTTCGCCAGGGTGTGCTGATCCAGCGTGCCTTCGCTCTGGGCCGCTTCCGCGCGGGCGTCGGGCAGCCGGTCGAAAAACCCTTTCGCCAGTGGGCAGGAATCGCCATGACAGGCCTTGTCCGGGTGCTCGCAGGCGTCGTCTTTCGAGACCAGTTCCAATGTTCGGAGTGGCCAATGCTGGGCAGCTTGAGCCGAACGCAGGCGGGCAACCGCATCCATGGCCAGCTGACGGGCGGTGTTGCGACAGGTGAGGTAGAACAGGCGGTCCTGGCCGGCTGCTGGCATCGCCATCAACGCCGGGAACAGCGTGCCGAGGGTCTTGCCCAGGCCGGTAGGGGCCTCCAGAAGCAGGGTGCCGGACTTCACAGAATTTTTGTACACCGTCTCCGCCAGCTGGCGCTGCCGGGGGCGAAACGCGGGGAAGGGAAACGCCAGGCCTGCGAGCAGGGCATTGCGCTGTTCGCGGTGATGCTCCTCCTGTTCGGCCCAGGCCTTGTATTGACCACAGAGGGTTTCCAGTTCCTGCCAGAGTTCTTCGGCACTGGCGGTCTCCACCACCGGCGTTTCCTTGTCCTTGCCGGTGTCGTAATAGATCAGCGCCAGTTCCAGGGTTTTTCGATTTTCCTGGCGGCACAAAAGCGCACCATAGGCCCGCAACTGGGCACGATGGAGGGCCCGCTGATGCTCACGGATCCGGGACAGATCCCCCCGATGGGTCTTGATTTCTTCCAGCCGGCCGCGGTGCGGGTTATAGACATCGGCGCGCCCGGAAAGCACTAACCCCAGACATTCACCAGTCAGTAAATACTCGCTTTTATAGCCGTAGCCGCGCCGGGACTGGATTGCCTGATGGCCAGCAATGCCCTCCTCGGCACTGGGTGCCGGGGTATAGCGGAAGTCCAGGTCGCCCTCACGCGCGGCAAACTCGCACAGAGTCCGGACGGCAACTTTCACCGTCATTCCATTGCCTCGCTGTCCTGCCATCGCACGTAACAGACACTGGCCGGGATACCCTCAACCGCGAAGAATTCGAGCCAACGGATCTGGTGGTCCTGCAAGCGGTCACCCGGCCCCTTCACTTCTATCATTTCATAACGCTTGTTAGGCTCAGCCGCATTGGGGAGAAACAAGATCAGATCAGGAAAGCCGCTACGATGCTCTCGGATATTCAACAGCAGGCGACGGAACAGGCGTTCCAGATCCGCCGGTGGCAGACAGTCCAGCGCCAGGCTCAGCAGTTCCTCAGTGATGACCGGCCAGATCACGAACGGGTTGGTGGTGCCCTGTTTGGCCCGGTAATTCGCCAGAATCCGCTTCCGGTAGCTGCCATCCGCCAGCCACGCAAAGCATTGCTCGAAGGAAGCCTGGCGACGACTTACGAAGTCTTCCCGGGTCAGGTCCGCCGGGCCCACATGGAACGGATGGAAAAAGGCTCCCGGCACCGGCGCAAAAATGGTTTGCCAGCAGAGCAGGCCAAACAGGCCGTTGATCAGGGTATTCTCCACATAAAGCACGGGCGCCTCGTCCCGATACAGGTGGTCCCGAACGGCGTATTCGACCGACCCGACCTCTGGCTTCGGCAGGGTGAGGGTGATCTCCCGGATGAGCGGCTGCTCCGGAGGCGGCGGCGGTATCTCGCCAAGCCGGCTCGCAAGCCGCTTGAGAATCCGCGCCAGACCCTGGGTTTCAGCATCGCTCAGTTCCTGGTTCTGCCACTCGGAGGCAATGGCCCAGGCTTCCTGGTGACGCTTCATTCGCTCCAGCAACCGGAGCTGTTTCAGCCGCGCTTCCCGATGGCCGCTGCTGGCGAAAGCCTCCAACGCCAGCTCCCGTTCCCCCTGGCGCTCCGCCTGCCGGCCCAATTCCAGCAACAGCCGGTCGCGGCGGCTGGTCAGCCAGGCGTTATTCGAGGGCGACGGAACCGCCTGCCAAACCTCGTGGGCGGGTACGCCCTGATCCAGCCATTCCCGGCACTGGTGCATGGCGAGATACAGGTCGACCTCGGAACGCTGCTGGAAGGCCCGGGAATCCGGTGTGAAAGTGACCGGCTCATACTGCTGATGGCCCAGTTCCACCAGCACAAAATCGGACCAGCTCTGGCGAAGATTGCCGAAAAACATCAGACGCACCCGGTCAAACAGCGCCATGGTTTTGAGCCTGATAACCGGCCTGGCGTGCTGACCGAGCCAGTCAGCGACGGTCAGAGGGTCGGGAAATCGCTCAAGCAGGGCGTCGCGCATCCGGCCCTTGGGCAGGTTGGCGGGCTCTCCGGCCGCTTTCAGAAGCGGCCCCATGGCCGGACGCAGTTCTCCAAGAGTGAACAATCTGAACAGTTCATCCAGGCTGAGCAGGGGATCGGTGTCCAACCAGCCTGCCTCCATGATTTCGTCGAGGGCACGGGCCTCTGGTACGCCGAGCTCCGGATACTTGAGCTTGTCCGACCGGAAGAGATCGCCCGTGCGCATCACCATTCGGGTCAGCAAGGCCCGGGCCGGCATTGAAAGGGTATGGAAACTGGCCAGTCGATCCAGCTCTTCTGCTGTCAGCAAGTCACCGTGGTGGCTCTGGACCCAGCCAAGGACGGTTTCCATATTCTCAAGGTAATAGAGCGGATTATCGAGATCCGCAGTGGCCAGTTGTGTGCTCTGTGGCTTCGCCGGTGACATGGCCAGGTTGATCTTCCTTCAGGATGGTTCGGGAATGTGACGCTACCACGTTGAGCCGTCGGCATGACATTAACGTAGGTAAGACACTGATTACAGGAGAACACCATGACCGCACCCATCCTGATTACCGGCGCAGGCCAACGCATCGGCCTGGCCTTTGCCAGAGCCTGTCTTGACCGCAGCCAGCCCATCATCGTCACCTACCGCACCTATCGACCGGCCATCGACGCGCTGCAGAAGGCGGGGGCAGTGTGTCTCCATGCGGATTTAGCCACGAATGAGGGCATTGATGACTTCATCCAGGCCCTGAAATCCCGGACGGACACGCTACGTGCCATTATCCACAATGCGTCGGACTGGATACCAGAGAGCGAAGATTCTGACCCGGCAGACGTGATGAACGCCATGATGCAGATTCACGTGATGACACCGTACCGGATAAACCTCGCGTGCCGGTCGATGCTGGAGCAGGAGGGTTCGACAACCGACATTATCCACATGACCGACTACGTGGTGGAGAAGGGCAGCGCGAAGCACATCGCCTACGCCGCCAGCAAGGCAGCCCTGACTAACCTGACCCTGTCGTTCGCCCGTCTACTGGCACCCAGGGTCAAGGTGAACGCCGTGGCGCCGTCCCTGATCATGTTCAACCAGGGGGATAGTCAGGCTTACCGGGAGAAAACCCTGAAGAAGTCGCTTATGGGAATAGAGCCGGGGGCTGAGGTCGCTGTCGCCACGCTGCAGTTTCTGCTGGACAACCCCTATATCACGGGCCGGACCCTGCCCCTGGATGGCGGGCGGCACCTGGTTTGAGCACCTGGCCTGATCCCGTTAAATGCCCAGCTCGGCCGGTTGGAGTCTTACGCCGGCCACTTTCCAGGCGCCTTCAGTGAGCACCATCCGGTAGTAGGCATCCCACCGTTTGCCTTCCGGCCCCTGCAACCGCACCACCTGGATTTCAAAGGCGCCGTGGGGCACTCGCTGAGTAAATTCGATGGCCGTGGCGTTGTGCACCGCCGGGTAGGCTTCCCGAACCATATCGACAAACACCTGTGACGACCCGAATCGACGCTTGATACCCTCGGAGGCGTGGGCCCAGGCCTGCTCCTCGTCGTTGTTCGCAAACGCTTCGATCTGGCGCAGGATGGTGTCGCGGATTTCTGCGTCTTTGTCGCTGGCCAAAGACTTTGGAGACCCGAGAATCGCCAGACCTATGAAAGCCAGAAGCACGGGAATCAGCCACTTTCCGAAAACGATGTGTTGGTGACCCATGATGGCACCTCTCTATTGTTCATCTTTTAAACAATACGGCCGGATCAGGGCTCCGGATTCGCGTTCCGCCAGCCAGCTTACTCTCACCGACGACCCTTCTCCGGCCAGATGATCTTCATCAGGGCCCGACGCTTTGGATCCGGGAAGGCAATGGCGTTGTCAGACCTCGCGATTGACAGGACCTCGCCGAGCATACGAAACAGTTCGATATTATCGTGAACACAACGGGGAATGGCCTCATCCCTCAGAAAATGCAGGTAGCGCTCCAGATTCTCCTCATCAGGCCGCCAGTGATCGCCAAATGCGTTCCGGAACAGGGCCCGGGTGGCAATGGCTCGCCATTCGTCCCGATACCCGATATCGAGCCTTTCCGGATACACGTACAGGTCTTTGATTTCCTGATCAATTTTCACTTCCACGTGGTCCGGGGGGAACAGCACCCGCATGGCCAGCAGGTCGTAGCTGTCATTTAACTGCTCGTTCACGGCGGCTTTCACCAAATCAATCCTGCTCATAGTTGCTCGTTTTATGACCTGTAACGGAAAGCGGTTCGTACCCTCCCCTACGACAACAAACCTGCGGGAGACTTCCCATGCACATGGACACCGGCGAACTGAAAAAACACAAGCACGACACGATTTCCCTGTTGGAGATTGTCTCGATGGAAGGGCGTTATTACATGGCGCGGTTCTATCTGGATGGTCAGGGCTACGTTCTGACGGACCCCTACGACAAGCCAGTCATGTTCACCGGCGCCTGCGCGGTGCGAGAACATTTCCACGAGTACGAGGTTGAGCGCACCGAGGTGATTCCGCCGACCGGAACCGATGAAATGATTGGCATGCCTGACAGCGGCTCGGAAACCATGCGGGTCCCTCTCTAGGGCCCGCTCGACGTTCCCCTAACTTCCAGCGAATGAGAGCGAATCCACCAGATCGGCGCCGTTGAACACGGCCCCGTGAAAATCGCTCTCCGGTATCTGATTGAGCGTAAACACGATGGCACTGGCGGCCTGTTCGGCACTCAGGCAATCCCCCGACGCCAGACGATTGGCCAGCCACTCCGCATGGGGAAGGTTCAACTTGCCGGCCTTCTCGATGTGACTCCGAATACCCGGTGTATCCACCAGCCCGGGCTGAAACAGACTGACAACCGGCCCGTCCGACATGGTGTCGAACTCAACGGACATCTGCCGCACCAGCCGACGCAGCGCCATCTTGCTGATTCCATAGCTGCCCGTTCCGGGTTGCGCATGCTTGTCCATACCCGCACCAATCATCACAATTCGAGACGCGGGATCACCCCCTCTGAGTATCGGTAACAACGATTGGGTGAGCAGCATGGGCGCGGACACGTTCACGGCCAGGGCTTCCTGAAAATCAATGAGCCCAAGGCTGGCAAAATCCGCAGCCGGCTCACCCACGCCAGCGCAATACACAAACGCTGAAAGACGATCTACCGCGTCGCTCACCTGCTGCGCGAGATCGCGGGTGCTTTCGGGATCCGCAAGGTCCACTTCCAGTGTCATCACTTCACGGTCGGGCGCTTCCACGCGGAGCTTTGTCGCGACCTCCTCCAGCTTCGACACGGTGCGACCCGCAAGGATCAGGTCGTGGCCCCTGGCGGAGAGCTCGATGGCCAGAGCCCGGCCAATGCCCGACCCCGCGCCAGTGATCAGTGTCCACATAGTGCTTCTCCTTTTCGCAGATAATTCACGACACCGTTTGTCGCGACGGGCCGTTATGATTTTTGGAGATCAGACGTTTCAGACAGTCCGCATCTGTGGTCACATACGTTAACCTGTGGCAACAGGATTGAACTGCACACCAGACAAGGAAATTCATGGCTGCACTCTCCACCGAGCCCACCGAGCAACGCGCCAGGATCGAACCCGGGTTTCACGCGATCCACGCCAACCATCTGGAGGACTTGCGCCGGGCCGTTGTCTACATCTGTCGGCACAACCCCATGCCGCCACTGGAGAGTGAAACCTTCCTGGTGCAAAGCAACGGTATTGCCCAGTGGCTGAAGCTGGCGCTGGCGGAGAAGCGCACCGAAGATGGCCTTGAAGGCGGCCTTGGGATTGCTGCCGGTATGGATTTCCTGTTCCCGGCCCGGTTTATCTGGCAAGCCTACCGGGCCGTGCTTCCGGACGGCGAGGTGCCGGAACAGTCGCCCTTCGACAAGCGGCGGCTGGTGTGGCGGCTGTACCGGTTATTGCCACGCCTGGTGGGGCAGGACGAGGCCTTTACACCGCTGGCCCGGTTTCTGGAAGGTAACGATCCGGACCTGCGCAATTTCCAGCTGGCGGAGAAGGTGGCCGATCTGTTTGACCAGTACCAGGTGTTCCGGGCCGACTGGCTGGCTACCTGGGAGCAGGGCAAGGACGTGATTATCACAGCCCGGGCCGAGGAAAAGCCTCTGGATGCGGAAACCCGCTGGCAGCCCCTGCTCTGGCGCCGGCTGGTTGAGGATGTGGGCGCTGAAGCGCATACCAGCCGCTCGCAGATCCATACCCGGTTCATGGAACAGGGCCAGCGACTTCAGGCACCGGCCAACCCGTCCCGGCTGCCGACCCGCATTGTCGTCTTTGGCGTCTCCTCGCTGCCCCGGCAAGCGCTGGAAGCCCTTTACGTGCTGAGCCGGTTCAGTCAGGTAGTGCTGTCTGTTCACAACCCCTGCCAGTTCTACTGGGCCGACATCATCAGCGACCGGGAGCTGCTCACCGCAGAACGCAAACGGGGCAGGACCCATCCGGCACTTTCCGCCATTGAGGATCCGGACCAGCTGCACCAGCACGCCAATCCGTTGCTGGCCGCCTGGGGCAAGCAGGGCCGGGACTACATCCGTCTGCTGGACGAGTTCGACAACCCTGATCAGTACCGTGGCAGCTTTCAGACCCCGGACCAGAAAATCGATATCTTCTCGGACCATGGCAACCCGGAAGCACCGCGCCTGCTGCATCAGCTGCAGAACGATATCCACAACCTGACGCCCCTCCAGGAAATCCGCCAGCAACGGCGACAACTGGATGTGCAGCAGGATCATTCCCTGGCGTTCCATCAGGCCCACAGCCCCCAGCGGGAAGTGGAAATTCTGCACGATCAGCTTCTCGCGGCTTTCAACGTCGATCCAACGCTGCGGCCCCGGGACGTCATCGTGATGGTACCCGATATCAACGTTTACGCGCCCCACATCCAGGCCGTATTCGGCCGTTACCAGCCGGGCCGGAAGCGCCACATTCCCTTCACCATTTCCGACCAGGGCCAGCGCCACCACGAACCGGTGCTGATTGCCCTGGAAACCCTGATGTCACTGCCCCGCAGCCGTTTTGCGGTGAGTGAGATCATCAGCCTGCTGGAAGTACCCGGCATACGGGACCGTTTCGGAATCAATGAAGACGAAATCCCCCTGGCTCGTCGCTGGGTCGAGGGCGCCAATATCCGCTGGGGTCTGCACGGCCAGCACCGGGAAAGCCTGAACCTGCCCGCCGAACTGGAGCGCAACACCTGGCAATCGGGGCTGCGCTCGATGCTGCTGGGGTATGGTATGGGCGACGATGAGCCCTGGGCCGGTGTGGAACCCTTCGGCGAGATCGGCGGCCTGCAGGCCAGTCTTGCCGGCCGCCTGAACGACTTTGTGCATCAGTTGGAAACTCTCTGGCAGGCGCTGCAGACCAATCGCACACCGGACGACTGGGAACACCTGTTCTCAGAGATGCTCGGGCAGTTTTTCCACAGGGTGGAAGGCAGCGACCTGTTGCTGCTGAACCGTTTCCGCCGCCAGCTGGAACAGTGGCTGGAAGACGCCCTGGCAGCAGGCCTTGAGGAACAGACCCTGCCCCTGAACATCGTCAAGGATTTGCTGCTGGAGGGGCTGGATGAAGGCGGCCTGAACCAGCGTTTCCTGGCCGGTAAGGTCAACTTCGCCACCCTGATGCCCATGCGGGCCATACCCTTCCGGAAAGTGTGCCTGCTGGGCATGAACGACGGCGACTATCCCCGCTCCCGGCCGCCGGTGGATTTCGACCTCATGGCCCAGGATTACCGCCCGGGGGACCGCTCCCGCCGGGAAGACGATCGCTACCTGTTCCTGGAAGCCCTGTTATCCGCCCGGGAGCAGCTTTACATCAGCTGGGTAGGTCGCAGCATCAAAGATGATTCGGAACGGCCGCCGTCGGTTCTGGTGGGGCAGCTTCAGGATCATCTGGACAGTCTCTGGTCCGTGGCAGGGCAACCCGAAACGAAGGTCATCCAGGCACTCACTACCCAACACCCGTTGCAGCCGTTCAGCCGGAGCTATTTTCCGAAAGCCAACGGGCTGGAGGAGGGTGGCGAGGGGGAAAACAGTTCGCCCCGTCCCCTGGCCGAGGTGTTGGAGGCACGCCGGTTGTTTACCTACGAGCGGGAATGGCGCAGTGCCCACGGTGGCGAGGCTGCCGCGCAGCCACAGTCGGCACTAACGTACCAGGCACCGGAAGAGCCCATCAGCCTGAACGATCTGGCGGCTTTCCTGAAAAAGCCCATCGACACCTTTTATCAGCGCCGGCTGCAGGTGCGCTTCGAGGATGTTGAAGACGACGACACCGACAACGAGAATTTCGAGCTGGATGGTCTGGACCGCTGGCGCCTGGACAACGAGCTGATCCACGACGGGCTGTTGAAAGCCAGCAGCGAAGAGGAACTGCACGACCGGTTGCAGGCAACTCTGGATCGCATGGCGCGACGCGGCGACCTGGGTATGGGCGTGACCGAACACCGCCTGCGTTCCGAGCTGGCCGGGCGCTTGCCCGATCTGTTCGAGCGTTACCAGAACGCACTGGCTGACTGGCCGGAAGCGGTTGCTGAACCACTGCCCTTTGATTACCGGTTTGAAAGCGCCCTGGGTTCGGTGGAAATCGCGGATCTGATCGACAACCTGCGCTGCAATGCCCAGGGAGAGCTGTGCCGGCTGGTGGTGGCCGGCTCCAGTTTGCTGACCGGTTCCGGGTCCAGCAAGAAAGTGCGCTACGCCAACCTGATGCGGGACTGGCTGATCCACCTGGCAGGCCAGCTCGGCGGACAACCCTTCGAAACCCTGGTTCTGGGCAAGGAGGAGGGACGAAACTTCCGGTTTGCCCCATTGCATCCGGAACAGGCCAGACCGATTTTTGAAGCGGTGCTCACCCGGTGGATGGAAGCCACCACCCGGGCGTTGCCCATTCACTGCGAGGCCGGCTTTGCCTGGATCACCAGTTTCTACGGCGGTAAAAAATATGTCGGTGACCACGAGCGGGCTGTCAGCGAGGCCGAGCAGGCCTATACCACGGCTCTGGAGCGGGATACCGGTTACCTGAGGGGCGCCTTCGAAACGCCGGAACTGCTGATGGCCAGCGGCGAATTCGAAGCCCTGCTGCATCAACTCTACGTACCGGTTTGGGAAGCCGAGCAGGGCAAATCGGCGGCGGATCAGATCGGGAGTGTGGAATGACGGAACAGATGAACAACCGGAACCCGAACCTTGACCCCCTGGACCTGGCCCTCAACGGCAGTGCCCTGATCGAGGCCAGTGCCGGCACCGGCAAAACCTTCACCATTGCCATTCTGTACGTGCGCCTGGTACTCGGCCACGGCCAGTCGCCCGACAGCCCGCTGCAAAACCTGCTGCCTCCCAACCTGCTGGTGGTCACTTTTACCGAGGCTGCCACCAAGGAACTGCGTGACCGTATCCGCACCCGGCTCACCCAGGCCGCCGAGGTGTTTTCCGACGCTGCCGACGAGCCCGATCCGCCTGCGGAAACGGCACTGATCTATCAGTTACGGGATGAAAGCTACCCGGATCCGGACAGCTGGCCGGAATGCCGGAAGAAGCTGCTGCTGGCCGCCGAGTGGATGGACGAGGCGGCGGTATCCACTATTCATAGTTTCTGCAACCGCATGCTCAGCGAGCACGCCTTCGACAGCGGAAGCCTGTTCAAACTTACCCTGGAAACCGACCAGAGTGAGCTGCTGGACGAGGTCGCCCGGGATTACTGGCGAACCTTTGTCTATCCGCTGCCCCCTGCGCTGATGGACGAGGCCCTGAGCCACTGGAAAACACCCGGAGATCTGCGCCAGGGTGTTCGCAATCTGATTGACGATCCTCAGAGCCTGGGCACACCGCCGGACAGCGTTCATCAGGCCATCGACCAGGTAGTCAGGCGGCGTCTGGAACAGTCACAGGCCCTGAAGGGTTACCCCTGGGGTCAGTGGCGCGGGGAAGTCATCGACCTGCTGAACGAGCTGAACAAGAGCAAACGACTCCATGGCGCCAGCAAGAACGCCATGGTCAAGGTCTGGGACTTTCTGGTCGCCTGGGCGGAATCGGACGACCTGTTGCCCGAGAAAATCGACACTGCTGCGGGCTTCAAAAATCAGACGCCGGAAGGACTCGACAACATTCTCAAAGGCGATGAATCCGCCCCCCATCACCCGGCCTTCGACGCTATCAAAGCGCTCCTGGATTTCAGTCAGAACCAGCCCAGCGCCAAATCCGACATCCTGCGCCATGCCAGCCACTGGATGGCCGAGCGGCTGGAGTCGGAGAAGCAGAAGCGCTCGGAGATGGGTTTCGACGATCTGCTCACCCGGCTGGACGATGCCCTGCACGGCCCCCGGGGCGACCAGCTGGCCGCGACCATCCGCCGCCAGTTTCCCGTTGCTCTGATTGACGAATTCCAGGACACCGACCCGGTGCAGTACCGGATCTTCGACCGCATCTATGATGTGGCGGGCGGCGATTCGGGTACCTGCCTGCTGATGATCGGGGATCCCAAGCAGGCCATCTACGGCTTCCGGGGTGCGGATATCTACACCTACCTGCAGGCCAGGCAGGGTGTGAAAGAGCGGACCTACACACTCGGTAAAAACTTCCGCTCCGCCAAAACCATGGTGGCCGCGGTCAACCAGGTGTTTGAACACAGCGACCAGCACAGCCGGGACGGCGCCTTCCTGTTCGGCAAGGGCGACACCTCACCGCTGCCGTTCCAGGGCGTGGATGCCAACGGCACCAAACGAAGCTGGTCGATCAACGGCGAGGTGCAGCCCAGCCTTGTGTTCTGGACCCACGAATCCGGGGAAGAGGACAGGGACGGCAATCCAAAAGGCATTGCCAAGGGCTCCGCAACAGCCGATGTGGCAGAAACCTGCGCCAGCGAGATCGCCCGTTTGCTGACCCTGGGCCAGGCCGAACAGGCAGGTTTTGCCTTGCCCGATCATCCGGAGGATCTGGAACCGGTTGCCCCGAAAGACATCGCGATACTGGTCAACAACCGTAACGAGGCCAGCGCGGTGCGGGACGCCCTGGGTCGCCGGCGCATCAAGAGTGTGTACCTGTCAGACCGGGATTCGGTGCTGACCTCCCGGGAATCACAGGAAATGCTGGGCTGGCTTCGGGCTTTTGCCGAGCCCCGGCAGCTGGCCTATATCCGCGCGGCCCTGGCCACGCCCACCCTCGGTCAGTCCTGGCATGCCATGAATCAGCTGCTCACCGACGAGCTCGTGCTGGAACGGGAAATCGAGCGCTTTATTGGTTACCAGCAGCAATGGCAGAAGCAGGGTGTGCTGCCCATGCTGCGAACCTTCCTCATGGATTTCGAGGTGCCGGGCCGGTTACTGCAACGGCCTGACGGCGAACGGCGCCTGACCGACATTCTGCACATTGCCGAGTTGCTGCAGCAGGACAGCCTGCAACTGGACGGCGAACATGCCCTGGTACACCACTACACCCAGATTCTGCGTGCAGCCGACGAGGAAGATGAACACCGTACCCTGCGGCTGGAAAGCGATGCTGGCCTGGTGAAGGTCATCACCGTGCACAAATCCAAGGGTCTGGAATACCCCCTGGTGTTCCTGCCCTTCGGCACGGCCTTTCGCGCCCAGAGCGAAAAGCAGGCCTTCGTGCGCTATCACAATGACCAGGGCAGGCTGGTCACGGTGTTCGACCCGTCGCCGGACGACGTGGCCAGTGCTGACCGGGAGCGCCTCGGCGAAGATATCCGCAAACTCTACGTGGCCCTGACCCGGGCCCGCTTCGCCACCTGGGTCGGCGCGGCAGCCCTGGACAACTGGCGGAAAAGCGGCCTGGGCTACCTGATTGCCGGTGACGCTCAGGGCCGTATCAGCGATTGCCTGGACTGTCTGGCACAGCGCAGAGCGGAGATCCGGATAACCCCGTTACCGGATCCGTACGACACGCACTACCACGAACCGGCGCCGGAAGCGCTTGGCCCGGCCATGATCTCTTACCGCGAGGCCAAAGAGGACTGGTGGATTGCCAGCTACTCCTCCATCGAATACACAGGCATGACCGGCACCGGGATCGCGTTTACCGGTGAGGTGGAAGATGCCCAGACCCAGAACCTGCTGGAAGAAAGCACCCTGGAAGAGGAGGAAGACTCGGCTCAGATGGCCAATCAGCTCAACCAGCATAACTTTCCGAAAGGCGCCGGACCCGGCACCTTCCTGCACGAATTGCTGGAATGGTGCACGCAGCAGGGGTTCCGAAAGGTTGTGGATAACCCGCCGCTGCTTCATGAACAGTTGACCCGACGCTGCGGGACCCGGGGCTGGAGTGACTGGGTGGAACCGCTGGAGCGTTGGCTACTGGCATTGATCAGCAAACCGTTGAGCCTCGACCGGGCCGGCACCGACCGCGTGAGCGTGGCGAACCTGGCCACCCTGCGCCCGGAACTGGAG
This sequence comes from Marinobacter sp. es.048, assembly GCF_900188435.1. NCBI lineage: Bacteria > Pseudomonadati > Pseudomonadota > Gammaproteobacteria > Pseudomonadales > Marinobacteraceae > Marinobacter > Marinobacter sp. es.048. The sequence goes on from NZ_FYFA01000001.1 coordinate 539,214, forward strand.
TTCTGGTTTGAGAGCCGCAACGTCAGCGTCCGGAAACTGGATCAGCTGGTAACCACGCACACGCTGAATGGCGCGGACCGTCCGAGGGTCGAGGAGACACGATTCAACGGGATGCTCAAGGGGTTTATCGATCTGGTGTTCGAACACAACGGGCGCTATTACGTGCTGGACTACAAATCCAATACCCTGGGCGAGGACGACAGCGCCTATACCGATCAGGCCATGGGCAACGCCATCCTGGATAAACGCTACGATCTGCAATACGTGCTCTACCTGCTGGCCCTGCACCGACTGCTGAAAGCCCGTTTGCCGGATTACGACTACGACCGGCACATTGGCGGCGCGGTTTACCTGTTCCTGCGAGGCATTGATTCCAGCACGGGTGGCGCCTTCACCGACAAACCGCCCAGAGCCCTGATTGAACAACTGGATGCCCTGTTTGATGGCGAGTCAGTTGCGGAGGTGGCCGCATGAGCCGTTCCCGCTCCCACACCGGAAAGTCCGACCACCAGATTGATCTGTTCGCGGAGGACACCGCTGCGGAAACGCCGACCGTACCGGCTGCCGGTGATACCACCTTCGCTATCAACGATCTGCTCTCCAGCCCGGATAAAACCGAGACCCTGCTGCTGCACTGGCAGCAGGCGGAGTGGATCCGCGCGCTGGATGTGGGGTTTGCCCGGCTGATCCGGGAGCTCTCGGAAGAGCAGGGCGAACGCCCGGACCCACTGGTCCTGCTGCTGGCGGCACTGGTGTCGCATCAGGTGGGTCGTGGCCATGTCTGCATTGATCTCGGCAATCTCCTGGCCGATGCCGGGCAAACCCTGTCACTGCCACCGGAGGAGTCGGTCCACGATCCGCTCACCGATTCCGACACCAACGAGCCGGACCGGCCCAAGCCTGCCGACGTGCTTGCACTTGTAACGCTGCCGGAATGTTTGAGCATACTGGAAAGCGCCTGCGCCGTAAGTGATGGCTCACATACAATACCCCTGGTGCTGAACGGAACCCGGCTCTACCTGCGCAGATTCTGGCGCTACGAACAACGCATTGCGGAGGGCATCCGGCAACGCCTGGCTTTGCCATCGCCCCTGGCAGATCCGGAATCCGGTCCGGCCCGCACCCTGTCTCTGGCTCTGGATACGCTGTTCCGGTCGTCAGAACCGGTGAATTACCAGAAACTGGCCTGTGCCCTGGCGGCCCGCAACCATTTCGCCGTGATCACCGGCGGGCCGGGCACCGGCAAGACCACCACCGTGGTCAACCTTCTGGCGGCACTCCAGGCCGTCGCCGGGGAATCCCGGGAACGGGCGGGCCGAAAATACCGGATACGCCTGGCAGCCCCGACCGGCAAGGCGGCCGCCCGACTGAACGAATCCATCGGTGGTGCAGTGAGTCGGTTACCCCTTGCCGAATTGCCGGGAAACGTCGATCTGAGTGATATCCCCACCAGAGTCACTACCCTGCACCGGTTACTGGGCAGCCGGCCGGATACCCGCAAATTCCGCCATAACCGGGACAACCCTTTGCTGGTGGATATCCTGGTGATCGACGAGGCCTCGATGGTGGACGTGGATCTGATGGCGTCGGTGTTCGATGCTCTGCCCGCCAACGCCCAGCTGATCCTGCTGGGCGACAAGGACCAGCTGGCCTCGGTGGACGCCGGTGCGGTACTGGGGGAGCTGTGCCAGCGGGCGTTGCTGGCCCATTACACACCGGAAACGGCGCAATGGCTGGCCGCCATGGCCGGCGACGAGATACCGGAGTCACTGGTGGACGAAACCGGCCAACCTATGGATCAGGCCGTGGCCATGCTACGCAAGAGCTACCGGTTCCGGGAGGACAGCGGTATCCGCGCCTTTGCCGAAGCAGTGAATACCAATGCGCTTGATAACGCCATGTTGCGCCAGATCAGGGAAGCAGAATTCGACGATGTCATTCTGCTTAACAGCCGGTCGAAAAGTGGGGATACGGAAGACACCCTGGACCTGGTGTGTCGACATGCCATCACCGGCTCACCCGAGGCCTTCCGCAATGCCGGGCAGGGTCGGCACGTGAACGGCGATAGCCTGCCAGCACCCGTTGGCTATCGCCATTACCTGGAGCAGTTACAGGAGCACGGCCTGACCGCGGACAGCTCCCGCGAAGACTGGGATGCGATGGCGGTTCAGCTCCTTGAAGCCTTCAGTGACTTCCAGTTGCTCTGTGCCCTGCGCAAGGGCCCCTGGGGCGTGGAAGGCCTGAACGACCGGATCGCAAAGCAGTTACTGGCTGAAAAGCTAATCCCGCGGGCCGAGGGCTGGTATGAAGGCCGGCCTGTGCTGATTACCGGCAACGACTATAACCTGGGCCTGATGAACGGCGACATTGGCATTGCCGTCAACGTGCCCTGGGATCGGACCGACACCGGTGAGCCCCGCTATACCCTGCGGGTGGCGTTTCCGGATAGCGACACCGCTGGCGGTATTCGCTGGATCTCGCCCAGTCGTCTGCAGCAGCTGGAAACCGTGTACGCCATGACGGTGCACAAGTCCCAGGGTTCGGAGTTCAACCACACCTGCCTGGTCTTGCCGGACCGGTTGAGCCCGGTCCTGACAAAAGCGCTGGTCTATACCGGCATTACCCGCGCCAGAAACTGGTTCAGCCTGATTGCCGGGGACATTCCGGTGCTCAGGGAGGCCGTCTCGCAGCAGGTCTCCAGGGCCTCAGGTTTGGCGCTCGCACTTGTGGAATCTACTGACTAATGGGTATCGCCTCCAGCTACAGGTTCTTATATGATCGCCGGGAACTCTCTGACATGCAGTACGTGAAATGCCCCCTCATTCCTTTTATCTTCAGCAAGACGAAGCCTCACGTCTAAAAACCATTCTGGAAGGTACCGGCGCCGGAACCTGGGAATGGAACGTCCAGACGGGGGAGACGATTTTTAACGAGCGCTGGGCGGAAATCATCGGGTATTCTCTGGAAGAACTCCAACCGGTTTCCATTGACACCTGGATGAAGCACGCTCATCCAGACGATCTGGCTCTGTCCGAGCAGAAGTTAACGGCTCATTTCCGCGGCGACTCCGAGTATTACGAGTGTGAAGCCCGCATGCGTCATCGCGACGGCCACTGGGTCTGGGTCAGAGATTATGGTCGCCTCGTCAGCCGGACACCTGAGGGTGACCCCGAGTGGATTTCCGGAACTCACATAGAGATCTCCAGCAGCAAGCAGTACGAGCAGAGACTGGAGCAAATCAAGGCTGGGCAACAGCAAACGATCCAGCGTTTTGAAAAAATGACGTCGCTCTTGCCGGGCGTGGTGTTCCAGTTCGAGATCAGACCAGACGGAACCATGACGTTTCCCTATGCCAGTGCCGGCATTGAACGGGTCTATGGCGTGACGCCTGAACAGGCGCTCGCCGATGGCACCATTGTGTTCCAGGCCATCCATCCGGAAGACCGCGGCTTTGTTGAACAGACCATTAACCACTCCAGGAAAAGCGGCGAAAACTGGATCTGTGAATACCGGGTTATAAACGAGGGCGTCATCAGCTGGGTCCTAGGCCGGTCCAAACCGGAGTTCAAGCCTGACGGCACGGTCATCTGGCACGGCGCGATCCTGGACATCACCTCCCAGAAAACTCTTGAAGAAGAGCTCCGACAGACATCAACCACTGACGATCTCACAGGCTCAGCCAATCGGCGTCGATTCACCGAGGTGCTGTCCTGGGAGTTTGAGAGGCTGAAACGGAACGGCGCCGGCTATGCGGTCGTACTCTTCGATTTTGACTGGTTCAAAAGAGTGAATGATCATTACGGGCACCACGTTGGTGACCTTGTCCTGAGGGAGACTGCTCATCGCATCAAAAATGAACTGCGTGCGAGCGACACGCTGGGGCGAATCGGTGGCGAGGAGTTTGCCGTGCTCTTGCCTCAGTGCGACAAGAACAGTGCCAGGCAATTTGCGGAACGCCTTCGCCGATCCGTTGAACAGTTGCGGTTCATTGGCTTTGATGAACTGCGGGGCACCATAACCTGCGGCGTTGCCATTTCCGACCAGACTGACGAAAAACCCAGCCAGATTCTGGTGCGTGCAGACCAGGCGATGTACCGGGGCAAGGCTCAAGGCCGCAATCAGGTGGTCGTGTTTGACTACAAAGATCAGTATTCCGGCTGAATTTCGGTATCCCCGCCATCAGACTGGTGTTGCTGGAACCACAGCCGGGCGTAGTGCCCGTTCCGGGCCAACAAATCCTGGTGGTGTCCGCTCTCCACGATTTTTCCGCCCTCCATCACAAGGATGCTGTCCGCATCCATAACAGTAGACAGCCGGTGAGCAATCACCAGTGTTGTCCGCCTCTGGCTAACTTCCTTGAGCGCCGTAAGGATGGCCTGCTCCGAGAGTGAATCCAGCGAGGACGTGGCCTCATCCAGAATCAGCAATGGCGGGTTCTTCAGAATCACCCGGGCGATGGCCACTCGCTGCTTTTCACCGCCGGAGAGCTTCAGGCCGCGTTCACCGACTTTGGTTTCATAGCCGTCCGGCAGACTGTGGATAAAGTCCTCCAGGTGCGCCATCCGGGCCGCCCGATAGACCTCTTCCTCGGTGGCTTCCGGCCGGCCATAGGCCAGGTTCCGGTACAGGGTATCGTTGAACAACACCGTGTCCTGTGGCACCACACCAATCGCCGACCGCAGGCTGTCCTGGGTCACCTGCCGGATATCCTGGCCATCGATCCGGATGGCGCCCTGATCGACCTCGTAAAAACGGAACAGCAGACGGGCGAGGGTAGACTTGCCGGCGCCACTGGCCCCCACCACTGCCACCTTGTGGCCCGCCGGAATGGAGAAATTCACATCCCGCAGGATCGGCCGGTCCGGGCGGTAGGCAAAGTGGATATGATCAAACTGTACTTCGCCTCTATCCACAGCCAGGGCGGTGGCATCCGGGGAATCTTCAATGGCCGGTTTGTCTCCCAGCAGTTTGAACAGGCGCTCTACATTCACCAGGGCCTGACGGATTTCACGGTAGACAAAACCCAGGGCGTTCAGGGGAATGAACAACTGGAGCAGGTAGGCGTTGATCATGGTGAAGTCACCGAGGGTGATCTCACCACTGGCCACCTCCTGAACAGCCATCGCCATGATCACAATCATGGCCAGACCAATAATCAATGCCTGACCGGAATTAAGCGCGGCCAGGGACAAGCGATTTTTCAGACGGGCCTGTTCCCAGTCGTCCAGATCCCGATCATAGACCTGAGCCTCGTACCGCTCGTTATTGAAATATTTGACGGTTTCATAGTTCAACAGGCTGTCTATGGCCCGCGAGTTGGACTGGTTATCCCGTGCATTGGCTTCGCGCACAAATTTCGTCCGCCACTCGGTGATCTTGATGGAGAAGACCACATACACCACCACGGCCACCAGGATCGCCAGCAAATAACCCACATTGAACACCACGAAAAGAATGCCGGCGACCATCAGGATCTCTAGCAGGGTGGGCACAATGTTGAACAGGGTAAAGCGGAGCAGAAAGCTGATGCCGTTGGTACCCCGCTCGATATCCCGGGCCAGGCCACCGGTTTTTCGATCCAGGTGAAAGGCCAGTTCCCGCTGGTGCAGGTGCTCGAAAACCCGGAGGGACACCCGTCGCATGGCCCGCTCTGCCACCCGCGCGAAAACCGCATCCCGAAGCTCGTTGAACAGGGTTGCGCCGAACCGCAGCGAACCGTAGGCCACCACCAGAACCACCGGGATCCAAAGCAGCATGTCCGCGCCCCGGTTCTGGTCCAGATAGTCGACGATGTATTTCAGGGCGATGGGCGTGGCAACGGTGGCCAGCTTGGCCAGCACCAGCAAAACCAAGGACAGGACTACCCGGCCGCGGAATTCGGCGAGATAGGGCCAGAGTCCTGAAATGATTTTCCAGTCCGGTTTATGGTCTGCCGGGTAATCGTTGTCGGCGTATGCGCGCACAGGATTTCCTTTTTTGCTTCAGAGTAGTCGAGCGCACGAGGCAGGATGGCCTGACAGGACACGCTGTAAATCCCACTCCGTGGTCCAGCCAGCAATCTTAGATTGCTGTCGTTCAGCTGTCGCATGAAGCTTCGCTTCATAAACGCTCGGCTTCACCCCTATACGCTCGGCGAAAGCCATCCATGACTTTCGACGGTCCTGTCAGGCCATCCCGCCCCGCACGCTCTTACGTAGCTGTATGATAGGTCTTATTGCCAGTACAAACCGTATTGGAGTGGAGTCTATCGTAGCCATCAGATTGGAGGCACATCATTAACACTCGTCACCGCAAGGCCCTGAAACTGGTCATCGACTTTATCAGCCCCTATCGCCGGGCTGTCGCCGGTGCCCTGGTGGCTTTGATTTTTACGGCCGGAATCACTCTTGGGTTAGGGCAGGGTTTACGTATTCTTGTCGATCAGGGATTAGCCACCGAGTCGCCGGAAAACCTGGCCAGGGCCATCGGGCTGTTTTTCATACTGGTATTGGGGCTCGCATTTGGCTCGTTTGCCCGGTTCTATCTGGTGTCCTGGATCGGCGAACGGGTGGTGGCGGATATTCGCAAAAAAGTGTTCAACCACCTGATTGATCTTCATCCGGGCTTTTTCGAGCAGAACCGGGCCCTGGAGATCCAGTCCCGGTTTACCGCTGATACCACGGTGCTGCAGTCGGTGATTGGCTCCACGGTTTCCATTGCGCTGCGCAATGCCCTGATGCTGGTCGGGGGGTTGATGCTGCTGTTCATCACCAACGCCAAGCTGGCCAGCATCATTCTGCTGGGCTTTCCCCTGGTGATCGCCCCCATCCTGTTCTTTGGCCGGCGGGTCCGGGCGCTGTCCCGGCTCAGTCAGGACCGGGTCGCAGATGTTGGCAGCTACGTGGGCGAGAATCTCACACAGATCAAGACGGTTCAGGCCTTCAACCATCAGCCCCACGACCGCAAGTATTTTTCTGAAGTGTCTGAGCGGGCCTTCGAGATCGCCCGGCAGCGTATCCGTCAGCGCGCCTGGTTGACCACGCTGGCCATTTCCCTGGTGATGGGTGCTGTGGGCATCGTTATCTGGATCGGAGGCCTGGACGTCATTCACGGGCGAATCAGCCCCGGCGAACTGGCGGCCTTCGTGTTTTACAGCCTGCTGGTAGGCGTTGCTGCCGGCGCCATCAGCGAGGTGATTGGCGAGTTGCAGAGGGCCGCCGGTTCGGCGGCACGGCTGTTTGAACTGCTGCAGACGAAGCCTGCGTTTGATCGCAAAGACACGGCTCAGGAACTGCCTGAACACGTGCAGGGAGCAATCTGGATTGACCGGCTCAGCTTCAGTTATCCGGGGCGGCTGGAACAGCCCGCGCTTAAGGATCTTACGCTTGAGATTAAAGCAGGCGAGACCCTGGCCCTGGTGGGCCCGTCCGGAGCCGGCAAATCCACTCTGTTTGATCTGTTACTGCACTTCTACCAGCCGACAGGGGGCCGAATTCTGATCGACGCCCTCGACACGGCCGAGCTGTCTCTCGATGCTCTGCGCCGGTGTTTTTCACTGGTGCCTCAGAATCCCGCCCTGTTCCATGGCACCGTGGCCGACAATATCCGCTATGCCCGGCCCGATGCCAACCAGCAGGACGTCGAGCAGGCGGCGAAAATCGCCCATGCCCATGATTTCATCCAGAACCTGCCAAAGGGCTACGAGACGCCGCTCGGGGATGCTGGCCTGGGCCTCTCTGGAGGCCAGAAGCAGCGCCTTGCCATCGCACGGGCGCTGCTGGCCGATGCGCCTGTGCTGTTACTGGATGAGGCCACCAGTGCGCTGGATGCGGAGAGTGAAAACGTGGTCCAACAGGCGATGCCGGCGCTTACGGCGGGGCGTACCACGTTGGTGATTGCTCATCGACTGGCCACGGTGCGGGACGCTGACCGGATTGCGGTATTGGACCAAGGGCGCCTGCTCGCTGTTGGCAGCCACGATGAACTGATGCGTCATAACGCCCTCTATCAACGCCTGGCAAAACTGCAATTCCGGGACGATGCCGCCTGAAGGCGACGATAGTCAATTTGTTTCCTGCGACCGGACTACTTACACTGTCAGGTGAAACTTCCGAACCTGAACCCAGGGAGAATGGCAAAGTGAGCAATAAAGAATTGCAGGCACTCAAAGAACGCTACGTTGCGGCGGGCGCGGCAAGTCCGAACGAACAGTTTGCCGACCATGCAACGAATGCGGAATTGTGGGATGCAGACGGCAAACGCATGATCGATTTTGCTGGCGGCATCGGCGTATTGAACATTGGCCACCGTCACCCAAAGGTGGTGGAAGCGGTCAAGGCGCAGCTGGACAAGCTGATGCACACCTGCCAGACGGTCATGCCCTACGAGGGCTACGTTAAACTGGCGGAGAAGCTGAGCGGCGTAGTACCGGTACGTGGCCATGCCAAGGTGATGCTGGCGAACTCCGGCGCTGAAGCCCTGGAAAACGCCATGAAGATCGCCCGTGCGGCGACCGGCAAGACCAACGTAATCTGCTTTGACGGCGGTTATCACGGTCGTACCTTCTACACCATGGCGATGAACGGCAAGGCCGCCCCTTACCAGACCGACTTCGGGCCCATGCCCGGTACCGTTTACCGTGCACCATACCCGGTTCCTTATCACGGCGTTAGCGAAGACGAAGCATTGCGTGGCCTGAAGATGGCCATGAAGGCGGATTCGCCGGGCCACAACACCGCGGCGATCGTCATCGAGCCGGTCCTGGGTGAGGGCGGCTTCTACGCGGCACCGACCAGTTTCCTGAAGGAAATCCGCAAGATTTGTGATGAGAACGACATCCTGATGATCGCGGATGAAGTGCAGAGCGGCTTTGGCCGGACCGGCAAGATGTTTGCCATTGAGCACAGTGGCGTTGAGCCGGATCTGATGACCATGGCCAAGAGTATGGCGGATGGCATGCCGATTTCCGCGATTGTTGGTACCGACAAGTACATGGATGCTTCCGGCCCGAACTCGCTGGGCGGCACCTACACCGGTAGTCCGACAGCCTGTGCCGCAGCCCTCGCCGTGTTCGATGTGTTCAAGGAAGAGGACATTCTTGGTAAGGCCCAGGCGCTGGGCGAGAAGCTGAAGCAACGCTTCGGTCAGTGGCAGGAGCAGTTTGCCCATGTCGATAATGTGCGCAATCTCGGCCCCATGGCGGCCTTTGAGCTGGTAGAAAGCAAGGATAGCCATACACCCAAACCGGAACTCGCAGCGGCGGTGACCAAGAAAGCGAAGGAGAAGGGTCTGATTCTTCTGAGCTGTGGCATGTACGGCAATACTTTGCGTTTCCTTATGCCGGTAACCATCGAAGACGATGTGCTGGAAGAAGGGCTGGCCATTGTGGAAGAAAGCCTCAAGGAAGTGGGTGCCTGATCGGCGCTGACATCCACGAAGAACCAGAAAAGCCGGGCATAAGCCCGGCTTTTTTATACCTATTTGAAAGCCGGGCATTCTGACAGCCAAACCACCGCTTCTGTGTCCGGGGACGGCGGTTACGTCCGCACTCCGATTCGTCGTATACTGCCCAGACTACTTCAGCAGTGCCACTTGCCCTGCTCCAGTTCCACCAACCAGGCTAGATCATGACGTCTCCGAGCTCCGCGAACATACCGGACCACAAGCCAAGGCCCTGGGTCGATTTGCTGGTCAGCATTATCATTCCTTCCGTTATCCTGATGAAATTCAGTGGCGAGGAACACCTGGGCAACGTCAATGCGCTGCTCATCGGCCTGGCGTTTCCCCTGGGCTGGGGCCTGTTCGAGTTGATCAAATACCGCAAGAAAAACTTCATCGCGGTACTCGGCCTGGTCAGCGTTGGCCTGACCGGTGGCATCGGTTTACTGGAACTGGATGCCGGCTGGCTGGCCATCAAGGAAGCCGCGATTCCCGCAATCATTGGTCTGGCGGTACTGGCCTCTACCAGAACCAGGTACCCACTGGTACGCACACTGCTGTACAACCCGAGTGTTCTGGATGTGGATAAGATCCATAAAACACTCGAGGAACACGGCCGGGTTGGTGAGTTCGAAGAACGTCTTCTGAAGGCCAGCTACTTCTTTGCCGGCACCTTTCTTTTCTCATCGATCATGAACTACGTGCTCGCCAAATGGATCGTGGTCAGCCCCTCCGGCACCCAGGCGTTCAATGAGGAGCTCGGCCGGATGACGCTGGTGAGCTATCCGATGATCGCCATTCCTTCGATGATCATGATGATGCTGATTTTCTATTATCTCTGGCGGACCATTCGACGGCTGACCGGCTACACGCTGGAAGAGGTGATGGCGCCTCATCTGGCAGAGAAAGAGAAGGAACGAAACAAATCCTCGGAATCGACCACAGGGAAATAGCAGCCCCCTGGATTTTCCGTTAAGGCCGGACACAAAAAAGCGGCGGAGGCTTCAAAACCTCCGCCGCTTTTTTATTGCGCCTGGACGTTATTGATCAGATATCCAGGTTAGTCACTTCCAGCGCATTGGTCTGGATAAAGTTGCGACGCGGCTCTACGTCGTCACCCATCAGAGTTGTGAAGATCTGGTCGGCCGCAATGGCGTCTTCGATGGTCACTTTCATCATCCGACGGGTCTCCGGGTCCATGGTGGTTTCCCACAACTGTTCCGGGTTCATCTCGCCCAGTCCTTTGTAGCGCTGAATGTTCAGACCGCGCTGAGCCTCTTTCATCAGCCAATCCAGAGCGCCCTCAAAAGAGAGAACCGCCTGTTTGCGCTCACCCCGTTGGATATAAGCGCCTTCTTCAATGAGCCCATCCAGGGTCTCACCCATGCGGGCGATCGCCGCATACGAGGATGATTCGAAGAAATCATGGCTGAAGACATGGTCGTAGGGGATCCCGTGAACGTAGATGGTCACTTTCGGGAGGTACAGGCCCCGTTCGGTATCCTTGGTTACCGAGAAGGTGTACTTGGTCCCGGTACGGGTATCCAGGTCCAGGCCGTCACCCAGGCGCGCGACCCAGCGAGCCACTTCCGCTTCCTCTTTCAGGTGCTCAGGCTTGAGGGTAACGTTCTGAAGCATCTGTTCCAGAACCTTGGCCGGGTAGGCACGGGACAGGCGGCCAATCATGTTCATAACGGCCTGGTAGTCCTTGACCATGGTTTCCAGTGCGGAATCCTTGATCGCCGGAGCCTCCGGATTCACATAGAGCTGGGCGCCTTCCAGAGCCGTCTGGGTAAGGTAGGCTTCCTTGGCCTTCTCGTCCTTCAGGTACTGCTCCTGTTTGCCACGCTTGACCTTGTACAGCGGTGGCATGGCGATAAAGACGTGGCCTCGCTCGATGATTTCGCGCATCTGACGGAACAGGAAGGTCAGCAGCAGGGTCCGGATGTGGGAACCGTCCACGTCCGCATCGGTCATGATAATAATCGAGTGGTAACGCAGCTTGTCGGGATTGAACTCTTCCCGGCCAATACCACAACCGAGAGCTGTGATCAGGGTGCCCACTTCCGCAGAGGAGAGCATCTTGTCAAAGCGGGCTTTTTCCACGTTCAGGATCTTACCCTTCAACGGGAGGATTGCCTGGGTCTTGCGGTCACGGCCCTGTTTGGCACTGCCACCGGCCGAGTCACCCTCCACGATGTACAGTTCGGAAAGGGCAGGATCTTTCTCCTGGCAGTCCGCCAGTTTTCCGGGCAAGCCGGCAATGTCCAGGGCCCCTTTTCGACGGGTCATATCCCGTGCCTTACGAGCAGCTTCACGGGCCCGGGCGGCCTCGATCATCTTGTTGACGATGAGCTTGGCTTCGTTCGGCTGTTCCTGCAGGTATTCGGCAAAACTCTGGTACAGCTCCTGCTCGACCGCGGTTTTTACCTCGGAGGACACCAGTTTGTCCTTGGTCTGGGAGGAGAACTTCGGGTCCGGAACTTTCACGCTAATGATGGCAGTGAGGCCTTCACGGGCATCGTCACCGGAAGTCGCAACCTTCGCCTTCTTACCCAGACCTTCCTGCTCAATGTAGTTGTTCAGGGAACGGGTGAGAGCCGCCCGGAAACCGGCCAGATGGGTACCACCATCCCGCTGGGGGATGTTATTGGTAAAACAGTAAAGGTTTTCCTGGAAGGCATCATTCCATTGCATGGACACTTCCACGGCAATACCGTCTTCCCGCTCACGGTTGAAGTGGAATACCCGGTTAATCGGGGTCTTGTTAGCATTCAGATGCTCAACAAATGCCCGCAGACCACCTTCATATTGAAAAACTTCTTCCTTGCCCGAACGTTCATCGGTCAGACGGATGCGGACGCCACTGTTCAAAAACGCCAGTTCACGAAGGCGCTTGGCAAGAATGTCGTAGTGGAACTCAATGTGAGTGAAGGTTTCCGGCGACGGAATGAAATGCACCTTGGTGCCCGAGGCGTCGGTTTCGCCAACAGCCGCCAGAGGCGCATTAGGAATACCGTGGGTGTAGGTCTGCTCGTACACCTTGTTGTCACGACGGATAGTCAGGGTAAGGGTAGAGGACAAGGCGTTAACCACGGATACACCCACGCCGTGAAGGCCACCAGACACCTTGTAGGAGTTGTCATCGAACTTACCACCAGCGTGCAGCACTGTCATGATAACTTCGGCAGCGGAAACGCCTTCCTCTTCGTGCAGATCCACCGGGATGCCACGGCCGTTGTCTTTCACGGTTACCGATTCGTCCGGGTGGATAACCACGCCAATCTCTGAGCAATAGCCCGCAAGCGCTTCGTCGATGGAGTTATCCACCAATTCAAAGACCATGTGGTGCAGGCCGGTGCCATCATCGGTATCCCCAATGTACATGCCTGGCCGCTTTCGCACCGCATCCAGTCCTTTCAAGACTTTGATACTGGAGGAATTATAATTCGATTCACTCATTCGGAAACTCCTGAAGCGTGATAGCCCGGGCAGTATTCGCTCTTCGCACCGGTCTTATTCTTCCGTCAATTTGCCATGTTCCACGTGGAACAATCTGTAATCTGGTGCCTTACCGCCTGGCCAGAGCTGTTCCACGAGTGGACGCTCTATAGACGTGATGAACACCTGACAACGTAATGCCTGTAGTCTGCTGGCCAGCATGGCCCGATGCCCTTCATCCAGCTCGGCGTTAATATCGTCAAGCAAAAAGGTCACCTGTTTGCCCATATCACTCAGAACCATGCCTTGGGCAATCTTCATCAAAATCACCAGGGTTTTCTGCTGGCCCCGGGAGAAGGTTTCAGCAACAGGCCTGCCCTGAAACTTCAGCCGGATGTCGGCGCGGTTCGGACCATAAAGCGTGTGTCCAACCTTTCGCTCCTGCTCCCGATGATCTACAAGCAATTCCACCAGTGGGCAGCTAACATCCCAGCCCGGGTAGTACTCAAGCTTCAGACCTTCGGTCCAGGGTACTTCCACTTCCCGAACCAGCTTTTCAAAAGCCGCCTTAAACCGGCCAAAGGTGCCAGCGCGAGCCTCGGTAATGCGTTCACTCAGGGTGGTGTACTGGTTATCCCAGACCCGCATTAAAGCTTCGTCTAGTCTACCATTTCTCAGCGTTTGATTCCGCTGTGATGTGACTCGCTGGCATTGTTGCCATAACGATCCGAAAGAAGGTTCCACGTGGAACACTAACCAGTCGAGAAATTGTCGCCGCTTTCCTGGTCCGCCGGCGACCACATCAAACACTCCCGGATCAATTACCGATACTGGAAAATGTTTCGCGAGCCCAGACAGGCTACGCACCGCTTCCCCATCCACTCGCAAAACCGTTTCCTTCTGCCCAATATCCCGAGATATTCCGAGCCGGTGCACGAGTTCCGAATTTTTCGTGCGGTCGCTCTCCTCGAGACCATGATCCAACCCGCCAAAGACCGTGAGTCGTTGTTGACCGTGACTCACCACCGCCTGATGTCGATTCACTCGAAAAGAACGACCCAACCCCAGGTACCCTATGGCTTCCAGGACACTGGTTTTGCCGCTGCCATTTTCTCCGTACAACAGATTGAAGGAAGGCGAAAAGCTCACAGGCGCAGAAGACAAGTTTCGAAAATTTTCAGTCTGGAATTTTACAAGCGCCATAGAAAAGCAAACTCGAGGGGCAGAGGGGAGAGAATCGAATGAAACCCGTCAAACGAAAAAGGCGGCGTTACCTCCCTTCAGTAACGCCGCCCTAGTGTACAAAAGCCAATCGCTCAAGGCGACAGCCTCAGTGAAGCATGTTCAGCCGTTCGTCCATGAACACATCCATTTCCGGAGCAAGGATGTGCACATACCGGTCGAAGTACAGAAATTGCTTCAGCAGCAAGGCAAATTCCCTCGGGAAATGCAGCCCATGGCTTTCACCGATCTTAACCATATCCATCAGAATATGATTAACATCGTCCTCTGCCTGATCCGCCTCATAAGGCACTTCATCCGGCACCATCTTGTCCATCTGCTGATACAGCCTTTTCAGATCAGCAGCGAGGTCTTCCACTCGGACAGTCTGGCGGGTAATGCCGATACGAATCATGGCATCGGCCATCCCATCGAAATTGCCAACCATTACCGCCGAAATAAAATCACTGACTGCCTGCCAGGTATCCGGCTTGATCCGACCAACAATGCCAAAATCGATAAAACCGACCCGGCCATCCTTCAGCACCATCAGGTTTCCGGCGTGAACATCGGCATGAAAGAACTCGCACTGCGTCAGACTGGCAAACCAGGTATTCATCGCGGTGATCAGGGTCCGCTCCGGATCACGAGCGTAACCACGAATGCTTTCCAGATCCGTCAGCGAAACACCATGAAAGCGTTCCATTGTCAGAATCCGACGGGTGCTGCAATGCTCGAACACCCTCGGCACTGCCGCGTCTTCATTATGGGTGTCGTGCAGGAAATCCCGGAATACCTTGAGGTTGTTGGCTTCCTTGATGAAGTCACACTCTTCCATCATGGTCCGCTGGATTTCTTCGACAATACCGGACATGGATGTCCAGGACAGTTTCGGCGCCAGGGTTTCAATAATGCGGGCGGACACATACAGAAAGTTCAGGTCCGTCAGCAGGATGTTCTCGACCCCCGGCTTCTGCACCTTGATAACCACCTCTTCACCGGTTACCAGCCGCGCGGCATGCACCTGAGCAATCGAAGCCGACGCCAATGCTACCGGATCGATTTCTGAATAGACTTCATCCAGCGGTCTTCCCAGCTCGTCCCGGATAATCTTCTTGATGACGCCGAACGGCAGGTTCGGGGTCTTATCCAGGCAGTTCTGGAATTCCTCCACATACTCCTTCGGGAAAAATGTAGGGGAACTGGCAATAAACTGTCCCAGCTTGATATAGGTCGCACCGAGGGATTCAAACGTCTGCCTCAGCAGCCTCGGCGTCGGAGGACGCTCCCCCCTCAGCCAATTGATCCCGGTGCGCCCGAGTACCGACACAGTCTGGCCAATCCGGAACGCGCCTTTGATTCCGTTCGTTACGGTACTCATCAATCTATCTTCCTCCTACAGCCTCATGGGCATGACAACATAGAGGCAGCGGTTATCATTCTGCGCCTCAATCAACGCACTGCTGTTGGGATTGGACAGGGTAATCTTGACCTGATCCTCATCCAGCGCGTTCATAACATCCACCAGGTAGCCTACATTAAAACCGATCTGCAGGGATTCACCCTGATAGTCCACCGGAAGCGCGTCTTCGGCCTGTTCCTGATCCGGGTTGTTGGCGAATACCTGGAGTTCATTCGAAGCCAAGTTAAGTCGTACACCACGGATATTTTCGTGAGACAGGATCCCCGCCCGTTGCAGGGTATTCTTCAATGTGGCGCGGTCGGCCAGAACAACCTTGTCGCCCCCTCGCGGAATAACCCGGTTGTAATCGGGGAATTTCCCTTCAATAAGTTTCGACGTAAAGGTGTACGAACCCACCGTCGCCCGCAGATGATTGTCACCAATGACGAGGGTAACCGGTGTTTCCACATCATCCAGCAACCTGGCAAGCTCAAGGACCCCTTTACGCGGGACAATAACCTGCCGCAACTCCGGGCAATTGGTCGGCAGTTCCAGGTGTGCCATCGCCAGCCGGTGACCATCCGTCGCCACCGTCCGGACATGATCCTTGTCCACTTCCAGCAACAGGCCGTTCAGGTAGTAGCGAACATCCTGCTGAGCCATGGCAAATGCAGTGGCGTCCAGCATCCGGCCCAGTTCTTTTTGGGGTAACTCCAGACGGAAGCTTTCATCTTCGTCTTCCACGTTGGGGAAGTGCTCCGCCGGCAGTGTGGACAACGTGAAATGACTGGCGCCACAGCGCAGGTGCAAGCGATCGCCTTCAAGCGAAAGTTCCATCGGCGCTTCGTCGCCAAGGGCGCGGGAAATATCGGACAGCTTGCGGGCCGGAACAGTAATCCGGCCGGGCTGATCCACATGCACCGGCGTTACCCGTGCCACCAGCTCCACTTCCATATTGGTACCGGTCAGGGTCAGGGTATTGTCCTCGGCCACCAGCAGAACGTTGGACAACACGGGCATGGTCTGTTTCTTTTCCACTACACCGGCAATGCTTTGCAGCGGGGTGAGCAGGGATTCACGGCTGATCGTCAGTTTCATGGCACTCAGCTTTCTTTATGTTGGAAGGGTGAATGTTGTTCGCCAACGCCCGGCATCAGGTGGTCAGCAGTCTCATAAAATTCTGATAATCCTCGCGGATGCCCGGATCAGTCTCCTGCAATTCCACGATTTTCTTGCACGCATGCAATACGGTGGTGTGGTCCCGACCACCAAAGGCGTCGCCAATCTCGGGCAAGCTGTGATTGGTCAACTCCTTGGACAGGGACATGGCGACCTGCCGGGGCCGGGTCACCGTTCGGGTCCGGCGCTTGGATAGCAAATCGGCTACCTTGATCTTGTAATACTCCGCCACAGTTCGCTGAATGTTATCGATGCTCACCTGTTTCTCGTGCAGCGCCAACAGGTCTTTCAAGCTCTCCCGGATAAACGGGGGTGTGATTTCCGAACCGGTGAAGTGAGCATTCGCTATCACCAAACGCAACGCCCCTTCAAGTTCTCGAACATTCGAACGAATCTTCTGGGCAATAAAAAAAGCCGCTTCGCTGCTCAGCTTTACGTTGGCCTGATCGGCCTTTTTCATCAGAATGGCCACCCGGGTTTCGAGTTCCGGTGGCTCAACCATGACAGTCAGGCCCCAGCCAAACCGGGATTTGAGCCGCTCTTCCATATCGACAATTTCTTTCGGGAACCGGTCACAGGTCACGATCACCTGCTGACCACCTTCCAGCAGCGCATTAAACGTGTGGAAGAATTCTTCCTGGGAGCGCTCCTTGCGGGCAAAAAACTGGATGTCGTCGATCAGCAGGGCATCCACCGACCGGTAGTAGCGCTTGAATTCATTGATCGCATTCAGTTGCAGCGCCTTGACCATGTCTGCCACGAATCGTTCCGAGCGAAGATAAGCCACTTTCGCCTTGGGGTTGCGACGGACAATTTCGTTGCCGATCGCATGCATCAGGTGTGTTTTACCAAGACCAACACCGCCGTACAGGAACAACGGATTGTAGGCACCACCCGGATTCTCCGCCACCTGCATGGAGGCCGCTCTAGCCAACTGGTTGGATTTACCTTCGACAAAGGTTTCGAAGGTGAATCCTTCATTCAGGAAACTCTGGTGCTTGATATCGCCTTCAACCTGAACCGGCCGCCGCTCACTACCACTTTTCGGGCGAACAGAAGGCGAACCGGCCACCGTAGCGGCCACACCTTTCTCTTCTTCGGTGACCCGGCTACCGGTCTCTTCATGAACCTGGCCATTAACCCGAGCAGGTACTTCCGAGCGTTTGACCGGTTCATCTTCACGGGGTGCCGAACCCACTTTCATATTGACGCGGGGCGCCTGCCCGCCGTTCAGATCCTTGAGCACCTCTTCGATACGCCTCAGGTACTTTTCGTTCACCCAATCCATCACAAAGCGGTTCGGAGCGAACAGCATCAGCTGCCCCTCCCGGTGATCGGATTGGAGGGGCCTGAGCCAGGTATTGAACTGTTGTGCGGGAAACTCGTCCCGGAGTACTTCAAGACATTGATGCCACATACTGTTTGGCACGACAGCCTGCTCCCGATAACCCTGAAATGTCTCTGAACGGACAAGGGACTTCCTGTCCTGTGAGATGACCCCGGATTCTAACCCGACCGGCCCCCCAGTGAAAGAGCCAAAGCCAGTTAATGAACAGCCTGTGGAAATTTATTCCTTTATATTTCATATTTTTACGAACTTACCTACAACCTTGTGTACAGAAAATAACTTCTCGGAAAGTTACCCACAGGCCTGTGTGCACAGCCCGGGTTTAACCCTGTTAGGAACCACGGGACGCAACCGGGGATAACTTCGACCCATCACACTAAACCCACTTACCCACATTTCGCCCTGCCGCCGTCCACAGCCCTCAGGGCGCCTTATCAATACCCTTATAAACCGTTCAGGAATCTGTTTTTCAAACTATTTTTTTGCTTATCCACAGAAATCTTCGATACTAATAACAGTAATAATTAATCCTTAAAAGAATTCTAAAAAGACTTACTGAATTTATTAGCTGGCCAGGCCATTCGGGAATTTTCAGGATGCGCACAACCCATTAGCAATAAGCATTGAATTCCCACCGGTATTTGCATAGAATGCCGCTCCTGTTTTGGCTGTTCATTTTCCAGCCAGTTACTGAATTTCCAACTTACGAATTGTGAGATCATCACCATGAAAAGAACGTTTCAACCAAGCGTCCTGAAGCGTAAGCGCGTTCACGGTTTCCGTGCCCGTATGGCCACTGCCAACGGTCGCAAGGTTATTTCCCGTCGTCGTGCCAAGGGCCGCGCACGTCTGTCCGCGTAAGCTCTGATTGCCTGATGAAGGCTTTGAGTTTCCCGAAATCACATCGTCTTTTGCGACCTGCTGATTACGGCAAAGTCTTCAACGACGTGCAGCTGAAAGTTCCGCACCGGAATTTTCTGATCCTGGCAACACCGAACAACCTCGGTCACGCCAGGATCGGTTTGATCTTCTCGAAGAAGAACCTCAAGCTTGCCGTCCAGAGAAACCGGATAAAACGACAGGTCAGAGAAAGCTTTCGGCACCAGACGGACCTGCCGGGTGTCGATCTTGTGGTTCTGGGACGGCAGGGACTGGTTTCCCTGGACAACCATTTGGTGCGCGCAGCCATGGACGACCTCTGGCGCCGTCTCAGGAAAAAGTACGCTCAATCTCAGCCATCCCGGGCAGCAACATCCGAACCTGCCGGTCGAGGAACGGGTTAATGCGCAAGCTTCTGCTTTTGCCCATCCGCTTCTACCAGTACGCAATCAGTCCCCTGATGGCCAGTCACTGCCGCCACTATCCCACCTGCTCACAATACGCCGTTGAAGCCATAACCCATCATGGCGCGCTTAAAGGATTATTTCTCGCGATCCGGCGTCTGTTAAGGTGTCATCCCTGGGCCGAAGGCGGTTATGATCCTGTACCGGGAACAACAGACCCCCGGGTTCAGGAAACGGCAACAACCTGCGTACACGCTGATCATTCCCATACAACAACCCAGACCAGACAGTAACTCTATGGATATTCAACGCATCGTATTATTTGCCGGCCTGGCTATTGTCAGTTATCTGATGGTGCTTGCCTGGAATGAGGATTACCATCAGCAGCCGCAGACGGCTCAAGTCGCTGAATCGCAGCCTTCGCAAAACAACGGCAGCATGGGCAGTTCAGACGATATGGTGCTTCCGGAGGAAGGTACTGCACAGGTAGACGGTGACGGCGAGTTCACTACACCGGAAACAGGTCAGGCTGTCGTAAGCTCAACAGAAAACAACACCACCGTCAGCGATCAGTTCATTACTGTCCGCACTGACGTGTACGACCTGCAAATTGATCGGGTAAGCGGTAACCTGGTGAAAGCCCAGTTGCTTGACTACGACGACTCCCTGAACAGCAAGGAACCGCTGACACTCCTGAACAACACGCAGAACCGTCTCTACGTTCTTGAAAGCGGTCTGATCGGTCGTGACGGTCCTGATAGCCGCAAAAACGGTTCCGCTCCCGTCTACAATGCAGACGCCTCCAGCTATGAGCTGGCTGAGGGTGACAACCAGCTCCAGGTAAACCTGACATACACCACCGATAGCGGTGTGCAGATCACCAAGCACTACCAGTTTGAACGCGACAGCTATGAGATAGGCGTCAAGTACCTGGTTGAGAACCAGTCCGGTGAAAACTGGCAAGGCAATTTCACCGGCAAGATCGTCCGTGACCAGTCTCCAGACCCAACCTCCCAGACCAGCATGGGTATTCAGGCATTTCTTGGCCTGGTGATCAGCTCCCCGGAAGATCCCTACGAGAAATTCGATTTTGGCGACCTGCAGGAGACCCAGATCAACCAGTCCGTCACCAACGGCTGGCTGGCCTTTCTCCAGCACTACTTCCTGTCTGCCTGGGTACCCGAACGTGACATCTCTGCCCAGTATCAGACCACACAACGTGGCCAGAACTACGTGATGGGCTTTGTCTACCCCGCCACCACAGTAGCGCCGGGCGAGACCGCCGAGATCGGTGCACGGGCTTATGTCGGACCGAAAATCATTGAGCGTCTGGAAGCCGTGGCTCCGAACATGGACCGTACCGTTGATTTCGGCTGGCTGTTCTTTATTTCCCTGCCGCTGTTCATCATTCTGGATTGGTTCCACAGCCTTGTTGGCAACTGGGGTGTTGCCATCATCCTGCTGACGGTTCTGGTCAAGGGGGTGTTCTTCCACCTGTCCGCCACCAGTTACAAGTCCATGGCCAAAATGCGGGCGGTAGCGCCTCAGCTGACCCGGCTAAAAGAGCTCTATGGTGACGACCGACAGCGCATGTCCCAGGAAATGATGGCGCTGTACAAGCGGGAGAAGATCAATCCGCTCGGGGGCTGTCTGCCAATACTGGTGCAGATGCCCGTGTTCATCTCCCTGTACTGGGTACTGTTTGAGAGTGTCCAGCTACGCCATGCGCCATTCATGCTGTGGATTCAGGATCTGTCGGTGATGGACCCGTATTTCATCCTGCCGATTCTGATGGGCGCCAGCATGTTCCTGCAGATGAGTCTGAACCCGACGCCGCCGGATCCCATGCAGGCCAAGATCATGAAGATGATGCCGTTGATCTTCACCGTGTTCTTCCTGTGGTTCCCGGCCGGTCTGGTACTGTACTGGCTGGTAAACAACATTCTGTCCATTGCCCAGCAGTGGTACATTACCCGCAAGATCGAAGCAGAAATGGCCGGTAAAAAGCACTGACCGGTGCCCGAACCGACCCGGCAAAGGCTCCTCTGTGGAGCCTTTGTTGTTTTCAGCCTGTGGAAAAAGCATGAGCCAGAGTTCTGAAACCATCACAGCCATAGCCACCGCACCCGGACAGGCCGGGGTCGGAATCGTTCGCGTGTCCGGTCCCAAGGCCCGGGCTATTGCCAGACAGATGCTTGGGTTTGAGCCCAAACCCCGTTATGCCCATTACGGCCCATTCCAAGATAGCCGGGGCGAGTTGATTGACGAGGGCATCGGGCTGTTTTTCCCTAATCCCCACTCCTTTACCGGTGAGGATGTATTCGAGCTTCAGGGCCACGGTGGCACCGTGATTCTCGATCTTCTGCTTCGGGAAGTGTGCAGCCAGGGCGCAAGACTGGCCCGCCCCGGTGAGTTTTCCGAGCGGGCGTTTCTGAACGACAAACTGGATCTGGCCCAGGCCGAAGCGATTGCCGATCTGATCGAGAGCAGCTCGGAACAGGCAGCGCGTTGTGCCGTTCGTTCCATGCAGGGGGTGTTCTCCCGGCAGATCGAGGATCTGGTGGACGCGGTGACCCACCTGCGGATCTACGTTGAGGCGGCGATCGATTTTCCCGAGGAGGAGATCGACTTCCTGGCCGACGGCAAGGTGGCCAGTGACCTTCAAAACCTCCTGGAGCGGCTCGGGAAAATCCTGGCCGAAGCCCAGCAGGGAACTATTCTTCGTGACGGCATGAAAGTGGTGATCGGCGGAAGGCCCAATGCCGGCAAGTCGAGTCTACTCAATGCCCTCGCCGGTCGCGAAGCGGCCATTGTTACGGCGATTGAGGGCACAACCCGTGATGTCCTGCGGGAGCACATCCACATCGATGGGATGCCCCTGCACATTATCGATACCGCCGGCCTGCGGGACAGCCCGGACGAAGTGGAACAGATCGGAATTGCCCGGGCCTGGGAGGAAATCCGTCAGGCCGATCGTATTCTTCTGATGGTGGATGCGACAACCACCGATAAAACCAGTCCCCATGAAATCTGGCCGGATTTCATCGACCAGCTACCGGCCAACGCCCCGGTGACGGTGATACGTAACAAGGTGGACCTCTCTGGTGAACCGGTCGGCATCAGTGCCGAAGATCACCAGAGCGCGCCGGTGATCCGGTTGGCGGCAAAGTCTGCCGAGGGCCTGGACATACTCCGGGACCATCTCAAACAGTGCATGGGGTTTGCCAGCACCACAGAGGGCGGTTTTCTGGCCCGGCGCCGGCATCTGGATGCCCTGGAACGGGCCCAGACCTTGTTGATTCAGGGCCAGAGCCAGCTAGAGGGTTTTGGTGCCGGTGAGCTTCTGGCTGAAGACCTGCGTGCCGCACAGGACAGCCTGGGCGAGATCACCGGGCATCTGACGCCTGATGAGTTATTAGGCAAGATCTTCAGCAGCTTCTGCATCGGAAAGTAATCAGAAAGTCTGTAATGAATCTCATTGACCGCAAATGATTTGCTGAATGCTTTATTGAGCGACCACTCAATAAAAGCTAGAGTACTGGACAGGCTACAAAACCAACTCAAACGTCCAGGACCTTTAAACAATGAATCCCGAGATCGATTACTACTTCACCTGCATTTCCCCGTTTACCTATCTTGGTCACCGGGCCCTTCTGGATACAGCCCGCACCGCGGGTGCCAGGGTCAATTTCAAACCCGTTAAGCTGGCAAAAGTGTTTGCCAATTCCGGAGCTAAGCCCGTTCCGGATCGTCCGATCTGCCGTCAAGAATACCGTCTGCTTGAAATTGAACGGTGGGCGAGGAAACGGGATTTGCCCGTGAACCTGAAGCCCGCGCATTTTCCGACAGATCCCGGGTTGGCAGACCGTTGCGCTATTGCTCTGCAGGAAGCCGGTAAAGATGCTGGTGAATTTGTGCAGCGTGCCTTGGAAGCGTGTTGGTCCGAGGAGAGAAACATTGCCGAAGAAGCTGTGATCCGTGACATCCTGACCAGTCTGCAATTCGATGCCGAAGCCGTGCTCCGGTCAGCGGATTCATCCGCCGTTGCTGACCAGTATGATCGCAACAGTGACGAAGCCGTGGAACGGGGCGTACTGGGTGCGCCTGCCTACCTGTTGAACGGCGAGCAGTTTTGGGGGCAAGACAGGATTGAGCTGTTGGCGGAGACTCTCGACTCGCAACGCGGTGCCCAGTAATGATTGATCTCTATTACTGGCCGACACCCAACGGCCACAAGATCACGATATTTCTGGAAGAGACCGGGCTGGACTACCGGATCCACCCTGTGGATATCAGCGCCGGAGAACAGTTCAAACCAGATTTCCTCGCCTTCTCCCCCAATAACCGTATGCCGGCCATCGTTGATAATGATCCGCCAGAGGGCAGTGAGCCTGTGAGCGTGTTTGAGTCAGGTGCCATCCTTTTGTACCTCGCAGAAAAGGCCGGCCGTTTCATGCCATTCAGTCTGCATGGCAGAAAAACGGTGCTGGAATGGCTGATGTGGCAAATGGGAGGTCTGGGGCCCATGGCCGGCCAGAATCATCATTTCGTCCAGTATGCCCCTGAGCAAATACCCTATGCGATCAGTCGATACGTCAACGAAACAAATCGTCTGTACGGCGTACTCGATACCCGTTTGAAGGGGCGGGACTGGGTTGCTGACGATTATTCCATTGCCGATATGGCCATTTACCCGTGGATCGTACCCCACGAACGACAGAGACAATTTCTGACGGACTTTCCCAACCTTGAGCGGTGGTTCCATTCGATGCAGGCGAGACCTGCAGTCAGGGCTGCTTACGAAAAAGGAGAGCCCTGGTCGAGCCGCCCGGCGGTGACTGAAGAAGGAAAAAAGCTGTTGTTTGGCCAAAAGGCCACTCGGGACAGAGAAGAATAGGCAGGGAGGAAGCCGAACCAAGGGAAGCCTCGAAGCTTCCCTTGTGGGTTTCACTTTGAGAACATCGTTAACCGGTTCTGCGCCAGTCTGCCTGACCTACCGGTTTGAGTGCTTGGGTGTGACTGCGATTCCCCAGGAAATCCGGCCGCGGTTTGTTGCCGCAGAAAGGGGCTTGCAGCTGGTTCTCCACACTGTTGTAGACGAAAAACAGGTTGCTGCGCGGCCAGGGCGAGATATTGGCATTAGAGGCGTGGAGCGTGTTGCACTCGAAGATGATCAGCGAGCCGGCAGGGCCGGTTGGCGCTTTGATACCGTAGTCATCCGCCATGGCTGCCAGGTCCCGATTGCTGGGAACACCCAGTTCCTGTTTTTTAAGCGACGACTGATAGTTGTCCTCGGGTGTGCGGCCAACGCAGGGTACAAAGGTCTTGTGAGAACCCGGGATGAGCATCAGGGGGCCGTTGAAGGGCGTGTTGTCGGTGAGGGCGATGGAAAAGCTGACTGCCCGCATCCGTGGCATGCCGTCCTCGGCGTGCCAGGTTTCAAAATCCGAGTGCCAGTCAAAACCCTTGCCGTGGAAACCGGGTTTGAAGTTGATCCGGGACTGGTGGATGTAGGCTTCACTGCCCAGAAGCTGGCGCACCATTGCCAGAATCCTGGGATCCCGGGTCAGCCGGTCGAATCGGTCCGACAGTTCGTGAATGCCAAAAATCGAGCGGATTTCCTGCTTGCCGGGCTCGGTAATGGTGCCTTCCGAGCGCAGGATGCTTTCATCGTCCTCATAGCCCCGCAAATCCTCCCGGAACTGGCGCACGGTGGCCTGGTCGAAAAAACTGTCGAAGACCAGAAAACCGTCGCGCTCATACTGTGCCAGCTCAGTCTCACTCAGTGGTCCGTCGAATCGGTCCGAACCGCTGCTGTGCACCACGGTATCCTGACGTTCAAAGCTTTTGGTGGGGCGTTCCAGGCGGGTGGGATAAAAGTCGTCAGTACGAGTCTCCATATTCGAACCTCCTTACTTTTATTCGAGAAATCAGAACATCTCTATTTAATTCAGTTAGTTAATAACTCCGATCGGAAATGCACCGGTAAGGTGGGGTCAGGCGGGGATATTTCAAGGTCAAAAAAACCCGGGCTGAGGCCCGGGGATAACGTGTACCGGATACCCTACCCGGTGAAGGCCAGATCCTCGGCGTCGAGCTGCATCAGGTTTTTGCTGGGGCTGAGCATGCTGGTGGCGTGGCTCTGGGCCCGGGGCAGCAAACGTTCAAAATAGAACTCGGTGGTGGCGAGCTTGGCCTGGTAAAAGCCGGTGGATTCCTCACCACCGTTATCGAGTTTTTCCACAGCCACCGCAGCCTGACGCAGCCAGATATAGGCCATGGTGACGTAGCCGCTGTACATCAGGAAATCGTAGGCTGCGGAACTTACCACATCCCGGTCCTTGCGGGCCGCGAGCATGATCCGCACCGTCAGCAGATTCCACTGGCCGGTCAACTTGAGCAGCTCAAGCGCCCAAGGCCGCAGTCGTTTGTCGGTGAGATGCTTACGGGCAAAATTGGCAATGTTCAGGGTGAACTCGCGCACCGCGCCGCCCTGGGTCATCAGCAATACTTTTCGTCCCAGAAGGTCCAGCGCCTGGATACCGGTAGTGCCCTCGTAAAGGGTGGCGATGCGGGTATCCCGGACAATCTGCTCCATACCATGTTCCCGGATGTAACCATGGCCGCCAAAAACCTGGACCCCCAGGTTAGCCGCTTCGCAGCCGAGTTCAGTGAGAAAGCCCTTCAGAATTGGCGTCAGGAAGCCGAGTTTGTCATCGTACTTTTCCGCCTTTTTATCGTCACCTTCGGTGAATCCCTCGACCATGTGATCGGCCAGCCGGGCCGCGTAATACAGCATGGCACGACCGCCTTCGGCGATGGCCTTCTGGGTCAGTAACATCCGGCGCACATCAGCATGATGGATCAGGCTGTCGGCGACCTGGTCCGGCTCTTTCTTGCCTGAGAGTGCCCGCATGGAGCGCCGATCTTTTGCATAGGCCAACGCCCACTGATAGGACAGCTCCGCCGGCCCGACGCCCTGAATGGCGGTGCCGATGCGGGCGGTGTTCATGAAAGTGAACATGCAATTGAGCCCTTCATTCTCGGGGCCAATGAGAAAACCGGTGGCGCCATCAAAATTCAGCACACAGGTGGCCGAGGCCTTGATGCCCATTTTCTTTTCCAGGCTGCCGCAGGCGACACCGTTACGCTTACCGACGTCGCCGTTACTGTCGGGCAGGAACTTGGGTACGATAAAAAGGCTGATACCCCGGGTGCCCTTGGGGGCGTCGGGCAGACTGGCCAGCACAATATGGATAATGTTCTCGGTCAGGTCGTGGTCGCCAGAGGAGATGAAGATCTTGGTTCCGGTTAGCCGGTAGCTGCCGTCGGCTTGTGGTTCGGCTTTGGTCTTTACCTGGCCCAGATCGGTGCCACACTGGGGTTCGGTCAGGCACATGGTGCCGGCCCAGCGGCCCTCGGTCAGTGGCGCAAGGTAGGTCTGTTTCTGGTCTTCCGTACCATGAAGGAAAATCGTGTTCATGGCCCCCAGGGACAGCCCCGGATACATGGAGAAGGGCCAGTTGGCGGTACCCATCATTTCCTGTTTCAGCAGTCCCATGGACGCGGGAAGGCCCTGGCCGCCGTATTCCTCGGGCGCTGAGAGTCCCTGCCAGCCCCCCATGGCGTATTGCTGGTAGGCTTCCCGGTAACCGGCGGGTGTGGTGACTTCACCGTTGTCCAGTTTGCAGCCTTCTTCGTCGCCAGAGAGGTAAAGTGGGCTCAGCACCTCTTCACAAAACTTTCCGCATTCGCCGAGTATCGCGTCCACGATATCGGGCGTGGCGTTTTCACCGCTGGTCAGGGTGGCGTAATGACCCGGGTAATCGAACACCTCGTTCAGCAGGAATTTCATGTCGCGCAGGGGTGCTTTGTAAACCGGCATAGCGGAATCCTCTGTGTCTTTCTCAACAGTCTTGGGTGGGCAACCACCGTTCGTTGCCTTGTGTTTTACGCCAATACCCGGGCACTGCCATTGACGAAAAGCACCGGGCAGACTGTCAGAATGGACAATTGGCCGAGATGACGTAGCAGAGACCGTGGATTCCGGGTAATGATCGTTAAAGAGGGTTTCGGCGTATTTCCTTGCGCCGAGGACCCCCACATATTCCTGTTCAGAGAGTGTAAAAGTCATGCAAAGCCTGTTTACTGAGATATCGAAACGCCTGTCGACACCTATACTCTGGGTATTGTTTTCGGCACTGCTGCTCAGTGGCTGTGCCAGTCCCTCGCTCGAGGACTACGCCGACCGCAAGCCAGAGCTGGTCCCTGAAGAGTTCTTTACCGGCGAACTTTCCGCCCGCGGGGTGCTCAAGAATTTTTCCGGTGAGGTGATTCGCACCTTTGATGCGGATATCAGCGCGTCATGGGATGACGAGGGCGTGGGTACACTCGATGAGGTGTTCCGTTTCGATGACGGCGAAGTGCAGAGCCGTGTCTGGACCCTGACTCCCGCGGACGACGGCTACCATGCTGATGCCGGTGACGTGGTTGAACCCGGAACCATGCGTTGGAGTGGCAATGCAATTCACATGAATTATGTGCTCCAGGTGGCCTATGGCGACGGTACCCTGGACGTACGCATGGATGACTGGATGTACCTGATTACGCCCGACACGTTGATCAATCAGACCACCATGAGCAAGTGGGGAATCGACGTGGGCGAGGTGGTTCTGGTCATCCAGAAAAAGTAACAGACGACTAACCTGACCCCGAAATACCTGGAAATCCTATGTGGAAACAGTGGTTGATTGCGTTGGTACTGGTGGCTGTCGCTATCGGCGGCGCCTTTGTGTATCAGAACTTCGATGATGGGACCGCCGCCCAGAGCGGCCGCGAACGTCCCGCCAGCGCGGTTAACACTATGCTTCCGCAGATGGAGGCAGTACGGGATGTGGTCAACGCCGTTGGCAGTCTCAAAGCCCTGAACGCGGTGGAACTGACCACGGAAGTCAGTGGCCGGGTGGTGGAATTGAATCTGGAAACCGGCCGCCGGGTGGGGCAGGGCGACGTGCTGTTGCGGCTTGATGATCGACAGGCCCGGGCAGACCTGCAGGTGATCGAGGCGCAACTGGCGGATGCCCGCCGACAGCTTGAAAGGGCACAGCGGTTGCGCTCGAACAACAGTATTTCCCAGTCCCAGGTGGATCAACTGAGAACGTCAGTCGATGTCGCCGAGGCACAGCGTCAGTCAGCTCAAGTTCGTCTGGAAAACCACCGGATTGAGGCGCCGTTTGCCGGTGTGGTCGGGTTGAGTGACATCAGCGTCGGCGCCTACATTACTGCCGGAACCTCGGTGACTACCCTGGATACCACCGATCGTATGGAACTGGGCTTTTCGATCCCGGAGCGTTTCCTGGGGCAGGTGAGTCTCGGGCAAGAGGTAAGAGGCGCATCGCCGGCCTATCCGGACCAGACCTTTTCCGGTCAGCTGGTGGAGTTGGGTTCCAGGGTTAGTGAGTTGAGTCGTTCGCTGCCCGTCCGGGCACTGATCGATAATCCGGATGGCCTGCTCCGGCCGGGTCAGTTCATGTCTGCGACGCTAACGCTCCGGGAACGGCAAGCACTGGTAATCCCCGAACAGGCGGTGATGATCCGGGGTGATGAGCAATATGTGTTTGTGGCGGAAGATGGTGTGGCCCGGCGGGTGTCGGTGAACCTGGGGTCGCGCATGCCCGGTTTTGTGGAAGTTTCGAACGGTTTGAGCCAGGAAGACCCGGTGATCGTGACCGGCCAGGATCGGCTCAGCAGTGGGGATCGGGTTCGGGTATTGGAAGACGACAAAGCCATTCCCGAGAACCGTTTTATCACGGCCAAGAAGTCGTAACCGGTGGTCCTCTCTGACGTTTCCATCAAGCGGCCGGTGTTCGCAACGGTCCTCAGTCTTCTGATCGTGGTGTTCGGTCTGGCAGCCCTGATGGGACTGCCGGTGCGCGAGTATCCGGACATTGACCCACCCGTTGTTTCCATCTCCACCGACTACACCGGCGCAGCAGCCGAGGTGGTGGATACTCAGATTACCCAGGTGATAGAGGGTGCCATCAGTGGCATTGAGGGTATTCGGTCTATCGAATCATCCACCGAGCAGGGCGAATCCCGAACCAGTATTGAATTTACCACGGCCCGGGATGTGGATATCGCCGCCAATGATGTCCGTGATGCGGTGTCCCGGGTGGCCAACCAGTTGCCAGACGAAGCCGATCCACCAGTGGTGCGTAAGGCGGATTCCGATGCACGCCCGATGATGTGGGTGACCCTGCGCAGTGATGTCTGGGACAGTGCCGAATTGAGTGACTTTGCCGACCGGGTCCTGGCGGACAGGTTGTCGGTACTCGATGGTGTTGCCGACGTGCGTATCGGCGGCGAACGGCGCTATGCCATCCGGGTCTGGCTGGATCGCGAACGTCTTGCGGCCCGGGATATAACCGTTGCAGAAGTCGAACGGGCCCTGCGTGCCAACAACGTGGAGCTGCCGGCCGGATCGGTGGATTCGTCCACCCGGAATTTCACCGTGCGGGCCGAGGGCCGGCTGTCGAACGTGGAACAATTCCGGGAGCTGGTGATTCGCCGGGATGGCAATGATCTGTTGCGCCTGGGCGAGGTGGCCAATGTCCAGATGGGTGTGGAGTCGGATGTAAGCCGCCTGCGCGCGAATGGCCAGACCGCCATCGGCATGGGGATTATCCGCCAGTCCAAGGCCAACACCGTGGCGGTTTCCGATGCCGTCCGCGCCGAGCTGGAGAAGATCCGGGAGACACTGCCACCGGAAGTCACCATCGCGGAAAGCTACGACGAATCCATTTTCATCCGGGCTTCCATCAAGGAAGTCGTCACCACGCTCGCCATTGCGGTGTCCCTGGTTATCCTGGTTATCTTCCTGTTCCTGCGCTCCTGGCGGGCTACCCTCATTCCCGCGGTGACCATTCCGGTTGCGGTGATTGGTGCCTTTATCGGTCTCGGCTTCCTGGGTTTTTCCGTCAACGTACTGACCCTGCTGGCGGTGATTCTTGCCATCGGACTGGTGGTGGACGATGCCATCGTAATGCTGGAAAACATCCAGCGCCGGATTGACGAGGGTGAGCCTCCGTTGCTTGCCGCCTACCGGGGCGCGAAGCAGGTCGCCTTTGCCGTGATAGCGACCACTCTGACCCTCGTAGCGGTGTTCGTTCCTATCTCCTTCATGGGCGGCAACATTGGCCGGCTGTTTGCCGAATTCGGCTTTACCCTGGCGGCGGCAGTGGTATTTTCGAGCCTCGTGGCCCTGACCCTGGCACCGATGCTGTGTTCCAAGTGGCTCAGGCACAGCCCCGAATCGGCAGAAGGGCATCGTCTCTGGGCCGCGAGCGAAAAAGTCCTGGATGGCCTGACCAATGGTTACCGCAGGCTGTTGGAGTTTTCCCTGAGGCAGCCGGGATTATTACTGGGCCTGGGACTTGTCGGCCTGGTCATTACCGCCGTGGTTTATCCGAAATTGCCCCAGGAGCTGGCGCCAACCGAAGACCGGGCCGTGATCATCATGCCGACCAGCGCGCCCAGGGGTTCGACGGTGGAGTACACCGATCATTACGTTCGGCAGGTGGAAGAAACACTGCTGCCCTACCTGGATGAAGGCATCGCCAACCGTTTGCTCGCTATCGTCGGATTCCGCAATGAAGAGGACAACGCCTTCATGATCATGGGCCTGGTGCCCTGGGAAGAGCGTGATATCAAGCAGCAGGAGGTGACCAGCGAAATCCGCAGAAAGTTGGCTGATGTGTCCGGCATTCGAACTGTGGCCGTCAATCCGGCGGGTCTGGGCCAGAGGGGATTCAGCCAGGCCATCGAGTTTGTGGTGGCCGGTCCGGACTATGAGTCGGTTCAGGCCTGGAGTCAGGAGATCGTGGAGCGCGCCAAGGAAAACCCGAATCTCCAGAACCTGGATACCGATTTCGAGCTGACCCGACCGGAACTGAGGGTGAATATCGACCGGGAGCGGGCCGCGGATCTGGATATCACGGTAGAGGACGTGGGCCTTACCTTGCAGACCATGCTGGCTTCCCGGCAGGTAACCACATACATCGATCGAGGCCGGGAATACGATGTAATTATTCAGGCGGAAGACGCGAACCGGGCAACGCCTGAAGACCTCGGCCAGATTTTCCTGCGGCCCCGGGAGGGCGGTAACCTTATTCCATTGCAGGCGCTGGTTTCCGTGCAGGAAATCGGTGCCAATCCGGATCTCCGGCGCATCGACCGCCTGCCCGCCGTGGTGATCAGTGCGTCTATGGCGGACGGTTACGACCTGGGTTCTGCATTGACCTACCTGAACAACCTGGCTGTGGATAACCTGCCTCCGGAAGCCCGCATCAGCTACAAGGGCCTGAGCCGGGAATTCCAGGAATCCTCGGCCGCCATCTACGTTACCTTTGCCCTGGCTTTTGTCATTGTGTTCCTGGTGTTAGCGGCCCAGTTTGAAAGCTGGATCCATCCGCTGATCATCATGCTGTCGGTACCACTGGCGGTGACCGGGGCTCTGCTGGCGCTCTGGTGGACGGGGATCAGTCTGAACATCTACAGCCAGATCGGTATCATCATGTTGCTGGGGTTGATGGCCAAGAACGGGATACTGATCGTGGAGTTTGCCAATCAGCTTCGGGATAAAGGCTATGAGGTGCGGGAAGCCATTCTCGAGGGTGCCTGCCTGCGTTTCCGTCCGGTACTGATGACCACCATATCGACGATTTTCGGTGCCGTGCCCCTGGTGATTGCAACCGGCGCCGGGGCCGAGAGCCGGGAGTCTATTGGTGTGGTAATTCTGGGTGGGCTGATCTTCGCTACCACGCTGACACTGTTCATCATACCGGTGCTGTATAACCTGTTGGCGCGGTTTGCCAAATCTTCCAATGCAGTGGAGAAGGAACTGGAGCGCCAGGCTTCGGGCCAGGCTGGTGGCACAGGGCTGGCGGCAGCGCCGCAGAAACGCGCGGATGATTTCTGAAGGACCTGGTGATTACAGGGTGGCCGGGAATTCCAGCTGGCCACCGAACATTTCATCAGGGTGGATGTCGACACAAAAGACTTGTTGCCCTGGCAGTATGGTTGAAAGTGTCACTGTGCGTTTTGCGTCTGGAAGACCGACGTAGGGGCGACAACTGCTGATGTGCTGAGGCCGTTCAAGGGCATTACGGAAGTATTCCCGGTGTGTCCACTGAGCGCCGGCGGAGTGATACAGCGGATTGAATTTTCCACGATGGATATCCGGATTGGCGCGCGCCAGGTTGCCCTGTTGAATGCCCTGTGGGTTGAGCAGGAAACACCGTTTCACGCCGTCCACTTCCAACAGCTTGCTACAGGCGGTGTTGAACGGTAGCTCCCGGCTCAGGGAATGGCAGGCTTCCAGAATTTCGAAGCGCAGAAGGCGAAAATAGCTCTCCTGGTCCTGAATATCCTGGGCTGAAGATTCACTGGAATCGGCAATGATTCGCTTCAATGCCTGTTCCGTAACTTCCTGCTCATGATCATGCAGGCTGGTTGGCCGGGCAAACAGGAAGCCCTGCAGCAGATCGGCTTCGGTTTGAAGAGCGATGTGGCCTTGGGTGCTGTTCTCGATTCCCTCCAGAAGCACAAGACTGCCGCTTTCACGGATCATCTTTACCAGACTTTCCAGAAGCATTCTGGCCCGACTGTTATTCTCCGCATTGACCAACAGGCTCCGGTCCAGTTTTACGATGAGCGGATTGATGCGCCACAAACGCTCGAAATTGGAATCGCCCATACCAAAATCATCAATGGCAATCTGAAAACCGTGTGCCTTCGCCTTGAGAATGAATTCCAGTAGCGCGGTTGGGTTGTCGGATGCGGTTTCCACCAGTTCCAGAACCACTTTCTCGGGATCGATTCCGCTGCTCTGACATTGCAGAGTGAGTTTCTCGAGCGAGGCTTCCGGATGGATGCAGGTGCCAGGATTGATATTCAGGAACAGCCATACAGCCTGAGAGCTGACAGCAAAGTTATCCAGGTGAAGCTGCAACAGATATCTGTCCAGTTCTGGAGTCTGGTTATTCTCCTCGGCTTGCTCGAACAGCTTGAAGGGAGAGATGCTTTCGTTGTTCTTTCTGACCCGGACCAGAGCCTCGTAGCCAACCAGTTTTCGATGGGTCGGACTCAGTATCGGCTGGTAAACAGAACTGAAATCATAGTCGTCGATGATCTTCGGGGTGCGGGTTATTTCGGCTCCGCGATAGATGCGCCGTGGAAGTCGGACTACGCTGCTCATGGTCAGGAACCTTTATACTGCCAATGGTCTGGCCATCCTGGCCTGCTGATAAAAGAGTGTCTGAACAGGTAGATAAAGCGAATTCCGTACCAGAGAGACAAAAATCAAGCAGCTAAGTATGTTTAAACCCGTCAAATAAATGAATCGCACGATCGGTTTCGGAACAACTGCACCGGATTCGGGCAGATTCTGGGCGGGAAGGTTGGCAATGCACCAAAACAGGATTTCTTGATGCCATCAAAAAGTCAGTTCCGTTTGCTTGGCCAACGCCGGTTCCTGCCGTTCTACCTGACCCAGTTTTCCGGCGCCTTCAACGATAATCTGTTCAAGAACGCGCTGCTGCTGTTGATCACCTACAGCACCGGCAGCTTGATGGGGCTGTCCGTGAATGTGGTGGTTAACCTGGCGGCCTTTCTGTTCATCCTGCCGTTTTTTCTGTTTTCCGGTATTGCCGGCGAAATGGCCGACCGCTATGAAAAATCCCGGATCATCCGGAACGTGAAGCTGGCAGAGATCGTGATCATGGCCGTTGCCGCGCTTGGGCTATGGTTCGGCTGGTACGAGCTGTTGTTGGTTTTGCTGTTCCTGATGGGTACCCAGTCCACCTTCTTCGGCCCGGTGAAATACGCCATCCTGCCTCAGGTGTTGGCGGACGACGAACTGGTTGGCGGTAATGGACTGGTTGGTATGGGCACCTTTGTCGCAATTCTGCTGGGTACCATTGCTGCGGGCCTGCTGATGGGGTTTGAGACGGCTGCCCGCTTAACGGCGATAGCGGTTGTGGTGATGTCGGTACTTGGCTACCTGGCGGCGCGCCAGGTGCCGGAAACCGAACCCGACGGTTCCGGTGTCACTGTGCGTTTCCGGCCGGTGGTGGAAACCTGGAGGCTGATGGCCCTGGCGGCCGAGCGTCGCCAGGTGTTGCTGGCGGTGTTGACCATCTCCTGGTTCTGGTTTCTTGGCGCTGCTTACTTGACCCAGTTTCCCAATTTTGCCCGCACCAATCTGCTGGGCGACGAAACCGTTGTGACCCTTTTGCTGTCCATGTTCACAATTGGCATTTCCATCGGCGCCATGATGTGTGAGCGGCTCACCAAACACCGCATTACCCTGGCGCCTGTGCCCTGGGGGGCTCTGGGGCTGAGTCTGTTCGGGGTTGATCTGTATTTTGCGGTGCCAGACGATCCCGTGGCCTCCACCTGGTTGACGCTGTTGACCGATCCCGTGTACCTGAGGGTGTTAATGGATCTGGTCGGTATCGGGATCTGCGGTGGTCTTTTCATCGTGCCTCTGTACGCCTTTATCCAGCACGAAACTCCACGAGCCAAACGTGCCCGCATCATTGCCGCGCTGAATGTCATCAACGCGTTGTTCATGGTGGTGAGTGCCCTGGCAGGAATTCTGGTGCTGGGTGCGTTGGAGGTCAGCATTCCAGGGTTTTTCCTGCTGCTCTCGCTCCTGAACGGAGTGGTGTTACTGGTAGTCTGGCGCCTTCAACGCAAAACAGCCTGGAGTTCTGTGGATAAATAATTGGACAACCTACGGAAAGCTTCTGGATTACTTTCTTTAAACTATTATAAAACAATTAGTTAAGGGTTTTTTTGGGTGATTAATAAGTAGTCTTGCATGTGGATAACTTTCTTGAAAACTTTTCTGAGAAGAGTGATCCAAGCCTATGAAAAGCCGTAGATTTCGGTTTTCCACTATCCAGTTGACGCCCGGAAAAGTCCCCATTTGAGTCCTTACCAGGCCGCTGCTGCTTTCAACGTGGTTCGTCTCTGGTTAAAATTTGCACATCCTGACTGCAATTTCCCGGGTGAGGCGTTATACTCGCCGCCCTATTTTATCCCCCGATTTCCGAGGTGAGCTGTGGATTTTCCGACCCGTTTCGATGTCATTGTCATTGGTGGTGGCCATGCCGGCACCGAGGCCGCGCTGGCGGCTGCACGTATGGGTTCCCAAACCCTGCTGCTGACCCACAACATTGAGACCCTGGGCCAGATGTCCTGCAACCCGGCCATCGGCGGTATTGGTAAAAGCCATCTGGTGAAAGAAATTGATGCCCTCGGTGGCGCCATGGCTGAAGCCACCGATAAGGCCGGTATCCAGTTCCGGGTATTGAACAGTCGCAAGGGGCCGGCCGTGCGCGCCACCCGTGCGCAGGCTGATCGCGTTCTCTACAAGGCGGCCATCCGCCATACCCTGGAGAGCCAGCCGAACCTGACCCTGTTCCAGCAGGCGGCGGACGACCTGATTGTGGAAAACGACCAGGTGACCGGTGTCGTTACCCAGACCGGCATCCGCTTCAATGCCAGGACCGTGGTGCTCACCACCGGTACCTTCCTCGGCGGTGTTATCCACATTGGTATGCAACACCATGCCGGTGGCCGTGCCGGTGATGCACCGGCCAATGCGCTTGCCCAGCGCCTGCGGGAGCTGCCCTTCAACGTTGGTCGTCTGAAAACCGGCACGCCCCCGCGGATTGATGCCCGGTCTGTGGATTTTTCGGTAATGCAGGAGCAGTGGGGTGATGACCCTACGCCCGTGATGTCGTTTATCGGCAGCCGTAGCCAGCACCCGGAACAGGTCTGCTGCTATGTGACCCGAACCACCGAACAGACCCACGATATTATCCGCAGCGGTTTCGACCGTTCGCCGATGTTTGCTGGCAGCATTGAAGGGGTGGGCCCCCGCTATTGCCCGTCCATCGAGGACAAGGTGAACCGGTTTGCCGACAAGGATTCCCATCAGATCTTTGTGGAACCGGAAGGATTGACCACCAACGAGCTCTACCCGAATGGCATTTCCACCAGCCTGCCGTTCGATATCCAGTTGGCGGCGGTGCGTTCGATTCCCGGCTTTGAAAATGCCCATATTACCCGGCCAGGTTACGCTATCGAATACGATTACCTGAATCCGCAGGACCTGCGCCATACCCTGGAAACCAAGTTCATCCAGGGCCTGTATTTTGCTGGCCAGATCAATGGCACCACCGGCTATGAAGAAGCCGGGGCCCAGGGGCTGCTGGCCGGGATCAACGCCGCCCTGCGCGCCCAGGAAAAAGACGAATGGTACCCGCGCCGGGACGAGGCCTACCTGGGCGTGCTGGTGGATGACCTGATCACCATGGGCACCTCCGAGCCCTACCGTATGTTTACCAGCCGCGCCGAGTATCGCCTGATCCTGCGCGAGGACAACGCCGATCTGCGCCTGACCGAAGCCGGTCGCAAACTCGGCCTGGTGAACGACGAGCGTTGGCAGAAGTTCAATGACAAGCGTGAGGCGATCTCAACGGAACGCAGTCGCCTTGAGGCCACCCGTATTCATCCGAATACCGAAGCCGGTGAGCGGGCCAACGGCTTTCTCAAGCAGCCGATGACCCGGGATCAGTCCCTGGCGGAACTGCTGCGCCGCCCGGAGGTTGTCTACAGCCACATCGCCGAGATTGGTGCCGAGCAGGCCGATGATCCGGTGGTTGCGGACCAGGTGGAAATCGAGATCAAGTACGAGGGCTACATTTCCCGTCAGACCGACGAGATCGAGCGGCTGCGCAAAAATGAAAACACCGCCCTGCCGGTGGATCTTGATTACGAGGTGATCGGCGGCCTGTCCAACGAGATCAAGCAGAAGCTCAAGACCGTGCGGCCGGAAACCGTGGCCCAGGCCTCACGGATTCAGGGCGTCACTCCGGCGGCTGTCAGCCAGATTCTGGTACATCTGAAGAAGCGCGATCTGCTGCGCAAACAGTCGGCCTGATCTGCGCCTATGACCAAGTCACTCTGGCATAGCCAGCTCCGGGACGGACTGGCAGCAATGGGGCTGTCCCTGGATGAGGATCGGCAGGAAAAGTTGCTGGCTTTTCTGGGCCTGCTCAACAAATGGAATCGGGCGTACAATCTCACGGCGGTTCGTGATGAGCGGGAAATGGTGTCCCGGCAGCTGCTGGACAGCCTGAGCATTCTGCCCTGGGTAACCACGGATCATCTTCTGGATGTGGGTGCTGGCGGGGGTTTGCCAGGCATCCCACTGGCCATCACACTGCCGGAAAAGCGCTTCACCCTGCTCGACAGTAACGGCAAGAAAACCCGCTTTCTCAACCAGTGTGTGTTGGAGCTGGGGTTGGGTAACGTGGAGGTTATTCATGGTCGGGCGGAGGATTGCAGCTCCGAAGAACCCTTCGCCCAGATCAGCAGTCGCGCCTTTACCGCGTTGGAGAATCTGGTGAACTGGTGTGGTGATCTATTGGCAAATGAGGGTGAGTTCCTTGCCATGAAAGGTCAGTTTCCGGATGATGAAGTAGCTGCCCTCCCGGCTGGCTGGCAGGTAAAATCCAGCCATTCCCTGGACGTTCCCGGTGCCGATGGCGAACGCCATCTACTGGTGGTCGCCCGGGCCGCGTATTCCCGGTAGTTCGGCAGTCGAATTTCTCTACCGCTAACCCATAAACAAGGAGGCAGGACATGGCGCGCGTGATTGCAGTGACCAATCAGAAAGGCGGTGTGGGCAAAACCACCACCTGCGTCAACCTGGCCGCCTCCCTGGCCGCGACTAAACGCCGGGTGCTTCTGGTGGATATGGACCCCCAGGGCAACGCCACCATGGGCAGCGGTGTGGATAAAAATACTCTGGAACTGTCCGGCTACGACATGTTGACCAAGCGCGCCAGCGCCGCCGAGGTGATTATCCCCGCCGAGGCCTCCGGGTTCGATATCCTGCCGGCCAACGGCGATCTGACCGCCGCGGAAGTCGAGCTGATGAACGAGATCGGCCGTGAGCATCGCCTGCGCCTGGCCTTGAACACCGTTCGCGACAACTACGATTACATCCTCATCGATTGCCCCCCATCACTCAGCCTGTTGACGGTAAATGCCCTCTCGGCGGCAGACTCTGTGCTCATTCCGATGCAGTGTGAGTACTATGCGCTGGAGGGGTTGGCGGCGCTGATGAACACCGTTGAGCAGATCCAGGAGACGGTTAACCCGAATCTGCAGGTGGAAGGCATTCTGCGCACCATGTACGACCCGCGCAACAGTCTCACTCTGGACGTTTCCGGCCAGCTGAGCGAGTACTTCGGCGACAAGGTCTACCGTGCGGTGATTCCGCGCAACGTTCGTCTGGCAGAGGCAC
This sequence comes from Marinobacter sp. es.048, assembly GCF_900188435.1. Classification (NCBI taxonomy): domain Bacteria; kingdom Pseudomonadati; phylum Pseudomonadota; class Gammaproteobacteria; order Pseudomonadales; family Marinobacteraceae; genus Marinobacter; species Marinobacter sp. es.048. Next base: position 577,886 of record NZ_FYFA01000001.1, read on the forward strand.
CGAGCTACGGCGTGCCGGCCCTGAAGTACGACCGGGCCTCCAAGGGGGCTATTGCTTACCTGGCCCTTGCCGGCGAGATGGTTCGTCGTCATGGCTCAAAAAAGACATCCGCGCCGGTTGCGGTGTAACATACCGCCCTGTCACTCACTTAAGCACAACGATTTTCAACGGGAAGAATGACTGACACCATGGCGGCGAAGAAACGAGGATTGGGTGAACGTGGATTGGGCGCCCTGCTGGCGGGCTCCAAGGTCAATCTTGACCAGGAGCTGAAAGACCACGATGGTGAGCTCCGCGAAGTCCCCATTGATCTGATCCAGCGTGGCCGTTATCAGCCCCGGCGTGACATGGACCCTGCCGCCCTGCAGGAACTGGCCGACTCCATTCGTCAGCAAGGGGTGATGCAGCCGGTGGTGGTTCGTCCCATCGCTGAGGGCCGTTACGAGCTGATCGCCGGTGAGCGACGCTGGCGGGCCACCCAGATGGCCGGCCTGGACAGCATCCCTGCCATCATCCGGGATGTCCCCGATGAAGCCGCCATCGCCATGGCGCTGATCGAGAACATCCAGCGTGAAAACCTCAACCCCATTGAAGAAGCCTTCGCCCTCCAGCGCCTGCAGGACGAATTTGGCCTGACCCAGGCCCAGGTGGCCGAAGCCGTTGGCAAATCCCGTACGACCATTACCAACCTGCTACGACTGATCGGTTTGTCTGAAGACGTTCGTATTATGCTCGAACATGGCGACCTGGAAATGGGCCATGGCCGGGCGATGCTGACATTGGCGCCGGAACTGCAGATGCAGGTAGCCAAACAGGTGGTGGCCAAGTCTCTGTCGGTTCGACAGACTGAAGCCCTGGTTCGGCGGGTGCAGCAGGAAACACCGGACAGCAAGTCCCGGAAAAAAGGGGTGGTAGACCCCAACATTCGAGCGCTGCAGGATGATCTGGCGGAGCGACTGGGTGCCCGAGTGTCGATCGATCATGGTCAGCGTGGCAAAGGCAAGTTGGTAATCGAATACAGTTCTCTGGACGAACTTGACGGCATTCTCGGCCACATCAAATAAAATCGTTGGGGTTTTGTGGGTCTTCCGACCCCCTACGAAAGTTCGTATCTGGTTAAGCACACAACATGTAGTGGTGAAAAACTGAACGGCTGTCTATTTGTGAGGCGATTTGCCAAAACCCAGCTATTACGCCGCTTTTGACGGGTCAGCCGGTTCCCGGTTTTGTTGATTCGTGCACATTGAACACATATAATCTGCGGCGCTCGTGTCGGTGTATTTGCTTACTTTTTAAACGACATCGACCGAAAAGCACCGTACTTCCGGAACGAACATGACGAAGGCAGCTTCAGGCGGCATTGGCCGTCCACCCATCGTACGATGGTTTGCAATAGAAAGTGTGGTACTTGTCTTCGTCAGCCTGGCGTTTCTCTTGCGAGGCGAGGTTTCCGGTTATTCAGCGCTTCTTGGTGGGCTTATCTTTCTGATCCCCCATGGTTATTTTGCGCTCAAGGCATTCCGCTTCTCCGGCGCGCGGTCTGCCAAGAAAATTATGACTTCTTTTTATCAGGGTGAGGCCGGCAAGCTCATCCTGTGCGCCATCCTCTTTACGATGGTGTTCAAATGGATTCAGCCGCTTGATATAGCGGCACTTTTTTTAACATTTGCGATCATGCTGGTCACCAACTGGTTGACACCGCTACTGGCGGGCAGCAATACGCAGCAAAGCTAACTGGACCTGGGAAACCGTTATGGCAGGAAGTGCATCCGAATATATTCAGCATCACCTCCAGAACCTCACCTACGGTAAACTTCCGGCAGGCTATGAGCGTGCCGACGGAACCGTACTTCAAGATGCAACCTGGACGCTGGCTCACACCGGCAGGGAAGCATCCGACATGGGCTTCTGGGCACTGCACATTGATTCACTGGGTTGGGCGGTCGCGCTCGGTGCCCTGTTCCTGTTTATTTTCCGTTTGGCCGCGAAGCGTGCTACCTCAGACCAGCCTGGTGGGCTCCAGAACTTCGTTGAAGTGATGGTTGAGTTTGTCGATCAGAGTGTCAAGGAAACCTTCCACGGCAAGAACAAGGTTATTGCGCCGCTGTCGCTGACCATCTTCTGCTGGGTATTCCTGATGAACCTGATGGACCTGGTGCCGGTCGACTTCCTGCCCCAGCTGTTCCACCTGATGGGTCTGGAATACATGAAGGTCGTTCCGACCACAGATGTGAACGTTACGCTGGGCATGTCCCTGTCCGTATTCGCACTGATCATCTATTACAGCCTGAAAGTGAAGGGCGTGGGTGGCTTCGTTGGTGAGCTGACTCTGCACCCCTTCTCCTCAGACAATCTGTTCCTGAAGATTTTGCTTGTCCCGATCAACTTCCTGCTGGAAGGCGTGAGCCTGATCGCCAAGCCGATCTCACTGGCGCTGCGTCTGTTCGGTAACCTGTACGCAGGCGAGTTGATCTTCATCCTGATTGCACTGCTGCCTTTCTGGGCACAGTGGGCACTGTCTGTACCCTGGGCGATTTTCCACATACTGGTTATCACCCTGCAGGCATTCATCTTTATGATGTTGACGATCGTGTACCTGAGCATGGCTCACGAAGACAGTCACTGATCGGACACCATTAAGCCGTAGTTCTAAACCCTAAACCCTAAACCCTTAAACTGAAAAACCTAACTGAAAACTGGGAGTTATCATGGAAACTGTAGTTGGAATGACCGCTATTGCCGTTGCACTGCTGATTGGCCTGGGTGCCCTGGGTACTGCGATTGGCTTTGGTATCCTCGGTGGCAAGTTCCTGGAAGGCGCTGCGCGTCAGCCGGAAATGACCCCGATGCTGCAGGTAAAAATGTTCATCGTTGCAGGTCTGCTGGACGCCGTAACCATGATCGGTGTTGGTATCGCACTGTTCTTCACTTTCGCCAACCCGTTTGTCGGCCAGATCGCCGGTTAATCGAGTCGCCAGAGCCGGGGTTTTGCCCCGGTCAGATGATTCTTAACAAAACAGGCGAGAGGTGAAGACGTGAACATTAATTTGACGATGATTGGTCAAGCCATCGCGTTCTTTATCTTTGTCGTCTTCTGCATGAAATACGTGTGGCCGCCAATCATGGCCGCACTGCAGGAGCGTCAAAAGAAGATCGCTGACGGACTGGCTGCCTCAGACCGCGCTGCGCGCGATCTGGAACTGGCTCAGGAAAAGTCAGCTCAGGAACTGCGTGAAGCCAAACAGCAAGCTGCTGGTCTGATTGAACAGGCCAACAAGCGTGCGGCCCAGATTGTGGAAGCATCCAAGGATGACGCCCGCAAGGAAGGCCAGAAGCTGATTGAGCAGGCCAAGGCCGAAATTGAACAGGAGCGTAATCAGGCTCGTGACGCTTTGCGTGCAGAAATTGCCACCATTGCCGTTACCGGTGCTGAGAAGATCCTGGAAACCTCTGTCGATGCCTCCAAGCACAACGAGATGTTGGAAAAACTGGCGGCAGAACTTTAAACGACGAGGTTCATCATGGCAGAACTGAGAACGCTGGCCCGTCCCTACGCAAAGGCAGCATTTACAGCCGCTCAGGAGCATAAACAGCTGGCTGAGTGGTCCCAGGTGCTGACAGTTGCCGGGCAGGTCACCGCGAACGAAGACATTCGACAGCTTCTCGCGAATCCGGGTCTGGAAGAGCAGAAGAAGGCAGAACTGATTCTGGAGGTCGCTGAAGATGGCGTCACCGATCAGGTCCGCAACTTTTTCGCTGTACTGGCTGAAAACCGCCGGCTGACTCTTCTTCCTGAGATTGCAGCGCTCTTCAACACGTACCGGGCTGATCTGGAGCGCACTGTTGATATCGAAGTCACCGCGGCTTTCGAGCTGACGGACGAACAGCAACAGAAGCTCGCCCAGGCACTTTCGAAGAAACTCGAGCGGCAAGTGTCACTCGCAGCGTCATTGGACAAGTCTCTTATTGGCGGTGTGATTATTCGCACCGGCGATATGGTCATTGACGCATCTGTACGCGGAAAGCTGACCAAGCTGGCCGACGCTCTGGGCTCCTGATTTCAGCACAAGGTTTGAGGATATTGGCATGCAGCAACTGAATCCATCCGAGATCAGTGACATCATCAAGAAGAGAATCGAGAAACTCGACATCTCTTCCGAAGCAAAGAACGAAGGTACGATCCTGTCGGTTTCCGACGGTATCGTTCTGATCCACGGTCTTGCCGACGTTATGTACGGTGAGATGATTGAATTTGCCAACGGCACATTCGGTATTGCGCTGAACCTGGAGCGCGATTCTGTTGGTGCTGTTGTGCTGGGCGATTACGAAGATCTGGCGGAAGGTCAGAAAGTTCGTTGTACCGGTCGGATCCTGGAAGTGCCGGTTGGTCCGGAACTGATGGGCCGTGTTGTTGATGGTCTGGGTAACCCCATCGACGGTAAGGGCGACCTCGGTACCGACCTGACCTCTCCGGTCGAAAAGGTTGCACCGGGCGTTATCGCTCGTCAGTCCGTTGATGAGCCGGTTCAGACTGGTCTGAAGGCAATCGACACCATGGTGCCGATCGGTCGCGGCCAGCGTGAGCTGATCATCGGTGACCGTCAGATCGGTAAGACCGCTGTCGCCATCGACGCGATCATTAACCAGAAAGACACCGGCATCAAGTGTATCTACGTTGCCGTCGGTCAGAAGCAGTCTTCCATTGCCGCCGTTGTGCGCAAGCTGGAAGAGCACGGTGCCATGGATCACACCATCGTGGTTGCCGCCGGTGCCGCCGATCCTGCAGCGATGCAGTTCCTGGCTCCGTACTCCGGTACCTCCATGGGTGAATACTTCCGTGACCGTGGTGAAGACGCCCTGATCATCTATGATGATCTGTCCAAGCAGGCTGTGGCTTACCGCCAGATCTCCCTGCTGCTGCGCCGTCCGCCGGGCCGTGAAGCATACCCGGGTGACGTATTCTACCTGCACTCCCGTCTGCTGGAGCGTGCGTCCCGTGTTAACGCTGATTACGTTGAACAGCTGACCAACGGTGAAGTGAAAGGCCAGACCGGTTCCCTGACCGCTCTGCCGATCATTGAAACCCAGGCTGGTGACGTATCCGCGTTCGTACCGACCAACGTAATCTCCATTACCGACGGTCAGATCTTCCTGGAAACCAACCTGTTCAACTCCGGTATCCGTCCGGCGATGAACGCCGGTATCTCCGTATCCCGGGTAGGTGGTTCGGCCCAGACCAAGATCATGAAGAAGCTTGGCGGTAACATCCGTCTGGCTCTGGCCCAGTATCGTGAACTGGCCGCTTTCGCACAGTTTGCTTCCGATCTTGACGAAGCGACCCGTCAGCAGCTTGAGCACGGTCAGCGTGTAACGGAACTCATGAAGCAGAACCAGTACAGCCCGATGTCTGTGGCTGAAATGGGTACGGTTCTGTTCGCAGCCAACGAAGGCTTCCTGGACGACGTTGATGTCGACAAGGTAGTGAAGTTTGAAGCGCAGATGCTCGACTGGATGCGCTCCGAGCAGAAAGACCTCCTCGACAAGATCAACGAGAAAGGCGATTACAACGACGAAATCGCTGCCGGCCTCAAAGCTGCACTTGAGAAATTCAAGACCACTCAGAGCTGGTAAGAAAACGGGCCTGCGGCGACTGTCGCGGGCCGCTTTTCGTAGCAACGAGTGTCTAACTTGAGAAGGCAGTGAGTTATGGCCGTCGGTAAAGAAATACGTAACCAGATTTCAAGCATCAAGAGCACGCAGAAAATCACCAGCGCCATGGAAATGGTGGCTGCGAGTAAGATGCGTAAGGCTCAGGAGCGCATGCAGGCGACACGCCCGTATGCCGACAAGATGCGTCAGGTGATCGGGCACATTGCCAAGGCGAACGCTCAGTACAAACACCCGTTCATGGTCGAGCGCGAGGTCAAGCGCGTGGGCTATATTGTGGTGTCAACTGACCGTGGCCTCTGCGGTGGTCTGAACATCAACCTGTTCAAAGCGCTTGTCCGTGAAATGAAAGCGTGGAAAGAAAAAGGAGTGGAAACCGATCTGTGCGCCATCGGGCAGAAAGGGGCTTCCTTTTTCAGGAGCTATGGCGGCAATGTCGTCGCGGCGCTGACCCATCTGGGGGACAGCCCGAGCTCTGAAAAACTCATCGGCAACGTCAAGGTTATGCTGGATGCGTTCTCGGAAGGCAAGATCGATCGCCTTTATGTGGTAAACAACGAGTTCGTCAACACCATGACCCAAAGCCCGAAGGTGGAGCAGTTGCTGCCCCTCCCTGAGAGCGAAGACGAAGAAGAGATCAAGAACCAGTGGGATTATCTCTACGAGCCCGATGCCAGGCAGATCCTCGATGGCCTTCTGCCACGTTTTATTGAATCCCAGGTGTACCAGGGTGTGGTAGAAAATCTGGCATGTGAACAGGCCGCCCGGATGATCGCCATGAAGAGCGCAACTGATAACGCCGGTGGCATTATCGACGAACTTCAGTTGGCTTATAACAAGGCGCGTCAGGCAGCCATTACCCAAGAGATATCGGAGATTGTGAGCGGGGCCGCTTCGGTGTGACCCAGCCCACAATCCAACTGGTTTTATTGACTATCAAGATAACGAGGAACCGAGCATGAGTAGCGGACAAATCGTTCAGATCATTGGCGCGGTTATCGACGTGGAATTCCCACGTGACTCCGTACCCAAAGTATATGACGCACTGCTGCTTGAAGGTGGCGAAACAACTCTGGAAGTCCAGCAGCAGCTGGGCGACGGCATTGTTCGTACCATCGCAATGGGCAGCACCGAGGGCCTGAAGCGTGGCCTGAAAGCAGAAAACACCGGCAAGCCGATTTCGGTACCGGTCGGCACCCAGACTCTGGGCCGTATCATGGACGTTCTGGGTCGACCCATCGACGAAGCCGGCGACATCGGCGAGGAAGAGCGCTGGGCGATTCACCGTAAGGCCCCGGGCTATGCCGACCAGGCAGCGTCTGCGGACCTGCTGGAAACAGGCATCAAGGTTATCGACCTGATCTGCCCGTTCGCTAAGGGCGGTAAGGTTGGCCTGTTCGGTGGTGCCGGTGTTGGTAAAACCGTAAACATGATGGAGCTGATCAACAACATCGCGAAAGAGCACTCCGGTCTCTCCGTATTCGCGGGTGTTGGTGAGCGGACTCGTGAAGGTAACGATTTCTACTATGAAATGAAGGACTCCAACGTCCTCGACAAAGTAGCGATGGTTTACGGTCAGATGAACGAGCCTCCCGGAAACCGTCTGCGTGTGGCCCTGACCGGTCTCACCATGGCTGAGAAATTCCGGGACGAAGGTCGTGACGTACTGTTGTTCGTGGACAACATCTACCGTTACACCCTGGCCGGTACCGAAGTATCCGCACTGCTCGGCCGTATGCCGTCTGCGGTAGGTTACCAGCCGACCCTGGCCCAGGAGATGGGTGAGCTGCAGGAGCGTATTACCTCCACCAAGAACGGTTCCATCACGTCCATCCAGGCGGTGTACGTACCGGCGGATGACTTGACTGATCCGTCGCCAGCGACCACCTTCTCGCACCTGGATGCGACCGTTGTACTGAGCCGTGATATCGCTTCGAAGGGTATCTACCCGGCGATCGACCCGCTGGATTCCACCTCCCGTCAGCTGGATCCGCTGGTTATCGGTCAGGAGCATTATGAAGTGGCCCGTGGCGTGCAGACTAACCTGCAGCGCTACAAGGAACTGAAAGACATCATCGCCATCCTGGGTATGGACGAACTGTCAGAAGAAGATAAACTGACTGTAGCCCGTGCCCGTAAGATCGAGCGTTTTCTGTCCCAGCCGTTCCACGTTGCTGAAGTATTCACCGGTTCCCCCGGTAAGTACGTGTCTCTGAAGGAGACCATCAGCAGCTTTAAGGGCATCCTGAATGGCGACTATGACGAACTGCCTGAGCAGGCGTTCTACATGGTTGGTACCATTGAGGAAGCGGTCGAGAAAGCCAAGGAAATGAAGAGCAAGGCAAAGAGCTAATCTGAGCCGACGCACTTGTTTCCGGATCGATCAAAGAGGCAACTGACATGGGTATGACCGTGCATTGTGATGTGGTAAGTGCCGAAACAAAGATCTATTCCGGATTGGTAGAAATGCTGATCGCAGCGGGCTCTGAAGGTGACCTGGGTATTGCCCCGGGCCACGCGCCGCTGCTGACTCAGCTGAAGCCGGGCCCTATTCGGATCATCAAGCAGGGCGGTGAAGAAGAAATTCTTTACGTGTCCGGCGGATATCTGGAGGTCCAGGCCAATCTGGTAACTTTGTTGGCGGATACCGCGGTTCGTGCAAAGGATGTGGACGAAGCAGCCGCGCTCGAAGCTCAGAAAGAAGCCGAGAAAGCACTTGCCAACAAGACTGGTGAATTCGAGTATTCCCGTGCCGCTGCAGAGCTGGCCGAAGCTGTTGCCCAGCTTCGGACCATCCAGCAGCTGCGTAACAAAATGCGCTAAGCATTTCCGTTTCGGGTTTGCCGAACACCGAAGCCGCATCCTGAGCGGCTGGAAGACCAACGTATTACGTTGGCCATCCGGCCCTGAAGGATGCGGTTTTTTTATTTTCAGCATTCAGAGAGTAAACACTCCGGGAGCCTGACTTTTCCATGAGCCCGCTACACGTCGTCATTCTGGCCGCTGGCCAGGGTTCCAGAATGAAATCCGCACTGCCGAAGGTGCTGCATCCGATTGCCGGCCGCCCTATGCTTCATCACGTGATCGACACCGCCAAACAGCTTGGCGCCGAGAAGATCCATACGGTCATTGGTCATGGTGCTGACAAGGTCCGGGAAACCACCGATGAGGCCTCGGTAAACTGGGTCACCCAGAGTGAGCAGTTGGGTACCGGCCATGCTGTGGCTCAGGCCCTGCCGGATCTTCCCGATGACGCCCGTGTTCTTGTGCTTTACGGCGATGTGCCTCTGACTCGTCATGAGACGCTCGACGGATTGGTGGGGACACTGGATGACGATACCCTGGGTCTGTTGACGGTCACCATGGACAATCCCCAGGGCTACGGACGGATTGTCCGGAATGCTGATGGCGACGTGCAGTCGATCGTCGAGCAGAAAGACGCATCCCCCGAACAGCAGCAGATTCGTGAGGTGAATACCGGCATCCTGGCGGTGTCAGCGAAACACCTGAAGAACTGGCTGCCGACGCTCTCCAACAGCAATGCACAGGGCGAGTACTACCTCACTGACATTATTGCCATGGCGGTGGAGCAGGGCATGAGTGTCTCCGTGTCCCAGCCGGAGAACCCCTTCGAAGTACAGGGGGTCAACAACCGCCTGCAACTGGCGGAACTGGAACGCTGGTACCAGCGTCAGCAGGCTGACCGGCTGATGACAGAGGGTGCGACCCTCGCGGACCCCGCCCGGGTTGATGTCCGTGGCGAGCTCAGCATTGGCAATGATCTGTGGATTGACGTGAACGTGGTCTTCGAGGGTAAGGTCAGCCTCGGCAGCAATGTCTCCATTGGCCCCGGTTGCGTCATCAAGGACGCCACCATTGCTGATGGCACCGAGATCAAGGCTAACAGCGTGATTGAAGGTGCGGTGATCGGCGCCAATGCCCAGATAGGGCCGTTTGCCCGCATCCGTCCGGGCACCGAACTGGCTGCGAACACCAAAGTCGGCAACTTTGTGGAAACCAAAAAGGCCATCGTCGGTGAGGGTAGCAAGATCAACCATCTGAGCTACGTGGGTGATGCCTCGCTGGGCCGTAATGTGAATGTGGGTGCAGGAACCATCACCTGTAATTATGATGGTGTGAACAAGTACCAGACGGTGCTCGGTGACGGCGTCTTTGTCGGTTCCAATACGGCCCTGGTAGCCCCGGTTACCGTTGCGGCGGAGGCCACCATTGGCGCCGGATCGACCATCACCCGTGATGTGGCCGATCACGAGCTGGCCGTCGCCCGGGGCCGGCAGCGCAATATCGCCGGCTGGGAAAAGCCCAAGAAACACTGATATAAACGATCGACAGACAGGTAGAGCAGCATGTGTGGAATTGTAGGCGCGGTTTCGGAACGGGACGTTCAGGGTATCCTTCTTGAGGGTCTGCGCCGTCTGGAGTACCGGGGGTATGACTCCGCCGGTATGGCCGTCATCGGTGGTGACCACAGTGTTCAGCGTGCCCGGGAAGTGGGCAAGGTTGCCGCGCTGGCGGAGGCCATTACAGCCAACCCGCTCGTCGGTCACCTGGGCATTGCCCACACCCGCTGGGCAACCCATGGCGAGCCGTCCCAGATCAACGCTCACCCGCACATGTCCGGCGAGCGCCTGGCCATTGTCCACAACGGTATTATCGAGAACTATCAGGAGCTTCGCGAAGAACTCCGGGCCGACGGTTTCGAGTTTACCTCGCAGACCGACACCGAAGTCGTCGCACACCTGATTGAAAAGAACTACCGGGACCTCGGCAATCTTCATGATTCCGTACGGGCGTCCATTGCGCGGCTTCGCGGTGCCTACGCACTGGCCGTTGTCCACGCCGATGAACCGAACCATCTGGTGGTCTGCCGGGAGGGCAGCCCACTGGTGATCGGCGTGGGTATTGGTGAGAACTTCATTGCCTCGGATCAGCTCGCCCTGCTGCCGGTCACCGATCGCTTCATGTTTCTGGAAGAAGGCGACATTGCCGACATCAAAAAGGATGGAATGACCATCCTGGATCGTGAAGGTCAGGCAGTGGAGCGGGAAGTAACCCGCTTCGAGCATGGTGCTGATTCCGCCGACAAGGGCGAATACCGTCACTTCATGCTCAAGGAAATCTATGAGCAGCCGAAGGTCATCAAGGCGACCATGGAGGGCCGGGTCACCAAAACCCGGGTGCTCGAACAGGCCCTTGGTACCGAGGCTGCGCATCTCCTCGAGAACGTTCGCCATGTCCAGATCATTGCCTGCGGCACCAGTTACCATGCCGGTATGGTCGCGCGTTACTGGATTGAGGAGCTGGCCGGCGTCGCCTGCTCGGTGGAGGTGGCTTCCGAGTTCCGCTATCGCAAACACGTGATCCAGCAGGACACCCTATTTCTGTGCATTTCCCAGTCCGGCGAAACTGCCGATACCCTGGCAGCCCTGCGTCAGGCCAAGAAAGCTGGTTTCCGGGCGGCGATGGCCATCTGCAACGTGCCGGGCAGTTCGCTGGTTCGAGAATCCGACCTGGTCATCATGACCCAGGCCGGACCGGAAATTGGCGTGGCCTCCACCAAGGCCTTCACCACCCAGCTCACGGCCTTGCTGATCTTCACCCTGGCTCTCGCTCGTCATAATGGGCTGTCCGAGGAGCAGGAAGCTGAAATCGTCGAGGCCCTCCATCTCGTGCCTGGTCAGGTCAGCGATGTGCTGGCCCTGGATGGCGAGATCGCCGAAATGTCCAAGGCGTTCATGGACAAGAACCACAGCCTGTTCCTGGGCCGGGGTTCCCAGTTCCCTGTCGCCCTCGAAGGTGCGTTGAAACTCAAGGAAATCTCCTACATCCACGCCGAGGCCTATCCGGCCGGCGAGCTCAAGCACGGCCCCCTGGCTCTGGTAGACAGCGAAATGCCGGTTGTCACCGTAGCGCCCAACAACGACCTGGTTGAGAAGCTCAAGTCCAACCTGGAAGAGGTCCGGGCCCGCGGTGGCGAGCTGTTTGTTTTCGCTGATAGGAAGGCGGACGTGAAAGCGGAAGAGGGCCTGCACGTGATGCAGATTCCGTCGGTGCATCCGATTACGGCGCCGATCGTTTATACCGTGCCCCTGCAGCTGCTGTCTTATCACGTGGCAGTGCTCAAGGGTACTGATGTGGACCAGCCGCGGAATCTCGCCAAGAGTGTTACCGTGGAATAAGCGTCCTCATGGAAAGCTTATTGGGGTTGTCAAAGAATCCGCCTGTTGGCGGATTTTTGCTGTCTGTCTAGGTTCCAGGCAGTTATTTTTTTACTAGGCAGTCTTTTTAGGGCTCGAATCGGTTAAAATGTGGGTTCGATGCTGCTGTTTTGTTCAGCAATTTCACGCTCACTGTCTGTGTTTTTCGGCGTCCAACTCCCTTTCTATGGTTAGTGAGACCAAAAGCGGTCTCCCGTTTGTACCTTTGACCAATACCCCGGTACGTAAATATCAAGGAAGATGCGGGCGCTTCACGACACAATACCAATAACCCGTTTTCTCAGAAGATTTCCGTAATGCCCACTACCGTTATCTCCGGCTTTACCCACAATTTCCTTGGCAAGGCGCCCGTCTGGTACAAGCAGGTCATCCTGCTGTTTCTTGTCGCCAACCCGATTGTCATGTGGACCCTGGGGCCGGGAACGGCCGGCTGGCTTCTGATTGCCGAGTTCATTTTCACCCTGGCCATGGCCCTGAAGTGTTACCCGCTCCTGCCGGGTGGTCTGTTGGCGGTGGAGGCACTGCTGATCGGGCTGACCACGCCGGATGCGGTCTATCTGGAGGTGCTCACCAACTTCCCGGTTATCCTGCTGCTGATGTTCATGGTAGCGGGCATCTACTTCATGAAAGAGCTCCTGCTGGTGACCTTCACCCAGATTCTGGTGGGTGTGCGTTCCAAGTCGGCGCTTTCGTTGCTGTTCTGTTGCGCGGCGGCAATTCTCTCGGCCTTTCTCGATGCCCTGACGGTTACCGCAGTGATCATCAGCGTGGCGGTGGGCTTCTACTCGGTTTACCACAAGGTGGCCTCCGGTAAGGGGTATCACCACAATGATCACAATGCCGGCAGCGATGATGAAGTGGTTGAGCTGCATCGGGAAGATCTGGAGAACTTCCGGGCCTTTTTGCGTAGCTTGTTGATGCACGGTGCTATCGGCACGGCGCTGGGTGGTGTGGCCACCATGGTGGGTGAGCCGCAGAATCTGTTGATTGCCAAGGTGGTGGGTTGGGATTTTGCCGGCTTCTTCCTGCACATGGCGCCGGTGAGCGTGCCGGTGCTGGCGTCGGGGCTGTTTACCTGCTGGGCTCTGGAGAAGCTGCGTTGGTTCGGCTACGGCGGGCGCCTGCCCAAGCCCGTGCGCCGGGTGCTGGAAGAGTTTGCCGAGAACGAGCGGGCGAAACGCACCAAGGCGGATCAGGCGGCTCTCTGGGTACAGGCCTTTGCGGCTGCAATTCTGGTGGTGGGCCTGGCTTTCCACCTGGCCGAGGTCGGCCTCATTGGCCTGCTGGTGATCATCCTGATTACCTCATTTACCGGCGTCACCGACGAGCATCAAATAGGAAAAGCCTTTCAGGAATCCCTGCCGTTCACCTCCCTGCTTGTGGTGTTTTTCGCAGTGGTTGCAGTGATCCATGAACAGCACCTGTTCAAGCCGATCATTGACTATGTGCTGTCGCTTCCCGAAGCCCGTCAGCCGGGAATGTTCTTTATCGCTAATGGCGTGCTCTCGATGATCAGCGATAACGTGTTCGTGGCCACCGTGTACATCAGTGAGGTGAAGCAGGCCCTGGATGCCGGCGCTATCAGCTATGAGCATTTCCAGAAGCTGGCGGTTGCCATCAACACCGGCACCAATCTCCCCAGTGTCGCGACCCCGAATGGCCAGGCGGCTTTCCTGTTCCTGCTGACGTCTGCGATCGCGCCGCTGGTTCGATTGTCCTACGGCAAGATGGTGATTATGGCGTTCCCTTACATGCTGGTGATGGGTGGTGTAGGCCTGTACATGGTTATTAACTATATTTGACGTTCTGTTCGGATTTTTGCGGGCGGTGTCAGTGCAGATTTGCCCGGGTCTGTTAATCTTTGTCTAAACAGAGTCAACAATAATACGGATTCCATGCTCAGAAACTGCTCAGGCCATGCTTGTCCAAGGTATACAGCTATGCGTTTTGTTGGCGCCCGGCTTTGGATATTGCTAGCAGTTTTATTGTTTACTTCTGCCTCCTTTGCGGAGCCGGAATCCGCCGACAAAACTCTCCGCATTGCCTATGTAGAGTTCCCCCCCATTACATACCAGGCCAGCGATGGCACCGCTGCTGGCAGTTTTATAGAGCTTACCCGGAAGATCGTTGTGGAGGCGGGTTACGAACCGGAATTTCTCTTCTTGCCCATCAGCCGGGTATACCTGTATCTGCGCAACGGTCGGATTGACGTATGGCCAGGTTCCGCCAACGTTCCTGCTCTTAACGGTGAAGTTCTCGAGACCTGGGTCACTCCCCTCGCGACCCAGCTTAGCGCCTGGTATTTGGAGGGAACCGAACCACTCATTCATTTTGATCAACTACAGGGTAAGACCGTCATCACGATTGGCGGATACACCTATGGAGGGCTCTTATACTGGCTGGAGGCGGAAGGCTCGATTGACGTCACCGAAGCACCAAACTATCGGGCTGCTCTGGAAATGCTCAAGCTTGGCCGCGGGCATTACCTGTTTGGCCATCGAGATCCGGTTCTGGAAACACTGACCATGCCCAAAGACGACAAAATTCGTGAATCGGAGATCCGTTTGAGGAATCTGACCTGGCTGTTTTCGCTTGCCAATCCCCGGGCAGCGATACTGCGCGAAGAGTTCGATGATGCCTATATCCGTTTGGCTGAAAAGGGTGAAGTACCCCCGATCCGAAAGTTCGGAGAGAGCTTTGTGATTCCGGGCTTGCCCGAAAAATATCGGTAGCAAGCCCAAGTGGCTCAGGAATCGGGATTGAGGCGGATATCCCCGTACCAGGCGGTCGCTTTTTCCCCGGTGTTGTCTGAATCCGACATAATGGCAATACCCACCACCGGAGGTGGTTCCTCGCCAAAAGCTTCCCGGTAGTCAGCCATGATGTCCCGTTCCACAGTGACCCATTCCCCAACCTTTTCTGATCCGGAATTCACCGCGATCATCATGGTTTTTTCGGTGTATGGATTGGGTACGATCTCGCCCTCTGCGAGGGTATTGGCCCAGATGTAGTTCAGGGCGTTGCCCGGTAAAGACTCGCCGAACAATACTTCAACCGTTTTCCGTTTTGCGCGCTCGAAAAAGCCGGCCTTCTCGGGCTGAAACTCGAACGCAACGTAGATTCTGGCGGGATAGTCGTCACCGGACTTTTGCCGGGCATTGCCGTTTTCGAATACATTCGAGACCTTCCAGCGCCATTGCAGAATCATAGAACCGGTGGGCTCCAGTCTTACCCGTGCGATCAGGCCCGACGCTCCGCCCTCCGTGGTCGCCCGCACAACCTGCTGACCGTCCTCGGTTGTCAGTTCATAGCGGCTGAGCTGGTCGATCTTGGGGAATTCCAGAGGTTCCCAGCCATCGTTGAGAGACTGCATCTGGGAGAAGGGAGTCAAGGCTGCCTCTTGTGACGCGACGGGCGTAACGAGCATGAAAGAAACGAGGAGCGGGCCCCAGATTCGTTTGTATCCGACCTTCTCCATAGTGCCTCTCCTCTTATCAGGGCGTTTCCGTTGCAGACAGATGTTTTACCGGAAAGTGCCTTGTCCTGTAAAAGCTACCCGTATATAGTGTTTTCATCCTTGGTTAAATACTAGATGTAGTGATCAGTGCGTAACCAGCTCGGTCAGTACGTGATCACTTCAAACATTTTGGTATCGGGAATCCGGTGAGACTCCGGAACTGACGCGCAGCGGTATTGGGGAACAAGCACGGCATTACGACACTGGTTGAGACCGGGAAGTCGCCGAGCGAGGCCGAATCGAACGATTCACGCCCCTGAGTCCGAAGACCTGCCAGGGAGAAAGAACTGCACCTTCGCGACTCAGGGTGAGCAGACCGGACTCAGGCCAGACCCGTAGGTCGGATTAGCGAAGCGTAATCCGACACCTCTGTTTGCGCCAGGCCGCCTTTGTCGGATTACGCTTCGCTAATCCGACCTACGGTGGCGCTCCGTTTCTCTGCCTACGCGATGGTGAAAGGAATTCAACGCGTATTCAGGAGAACACCACATGTCCGCCTCAGCACTGGCCGAACCTCGGCCAACCTCCCTCACCGATACCGAAACCCTCCAGGTCATCAAACGCAACGGCACCCTCGTGGGTTTCGACCCGTCGAAGATCAGCATCGCCGTGACCAAAGCCTTCCTCGCTGTTGAGGGTGACAATGCCGCCGGTTCCGCTCGTATCAACGATGCGGTGCACCGGGTCACGGAACAGGTCATTCAGGCCATCAGTCGACGCCTGAAAGCAGGCGGCAAGGTGCATATTGAAGACATCCAGGACCAGGTCGAGCTTGCCCTGATGCGGGCCGAGGAGCAGAAGGTCGCCCGCGCCTATGTGCTCTATCGGGAGGAGCATGCTCGCCAGCGTGCGATCGACGAGCCGGTGGAAGCTCACCCACACCTCACCGTGAAAAAAGCCAGCGGCGAAACCGCGCCTCTGGATCTGGGTTTGATGAAGCTCCAGGTCGAACAGGCCGCGACCGGGCTGGAAGGTATTGACGGCGACTCACTGGTGCAGGATGCCCTGACCAACCTTTACGACGGCATCGCCGAAGAGGACGTGCTGTCCGCCCTGGTGATGACCGCGCGCAGCCGGATTGAGCGAGAGCCTGACTACAGCGCGGTTACCGCCCGTTTGCTGCTGGAGCAGCTGCGCCTGGAAAACGCGTTGGCCCTGGACCTGCAGCGGGACTTGCCGCTGGCAGAGCTTTATCCACAGGCGCTTGAATCATTCATCCACGCCGGTATCCGTTATGAACTCCTGGATGAAGCTCTGGCCGCTTTCGATCTGGAGCGCCTTGGCGCTGCGCTGAAGCCAGAGCGTGACCTGCAATTTGGCTTCCTGGGCCTGCAAACCCTGTACGACCGTTACTTCCTGCACTGGAACAAGGCTCGCCTGGAATTGCCCCAAGTATTCTTTATGCGCGTGGCCATGGGCCTGGCCCTGCGGGAAGACGATCCGAATGCCCGCGCCATCGAGTTCTACAACCTGTTGTCGTCCTTTGACTACATGGCATCCACGCCCACGTTGTTTAATAGCGGCACCCGCCATTCCCAGCTGTCTTCCTGCTACCTGACCACTGTGGGTGATGACCTGGAAGACATCTACGGTGCCATCCGCGACAACGCCATGCTGTCGAAATGGGCTGGCGGCCTGGGCAACGACTGGACCCCGGTGCGCGCGCTCGGCTCCCACATCAAGGGGACCAACGGCCAGAGCCAGGGCGTAGTGCCGTTCCTGAAAGTGGTGAACGACACTGCCGTGGCGGTGAACCAGGGTGGCAAGCGCAAAGGCGCTGTATGCGCCTACCTGGAAAGCTGGCATCTGGATATTGAAGAGTTTCTGGAGCTGCGCAAGAACACCGGCGACGAGCGCCGCCGCACCCACGACATGAACACCGCCAACTGGGTGCCGGACCTGCTGATCGAACGCATGCGCAAAGACCGTGACTGGACCCTGTTCTCCCCGAGCGATGCGCCGGATCTGCACGACCTGTACGGCAACGCCTTCCGTGAACGCTACGAGCATTACGAAGCGCTGGCGGAGCAGGGCAGGATCAAGCTGTTCAGGAAAATCCCGGCCAAGCAGCTCTGGCGCAAGATGCTCACCGTGCTATTCGAAACCGGGCACCCCTGGATTACCTTCAAGGACCCCTGCAACCTGCGCTCGCCCCAGCAGCACCGGGGTGTGGTACACAGCTCCAACCTGTGCACGGAAATCACCCTGAACATCAGTGCCGATGAAATTGCCGTGTGCAACCTGGGTTCCGTAAACCTTGCGGCTCATATCGCCAACGGCGAGCTGGATGTGCAGCGTCTGGAACAAACGGTGAACACCGCTGTGCGCATGCTCGATAACGTTATCGACATCAACTACTACGCCGTGCCCCAGGCCCGCAATTCCAACCGGAAACATCGCCCGGTCGGTCTTGGCCTGATGGGGTTCCAGGATGCGCTCTATCAATTGGGCCTGCCGTATTCCAGCCCGGAAGCGGTGGAGTTTGCCGACCTTGCCATGGAGCAGCTCAGCTACTTCGCCATTCGCGCCTCAGCCACGCTGGCGGGTGAGCGAGGTGCTTACGAGACTTATGAAGGTTCTCTCTGGCAGCAGGGCATCCTGCCTATCGACTCGATCGACCTGCTGAAGGAAAACCGCAGGGAAGGGGATCTGTCCATCAACAACAACGCTCGCCTGGACTGGTCGCCGGTGCGTGACCTCATCGCCAAGAACGGCATGCGGAACAGCAATGTGATGGCGATTGCGCCCACAGCCACCATCTCCAACATCGTGGGCGTGTCCCAGTCCATCGAGCCGGCGTATCAGAACCTGTTCGTGAAATCGAACCTCTCCGGAGAATTCACCGTGGTCAATCCTTCCCTGGTTCGGGACCTCAAGGCCGAAGGCCTGTGGGACAACGTGATGGTGAATGACCTCAAATACTTCGACGGGTCCGTGCAGCAGATCGACCGTATTCCGGTTGAATTGAAGGCCCGCTACGCCACCGCCTTCGAGATCGA
This sequence comes from Marinobacter sp. es.048, assembly GCF_900188435.1. Lineage (NCBI taxonomy): Bacteria > Pseudomonadati > Pseudomonadota > Gammaproteobacteria > Pseudomonadales > Marinobacteraceae > Marinobacter > Marinobacter sp. es.048. The sequence continues at coordinate 596,308 of NZ_FYFA01000001.1, forward strand.
TGCGAGATGGCTGGTGGAGGCCGCCGCAAGGCGCCAGAAATGGCTCGATCAGGCCCAGAGCCTCAACCTGTACATGGCAGAGCCCAGCGGCAAAAAGCTTGATGCCCTCTACCAGCTGGCCTGGGAGCGTGGGCTGAAAACCACCTATTACCTGCGCTCCCTGGGTGCCACCGGCGCGGAAAAAACTGCGCCGGTGTCAGCACCACAGCCACAAGTGTGCAGCATCGATGAGCCGGACTGCGAGGCATGCCAGTAGCTACCCGTAGGTCGGATTAGCAAAGCGTAATCCGACAACCGAGCCAGAATTCACCAAACACAGTCGGATTACGCTTCGCTAATCCGACCTACGATGAACCGAATTCAGAGGTAAGAGGCATGCTCAACTGGGACGACGAACCAAAAACTGAATCCAGGGCGGCGCATCCCGGCGCCCCGGCCCCCGTGAATGTCGACGACAAACGTGTCATCAACGGCGAAACCGACATCAACCAGCTGGCGCCATTCAAGTATCCCTGGGCCTGGGAGTACTTCATGAACGCGAACAAGAACCACTGGACCCCCCTGGATGTGAACATGGCCCAGGACGTTCATGACTATCATCACCGGCTGACAGCTCCGGAAAAGCACGTCTATGAGAATGTGCTGGCCTACCTCACCACCTCCGATATCCTTGCCATGCGCAACATCGGGCTCGCGGTGATGGAAAAGATGAGTGCGCCGGAGCTACAGATCTACCAGGCCCGGCAGGTCTATGAAGAAGCCATGCACACCTGGGCCTACCAGCACTGCATCGAAACCCTGAACCTGGACCAGAGCGAGATCTACAACCGCTATCGTGTGGTGCCCGCGATCAACGGTAAGATCCAGATCGCTAACCGCCGGCTGGATGCCGCCATGCGCCCGGACATGAGCCTGCGCAACAAGGACGACCTGCAGGAATTCATCATGTCCTACCTGTTTTTCGCCGCGGTGTTCGAGGGTACCTGGTTCTACAACGGTTTCAGCCCCATCTTCGCTCTGCAGCGCCGGGGCCTGATGCGTGGTACGGGTGAGCAACTGCAGTACATTCTGCGGGACGAGGCCATGCATTTCTCCTTTGGCCTGAAGGTGGTGAACCAGATCGTGGAGGAGGAGAACATTACCTTTGACCCGAAGGCTGTGCGTGAGATGTGGGACGAATCCGAAGCCGCTGAGAAGGCCTATGCGAACTACATTCTGCGGGATCCGATACTCGGTTATTCCGCGGAATACCACAGCGAGCAGTTCCGCTTCGTGGCGAATCGCCGTGCCCGTACCGTGGGTCTGGAGGAGCCGTTCCCGGGCGCGAAGAACGTCTCGCCATGGCTGGACGAGCAGGCCAACCTGCGCAAGGAGAAGAACTTTTTTGAAACCCGGGTAATCGAATACCAGACGGGAGCCCAGCTTGAGTGGTAGACCCGCCCGAACGGCCTGAGCTATGCGCCCTGAGCCTGCATGAACTGATACCCTGGGCAGGGCGTATAACCTGGATGGTGGCCGTTGAGGTTGCTGGTAACCTTCGGCTATTGTCTCGCAAGCGCCATGATGACAGGCTCAAACAAGCGGAGAGTTTCCCAGAGGTAGCCTTGGTGAATAGACATCTTTTGTATGGATTTGCGTCGCCGTTGTGCCTCGGTTTACTGGTTGCGTTCCTAGCTTTGCCGCGTGTCTCGATGGCACAAAGCAAACTGACATTCGCTTTCGGCGAAGAATCACCCCCTTACAGTTTCTCGCTTGGCGACAAGGCCGGCGGCCTGTTTCCTGAGTTGGTTCGGCTGACGTTCAGTTCTATCCCCGGCTACACCATGCAAAGCGCGGTGATGCCCTGGTCGAGGGCGCAGTACAACGTCAGGCTGGGCCTCACCGACGGCCTTCTCACCTATCCGTCGAAGGAGCGACAGAACTACGCAGTCTTTTCAGCGATACCGCTCTTCAATCAGGATTATGGCCATCTGGTTTACTCGGCTGAAAACCCCAACATAGGCCTGATCGAATCGGCGACCAGCTTTTCTGACTTGTCCAGACTGAAGGTGATCGTTGAGAAGGGTTCCAAATGGGAAGAGGAAAATATCCCCGATTATCTGGAGCGGGTGCCGGGCCGAGACATGCATACGATGATGCATCTTCTTATGCTACGCAAAGCCGGAGATTTTTTGGTGCTGCCCGCTGAAGACGCCCGATTCATCGCTCGAAAACTGGGCTACTCGGAAAAGCTTGAAGTTCGCAATGTCGATTTTATTCCGAATTCCCTGATCCCTTTTCACATTGGCGTTTCGCGGGAGCTTCCGTCTGCCATGAAAGTGATCAATCAGGTGGATCAGGCCTTGCAAAGGCCGGAATTACAGTCACAACTGAACACTCTGATCAAAAGTTATCGATAACGTAGATTGTGTTACCTGATCTTTTCAGCAGACGGTAAGTCCTTCTCTGGCTCGTCCGATGTGCTCCCGATGCAGACCTGGTTTCGGCCCTGGACCTTGGCCTGGTAGAGGTTGTGGTCGGCCGTTGCAATCGCATGGTCCAGTGAGACATGTTCAGAATGGGGACTGGCGACACCGACGCTGATGGTGCACCGGATCAATTTGCCCCGGTCAGGGATGACCAGCTGTTCAATATTATGGCGGAAACGCTCGGCCACTTTTTTGGCTTCCGCCTGGTCGGTTTCCGGCAGCAACAGGGTGAATTCCTCGCCACCCCAACGGGCCAGGAGGTCGCCCTTGCGACGGGAGCGATCAAGCTCGGCGGCTATGTTCTTCAATACCCTGTCACCCGCAGCATGGCCATATTGATCATTGATGTTCTTGAAGTGGTCAATATCGATCACAACCACGCAGATGTTCCTGTTCTTGCGCGAGACCAGACTCCACAGCGATTCGGCGACCGGCAGAAAGCCGCGGCGATTGTTCAGGCCGGTCAGCGGATCAATCCGGGCGTTTCGCTCCGCTGTCATCCGGGCCTGTTCGTTTCGTCGAACCAGATCGGCCAGCGCCAGCGCCAACAGCATGGCATCCAACACCATGCCGATGTCCACGGCGTAGTAACCAGGCTGGGTGTAAGGAATAACGCCGGATACCGTCAGGGCGGAAATCGAAGCGCCGACGACAGAGGCCAGTGTGCCCAGCAGGAAATAGCGGGCGGCCTGATTGCCACTCAGCCAGCTCGATACGCCCATGTAGAGCATCAGTGCACTGAACACCGGTACAACCAGAAATGCCAGTCTCAGCGCCGGGCCCTGCTCGTTCAAGGCGATGCAGGTCGTAACGAGCGCGAAATAGGCCCCGAAAAAGATCTGGATGGCTCGGTGGAGTCGCGGCTGGTGGCGTTTGGTATTCAGGAAATTCGTCGCAAATGCCAGGCCGGCGCTTGCGAAACACAGCATCAGCAGGGGCGGGGCCCACTGTTGCCAAGCCACCGCGTTGGGCCAGAGCAGTGCCATCCCGATGCCGCTGTAGGATGCCGTCATGGCAAGATAACTGCCCATGTAGAGCGAATAGAACAGATAACGCCGCTGCCGAAGGCCGGCGAACAGCATCAGGTTATAGGCTGATAGTGCAAACATGGCCCCGTAGACGAAGCTGTAGAACGCAGTCTCGGAGTGTTCTCGACCATGGCTGGTGGTTATGCTGGAAAAATACAGTGGCACCAGCATGGGGTCGGCTGTCTGGATCCGCAGTAACAGACGTGTCTTGCCGGGCGGAAACGGGTAATCGGCACTGGGTATGCGTTTGGCGAGGGAGCGTTCATCCAGCGGAATCTGATCACCGCTGACAAAGTGCTGTGGGGGCCGGTCTTCGGTCAGCAGAAAGAAGTCGACCCGCTCCAGCCAGCCTGTTCTGACGGACACGCGCCGCAAAATGAGCTCTTCGGTCGGATTGAGGACATCCGCCGCCAGCCAGATCGCACCGGAATTGATGCCATTGACCAAAACGCTGGTTTGGGGGCGGGTCAGAACAGTGGGATTGCGGCCAATCAGGGACTGAACCTGCTCAACAGACAGCCTGTCGCCCTGTTCAGCGAGAAACGCCACCCGGTCGGTTACGGCGCCCGGGTAATCAGATTGCGCGTCAATGACTGGCACTGAACCATAGTCGTCTGCCGATTCGGCAGCAGCAGACGTTGTCAGGTTCAGAAGGATCAGCACGCAGAGCAGGGGCCAATAGTGTGGCACCAATTTTCATATTCCTTTATTTGGTTTTGCCTAGACTATCGGCAAACCTGCTCCGTGTCATATCCCACTTCAGGCTGAGCGCACCGCCACCCGCGTGCCATTAAACGCCGCATTGCCGGTCAGTGTGTCAATGCGCTGCGAATCGGTGACGTCGTTCATGCTCACCCCGGGCTGCGACTCCGCGATGGTCATTCCGGTGTTGTCCCGGTTGTGGCCCCAGCCCTGCGGCATGCTGATCACGCCCTCGAACATGTCGTCGTCGATTTCGACCGGCAGCTGGATACTGCCGGTGACCGAACGGACGGTTGCCAACTGTCCTTCTTCGAGCCCGAGTTTGCGGGCATCTGACCCGTTCATCTGCAAAGTGCATGGGTTCTTGCCTTTTACCAGTCGGTGGGAATTCTGGGTCCAGGTGTTGTGGCTGCGGGGGAGGCGGCGGCTGATCAGGGTAAACGGATAGTCGCTGTCCTCATCTGCCTGCAACAGACCCGAGGCATCCAGGCGTTTCAGATCGTCCAGATACAGCTCGGGGGCAATCCGGATCTTGCCGTCTTCGGTCTGGATACGCTGCTCCAGGCATGGCTGTAGCGGTCCCAGATCCACGCCATGAGGGCTGGCTTTCAGGGCCTCCAGGCTCATGCCCTGCTTGCCGTAGGCGCCGTGCTTCAGGCCGAGATCCAGCATCGCCTCCGGAGTTACACCGTCGTCCTCCAGGCCGGTCAGCCGCAGGGCCAGATCCCGGAGGATCTCCCAGTCGTGTTTCTGGTTTGGCGCTTTCTCGAACATCGGTTCCGAGAACTTGGCGGTGTTGCGCACGGCAAAGGAGTTGAAGAACACGTCAAAGTGGGGCACTTCCAGGCCGGTGGTGGCCGGCAGGATGAGGTCGGCATGGCGGGTGGTTTCGTTCAGGTAGATATCCACCGACACCATGAAATCCAGAGAATCAAACGCTTCTTCCAGTCGGGCTCCACCGGGCGCCGAGAGCACGGGGTTGCCGGCGACAGTAATCATCGCGCGGATCTGGCCCTCGCCCGGGGTCAGGATCTCATCGGCCAGGGTGGCCACCGGGAACTCGTTGTTGAAGTAGGGGAGTTTTCTCACCCGGGACTCATAGCGGCCATAGGAGCTGGGTTTGCCTTTTTTGTCCCGAACCAGGTCAAAGGCTGGCTGGGGGAACATGGCGCCGCCGCGGCTATCGAAGTTGCCGGTGAGAATGTTCAGCACATTGTTCAGCCACTGGCAGAGACCGCCGAAAGATTGGGTTGAGGCCCCCATACGGCTGTAGCAAACGGCGCTTTTCGCGGCCGCCATATCCCTTGCCAGCTCTCGAATGGCGTCGGCGCTCATACCGCAGGCTTCCGCCACGGTTTCAGGTGAGTAGGGTTTTACGGCCTCGGCCAGTGGCCCCAGCCCGTCGATCCGGTCTTCCAGGTGGCCAAGGGTTACCAGCTGTTCCTCGAACAACGTGTGGACCAACGACAGCATGAACAGGGCATCGGTTTCCGGGCGGATAAACAGGTGCTGGTCGGCCTTTTTTGCGGTCTCGGTGCGCCGCGGATCAACCACCACCACCTTGCCACCGCGTTGCTGGATAGCTTTCAGGCGTTTTCCCACCCCGGGCGCGGTCATCAGGCTGCCGTTAGAGACAATCGGGTTGGCGCCGATGATCAGCATGAAATCGGTGTGGTCGATGTCCGGCACCGGAATCAGCATACCGGCGCCGAGCATGTAATTGGAGGCCACATGGTGCGGCAACTGGTCGGCCGAGGCGGAGCTGTAGCGATTGTTGGTGCCCAGAGCCTTGAAGAACCGCGGCAGCATGATGGCGTTGCCAAAGTTGTGGGCGTTCGGGTTGCCCAGGTATACCCCGACCGCATCCTGGCCATATTCCTGCTGTGTGCCCCGAAACCGCGAGGCGATTTCGTCGAATGCCTCATCCCAGGTGATTTCCTGCCAGCCGTCGGCGGTTCGCCGCATGGGGGTTTTCAGGCGGTCCTTGTCGTTGTAGAAATCCTGCAGTGCAACGGCCTTCGGGCAGATGTGCCCGTGGCTGAACGGGTCGTTGTTATCGCCCTTGATGGACAGGATCTCGTCACCCTGATGTTTGATTTCGAGGCCACACATGGCTTCACAGATGTTGCAGGTGCGGTAATGGGTCTGGGTGTCGGTCATGGCAAACACTCGGTCCGGATATTGTCATTATTGGTTCTGGCAGTGTGGCACAAGCCGGCGAAAAATCAGACGGTCATAATTCACATAAAACCGGTCGATCCCGCCAATTCAGTTATCTGTCGGCCTCAGAAAGACACCCTGGTTTTTCATCGTACAATAGCGCCATGACCAGATCCTTTTACCGTCGGGGCCCGGACCATCGTGCCGGTGCGCCGGTTACCTTTCTCGACGTCCGCCGTCGTTTCCAGTTTCGTTCCATCGAGATTGGCCGCTGGGTCACAGAGCCGGAGAAACAGCGCAGTGCGTCGCTGTTCTACGATGCCCTGTGCGACCTGATGACCATTCTTGGCGGCACCGAGTCGCTGGTTTCCCTGCGTGGCACCCTGGCTCTTCAGTATGGTATTGGCGGCCGGCCCGGTGTGTCGGCCCACTACACGCCGGCCACCCGAAGTTTCTCTCTGGCCAAGAACGCGGGCCCTGGCAGTATTGCCCACGAGTGGTTTCATGCCTTCGATCACTATATCGGGGAGAAACTTTTCGGCGAGACCCAGAGAGGCCAGTTTGCCTCCAAGCTCTGGCTTGGCCGTGACGACGCTGTACGGCATCCTTTGAACGAACGTCTGCAGGCCTGCTTCAAGGCGATTCTGCTGGACGAGAAAGGTGCAGAGCCCAGCGAACTCTTCCGGTGTTCGGTGAAGGCTGACAAAGCGGCGGGGATTCAGTATTTCAGCCTGCCCGAAGAGCTTTGCGCCCGGGCATTCGAGGCCTTTGTGCAGGATGCGGACGTGAAGAACGCCTTTCTGGTGAGCGGGACCCGGGAATCGGAAGAGGCAAAGCTGGGCCTCTATCCGGTTGGCGCGGAACGGGAACGAGTCAACGGCGCATTTTACAGTTACTACACTGCCTTGGGCCGGGCGCTCCGCTCAGCAGAGAAGTGACCTGTTGTGAAAACCTTTCGACTAACGAAAGTGCTGTCGGTTTTCTGATTTCTCAGTGGCAATGCGCGTGAGCCGCCGCGTCTTCATCCCTGGGATCGCCCATCCCGCCTTTCAGGCCGTATTTGATCAACAGAAGGTTGGCCGGCCAGGCGGCAAACAACCCGAGTGAAAGCGATATATACAGTGATGACCAGAACAGGGCATCGCCCATCGTGGCCTCGCCACCGAGATAGAGATCGGTCGTAATCGCGACGGATTCCATCACCACGATACTGATGGTTTCAGCGAAGAAGGCGCCCTTGAACGCTTCTTTGAAGGACATTCCATTCTGTATCATCGGCCCGATGTTCAGGGCAAACCCGAATATATATGCCAAGGTAAAGGTGATGATGGCGGCCCAGAAATTGCCCATGGCGAACAGGCCGACCGAAATAATCACCCCGAGAATTTCGCCGATGCCGCAGCCGGAATAACAGTGGGCCACTGAGCGAAAACCCTTGCGGGCGATACTGTCCGTGGGGATCTGTTTGCGCCCCGAATAGCGGTAGATGGCAAGGCCTACCGGCCCGGAATAAAGCACGGTCAGCGCCCAGACCCACTGCATCATGGAGGCAATATGACTGTTGCTGGTTCTCAGATCGTAAATCACCCAGGCAACACTGGCGGCAACAAGCGCCAGCCAGATGCCCAGTCCCGTCCAGGTGTCGATAAGGGCCTGAATTTGGTCAAGGCTCATAGCGGGAAAGGTCCTTTCCTGAAAAATGTATTTTCAGTGTAGTCCTTGGAGGCCCGGAGTCTCTCTTTCAAGCTCCAGCCAGGCCCGGAGTTCGAGCAGCGGCTTTGGCGAGCAGATCCAGTAGCCCTGGAGCATTTCCGCCCCGAGGGATTCCAGAAGGCGGGCCGACTTTTCGGTCTCGACGCCTTCGGCAACCACCTGATAGCCCAGGCCCATTCTGATGGCGGTTTCCACAATCATCCGGGCGCTCTCGCTGGTCTCGATGTCCTGCAGCAGGGCCCGGTCCAGTTTGATTTCGCTGGCGGGCAGCTTCTTCAGGTAGGAGAGCGAGGAGTAACCGGCGCCAAAGTCATCAATCGACAGTTTCAGCCCGATATCCGTCAATTCCTTTAAGCCTTTCAGGCCGGTGTGCGGATCGTCCATGGCCGCGGTTTCGGTGAGTTCGATGATGACTTGTCCGGGGCCACCTGGAATCGGAACAGCATGTTGGGATGGTCGACATCCCTTGGATAGAAAGGGCGGGTGTCTCCGTGCGGAACTCGCGACGCAAGGAGTCTCCGGAGAGCTCGTGGAACACCACGTCATCAAGCTGAGGGTAGGCCAGCTCGGCGATCAGTATCTGGTCATGGTCGGTCTGGTTACGCACCTGAACCCGCAGGAAGCCAGGATCAGAACAAGGATAAGCAGATCGTTGCTGAGGATCACGAGCAATAGACCCCGTTATATCGCCATCAGGCTTTTCTTTTTATCGTAAAGTCCAGCTTAACAATCTTTCTCCTTCAGAAAAGCTGACAACCAATATTTAATGTAGCGAAATGTCTCATATTTCGGGTTGATGGCCGTTGCCTTCCGGCTTTCTGGTGCTTCCCGTTGCCTTGAAGCGCCTGTCTGGATGGCGGCGCATCTGCTACGTTGAAAGGATACTTCCTATCCTACGGAGGACTCTATGTTTGTCGCTGAGAAAGCAACCGGGCACCTGATTGAAGTACTGGATACCCGGGCACTGTTTGATCCCCATATCCAGCAGGTACGTGGCAGCCTCCATTATGGGGAGGAGGCTCAGGACCCTGAATCGTATACAAAATCCGAATTGGCATTTCCCTCCGGCGAAGCGCTTCCCCTGTGCTGGACAGACCCTGATTACCGGCGCCATAGCTGATATTTACTTACCCTCCCTGCATTGATGACAGGGCCTCATTGGCGTGGTCTAGGTTTCGTCTTTGTGGACCTTTTATTGCCAACTTCGTTTATCTCCTGGCCAACAAGCGGGCGGAAGTGGCTGCCATTAAAGTGTCACCAGAGGAGAATATTCTGGACTTCGGAAAGATTGAACTGGCGGGCTAAGGCCCCATAGATGGGGTGGCGGAGGGAAATTCCCGGCCGGAAACCAGAAATAGGTTTTTCCTATCTCTGGTTTGGGAATTATCAATTTTATCCGCATCGTCGATATCCGTACCTTACGCCCCATCAATTCATCAACCTATGAATCCATCACCAAGGAGTTTTTAATGGGAATCATTAATAGCGAGATCAAACCGTTCAACGCCACCGCTTTCAAAAACGGCGAGTTCGTTGAGATCAGCGAAGCCGACGTAAAAGGCAAGTGGGCGGTATTTTTCTTCTATCCGGCCGACTTCACATTCGTTTGCCCGACCGAGCTGGGCGACGTGGCCGACAAGTACGAAGAGCTTCAGAAGCTGGGCGTTGAAGTGTTCTCAGTGTCTACCGACACCCACTTCACCCATAAGGCATGGCACGACAGCTCCGAGACTATCGGCAAGATCAACTACTACATGGTAGGCGACCAGACCGGCACTATCACCAACAATTTCGGTGTGATGCGTGAAGGTCAGGGCCTGGCAGACCGCGCTACCTTCCTGATCGATCCGGATGGCATTATCCAGTCCGTAGAAATCAGTGCTGAAGGCGTTGGTCGTAACGCTGACTACCTGATGGACAAGGTCAAGGCTGCCCAGTACGTGCGCAAGCACCCGGGTGAAGTTTGCCCGGCCAAGTGGAAAGAAGGCGAAGAAACCCTGGCTCCGTCACTGGACCTGGTTGGCAAGATCTAAGCTCTCCTTCTGGATAGCTTGTGAACGAAAAACCCCGGAAGTTCCGGGGTTTTTTGTGTCTGAACAAAAAGTGAAGCTCAGAGTGCGTCGAGGATTGTTTTCGCGCTGGTTTGATCAAGACCCTGGGCGTCCACGTGCAGCAGCTCAACCTTCCCGTCGTTCACGATCATGGCGTAACGCTGGCTGCGAATGCCCATTCCGTTGGTGGTCCGGTCCTGGGTCAGGTCCAGCGCCTTGGCGAACTCTGCTACGCCATCGGCCAACATGATGATCTCTTCCGCATTGTGGGCCTTGCCCCAGGCGTCCATTACAAACGCATCGTTGACCGATGTACAGACGATGCTGTCCACGCCTTTGGCGCGCAGTTTGTCGGCATTCACCACAAAGCCTGGCAAATGGGCGGCTGAACAGGTAGGAGTGAACGCTCCCGGTACGGCGAACAGGACGGCTTTTTTGCCGGCAAAGAGCTCGCTGGTACGGACTTTCTCCGGACCTTTCTCGCCCATTACCTGAAGTTCGATGTCTGGCAGAGTATCACCCGGCTGAATTGGCATTGCTGTGGTCTCCAGTGTTGTTCTTGTTGAAATAGTCGGCGCCACGGGCCTTGAGGCGATAGAACTCTTCAATCACGCCGGCCATCGCATCGGCACAGTAGGGCCGCAAACCACTTAATACGAGCCGTTTGGTCACTTCGCCCACCGGTTTGCTGTCGGCGGTCAGGCGGTATTCAAGAAAAACGTTGCCGCGCTTGCCGGCCGCCTCGAGCGTGGCGTTGTGCAATTCAAGGCCGGGGGAGGGCAGATCCAGGTTATCCAGGGCCAGGCTCATGCTCTCATACATCACCATGGGACGGTCGGGATTGAACATCACCCCGTTCGACTCCATCAAGGGTTTGAGAGTATGGGGAAAGTTCTTGCCGGAGGCCGCCACATAGGCACGGGTGATGGTCTCGATCAGCTCCTCATCCCGGGTTGTCGCGCCACTGCGGGCCACCTCGATATAGACTTTGCCGGCGTCGTCACAGACGTCAATGGTGTTTTCGGTTTCGACAAACTTGAGCGGCACATTCTCTCCTAGCAGGCTGCGGAACCTGAAGGTCATGTTTTCCGACAGCCCGAACCGGGCGAGGACAATGGCGAAAAGCAGGTCCCCGGGAACACAGAAACGTCGGGCATCCGGGTCGTGGATGGGATTGAAATCCCCAGCGATTTCCTTGGCGAACTGGCTGGCTTGCAGGGCGGAGATTACGACGTGTCCGTCCTGGACGGAGTGGAAACGGTCTAGAAACATGCGTTGCCTATTCTGGGTACCAGAGAATGATGTTGCGACGTTATGACAACATCATACTTCGGCAGGCTTTCGGTGGATATGCGCTATTGGTCAAGCTTCGAGCGGCGATGAGCCTGAAGGTATAGCAAAGTCCTATCAAACAGTTTGGGTCAATTAATTTGAGCATCAGGGTGCCGGACCGTATCTTTGCACCAACTCAACCTAACCACCGTATTTGATTCAGATACTTAGTTTCGAGATTTAAAGGAGAAGTCAGAATATGTTGGATGCCAATATCAAGGAGCAGCTCAAGGCCTACATGGACAAGCTGCAGCAGCCGATCGAGCTGGTCGCGGCCTATGACGACGGCAAGAAATCCCAGGAACTTCGTGAGCTGCTGGAAGAGCTGGAGCCCATGTCTTCCAAGATCAGCCTGCGCACCGAAGAATCCAATGATGTGCGCCGTCCGTCCTTTGCTATCAATCGTGTAGGCACCGATATTGGCGTTCGCTTTGCTGGCATTCCCATGGGCCACGAATTTACCTCGCTGGTACTGGCCCTGCTGCAGGTGGGTGGTCATCCGTCCAAGGCATCCCAGGATGTAATCGAGCAGATTCAGTCTCTGGAAGGTCGGTTCGAGTTCGAAACCTATTTCTCCCTGTCCTGCCAGAACTGCCCGGACGTGGTTCAGGCCCTGAACCTGATGAGTGTGCTGAACCCGAACGTCAAGAACACCTCCATTGACGGCGCCCTGTTCCAGGATGAAGTGGAGCAGCGCGAAGTGATGGCGGTACCCAGCGTTTACATGAACGGTGAGCCCTGGGGCCAGGGCCGTATGACCCTGGAAGAGATTGTCGCCAAACTCGACACCAGCTCCAGTGAGAAAGATGCCGAGAAGATCAACCAGAAAGACGCCTTCGAGGTTCTGGTGATTGGTGGTGGCCCGGCCGGCGCCTCTGCTGCCATCTACGCGGCCCGCAAGGGGATCTCCACCGGTATCGCGGCGGAGCGTTTCGGCGGCCAGGTGGCTGACACCATGGGCATCGAGAACCTCATCTCCGTGCCTTACACCGAAGGCCCGAAACTGGTGGCGGCTATGGAGCAGCACGTCAAGGAGTACGACGTGGATATCATGAACATGCAGCGTGCCGAGAAGCTGATCCCGGCCTCACGCCCGGGCATGCCCCACGAAGTACGGCTGGAAAACGGTGCCACTCTCAAAGCGCGCAGCCTGGTTCTGTCCACCGGAGCGCGCTGGCGTCAGATGGGTGTGCCGGGCGAAGAAGAGTATCGCAACAAGGGTGTGGCGTATTGCCCGCACTGTGACGGTCCCCTGTTCAAGGGCAAGCGTGTTGCCGTCATCGGTGGCGGTAACTCCGGTGTGGAAGCGGCCATTGATCTGGCTGGTATCGTGGGCCATGTAACCCTGATCGAATTTGGCGCCGAGATGCGCGCTGATGAGGTATTACAGAAGAAGCTGCGCAGCCTGAAGAACGTGGAAATCATCACCTCCGGACAAACCACCGAGATCACCGGTGATAACGGCAAGGTGAATGGTCTGAACTACACCGATCGTACCTCCGGTGAGCAGCATCACATCTCCCTGGAAGGTGTGTTTGTGCAGATTGGCCTGGTGCCCAACACCGAATGGTTGAAGGGTGACATTGAGCTGAGCCAGCACGGTGAGATTATCGTCAACGACCGCAACGAAACCTCCATTCCGGGCGTTTTTGCGGCGGGTGACGCGACGACGGTGCCCTACAAGCAGATCGTGATCTCCATGGGTGAGGGTTCCAAGGCAGCGCTGAGCGCCTTTGACTTCCTCATCCGCAACTCTGTGGACGAGAGCGAAGACGAAGCGGCGTAATCGACCAAACGCCGCCTGATGAGAGAGAAAGGCACCGGAGCGATCCGGTGCCTTTTTGTTCAAGCCCCCATAATTGACAAGGTATTTCTGGCGTATGGGAAACGACATTGCCATACTGTGGAACCTGTATGAAAAATAGTCACTTATTTGTGGTCATGGACTGATGCGCGAGTCATGAAACGCTACCTTTCTGCATATTGGGTACTCCTGTTCGCCGCAAGCATACTGAGTGCGCCTGCAGTGGCCGATTCGGTGGTCAGGATCGCCGTTCCGAATATCACCAGCCTGTTGACCGAAAACCGGGACGGTGTTTACCAGAAAATCCTGCACAGGGCCCTGGCAGGCCTCGATGTGGCTGTGACCGAGCAGTTCTTTCCCTACAAACGGGCCATGATGGTGTTCGAGCAGCATGGCGCCGACTGTATCTATTCCTTTACCGAGGTTCTGGAGCGGCGACTGGGCAAAGGCGCCGTTATCGCCAGCTTTCCGCTCGGCAAGTTCACCTATTACCTGTTTACCCCGCAGGACGAAGACCCCATCAGTTCACTGTCGCACCTGGAGGGGAAAACCGTGGGTTCGGTCATTGGTCATGAGACCTATCTGGCCGGGGTACTGGATGGCCACGACGTTAACGTGATCTGGTCCAAGAGCGATGCCCAGAACGTGGCCATGCTCGAGCACCAACGATTCGGCGCTATGATTGCAGCGGTTCCGGACGTCAGGCCTTTCATGGACCACCTCAGCTACGATTCGAAAACACCTCTTCTTGAAAGTTACGATCGGCTAACCTGCCACAACACCGACGCCAACCGGCAATTCCTGAGCAACCTCTCGGCTCAGATGAAAGGCCTGAAAGAAGCTGGCATTTACGAGCAATTGGCTGGCCAGCTGTATGTTGAGTTTGAAGACCCGGCTTCTGCCGCTGAAGATTCCCTTCTGAACTGAGACATTGGTTACGGATCTCTTCTTGTCTGTTACACGACAGGTCGGTAGCTTAGGCCCCTCAAAAGCCAATCCTGCCAGGTCGTCCAGAGGGTGATTCATCAGATGAAGTCCTTTCCAGCCCGCTTGCTGATCAGCTGCCTGCTCCTGTTCACAGTTCCTTTCGCAGACGCCGGCCCCAGGCCCAGAGTTGTTTTCCTGTCACCGGACGACTCCCGTTTCTGGCAACTGGTGGCCGGTTTTATGGAGGCGGTGGCGGAGGATCTCGAGGTTGATCTGGAGGTTCAATACGATCCGGAGAGTCATCGCCTCAGCTATCTTCGCATGGCGAAGGACGTGCTGAGCCGTGAAGAAAAGCCGGATTACCTGCTGTTCATGTGCAAGGAACATGTCACCGAATCCATGCTCAGGCTGGCCGATGGGTCAGGCGTAAAGGCGTTTACCTTCAATACCGATGTGCCTGACGCCGCCCGAGCCAGTATCGGTATGCCCCGAACCGTATTGCAGGGCTGGCTCGGCCACCTTTCTCCGGACAATATTGCCGCTGGCCGTGCCCTGGTAACGCTGCTGGGTAAACAGGCCGAACAATTGGGGCTCTCCTCCGGACCCAGCATTCCAATGTTGGCCCTCTCGGGAACACTGGATTCCTCTGCCACCAAGGACAGGAATGGGGGTTTGTTGGCGGCTGCGGTCCAGCAGCGCAGTGAGCTTCTGCAACTTGTGTATGCCAATTGGAGTCGTACGCTGGCCCGCGAAAAAACGGAAGTCCTGCTAAAACGCTATCCGAAGACTGTCTCCATCTGGAGCGCGAGCGATGGCATGGCACTGGGCGCCATTGAAGCGGCCCGAAATGCCGGCCGGACGCCGGGCAAAGATCTGTTGGTGGGTGGAGTAGACTGGCAACCCGAGGCCCTGGAAAGAATCCGGCAGGGGGATCTGCTGGTCAGCCTTGGCCGACATTTCATGGGCGGTGGGCTTGCCTTGCTACTGCTGCATGACTACCACCATGGCCGCGATTTCGGAGATATGTCACCGGATTATGTTTTCCGCTACGAGCTGGAGCCTGCAACGAGGGGCAATGTCGAACAGGTGCAGCGCATTATGGACCCGAAGAATTGGAGCGCCATTGATTTCCGGCGCTTCAGCCGCGTTGGCGAGACTGAGACTGCGAAGGCAGTGCCTGATCCTGATGCCGTGCTGGATGCGATCACTGGGACGCTGGTAAGGCAGAGAGCAGACACGGTAGCGAGTAGCGAGTAAGGCTTTCCTGGATTCGAGCAGGCTCTAGGGCCTTGATATGTCCTGCACGAGGCTCCCTTCGGGCATTTCAGGTTCCTTCTCGTCGGAAAAGAGATGGCCGTAGGCCGCCCGCACACCGGAAACGATGAACTCGTGGGGCACGTCGTCGAACAGGCCGTGGTCGTTGACGTATTCCATGTGGGCTTCGCCCGATTCCGTGTACTCCTGAAAGATCGAATCGTTAATACCATCGAATTCCAGCGGTTCCACCTTCATCAACTCGCACAGTTGCCGATTGAACGCCGGTGTCGCCTTGACCCATTGGCCGTTCAGGTAAAGCTCGATAAACCCGTGCATCCTGAAAATGTCCGATTGCAGCCATTCGATCAGTTTCGGGCTTGAGAGATGGTTGCGCACATCGGCCAGCCCCAGCCGGCTGGGAACGCCAATCGAGCGAGCTGCCGCGCCCAGAAGAACCGCTTTCGGGATGCAGTAGGTCTCGCCGCTCTCCAGTGCGTAACTGGCACTGAACGTGTTGGCATCGGTCCGGAACACATAGGGGTTGTAGCTGATGCTGTCACGAACGGCGAGATAGAGCGCCTTGACCTGCTCCACCGGTTCTTCGGGCACACCCTCCAGCTGCGACTCAATCCAGGCTTTCAGCCGGGGATGGTCATAGTCGAAAAAGGCGGTGGGCTGGAGATAGCGTTCCATAGTCATCAGTCCGTTCTCGGGATCAGCCTCTGATCGTGCTCAATTGATGATCGCCAGACAATGGCGGTATCCACCAGAACGATTGCCGAAAGTGCTCACAGCATGGGGTTTGCAGTCTAAAGGTTTCGCATTAATTCGTAGGTGCACATATTTACTGCCGAGGCCAGGTTCAGGGATTCAATCTGCCCCCGCCCGTGAATGCTGTAAGGCACCGCCTGAAGCTGGTCCAGAGCCTCCCGCGGCACCCCCCGGGCCTCGTTGCCGAACAGGTAACAGTCGTGTTCCCTGAAGCCCCGGGATACCATCGAACCACCATTGAGGTCGAGGCAGGCAAGGCTCTGGTATCGATCGGGAAGGCTGGTCAGGGCAACGTCGGTCTCAACAGGGACGTGAAAGAGCGCCCCCATGCTGGCACGCACTACCTTCGGGTTGAACGGGTCCACACTGCCAGGGCTCAACAGACACCGGAAACCGCCGAACCAGGCCAGGGTGCGAACGATGGTGCCCAGGTTACCGGGGTCCTGGACTTCGTGCAGATAAATGGCTTTTTCTCCAGGCACCGGTTCTGCCGGGCGCTCCGGTATGGGCACCACCGCCAGAATCCCCTGCGGTGTTCGGGTGTCGGCGAGCTGAGCCATCTGGCGATCGCTGATCACATGAGTCCTGAACGGGCTCTGCCAGTGCTCATAGTTACCGGTGACGTAAAGCTCCGAGGCCTTAAGAGCAGGTTGGCGCTCGGCAGCTTTCTGCAGCTCAAGAACCAGGTGTTCGCCCTCAACGAGGTAGTGGCCAAACGACTGCCGGTACTTTTTCTGGTGCAGCTTTTTGATGTCGGCCAGATTCACGAGGGCGGTCTCCCGTCAGGTGGGCGTGGTGGGTTCTGAAAAATCACAGAATGCAGGCAGGATTGTACGTGTGGCCGTCCCGGTTGTCAGGATTTTGCCGCCGCCCGGCGCGGCACGTACAATTAGCGTTTGGCTTTCCCGTTGTGAAGAGACCCCATGGCCCGATCCAAAAGCAGTAACCGCTGGCTTGAAGAGCACGTCAACGACCCCTTCGTGAAACAGGCGCAGGTGGACGGCTACCGCTCCCGCGCCAGCTACAAGCTTCTTGAAATCAACAAGAAGGACCGGCTGATTCATCCCAATATGGTGGTGGTGGATCTGGGCTCGGCTCCTGGCGGCTGGTCTCAGGTGGCGGCTAAACTGGTTGGCCACAAAGGCCGTGTCATTGCCTCCGACATTCTGCCCATGGATGCCATTGCCGGCGTCGATTTCATCCAGGGTGATTTCACCGAGAACGAGGTGTTCGAGTCGATCATGGCCACCCTGGGTGATGACCCGGTGGACGTGGTGATTTCCGACATGGCGCCGAACATCAGCGGCGTGACGGTTGCCGACCAGGCCTCATCCATGTACCTGGTGGAACTGGCCCTGGACATGGCAAGCCAGGTACTCAAGCCCAAGGGTAGCTTCCTGGCCAAGGTGTTTCAGGGTGAAGGTTACGACGAGTACCTGAAATCCGTGCGCGCTGTCTTCGATAAGGTTGTGGTGCGCAAGCCGGATTCCTCCCGCTCCCGCTCCCGGGAAGTCTACATCTTGGGCAAGGGGTTCAAGGGCTGATTCAGCCCACGGCCCGGTCGAATCCCTGCATCACATTCACCGCATTGACGCCGATGGCGTCCACGTCGTAACCGCCTTCCATGGTAAAGACCGTCGGCAGGCCAAGCCGGGCGAGACGTTGGCCCAGGGTCAGATAATCGCCGGAGGTTAGCTTGAAGAACGAAATCGGGTCTTCTTCGAAGGTATCGACACCCAGGGCAACCACCAGGGCGTCTGGCTGGAATGACTGGATCCGCTCGCAGGCCTTCTCCAGCCCCTGGCTCCAGACGCTGTAGGGCGTGTTTGGTGGGTAGACCATGTTCAGGTTGTAACCTTCGCCGGCGCCCTCGCCAATCTCGTCTTCAAAGCCCAGAAAATGGGGAAATACCAGGTCCGGATCGCCGTGCAGGCTGATGGTGAGCACGTCGTTGCGACCGTAGAAAATCGCCTGGGTGCCGTTGCCGTGGTGGAAGTCCACATCCAGCACGGCAACCTTGCCATAGCCCTGGTCACGAAAGGCCTGGGCCACGATGGCGGCATTGTTGAAGAAACAGTAACCACCGAACAGATCGGCGTGGGCGTGATGTCCGGGCGGGCGGCACAGGGCAAAGGCTGCGCGCTCGCCTTCAGCCACCAGTTTCTGGGCGGTCAGGGCCACGTTGGCGGAGGCCCGGGCGGCCTCCCAGGTGCCGTCCGATATCGAGGTTTCCGCAGCAAAGCTGTAGTAGCCCAGCCGGCCGTCGATGTCCCTGGGCAGCCGGTGGCGCATGCCGCGACCGGCCCAGACCGCCGGGATCGCTTCTCCCGGTTTGCCGGCCGCCAGCCATTCTTCCCAGCAGGTTTCCAGGAACGCCACGTAATCCGCCGTGTGCACCCGCTTGACGGGCTCCAGACCAAATTCTTCCGGTTCCAGAATCTCTCCCAGCGCCTGTTCTTTCACCCGTGCCAGGATGGTTTCGGCACGGGACGGCTTCTCGTGGGGCTCGATCAGCAGTCCGCCATCCAGTTCGGTTTTGACGTGTCGGCGGCTGTGCAGTGGAGAGAATACGGTTTTCATGGTCTTGGGTGGTCCTTGCTGAATGACGTGAGCACTTTGGCACAGGGAGCTTGATGGCTCAAAGGCGCTGATTGTGGCAGGCTGAAACCTTTTGCGGGCAGAGGGGATTACCGATATGGCGACGAGCGACAGGCCGGTAAAGGATGATTGATCTGATCGCGGACATGACCCTTGCCGAGGGACTGGGCCAGCTTTTTGGCCTGGTGGCCCTGGGATTCTGCATCGCCGGTTTCGCCAACAAGAACGACGACCGGCTGATGGTGTTGCTGATCTCCGCCAATGTTGCCTTTGCCCTGATGTTCGCGTTTTTCGAGAGTTGGACCGCCTCGGCACTGACCGTTCTGGTGATTGTGCGTATTACCCTGGCGCGCAAGTATCAGGGCAACTGGCCCATTATGCTGGGCATGCTGGCGGTGAACCTGGTGGTCGCCTGGGCGACCTGGAAATCGATCACCGATGTGTTCCCCCTTGCCGCTGCGGTTTTCGGCACCGTGGGCATGTTCATGCTCCGGGGCATCCCTTTGCGGATCGTCCTCGGGTTTGCGGCACTGGCCTGGATGCTCAACAACATCGTTATCGGTTCCGTGGGTGGGACCCTGGCAGAAGGCATGGTGCTGGTGACCAACATCATCACCATCATCCGGCTCTATCGGCTGCAGAAGAAGTATCGGGATTTCACTCCCGGGAGCTGAAATGCTTTGCTGGTATGAGCTTTTGGATCTTGAAACTGACTGAAACAACCCAGGGTGGAACCACTTTGGCCAATTCCCGCGCAGCCTGGCCTGAGCTATCTTGATTCCAGACCATCAATTATAAAAAACGGACTGGAATCCGAGAGGACGGACAATGAGTAACCAGCATTTCGATGTACTGATCATCGGCGCCGGCGTTTCCGGCATTGGCATGGCATGCCACCTGAAGCGTGAATGTCCTGGCAAATCGTTTGCCATCCTCGAGCGTCGGCAGTCCCTGGGTGGCACCTGGGATCTGTTCCGTTACCCGGGAATTCGTTCGGATTCGGACATGTTTACCTTCGGCTACAATTTCCGCCCCTGGACCGGCGGCAAGGTGCTGGCGGACGGCGCATCGATCAAGAATTATGTGGCGGAGACTGCCAGGGAACACGACGTTGAGCGCCACATTCGCTTTGGCCTGGCGGTAAAGACGGCGGACTGGTCCGGCGTCGACAATTGCTGGAAGCTCAAGGCCCTGAATGAAGTAACCGGCGAAACCGAGCACTACACCGCCAACCTCATGGTCGGCTGTACCGGCTATTACAATTATGATCAGGGCTACAAACCGGACTTCCCTGGCGAAAGCGATTTCCGTGGCCAGATTGTGCACCCGCAGCACTGGCCGGAGAATCTCGACTACACAGGCAGGAAGGTGGTGGTCATTGGCAGCGGCGCAACCGCGATCACCCTGGTGCCCACCATGGCGGAGAAGGCCGAGCATGTGACCATGCTCCAGCGCTCACCCACCTATCTGATGCCTTTGCCCTCCATAGACAAGGTGACCCTGGCCCTGCAGAAAATATTGCCCGAGAAGACCGCCTACCGGCTGACCCGGGCCCGGAACATTTCCATTTCCCGGTTTCTTTACCGGCGTTCCAGAAAGAGCCCGCAGTTCATGCGTCGGGTGTTCCTGGGCATTATCAAGCGCAAGGTTGGCGACATCGCCGACATGCGCCACTTCACGCCGGATTACAATCCCTGGGACCAGCGCCTGTGTGTGGTGAAAGACGGGGATCTATTCCAGGCCATGAAAGCGGGCAAGGCGGCCATCGCCACCGACCATATTGACCGCTTCACGGAAACCGGCATCCGTCTGAAATCCGGCGAGGAACTGGAAGCGGATATCATCATCCCGGCAACGGGTCTGGATATCCAGATGCTGGGGGGTATCCGGCCGACGGTGGATGGCGAAGAAGTGGTGATGAAAGACAAGGTCATCTACAAGAATGTGATGGTGGAGGGTGTGCCCAATGCTGGCATGATCTTCGGGTACACCAACAGTTCTTGGACCCTGAAGGTGGATATTGCCGCCGAGTACCTTTGCCGGCTGATGAATCTGATGGACAAGCGTGGTTATCGCATCGTGGTGGCCCGGGATACCGAAAACAGTCGAGGCGAAGACACGGTCCTCGGCTCGCTCGACGCTGGCTACATTCGCCGGGCCGCCGATCGCCTGCCCCGTCAGGGCACTCACGGGCCCTGGAAATCGTCTCAGAATTACCTCGAAGATGTGAAAATCCTGAGATTCGAGCCGATCGAGGATGGCTACCTGGAATTCGACGGCAAGCGGACTCGTGCGAGCCACAAGGAATCCGGCGGCTTCCTGAGACCCCTGCGCTCGGCCCTCTTCGGGACCTGATCACTCAAAGGCCGAACGTATGACGTCCCGGTAGTTGCGGATCCGCTGCACGTAGTGCACGGGCTCGTAGCCACGGGCGTATCCGTAACGGGTGCTGGGGTAGTATCGCTTGTCCGCCTTGAGGGGTAAAACCTCGGTCATTTCCTGCCAGGAGTCCGGATTCTTGTTCAAGGTCCGGGCCAGCTCCCGGGCATCCAGCAGGTGGCCCCGGCCGATATTGTAGCTGGCCAGCGCCAGGAAGGTGCGGTCCGGCTCCGGGATGGTCTCGGGCAGTCGCCGGTGTCGATCGGCCAGGTAACGTGCTCCGCCATCAATAGCGGCCTCGGGGTCTAACCGGTTGGTGACACCCAGGGATTTGGCAGTTCGCTGAGTCAGCATCATGATGCCCCGGACGCCGGTGGGGGATCTTGCCGTTGGGTCCCAATGGGACTCCTGGTAAGCCAGGGCGGCTAGCAGGTCTGCGGGCATCCCGGTTTTGGCCTCCGCTTCCCTGAATTTATCGATGAATTTGGGTAGCCGATCCTCAATCCGGCGGTTCAGCGCCCTCAGATCGACAAAATCGAAATCACCAATGTAGGAATAGTATTGGTTCTCCATCAGGCCTATGGCTTCGTCGCCATCCACGCTATTCATCCACTCGTGGGCATCTGAGCCCAGATCCTCTGAACCCCTGGGCAGGTACCAGCCCAGATTCCGGCCCTCTGTAAGCGTCATTGCCACTTCCAGATGCGGGAAGTGCCTGCGCATCACTTGAACAATGTTGGAATCGGCCACGGTACAGCCAACGTCCCTCTCGGCAACATCCGAGAGAATCACTTCGGTGGTGCGATCTGCATCTGCCTGAAACCTGATTTCCGGGTGTTGCTCATTCAGTTTATTGAGGGTTTCGACGTAGCTGGAGCCGGCAGTTACGACAATATCGGTTCCCGGAATGTCCTCGGATTTCCGCGGCATGGGGCGTGCATCGCGATGGCACACCAGTTGTTCGGTAATTTCGGTGTGGGCCGGGCCCCGGGCGAACCGCTCATCGCGGGAGGCCAAGTGGGTCAGCCCGGCTGCCGCCAGGTGAGTGTTGCCAGACTCCAGCGCAGCAAGAACCTCACTGGTGGATTCCAGCAGGCGCCATTCCACCTGCCAGCCACGTTGTTCGGCATAGGCGCTGATCAGCGCATGTTCGGGGCCGACGGGGTTTTCATGGCGGTCCAGGTAATAGGTGGTGGAGCCATTGCGGGTGGCGACTTTCAGTGTCCCGGTCTCTGACGGTGGTTTAAGATCCGTTGTCGTCGGTTGGCTGTTGTCTTCACTGCAACCGGCCAATACAAGCGGCAGGATCAGGAGGCCATGGGCGCACTTCCATCGGGACATAACGAGGAGTTTCCTGTTTTTTCAGAATGACATCTACGTATTAACACGTATCTTCACTAAACCATACTCCTGAATTTCGGAACTGGATCCTCTCCGGGTCATCAGGGTTGGTGAGGAACTCAACTATCCAGCTGGCAGAGAATGTGTCAGGCTGGCCAACCGCTTCCTCATTACCAAAGGCGACCGTTGTATGGCGTCCGGCAGAAAAAGTAGAAAACGCGCGCTCTGGCATCCCGCTTTCTGGGGGGCCTGGACTCTGGTCTTCCTGCTCTGGCTTTTGTCGTTTCTTCCGATGGGGCTCAAGCAGCGTTTTGGTGGATGGCTGGGCAAGCTGCTTTCCAGAAAAATGCGGTCCCGTGCCAGGGTTGCGGACGCTAACCTGGCGGCCTGCATGCCGGAACTCGATCAAGCGACCCGCAGCCAACTGGTGGAGGATGCGTTTGTCGCCTCGGCCCGTGGCGTTCTGGAAAGCGTTCATGCCTGGTGGCGGGATATGACCCCCTACTGCGAGAGTGCCTCGGTACATGGCACCGAGCACCTTGAAGAAGCTAAACGATGCGGCAAGGGTGTGCTGCTGATCGGCGGGCACTACAGTATTTTCGATTTTGCACTGCCTTTGATTGCCTGCAAGCTTGATAAGCCGGGTTACATGTACCGCCCCAACAACAATCCGGTGATCGACCGTATGATCGAACGTGGCCGGCGGCGGCATTTTGGTATCCGCCCCTTCACCAAACGTCAGATCAGACCAATGTTGTCATTCCTGAAAGAAGGGGGGCAGGTCTGGTTTGCCTGTGACCAGGATTTTGGCAAGAAGTCCGAGGTGTTCGTGCCCTTTTTCGGGGTCAGTGCCGGCTGTATTACGTCGCCGAGCTATATTGCCCGGGAATCCGGCGCCGCGGTCATTTGCGTTAGTCATTTGCGAATGCCCGATGGCAGTTACCGGGTCGTGTTCTCTCCGATTCAGGAATCCTTCGGTGAATATCCAGAACAGGACGCCAAAGTCTGGAACCGTTTTATTGAAGCCACCGTTCGTGAGCAGCCCGATCAGTATCTCTGGCTGCACAAGCGATTCAAGAGCAGGCCGAAGGGTGCGGCTGCGATTTACTGATGCGTGTTCATGCGTAACGCCCGTCGCTGTTCTATCCTGAAATTTTAAGTAAACGCTTGGGAGGATACTATGCGCTGCGTTCTCAGACTGGTTCTGGTGGCATCAACCCTGTTGTTCGCCATGCTCACCCATGCCGCAGATGGACTGGTCGCGGTCAAAAGCAGTCACGATGTCAAAGCCACTGCGGACAAACTCGAGTCTGTGCTGAAAGAGAAGGGCATGACGGTCATGGCCCGCGTCAATCATCAGCAGGGCGCGGAAAAAGCCGGGCTGGAGTTGCGTCCGACCGAAGTGGTTATTTTCGGCAACCCCAAAGTCGGTACACCGCTGATGCAGTGCACCCAGAGTGTCGCCATTGATCTGCCCCAGAAGGCCCTGATCTGGGAGGATGCCAACGGTGATGTCTGGCTGGGGTACAACGACCCGCAATACCTCAAGAGCCGCCATGGCATTGAAGGATGCGATGAGGTGCTCGGAAAAGTGAGCGGCGCACTGGGTAATTTTGCCAAAGCGGCAACCCGGTAGATAAAAATGCCACGCGGCTAACGGGAACAGCGGGTCTGATTCACTGGTCGGGTGCCCGGATCTTTTCCAGGCCCCTGGCCAGGGTTGCCCGTGACAGTTCGCCCATGTGGGAATCGATCAGTTCGCCCTGGGCATTGTAGAAAAGCGTTGTTGGCAAGCCATTGCTGCCTACGGCTCGCGCCAGCCGGGCCTGATCGTCCCGGTAAAGGTTGTTCAGGTTCAGGCGGTTTTGCTCAAGAAAGGAACGGATGGTCTCGGGCTGTTCCCGCTGGTTGGCAAACACAAACGCGATATCCGGATAGATCTGCTGGGCTTCTTCCAGCACCGGCATTTCCCGGATGCAGGGTGGGCACCAGGTCGCCCAGAGATTCACCACCAGGGGTTGGCCCGGAGCCAACTGGGACATGTTGATTACTTCACCATTGAGCGAGCGCAGGGTAACGTCCGGCATACCGCGGGCCTGTTGTTCGATCAGTGTAATGGTGCCTGCGGTGCCGGCCCAGAAAAGGGCGCCCGTTAACGCGGCCGTGGCCAGTGGCTTGCGTTGCGATTTCCTGCGCCACATCAGCAAGCCGGTGAAGACGATGGCGCCGATGACACCCCAGAGCGCATCGAAGCCGCCATCCCGGATATCAATGATGCCCAGCAGGTCGTTCCGGTAATGCTCGAAGTAGCTGATCACGAAACCGATTCGGGCGCTCAGCATCGCTACCACAAAGATATCGGCCACCGATCCGGCCACCGGCACCCGATATTTGCGGCCGAGAATCCCTCCAACCAGCAGAGCCAGGCCGAAGGCGATAACCAGGAGCAGGTGGCCGATGGACAGGCTCAATGGACCGATACTGACGCTCATTCCTGTAACTTCCTTATAAATCCGTGTTGGGTTGCGGTGATCAAGACATTCTGACTTGAGGATGTGTGTCAGGTTCCTTCGGATGCTTATTATAATCACCTATGGCTAATTGGCCGGGCCTCTGTTAATGTGCCCGCATCCTGCCTCTAGGGATTCCGCAATTTAAGGCTATAAGCCCGTGCGACCTTTCCATACGACCTGTCAGAGGACGTCACCCCGATAACGGCGCGTGACCGTAGTCGTCTTTTATTCCATGAATGTTCATGGCATCTGCCCGCATTCGCCGAAAACGGTGGTCGTGGAGGCAGAATAATCAAGAGTTGATCCAATATGAGTTTTTCTTCACTCGGTTTGTCCGAGCAGCTGGTCCGTGCCACGTCTGACCAGGGTTATGAAACCCCGTCTCCCATTCAGGCCCAGGCCATTCCCGCTGTGCTTTCTGGCCGGGACGTTATGGCGGCTGCCCAGACCGGTACCGGCAAAACCGCCGGCTTTACCTTGCCCTTGCTGCAGCGTCTGGGTGAAAACCCGCGCACCGGCAAAGGCCCCCGTGCCCTGATTCTGACGCCCACCCGTGAGCTGGCGGCGCAGGTTCATGACAGCGTGAATCTTTACAGCAAATACATTCCCACCAAGGCCGCCGTGGTCTTCGGTGGTGTGAAAATCAATCCGCAGATGATGAAGCTGCGCAAAGGCCTGGACGTGCTGGTGGCAACACCCGGCCGTCTGATGGATCTTTACCAGCAGAACGCTGTGCGCTTCAACGAAGTGGAAATTCTGGTTCTGGACGAAGCCGATCGCATGCTGGACATGGGCTTTATCCGCGACATCCGCAAGATCCTTTCGCTGTTGCCGGCCAAGCGCCAGAACCTGCTGTTCTCCGCCACCTTCTCGAACGAGATCCGGACGCTGGCAGAAGGTCTGCTGGACAACCCGGTTCAGGTTGAAGTCGCGGCTCGAAACACCTCTGCCGAAAACATCAAGCAGTCTGTCTACCCGGTAGATCAGAGCCAGAAAACAGCCCTGTTGAGCAAGCTGGTACGTGATAACAGCTGGGATCAGGTGCTGGTTTTCACCCGCACCAAGCATGGTGCCAACCGCCTGACCCAGAAGCTGGAGAAGGACGGTATTACCGCCGCTGCCATCCATGGCAACAAGTCACAGGGTGCCCGTACCCGCGCGCTGGCGGATTTTAAAGCTGGCGAAGTACGTGTTCTGGTGGCGACTGATATCGCCGCCCGTGGTCTGGACATCAAGCAGCTGCCCCAGGTGGTGAACTTCGAACTGCCCAACGTGCCGGAAGATTACGTGCACCGTATCGGCCGTACCGGCCGTGCCGGTGAAAGTGGTCACGCCCTGTCACTGGTGAGCGCCGATGAAGGCAGGATGCTGGCCGGCATCGAAAGGCTGATCAAAAAGCAGCTGCCGCGCAGGGAAGTGGAAGGTTTCGAGCCGACCAACAACCTGCCGCTGAAACCGAAAGCCAAGGCCGACCCCAGCCGCGCCCGTAACCGCAATGGTAACGGCGGCGGCACTGGTCGTCCCGGCGGAAAGCCGAAGAGCTTCGGCGCCAAGCCGGGTGGTCGCAGCGGTGGCCGTAGCCAGAATGGCAGTGGCCAGCGGAGCCGTCCGGCTCAGCGCCAGAGTGCCTGAAGGCTGATTGGCAGTTATCAGAAACGGAGCTTCGGCTCCGTTTTTCTGTTTCTGGTGCCCTGACTTTTTGACGGTGGATGCTCTAGTATTCAGGGTCTGAAACCAGTCCGGCCAGGATATTCCAACCTATGCATCAATCCAGCTCTTTACGGGCACAGTTGGGCTTGAGCCGACCAACACGGTCCATGGCCGATGGTCAGTTTGTGCTCGCTCTGGTTGTCGGTTGTCTGATTGGTGTCATGCTCACTGTGCTTGCGGGCGGCAGTGGCTGGCAGGACGCAGACCTGTTGTCGATTCTTTCGCTGGTACTCTGGGCGCCGATTATCGAGGAGCTGGCGTTTCGTGGGGTGGTGCAGGGCTGGCTGTCGGGTACCTCTATCGGTAAACGCGGTTTTGCTGGTCTGTCATGGGCAAATTTCATCGCGGCGTTCCTGTTTACCGGTTGGCATCTGGTTTACCGAACCGATCTTATTGCCTGGCTGGTGTTCTTGCCTGCTCTGGTGTTTGGTTATTTTCGGGACCGGCACGACTCGCTGCTGCCCTGTGTGATTTTGCACGCGGCCTACAACGCTGCCCTGTTGCCGGGTTGGTATCTGGTTTCCTGAGCGTCATCAAAAAACCCCGGCCTGAATTCAGTGCCGGGGTTTTCGTTATTGCCGTTGGGTTTTATGACTTGGCTGTGACCTTCCTTACGGTCAGGCCACCAATGGCCAGCGCAGTCAGAAGGAACAGAGTCGGGTCAAACGGAGCACCCGGGCTGTAGCTGCAGCCGAAGACGGTACCGCCACCGCTGCTGCTGGTTGCGGTTGGGGTGTCGCCGTCATCACCGCTATCATCGTCGGGTATTTCAATGACTGAAGACTGGCGGAACATGGCATGAGTGCCCCCATCCCGGTTTTCATTCCAGGCCACGAACATGTTGTTGCCGGCCGGCGTCATCCGGATCTGGGACTCGAAGGCTTCGACACCCTCAGCCTCACCGGCGAACCGCACGACCGGGGTCACATAGGCGCCCTTGTCTTCTGCCCGAGCGGCATAGAGGTCCAACTCCTCGGCCTGAACATCACTCCATTCAGAAACGTTGGTCTGAGTACCCCAGGCAATGTAGAACCGGGTCTTGTCCTGGCACTCCTCCGGGTTGGTCGGACATGCATTTGTGTTGGTGCCTGGTGTCGCAACCAGGCGCGGCTCCCGCACGTTGATGGTGGTGTCGGTGATGTTGCTCAGATTGTCTGGAGCAGACCAGGTCCCGGCCGCCGCATCGTAGTGACGGAGGTAGAAGTTGTAGTTCTTGGTGTTGGTGTACAGCAGCTCCGCCAGCACCGATGTGTAGGTGTAGCCAATGTAGAAATCGTCGCCGCGCAGCTGGGCACGGTGTGCAATGGCGTTCTCCGCATTATTGAAGCTGGTTACATCGGAGAGTGTGGAAGTGGCGACGTCCGCATTGCTGGTCGCCTGGGCTTCCTCGGTCCGGCTGCTGACATTCAGCGCAGGCTCGTGGCTCAAGCCGCGTGCCTCCAGGTAATCCGAGGTTGCACAGGTTGCGTCGACGGCTGGGGTCATCTCGGCGGTTGAGAAGCCATTACCATCGGTTACGCCGTTCGCGTTCACAATGCCGGTGCGCAGCATGATGTCGGACGGTCCACCCTGAGTCTCGTCACCCTCTTTCCAGAAAATACCCAGACGTAGACCACTCGCTGCTCCGGGTTCCTTCTGGGGCACGAAACGAACACGGCGGGCGTTCTGCAGCGGATCACTGATAATACAGCCTATGGCTTCGTCTGCAGTGTTCGGTTCAGACGTCGACCCTGCCGGTGCGTTCCAGTCGAAGGTGTGGTAGCGGACAAACTTGCCCTCATCGAGGCCGCCAGAGCCTTTGGTTTCCTCATAGGCCACGATGACCTGGGGGACACCGGTTGCAGGGGCATCATCGACAGGGGCACCATCGAGCGAGCCATACTGAAGCGCGATGTTGGCACGCGAGGCGCCAGCGATGCCGCTTTCGATCTCTACTCCTTCTAGATTCTCGATATTTTCGCCAGTAGCGTTCCGAATGATGCCAAAGTTTCCGGAGGCGGTCTGACCGTTATAGTTATCGGTGATACGAACCGGCTCAGACCAGATTTGATTCCCCTCTGCAACTTCGTCCTGATCCGCCCAACCTTTATTGGCATAGCTGTACCAGATATCGGTACCCGAGCTGACGTTGGCACCGGAGGCGCCGTCACCGGGGCCCTCTGCCTCGCCGAGCTGGAGACCGCGGGGATCTTCCTGCCAGGTAATGGCCCATTCGCCGGTTCCCTGACCACGGTGAGCGTCCTGTTTGGCATCCCGCTCGCCGGAAGACAGGCGAACCGGGTCTGACCACGTCTTGCCGGCATCAAGGCTCGTTACGGTGTAGGTACAGCTGAAGGGGATTTCGCGGTTGCCCAGAGTCAGGTAGGTGACACTCCGCTGGGCCTCGCTGTCGCAGTACTTATCCACCCAGGACACAACAACCCGCGAGCCGGCGTTGAAGATGTTGGGTTTGTCGGAGTCGCCATAAAAAGGCAGTTCTTGCCGGGTCCCATCAGGATCATCGTTAATCTCATAACCATCCCAGTCAGTACTGATGGAGGTTTTACTGGCGGTTTCGGAGATATTGACCGCGTCGCTCCAATTGGATTCGACGGTGCAATCGAGGCCTGCTTCACAATACCGGGCAAAAATATCCCGGGCTGGCCGCTCCGCCTGGGCTTTGACGTCGTAAACGGTGTTGCCCTCCGGGTTCAGATAATCCCCGTAAACAGCAACCAGCCGTCCGCTGGTCATCCGCACCAGTTTGGTTTTATTGGCGCCGCCATTGGCGCTCAGCTGAACAGTGTCACCAAAGCTCAGCCCTGTCGCTCCCCAGGCCATTCCTGATGTGCCCATCGTGGTGATCAGTGCGCTGGCAAGAAGTGTTTTTTTCATCGTTTGAACTCCCGTACCCTAATTGAGATTGCCCAAGGACTGCTTGCAATCAATAATATTTCATTATCAGGTTAAAACTTTTTTACACAATTAAACTACCATTTGCGGCTCTATCTGAGCAGTATTTGACGAGCATCAAGATCCGAATTTTGTCTGTGTATCAGTCTGATTAATCAGGCAAATCCAAGAGGAAACTATGAAAGTACTCCCCCAAAACGGCCTTTGCCTGCGGCGGTATGTCGCACTTCTGGTGATTTTTTTAACGGCGTGTGGTGGTGACAGCGATAACTCCGCTGATGCTGCGATTGATGGTGCGGATTCGACGCCGGAGGCGGGATTTGATTTCGAGGATGAGGAAGCCTTGCCGGAGTTAACGGCCCAGATTGAGCACTGGAGTCCGACCGGCGTTTTCCTGGCGGCGGCGGATTGTGGCCAGTGCCATACTGCCAGTCAGCCCGGTGACAGCCCCGCCGTGCTGCGGTCGCCAGATATTCCGGTCTCGGCGAATGAGCCTTCTCCTCAGGGTGAGGACATCAGCCCCTTTGCAGACTGGAAAAGTACTGTGATGGCGAACGCCTTCACGGATCCTTATTTCCGGGCGAACATGATGC
Organism: Marinobacter sp. es.048; assembly: GCF_900188435.1. Taxonomy (NCBI): domain Bacteria; kingdom Pseudomonadati; phylum Pseudomonadota; class Gammaproteobacteria; order Pseudomonadales; family Marinobacteraceae; genus Marinobacter; species Marinobacter sp. es.048. The sequence goes on from NZ_FYFA01000001.1 coordinate 626,547, forward strand.
ATGAGGCGGAGACATTTCCCCATCTGGCAGGTTTCATTGAGGATAAATGCCTGACCTGTCATAGCCCGATGGCCAGAACTCATGCCCATCAGGCGCATACCTCTGAGGAGCCCCTTCTGGTTTTTGATCAGAGTTGTCTGCTGAGCGACGGCTGTTACCGGGTGGATCAGGCTCTGGAAGACCCCCATGCCCGAGAGGGTGTCAGTTGTACCGCCTGCCACCAGATAACCGATTCCGTCATGGATGGGAATGCCTACCCCGACGGCGTTCATTCCGGGGATTATGAGATCCCTGCAGAGGGTGATCCGGGGGCCTTCACGATCCATGGGCCTTACCAGAACCCCCAGGGACAGGCGATGTGGAATCAGGTCGGTTTTACACCGGCTTTTAGTCAGCATATGTCGGACTCCCGGCACTGCGCGACCTGCCATGAATTGTATACCCCGACCATCGAGATGGAGACGGATCAGCCCAACGGCGAGGATTTCCCCGAACAGACGCCCTACACAGAATGGGCCAACGGTGATTTCGGGCCCAATGGCAGCAACACACGGTCCTGTCAGCAGTGCCATATGGCGCGGGAAGAGATCAGTGAGGACTTCCTGACCCGTCTGGCGGTAAGGCCGAGCGGGTCGGTAAACGCCAATTGGCCCGAGAGGCAGCCTTACTCGCCTCATGTCATGCTTGGCGGTAATACCTGGTTGCTCGAAACCCTGGAGCTGTTCAGAGAGGAGCTCGGTCGCGGCAATATCAATGAGGCAGGGGAATTCGCGGCTACGGCAGAGTTGACGCGGGAGTTCCTTAAAACGGCCGCATCGTTATCAATAACCGGACAGACATTCGGGGCCGGCGAGTTGGCCTTTGATTTGACCATTCAGAACGAAAGCGGTCACAAACTGCCCACCAGTTTCCCCTCCCGGAGAATGTGGGTCGGAACCCGGATTACCGATGCCAGCGGCAACGTCGTGTTTACCAGCGGGCTCCCGGATGAGTCTTATCGTTTGCCAATGGATGCGGTGTTTACTTCGGAAGCCTGTCTGGCCGCGAAGAAGACCTCCGATTTTGATTCCTCGGTCTGCTATCAGCCTCATATGAGAGAAGTGGTCTCTGAACAGGATGTACCGGTCTACGAGGCTGTATTGGGCTCAACGACCGGGGAAATCACCCATATTCTGCTCTATGCAGCCAACTACCTGAAGGATAATCGGATCCCGCCCCGGGGATTTGATGTTGCGTCGGTGCCCGTGGATGTCCGTCCAGTCGGTTTGAATGGCGACGATGATTTCAACGCCGATGACGCAGGTCAGGACACGATTCGTTACCGGATTCCGATTCGGGCCGATGCGGCATTGCCGTTACAGGTGGAAACGACCCTTTACTATCAGTCTATCCGTCCCACGTTTACTGACGGTTTGCACGGTGAACACGAGTGGGTTGACGAGTTCCAGACGATTGCGAGGCTGAATCCACCGCCCGCCGAGGTGATGGCCGAGCTCAGCTTCGAAGTTCAGTAGGATCTGACGGCAGGCTCAGGGAAGAGCTGTTCAAGGACTGGGGTTATACATATAAAAAGGCGGGGCCGGAGAAGCCCCGCATAGGAAAACGCACCTTCCGCCAGCCAACAGACCGTGGCGACTGGCGGAGGCACGGGGATCAGAACTTGTAGGTGAAACCTACCATGTAGACCATGGGGTCGATTTCGACTTCAAACTCGTCTGTCTGGGCGAGGTAGTTGCCTGCACCGTCATAGACCTTAACGGTGGCGTCAGTATTGATGTCCGCCCACCAGATTGCCGCGTTCAGGCCGAAGTTTTCGCTAAGCATGTAGTCCATGCCCAGTTCAAGAGCGACCCCGACGCTGTCATCTAGCTCAAGTTCGCTAGAGGCAACACCCAGTGCACCATTCAGGTTGTCTGTGGTTTTTTCTTCAAAGAAGGTGGTGTAATTAACGCCAATGCCAGCATACGGCTGAAAGGCTGCCGAACTGTGCATAGGGAAATACTGAAAGGTGATTGTTGGCGGAAGATGTTTGGTTTCGCCAAGTTTTACGTCACTTGAGATGTCGCCGCCACCGTTAATGTCGTGCTTGAAAGGCGTCGCACCAAGGACACCGATACCGACGTGGTTGGCAACCATGTATGTAGCACGGATACCCAATTGGGAGTTGGCATCGACAGTTACCTTCGAGTCAACACCCGGGCCCAGAAGTGGAGCTCCACCAACAGTGATTGAATCACTTGAATCGTCCGGTGCTACATGAGCAACGCCAGCGCGAAGCACGAAATCACCGGCTTCAAATGCCTGAACAGCGGGAGCAGCAGCCATAACCGCCGCAGCCAGAACACCAAGTTTGAATGTACGGGACATATCCATCTCCTTAACCTGAATCGTTGATGACTGCAGATTAATGACATCGGGAAATGGAAACTTGATTTAGCGCAAGAATGTCCGGGCAGGTGAGCGCGTTTGATCAGCGGATTGATTCAACTCAAAAAAACTGACGGTGATTCGATTGCTGCGGTTATTGCGAATAGTCAGGCCGAGTTCTTTTTGCGGACTGGCAGGCTCTCGTCCGGCACAAACACGTCCCGGATGGACAGGGCCTGGCCATCGGCGTCCTGGACTTCTACCGTGTGAATCGGGCGTCCCGTGGCGCGGTCGCGCAGGTCCAGCGGGGCCTCGTCCGGCGCAGGGTTCCATTTATCCCCCCACTGACGAAGGGCGATAACCACCGGGAAAAGATCCCGGCCTTTTTCGGTCAGGCGGTATTCGAAGCGTGACCCATGCTCGCCCACATCAACTTTGCGCAGTACCTTATTATCCACCAGCCGAGCCAGGCGATCACACAGGATATTCTTGGCAATGCCCAGTTCCTGCTGGAAATCCACGAACCTGCGGGTGCCATACATGGCGTGCAGCACAATCAGGAGGGACCACCAGTCACCCACTTCATTGAGGGCGCGGGCGACGGAACAGCTGGAGTCATCAAAACGTTTTCTGGCCATGACCGGAGTGTACCGAATAGGGTTGCATTTTAAAACCAGATTTAATAGGGTTGCTTGACGAAACCAAATTAGTGAGGTTGCACACTACCATGAGCATGAATCTTGGCCCGCTTTTCGAACCGTTTGAACTTCACAACCTCAAACTGCGAAACCGAGTGGCTATGGCGCCCATGACCCGTAACTTCTCGCCGGATGGTGTTCCGGGGGAGGACGTGGTGTCCTATTACCGTCGCCGGGCCGAGGCGGGTGTTGGCCTGATCATCACCGAAGGCACAACCGTTAATCACCCGGCCGCCAATGGTTATCCAAACGTTCCGGCGTTTCACGGGGCCGAGGCTCTTGAAGGCTGGAAACACGTTGTTGACGCCGTGCACGAGGCCGGTGGCGCGATTTTCCCGCAGCTCTGGCACGTGGGTTCCGTCAGGAAAGAGGGTACACCGCCGGACCCGTCGGTTCCCGGCTACAGTCCTTCCGGCCTGTTCGCTCCGGGCAAGCCCAATGGCAAGGCCATGAGCAAAGAAGATATCGAGGACGTTGTCACCGCTTTTGCTGATGCAGCCCAGGATGCCAAGGCCCTCGGTTTTGACGGTGTCGAGATCCATGGCGCTCATGGTTACCTGCTGGACCAGTTCCTGTGGGAAGGCACCAACCAGCGCGATGATGAATACGGCGGCAGTCTGGAAAACCGCCTGCGTTGCGTGGTGGAAATCGTTGAAGCGGTGCGTCACCGGGTTGGCCCGGACTTCCCGATCATGCTCAGATTCTCCCAGTGGAAGCAGCAGGATTACGAAGCCAAACTGGTTAGTAGCCCTGAGGAACTCGAACGATTCCTGAAGCCGCTGGTAGAAGCCGGTGTGGACATTTTCCATGCTTCCACCCGCCGTTTCTGGGAGCCAGAGTTTGAAGGCTCGGATCTGAATCTCGCAGGCTGGACCCAGAAGCTGTCCGGCAAGCCGACCATGTCCGTGGGCAGTGTAGGGCTGACGGAAGACTTTATCAGCGGCACCTTTGCCAGCAAGCAGGAAGCAGTTGAGAAAGCCGGCATCGATGAGCTGGTGGAGCGGATGAATAGCCACGAGTTCGAGCTGATCGCCGTTGGCCGGGCCCTTTTGCAGGATCCCGAGTGGCTGATCAAGGTGAAAGAGGGCCGCCTGAACGAGGTAGAGTCCTTCGCCAAGAAGTCCCTCGCCAAACTTTATTGATTTTCCCCTTCGATCGGACGATCGAAACCTGCCGCAGCGTCTTCGGGCCTGCGGCTTTTTTTGTACCCCGAAACCTGTCGTCTTCGTAATCGCGTCTGAACAGAGGCACGTTATGATGGGTGAAATTCACCCTAGTATGAGGGATCAGTATGTCGATGATTGGTTCAGTTAAAACGCTGTGTGTGGCCCTGGTGATGGCAGCCATGGTGGGCTGTGCGACCGTCGGTAAAGACTTCGCTACCCACAATGTGGACCAGATCCAGATTGGCGAAACCACGCGGGCCGATATCCAGGAGATGTTTGGCGAGCCGTGGCGCACCGGAATCGAGGATGGCAAACGCACCTGGACTTACGGCAAGTACAAGTGGTCTGCCTTCGGTGATGCGGAAACCACCGACCTGGTGGTGCGGTTCAACCAGGACGGAACCGTATCGTCCTACGTGTACAACACCACCGAATAACTTCGCAAGTAAACAGGCGCGGGGCTGCCTTCAGCCCCGCAAGCCTCCTACCAGCTTATCGATGCTGTCCTTGGCATCGCCGAACAGCATCCGCGCGTTGTCCTTGAAGAACAGCGGGTTCTCAACGCCGGAATAACCGGTGGCCATGCCCCGCTTGAGGATAACCACCTGGTGGGCCTTCCAGACCTCCAGCACCGGCATGCCGGCAATCGGGCTGCCCGGGTCTTCAGCCGCCGCCGGGTTCACCGTGTCGTTGGCACCGATGACCAGCACCACGTCGGTATCCGGGAAGTCGTCGTTGATCTCGTCCATTTCCAGCACGATGTCATAAGGGACATGGGCTTCTGCCAGCAGCACGTTCATATGCCCCGGCAGTCGACCAGCCACCGGATGGATGCCGAAACGCACGTTTACGCCCCGATCCCGAAGTAGCTTGGTCATCTCGCTGACGCCATTCTGAGCCTGGGCCACTGCCATGCCGTAACCGGGCACGATGATGACCGACTGGGCGTTGCGCAGCTCTTCACAGACATCATCGACACTGGATTCGTGCACCGTCTGGTCGGCATCCGCGACCGCCGAGCTGCTGCTGGTCTGGCCGAAGCCACCAAGGATCACGCTGATGAATGACCGGTTCATGGCCTTGCACATGATGTAGCTGAGAATGGCACCGCTACTGCCCACCAGGGCACCAACGACAATCAGCAGATCATTGCCCAGCATGAAGCCGATGGAAGCGGCTGCCCATCCGGAGTAACTGTTCAGCATGGACACCACCACCGGCATGTCGGCACCGCCGATGGCCATGATCAGGTGAATGCCGAGGACCGAAGCAATGATGGTCATCAGGATCAGGGCAACAATACCCAGGGCCATGCTTTCAGTGCCGAGGAACCACGCTCCGAGCAGGACGCACACAATGATCGCTGCCAGGTTCATCAGATGCCGGCCCGGCAGGGTCAGGGCCTTGCTGTCGATGCGACCATCGAGTTTGCCGCAGGCCACCAGTGAACCGGTGAAGGTAATGGCACCTATGAAGATACCTACGAAGACTTCCACCAGTTTGATGGTGTGCTCGGCTCCGGAGGTTTCAATCAGCGGCTCGATGTAGCCTGAAAAGCCGACAAACACGGCTGCCGCGCCCACAAAACTGTGAAGCAGGGCCACCAGTTGCGGCATCTGGGTCATTTCCACTTTGTTGGCGATGGCAATGCCGATGCCGGCACCCAGCAACACGGCAACCACGATCGAGACGATGCCGCCATCAACGCTGGCCAGGGTGGCTCCCACCGCGATGATAATGCCGGCGACCCCGTAGAGATTACCGCGCCGTGCCGATTCCTGGTGGCTGAGGCCACCGAGACTCAGAATAAACAAGATACTTGCGACCACGTAGGCCACGCTCACCAGTCCTGTGCTCATATCGGGCGCCTCCTACTTGCGGAACATTTTGAGCATGCGATGGGTGACCCGAAAGCCACCGCCCACGTTGATGCTGGCTATCAGCACCGCGACAAAGGCCATGATGCCGACGGCTATATTCTCCGCCTGGGCCAGATGCAGAATGGCACCGATCACAATGATGCCGCTGATGGCGTTGGTAACGCTCATCAGGGGCGTATGCAGGGAAGGGGTGACATTCCAGATCACCTGCCAACCGATAAAGCAGGCCAGCACGAACACGGTGAAGTTTTGCAGGAAGCTCTCTGGCGCGTGGGCGCCGACTCCGTAGAGTGCCAGGGCCGTAACCACCAGAAGAACGCCTTTACCGATCAGGCTGCGGCGGTCTGCGTCTTTCTTGGCGGCGGCTTTTGCTTCGGCTGACGGCTCCTCGGTGCCCGGTGCGGGTTTGGGACTGACCGGCGATTCCGGTTTTGGTGGTGGCCAGGTGATGTCTTCCTCGTGCACCACCGTCAAGCCACGGATGACCTCGTCTTCCATATTGACGAGCGGCGTGCCGTCTTTCTCAGGTGTCAGCTCGGTGAGCAGATGCACCAGGTTTGTGGCGTACAGATCACTCGCCACCTTGGCCATCCGGCTGGGTAGATCGGTATAACCGATCAGGGTAACGCCATGATGATGAGCCACCTTGCCGGGTTCGGTGAGTTCGCAGTTACCGCCCCGCTCGGAAGCCAGATCGACAATCACGCTACCGGGCTTCATGGATTTCACCATGGCAGCGGTGATCAGTTTTGGTGCCGGTTTACCGGGAATCAGGGCGGTAGTGATGATGATATCCACTTCTTCCGCCTGCTCCGCAAACAGCGCCATCTCCGCCTTGATGAACTCGTCGCTCATCTGTTTGGCGTAACCGCCGCTGCCGCTGCCATCCTCGTCATCGAAGTCCAGAACCAGGAACTCCGCCCCCATGCTCTCGACCTGTTCTTTCACCTCCAGACGCGTATCGAAAGCCCGAACGATGGCGCCCATGCTGTTGGCGGCGCCAATGGCCGCGAGGCCCGCCACCCCGGCACCGATCACCATGATTTTTGCGGGTGGGACTTTGCCTGCGGCTGTGACCTGCCCGGTAAAGAAACGCCCGAAGTGATTCGCGGCCTCGATCACCGCCCGATAGCCGGCAATGTTGGCCATGGCACTCAGGGCGTCCATCTTCTGGGCGCGGCTGATGCGGGGCAGGCTATCGATGGCGAAAGACGTGATCTTTCTGGCAGCCAGCTTTTCGAGCAGTTCCGGACTCTGGGCCGGCCAGATATAGCTGACCAAAAATGCCCCTTCCTTCATCAGATCTGCTTCATGTTTGCCCAGTGCCGGATTCTCCATGGGCGCCCGGACCTTCAGGATAAAGTCGGCTTCTTTCCAGAGAGAGCCGGTGTCGGCTGCGATGGCGGCGCCCACCTTTTCATAGGCGGCATCGGAGTAGTTCGCCGCCTCGCCGGCGCCGCCTTCGACGACTACCTCGTAGCCAAGCCCGATTAATTTATGAACAGAGGGTGGCGTGGCGGCCACCCGCCTCTCGTCCTCAAAGATTTCCTTGGGGATACCGATTTTCATTATTGGTTTGCCTCCGGATTTCCCGATTAATCACTTGTTCTGGTTATTTACATACTAGTGCAGGTTGCCAGATCTGCCCGAAAAGGGTAAATCAGCTCGGCCGAAGCGCGAGACGTTCGATCTCTGTCTGGGACAGGTGATCAAGCATCGCTCCCCTGAACTGCCGGTTGATGAAGTGCTCGGTTTCGGTCTGGATGGTTTCCCGCTGCGCAGGTTTCTCTATGTAATCCATGGCCCGGAACAGGATGTAGCGGATGGTCATGCGGGAGATTTCATGAATGGTCTCGGGTGGCACAGCGCTTACCAGCTGCCGCTCGATAATATCTTCGGCCATTTCCCGGGTGCTGGCTGCAAGCTGGGATTCCAGCGCCCGGCGCAGCATCGGGGAAGGGCCGTGGAGTTCCCGGACGGCCACGGTGGTGGCTGCCGGATTGGCCAGGAAATAGCGGTACACAAACGCCACCGTGTCCCGAGAGGCCTGCTCGGAAGAATTCGCCATCTGCCGCAAATCCCGGACGCCAGCTTTCATCTCTTCGGCAATGTAACCCAGTACCGTCAGACCGAATTCATCCAGGCTCTTGAAGTGCCGGTAAAACGTATTCGGATTCAGCCCCGCTTCCCGGGCAAGTTCCCGCAGTCCCAGCGACGTCAGGCTCCGGGTTTCGGTAATCAGCCGAAGCGCAGCCTGGATGAGCTTCAGTTTTCCGCCGGTTATTGCGTTCATCTTTTCCTCTGTTTTGGAGGTAGGGCCATGTTGGCAGGCGTTCCGAAAACCGCTGCAAGTACGTCCCTGTGCGCTTGCTCTCCGCCATCCTTGGCTCCGAGCATTTTCGGAACACCTGCCAACATGGCCCCCGGACATTGGAACAAGCCTGCCGCCGGGGCCAAGTATCAGTCAACGTAGGCCATTTGCTGCTTCGTTGGTATGCAGCTGTCTACCCACCTGTGTATACATGTGTCTACCGGCCATGATGACCCGCCGGACAACAACAGACAAGGCCAGGCAGGCCAACGCAGGAGTGCAGCAATGACACAGAACACACAGATCGCCATCATCGGCACCGGCTTCTCCGGCCTGGGCATGGCCATCAAACTCAAGGAAGCCGGTTACAACGACTTCGTGATCCTGGAGCAGAGCGACGACATTGGCGGCACCTGGCACCAGAACCACTACCCCGGGTGTGCCTGTGATGTGCAGTCGGCGCTCTACTCCTTCTCCTTCGAACAGAACCCGAACTGGAGCCGGATGTATGCCCAGCAGCATGAGATCAAGGCCTACCTGAAGCACTGCGCCGAGAAATACGGGCTGATCGAGCATATCCGGCTAAACACCTATGTGGCCGGGGCGCGATTTGACGAGAACCACCAGCGGTGGACCCTTGAAACCTGCGATAGCCCGGCGCTGTGGGCTTACATGCAGGAGAACGGAGTGAAACCGGGTGAACGGTTGGATCGCACCGATAAAAGACTGCCGGAGTTCAGCTTGTTGACGGTGGACGTCCTGGTGTCCGGGATGGGGGGATTGAGCACGCCGGCCTATCCGGAGATCAAGGGGATTGAATCCTTCACTGGCAAACGTTTCCACTCCCAGGACTGGGACCATGACTACGATCTGCGCGGCAAGCGGGTGGCGGTGATCGGCACCGGTGCTTCGGCCATCCAGTTTGTTCCGGAGGTGGCGAAGCAGGCTGCAAGGCTGGACCTTTACCAGCGCACGCCGCCCTGGATTATGCCCAAGCCGGATCGGGCCATCCGGCCGCTGGAAAAGCGGCTGTTCCGGATGTTCCCGCAAACACTCAATGCCTTCCGGCAGAGTATTTACTGGTCGCTCGAGGCGCGGGTGCTGGGCTTTGTGGGTAACCCCCGTATTCTGAAGCTGGGTGAACTGCAGGCCCGCCGGCATATTCGCAGCCAGATTCCGGACAAGGCGCTGCGCAAAAAGGTCACCCCGGATTTTCATTTCGGCTGCAAGCGGGTGCTGATCTCCAACAACTACTATCCGGCGCTGGCACAGGATCATGTGGACGTTGTGACCGAGGGCATCCGTGAGGTCCAGGGCAACACCGTGATCGACGGCCAGGGCAACGAGCGGCAGGTGGATTGCATCATCTACGGCACCGGTTTCAGGGCCCAGGACCCGATTCCCGCGGGCATGATCTTTGGGCGACATGGTCAGGATTTGCTGGATGCCTGGAAGGACGGCGCCGAAGCCTACAAAGGCACCACCCTCAGTGGCTTCCCGAATTTCTTAATGCTGATGGGACCGAACACCGGCCTCGGCCACAGCTCCATGGTGTATATGATTGAAAGTCAGATCCAGTATGTGCTGGATGCCCTCCAACAGATGCACCGGCAGCAATGGAGCAGCATGGAAGTGAAGCCGGACGCCCAGAGCCGCTACAACGCATCCATTCACGCGAAACTGGGCGACTCCGTGTGGCAAACCGGTTGTAAGAGTTGGTACGTCAACGAAAACGGCAAGAACACGACGCTATGGCCGGGCTTTACCTGGCAATTTCGGCATCAGACACGGCGCTTCGACGCAGAGCAGTACCTTTGTAAAGGCACCAGTGACAGTGTTGCAGGAGTCGATCCTGCCATGGCCCTCTAGGATCGGATCAGCGGGGGCATTCAGCCGGCTTTTAACGGTGGATAAGTTGCGTTTTGGCCCGGATGGCCAATACTTAAGGCAACGGTCTTGCCGCTCTCGGCCAAGGATGTCCCCCAATGAAGCTGTTTCACTGCGGCCGATGCGCCAACCTGCTGTATTTCGAAAACAGCTGCTGTACCAGTTGCGGAGCAAGCCTTGGCTTCGCGCCGGATGTTATGGATCTGGTGGCGATCGACCCGAAGGGTAACGATACCTGGGAAGAGGTCACCGCTGGCGATCAATACCGTCTATGTAGCAACTACCAGAACCAGGGCGCCTGCAACTGGCTGGTGCCCGTCTCTGATTCACACGTCTTCTGTGTTGCCTGCCGTCTTAATCGCACCATTCCCGATCTGAGCACCTTCCAGAACCATGATCTGTGGGTGCGGCTGGAAAAAGAGAAACGTCGCCTGGTCTACTCACTGCTGCGCCTCAAGCTACCTTGCGAGCCCCGGCAGGAAGACCAATACGGCCTGAACTTCGATTTTCTGGCCGACCAGCCGGCCATGTTTGATGAACGCGCGAAGGTAAAAACCGGCCACGCCAATGGCGTGATCACCATGAACATTGCCGAGGCAGACCCGGTGGAACGGGAGCGGATGCGCAGCCAGATGGCCGAGCCCTATCGCACTGTTTTGGGGCACTTCCGTCACGAATCGGGCCATTATTACTGGGATCTTCTGGTCCGGTCCGGGCCATGGCTTGGGCCGGTTCGGGAGATGTTTGGTGACGACACCAGGGACTACAGACAGGCCATGGACCAGCATTACCAGTATGGCCCGCCCGGTGACTGGCAGAGCTGGTACATCAGCGCCTATGCCAGCAGCCATGCCTGGGAAGATTGGGCCGAGACCTGGGCACATTACCTGCATATGGTGGATACATTAGAGACTGCCTGGCAGTTCGGGATGCGGGTGAACGCCCGGCAGCGCCCGGTAATGAATAGCGAACCAGACCCTGCGTTTGATCCCTACCAGGCCGACGATTTCGATGCACTGATCAAGCACTGGTTACCCCTGACGCTTGCGCTCAACAGCCTTAACCGAAGCATGGGGCATGACGATGCCTACCCCTTCGTGCTTGCGGCTCCCGTGGTGGAGAAGCTCCGCCTGGTACACCGAATAGCTCACGGTGGTTAATGAAAGGACCCCAAATGAAAAAGAACAAATCGATTGATTGGAAAAACTACGATCCCAATGACTTCTTCGATGAACTGATTGCCGCCAAGGGCAAACCCCGGCCTGCGGCCACGGCTATTACCGACTACCTAGGCAACCTTGGTTCCGAAGAGATCCAGGCGCGCCAGCAGGCTGCCGAACTGGCGATACTGGAGATGGGGATCAGCTTTACCATCTACAGTGAGGGCGAAAATATCGACCGGGCCTGGCCCTTCGACATCATTCCCCGGGTGATCTCGCTTAGGGAGTGGGAAACCATTGAGCAGGGCCTGGCGCAGCGGCTGACGGCCCTCAACATGTTCATCAACGATATCTACAACGACCAGAACATCGTCAAGGACAAGGTGATCCCCAAGTACGTGTTCGCCAACTCCAAGAACTTCCGCGAGCAGTGTCGTGGATTTACGCCGCCATTGGGGGTCTGGGCACACATCTGCGGATCGGACCTGGTGCGGGATAAAGACGGTACCGTGTATGTCCTTGAGGACAACTTGAGGGTTCCCTCGGGTGTCTCCTACATGCTGGAAAACCGGCAGCTGACCAAACGGGTGTTCCCGGAGCTGTTCGGCAACACCAATATCCTGCCGGTGGATGACTACACCAACCAGCTGTTCGACATGCTGGCGTCAATTTCGCCCCGGCCACAGGACCACCCGAAAATTGCGGTGCTGACGCCGGGCATTTTCAACTCCGCCTATTTTGAGCATTCCTTCCTGGCTCAGCGCATGGGCGCCGAGCTGGTAGAGGGGGCCGACCTGGTGGTTGGCGAGGACGACTTTGTCTACATGCGCACCGTCGAGGGGCTTGAGAGGGTGGATGTGATCTATCGCCGCATTGATGACGATTTCCTGGATCCGGAAGAGTTTCGCGCCGATTCGACTCTGGGCGTACCGGGACTGATGCGGGCCTGGCGCAACGGCAAGGTTGGCCTGGCCAATGCGCCAGGTGCCGGCGTTGCCGACGACAAGGTCATCTACGCGTTCGTTCCGGACATGATCCGTTACTACCTGGATGAGGAGCCCATCATCCCGAACGTGCCCACCTGGATGTGTGTGAACAAGCAGGACCAGGAGTATGTGCTTGAACATCTTGATGAACTGGTCGTCAAACCGGCGAACGAGTCCGGGGGCTACGGCATGCTGGTTGGGCCGCATTCCACCAAGAAGCAGCGCGCCGAGTTTGCCCGGCTGATCAAGAAGAACCCGCGCAACTACATCGCCCAACCCACATTGAGCCTGTCTGTGGCTCCCACCCTTTGCGATGAGGGCCTGGCGCCCCGACACCTGGATCTGCGGCCCTTCGTGCTGCAGGGCGTGAGAACCTATGTCACGGCCGGCGGGCTGACACGAGTGGCGATGCGAAAAGGCTCCCTGGTGGTGAATTCTTCCCAGGGCGGTGGAAGCAAGGATACCTGGATCGTGGACGAGGAGAATTGATGTGCTTTCACGTGTAGCGGAACGACTGTACTGGATGGCCAGATATCTTGAGCGGGCCGAGAACAACGCCCGGATGATCATGGCCTTTAATTCCCTGGCGCTGGATATGCCCCGGGAAACCCAACTGTCCTGGAAGGGGCTGGTGGCGGTGACGGGCATGGGCGCATTGTTCGACCAGCACCACCAACGGGCCGATGAGCGAAATTGCGTGAAGTTTCTGGTGGCCGACGGCTACAACTCGAGTTCCATAGCTTCCTGCATCAAGGCCGCCCGCGAGAATGTCCGAACCACCCGGGACCAGGTTCCGACCGACGCCTGGGAGGTGATCAACGAGCTTTACCGGTACATTCTTGAGCATGTAGATCAGGGCGTTGGTAAACGGGCGAGGTACGAATTCCTCAACGAAATCGTGGGTCGCTGCCAGATGCTCAATGGCTTGCTGGCCGGGTGTATGAGCCACGATGCCGGGTACGATTTTATCCGGGTCGGGCGCAACCTGGAGCGGGCGGACATGGCCACGCGGCAGATTGAAGTCGGCGCTTTGCAGTTCCTCGATGGCTGGGATGGCACCGAAACCTACGGCGGGTTGTTGTGGACCAGTGTCCTGCGTTATCAGAGTGCCTTCCAGATGTACCGTCACAACGTGCGGCGCAAGGTCAGCGGGCCTCTGGTTATTCGCTTCCTGCTGCAGAACGAGCCGTTCCCTCGATCGGTACTGCACAGCCTCAGCGAAGTGGCCGGGGCTCTCGGCCGCCTGCCAAGGAACGAGATACCGTTACGCACCGCGTTGCAGGCGGTACGTCACACCCGGGAGGGCGACGTGGATGCGCTGATCCGCAAGGAAGACGTGATCCTGTTCCTGGAAAAACTGCAGTTGGAAATCGGTGAGCTTCACGACGATATTGCAGAGACCTGGTTTCCTGTCTACGAGACAGCCTGAAACTCCCAATTTTTTCGCCTGCGAGATAGGTTCCATGTCGATTCATGTTGCCCTGAGTCATATCACCCACTATCGCTATGAGCGCCCGATCACACTGGGCCCTCAGATAGTTCGTTTGCGGCCCTGTCCGCACGCGCGAACCCGGATCCTGAGCTACTCGCTGAAGGTCGAGCCCGACGGTTATTTCCTTAACTGGCAACAGGACCCGCAGGCCAATTACCTGGCCCGCCTGGTGTTCCCCGAAAAAACGGGCGAGCTGAAGATCACGGTGGACCTCGTTGCCGAGATGGCCGTGATCAACCCGTTCGATTTCTTTCTGGAACCCCGGGCAGAGACCATTCCGTTTGACTACGAGGAATGGCAGACGGCAGAGCTGGCGCCTTATTTACAGAAACTGCCGGAGACACCGGAATTCCGTAAGTGGATGGCCACCATAGACCGCAAGGAAACCCCCAGCGTGGATTTCCTGGTGGGTGTGAACCAGAGCCTTGCTGACCGTATTGATTACCTGATCCGGATGGAGCCGGGTGTCCAGACCCCGGAGGAAACCCTGAAAAAGGGCTCCGGCTCCTGTCGGGATTCGACCTGGTTGCTGGTGCAGACGCTCCGGCATCTGGGGCTGGCGGCGCGCTTTGTGTCCGGCTACCTGATTCAGCTCAAGGCTGACCAGAAAGCACTGGATGGCCCTTCGGGCGCGGAGGAAGACTTCACCGATTTGCACGCCTGGTGCGAAGTCTTTCTGCCGGGCGCCGGTTGGGTGGGGCTGGATCCGACGTCCGGCCTGTTTGCCGGAGAAGGGCATATCCCGCTGGCCTGCAGCCCGGATCCGTCCTCGGCGGCGCCAATTACCGGCATGGTTGAGGAGTGCGGGGTCGAATTCGAGCACCAGATGAGCGTCCAGCGCATCTGGGAAGCACCTCGGGTGACCAAACCCTATACCGAGACCCAGTGGCAGCGCATCGTTGGGCTGGGCCATGACGTCGACCAGCGTCTGACAGAACTGGATGTACGTCTGACTCAGGGCGGTGAGCCTACCTTCGTGGCGAATCACGACCGGGACGAGCCGGAGTGGAACACCGAGGCCATGGGCCCCACCAAGCGCAAGAAGGCCATCGAGCTCTATCACCGGATGCGGGACCGCTACGGCGCTGGCGGGCTGGTTCATTTCGGCCAGGGTAAGTGGTATCCGGGAGAGCCGCTGCCCCGATGGTCCCTGAACTGTTACTGGCGCAAGGATGGCGAGCCGATCTGGCGGGACGAGCGCTGGCTGGCGGATGAGCGCATCGAAGGCAACGCAAGCCCGGAAGATGCTCACAGGTTTTTGTCGGCCTTGGCGAAAGAGCTTGGTGTTGATGAAAAACAGCTGTTCCCGGGGTTCGAGGATGCTTTTTATTACTTGTGGCGGGAACGACGGCTGCCGGTCAACGTCGATCCTTTCGATGCGAAACTCGAGAATGCCCTGGAGCGCAAGCAGCTTCAGCAGATTTTCAGCCGGGGCCTGGACGAACCCGTCGGCTACGTGCTCCCCCTGCGTGTCACTGAAAAGGCACAGGCATGGGAAACGGGGCCCTGGTTCCTGCGCAGCCAGCGCTGTTACCTGATTCCGGGCGGCTCCCCGATGGGCCACCGGCTGCCGCTGGATAGCCAGCCCTGGGTGGAAGAAGCGGATTACCCCTGGATCCACGAGCAGGACCCCTTTGCGCCCCGTGGCCCTTTGCCCGGAAAAGAGGAAATCCGGCAATGGAATAGCGGCCAAGCTGGCCAGTCGTCTCCGGAGGTGGAGCTGCCCAAGAAAGGAAAGTCAGCACCCGAGGTTGTTCGCACCGCCCTGTGCGTGGAGCCCCGGGAAGGCATTCTTCGTATTTTTATGCCGCCGTTAGAAAAGCTGGAGCCTTACCTTGCCCTGGTTTCCGCCATCGAGAAAACCGCCAAAGAGCTTCAGCAGCCGGTCCTGCTTGAGGGGTATGAGCCACCCTCGGATCACCGGTTGAGTCATTTCCGCATCACGCCGGACCCCGGGGTGATCGAAGTGAATGTGCAGCCGGTTCGGACCTGGGACGAGCTGGTTGAACAGACCGAGACGCTCTACGCGGACGCCTACGAATGCCGTCTCACCTCCGAGAAGTTCATGATGGACGGCCGTCATACCGGCACCGGTGGCGGCAACCATTTTGTGCTGGGTTCGCAGAAGGCAGAGGATTCCCCGTTCCTGAGGCGTCCGGATCTGCTGCGCAGTCTGATCAGCTACTGGCATAACCACCCCAGCCTGTCCTATCTGTTTTCCGGCCTGTTTATTGGCCCCAGTTCCCAGGCGCCGCGGATTGATGAGGCGCGCAACGACCATGTGTTCGAAATGGAACTGGCGTTCCGGGAGATGGAGCGGTTATGCCCTGTGGGCAAAAAAGTCGCGCCCTGGGTGGTGGACCGCTTGCTCCGGGACCTGCTTACGGACGTGACCGGCAATACCCACAGGGCCGAGTTCTGTATCGACAAGCTCTATTCCCCGGACGGCCCGGGTGGGCGTCACGGTCTGCTCGAATTGCGGGCCTTCGAGATGCCACCCCATGCCCGCATGAGCCTGACCCAGCAATTGCTGCTGCGGGCGCTGGTGGCCCGATTCTGGGAGCAGCCCTACAAACCCAGCGGGCTGGTTCGCTGGGGAACCGAGCTGCACGACAGGTTCCTGCTACCTCACTATGTCTGGCAGGACTTTGAGGACGTCATCGACGATATGAAGGCCCAGGGTTATCCGCTCGAGAGCGAGTGGTTCGCGCCCCATTTCGAGTTCCGGTTCCCCCGGATCGGCGATTACAGGGTCAAGGGCATAACCCTTGAGCTGCGCTCGGCTCTGGAGCCCTGGCATGTGACCGGAGAACACGGCGCGATCGGCGGCACCGCCCGCTACGTGGATTCTTCCCTGGAGCGTTTGCAGGTGAAGGTACGCGGCGCTGCCCCGGATCGTTACCAGATTACCTGCAATCAGGTGCCGCTGCCGCTTCAGCCAACAGGGATGGTGGGTGAATCGGTCGCCGGCGTCCGGTACCGGGCCTGGCAGCCATCCCAGTGCATGCACCCGACCATTGGCGTGGATGGGCCTTTGGTGTTTGATATCGTGGACACCTGGAACGAACGCAGCCTGGGCGGCTGTGAATATCACGTGACCCACCCCGGTGGCCGGAATTTCGAGACTTTGCCGGTGAACTCGTTCGAAGCGGAAGGCCGCCGCATGGCGCGCTTCTTCCGTATGGGACACAGCTCGGGGCAACAACCCCTGCGGCCGGTTCCGGAGCACCGGGAGTTCCCTTTCACCCTGGATCTGCGATATCACAAATAAGATGCCTGGACGTGTGGTTTGATGCTGGCTCCGGAGAGTAGAAAGCGGCTATGCTTCCAGCTCACTGACTAACGGAGCCTGAATTCAAGGTGGCGAAGCAGCAAGCAGTTACTGACATCCTCCGCCAGTACCATCCGGTGCCGGACCGGTTTGATGAGCTTGGCTCCATGGGCTCCGGGCCCAAGTCGCACTGGCGGCCATTGTTGCGCCAGCTGAACCTTGAGTCAGTCGCCGGCCTCAACCTCAGGGCCCAGGCCGTCTCCAATGCCATTGCCGAAGACGGGGTAACCTACAACGTCTACGAAGATCCCCGCGGCGATACCCGGCCCTGGGAAGTGGATCTGCTGCCGCTGGTTCTGGGCGCCGATGAGTGGCAATGGCTCTCGAAAGCCGTGGCCCAGCGTGCGGAGCTTCTGGACAGCGTTCTGGCCGATCTATATGGCGAGCAATCACTGTTAAAAGAAGGTCTTATGCCGCCGGCCCTCGTCTATGGCCAGGCGGGGTTCCAGTGGCCCTGTCAGGGCATTCGACCTGCCGGAGGCCGTTTCCTGCATCTGTACGCCGTGGATCTGGCACGGGCGCCGGACGGCGGCTGGTGGGTGATGGCGGACAGAACCCAGGCGCCCTCGGGAGCGGGCTACGCCCTTCAGAACCGGCTGGTGATTTCCCGGGCGTTCCCGGCGCCATTCCACAACCTGCCGGTAACCAACCTTGCGGAATTCTTCCAGGGTTTCCAGAACAGCCTGGCAGGCATGTCGCCTGCCGGAACCGAGTCGCCGCTTTGCGTGCTGCTGACCCCGGGCCGGTTTAACGAAACCTATTTTGAGCATGTGTTCCTTGCCCGTTACCTTGGCCTGCCTCTGGTTGAAGGCCAGGATCTGACCGTGCGCGACGACACCGTCTACCTGAAAACGCTCCAGGGCCTGCGGCGGGTACACGCCATTTATCGCCGGCTGGACGATGGCTTCTGTGATCCGCTGGAACTTCGCGCCGATTCCGTGCTGGGGATTCCCGGGCTTCTGGGAGCGGTGCGGGCAGGCAAGGTTCTGATGGCAAATGCCCTGGGTTCCGGTGTACTTGAGAGTGCGGCGTTATTCGGGTTTTTGCCGGAGATTTCGAAGAAATTACTGGGCTCGCCTCTGGCTATGCCGTCGGTGGCGTCCTGGTGGTGTGGTGAGAAACCGGCTCTGGACTATGTCATCGAGCACCTGGACGAGCTGGTCATTAAACCGGCCTTCGCGAGCATGCGAATGGAGCCGGTGTTCGGTTACCAGGTGAAAGGTGCAGAGCGGGACGCCCTGATCAAGAAGATGCATGCCCATCCCCATGCCTTTGTCGGCCAGGAGCTCGTCCATCTTTCCCAGGCGCCGGTCTGGAAGGGTGATCCGGATCAGCCGCTGGCAACCCGGTCCATAGGTCTGCGGCTATTCGCGGCTGCCACGCCTTCAGGGTGGCGGGTGATGCCCGGCGGCCTGACCCGGGTGGCCATGGACGAAGGTGTGGAGGTTATCTCCATGCAACGGGGCGGGCTTTCCAAGGATACCTGGGTGCAGGCTCGTTACACGGCACCCTCCAAGTCACTGATCAAAAAACGATTGCAGGTTTCGGACCTGCTCGACGGAGAACGGGATACGCCGTCACGCGTGGGTGAGAACCTTTACTGGATGGGACGGCACTCGGAACGGGTGGAAGGTACGGCGCGGTTGTTGCGCGCCGCTTTCAACCGTTTGTCGGGGCACGACGAGGCCAGTGAAGAAGCACTGCTCGGGCTGCAGCAGGCTGCCGAGCAGTTCGGCACTCTACCGGAACCTGAAGAGGATGCGGTGCCAGAGCCGCTTCCAGACATGTTGCTCAAGGCGGTCAGTGATGTGACCTCTCCGGGTTCAATTGCGTCCATTCTCCAGGCGTTGCTGTTCAATGCCAGTCAGGTCCGGGATCGGCTGTCCTCCGACAACTGGCACACGCTCAATCGGGTGGGCAAGCCGCTGGCGCCACCACCTAAAACGCCGGACCAGTCGATCCGGGCACTGAATCTGGTGTTGCTGGATTGCATCTCCCTGGCCGGCTTCGCCATGGATGACATCACGCGGGATGCCAGCTGGGTGTTCCTGGTGATTGGTCGGCGGCTGGAGCGGCTGGCCAACCTCTGTACGTTGATCTGCGTGCCCCTGTTCAGCGACCGGTTCAGCCGCCATGCGATGCTCGAATGGCTGCTGGAAGTGGCCAACTCGGAAGTCACCTACCGCACCCGGTACCGTCGGACACCAGAGCTTCTGGGGGTACTCCATACCCTGGTGATAGACGCAAGCAACCCTCATTCGGTGATGTTCCAGCTGCGCCAGCTGCAGAAGGACCTGCCGGAGATGGGGCGTAAAACCGGGCAGCTGTTTCCGCCGGATCTGAACGAATCGCTGCAGCGGCTGCGAGCGCTTGATCTGCATCCGTTTGAACGCAAGCGCCCGGACAAAGCCTGTGAAGCCCTGGCGGAGCTATTGTGTGACATCCGGTCGGAGGCCTATCGTGTGTCTGATGAAATCCAGCGGCAGTGTTTTATTCACACCCGGTATTCCGACCGGTCTGTGAACCCGGATTGAGGCGCCTGTCATGACATTTGTCCGTTACCATGTGCGTCATGAGACCCTATACCAGTACGATCAGGTGGTGGGGGAGTCCCACCATTTGCTGAGGCTCACGCCGCGGGCGTTGCCCTGGCAGCGGAATCTTGAGCATCACCTGGCGATCTCACCGGAACCCTCCGCAAGGCGTTCCTTCCTGGACTGCTTTGGCAACCGGATTACCAAGATTCATTTCACCGCCGACCACGAGTACCTGGAGATCATCAGCGAATTCTGGGTGGAGCTTCGTGAACGTCCGAAGCCCTCGGCAGCCGCTGCAAAAGTTCCCTGGGAAACCGTGCGTGACAGCCTGCGGTACCGCGCCGATAGGAAGTTCCCGCCGGACCATCTTCAGGCCACGGCGTTCCGGTTTGTCTCCACCAATGTACCCATTGATTCCCAGTACGCCGCCTATGCCCGGGAGGCGTTTCTTCCGGAGCGCCCGCTGGTGGAGGCGGCCGATGCCCTGATGCGGATGATTCATCGCGATTTTAGCTTCGACGCAACGGCAACGGAAACCTTCACCCCGGTCGAGCAGGCGTTCAAGGCCCGTCGCGGGGTCTGCCAGGATTTCTCCCATATCATGATTGCCTGCCTGCGCTCGGTGGGGCTGGCCGCGCGTTACATGAGCGGTTATATCCTGACCCATCCGCCCGAGGGCAAGGAACGACTCGTCGGTGCCGATGCTACCCATGCGTGGGTGGCCGTCTTTGTGCCGGATTTTGGTTGGCTGGAACTGGATCCAACCAATGCCCTTAGGCCGGATCTGGAACACATTACCCTCGGCTGGGGCAGGGACTTTTCCGATATCACACCGATGCGGGGTGTCCTGCTGGGCGGTGGTGGACATGAACCGGAGATTGCCGTGACCGTGGTGCCCGAGGAGGAGTTCGCCTCCCTGTACGGCGACGGCGAAACCTATCTGGAAGAACTGTCGACTTAACCGAATCCACCCGTCCGGTTGTGGTTGAGCTTATCCATACGTTCACTTCCTTACGGCAGAGTGCCGCGTAGCAAGCTATGCTTGCGGGCTTTCGATGGCACCCGGACGACACGGAATGATTGAAACGTTTTTCTCGACTTACATCAGCAGCACCATTCGCTTCCTGTTCCTGCTGGCGCCTTTTTTCGTGGTGACCATGTTCCTGGCGCTGACCAGGGGCCTGCCAGCAACCGAGAAGACATCGATTATCCGCCGAGCCTGCGTTTCGGCCTTTTTGATGGGCGTGATTCTGTTCTTTGCCGGCCCGCTGTTGTTCAGCGCCATCGGCATTACCCTGAATTCGTTCCGGATTGGTGCCGGTAGTCTGCTGTTCCTGACCGCCATCAGCCTGGTGACCAGTGGTACCCGGAATCACGCCACCGGGCTGCCCGATGAAGATCGCGATGACATTGCCGTTGTGCCTCTGGCGATTCCGGTAATGATCGGGCCGGCCACCATTGGTGCGATCATGGTGTATGGCGCCGAGCTCAACCGGGTATCCGAAGTGGCAGGCGGGCTCCTCGGGCTGGTGTCCAGCCTGCTGATCCTCGCGGTGTTGCTGCACCTGTCGGGCTACCTTGAGAAGGTGCTGGGCAAGACCGGCCTGAACATCATGTCCAAGATCAGCGGTCTGATCCTCTCGGCCATGGCGGCTGAAATCGTGCTGACGGGCATTGCGGGTTTCATTGCCTCCACCTAGAGTATCGCGGGACAGGTTTTCGCTGCAGGGTGTCTGATGTCTGCCAATACAATTGAACACAATCGCAAACGATACGATTTCTCCGGCGTGGAGTCGGTGTGGCTATTTGGCTATGGCTCGCTGATCTACAAGGTGGATTTCCCCTTTCTGGAGCAGCGCCCGGCGTCGATTCGCGGGTGGGAAAGGCGGTTCTGGCAGGGTTCCCACGATCATCGGGGCACGCCGGAGGCGCCCGGCCGCGTGGTTACCTTGGTAGAAAAGCCGAATGCTGTCTGCAAGGGCATTGCCTTTCGGGTATCGCCCAAGGTCTTCGAGCACCTGGATATCCGTGAAAAGAACGGCTATCTGCGCCTGAGCATCACGCTCACCTTCGACGATGGCAGCCATGCCGAGGGCCTGGTTTACATTGCCACCGAAGACAACGAAGCCTTCCTGGGCCACGCGCCCGATGCGGATATTGCCCGCCAGATCGCCTCTGCCTCAGGCCCCAGTGGCCCGAATGCCGATTATCTTTTGCGCCTCGCAGAGTCCCTGAGGGCAATGGGTGCGGATTGCCCGCACACCTTTGCCATCGAATCCCACCTGCGTGATGAGTTGAGCTAAGTCCGTTTAAGTTTGCTTTAAGGTTCGGGGAGCACACTCACCGGACCTTGAATCACACTTATCCCGGAAAATCCCATGGGCTTGTCCTCAAAACCCACTCTTCACGCGCAGCCGTTTGTGCGTAGCGGAACCGGTCGGTTTCAATGGCCTGCAATCAAACCGCATTGGCTGGTGTTGATCAGCGCCCTTGCACTGACCGCTCTGTATAACGTTCCTTTCTACACCGCCATTGATCGATACGTCGGCTTTGATCAGCCGATGCTGATGTTCAAACTCGCGTTTTTGTTGCTGCTGGTCAACCATCTCCTGATCAGCCTGTTTTCGGCACGATTTATCCTGAAGCCGGTACTGGTGTTTCTGTTTTTGAGTGCAGCGCTCAGTGGGTATTTCATGAACGCGTATGGCGTGCTGATCGACAAGCACATGCTGCAGAACGTGTTCGAAACCGATGTGCAGGAGGCTCGCGGCCTGCTGAGCCTCGGACTGCTTGTGCACATGGCGCTCTTTTTTGTGATTCCGGTTGTGCTGCTCTTTCTGGTACGTGTGAGCTGGCCGGCGGGCCTGAAAAGGGTCACTCACTGGTTGGCCCCGATCATTGTTGATATCGCTCTGATTCTGGTACTGGCGTTGACCAGCTATCAGGAGATGGCTTCAACGTTCCGTAATCACCGCGACATCAAGGATCTTGTGGTGCCGGTGAACAGTGTTGCTGCCCTGGCATCGCTGGGTAGCAAGGTGGCTGCGGCGCAGTTTCCCCAGGAATACCAGCAGGTGGGGCTGGATGCGACGGTTTCTCTCCCGGTTTCCGATCGCAGCAGACCGAATCTGGTGGTTTTTGTTCTTGGTGAAACTGCGCGCGCAGACCATTTTGGTCTGAATGGCTATCACCGCAATACCACCCCGGAGCTCAGTAAACTGGCCCGGCAATCGGGCGGAACACTGGTCAATTTTCCCGGGGTATCCTCCTGCGGGACCGCAACGGCCTTGTCGGTGCCCTGTATGTTTTCGTGGCTGGGCAGATCGGATTATGATGAAGCCGTGGCCAAGAACAGTGATAATTTCCTGGATGTCATGACCCGCGCCGGCATTGTCAGTACCTGGCTGGATAATAACTCCGGCTGCAAGGGCATGTGTGACCGGATTCCGACCGTTCGTCCGGAGGATACCGACCTCTGCCAGGGCGAGTACTGTGATGATCTGGTGCTGCTGAAGGGTGCCCATCAGCAGCTCGATGCCGCAGACAACAATGACCATTTCATGGTGCTGCATCAGCTTGGCAGTCACGGTCCCGAATACTACAAGCGCAGCAAACCGGACCAGAAAAAGTTCCTGCCCGAGTGTCAGAGCAATGAACTGCAGAGCTGTGACCAACAGGCCATTATCAACGCCTACGATGACAGTATTCTGGTAACCGATCGCTTGCTTGGGGAAACCGTGCGCATGCTGAAATCCATGCAGGCGGATTACAACACTGCCCTTGTGTATGTCTCTGACCATGGTGAGTCACTGGGCGAGGGTGGCATCTACCTGCACGGTATTCCCTACATGCTGGCGCCGGAGGCCCAGACCCATGTGCCCATGGTTGTGTGGTTGTCAGACGGTTTCCGGATGGATAACCGGATTGATGCCGAGTGCGTCAACCGGATCGCATCGCAACCGTTGACCCACGACAACCTGTTCTCCTCCATGCTGGGACTGATGAATGTGAAGACCGAGGCGATCGAGCCGTCGCTCAATATTTTCGAGGACTGCAGAACCACCTGAGGCGCCGAACTTTTTCTTCGTGTTCTGACAGAAAATACGACACTACCGGCTATTCAAACGTCAAGCTGACGGGGCCTTGCGTAAAGATCCTGCAAAGCCGGCCCCAAGGCACTGACATTCGCTCCCGCTTCGATAATCTGGGTTCAGAGGCATCCGGCACTGGGTCCGGATGCGAGATCTGTCTCTGAGCAGAACGGGAGAATCATCATGAAGCGACTGTTAATCGGAAGCCTGGTAACGGCATTCCTGATGGCATCGGCTCCGGTGATGGCCGACGACGATGACCGTCGTGGCCATGGCTGGCAACCGCACCATGAGAGGGGAGGTGCGCTACCTCCAGGTCACCAGAAAAAGTTCCTGCAGGCCCACTACCGAGACGACCGTCACCATCGGCACCACCAAAAACCACGGCACTACAAGCAGCATAAATGGGACCGAAAGTACCACGATCGCCACAGATACCATGGTGACAAGCGCGGATGGGGCAAGAAACACAAGCGGGATGTCTATCGCGACAGATACGATCGTCGGCGCGACTGGCACCATCACCATTCGGGCCATTACCGCATCAAACTCGGCTATGGTGACGGATTGCCGCCGGAGGCCCGTATCGGTCGGATTATTCACGACACTCACGTGCTAATTGAATCTTCCCGGCACTGAATGACTCCTCCTGGTTCCGGCGCACCTGTTGCTCCGGAGCCGGGTTGAATCCCCTTGCCGGCTCCTTGCGCCGGTGCTGCAGACCAATCAGCAGCAGCGGCACCACAATCATCAGGCTGCCGGCCAGGAACCACAGGTCGGGCACTTCTCCGAACCAGATCCAGCCAATCCCCACGGCCCAGATCAGACCGGTATATTCGGCGCTGGTGACCTGGTTGGCGTCCACTTGGCGGTAGGCCAGCAGTACGGTGATGTTGTAACCGAGAATAAACAGCGCCGAGCCCATGGCACCGATCAGGATGCCAGAATCCCATTGGGCGCCTTCCCACCAGGCCAGTGCACCGGCCGCAGGCAGAATCAGCAGGTAGTTCAGGAACAACTTGTGGACGGTGCTCTGCTGTTTCGGCAGTTTCCGGACCAGCACGGCGTTGATGGCCAGGGCAAAGGCAGAGCCAAGCGCCGCCACGGCCGCCCAGTTGAATTCCACTGGCCGCAGGATGAGCACAATACCGGCAAAGCCGCTGAACACAGCGCTGACACTCAGCGGCGTGAGTTTTTCCCGGAACAGGAATACCGAGAGCACCATCACCAGGATGGGCGCGGCGTAGAACACGGCGTTGGCGGTCGCCAGCGGGAGGTTGGCCAGGGCGACTACCATGCACAGCAGGCCAGCCAGGTGGATGTGGGCCCGGAAGGTGTGGATTTTCAGGCCGGCGAACAGGTTTTTCCGGTCCAGTTGCCCGGCCATTGGCAGCAGGAGTGCCAGGGTGATCAGGCAGCGCAGGAAGGCAAACTGGAACACTGGGGCGCCGGGTTCGAGGAGTTTGATGAACACGTCAGAGATCAATGCCATGGCGTTGCCGATCACCAGCAGCAGGATAGCGCTGTTTACGGTTTTTCCTGACATGTTTTTCTCCTCAATTCTTCAACTTTGGGTGCATGAGTCCGGTCACGAAATGGCTTCCGAAAACCGCTGCGAGTACATCCATGTACGCTTGCTCTCCGCCTTCCCTGGCTCCGAGCATTTTCGGAAGCCATTTCCTGCCCGGGCTCCCCTAACTGGCTCAGGAATTCTATTTGAGTGCTAATATCCGATAAAATGATCAATATTCACGTGCTATTAGAAAATTAGATAATGAAGCTGCCACCCCTGAAAGCCCTGCCTGTCTTCGAAGCCGTTGCCCGTCTCAACAGCTTTTCACTCGCTGCCGATGAGTTGGCGGTGAGCCAGAGTGCCGTCAGCCATCAGATCAAGCAGCTGGAAACCTACCTGGGCGAGCAGTTGTTCTGGCGCAGTGGACGGACGCTGTCGCTGACCGATGAGGGCCGGCAGTACCTGGATGCGGTCAGTTCAGCGCTGTTGCAGATTGAGCGGGCCAGTGAGCAGATTCTGGGGCATGAGGAGTCCTTGCTGAGGCTCTCGGTGTTCAGTTCGTTTGCCGTGCGCTGGCTGGTGCCAAGGTTGCCGGATCTGAAGCGGTTGCATCCTCAGCTGGATCTGGCGCTGGAGATGAGTAGTGGCAATCCGGTGTTGTCAGACCGGGTTGCAGATTGCTTCATTACCGTTAAGCCTTCTTCGCCGGCATTCAGCTATGAGCTGCTTTACGAGGAGCGTCTGTTCCCCGTGTGCAGCCAGGATTACTGGCAGAAGATTCGCCGGGAGCTGGCGCTGGAGGAGGTTGCCGGCGACCCGGCATCGGTTTCGTTAACGCCGGCGATGATGGCGGAGTTTCCGTTGCTGTCGACCTACAGCATCTATAACCGGCAGGGTGGGGATTGGGAAGCCTGGTATCGTGAAGCGGGCCTGGACCTGCCCAAATCCTGCCGTTTACTGCACTCGAGTCATATGCTGCTGTCGCTGGAGGCTGCGCGCTTCCACCAGGGAATTGCGCTGACCAACGACTACATGCTCAGCACTCGCAAGGATTCCGGTGACTTTGTGCGCTTGCCCTGCCACTCCGTTATGACGGGCGACATTTTTTACTTTGCATGGAAAACCAGCCGTCGCCGTGAACGAGGGATTCAGCTTCTGCGGCGTTGGCTGGTTTCAGAAGCGATCAATTCAGGATTACGTCCGGAGGAGGTCTCTCAGTAAACATTCGCTTTATCGGGTGCTTTCGGGGTGAAAGCGCAGCGGTCTGGTTTGATGTCCAGCAGCGGTGTGCCGTCCAGACAGTCCAGGCCGCGTACGATCAGCGTTCCTTTTTCTATACGAACCAGTTTGACCATGGACGTGCCAATCGGGTTGGGTCGCACCGGGGAGCGCAGGGCGAAGGTGCCGAAGGTCTGGCCGTCGCTTCTGGGGCTTTGCCGGATCAGGTCCCGGCGGCTCTGGTCGAGCCAGTAAAGCACCTCAATGGTGTCGTAGTCTTCGAGCCCCGCCAGCGCGTTGTGCCAAACAGGGTCCAGAACCAGCTGGCACTCCGGACCGTCAAGGCGGCCCTGGCGCGGGCAGTCCTTGCGATCGCGCCAGGGGGTATGCATGGTGCCGATGAATCGCAGCGTTGCATCGGAGGCCGGTTCAAGTGCCACGGCCTCCTCATTCGGACGCAAATCACCAGGATCGTTCATCGGCTGGCCCACGCTTTATTCCTCGTCATTTCTCTTCTCTGGGTGGGCGCTCGACCACCTTGCGTTTGCCCTTGGCACAGCGTGAAAGCGCTTTCAGGCCGTCGGCATCGAAGGCATCGACGCGGATCACATCATAGAGTGCTTCCAGTGCTTCCAGTAGTTTGTCACACTCGTCTGCCTTCACCACGCCCTGGGCACAGGCCCAGTCAACCAGTTCCTTGCGCTGATGCCCCATCAACAGGTCAATGCCGCCCAGTTCGTCTTCATCGCGGTTACGCATGGCGTCATGCAGCCGGCTGCGCATGTCCGCTGTCTCGTTGGCCAGCTTGTACGCATTCAGTACCCGTCCCAGTGGATCCTCGGGATCCATGGTGGTATAGGCGCCGCGGCTGATGCGCTGGCGCACCGGGGTGTCCTTGACGATTGAATCGGCCACTCTGGCACCGAGTCTGTCATCAGGACCGTTCAGGCCAGTGGCGCCCAGCGGGAACACCAGCAGACGCAGGGGCCAGCGCAGGGCAGGCACCGGGAAGTTGATGATGGCTTCGCGCATGGAGCCCTGTAGATCCCTGAGGCAGGTCTGTAGGCACCACTCTACCAGCGGCCGCTGGTCATCCGGGTAACCCTCCTCATGCCATTGTTTGATGACGGCAGTGGCGTAATAGAGTTGCACCAGGCAGTCGGCCATGCGCCCTGAGAGGCGTTGCCGGGCCTTGAGGCCACCACCAACGGTCAGCAGAGTGACGTCAGTCATCAGGGCGAAGGCTGCTGAGAACCGCGCCAGCTGTCGGTAGCTGGACTTGATGTTGCCTTGCCGTGGCACCGATTCGGCCCATCCCCTGGTCAGTCCCAGCAGCAGGGCCCGAAGGGCATTGCGGGTGGTATGGGCCAGATGCCGGTAGAAGATACCGTCGAACTTCTTCGCTGCCTTGTCCTCGTCTTCCATGCCCGCGGCTTCGATTTCCTCAACAATGAACGGATGGCAGCGGATGGAACCCTGGCCGAAGATCATCAGGCTCCGGGTAAGGATATTGGCGCCTTCCACGGTGATCCCGATGGGCACCGCCTGGTAGGCCCGGGCCAGGAAGTTGCGGGGGCCGGTGATCACGCCGCGGCCTGCCACCACATCCATGGCATGGTTGATGACTTCCCGCATCAGGTCGGTATTGCGATATTTCAGCACCGCGGACGGTACCGAGGGCCGCACGCCACGGTCCAGCATGCCGGAGGTCAGCAGCCGGGCAGCGTCCATCATGTAGGTGTAGCCTGCGATGGGCTCCAGGGCTTCCTGCACGCCTTCAAACTGACTGATCGTCCGGCCGAACTGTTCCCGGGTGAAGGCGTAGGAGCCGGTGGCCAGGCTGGCCACCTTGCCGGCACCGGTGCCGAGGGCGGGCAGGGAGATGGAGCGGCCGATAGACAGGCACTCGAGCAGCATGGTCCAGCCCTTGCCGAGCATATCCTGGCCGCCGATGACCTGTTCCATGGGAATGAACACTTCGTTGCCCCAGGTAGGACCATTCATGAAGACGGTGTTCATGGGCAGGTGGCGGGCACCGGCATTGACGCCGTCGGTGTCCTTCGGCACCAGTACACAGGTCACGCCGATTTCATCCGAATCGCCCAGCAGCTTGTCCGGATCATAGACCTTGATGGCCAGGCCGATCAGTGTCGCCACCGGGGCAAGGGTGATGTAGCGCTTGTTCCAGGTGACTTTCAGGCCCAGCACTTCCTTGCCGTTCCATTTGCCCTTGCAGACGATGCCCTTGTCCGGAATGGCGCCGGCGTCGGAGCCGGCCACCGGGGAGGTGAGGGCGAAACAGGGAATCTCGTCGCCGCCGGCCAGTCTGGGCAGATAATGCTGTTTCTGCTCATCGGTGCCGTAGTGCATCAGCAACTCGCCCGGGCCGAGGGAGTTGGGCACCATCACGGTAACGGCAGCCGATACGCTCCGGGTGGAAATCTTCATCACGATTTCAGAGTGGGCGGTGTTAGAGAACCCCAGGCCGCCGTCTTCCTTGGGAATCACCAGGCCGAAAAAACCGTTTTCACGGATAAACTTCCAGACCTTGTCCGGCAGGTCGTACTGCTCGTGGGTGATTTTCCAGTCGTCGAGCATGGCGCAGAGCTTTTCCACCGGGCCATCCAGGAAGGCCTGTTCCTCGCTGGTGAGGTGCGCCGGCTTGGCGTCAAGCAACTTGTTCCACTTGGGCTTGCCGGAAAAGAGCTCACCGTCCCAATCGACCGAGCCGGATTTCAGGGCTTCGGCTTCGGTGTCGGAGAGTTTGGGCAGTCGGCTGCGTACCCAGCCGAGCAGCGGACGGCTGAGCTTGTCGAGACGCAAGTCGCCAGGGATAACCAGAATCAACGCCAGGGCCAGCAGCACACCGCCGCAGAGAATGCTGATCAGATGCCATTCATCCTGGAACAGGCCCACAACGGTCGCAAGGGACATGACGGCAGCGGCTGTGGTGCCGCCGATACCCAGGTAGATCAGCACCAGGGCACTGATCAGCAGGAGAAGAACACTCATGGGGAGACCTCCGTATCGTGAATGCAATTGCTCAGAAGCTGCTTTAACCATCGGTTAAAGTTCAGGCAGTTGCAAGGGCTCGGGGCGTGAGATGTAAAGATTGATTGCGGTAATGAAAAGGATTGTCAAAAAACCGGCCTAAAGACTGCATTGATTGATCCAGACTGCCACTTTTTAAGAGCTTATAGGTTCATTTAATAAAAAGTGTCCGGAGTGGAATGGTGTTTGGTCACCTCACCGTTGCGAAACGCCTAGCCCTTGGTTTTGGACTGATTCTGTCCCTGGTAATTGCTGTCAGTCTGATCGGTAACCAGCGGGTCGGTTTTATCGACAGGACACTGACCGATGTCGGTGACGGCGCCGCCGTAAAACAACGTTATGCCATCAACGACATGAATGCCCAGATCGCCAGTGCCTCGGAAGAGCAGAGCTCCGTCGCGGAAGAGGTCAACCGCAACATCAGCCGCATCCACGACGCCACGGTTGAGACTTCAGCCGGTTCCGAGCAGGTTGCCGGGGCGAGCCGCGACCTGGCCGTGCTGGCCGGTCAGCTCCGTTCCCTTGTCAGTGTGTTCCGATTTAAAGGCTGATTCCGAAGATCAACAGCGCCAGGGTTGCCAGCAGCACCGCGACGTTGATGGCGAGGACTGTGTTGAGTTGTCCAGTGTTGTTGATCGCCCCTGGAAGCCTGGTGCTTATCCAGATTGCTGCCGGCATCGGGGCAAGAGCGAGGGCCGCCCCGGCCGGCAACCAGCCTATCCAGATCGCCCAGCCGAGAATGCCGTAGCTGCCCATTAGCAGCAGCCCAACCATGCGGGCAGCGGCCGGCTGGCCCAGGGTAATGACCAGGTGTCGGCGGCCGACCTTCTGGTCTGCCTCGGCATCCGGTATCTGATTGATCAGTAATAGCTCGCTAACCATCAGAAGCCCGATGGCGGAAACGGCGAGCGCCGTGGCATCCAGCCGGGCCCCCAGGGCAATCAGACTGCCCAGAATCATCACCGGACCGAACCCCAGCCCCGGGGCCAGCAGGCAAATCAGCGGCGAACGGGTAATCCAGCGGGTGTAGGTGAGCACCAGCACCACGCCGGCGGCGCCAAGTACCAGCATGGGCAGGCCCCGGAGCCAGAGAAAGTAGAGGCCAATGGCGATAACCAGTCCCAGGGTGCCAAAGGCGGCCAGCAAAACCTGCCGGGCGGCTGAGGGCACTGCCGGCAAGGCACCGCTGCCGCCGGAGAATGGCGTGCGACGGGTAATCAGGTCCAGCCCGGAGGCAAAGTCTTCGTACTCGTTGAGCAGATTGACTGCAGCGTGGGCGAGCAGGGCGCCGATCAGAACCAGCAGGGTATTGAGCAGGGCCGGAGGCTCGCCCTGGTGCCAGGCTACAGCCACGCCAAGGCCGGCACACAGCGGTGCGAGTAACAGAAAATTGGGGCGGGAGGCGCGCACCACCGCAACGGTTTCAGACATCGGGTCCTTCCTCGGCTAACAGAGCGGGTACTGGGGCAGATGCTCAGACGTAGCCGGCGGCAAACACCAGACCGAGCACAACCGGCATAACCACAAGACTGCCCAGATTGCTTAATAATACCAGCGAGGCGACCTTGTGTGGCTCCTGCCGATACTGTTCCGCCACCATGTAATTGAGCACGGCTGGAGGCAAGGCTGCGAATACCCACAGCGCCGCCACCTGCATCCCGGGAAGATCCAGAACGGCAATCATCGGCCACGCCAGGATCAGGCCGCTGGCGGGGCAGGCAATGGCGCCCAGCATGCCCAGTTTCCAGTCACTGAAATCGATATCCAGCATGCGCACGCCAAGTGCAAAGAGCATCAGCGGGATGCACACGCCACCGAGCATGTTCAGGGTTTCAAGCAGCCATTCCGGTAGGGGCACGCCGCCGAGATTGACCGAGAGACCGGCAATACTGGCAAAAACGATGGGTAGCTTGAGCCGTTTGATGATCGACGTATGAGGGTCGAGCATGTAAAGCCCCACTGAAAAGTGCAGCAGCATTTCCACGATAAACAGTACGATCGCCGCCGCCAGGGCCTCATCACCAAACGCCAGTACCAGCAGCGGAATCCCCATGTTGCCGGAATTGTTGAACATCATCGGCGGCAGGAAGGTTTTCAGGTTCAGCTTCAGAACCCTGGCCAGCGGGTACAGGACAATACCCGATCCGAGCACAACCACGGTGGCCGCCAGAGCGAGCCGGGCATACTCTTGCAGCGGAGCCTGCTGGTCAGCAAGAACGGCAAAGACCAGCATGGGCACAAACAGTTCCATGTTGAGAACGTTCAGTCCCTGGATATCGGGTGTCCGATAACGACCATAGAGGGCGCCGCAACCGGCGATGAGGAACACCGGCAACATAGTGGACAGAATCTGGCCAATCATTGAACAGGCTCCGGGAAAGTGTTTGGAAGTTTTTATTGGATAAACCGTTAGGTTCGCAAGTATCGGCCCATCTGGGCAAGTGTTAATCGACGATGTTCGACCAAAGCCGGAGACCAACACAATGGTTGTGTTCATGCAGATGCTTGCGGTGCCTGGTTGGCCCCACCACAATACCGGTTTGCAATGTTGCTATCTGCTCTGGAGAGTCCTTGTGTCCAGTCCTTTCGATGCCCCGGTTTCCCGTGAGAATACCTGTTCCGTCAAGTTCGACGCCCGCCAGGCAGTTTTTGGCACTGAGGATGTAGTTCCGGTGTGGGTAGCCGACATGGACTTTGCGGCACCGGAGGCGGTCACCCGTGCGTTGACGGAGCGCGCCCAACATCCCGTTTACGGCTACACCCTGTTTCCGGACGGCCTTTACCAGTCGATGATTGACTGGTTTGCCCGTCGCCATGGCTGGGAAATCCGGCGTGAGTGGATATTGATGGCGCCCGGCGTGGTGCCATCCATCAACGCCGCGTGCATGGCCTACGCCGGCCCCGGCGAGGGTGTGATCATCCAGCCGCCGGTGTACCCGCCGTTCTTCAGTTCGGTGCGTCACAGTGGCCGGGTGGTGATCGAAAACCCGCTGGTGCCTGAGGATCCGGACACCGGGGACCCCGGCCACTACCGCATGGATCTGGATCACCTTGAGCAGTGTGCCGCCCGGTCGGATGCTCGAATCCTGCTGCTGTGTTCGCCCCATAACCCGATTGGCCGGGTATGGTCGGAGGAAGAACTGAGGGCGGTGCTGGATATCGCACGCCGGCACCAGCTGGTGGTGGTGTCCGACGAGATCCATTGCGACCTCGCGTTCCCGGATAAGCCCCGCCACACAATGCTGGCGAACCTGGCCGGCGCCGAAGACGCACTGGTAACGGCAGTGGCCCCCAGCAAGAGTTTCAATATGCCCGGGCTGGGTTTGTCAGCCCTGGTTATTCCTGACGCGGACCGGCGCAAGGCAATGAAGGCTGTGTTCGAATCCATGCATCTGCCGCAGTGCAATCCGTTCAGTATTGCCGGGTTTGAGGCCGGCTATCGCCATGGCAGCCCCTGGCTGGACGAACTGATGGATTATCTGCAGGCAAACCGGGACTATGTGGTGGAAGCCGTTGGCCAGCGCCTGCCCGGCATCCGCGTGTCCGCACCCGAGGGTACTTACCTCATGTGGCTGGATTGCCGCGAACTGGGCCTGGACGATGCGGGTCTGAAACACTTTTTTGTCCGGGAAGCCGGTGTAGGCATGAACCCCGGTATTTCCTTTGGCGATCCCGGCAGTGGCTTTATGCGCCTGAACATCGGCTGCACGAGGGCGGTGCTGGAAGAGGTCATCGGCCGCATTGAAGCGGCCTTGAACAGGAACCTGCCAGATCACTGATTCTGCAGGGCACAGTGCTCTTCAACCAGTTTCCAGTGAGGGGGCTCGTCCATGTCTGGCATGTCCCCCCGAGTTGGCCCCGTGGCTTCCCAGATCTGTCCGCCGTGGCTGGCCAGATCGCCCTCTTCGTAGCTTTTTGAAAACAACCATTGTTCCGGCCTTACGCACATTCCGGAGGCGGTTTCGCCCCGATGTGATTTGCCGTCGGTCTGGTTGAATCCCGGCCGTCCGTCATTCTGTTTATCGCTGCCCTTTGCCCGCTCTCCGCTCTCCGGTCGGTTGCTGCAGTCGGGCACTGAGTCGAGCTTGATCCAGTCAAACGTGATGCCGGGCTCCAGTCCCTTGTGCATCTCTCTGGATTCGTACCAGTGGCCTTTATGGAAAACCACTGCTTCTTCGGGGTAATAATGTTCGGGGTTCCACTTGGCCTTCTCCGGATTGCAGGGTTCTGCCGCAGCCGGTGCCGACAGGCTCGCGGTCAACAGCATCAGAATCAGGCAAAAGAAGCCGCGAGCGTTACTGAGAGTGGGTTCAACCATGGGTTTCTCCTTTTGCTTGCTGCTTTGAGAGTGGGTAATTCGTGCGTATTCTGGTCTGGGTCGCCAGCACCAGTCCTGCAAGAATCAGCACGCCTCCGATAATGTGAAACAGCCCGAGGGACTCGTCCAGGAAAATGCCCGCAAGAATCGAGGCGAAGACGGGCGTCAGGTAAATAAAGATGGCCGCTCGGGCCGGACCAATTCTATGCACACCATGATTCCAGAATCCATAGGCCAGGATCCCCGGGAAGATCGCGAAATACAGTAACGGGAGTGCGGTGCTCCTGGAAAGTTCGAAGCCACCGGAAAAGAAAAACAGATCGGTCAGGTAGAACGGCAGGACCACCAGCGTTCCCAGAAGGATCTGCGTGGAGAGAAAGGTCAGCGCAGGGAGTGGCACTGCCTGTCGTCTCAGCAGCACGGAGAACAGGCCCCAGCTGAAAACCGCCGCCACCATGATCAGATCTCCCGGCTGAGCCTGAAGATTGGTGAGCACCGAGAGATCGCCGCGGGCAATCACGGTAACGATGCCGGTGATGGCCAATGCTATACCCAGGGCCTGAATCGGCCGGGTCCGGTCGCCGAGCAGGATCCAGGCAAGCAGAGCCACGAAAATGGGGATGGTGGCATTTATCAGGGCAATATTGGTAGCGGTGGTTGTGGTGGCCGCCAGGTACAGCAGGGTATTGAACGCTCCCACGCTGAAGGTCGCCAGCGCCAGCATGGAACCGAACCGCTGGCGGATCACCTGGCGGTGGTGCCAGATACCCGGCAAGCCGAAAGGCAGCAGGATGGCCAAGGCAATCACCCAGCGCCAGAACGACATGGAGAGCGGCGGGATGTTTTCTACCGTGCCCCGGGCGACAACGGCGTTGCCGGCCCAGAACAGCGGAGTAAGAACCAGCCCGATGTAGGCCAGGCCGGGAATTCGTGACAAGGCTCCGGCGTTCTCGGAAGACACAAAGGCTCCTGTGGGATTGGTGATGCCCGAAAAAAGCCTAGCATACTACTCTCCGGGAACTTCTGCCTCCGTACCAATGTGGTAGGCGGCGAAGCCGGCCATGACCACCTGGTCCACGGCCATGCCGATAACCCGGCCATCAGTGGTGGACCGGATGGGGTGCTGGGCATTGGTGATCGGATCGGAGACATAACCGAGAATTTCTCCTTCTGACACCTCCGCCCCAAGCTCGATTTCGCTGAACAGGATCCCGCCATGGTCCGCGCGTATCCAGTCGGAATCGTAGTAGACCGGCTCCGGATCGCCCCAGACGAACATACGGGAAATCATGCCCTGGCGTTCCATCAGGCTGGTCAGGCTGTTCACGCCGGCGCTGATCTGGTGTTGCTGGATGCGATGGGATTCCCCCGCTTCCAGAGTGACGGTGCGAATGCCGGCTTCCACGGCGGCGGTGCGCAGCATGCCCGCAGAACCGGAGCTGTGCACCACCGCCATTCGATCAAAGCCGCGGGTAAACTCCGCTACGTCCGGGTTATTCATGTCGGCGCGAAGTTGCGGCAGGTTGGTGCGCTTCAAAGAGCCGGTGTGGATGTCCACCAGCATGTCGCATTTGCGAATCACGTTCTCGAACAGTGAGTGGGCAATCCGGTCGGCCAGGCTGCCATTGGGGCTGCCCGGGAAATGCCGGTTGAGATCGCGACGATCGGGCAGATAGCGACTGCCCTGCTGGAACCCCGGCAGGTTCACTATCGGCACGCCGACGACCGTGCCCGAAAGTTTCTCCGGGTTCAGGTCGTACATGGTCTGGCGGATGATTTCGATGCCGTTCAGCTCATCCCCGTGGACTGCGCCTGTGAGGCACAGGGTTGGGCCGGCGTTAATACCGTTAACCACCAGTACCGGCGTGGTCTGGGACAGACCGGCAATCTGGATGCCTGGCGTCCAGGCCAGGCGGGTAGACGTGCCGGGCATGACATCGTTGTCGAGCAGGGTGAATACCTTGCCCTCGCGAATTTCGGGTTGCGGCTCCGGTTCCGTCACCGCTTCGGTTGCCATGTCCTCGGATTCTGCGGCGTCCGCATCGGTATCAGCGGGCGCTGAAACCTGTGCCTCCGGTGGCGGTGCAACCTGTTTCAGATCGATATTCGGGGCCACTTTGCGGGAACCGGCTGAGGGTGTATCGATACCGGCTCCGCCCCGTGCGGCTTCCGGTTTCCGGGATTTGTGTTTCTGCCCTTTGGTCTGCAAGGGAGCCGACTGCTCAACGTCCTCGACGCTTTCATCCTCGGCTAGCTCGGCAATCAGCACTTCGGATTTTTTGCTGGCCTTTGCCGAATCTGTTTCGGCCAAAAGCGGTGTCGACAGCCAAGGTATCACCAGGCCGATCAGCAGGATCCGGGGGGACGGTTTTTTAAGCCGCTCAAACAGCATATTTCCTCACGGTTCGTCAGTGTGCGCTCAAGGATAGAGTGCCTCTGTCGGTCATGAATACCGCTGTGACAAAGGTTTAATGCCACTTTCATGAAATGCGGGCAAGTTATAACGAACCCTTTTATACGCGGGGAAAGCGATTAACAATATGGGTGTTTTGCGAAATCCGGTGTGCTTTCGTTACTCCCGCGTTAGCTCTCGTGTATGGCATGCCAGAGGTCGTCCTCCCGGAACGCCCTGTGCTCCGCTTCCAGTTTCAGCAAATGCGCCAGGGCTGACCGTGCCGCGAGGCCGTGGATGGCCACCGGAACATCATCATAGGCTTTGGCAGTAAGGGCTTTAAGATCCACCGGCGTAAGGGCTTCCAGCGCACGGGCCACCTTGTGTTCGCGGGAGAGGCGGTGGGTGATGAGGAAATCGATCACCGCTTCAGGATGCCCCATCAGGAACCCGTGTGCCGGCGCAATGTAACGAACAGACTCGGCCAGCAACTCGTAGAGCGACTCGATGTAGGCCTTCATGTCGCCGTCCGGCGGATTAATCACCACCGTTGAGCCCTGCATGATGTGGTCACCGGAAAACAGCAGCTTCTGGTCGACCAGTAGAAAGCAAAGGTGGTTCGACGCATGGCCCGGGGTATGCAGCACTTTCAGAACCCCGGCTTCGGTAACAATCAGATCGCCGTGCTCCGGCTCGTCGTCGGCCCGGAACGTCTGGTCCTGGCCGGCACCCGGAGGCGCCGGCCAGCCGAACACCCGACAACCGGTGCGCTCTTTCAGCACAGCGACGGCTGGCGAATGGTCCTGGTGCGTGTGGGTCACCAGAACCTGGTCAATGACGCCACCGGTCACCTCCAGAATCCGCTCAATGTGCGACTCGTTGGCGGGTCCGGGATCAATCACCGTAAAGCGTTCATGGCCCAGAATGTAAGTGTTGGTACCCGGCCCGGTCATCATGCCCGGGTTGGGCGCCGTCAGACGGACGACCCTGGCGGCAACCTCTACCGCCTCACCGGGAATAATCTCCGCCCGTGTGGAACCTTCGCCCTCCGGATCCAGCTTGGCCGCCTCATCGTAGGCCGGCGCACCCGGTTCCAGCGTCACCGGCTTGCCCTTTTTCATCGCCGGCCAGGGCTTACTTGGATAGGGCTCCGGCGGATTGGCATGGGCGTAGCGCATCAGCGCCTCAGTGGTGTCGAAATCACTGAGCACCCGCAGCGTCCGGATCGTCGGCAACCCCAGCAAACATTGACCATTGCGATGATCCTCAAGGGCCTGCTCCGGCCGGATCCAGACATGATCAATGGTTTCGACCCCGTCGTGCCCGGCCAGTTGCCCTTCAGGAGCCGGCGTCACGAAAAACCGTGTATCG
Source organism: Marinobacter sp. es.048 (assembly GCF_900188435.1). Classification (NCBI taxonomy): domain Bacteria; kingdom Pseudomonadati; phylum Pseudomonadota; class Gammaproteobacteria; order Pseudomonadales; family Marinobacteraceae; genus Marinobacter; species Marinobacter sp. es.048. The sequence continues at coordinate 664,316 of NZ_FYFA01000001.1, forward strand.
AAACGCCGTGGTGGCCCCGGCGGCGTGATCCAGTGGCCGAGATAGGCCAGCCGGTCCAACGGAATCGCCAGGCCGTGCATTTTACACAGACTGGCCAGGGACAGATCGCCGTCGAACACCGATTTCCGGTCAGCGTGGACCGGATGATCCCCGGCTATGGGATTGCCCTGCTTATCAACGGCAACCAGAATGCCGGATTCCTCAAAACACTCCCGAACCGCCGCCAACATATAATCGGCGCCGCCTTCATCAACACTCATGGTCTGGCTGATTTCGGCGTCTGCTGTCCCGACAATATGCTCCTGGCCGTGAGTTTCATTTTCCTCGACCCTCCCGCCGGGGAACACAAAATAGCCGGGCATAAACACGGCGTCCCAGGTGCGTTGCAGCAGCAGGACTTCAAGGCCTTCGGCCGTATCACGAACCAGAACGAGTGTGGCAGCAGGGCGAATTTCCATAAGACTCCAGATACGTTCGTTATTATTCAGTGCGCGAACAGAGTACGAACGATGGCTGGGAAAGGCCTTCCAAAACTGTCTGTCGCCACGGATGGCGACAGTCAAGCGTCAGATGGACGTGCCGCCAGGAGCGTGTTTTGGAAGGCCTTTCCCAGCCGTCGCTCCGTCAAAGCTCAAAGCGCCGGTGCACAGAACCAAGATAACCGATTTGAAGGGCAAGATCCCAAGATGAACACTAAAGTCGAACAGCGTATGATTCGCCCCTATAGCCCCCAGTGAAAACAGGAACCCCCGTGGCCCGAATCAAACTCTCCTTCCCGGACGACGTCTTCTGCTTCGAAACCAGAATGCCCGTCAGAATCACCGACATCAACGGCGCCAACCACCTTGGTAACGACGCCCTGATCTCCATGCTCTCCGAAGCCCGGGCCCAGTTCCTGGTCAGTTACGGCATCCAGGAAGCCAGCAAGGACGGCACCGGCATTATCGTTACCGACCTGGCCACCATGTACCAGTCCGAGTCCTTCTTCCCGGAAATGCTGCGCTTTGAAGTGGGTCTGATGGACTTCAACAAGTATGGCGGGGATTTCGTGTTCCGGGTCACCAAGGCCGAGAGCGGCCAGCCCGTGGCAATGGCGAAGTATGGCTTCGTCTTCTTCAACTACCACCGTAAGGAAGTGGTGCCGGTGCCTGAGAGTTTCCGCTCACGCTTTGCCTGAGGATACTTCGGCCTTCAGGCGCGTCATGCCGGCACGGTAAAAGCTGTAAGCCATGGCGCCGGCGAACAGATTGCCCACCAGTGCGCCGCTCATAAGCCCGTAGACGCCGTTGATCTGGCTGCCGATCCAGAGCAGGGGCAGGAAACACAGGAACAGGCGAAGCGTGGACACCAGCAGGGCCCGCATCGCCAGGCCCAGGGCATTGCACACCGACACCATCAGCATGCACACGCCCAGACCGCTGTAACTGAGCGGCACCCGTACCAGATAGCCGGCAAGAACCTCCTGAACATCACTGTCGCTGGAGAAAAGCTCCGATACCAATCCGGAAGCGACAACCCAGGTGAGGCCAATGGCCAACTGCCAGACCACCACAAACCGGACTGCGAGGCGCACCAGTTTACGGATCTGCTCGATATCGCCGGCACCCAGCATGCGGCCAATCATCGGCGGCATCGACATGGTCAGGGCCAACACCACCACGATGGAGAAAAATTCCAGGCGGGTGCCCAGGCCCCAGGCAGCCACGGCGGCCGAGCCGAAGCCGGCCACCAGGGCTGTTGCCAGCATCGCCGAGACAGCCGGCATCAGCTGGCTCACCATAGCCGGGGCCATGATGCCATTTAGTTGCTTCAGGGCCTTCCATAGAGCGAGCTCGCGCAGATCAAACCGGACCCAGTGGCGTTTCAGGAGCTTCGGATAGATCACCAGGCAGCCAATACCAAAAGAGGTGATGGTTGCCCAGGCAGCGCCGGGCAGTCCCCAGCCGAAAACAAAGATGTAGAGCGGATCCAGGGCGATGTTGGTCAGGCTTGTGGCCACCATCATGTACCCCGGCAGCTTGGTATCACCGTGGGACCGGCAAACGCTGTAGCCAAAGTACAGGAAGGCCCCGGTCCAGGCGGCCATCAGCCAGGGAATCCAGTACTGACGGACGAGTGGCAGCAGTGCATCTTCCGCCCCCAGCGCAGTCATTATGTGACTCTGCAGAAACCACAGGGCCACGCAGATGACGAACACGAGGCTGCCGCCGACGGTTATGATCAGGCCGCCAAGCCGATAGGCGCGAAGTTCATCGCCGGCACCCAGTGTGCGGGAAACGATCGCCGTGGTCGCAATACCCAACCCCACCTGAAGGCCGATGATCAGTTGCTGCATCGGCAGGGTGAAGCCCAGCGCCGCCAGCGGATCCCGTCCAAGCTGACCCACAAAGGCACTGTCGGCCAGCTGGAAGGTCATCAGGGACAGCACCCCGAAGAGCATGGGCCAGGTCATGCTGTAAAGCTGGCGGGCCAGGGATGGGTTCTGGGTGGTGGTCTGCACGGGGCGTCAGGGGCCTTCGGTTTGTCTTGGAGGCGAGATTCTAACAGGTCTGGCTTTTGGTGTTAGCAAAGTCGCCGGAACGACTTATCAGGAGACGCCGTGAACCCCGCAAGCGGGTCCTGCCCGCAATCATAGATTGCGGTCGTTCGGCTGCGCATGAAGCGCTGCTTCAAATACGCTTGCCTCACCCCTGGGGGCTTGGCATTGCCATCCTTGGCAATGCACACTCCTGCTGAGTCGTTCCGGCGCCTTTGCCCAGACCGTTGGTGGTGTTTCCAACTGCCAGGTTTTGACTTTGAGCTCTCAAAGCACCTTCAGCGCTGCATCGTAATCCGGCTCGTCCTTGATCTCACCAACCAGCTGGCTGTGCAGAACCTTGTTGTCTTCATCCAGTACAACCACCGCCCGGGCGCAGAGACCGGCCAGGGGGCCGTCTTGCATGGCGACGCCGTAGTCCTGCTGGAAGCTGTAGTTCCGGAAGGTTGACAGGGTTTCAACGTTTTTCAGACCTTCGGCACCGCAGAATCGGGCGGCTGCGAAGGGCAGATCGGCGGAAACGACAAAGACCACGGTGTTGTCGAGGTTGCCGGCCTTTTCGTTGAATTTCCGGGTGGAGGCGGCACAGACGCCGGTGTCGATACTGGGAATGATGTTCAGGATTTTGCGTTTGCCGGCCCAGTTATCAAGTTTCACTTCTTCCAGGCCGCTGTTGGTCAGCGTGAAGGGAGGGGCGGTGTCGCCTGCCTCGAGAAATTTGCCGCTCACGTCAATAGGGTTGCCGTCCAGGGTTACGTTGCTCATGGGGTACTCCTTGTCGTCTGGTTTAGAGTCTTACGTACTCTGTGTAGACCACTTTGGATGATTTTTCCTTAACTGCTGGTTGCGCTTTGTGGTTCGAAACCTTTGGCAGGATAACGCTGAACCAGCAGCAGATAACAGCCCATGGCAATCGCAGCGCAGGCGGCGATGATGGTGGCCATGACCAGGGAGGTGCCGTCGTGCAGGTGGCCGACGAGCATGCCGGCAACGGCGGCGACCGCCATCTGTGCGAAGCCGAACAGGGCGGAGGCAGAGCCGGCCATAGTGGGGAAGTTTGTCAGCGCGCCGGCCATGGTCTGGGGCAGGACCATGCCGGTGCCCATCATGAATAGGGCCTGGGGCAGAATGACTGCCCAGACGTTGAACACTTCGCTCAGTGCCAGCACGGCCATCAGACTCCCTCCAGCCACGGCGATAACCAGGCCACGAACCAGGATCTGGTCGGGCAGCAGGCGTCGGCCAAGACGGACGGCTGTCAGGTTACCGATAATGAAGCCGGCCACCATGCAGGCGAAGTAGAGGCCGAACTGCTCGGTTGGCACGCCCAGAAAATCAATCAGTACGAACGAGGAACCGGACAGGAAGGCGAACAGGCCGGAGAAGATCAGGGCATTGGTCAGGGTGTAGCCGACGAAGCTGATGTCCTTCGCGATGATTCGATAGTTCCGCAACAGGCTGCAGAGTTTCAGGGATTGGCGATGCTCCGGACGCATGGGCTCGGGAATCCCGAAGGCCACCACCAACGCCATCACCAGTGCATAGCCACCCAGTGCCAGGAACACCGATGACCAGCCGAGGCTGGCGGTCAGCAGACCGCCAATGGTCGGTGCAACTGCCGGCGCCAGAGCCATGATGCTGGCCAGGATTGCCAGGATCTTGGCGGCTTCCTGGGGCGTATAGATATCCCGAATCGCCGCCCGTCCCAGAACCGGACCGGCAGAACCGCCAAGCGCTTGCAGAAAACGGCACAGAATCAGCGTTTCGATGTTCGTCGCCAGGGCACAGCCAATACTGGCAATGGCGAAAAGTACGAAACCGCCAATCATGATCGGTTTGCGACCAAACCGGTCCGCCAACGGACCGCAAATCAGCTGGGCAATAGCAAAGCCCACCAGATATAGGCTCAAAGTCAGTTGAACCTGATCGGTACCGGTTCCGAAGTCTGAACCAATCTGTGGCAGTGCCGGCAAATACATATCTGTTGCCAGCGGCCCAAGAGCCACAGCGGCGGCTAGAAGTATCGTTGTCCAGACACTGGTTAAAGTCAGCATGGTTTTCCTGATGCGTTATCTCAAAGGTCCAACAGGCCGGGTCAAGCGTCACAGGGACGTGCCGCAAGGAGCGTGTTTTGGGGAGCCCTGCCCGACCCGGCCGACAAGGGAGTAAACGCAGTCTAGGGCAGAGGCAGAGGGAAGATAACGGCAAGAAGGCTCATACAACCTATGAGCAAAACTGATTGATTAGCTGTTCAGGCCATTGAGCGTAGCGGCGACGGCATTAACCTGATTACGCAGCCACTTGTGGGCAGGGTCGTTCTGATTGCGGCGATGCCACAACATCAGCAGGGTAAAGGGTTTGAAATCAAAGGGCAGGGGAACCCAGGCAAAGTCGCGGAGTAAGTGTTTGCTCATGCCTTCCGGCGCCGTGGCGAGCATATCCGTGCCCCGCAGAAATTCTGGCAGGCCGGAAAAATTAGAGACCGTCACCACATTGCGGCGAACCAGACCGCGGGTATCCATGGCCGTTTCCACCGTTGGCTTCTCCCCAGTGGCAAACAGCAGGGCAATATGGTCCGCCTTCAGATATTCCGTCAGATCCGCCGGCGGTTTCCGGAATGCGGGATCATAGAACACCACCATCCGATCCGCCATCAGCCCCCGCTGCATAATATCTGTCGCTTCCGGCGCATGCGGCGAAATAACCAGATCACACACATCCTTTCGCAACAGATCGGCCCGGGGAATGCCGGACGGAATCACCTGGAGACTGATGCCCGGAGCCTCCCGCCGCAAGGTACGCACCAGCCCGGGCAACAGCAGATCCCGCTGGTAGTCATTGGCAGCAATGGTGAACGTGAACTCGGCCGTGGCCGGACTGAACGGCGGGCCTGAGGACAGCGACTGCAGGTCATCCAGAATCTGTCGAATATGCGGCCCGGCCTGAAGAGCGTAGCGGGTGGGTACGATGCCACGCCCGGATTTTACGAACAGGGGGTCCCCCAGTGCCTGGCGCAGCCGCTCCAGCGTATGGCTCACCGCCGACTGGGTAACACCCAGCCGAACCGCGGCACGGGACACGCTGCCTTCATCAAGCACCGCCAGAAACGTGCTCAGGGCACGGAAATCCAGGTTGAATGTATCAATCGGGTTCATGAATGGGAGTGTAACCCGATGTTTGGAGAGGCGCTACGGCGCAGCCGTTTCCTGAATGAATGTCTGAACGGCTTCTGCCAGCTCGCTGAACCAGGGGTTGTAGGTCAGCCGGCTGGTAAACACCGGGCGTTCCGTGTCGTGCCAGGCGCTGAACCAGAGATCTCGCTCCGGCAATTGCCGGCAACCCTCGAGAGAGATGTTGTTCGGTTCCAGGCATCGTTGCAGCGGCGCGCCCAGGCCATAGAGATCGTTATCCGGCGCAATCAGCAGGGATTGGTGAGAGAACTCCAGGATATTGGCGTCAGGCAGATAGCTGTTCAGAAAACGGATGCGTTTGTCCGCCTGCCTGTCCGGCCAGTTTTTACGGGTGTCCCGAAAAATCATCATGGCATTCCCGGGATTGGTAAACCGCTCCCGGAACTGAGCGACGAGATAGTCCAGATTGATCACCGAGTCGGCTGTGGTCGCCAGCACCAGCAGAACGAGTAAATTCCTGAGGATAGTCATAGCCGGTGAGTGGCTTTCGCTCCTTTCGACATTAACGTAGTCATCGTTGACTCTGTTGAGTGATCGTTCAAATCCCGATACTGTAACCTCAGTACACGACCCCGAACCGCCTTCCGGATGAGGAGCCCCACCGATGACCATGACCCTTGCTTTCGACGTTTACGGAACCCTGGTCGACCCCATGGGCATGTCCCGCCTCCTGGCCGAAGATGCCGGCGACAGGGCAGAATCGGTAGCTGCTCTGTGGCGGGAGAAGCAGCTGGAGTTCTCCTTCCGAAAGGGCCTGATGAAAGTCTACGAAGACTTCGGTGTCTGCACCCGCCAGGCTCTGCGCTACGCCATGGCCACTCACAAACTGACCCTGTCGGAAGAACGCGAAAATGCCCTGATGGCGGCTTACCTGTCCCTGCCCGCGTTTGGTGATGCCTTGCCGGCGTTAAAGAGTCTGAAAGTCGAGTATCCGTTGTTCGCATTTTCCAATGGCGGTTATCCGGCGCTGGAAAAGGTGCTGGGACATAACGATCTGTTGAACCAGTTTGAAGGTCTGGTCTCGGTGGATGACATCAAAAGCTTCAAACCCGATCCCGCCGTTTACACTTACGCCCGGAGAGCCACTGGTTCCTGGGAAAACCCCCTGTGTCTTGTGTCCAGTAACGCCTGGGATGTAATTGGGGCTCGAGCTGCAGGATTACTCGCAATCTGGGTACAAAGGGACCCAGATAAAGTGTTTGAAGATTGGGGTATTCAGCCGTCTGCTGTAATCAAAAGCCTCTCTGAATTACCTTCAACGCTGAAGACCCTCTGAAGATAGAGGAGGCGGGTGTTGGGGAGAGCTTTCCAAAACTGTAGAGGGCCATGGATGGCCCGAAACAAGCGCACAGGGATGTGCTTGTAGCGTGTTTTGGAAAGCTCTCCCCAACACCTGCCGGTAAACTCCAAGCTCAAAAACTCAGTCCGACCGCAAAGCCAGCCACTCCGCCAACTCCAGCCAACTCTGACGAGGCGCCTTGCTCCCGGCAAGAATGCCCATATGCCCACCCGGCACAACCCGGAACGTCTTGTCCGTAGAACTCACATGATCCATCACCAGCTTGGCTGCACCGGGTGTCACGAGCGTATCGTCGCCGCCGGCAATGGCCAGTAAGTTGGCACTCACATTGTCTAGCCTGGCAATGTCCTCGCCGATCTGGATCTCACCTTTGGACAGCTGGTTGTCGATCCAGACCCGCACCACCGTGTCCTGAATAATCCCGCCGGGATAGGCCACCATACGGTCCAGGAACGCCGACGTGGTCGCATGGTTGGCGACAAACTCCCGGTCACCCAGCCGGATGATCAGCTCCCAGTAACTCATCACACTGGCGGCAGGGTTGGTTAGCTTGAAACCGATAGTATTGGCCCATCCCGGGGTATGAAACCAGTGAGGTTTCACATCGTGAAGCCGGAACCCGGTCCGTTTCCGGACAAACCCGGCCACGTCCGCCATGCGCTGGTTCACAAGCCCCAGAATACCGGATGCGTGACTGTCGATCGGTGAGCCCAGCACGATCGCATTGCGCACGTGCTGGTCGTTACTGAGGGCGGAATAGAACAGCGTGAACATGCCACCCATGCTCCAGCCATGCAGCGACAACTCCTGTTCCCCGCTGTGCGCCCGAACCCGGTTCAGATAGGCCGGCAACAACTCGGCCACATAGGTGTGCAGGTTGTAGTGACTGTGCTCACGGGTTGGCATGCCCCAGTCGATCAGGTACACCTCGAACCCCTTCGCCCGCAGAAACCGAACCAGACTGCGCTGGGGGAACAGATCATAGATCAGCATATTCACCGCCAGGGGCGGTACGATGACAATCGGTGTTTTATGGGACGTTCGCTCAACCGCAATGGGCTCATCTTCCAGCTCGATGAAATCCTCGGCCAGTGGCGGGTAGTAACGCAGGCTGACCAGCCCGTCGGTATGCAGGGTTTCAAACGGTGTCTGCCCGGCCTGAACCAGGCTGGCGGCCCGGAACACTCGGTCGAAGGCATTGCCGGCATAAAGGGCCGTTTGGCGGGTAACGCCTGCCGCGCGGTCGGCGGCGGATTTGAAGAGATTGGGCATGGGCATGTCCATGGAAAATTTGACGCTCACTATACGGATTACCGAACTTCGATTCTCTTCGGCCAGAAACCGGGATTATCCATGCTGGGGCGTAAATCACCATGGCAGAAGTGTCCAAACCGTTGGGCAAACCGGTCACTTCAGGCCACTGCCCAATGAGGGCTGTGGTTGATATCATTAGGTCCCATTTGGAAAGAACAACCAGAAAAACAGGACCGCCATGCTCAGCTTTCTCCCTGCCCCCGTGATCGGTGTACTCAACTCCATCCTGCTGGGAATCAACACTCTGTTCTGGTGCATACTGCTCTATATACCGGCCATTCTGAAACTCATCATCCCCATCAAGGGCTTCCGGGTACTCTGCACCCGAGTCATCATCTGGATAGCTGAGGCCTGGGTCGCCTGCAACACCGGCTGGATGAAGCTTACCCATGGCACAAAATGGGACGTGCAAGGCGCCGAGAATCTCAAGCGGGAAAGCTGGTACCTGGTGCTGGCCAATCACCAGAGCTGGGTGGATATATTCGCCATGCAGCGGGTCTTCAATCACCGGGCGCCGTTCCTGAAGTTTTTCCTCAAGCAGCAACTGATATGGGTACCCGTCATAGGCCTGGCCTGGTGGGGCCTCGATTTCCCGTTTATGAAGCGTTACACGAGGGAGTATCTGATCAAACACCCGGAGAAACGCGGTGAAGATTTGCGGGCAACGCGTCGGGCCTGCGAACAGTTCCGCCACACCCCGGTCAGTGTGATGAACTTCGTTGAAGGGACCCGGTTTACTCAGGCCAAACACGATAAACAGAAATCTGCCTACAAACACCTGCTGACCCCAAAGGCTGGCGGTGCGGCCTTTGTACTCGACGCCATGGGCGACTCGATCCAGACCCTGGTAGATGTGACCATTGCCTATCCCGACGGCGCACCCACCTTCTGGGAGTTTATCTGTGGCCGGGTAAAAGAAGTCAAAATGGAAATCCACACCGTTGATATCCCGGATCACCTGAAAGGCCGGGACTATTCAACGGATGCTGAGCACCGTCGGAACGTGAAAAACTGGCTGGGAGAGCAGTGGCAGGCCAAGGACGAGCGGTTGGAGCAGATGCTGGCCCGGTAATTACCGGGCATCAGCTGTCTGAATCATCCTCCACTTCATCTGGATGTTCCTGCTTGTAACGCTCCCACTCTTCCCAATCGTGAGGCGTTCCCGCATGGGGCCTGCGCAGATGTTTTGCGTGCTCCATGGCGTTGTGGCGGAGACTGTGGTCCCGCTCTTCGTCTTCCTTGTCGAAACCGTACTTTTTCAGAAACTCATCGGGCGTGATGGGCATGGCGCACCTCCACCATCGGATCATGTCCTGATTGATACGATGCGCCTGCCTGTGTGGTTTTTCAACCGTTGTCGGAACTCGTCCCGGTCGGGATCTCCCGGGCTTCCACCAGCTTGAAATTGATCTGCCTGCGTTCCTCGTCTACCCCTGCAAAGCTTACCGTTACCGGTTGTTCCAGTTGGAAGATGCGTCCGTTCTTGTTGTGGATCAGGCGCAGGGTAACCGGATCAAAGCTGTACTTGCCATCAAGATCCTTGCAGCTGACGAACCCTTCCAGACCATTGGCATCCAGGCGGACGAAGAAGCCGGCAGGCACGGTGCGGCTGATAACGCCGGGCATGGGTTCTTCGCCGAGGGTTTTTGCGAAGTCACTCTTGAGCCAGGCTTCCAGACTGTTGGCGGCCTGACGGGCGCGGATCTGAGCAGCTTGCAGGGCCTCCAGCTGATCCTCACTCAAGGCCTTCATGGGAGTATCCCACAGCGCCGACTTGATCAGCCGGTGCACGTAGAAGTCCGAGAACTTGCGCAGTGGCGAGGTAAAGGTGGTGTAGGCGTCCAGGCCCATACCATGGTGGGGGGCGGGCTTGAAGCTCAGCTCGGACCGGGCCAGTTGGCGGGACAGTATGGCCTTGACCGGTACCTCGGCTTCCAGGGCGTCTGTTTCCTTCATCAGTTTGCGGAAGCCCTCGGCCTGATGGGCGTCGACTCCCGAGAGGTGCGGTGCGTGACTGTCGATCAATGCCCGAATGTTTTCGGCGCGATCATCCCGTAATCCGGGATGCTGGATGAACAGGCCGGCGGTGTGGTTGCTCAGGAAGTCCGCGGCACAGCGGTTGGCAGCGACCATGCACTCTTCCACCAGCCGATGGGCTTCATTCTGGATGGACGGTTCGATCAGCCGAATACGCTTGTTTTCGTCCAGCCGGAGGCGGAATTCCGGTCGGTCACCACTCAGCAACGCATGCTCGCCGCGCCACTTCCGAAGTGCTGTCGCTGCCTGGTGCAGTTGGTCCAGACTGTTGGCGACGGCGTCCGGCAGTGCCTTGATGTCGTCGTCTTCACGACCTTCGATCAGATTCGAGACCAGCTCGTAACTGAGCTTGCCCTTGGACTGGATAACCGCCTGATGAAAGCTGTAGTCGCCAAGGCTGCCATCGTTGTTAACCTGAAGATCGCATACCAGGGCCAGGCGCTTGGCCTCCGGCATCAACGAGCACAGGCGGGTGCTGATGCTGTCTGGCAGCATGGGCAGGGGCTCGCCCGGGAAATAAATAGCGGTGGCCCGATTGAACGCTTCCTGTTCCGCCGGGCTGTCGGTGTCGATCACAGCGGTCGGATCGGCAATGGCAATCGACAACGACCAGCCGGTGGCGTTGGGTTCGGCCAGCAGGGCATCGTCCATGTCCTGGGTGCCCGGACTGTCGATAGTCACGTAGGGGCGATCCGTGCGGTCCTCCCGCCCGGCTTCCCGGGATTCGATGTCACTGTCACTGAGGCTGTCGGCCTGAGTGCGCACTTCGTCCGGCCAGGTGTCCGCCAGGTCAAAGGTTGCGAGGGTGAAGGAACGTTCGATGCCCGGTTCCCCGGCCTTGCCGATCACCCGCAACACCTTGGCCTGGCCCTTGCCGTCCTTGATCGGATGTTTGTGGATCTGGCAGTAGATGTAATCGTCCTGCTGGGCATTCATTCGTTCTTTGGGGGGAATGAAGATCCAGCGGTTGATGCCCGGCGTTTCGGGTACCACGAAATGTCCTTTGCCTTTTACCAGGTAACGACCCACAAAGGTGTTAAGGCGGGTTTCCAGGAGTTCGTCCACCACGCCCTGGATTTTGCCTTTCTCGACTTCCTGCTCGGTGACATTCACCCGGTCCCCGGGCAGCACCTTCTGCATTTCCTCGGGGGGAAGGAAAACATCCCGGCCCTCGTCGAGCGCTACAAATCCGAAGCGGCCATTGGTGGCTTTGACGGTACCTGGAAAGACCACCTTGTTGTCCTTGATATCCGATTTCAGCTGGCGCAACTGGCTGAGGGCGTCGGCATTGAGCATGAAGTAACCTGGCTGGTAAAAAATGAATGATGGGGCGGAGTATAACGGTTATGGCGGTATGAGTCAGACCCGTTACGCGGGGTTAATCTCCGGGTCTTCCGAGGTGGTAATACAGACCCGGTTCCGGCCTTCATGCTTGGCTTGATAAAGGGCCCGATCTGCCTGGCGAAGAATGGTGTCGGTGCTGTCACCTGGCAGGGCGAAATAACCTCCCACACTGACCGTAACCGGCGTTCCGGTTTTCTGGCTTTCCTGTTCCACGGATTCCCGGATTCGAAGTGCGATGCGGCTCAACGTCTCGGGGTCGCAGGGTGACAGCAGAACCACGAATTCGTCACCACCCCAGCGCCCGGGATGATCGTAGGGGCGCACTCCAGCTTTCAGCCACAGCGCTACCCGGCACAGGATCTGATCGCCCGCCTGATGGCCCAGGTTGTCGTTGATACTCTTGAAATGGTCAATGTCCAGCCAGAGTACGCCAAAGCCGGTTTCCTGGCGGCGGGCCCGCTGGATTTCCTCATCGAGAACCTCGTCCAGGCCGCGACGGTTTTTCAGACCGGTCAGGGGATCGATCCGGGCCAGTCGGTTCAGTTCATCGGTTCGTTGCGCGACTTTTTCTTCGAGTTCCCGGGTAGAGTTGCCCAGGCTCTGAGTCATTTTCTCGAAATGATCGGCCAGCCAGCCGATCTCGTTATCGGGTTTATCCAGCCGTGGCAGGTCGAAGCTGCCCTCCCGGACTTTTTCCACGGCGTGTTCGAGGCTCATGATGGGCTTGAGAATGCGGGACTGAATAATCAGGTGGAACAACACCAGTGTGACCAGCAGTGTGCCCAGGAACACGGCCACCAAAGGCCACAGGTAGCTGGTTGGCAGGAGCGTATTGAGGTCGAGAAGGGTGATTTCAAACCAGCCAATCGCGGGGAGGAAGGCAACTCCCGCTAGATGCTTGCGGCCATCCACGGTCACAAAACCGCTTTCTACCTCGCCAGCCTGGTCTCCGCGCTTTTTCAACAGTTGCAGCATTCCGAGGATCTGCTGTTTGTCCTGAGGATCATCGAACAATAGGTCGACCGTGTTCTTCTGACCTTCGGGTTTGATGATGCTGGCGAAGTCGATGTAGTTCCGGTCACGGTATAGCTGAATGGCGCCGTTGTAGTCCACGAACAGGGTTGTGATGCCCTCCTGGCCGATGTCGACAATATCCTGCAGGAAAGCGTCCAGACTCAGACCGGTACCGACCATGCCAACAATCTCGCCGGCCTCGTTGCGCATCAACACATCGATCCAGAGCTTGGTGACGCCCAGTTCGGTATCCGGATTGACGTTCAGGTGGAAGTCCCGACCTTCATCAATCAGCTGGAAAAACCAGGCGTCGTCGGGTTTTTCTTTATCGAGAACATATCGGAACTGACTGCCGGCGTATTCGTTTTCCTCGTTGTTGTAGTAGTAGTGGCCATTCTCAACAAGAGCAACGAAGTAATTGTTGTCCCGGAAATTGGAACGAAAACTCTCCATCTGGCGGATGGCTTCAGATTCAAGCGCGGCATCATCCGGATTTCTGGCCCAGTCGAGTAATGCCGGAGAGCTGGCCATCTGTTTGGCTAGCCCAATCTCCCGTTCCAGGGACTGCAGTAGTCGAGCGCTATCGTAGCGCACCTGTATTTCTGCAACCTGCTGGCCCCAGCGTTCGATGATGTTTTCGGACAGCTCCCGGTAAGCCAGCCACGAAGCCAGTGAAGCCACAACTATCAGACTGGCGGCCAGACCAAGGATTCGGGTTTTAAGGCTCAACGAGGATCCCTCTCGGTTTTTCTGGGTTTCTGGGCGCCAATGATAGAACACCGGTTAACCAGAGTGTAGAAAAAACGGACAGGGCGTGGCGAGATTTTGGAGGAAAAACGGTCGCAAGGGCCACATAGCGAAGGCCCTTGCTCCTTGATCAATGTCAATTGTGCTCGGAAAAGATCCTGGTCTGTCCTGCCTCGTTAAACAGGATGACCTTGTAATGATCTTGCCGGTCGCCCATCTCCATGCCGGGCGACCCCATGGGCATGCCGGGCACGCTCAGGCCGGTGGCCCGGGGCGCTTCGCTGATCAGACGCTTGATGTCGTCTGCCGGCACATGACCTTCAATGACGTAATCTCCGACAAAGGCGGTGTGGCAACTGCCAAGACCGGCGATCAGGCCGGCATCGGCCTTGATCCTGCCCATGTCGTTGGTTTCGGTTGCTTTCACCTCGAAGCCATTTTCTTCCAGGTGATCGATCCAGTCATCGCAGCAGCCGCAAGTGGGGGATTTGTAGACGTGAATACTCTGGGCCGCGCCCGCAGCCAGCGCCGTGGTGCTGAACCCCAGAGCTGCCATCAGGCCAAAAGCCAGCGTGTGTTTTTTCATGGCAAGTACCTCAGTGGTGATGTTGATGTTCACGTGAGCCTGTGTCGTCAGAACCGGACAGCCAGAACCACCAGACGATGGCCGCCATCAGGGCGAGTCCTCCAACGTTAACCAGCAGTGTTTCCATCAATTCCGCTCCTGTTGCTGTTTCGGATCACTGTTGCTGTCGTTCTTTTCCGGCCGGTGACTGGTTCGGAACAGCCTCAGACGGTTGGCGTTCGAGACAACGGTCACGGAAGACAGGGACATGGCGGCACCTGCCAGAATCGGGCTCATCAGTATTCCCCAGACAGGGTAGAGCAGGCCGGCGGCCACCGGAATACCCATTGTGTTGTATACGAACGCGCCAAACAGGTTCTGGTGAATATTTTTCACCGTGGCCCGGGAAATCTCGATGGCATCGGGCACGCCGTGCAGGGAACCACGCATCAGAGTGATGCCGGCGCTCTCAATGGCCACATCCGTGCCGGTGCCGATGGCAAAGCCGACGTCCGCCGCTGCCAGGGCCGGAGCATCGTTGATGCCGTCGCCAACCATGGCGACGATATGGCCCTTGCCGCGCATTTCGCTGACCACCTCGGCCTTGTCTTCGGGCAGCACTTCCGCCCGGTAGTCATCGATACCGGCCTTCTTCGCGATGGCCTTCGCGGTGGCGTCGACATCGCCGGTGACCATCATCACCTTGATGCCGGCCTCGTGGAGGCGCTGGATCGCGGCCTTGGAGTCCGGTTTGATGGCGTCGGCAACACCGATGACTCCCAGGGCCTCGTTACCCAATGCCAGGAAAAGAGGAGTGCCGGCTTCTTCGGTGATCGAGCGGGCGGCATCGGCCAGATCGTCCAGGGCAATGCCCTGTTCTTCCAGCCAGCGACGGTTGCCCAGTCGCACGGGCTTGCCGTCGAGTTCACCTTGCACGCCTTTGCCATTCAGGGCTTCAAAACCGGTCACCTTCTCCGGCTCGGCGCTTTCCTCTTCGGCCTTCGCCAGAATGGCCTCAGCCAGAGGGTGTTCGGAGTGTTGTTCCAGCCCCGCTGCGAGAGCCAGCAGGTGCTGCTCATCCCCGCTGCTGGCGTGAACCCGGGTAACCGCCGGATGGCCTTCGGTGATGGTGCCGGTTTTATCCAGTATCACCAGGTCCAGCTTGCCAGCGGTCTGAAGGGCATCGCCCTGGCGGATCAGCGCGCCGTATTCCGCGGCCTTGCCAACACCGACCATGACCGACATCGGCGTGGCCAGACCCAGAGCGCAGGGACAGGCAATGATCAGCACGGTGGTGGCAGCCACCATCATGTGAACCACGGCCGGTTCCGGCCCGACGTTGTACCAGACCAGCGCCGCCGCTACCGCAATCAGCATGACGGTGGGCACGAACACCGACGAAATCTTGTCGGCAAGCCGACCAATGGCGGGCTTGGAGCCCTGGGCTTTCTTCACCAGTTTGATAATCTGGGCCAGCGCGGTTTCACTGCCTACCCGGGTGGCCTCATAGACGATCGAACCGTGGGTATTCAGGGTGCCGGCAGAAACCTCATCGCCTTCCGATTTGCTCACCGGCATGGGCTCACCCGTGAGCATGCTCTCATCAATGCGGGTGGAGCCTTCGGCAATCACGCCATCGACCGGTAATTTCTCCCCGGGCCTTACCCGGATATGATCGCCCTTGCGAACCTCCTCGACCGGAAGGTCCTGCTCTTCACCATCGCGAATCACCCGCGCCGTTTTTGCCCGCAGGTCCAGCAACCGGCGAACGGCCTCGGAAGTCTTGCCCTTGGCCCGAAGCTCCAGCGCCTGACCCAGGTTGATCAGGCCGATAATCATCGCCGAGGCCTCAAAGTAGACATGACGAGCCATCTCCGGCAGAGCACCGGGAATACTTGCCACGACAATGGAATAGAGCCAGGCGGTGCCGGTACCCAGGGCAATCAGGGTGTCCATGTTGGCGTTGTGGTGCCGGAAGGCCTTCCAGGCGCCGGTATAAAAATGCCCGCCGGTGGCGGCCATCACGATCAGTGTCAGCACACCCAGGCCGAGCCAGGTGCCCTGGTTGGCGTCCGTCACCATCATGGTGCCGAAGCCCATGCCCCAGACCATCAGCCCAAGACCCAGGCCCAGACTTACCGCCATCTTCACCAGCAGGGTCTTGTACTGCTTCCGGTCTTGCTCCTGCTTGCGATCGTCGGCTTCGTCCTCGTCCTCAATCACGCTGGCGCCATAGCCGGAACTCTCGACCGCCTTCACCAGCGCCTCGGGATCGGCATCGCCCGTGGCCGTGGCTGTGTTGTCTGCCAGGTTCATGTGGGCATGACTGATACCGGAGACCGACATCAGGGCCTTCTCAATTGTGTTTACACAGGAGGCACAGGTCGCTCCCGTCACCGACAGATGAATCTGCCCGTTCGCACCGGTTGTCGCTTCAGAGCCCGTCGGCGCCGAATCTTCTCCGGTTGTCTGATCTTCAGGGTTTTCGATGGAGTCGGCCTTTTCCTTGTTACCTGAAGAACAGCAACTGTCCGGCTCGGCGCCTTTCTGGAAAGGCTCAGCCGGGTAGCCGGTCTCGGTAACAATACGCGCCGCCTCAGCGGCATCGACACCTTCCGGCAAGGCCACGGTCTGCTTTTCCAGATCTACCTCGACCAGCCCGGTATCGCCGGTCAATGGTTCCAGTGCGTTGCGAATCTTCTTCGCACAGCCCTGGCACGACGCCCCGGAAATGCTGAGCGTCGTTTGTAAAACAGGTGTGTCAGTCATCCAGAATCACCCCTCGTTCTGTTCGTTTGCCCCGCAACAGGGCGCCGGATCATCCCAGTGCTCGATCAACCGGCAGATTGTATGGCCATCCGGCGTACCATCCGGCATGTCCTGCCAGGCAGCCAACGCAGCGGTCATCCGCTTGCGCAGCTGCTGCAATTCCCGAATTTCCCGCTCAACCTCCGCCAGCCGGTGCTGAAACACATCCCGCACCATCGGACACGGCGAATGATGATCGTCCGCCTGATCCAGAATCTGCCGTATCTCGGGTAACGAAAATCCCAGCTGTCGGGCCTTGCGGGCAAACCGAAGCCGTCGGAGATCCTCAGCATCGAACTGCTGGTAGTTGTTGTCCGGGTTACGGGTCGGCTTGAGCAGGTTCTCGCGGGTGTAAAACCGGACCGTATCCGGGTTTACGCCAGCGGCTTCTGCAATCTCTTTAACTTTCATCGTCTGTTCTCAATTCGGTTCTGCCTCAACACGGCAAAATCCTTTACATTGAGAATAGCCTAAAACCTGTGAGCAACTCACAGGTCAAAGGTTTTTTGGGGAAGAAGTCTGAGGAGGGCTATTAATCCCGGGAGCGTAGAAACGTACCGCAGGTCTTGCACTGATCCGGCGCCATCAGCTTCGCCTGCCAGCCAATCTTGTGGCCACAGGCCGGGCAAGCCAGCTTCAGTTGCAGAACAATAATGGGCGTGATCAGAGCGGCGATCAGAACACCCAGGGGGCCCCAGCTGTCACCGCTGGACAATCCCAGTTGACTGCTGAACACCAGAATGATGGTAAGCGCCATAAACGCAAAAATGAAATAGTTCCGGTTCCAGCGTTCCCACTGGCGAATCTTCTCGTCCTGTTCCGGAGTCAGGTATTGCGCAGCCATAGAATCTCACCTGGAGGATTTATTCGTATCTTGGGGACGGGCCGCGGCAATTACAATCCGGAATCGGCCGTAATGCCTGCCATCAGAACGCCTGAGGCAAGAGCCTGCTCAAGGTCGGCGACCGGAATCGGTCGGCTGATCAGATACCCCTGGGCGAAGTTGCAACGGTGATTTTTCAGGAAACTCAGCTGCTCCTCGGTTTCCACACCCTCGGCCACCACCTCAATGCCCAGGTTGTGGGCCAGGTTTATCACCGCCCGGGTGATCACCGCATCGTCATGGCGTTCGGTGACTTCCGTGATAAACGAGCGGTCGATTTTCAGCAGGTCGACCGGGAAATCCCGCAGGTAACCGAGAGACGAATAGCCGACTCCGAAGTCATCAATGGCCAGATGAACACCCAACTGGTGCAGACGGGAGAGTTGATTGCGATTGTGCTCGATATTCTGGATGAAGATCTCTTCGGTGAGCTCGACCTCCAGACGGTCCGCCGGCACATTCTCCGCTGCCAGGGCTTCTCGAATGTGATCCACCAGGTCTTCGTCGTCCAGCTCCCGGCCCGAGAGATTGACTGCAATGCGCAGGCCCTCCTGGGGAGTGCCTTTCCATGCCGCCAGCTGCCGACAGGCCGCCATGACTACCCAGCGGCCAATATCGGTGATTCGGCCGCTCTCCTCTGCCAGAGGGATGAATTCGACTGGCGGCAGAAGACCGCGGCGTGGATGGCGCCAGCGGATCAGCGCCTCGACACTCTGCATTTCACCGGTGTCCAGGTTCAGCTGGGGCTGATAGAAGAGCACGAATTCGTTGTTGGCGAGGGCCTGGCTCAGATCCTTGTCCAGCTCCAGGCGCATAACTTCCCGTTCCTGCATGCCCTCAGTGTAAAACTGGTAGGTATTCCTGCCCTGTTCCTTGGCCCGGTAGAGGGCAATGTCTGCGTTACGCAACAGCGTATCCGAGTCCAGACCGCTCTGCGGGTACACCGCCACGCCCATGGTGGCGGTAATGCTGTGGGACTGCCCCTGAACACTGAAGGGCTGATCAAAGCACTGTTTGATCTGACCCAGCAAGTGAATGATGTCATCAATGTCATCCACCTGTTGCTGGCAGAACATGAACTCGTCGCCCCCGGAGTAGGCCACCAGCAGCCGTTCGTTACTCAGACGGTTGAGCCGCTCGGACACCTTGATCAGCAGTTCATCCCCGAACTGGTGGCCGAGGGAGTCGTTGAGCGTCTGGAACCGATCCAGGTCCAGCATCACCAGGGCAACCTGGCGCATCTGACGATCGGCAATGTTCAGGGTGTGGGACAGATCTTCCATGAAGAATCGACGATTCGCCAGGCCGGTCAGCGTATCGGTGGATTCCAGACGGGCCAGATCTTTCTGAATCGCCGTACGTTGCTCAATCTCCTCGTCCAGCTCCCGTCGCGTTTTTAACAATGCCCGATTGCGTTTCAGAATCAACTGAACCAATAGTGTGGTCAGGCTGGTAAGGACGCCCATGATAAGGAAAGTGAAAAAAGTCAGAGCAGGCCATCGACTGTATTGCTGGTTAACCCAGTTTCGGGACGGGCGCAACACCAGCTCCCAATCGGTTGCCGGGATATCAACTGTCCTGCGAACCGAAAAGTGCGGGTGAACGGGTAACGATTCGTTGAGTTGGTATTTCAGTTCACCCTGCTCGTAGAGTTCTATCTGGAATGCGTCGATGACTCTGTTGGTCAGGAGCTGCCGGGCAATCACGTCCATGCGGAAGACTCCGGCAATAAAGCCGTTGTTGTCTGCACCAGAGTCAACCGGCGCGTAGATAACCATACCCTTGCCGCCTTGATGGAGCTCAATGATGCCGGAGAGATCCAGCTCGCCAGTGCGCTTCGACCGTTCTAACGCGAGACGGCGCTGCTGGTTAAAGGCCACATTAAAACCAAGAACTTCTTCATTGCCGCTTACGGGTTCCAACCAGCGAATTACGAAGCTGGGATCGATCCATTCAATGGCCTGATAGACACCAAAATCCTCAAGATAATTGCGTGCATCCTGCCGCCATTGCTCTCTTGTCAGAGAAGGATCGTCATCCATGCGGCGAGCCATTCGTCGGATGGCATCGGTGTAGATGCGTATTTCCCGGTTCAGGTTGTTGATTGTTGCAACCGCTTCGTTTTCCAGGTTGCTCTGGATCTGATTCCGGTCCTGCTGGGTCAATCCGTAATAAAGACCGCCTGCCAAGCCGAGAAAAATAAGGAATATCACCACCGGAAATGCCGGACTGAGAAGGCCCGACATCGTTACATTGGCAGGTGATGATTGTTCTTTCAAAACTTACTCCAAAAGCGTATCGGTAAAGGAATAACGTGAAATCCTATCACCAATTATGAATCATTTTGTGGCGGGACCGCCATGAGTGGGTGGATTCTCCCTCGCAATGAAATGCCAAACGCGACGTCGGGGAGCGCATTGACTGCTTCAAGGCGGCTTCTGTTAGGGGTGCGTCGAAAAACCGGCACCCTGGTCAGGTGCCTGAAGTGTGACTTGGTTGCTGGTTCGGCTCAGGTTTCAGGAGGGTTCAGCAACCCTGGGAATTCCCAGGCGGGGAATTTCCTGCTTGGGACAACGATCCATCACTACCGTCAGTCCTGCGGCCTCTGCCCTGGCAGCTCCCTCCTCATTGATAACACCAATCTGCAACCAGACGACGGGGATGTTGAGATCGATAGCCTGATCAATGATCGCATCGGTGCGTTCCGGTGCCAGGAACAGATCAACCATGTCCACTGGTTCCGGCAGGCTGTTCAGATCGGCGTAAACGGTTTCGCCGAGTACCGTCTTGCCTGCCAGACGGGGATTCACCGGGAGGATTCGATAGCCATGGGCCTGAAGGTATTCCATGACCTCGTGGGACGGCCGGTTGGTCTTCTCACTGGCGCCAACAAGGGCAATGGTCCTGACCGTCGTCAGGATGTCACGAATCTGGTCCGGGTTATTGCTGGGCATGGTGCTGGGGGAACCTCGCTGAATTAACGGTGTGCCTGAAGACAGACAGACACGGATTCCGCGTAGCGTAGCGCGTGAGGCTTGTCGATTTCCACTTCGGCCCACTGCACTGCCTCATGTTCCATCACGATGGTCAGAACCTCGTGGGTCAGGCGTTCGAGCAGGGCGAACCGGTTGCCATCCACATGATGAATGATCTGCTTGGTGATGGTGCGATAGTTGAGGGCGGCCGCGATCTCGTTCCGGTTGACCGCCTCGGTAGCGTCATAGGTCAGGCTGACGTTGATCAACACGTCCTGCTGGTTGTTGATTTCCTCTTCCTTTATGCCGATGTAGGCTCTCAG
This sequence comes from Marinobacter sp. es.048, assembly GCF_900188435.1. Classification (NCBI taxonomy): domain Bacteria; kingdom Pseudomonadati; phylum Pseudomonadota; class Gammaproteobacteria; order Pseudomonadales; family Marinobacteraceae; genus Marinobacter; species Marinobacter sp. es.048. The sequence goes on from NZ_FYFA01000001.1 coordinate 685,353, forward strand.
GAGGAGATCCTTGATGCGGACCTTTGCCAGGTGATTCCCTTGGACGTCTGTCATGCGGCCTCCCTCAGTTCTGGTGCTTCAGCGGTTGTTACTGATCAGAGTCAGAAACTCGGTGCGAGTAGCCTGGGATTTGCGGAACTGTCCCAGCATCATAGAGGTCTTCATGCGGGAATTCTGTTTCTCCACGCCTCGCATCATCATGCACATGTGTTGCGCCTCGATAACGACGGCCACGCCCTTCGCGCCGGTGACACTTTCGACGGCTTCGGCGATCTGGCGGGTCAGGTTTTCCTGGATTTGCAGTCGGCGGGCATACATGTCGACAATGCGGGCAAATTTGGACAGACCCAGCACCTTGCCCTGGGGCAGGTAGGCGATGTGGCATTTGCCGATAAACGGCAACATGTGGTGCTCACACATACTGTACAGCTCGATATCCTGAACCACGACCATCTCGTCCATGGCCGACTCGAATACCGCATTGTTTACCAGGTCGCCAAGATCCTGTTGGTAGCCGCACGTGAGGAACTGCATGGCCTTGGCCGCGCGCATTGGAGTGTCTTGCAGACCCTCGCGGTCCGGATCTTCGCCCAGACCATCGATAATGGCACGAAAGTGCCCTGAGAGGTCGTCAAGGAGTTTGTTCATAGTCTTTTCCGGTTAGCAGTGTCTTACGAGGGCCAAAGCTTAAGGCAATTTGCCCACCATCTCTACGGTTTACGGAGGCATTGCGGGAAAAGACCACTTTGGCTGTCGCGTCTTGTGGTTTGGGCGGTGGGGCTATGGTAGTGGGATCCGGTTTGTTCTAAAGTTTCAGGCTGTGAATGTTCGCCGGGGACAATGCATGGAAGAGGTGATGCCAACCGTTGGTGGGGTTTCCGCCACGGGGCGCGAAGATGGCACCCTTGAGGGGTGGCAACAGGGAGGTAAATGGTTCAGTTTCGAGGGGCATGCCATTTTCAGCCGGATGGCAGGCTCGGGCGAACCGCTGATTCTGATTCACGGTTTTCCTACCGCCAGCTGGGACTGGAATCGCCTCTGGCCGATGCTGGTTCAACAGCACAATGTTCTGACTCTGGATATGCTGGGATTCGGCTTTTCCGACAAACCCTCCGATTACGACTACTGCATCGAAGACCAGGCCGACCTGTTCCAGGGTTGGATTGAGGGGCTTGGCCTGCCGTCCGTGCACCTGTTGGTCCATGATTATGGTTGCAGTGTGGCCCAGGAGCTGCTGGCGCGGGAGCAGGAAGGCGGTCTGCCTTTCCGGATTGCCAGTGTCTGCTTCCTGAATGGCGCGCTTTTCCCGGAAGTCCACAACCCGTTGCTGATTCAGAAACTGTTGAGAAGCCCCTTTGGCGGGTTAATCAGCCGAGGCCTTACCCGACGGAGTTTCGAGCGCAACTTCCGCCGGTTGTTTGGTAATCAGAATCCGCCGGATCGCCAGGATATGGAGGACTTCTGGCATCTGCTGACCTACAACAACGGTCGGGGCATCCTGCACCATCTGATCCAGTTCATGGAAGAGCGCCGTTGTCACCGGAACCGTTGGGTTGGCGCGCTGCAGAAGGCGACTCAGCCGATGCGACTGATTTCCGGTACGGCGGATCCTGTGTCGGGCGCCGGTATGGTAAGACGGTACCGGGAACTGATACCTGATGGCGATGTAGTGACTCTGAGAAACATCGGGCACTACCCGCATTTCGAGTGCCCCTGGGACGTTTTCAGCGCCTACCGGGAGTTTCGTAAACGCTGCGATCAGTAAGCGAGGCAGCTACTGTGTTTCAGCCCGACGCGGAATCGGGCATGTCTTCGGCGCCGCGGCCCACAACCGGAAGTGGTCGAGCGGCATTGACCACCTGGTTGCGACCCCGTGACTTCGCTTCGTAAAGTGCCTGATCTGCCCGGTTCAGCCAGATCGACCAGGTTTCTCCCTTGCTGACTTCAGCGACGCTGGCGCTGGCCGTCACCCTGATGTCCTCAAGAAATGGTCGGGCGCTGATGCTCTTCAAAAGCTGATTCGCCAGCACATCGGCATCTTTCTGGCGGGTTTCCGGCAGGACGATCATGAACTCCTCGCCGCCGATTCGGAACAGCTGATCGCTTTCCCTTAGTCGTTTGCCCAAACGCAGAGCCATCTCCGTGAGAACCTTGTCACCGGCCAGATGGCCCCATTGATCGTTGATGGTCTTGAAGTAGTCCAGATCCAGCAAAATCAGGCTGGATACCCGCTCATACCGCTCCCGCATCTGAATCTGGCCGTTGAGAATATCGGCAAGCTGTGACCGGTTCAGGCAGCCGGTAAGGGGATCGGTGGTTGCCAGACGGGTGAGTTCCTGCTGAAGCCGCCCCACCAACCAGGCGAAGATCATCGCAAACAGGCAGGTCAGGCCCAGTGAAAAGGTGATCCTCCAGAAGTCGGCCTCAGGAAAGCTTAGGAAGGAGACTACAGCCATAACCACCACAAAAATAATGTTGCTGGCGATTGCTTCCTTCAGGGGCAGCAGGAAAAACAGGGCCATGGCAGCAGGGTACGCCCAGTAGAGGCCGGCGTGGCCATTGATGTGTGTGGAGTAGGCGGCACTGACGACGGCAAGCAGCGGGAAAAGTCGGCCCTTGAGAAAGTAGGTGCCACGGAACCTTAAAAAAGCGATGACCAGCAGGGCATTGGCACAAAAGACAACCAGCAAGGAAGAAAGCAGATAATGGGATTGCTGCCATTGCACCAAAACCAGCGGTGCGACCGCGATGAACGCCCAGAAATGGAGGTGATAGACCAGCTGACGTTTAAAACCCAGCACCGCGAGGGTCGGGTTGGTTGCAAGGGTAGAGGGTGCTACCGAAAAATTCACAGCATACTCCCGCTGTCCGAGTCGTATCCGCCCGCGTCCTGTGCCGGGACCGTCTTGAAGTCTAGCATGGCCGTTTCTCTAATGAACCAGATAGCGTCGTTTATGACCACCATTAGTTTTGTTCAGTTGGCCGCGCCTTGTCCACTTCGCTAAACTCCGCGGGAACAATTCAGGGATACGCCCAGGGACACCCTATGACTGCTATTCATACCCGAGAACCGGCTCTGACGATCCGGGCCGGCCGTCGCGCGATGCAGCGCCTCAGGGAAAAACCGTTTTCGCCCGAGGACGTGCATGTCATTCCGGGTGCTGCCGGTGGTCCCAAGGCTCTGGGAATAAGTGGCCTGGATAAAGCCATTTTTGGTGACTGGCTGCCGAGGGTTCGGCAGGAGCGATCATTGATCGGCTCGTCGATCGGGAGCTGGCGGTTTGCCGCTGTGGCCTCCTCCGATGATCCGAAAGCCCAGCTCGCCCGGCTGGCGGAGCTTTACACCGCACAACGCTTTGCCAAGGGTGTCAGCGCTGCGGAGGTGAGCCGCAAGAGCGTGCTGTTTCTGGAAGAGCTGCTCGGTGGCCGGGAAGACGCCATTCTGAACCACCCATGGTACCGACTGAACGTTGTGGTTGTTCGCAGTCTTGGCATGCTGGCGGAGGATGCGCGTGGGCGGTTGGGTCTCGGCCTGATGAGCGCCATCAGTGCCAATATGGTCAGTCGCCGGCATCTGGGCCGTTTTATGGAGCGGGGCATCATCCACGACGCCCGTCTGAAAGCGCCTGTGGCAAAGCTGGTGGATTTCCCCAGCCACGAGGTTGCCTTGACCCGCGAAAACCTGCTGCCTGCCCTTCTGGCTTCTGCGTCCATTCCCCTGGTGATGTCCGGTGTCCGCAATATTCCCGGTGCACCCGAAGGGGTCTACCGTGACGGTGGCCTTCTGGACTATCACCTGGATCTGCCCTACCAGCAGCCCGGCGTGGTGCTCTACCCGCACTTCACCGATAAGGTGGTGCCCGGCTGGTTCGACAAGTCTCTGCCCTGGCGGCGGGGCGACGCCACCCGGTTGCAGGATGTACTGCTGATTGCACCCTCAAAAACCTATCTGGAATCTCTGCCTGACCGGAAACTCCCGGACCGGAAGGATTTCGAGCGCTATGTCGGTGATGATGCCGGCCGGGAACGGGCCTGGCGATCGGCCATTGCCGAGAGTGACCGCCTGGGTGACGAGTTTCTGGAGCTTATCGAAACCGGGCGTCTGATGGAAATCGTCAGGCCCCTCTGAACGCAGTGTTTCTATAAGAGTGTCTATACTGGTTCGGTACAGTCACGAATTGAGGAACAGATTATGTCGGATGACAAGCCGGTGGTCGCCAGCAAGACGCCTTTCTCTGAATTGGTGGAGGCAGGAAAGAACTACTTCTGGTGTGCCTGTGGCCGCAGTGGCAGCCAGCCATTCTGTGATGGCTCCCATAAGGGAACCGGTATAACTCCGGTTAAATACGAGGCGGAAAAGAAAGAGTGGGTCTGGTTCTGCGGGTGCAAGCAGACGGGCAACGCCCCCTTATGCGACGGCACCCATAAGACCCTCGACTAGACCGCCAAACGTCGCAGTGTACTTATCCTGAAGCCTGAAAGGCCGTGAACCGGGTCTTTCAGCGCCCGGACCCTGAGCACGACGGGAATCTCTTTTTCCTGGTCCCGGTGGAGCAGGGGAAGAGCGTTCCGCTCAATGGAGCTTTCACTCCGGGCGTCCTTTGCGTCTGGATCAGACCGACTGCACTCCTATACTCTAGTCCAGCTCTGGAAGAGAGGGAAATACTCAGGTCCGGACCTTGCCGGCTGCGCCGTAGACCAGCAGGAAAACGGCGAAAGCGGTCACTACAACGGACGGGCCGGCGGGCGTGTCCAGGTGCCAGGACAGACTCAGGCCACCGGTCACCGCGACAAATCCGAAGGCAACCGCCATGGCCACCATCATTTCCGGGTTGTGGGCCAGTCTTCTGGCCGTCGCAGCAGGAATGATGAGCAATGCGGTAATCAGCAGGACACCGACAATTTTCATGGCCACGGCGATGACCAGGGAAAACATCAGCATCAGAACCATCCGCAGACGCTCCACAGCCACACCTTCTACCCGGGCAAGCTCCTCGTGAATCGTGCTCATCAGCAATCCGCGCCAGAGCACTGCCAGGAGGAGCAGGATCAGTGCCGCGCCCCCGTAGATCCACAGCAGGTCTTCACGGCTCATGGCAAGAAGATCCCCGAACAGCAGGCCGGTCAGGTCCACGCGGACATCCGGCATGAAACTCAGCGTTACCAGGCCGATGGCCAGGGCGCTGTGGGCCAGAATCCCGAGCAGGGTATCGGTTGCCAGGGTCCTCGTTCGGGATAGCAGCACCAGTGCCATGGCCAGGACCACGCAGGTAATGATCACACCAACGTTCAGCGGCACGCTGATCAAAAAGCTCAGGGCAATGCCCAGCAGCGCCGAGTGTGCCAGGGTATCGCCAAAATAGGCCATGCGTCGCCAGACCACGAAGCAGCCCAGTGGTCCTGCCACGAGGGCCACGCCGAGTCCGCCAATCAGGGCACGCCAGAAGAAATCGTCCAGGACGGCATCAATGATGGGCATGATCACACTCCGTGTGTCCGCCATGCCCGGATGGGGCGCCATGGGACCCGCTTTCAACCACATCCCCGTGCAGGTCATGACTGTGGTTATGGTGGTGATGATAGACCGCGAGAGACTCTGCTACAGGGCGCCCGAACGTCTCGATGAAGGCCGGGTCGTGGGAGATGTCTGCAGGGTATCCGCTGCAGCAGACATGCTGGTTCAGGCAGATAACCTTGTCGGTTGCTGCCATGACCAGGTGCAGGTCGTGGGAGATCATGATTACGCCGCAATTAAGGTCGTCCCGCAGTTGGCGAATCAGGTCATACAGCGACGCCTGGCCATTGATATCGACACCCTGGGCCGGCTCATCCAGTACCAGAAGATCCGGTTTGCGGGCCAGGGCCCGGGCCAGCAACAGCCGCTGCTTTTCACCGCCGGACAGGTGGTGCACGGAGGCGTGCAGCAGGTGGCCGACGCCGGTGCGGGAGAGAGCGGCCTCACATTCACTGAGCGACCGGCCGCTGAGCAGCATGAACCGCTTGACGCTCAGGGGCAGCGTGCCCTCAAGGGTCAGATGCTGCGGGACATAGCCGATCACCAGGTTCTTTTTCACAGACACCTGGCCCGCTGATACCTTCTGAATGCCCAGAACTGCCTTGATCAGCGTGGTTTTGCCCGCCCCGTTGGGGCCGATGATCGTGATGATGTCGCCCCGGCGAATCTTCAGGTTGACACGGTCAACCACGGGACGTTCGTCAAACCGGACAGTGAGATTCTCCAGGCTGACCAGAGGATCAGTCATGGCTCGGCTCCGCCTGGCAACGGGGGCAAAGCCCGGCAATCTCAAGCGTGGTGTTCTCGGCCCGGAAGCCTTCCTCGGAAGCCGCTTTGCGGACTTCCGTCGAGACTGCCGGCGCGGTTAACTCAAGAACATTGCCGCAAAGGCGACAGATCAGAAACATACCGGTGTGGCTTTCACCCGCGTGGGTACAGCCGATAAAGGCGTTGAGTGACGCGATGCGGTGCACCAGCCCATGCTGCTGAAGGAAATCCAGTGCGCGGTAAACCGTCGGCGGGGCTGCGTTATGACCATCCGAGGACAGTTCCGCGAGAACATCGTAGGCGCCCAGGGGCTTATGGGACTGCCAGATCAGTTCCAGCACCCGCTCCCGGATCGGGGTGAGCCGGGCATTCTGACGCTGGCAAATGGCTCGGGCGTCAGTCAGAGCCTGGCTGACACAGGCGTCGTGGTTGTGGGGCCGGTAGGGAATGGCTCGGGCGGACATGGTGGAGATCCTGCAAAATTTGAAACATTATAACATTTACAGAGCTGTCTGCCATGCCCGGCAGTAGAACAGAAAACCGGTCAGTGTCGGGATTTCAGAACCAGGGATTCCAGATATTCCAGGTTCGGAATCCAGGCGTTCTCGCCCTCTACCTCAACCAGCATGAGGTCCGCCGGCCCCGGCTCGCCGTCGAGTTTCCTGACCTGTTCCTCGGTCAGGCGGGCCTGGCTGGGAATACCCTGGGTAACCAGGGCCATAAACGGGATTTCCTTGTGGCGGTCTCCGATGGTGTTGAGCACAACGATACGGCCACGATTGTCACCGGGAACGGTGAGGGCGCCGCCGTTGGCCGCATCGTAGGAAATTACCGGGAGCTGAAGGCCCCGCCAGTCCAGATAGCCAACCAGCCATTCCGGTGTGTTGGCGCCCGCGTCAGAGCTGGCGTAGTCGACTACTTCCGCAATCGAGACGTTTGGCAGCAACAGTTGCCGTCCGCTCATGGGAATCATGACGCAGGAGAGGGATTGGCTGTTGTCATTCATTGCTTGTTACCTCAGGCGGAGTCCCGTTTCTGCCGACTCTTGAGCAGGCAGGATTCTTCAATGGTTTTTACCAGTTCCCGGGCCAGTTGTTCCGGGGTGCCACAAAAACCGGCGCAACCTGTGGCGGCCACGGATTCGGGCATGGAGCTGTTGCCGCAGCTTGTGCTCTCCTGAACCCAGATCCGGCTACCGTAAGCTCTCAGCAAAGGCGCCGCAATAGCGCCATCATTGCCCATGCCGGAAAAAAGAATAGCATGGCAGCGCTGGCCGTAATGATCGGCGACATTCAGCAAAACCTGATCAATAGAGGGGCCATAGGGACCTGGCCAGGCATTGCTGGTTTCCGTCAGAGCGCCCTGTTCGCTCAACTTCCATTCGTGCTCTACCGGCATCAGCACAACATCACCATTCTGAACCTGGCAACCCTCTTCTGCCCGCTTGAGCTGATAGTGGGCGTGGCGTCCCAGTACCCGGGTCAGAACCTCGGTGAAGTTGCCATCAATGTGCTGGGCATAGATAAAGCCCACGGGCAGGTTCGGAGGCAGGTGATCCAGGAACGTTTTTACCGCCGCCGGACCACCCAATGAGGCGCCAAGGATCCAGACTTCCTCGGCCACCGATCCGGGAACAGCCGGTGGAATCCATTGTGGCAGGTCCGGTGATGCTGTCGCCGCTGTCGTGTCCTGCTCCAGCTCTGCCAGCGTGGCCTCGGAATCCAGCTCTTCCAGATGCCCCAGTTGTTGCTCGAGCTTGCCCAGCAGCCGTCTTTCCCAGCGAAAGTACTCGGTGCTCCCGGGCTTGGGTGCTTCGTCCAGCCCGAACAATACCGGTGCTTCGGTGTTTTCAAGAAGGTGATCGAACAGTAACGGGTGATCAGCCTCGTCCTCGAGGGTTACCAGCCATAAGCTGGCATCGGGAAACTCCGGATAGCCCATCAACCGGTCCGGATCCCCGGAAAAACCCACCTCGAGACCGAACTTGGACGTGGCGGCCTGCAGCCGATGACGCTGCAGGACCACGTCCGAGACGATCCCGACCTTTGGCCGGCCACACTGGCCGGTCATCACTGTCTTCCGGTCAGCCGCTCAATGGTCTCAAGCAGCTCGGTTTCCTGGAACGGCTTGCCGAGGTACTCGTTGACACCAATGGCCAGCGCACGTTCGCGGTGTTTTTCGCCGGTCCGGGAAGTGATCATGCAGATCGGAGTTTCCCGCAGGTTATCGTCGTGGCGAACAAAGCTGGCAACTTCGAAACCATCCATCCGCGGCATCTCGATATCCAGCAGGATAATGTCCGGTTTGTGGTCCTGAAGCTGTGCGACCGCATCCAGGCCGTCTTTGGCGGTGATGACTTCCATGCCATTTCGTTCCAGCAGTCGTGAGGTGACTTTCCGTACCGTTACCGAGTCGTCCACTACCATGACTACGGTAGCCTGTTCCTCGTAGCGGGCCGATTCGCGAGCCTTCTCGAGATTGGCCAGGCGCTGACGCTCGGACAGGATGTCGGAACGGATCATCGCCGGCAGGTCGAGAATGACGACCACGTTACCGTCACCCAGAATGGTGGCACCGGAAACACCCCGGACCGTACTGAACTGCGGACCGAGGGATTTAACAACAATCTCCCGACTGCCCATCAGGTTGTCTACCTGCAGGGCCATGGGCTGCTCGGCGCCGCGCACCAGAATCACCGGTAGCGGCAGGGCCTGGCCCTGCAGTTTCGGATGATGGTCACTGTTCAGCAGGCTGCCCAGGTACTGGAGCCGGTATTCCTGGCCGGCGTATTCGTACAGCGGGGCATCCGGCTTGTAGTATTCCTCAAGCTCGTAGGTACTGACCCGAACAATACCCTCGATGGTGTTCAGCGGGATCGCGTAGAAGTCCTCGCCGGTAGAAACCATCAGAGCCCGGTTCACGGAAACCGTGAATGGCAGGCGCACGGTGAAGGTAGTCCCGCGGCCCACGGCAGAATCGATATCCAGGCTGCCGCCGAGCTGCTTGATCTCGCTGGCAACCACGTCCATGCCCACGCCGCGGCCGGAAATCTGGGTTACAGCCTGTGCCGTCGAGAAGCCCGGCTGCAGGATGAACTGCAGAATTTCCCGCTCGGACAGTTCTTCATCTTCCCGCAACATGCCCTGACGGATCGCCTTGTCGCGAATCACCGAAGAGGGAATACCGGCGCCATCGTCAATCATACGGAGGACAACGTCGCCGCCTTCCCGGGTCAGTGACAGGGTCACCTCGCCGGTATCCGGCTTGCCGGCCTTCTTGCGGTCTGTCGGATTTTCGATGCCGTGGTCCAGGGCGTTCCGGAGCATGTGTTCCAGGGGCGCGATCATGCGCTCGAGGATGTTCCGATCCATCTCGCCTTCGGGGTTGCGCACATCGAAGTCCACTTTCTTGCCCAGCTCGCCACTGATCTGGCGGACGATCCGGCGCAGGCGCGGCACCATCGAGGCGAACGGAATCATCCGGGTCTTCATCAGACCTTCCTGGAGTTCCGTGTTGATCCGTGACTGCTGTACCAGCAGGGTTTCGGTGTCCCTTACCCGGTCAGACAGGGTTTCCCGCAGGTCTGCAAGGTCAGAGGAGGATTCGGTCAGAGCCCGGGACAGCTGCTGGATCGAGGAATAGCGGTCCATCTCCAGGGGATCGAAGTCGTCGCCATAGTCAGGGCCGTGCTCTTTTTCAGCGCTGAACAGGATCTGGGCTTCGGTCTCGATCTCCATCCGGCGCAGCTGCTCACGCAGACGCTCGATGGTGGCGGCCATTTCATCCAGGGTGTGGCCAAAATCACTGGTCTGCTGCTCCAGCCGGCCACGGGTAATACTGGTTTCGCCAGCCAGGTTGACCAGCTCATCCAGCAGCGGCGCGGATACCCGGATGGTTTCCTGGGCGGCGCGCTGGGCTTCGGCCGCTTGTTTGCGGGCCTTGGCCGGCGATTTTCCGGGCTTGGGTGCCGGTACCACCGGTTTTTCCGCTTTGGCAGGCGGTGCCGATCCTTCTGGCTTCTTCGGTTCCGACGAAGCAGGGACTGGCGCTGGCTGTTCGGCCTTTGTCGGTTCCGGCACGCCCGAGCCGGACTCATAGCCTTTACGGATATCGGAAACCAGGGCAATGATGGCGTCGTGATCTTCGGTAATAGCTTGCCACTGTGTTTCATCCGGGGCATTTCCGCCCAGATCAATCAACCGGGTTTCAAAGGCGTGGGCCTTGTCGCCAAGTTGGGTCAGCTGGGAGAGACGTGCACCGCCTTTGAGGGTGTGCAATGCTCGCTGGACTTCCTGGTTGAAGTTGTGGTTTGCCGGCTCCTTGCGCCAGTCATCCAGCAGCTGCTCCAGTTGATCCATGATCTCGCCGGCTTCCTCCAGGAAGATCTCCAGTACTTCCGGATCGATTGCTTCCTGTTCGGAGTCTTCACGGGGAGCAGCGGATTCCTCGGTGGCGACTTCGTGGGCTGCCTGAAAGTCTTCAATAAGCCCGGTATCCGGTTCGAGCTTGTTGCCTTCTTCCAGGTTGTTGAGCATGGCCTTGAGGCTGATCAGTGCCCGGTCGCTGAGGCTGAGCAGAGTCTTCTGATTATTGGACCCGGAAATCAGAGGGTCCAGGGCGTCTGACCAGGCTTCTGCCAGGTTGGCTATCGGATCAACGTCAGAAAGCCGCGCACCGCCCTTGAGGGTGTGCAGTTCCTGCTGCAGCTGGGTCAGTCCGGTCAGTTCCTCCGGCTCGTCTCGCCACTGGTCCAGACACTCACTGATGGCGTCGTAGATTTCCAGACCTTCGTCCAGGAAGATGCCGATCAGGTCGTCATCACTGGCCTGAGTAAGGGTCTCGCTCAGACTGGGGGCTTCTGACGCTTCCGGGGCCGAAGCCTCGGCTCTCTCGGCCGCTGCCGGTTGTTCCGGCTCTTCCTCATGGTCATCGGACGGCGTCGCTTCGCCCCGAAGGACGGATTGGACGCGGGCGACCAGCTCATCGGCCGGCGGGCATGGCTTCTGGGTGGCTACCTGCTCGACCATCTGCGCCAACCGGTCATGGCAGGCAAACAGCAGGTCGTTCATGGAGTCGCTGGCTTCCAGCTGACCTTCCGCAACCTTTTCAAACAGATCTTCCAGCACGTGGGTCAGGTCGCCAATGGGCTCGACGCCTGCCATCCGGGCGCCACCCTTGAGGGTGTGGACATCCCGTTGCAGTTCCGCCGCAATGCTCAGGTTCGAAGAGTCTTCGGTCCAGGTGTGCAGGGCGCTGCCGGTAGAGTTGATCAGATCGTAAGCTTCCTCCAGGAAGATACCTAGCAGTTCCGGGTCGAGATGAGAGAGATCGGCAACACCGTCTTCCGTCTCATCGCCTCCTGCGGCGTCAGCATCGGAATCGACCGACTCATCAACGTCCGGGAGCGGTGCCTGTTCTTCTTGGTCGGTTTCCGGTTCGGATTCTTCTTCCGGGCTGGCAACGTTGGTGACCGGGCGTGTTCCAGTGGCGTTGTCCATGTAAGCCTGGATTTCGCCAATCAGATCCGGCGCAGGACGTGGCGGCTCTTTGGCTTCCAGATTCTCAACCATGCCCGCGAGTCGATCATGGCAGCGGAACAGCAGGTCTGACAGTTCGTCGTTGATCGACAGCCGCTGTTCGGTCAGTCCCTCAAACAGATTTTCCAACTCGTGGGAGAGATCGCCTACGGCAGGGATGTCGGCCAGGCGCGCACCACCCTTGAGGGTATGCAGATCCCGTTGCAGCAACCGAAGGATATCCAGATTTCCGGTGTTTTCGCTCCAGTTCTGCAGCGCTTCGGCGGTACTGTCGATGAGGTCGCGGGCTTCTTCCAGGAAGATTTCCGCCAGTTCCTCGTCCATGTCGTCATCGGATTCGGACATTTCCGGAAGCGGCGGTTGTTCTGTGGCTGCTGGCTCTTCGCTTGCCGGTACTTCGGTTTCATCAATCTCGAAGCTGAGATCAATTTCCTCAAGGTCACCGGTGAACTCTTGCTCGAAAGCGTCCGGTTCCTGGCTTTCCCCGGTCGGAGCCCGCTTCAGGCTTTCGAGCGCGGTAACCATATCGTCGCTGGATTCTGTGGCAAGTCCGGCGGCCACCTGATCCATCATGTTGATCAGCTGTTCGTGAGCTGCCCGGACGGTCTCGAAGAAGGCTTCATCCGGCGCCTCATCGTATCTGGCGGCTTCGTCGTAGGTTTCTTTCAGTGCACCCGAGAGTGCGGCAACGTCGCCGAGCCCGGCTTGGGAGGCACCGGAGGTCAACTGCTCCAGTTCAGAGCGTAGCGGGTTCAACGACTCCATTTTACCGGGGTTGTCGGCCCAGTGATCGAGGATCCGGTCGGCATCCAGAACAATGTCGAGACCTTCGTTCAGGAACAGCTGAACCAGCTGTGACGGCGCCTGTTGTGGGTGCTGGCGCGGGGCATCTTCACTGTGGCTGCGGAGTGTCTCATCCGTCAGTTGCTCCAGCTTCTCGAGGAAGGCTTCGGTGCCCGGCAGCGAGGCCTGGGGGTTTTCACGAATCTGGGCCAGTCCCTGGGTCAGGAAATCGCAGGCGGACTCGATCAGCGAAAGAACGTCGCGGTTGGCGCGCTTGTTCTGGGCCCGGGATTCCTTGACGAATCGCTCCAGTGGGGTGATTACCGCAGCGATCGGCCCGATGCCTGCTGTATGGGCGCTGCCCTTGAGCGTGTGCAGCGCGCGGGAAAGATCATCGGTGTAGGTAACTGTGGTTTTGTCGCCCGATGCCGAGAGGAAGTCTTTCAGCGTCTGCAGGTGAGTCTCGGTTTCGCTTTCAAAGATATCCAGCAATACCGGGTCGACCGCATCTTCTTCAGCCGTCTCGGTCTCTGCCCCTGCAGTGCCCGTTTCGCCTTCGGTCACGGCTTCGGAGCCGTCCGATTCGGCGGTCGGCATCATGCTGGCATCAGGAATCTCGCCGTTGGCCAGTGCATTGGCGCGGGCTTCCAGGTTGGAGGTGTCGACCGACGGAGCGCGGCGCTTTTCAAAATCTTCGACCAGAGCCGGCAGATTGGCGGTGACGTCCTCCAGCAGGCTGGCAATGTCGTCGTTCATGAAAATGCTGCCGTCGATGACGCGGTTCAGCATGTTTTCCACGGACCAGGCCAGCTCACCCACAACCAGCGCGCCGACCATACGGCCACTGCCTTTCAGCGTGTGGAAGGCACGACGGACTTCCGACAGGGCGCTGCGGTCATCGTGTTGGCGCAGAAGCATCGGCAGGTATTCGCGAATGGTGTCCAGCACCTCACCGGCTTCTTCAACAAAGATTTCGAGTATTTCATCGTCAATCAGGTCGTCGTCATCGAAGGACTCTTCAGGCACGGCCTCAGCGGTGGCTTCTTCATCTATGGGCGCCTCGATTTTCTGCTCTTCGTGTCCCGCGTCGGCGATTGTGTCTTCGACCTCAGGAGTTTCCGGCTCCGTCATGGCATCGTCATCAGTGCGACGGGTGGTTGCCATGGCCTCGGCCCGGGTGATGAGCTCCTCGACGTCGCCCGCGGTCTGGCCGTCCTTGAATTCACGAATCAGTGAAGGAATGCGGGCATTGACCTCGTCCACCAGGGAAAACATGTCTTCGGTGGGACGAATGGTCTGATCGATAACGCGGTTCAGCAGGTTTTCCACCGACCAGGCCAGCTCACCAATGCTGGTAGCGCCGACCAGTCGTCCGCTGCCTTTGAGGGTATGGAAGGCGCGACGAACCTCGGTCAGGGATTCCCGATCATCGTGATTCTGACGCAGCCGGGGATAGAATTCATGGATGGTTTCGAGAACCTCTTCGGCTTCCTCGACGAAGATGTCGAGAATCTCGTCATCCAGAAGCTCCGAATCCGAACTCTTGGTTCCTACAGGGGCGGCCGTGTCGCTGGTTTCAGGTTGCTCTTCAACCGGTTCAACGATCGGGACTTCCTCCGCGGCGGTTTCCGTCCAGGTGGGTTCGGCCCCGACCGGGAAGCCGAGGGACGCCAGACTGTCTTCCGCAACCCTGAGAATCGAATCGTTCTCTCCAATCCCTTCGGCAAGGCGCTCGAGGTAATATTCAATGCTGGTGACCGCATCGGCCAGGATGTCCAGCTGCTTCCAGTCAGGAACCTGTTTGCCGTCCAGAAGCACATCGGTAATGTAGCGCTCTGCCGAGGCCAGCATACTTGCAACCCGGTCCAGCGGGATCAGGCTGAGGCCACCTCGAATGCTGTGCAGCAGGCCAGGGACATGCTCGATTTCCCGGGTATCCCATTGCGAGGCAATGAAATTGACGATGGCGGATTTGACCTGTTCCAGGGTGTTCCGCGACTCTCGCAGCAGAGCGCCGCTGGCTTCGCCCAGTTCCCGGGAGCCAAGGTTGATCGGCGCATCGGAGGTTTCGTCTGCGGAGGACTCGTGCTGACCTTCACTGTCCAGACCGGCGAGACTGGCTTCGACGTAAAGCAGCGCCCCGGCGATGTCCATCAGCGTGCCATCATCAACCAGCTCGGCCTGGGCGCTGAGCTTCTCAACCAACTCGACCTGCTCGGTGATCACTTTCCGCGGTATGCCCAGACCCAGTACAGCCAGGGTATTGGCCACCTGACGCAGGCCCGGCAACAGGTCCTCAAGCTCACTGTTCTGTCTGAGCTCTGAGCGAACAAACAGATCCAGCTGATCTTTCAGTTTCGCAAGCTCTTCATTGAGCGCGCCGACAACGGAATGGATGGCATCCCGGCCGGGGCCGGACACTCTGGTACGGGCGGCATCAACATCGTCTTCTGACGGCAGCGCCTGGTTAAGCTGGTATGCATCCCGCAGGGCACTGACCTCTGGGGAATCCAGATCCCGGGCACGGGCAACATAGTAGAGCAGGTGTTTGAGCAGCGCTTCTGGTACCGGTTGCTGAAGGATATCGGCATGTTCGTCGGTCAGTCGGCGTATTTCACTGTCCAGTTCCCTGAGCAGGGATTTCACCGCCGCATTCACCGGGTTTACGTGTGCCTGCAGTGTTTCCACGAATGCACTGGCCGCTTTCCAGAGTTCACCCCGAGGCGTTTTCTGGCACAAACGCATCAGCCGTTGAATAACCTTCTGCATGTACTCGAAGTGGGCATCGAGATCCGCTTCCCGGATGACACCGGCCAGCGCGAACTGATACATCTGGCGCAGTTTGCGGATATGGCCCAGAACCGTCGGGTCCTGCAGGCGCTGGGAGACCTTTCCGGTCACGGTGATTCGGGATGGGCTCAGATCCGGTTTGAACAGCGAGGTATCAGACAGCAGGGATTCGCCACGGGCGGCCCTCAGGTCGTTCAGCAGCGGCAGTAGCACCATTGGAAAATCGTCCTGGCTGCTGGCCAGATGCTCAAGGTATTGGGGCAGTTGCAGGATGGCCTGCATCAGGACCTCAACGGCTTCGTTGGTATTGGCAACGGTTTCGTTGAGCACGGCCTGGGTGAGCTTCTCCATTTCCTCGGTGAGCAGGGCTGCACCGTAGAGCTCGACCATTTGCAAGGTGCCGTGAACCTGATGGAGATAATTCAGGCAGAAGCGCAGGCGCGCGGTGTCGTCACGATTCTCGACATACGCTTCCAGTGCATGCTGACCCTGGGTCAGCGTGTCCTGTATCTCTCCCCGAACCCAGTCGAGGGCGATGCTGTCATGGTGATTGCCCATAACCACTCCGGTTATTCTTCGTCAGTCTGGCGCTTGATCCACGCCAGCACATGTTCCGAGGGGACTCTCTGTAACCCGGGAGGCTGCCAGTCGGTCAGCTCTCCCTGGCCCAGAACCAGCAACCCCCCGGGCGCCAGCCGCTCTGCAAGTCGCTTGACAATTTCCCGCCGGCGCCAGCGACGGAAATAAATCAGCAGATTCTGGCAGAAGATAATGTTCATCCCGTGCATGGGTGCCTTATCAAGATCCAGAACATTCAGTCTGGTAAAGCACACCCTGTCACGGATGCTGTTCACGATTTCTACGGTATTCCGCTCGGCCGGGCGGAAATACCGGGCTTTCATGTCTTCGTCCATTCCCAGCAGTTTGCGGGGATTGAACTGGCCGATCCGGGCCTTCTCGATCACCGGCTTGCTGATATCGGAGCCGGTAACACCATACAGCGGCTGCAACGCCAGCTGGCTCATGCATTCATTCAGCACCATGGCCAGGGTGTAAGGCTCTTCACCGGTGGAGCACCCGACACTCCAGGCTTCCAGGGGACGTTTCTTCAGCTGTTCCCTTGGCCGTGTCAGGACATAGTCGGAAACCAGCCGGAAAGCGTCGGGATCACGGAAGAACCGTGTTTCCTGAACGGTGAGCCGGTCCACCAGGGTTGACCATTCCCGGATCGCATCGGGCCCGGATACGATTTTTTCGTAATAAGCCTGATAGCTGCTGCAGCCAATTTCCCGCATCCGGATGCCAAGATTCGTTTCCAGAAACGAACGGCGCTCAGCCGACAGGGTAATACCGGTTCGGTGTTCCAGCAGGGTTTGCCACTGGCTGAACTGCGCCTCGTCCATATCCGGGAGTCGGCGCAGCGACCAGATGCCCTCGGCGGGTGACAGGTTGTTATGCATTTGCGCCATAAACCGTCAACAGCCCTGGAACGGAAATCAGCCCACCACCGGAACGTCGCTGTCTTCCTCTTCTTCGTGATCAGCCACGTCTTCTTCCGGCAGGGTGAAGCCGGCAACGGAGGACCGCAGCTCGGACGCCATTTCTGCCAGGTTACCGATAGACTTCGCAGTCGCGTTGGTACCGGAAGACGTCTGGGACGTGATTTCCTGGATAACGTTCATGGTGTTGGAAATGTGCGCGGCCGACGACGACTGCTGACGTGCGGCGTTGGAGATGTTCTGGATCAGTTCCGCCAGAGACATGGATACGTTCTCGATTTCCTCGAGTGCGATACCCGCGTCCTGGGCCAGACGGGCACCACGGACCACCTCGGCGGTGGTGTGTTCCATGGAGATAACCGCTTCGTTGGTATCCGACTGGATCGTCTTAACCAGCGCTTCAATCTGCTTGGTTGCCGCGGAGGAGCGTTCCGCCAGTCGCTGAACTTCGTCCGCAACGACCGCGAAGCCCCGGCCCGCGTCACCGGCCATGGAGGCCTGGATCGCTGCGTTCAGGGACAGGATGTTGGTTTGGTCAGCGATGTCGTTGATTAGGGATACGATGTCACCGATTTCCTGGGAAGACTCACCCAGACGCTTGATCCGTTTGGACGTTTCCTGGATCTGTTCACGGATGTTATCCATGCCGCGGATGGTGTTCTGTACCACTTCCGCGCCTTTCTTCGCGATCGCAACTGACCGCTCCGCAACCGCCGAGGATTCGGCGGCGTTCGAGGATACCTGGTCGATTGACACAGCCATTTCGTTAACCGCAGCGGAGGCGCCGGCAATTTCCTGGGCCTGGTGCTCGGAAGCATCAGCAAGGTGCATGGCCGTTGCCTGCGTTTCCTGGGCCGCCGATGCAACCCGCACGGCGGTACCACGAATCGCCTGTACCAGTCCGCGCATCTGGTCGATCGCGTAGTTGATGGAGTCGGCGATGGCACCGGTGAAGTCCTCGGTTACCGTGGCCTCAGTGGTCAGGTCACCATCGGCCAGATCGGCCAGTTCGTCCAGCAGTCGCAGGATCGCGTTCTGGTTCTGCTCGTTCTGCTCCTGGGTAGTGGCCAGTCGGGCCTGAGCTTCGCGGTACAGGGCAAGACCGATGAACACAACAATCGCAACCATGGCGGCCAGGATGGCAAAGGCCAGGGTCGGGCTGATCAGTCGCGAGCCGGACTGGTTCCGGAAGTTCTCGGCCAGTACAGAGAGTTCGGAAAGCAGGATCTCGGAATTCTGGAAGATGTCGCTGGCAGCAGTACGAACCTTGAAGAGGTCGGGAGAGGCCTCAAGGATCGCGTCTACGTTCTGGGAAACGAACTGGAAAAGTTCATCGACAGCTTCGAGGCCGTAGATGGCGTCTTCATCATTTACCTGTGAGATACCCATGGCCGGGTTGCCGTTCAGCTGGCCCTCAAGCACTCGCCCGAACAGACTTGCGTCGCGACCGAAACGGTCGGCGGCAATAACCGCGTCTTCATCACCGGAGAGTACGTTATTGACTGAGCGAACAATCCGCTCCGCCAGCAGTGACTGACGCTGGGCCAGTGCGATCTGTTCGGCGGGTGCGTCGTTGTCGAGCAGGATCTGTACGATATCGTCGTACTCAACCTGCAGCTGCGGGATGGTTTCGTTCAGCGTCCGGGCAACTTCGTGCAGACCGAGCACCGCATCCTGGGTGGAGAGGATGCTGTCGGCGTTTTCCCGCACGGTATTCCAGTTTTCCTGAACGCCACTCTGCTCGGCCAGTTGACTCGGCGGAAGACCGGTTTCCGGGTTACCCTCGGTTACGTTGGTCCAGAGCTGCTGGAATTCGTCACGGGAGCGGCGCAGCTGGTTGAAGGCCTCGGCGGTACCGCCGGCAGCCTCAGTCGCGTTCTTCGCAATCTCCTGAGAGAGCACCCTCAGCTCGGCGGTGTTGGCGATGTATTCCTGATCG
The DNA here is from genome assembly GCF_900188435.1 of Marinobacter sp. es.048. Classification (NCBI taxonomy): domain Bacteria; kingdom Pseudomonadati; phylum Pseudomonadota; class Gammaproteobacteria; order Pseudomonadales; family Marinobacteraceae; genus Marinobacter; species Marinobacter sp. es.048. The sequence continues at coordinate 704,184 of NZ_FYFA01000001.1, forward strand.
TTCTGGCTGTCTTTGTTGATAATGAACAGCACGACAACGAGCAGGATGGTGAGTGCGATCAGCGCGGCGATCAGGCCCGCAACCAGCTTGTTGCCTCCCTGTCCCATACTGAGTCTTCCGGCTCTGTTCTTCATTTTCTGGCTCCCGGCCTCTTCAAGAAATTGGCAAGTTTGTTTTTTCGGGTTTCAGGCGGTCAGGGTGATGTTCCTGCCATTGTCACCACCCTTACCACTGTGCGACGTCCAGAAATCGTTCGTCCTCGAGCAGGTCGACGGCCGAAAACACTTTCCAGACTTCCTCGTTGCGTTCGTAGCCGCCTGAGACAAACGGTCGAACGTTTTCAGGTACGCCCTCGGGCGAATCCTTGAAACTGTCAGTCGCGAAGTACTGCATGCCCAGTACACTGTCGACCACCAGCCCGCTGAAAATATCGCCCTGTTCAACCACCAGCACGCGTCGCTCCCGTTGGCTTCGGGAAGAGCGGGGAATGTCGAAAAAGCCGGCGAGATCTACCAGAGGCAGAAGTCGGCCGCGAACATTGGCGGCGCCAAGCAGAAACGGGCGAACCCCCGGTATATGGGTGAACCGTGGGACATGGAGGATTTCAGTGACTTCGCCCATGGGGGCAACGTAGCGTTCACCTGCGAGAACGAAGCCGATGCCGTTCCACAGTTCAACGGCTTCCTGTTGTTCCGGCAGGCCGGCAGCCAGGGACCGGCTGCGTTCGGCGATATCCGTCAGAACGGCAAAAGGGGCGGTCTGGGCGGACATGCGTACTCCACGGTTGGGGATCAGGCAATCAGACTGTTGATTGTTTTGATCAGGTCGTCTTCGTTAACCGGCTTGACCAGGTAACCCTTGGCGCCCTGGCGGGTGCCCCATACGCGATCAGTTTCCTGATCCTTGGTGGTTACGATTACTACCGGGATGGAAGCGGTTTCCGGTGCGCGGGTCAATTGGCGGGTTGCCTGGAAGCCGTTCAGGCCGGGCATAACCACATCCATCAGAACCAGATCCGGGGTTTCGGCACGGGCCTTGGCAACACCGTCTGCACCGTTGTCGGCGGTCAGCACTTCGTGCTGGTGCTTTTCAAGGATCGTGGAAATTTTCTTAACCTCGGTAGGGGAGTCGTCAACAATCAGAATGCGGGCCATGGTTTCCTCGATGGTTCTTGGGGTCAGCAGGTTTACTGTTCCGCCTGTGGAACATACTGGCGGATGGTGTTAAGCAGCTCATCCTTACTGAACGGTTTGGTCAGGTACTGGTCCGAGCCGACGATTCGGCCCTTGGCCTTGTCGAACAGCCCATCCTTGCTGGAGAGCATGATAACCGGCGTCTTTTTGAAGGAGGAATTGTTCTTGATAAGTGCGCAGGTCTGGTAGCCGTCCAGGCGGGGCATCATGATATCAACAAAAATGATGTTCGGCTGGGAATCGGCAATCTTGGCAAGAGCGTCAAAGCCGTCAGTCGCGGTGATGACCTCACAGCCGACCTTTTTCAGAAGGGTTTCTGCGGTGCGACGTATGGTTTTACTGTCGTCGATCACCATGATCTTCAAATTCTCGAAGTTGTCATCCATTGTCCAACTGCCTTGCGCTCAGCGACTGTCGTTATTTTAAAACGGGGGTTTTAACACAAACCTTAAGGTTCTTCTATAAACCCCGCTCATTTATAGATTATCAATGGCCGGATAAAAAGTATTAGTTTGTGACCAAATGTACTTCTGCCCGCAACGTCACGTAACCGACTGAGGATTTCTCCGGATGCATTTGCAGCTCGGGTACAATACCATCTGGTTTCAAAGCATAGCACTTAATGTCCGGTCCGCTCTGCAGACCGGTTCGTGTTTTTAACCCTCAGGAGTTCAGGAACGCCCATGACCGTCAGACTCGGGATCGTGATGGATCCGATTGAAGATATCCACTTCAAGAAAGACAGCTCACTGGCCATGTTGCTGGCTGCGCAGAGCCGTGGTTGGGAAATCGAGTATATGGAGCTGCCGGACATGTACCTGGATGGCGGCCGGGCCATGGCCCATACCCGCGACCTGACCGTTCACATGGATCCCGAGAACTGGTACAGCTTTGGACCGAGCCAGGACCGGGCGCTGGGCGATCTGGATGTCATCCTCATGCGCAAGGATCCGCCGGTGGACCGGGAGTTCCTGATGGCCACCTATATACTGGAGGCGGCCGAGCAGCAGGGCGCACTGGTGGTTAACCCGGCGTCCACGCTCCGCGACTGCAACGAAAAGCTGTTCGCTGCACAGTTCGAGGACCTGACGCCACCGCTACTGGTCAGCCGTTCGGCTACCCGGTTCCGCGAGTTCTATGCCAAACACGGTGACGTGATCATGAAGCCGGTGGACGGGATGGGCGGCCATTCGATCTTCCGTATAAGGGAGAACGATTTCAATCTGGGGGTCATTATCGAAACCCTCACCAACTATGGCGCTCACCAGGCCATGGCCCAGAAATACATCCCGGAAATCAGCGATGGCGACAAGCGTATCCTGCTGATCGACGGTGAGCCGGTACCCTACTCCCTTGCGAGAATACCGTCCCACGGAGAGAATCGGGGCAATCTTGCCGCCGGTGGCCGGGGTGAAGGTCGGGAACTGACTGCCCGGGATCGCGAAATCTGCGAGCGAGTTGCGCCAATGATTAAAGAGAAAGGCCTCATTTTTGTCGGCCTGGATGTAATCGGGGATTACCTTACCGAAATCAATGTCACCAGCCCGACCTGCATCCGGGAACTCGATGCGGCCTTCGGGATCGATATTGGTGCTCTGTTAATGGAAGCAATTGCAAAACGCCTGGGCCAGGCATAATCCGGTAATGGCGACCGGGCAGGTTTAACGACAGGATCCGTATCAGGAATGGCAGTTCAGGTAAGCGACTTCGACCGGTTTTCCTTCACCCTTTTCATGGCGCTGGCGGTGCACGCCATCGTGGTTCTGGGGATTACCTTTGCGCCTGAGCCGCCCCGTTCGTCCGCCCAGACCATGGAAATCACCCTGGCCCAGTTTGACGACGAAGAAGCCCCGGAGAAAGCGGATTTTCTGGCCCAGACCAGTCAGAGGGGCAGCGGCACCCAAGAGGAGGTGCGGGAAATGACCACGCCCCAACCGGCAGAAGTCAGTCAGCCGGAGGTGGCCCAGGTTCAACCCGAGCCGCCGGCCCAGACCGAGCCGCAGCCGCGCCAGGAAAAACAGGTGGTGCAGACCGAGAGTCCGTCCAGTCAGAAGGTTCAGCAGCCAGAGGAGCGCACTAGGCCGGAAGAGGAGCCTCTGCCGGTACGGGAGAAAAAGAGCCTGATGGAGCGCAGCCTGGAAATTGCCAGCCTGGAGGCCCGCTTCGATGCCCAACAGCAGGCCTATGCCCGTAAACCCAGGGTGATGCGGGTTACCGCTGCCTCCACACTCAAGTCGACTAACGCCTGGTACGTTCAGAACTGGGTGAGCAAGGTTACCCGGGTGGGCAATATCAACTACCCGACCGAGGCGCGCAATGCCGGAATCTATGGCACACTGAGAATGCTGGTGTCGCTGAAGAAGGACGGCACCATTAAAGAGGTGGCTATTCTGCAGTCTTCCGGCAGTACCGTGCTGGACGATGCGGCAATACGGATTGTCAGGATGGCCTCGCCTTTTGCACCGTTTCCGGACGAAATGCGGAAAGAGGTGGATGAACTCGAAATCATACGAACCTGGTCCTTCCAGCGTCGGGGGCTGACATCCGGATGACAGCATCAAAGCACTCTCCCCACAGCTTGCGGCACCATTTCCTGGTGGCATCACCCTATCTTGCTGATCCGCGTTTCCATGGCGGCGTCATCTATATCTGTGAGCATTCCGACGACGGCGCCCTGGGGTTGATGATCAATCACCCGCTGGACATTCATCTGGGCGAAATTCTGGAACAACTGGATCTGCCAGGAGGTGAACTGGATCTGCCGGTATTCAGCGGTGGTCCGGTGCAGCCGGAGCGCGGCTTTGTGCTGCATCCTTCGGGCACCGACTGGCAGAACACGGCAAAGGTCACCAACGATGTTTTGCTGACCACATCCCGCGACGTATTGGCGGGCATTGGCCGAGGCGAAGGCCCGGATGAATATCTGGTGGCCCTCGGTTACTCCGGCTGGAGTGAAGGACAGCTGGAAGAGGAACTGGGCAGCAACGCCTGGCTGACGTGCCCGGCCACCACCGACATCCTGTTCCGTACTCCCTGGGAGGAGCGCTACAAGGCGGTGCTTAAGCTGATCGGCATTGATCTCAACCAGCTCAGTGAATCGGTTGGTCATGCCTGAGCCGGCCAGCCGTCGCGTAATGGCATTTGATTTTGGTACTCGCCGGATTGGCGTTGCCGTCGGTCAGGAATTGCTTGGATCCGGACAACCGGTGGCGCTGATTCCGGCCCGAGATGGTATCCCGGATTGGCAACAGATTGAATCCCTGCTCAAGGAGTGGCGCCCGGACCTGGTCGTGGTCGGTCTGCCGCTCAACATGGACGATACCGAGAATGATATGTGTGCCCGGGCGCGCAAGTTCGGCAAGCGCCTGCATGGTCGCTACCATGTGCCGGTCGAGATGGTGGATGAGCGGCTCACCAGCTTCGAGGCCAAGGGTGAAGTGATGGCAGCCGGAGGCAGTCGTGACTTTGGCCGTCACGGGGTGGATGACCGGGCTGCGGTGCTGATCCTGGAAACCTTTTTTCAACAGTGAGGACCGAATGACAGCATTGCTTGATATTGATCAGTTGCTTGACCAGATGGAATCCGGGCTGCGTCAGGCGCTTGAGCAACGGGGCGTGGAGTCGCCGGTTCTGATCGGTATACGAACCGGTGGTGTCTGGCTGGCGGATGTGCTCAGCAAGCGTCTGGGTATCGAAGAGCCGTTCGGCGAACTGGACATCTCCTTCTATCGTGATGATTTCAGCCGCATTGGCCTGAACCCCCGGGTCAAACCCTCCAGTCTGCCCTTCGATACCGAAGGCCGGGACATCATCCTGATTGACGATGTCATCATGAGCGGCCGGACCATTCGGGCCGCGATGAACGAGATCTTCGATTATGGCCGCCCAGCCAGTATCATACTGGCCACCCTGATTGACCTCGGCGCTCGGGAATTGCCCATCCAGCCGGATGTGGCTGGCAGGACAATGGCGCTGGAATCCCATCAGCGCGTCAAGCTGCGTGGCCCAGACCCGCTCCGTATTGAGCTTCAGGAAGCCGGACAATAATCCTCCGAATCAGATAACAGGCGACCCATGACCGCGAACGACTCTTCCCCGCACCACTTGCAGCTGACCCGGGATGGTCAGTTGCGGCATTTTCTCACCCTCGACGGTCTCGATCGCGCCTTGCTGACCGACATTCTGGATACCGCGGACTCCTTTATCGAAGTGGGCGAGCGCACGATCAAGAAAGTGCCCCTGCTCCGGGGCAGGACCGTGGTGAACCTGTTTTTCGAGTCCAGCACCCGCACCCGCAGCACCTTTGAACTGGCGGCCAAGCGCCTGTCTGCCGATGTGCTCAACCTGGATATCAGCACCTCGGCCACCTCCAAGGGCGAATCCCTGTCTGACACCTTGCTGAACCTGGAAGCCATGGCCAGCGACATGTTCGTGGTCCGACATTCACAGAGTGGTGCGCCGCACTTTATTGCTGAGAGCGTGACTCCGGGGGTGGCGATTATCAACGCCGGTGATGGCCGTCATGCGCACCCGACCCAGGCCATGCTGGATATGCTTACCATACGCCAGCACAAAGGACAGTTCGAGGGGCTGAAAGTCGCCATTGTTGGTGACGTGCTGCACTCACGGGTGGCCCGCTCCCAGATTCGGGCCCTGAATGAACTGGGTGCCGAAGAAGTGCGCATCATTGCCCCGGGCACCCTGCTTCCCAAAGACGTGGAAAGCCTGGGATGCACCATCGAGTACGATATGGCCCGCGGGATGAAGGATCTGGATGTGGTGATTATGCTGCGTCTTCAGAAAGAACGGATGGAAGGGGCATTGCTGCCGAGCGAGCGGGAATTCTATCGGCTATACGGCCTGAACCAGCAGAAGCTGGCGCTGGCTCACCCGGAATGCATCGTTATGCACCCGGGGCCCATCAACCGGGGCGTTGAAATCGAATCCGCAGTGGCCGACGGCCCGCAATCGGTAATTCTGAACCAGGTGACCAACGGCATTGCCATCCGGATGGCGGTTATGTCCATGGCCATGGGTGGTCAGGTTTCCGAACGGCAGCAGAAATTGAGTGAGAGGGGCCAGGCATGAGCAGTGTGAACACGTCGGGAAGCAGTCTGAAGATCACCGGAGGCCGACTGTTCGATGGTCAGGGTGCAGAGCAGGAAAATACCGCACTGCTGATTCGGAATGGCCGGATTGCCGCTATGGGAGAGGCCGCTGCCCGGGAAACGGCCGACGAGACTATCAACGCAGAAAACGGCGTGATCACGCCGGGGTTTGTGGATCTGTGCTGTAACCTCCGTGAGCCGGGCAATGGCCAGAAAGGTAACATCGCCTCCGAGACGCTGGCGGCGGCCCATGGCGGTTTCACCACGGTGTGTGCCTCGCCGGAGACCTCGCCGGTAAACGATTCCAGTGCGGTCACCCATCTGATCCGTGACGGTGCTGCCAGCCGTTCGCCCATCCAGGTTTTGCCCATTGGTGCGATTACCCGGGGTCTTGAGGGCGATCTGCTCAGCGACATGGCCGGCCTGGCTTCAGCTGGCTGTGTCGCAGTCGGTAATGGCTCCCGCGGCGTGCGCAATGCTCGCATTTTGCGCCGTTGCATGGCCTACGCCCAGACCTTTGGTTTGACAGTGATGTTCAGCCCCGAGAACCAGGCCCTGGCCGCCGACGGCTACGCCCACGATGGTCTGGTGACCTCACGGTTGGGCCTGCTCGGTATTCCGGAAGTGGCGGAAACCGCTGCCGTAATGGAAATGTTGTTGCTCGCGGAGGAAACCGGGGTACGTTTGCACTTGAGCCAGCTCTCCTGCGGTCGCAGTGTTGAAATGCTGGCCGATGCACGCCGCCGGGGTATTGCGGTAACCGCCGACGTGGCCATGCACCAGCTGGTGTTCACCGAGGATGCCCTGGCCGGCTTCGACAGCCGCTTCCATGTCCGGCCACCACTGCGCGGCGAGAGCGATCGCAAGGCCCTGATTGCCGGTGTCCGGGACGGTGTAATTGATGCCATCGTCAGCCAGCATCAGCCCCACGATACCGCCGCCAAGCAGGCGCCCATGGCAGCCACCGAGCCGGGCCTGTCCAGCATCGAAAGTTTGCTGTCGCTGGGTCTGGAGCTGGTAGAAATGAACGAACTTGCGCTGCCTGAACTGATCCGGGCACTGACCAGCGGTCCGGCCTCCGTGCTTGGCCGGACGGCCCGTCTGGCAGAAGGCGAAACGGCCGATATCTGCCTGTTTGATCCCGATGCCTTCTGGACGCCGGATTCGAAAACACTGGTTTCGGCCGGTCGCCATGCGCCGGTGACCGACCGCGAACTGCCGGGCGTTATCCGACTCACCCTGAGTGAAGGCCGAAAGGCCTGGCCCCGGCCAGCGGTCTGATCCTGCTCACTTTCCGAAAGTGCGGCAGAGGTTGCGGAACCTCTGTCGACACCATCACAGAATCCCCCCCCTTTTGCTGAAAACCCCTTGATGGCAGGCACCTGTGCCAACGTATTCTTGTAGCCGTCGTCCTATGGTCGACCAAGGAAAGCGTGGCCTGGCCGGTACATTCTTAGAGACCGGCGCCCGACAATAATAATCAGGAGTCATCCCGTGAAATCAGCAAACCTCCCCCAGCGGGTAGCCATGGCGGCTGCCCTCTGTGCAAGCCTGGCCTTTCCCTCGATGGGTCAGGCACAGGCACAGAACGAGCCTCTGGAACGCAGTTTTTGCGTTTTTGATCCGGTTGGTGCCAATGGCCCCCTGTTTGCCATCACCAAGACCTTCCAGCCGGTTGCCTTGAAAAACGGTATCAAGCTGGATCTTCGCGCCTACACCGATGAGAAGGTTGCCGCCGAGGACTTCAAGGCAGGGCAGTGCGACGCCGTTCTGCTTACCGGCACCCGGGCCCGGGAATTCAACACGTTCACCGGCAGCCTTGAAGCCATGGGCGCGGTCCCGGGCGAAGAGGAAATGCGGCTGCTGTACAACACCCTGAGCCAGCCCAAGGCCCGGCCGTTCCTGATTGATGGCCCCTACGAGGTGGCCGGTGTGTTCCCGGGGGGTGCCATTTACCTGCACACCCGTGACCGCGCTATCGATTCGGTCGAGAAGCTGCAGGGCAAACGGATTGCCACCCTGGATTACGATCAGGCCTCCGTGCGGATGGTTCGCCATGTGGGCGCATCCGTGGTGGGATCCAATTCCGCCAACTTTGCCGGCAAGTTCAATAATGGCAGCGTGGATCTGGCCTACGCGCCGGCCGTCGCCTACACCCCGCTGGAACTTTACAAGGGCGTTCAGCCCAATGGGGCAGTGGTCAAATATGCCCTTGGGTATATGAATTTCCAGGTGATCATCCACCGGGACCGGTTCCCGGATTCGGCGGGCCAGATGGTGCGCGACCAGGCCATCAAGCGCATTGATGAGGCCTACGAAATCATCGCCCAGGCGGAAGCCGAGATCCCGCAAGAGGTCTGGATGCAATTGCCCCGGGAAGACACTGCCGAATACGACAAGATGCTGCGCAAAGTGCGCCTGTCGTTACTGGAGGACGGTGTTTACGATGAGCGGGCCATCAAGTTAATGAAGGCGATCCGGTGCCGGGTAGATGCGACTCGCTCCGAGTGCGCTTCTGTGGCTGGAACCTGAGGCCGGAGTGAAGCAGGCCCGCGTCTGCGGGCCTGTACCTGACTAGCGTATATCGTCTTTCAGAGCCTTGCCGGCCTTGAAGCCCACAGTCTTACTGGCAGGGATCCGAATGGTCTCGCCGGTTTGCGGGTTGCGTCCGTCCCGCGCCTCGCGGCTGCGGATGTTGAAGGTACCAAAGCCGATCAGGGTGACATCTTCGCCTCTTGAGGCGGCGGCCGACACCTGGTCGGTAAACGCGGTAATCACTTCGCTGGCCTTGTCTCTGGTCAGGCCTGTGCGGTCGGCAATGGCCGCGGCGAGTTCAGGTTTGCGCATCGGATATTCCTTTTATTGTATTTGTGTTTGTTCAGTCTGGTCCTGGCCGGAATCACAACGACTCACGGTTGCTCCAATCTATAGTGGCTCCTGGCCCATTGTGCAAACCCGTGGGCGGCGGAAGTGTGTGTAATTTGACGTCATTTGCGGCATCGGTCGCATAAAAACAGGACCTCGTACGCCATAATGCGTGCCTGGTTACAGTCTGTAACAAACGGGTTCGTCCGACTGAGTCTGGACCGTGCGAGCGCAGCAGAACTGCATCAGAACAAAAAACGCAAAAGGTGAAGAAGGTATGAGCCATTTCCGGAATCCCTCCCGCAAGGCGCTTTTTTCGGTGCGCCGTTTACGTAACCTCGTGGCGGCTTCCACGGCCAGTGTTGTCCTGAGCGGCTGTGGTGTGGTCAATCACATGATTTACAAGACCACCGGGGATGTGATGCAGGGCTTTTCCCGAAATCACACGGTGCCCTTTCTGATGGAGAGCAATGATCTGGCCATGGGTTGCGCCATGAGCGAGGCGACCGCGCCATTGCTGATGTCCTTCGGCCGAGTGACCAATGAGCCGGACCAGCTGGCGGTGATGCTCTACCTCTCTGCCGGCGGCTGCGCCGAGGAAGAAGCCAGGGAGCATGAGTTGGCCGCCCTTGCCGCCATGCACGCCATGAACGGGAACGCTGCCGAAGATGCCATGATTCGCCAGAAGCGGGCCCATACCCTTGCCGCGCGGCGTTATTACACGGCCTGGCAGCACCACAATGCTCATTACGGCAATCCTGCCGACGGCGAGTGCCCGGATTTTGATGACGACATGGACGAGTTTATTTACATGGCTGGCCTGCTGTCCGGTCTTCAGGCCCTGAACGCCCAGATTCAGTCCACTTCGTCCATTGGGGTGCCGGCCAACGTTGGTTCCATTGCGGCCCGGGCCACGAGCTGCCTCGATAATGAAAAATGGTGGGGTGCGCCTATGGCACTGAGAGCAACGGTCTGGGCGATGATCCCGGGCGCCCAGCCAGAGGGCGAGGATGCGTTTGAGCGGCTGGCCGTTGCCGGCGAGCAGGGTGATGCTGCAGGTGTCCGCTTGCCTCACGTATTCCATGCCATCGCGGCCCTGAACAAGGGGGATGAGTCGATGGTGCGGGACGTAATTCGGGAGCACGCTGAATCTGTCGAGAATACTCCGGCCAACGAGGACTGGCGATTCGTGGACGCCATGGCAACCGACATGATTGTCGCGGTGTCTGATCGTCTGTGGGTTGAAAATACCGGGCACCGTACGCCCATGGGTCAGCTTGGCACCTTCTGGGATGACCGGCAGGAAGAGGTCGAAACCATGGATCTGGACGATCTGCTGTAACCACTCCCTACCCAGAGTAATCAGTTATGTCGAAGGGCAGTTTTCATCGTAGCGGGCTGGAGTGGTTTTCATCGCTGCCGGCCTGTCTGCTGTTGCTGGCGGTGGTCATCTTCTCCACGAGCAGTGACATCCACAACCAGATGTTGCGCGGGGGTGAGCAGCTCTGGAGTGGCTACTACAAGTTGCGGATGGACCCGGTTCAGCCCACCTGCGACCCGACCCGAGACATTGAGGCGGCGGTAGCTGCGGAAATGGCTGCCGATGACGAGGCGGATGACCCCATGGCGGCGTTGCTGGGGCCGGAGGAAAAAGACCCGGCCGATGTCCGGCTCGCGATCGAACGGGCGGTTGCTGACTGCCGCGAGGCCCACCGGAACTTTGAGCATCTCAGTGACCGGCTGACACCGGGTGTAAAAGCCTATCGGGCCGTCGAGCTGTTCATTGCCGACCTGATCGCCTTTGGCCTGGAGTCACAGCGTTTTGTTCTGGTGATCCTGGTCATGTTGTGTGCGGTCACCGCGACCCTCACTCGTCACCATATCGCCATGCGTGCCATGGAAACCCGGCTGGATTACACCGTCTCCCACACTCTTCAAACCATCGCCAATGCCATGCTGCTGGGCTCGAGCGCGATCTTCCGCCAATCCAGCCTTGGTTCAGACACGACGGTCTCTTCGGAAGAGCTACTGCTGCACAATTTCTGGATTGTCGGTTTCGCCTGCCTGACGCTGGCCAGCCTGTACCGGCTATTTCGGGTGCCGGATAATCTCCGGGAAGGCGGCAGCCTGAACAAGGCCTTCCTGGCCGTTCCACTCTATACCGTGATGTGTCTGATCTCCGGCACCTATTTCGCCCTGATCGGACACGCGTCGGGGATTGGTATCTATCTCGGCAAGATGATGGAGCTGTCCGACATGTTCCTGAATGTCGGCCTTTACGTTTGGGTGGGCATGATGCTGAAGCAGACCCGCCTGGCCACCCTGGTGTTCAATGTCTTCCGGCCCTGGCGTATGCCGCCGGAAATGCTGGCAGTTGTAGCGGTTCTGGTCGCTGCCGTGCCCACGGCCTACACCGGTGCGTCTGGCATCTTCGTCATCGCGGCCGGTGCCGTGATCTACAGTGAGCTGCGTGCGGCCGGCGCCCGGCGGCATCTGGCCCTGGCGGCGACCGCCATGTCCGGTTCCCTGGGCGTGGTTTTGCGCCCCTGCCTGCTGGTGGTTGTGATTGCCTATCTGAACCGGGAAGTCACCACCGATGAGCTGTTTGGCTGGGGTATCTGGGTATTCGTGCTGACCGCCACGATGTTTGCGATTGTGGCCCTGAGTGTGAATCGTCAGAGCCAGTTTAACCTGGCGCCCTCTGCCGAAGCCTTCCCGGCCATGACGCAGGCGTTCAAACCCCTGATTCCCTATGTTCTGGTGATCGCTGCCGTGGTGCTGTTCTACCGTCTGGCCCTGGATGTGGGGATGGATGAATTCTCGGCGCCAAGGCTGCTACCGGTGATCATGCTGGCAATCCTTGTGTACGAGCATGTCAGCCTGAAAAACCGGAAAGGCAAAGCCTCGGGGGAGATCAACCATCAGGGCCTGGAGCGAAGTCTCCGTGGCGCCACCAACGATACGACGGCGGAAATTGGCGCGCTACTTCTGTTGCTGGGTCTGTCGGTCAGCATCGGTGGGGTGATCGAACGGGCGCACCTGATGGAGGCGTTCCCACAGTCGTTTGACAGTGCCTGGTCGGCAATGCTGCTGATGGTGGTGATTCTGGTGATCCTGGGCATGATCATGGACGCGTTCGGTGCGGTGATTCTTGTGACGGCCACCGTTGCCACGATTGCCTATTCCAGCGGCATTCATCCGATCCATTTCTGGATGGTGACCCTGGTGGCATTTGAACTTGGCTACCTGAGCCCGCCGGTAGCCCTGAACCATCTGCTTACCCGGCAGGTGGTTGGAGAGGCGGAAGTGCTGGCGGCGCAGGAGGAAACGGGGACTTTTTATCAGCGCCATGAGCGTATCATCATGCCGCTGATTGCCATGGGGATTTCGCTGGTGCTGGTGGCCTTCATACCCCTTATTTTTTACGCCTGAGGTTTTTGGTGTTGGCTCTCTGTTTAATGGCGACGCGCGATCAGTTCCCTGAGCGGTGCGAGAAGAAGGCGTCGCAACCGGTCTGAAACGCGCTGTTCGTGCCGTTGCCACAGAATGCCCAACCACACGATCGCCAGACCAATCAACGTAAGCGCAATTGGAAACAGAAGGCTGTTCTCGAACACCTCGTAGGCAAGATAGCCAAGGTACCCGGCGACTCCCAGACCGCCGAACACGACGAATACCCGCCGGCCCAGAATGGCCCCGGTGAAAATCATGGCAATATTCATCATGCAGTAGAGCAGCTTGCTCCATTCGCTCTCAGACTCCATCAGGGAAAGTCCGCTCCAGAAAGCCGTGACACCGAACATGTATAACCAGAACGCAAAGTCGCGGCTGCTCTGATTTCGGATATCCACCCAGAAAGCCAGCAGGGCGATGAGGAGTCCGAACCACAGGGAAACCCATTTCCTGAGTTCCCAGGCAACGTACTCCTCACCAAACAGAAAGGGAGCCAGATCCATACTCATGTACCAGAGCGTGACGGCCACCGGCATGACCAGGAAGGGCAATCGGTAGCGCCAGAGCATGACTGCGCCTGAGGCCAGTGTTGCCAGTTCCATGAATAACCAGCTCCAGTCGATGTAGCGGTGGTAGTCCCGGTATTCATGGCCGCCCGACCACCAGCCCATGCCGGCCTGAAACCCGAAAACCGCGAGTGGAGTAAGGACAACGACAAAAGTAGCAGTGATCCCCGCAGGAATTTTCAGGTCCAGCCGCTTCAGGAAAAACTCGGTGAGCCACAGGCCTGCGCCGGCGTAGATCAGGGCAATCAGTAGCAGACCCCAACCACCAAGGCTTTCCCACGAGAGGGTCATGAACAGGCTCATGGCCCCGATTGCAATCAGGCCGCCGAAGTAATAGAGGATGTGGGTGAAACGGAAAGAGGGGATTTGTTGCTGCTGTTCTGAGAGGAACGTCCAGAGTTGGTCAGCCTGTTCGTCCGTTATGATCTCTTTGCTTGCGGCTTGATCGAGAAGACTGCGCTTCAGTTCCATGAGTGTTTCCCCACGAAAAATCCTCCTTTTTGGAAGCGGTTCAGCTCACCGATTGCCCCACATCTTCGACACCGCGGCATCGGAGCCCAACGTCCCGACGACCAACGACACGCCACCAATACCGAAGAAAACAAGCACGGGAATCAAGGCGCCTGCCTTACCGGTGTAAACGAGCATAGCCGCTGACACCGTCGCCAGAACGAGGAACAGGATGCCCACGACATTCAACACGGTGCGATGCGAATCTTTGTAGCTGGGCCCAACCTTTCCGGATTCCAGTGGTTTGAGAATAAACGAAAAGAGCTGGCGTAGACGCTGTTTCATGAAGCCGTTTCCTTGAGTGTGTTGGGCTATGATACAAAAAAAGCGCCGTGCTTTCGCAGGGCGCTTTTCTTACTTGCCGTAATCGACTCAGCTCAGCTTCGGACCGGCTTCGACGATTGAATCCGCCACGTCGAACTTGTTGAAGTTCTCGACGAACTGGGCGATCAGTTCCTGGGACTTGCCATCGTAATAGTCCGGGCTTACCCAGGTGTTGCGCGGGTTCAGCAGCTCGGTGTCCACGCCCGGAACATGCTTGGGCACGTCCAGGTTCAGGGTCGGCAGGTGTTCGGTTTCCACGTCGTCCAGGTCGCCATTCTGGATTGAGGCGATGATGGCACGGGTAGTCGGAATGCTGAATCGCTGTCCTTCACCGTAAGGGCCGCCGGTCCAGCCGGTGTTGACCAGGAAGACCTTACTGCCAAACTCGTCCATCCGCTTCATCAGAAGCTCGGCGTAAACGCCGGCCGGACGGGGGAAGAAGGGCGCACCGAAGCAGGTTGAGAAGGTGGACTTCAGTTTCGAGGAAGAACCCATCTCGGTGGAGCCAACCAGAGCGGTATAGCCACTCAGGAAGTGGTAAGCGGCGCCTTCGCGGCTCAGGACGGACACGGGCGGCAGAACGCCGGTCATGTCGCAGGTCAGGAACACGATGTGAGATGGCTCACCGGCGCGGTTCTCGATCACGCGCTTCTCAACGTGCTCAAGCGGGTAGGCGCAGCGGGAGTTTTCGGTGAGGGATACGTCAGTGTAATCCGGCTCACGGGTCTCAGGGTCGATGGTCACGTTCTCGACAATGGCGCCGAAACGGATGGCGTCCCAGATGATCGGTTCATTTTTCCGGGTCAGGTCGATGCACTTCGCGTAGCAACCGCCTTCGATGTTGAATACGGTGCCCGGGCCCCAACCGTGCTCATCGTCACCGATGAGGAAGCGGTGCGGATCGGCGGAGAGGGTAGTCTTGCCGGTGCCGGACAGACCGAAAAACAGGCAGGTTTCGCCGTCTTCACCGACGTTGGCCGAGCAGTGCATGGGCAGCACGTCTTTTTCCGGCAGCAGGAAGTTCTGCACCGAGAACATGGCCTTCTTCATTTCGCCGGCGTAATGCATACCGGCCAGCAGAACCTTGCGCTTGGCAAAGTTGATCATCACGCAGCCGTCGCTGTTGGTGCCATCGCGCTCGGGCACGCACTCGAAGTTGGCGGCGTTCAGTATCTGCCATTCCTGCTTGTCAGCCGGGTTGTAGCTTTCCGGACGGATAAACAGATTGCGGCCGAACAGATTCTGCCAGGCCGTCTCGGTAGTCATTTTGACCGGCAGATAGTGTTCCGGGTCGGAACCGACATGAACGTGAGACACGAACTGGTCTTTCTCGGCGATGTAAGCTTCAACACGGTCCCAGAGGGCGTCGAATTTTTCGGCGTCGAAAGGACGGTTGATCGGACCCCAGTGGATATCATCCGAGGTGCTCGGCTCCTCGACAATATAACGGTCCATGGGAGACCGACCTGTGCGGTCACCGGTTTTTACGACCAGGGAACCGTTGGCTGCCAGCTGGCCTTCCTCACGCGCCAGTGCCACCTCAACCAGTCGTGCTGTACTCAGATCATTATAAGTGTTGCTCACTTCGACCTCGCCCTCGGGATGTCTTAGTGATTGCTCAGGCCGCCCCCCAAAATTGACGGAAATCTGAGCAATCGGGTCAATTCAGGCGCGCTATTATGCCAGAGACGCCGGTAAAAAACGACTGCCCGGGAAGCCTTGCTATCAGCGGTTTCCCGGCTAATCGAACGTGTTTCTAGTGTAGCGTATGACCGGTGAAAAGATGATCAATATCATTTCTATCGAAGCGATAGTGAGCGTGACAGAACTGGCAATCCATCTCGATGGAGCCCTGTTCTTCCAGAATGCTGTAGCATTCTTCACTGCCTATGGCTTCCAGTGCGCCGAGGGTCCGCTCCCTGGAGCAGCTGCACCGGAAGGCGACCGGTTCGGCGTCGAACAGCCGCACGGTTTCCTCATGGAACAGGCGATGTAGCAGGGTTTCGCTGTCCAGCTCCAGTAACTCTCCGGCTTCCACTGTGCGGGCCAGATGGTTTACCCGGTCCCAGAGGTCTTCGTCTTCCTCAGTTGCGCCCGGCAGGCGCTGGAGCATCAGTCCGGCGGCGCCGTTTTCATCGGCAAACAGGAACAGGCTGGTGGGAATCTGTTCCGAGCGATCGAAGTATTCCTCAAGACAGCCGCCAAGCGTGTCCTGATCACGGGGTACCACGCCCTGGTAGCGATTGCCGCGGTCGGGCGTGATGGTGATGGCCATCCGACTCTCGCCGAGCAGATCGTGGAAGCTGTCTTCGCTGACGGCATGTTCGTCAAAGCGGGCCAGGCCACGGATGTGCCGGTCGTGGCTGCACTCGGCCATCAGTGTGCGCAGCGGGCCTTCTCCCTGGGCCTGTACCGATAGCGTACCCTCAAACTTCAGGGTGCTGCTCATCAGAATGCTTGCCACCAGCGCTTCCCCGAGCAGTTCCCGAACGGTGTCCGGATAGGGCGCCTGGCTGCCAATTTCCTGATAGCTGTCGGCCAGCTGCACCCAGGCTCCGCGCACCTGGCTGTGTTCAAAAATAAAGCGCTGGAACTGGTCGCGGGCTGCCATGTTGTGTCTCCTGAATGCCGGTCGTTGCACGTTGACTGAGGGCGGGGATGTAAAAAGGGTTCAGAGGCCGTTCTGTTCGCGAAAGCGCTGAATGTCCCTCCGGTCTTTCTTTGAGGGTCGTCTGGCCGGAGGAAGTTGCGCTGCCTGCATGGTTTTACGCTGCCAGGCCAATTCCTCGCGTTTCTTGGCGCTATCTTCTGTTTCGTGGTAGAGCTTTTGAGCTTCGGGCGCACCACGGCGCCGGTCGCTTATGTCATCAACAATAATGACTTTTTCCTGCCAGCCCAGACGCAGCGTCAGCTTTGCGCCGGCTTCCACCAGCTTGCCGGGTTTGCAGCGCTGGCTGTTGTAATGGACCTTGCCTCCCTCAATCGCTTCCTTGGCCAGGGAGCGGGTCTTGTAGAAGCGGGCGGCCCAGAGCCATTTATCGAGCCTTACACGTTGGTCGTCAGCGGTTGATGCCGTCATGTCTCCTCACCTGATGGGCTTGTACGCCAATTATAACCCTGTCATCGGCCGGATGGCAGGGGCGAACGCTGGCGAAGAGTCGGGAGAATTTCATCGAAGTGATGAATGCAGGGTATTTCCGGGTGCTGTTCCCGGGCTTCCTGCTGGCTGTCTGGCGCCAGTACTGCAAGGCATTGGGCAATGCCGGCCGCAAGGGCGCTTTCCAGCACCGGGAAACTGTCGTCGATCATCAGGGTGTTTTCAGCCTGGTAGGGCGCCAGGCGCTGGAGGTCATGCCAGAACGACGGATCTTCCTTCGGTTTGCCCAGTTGATGGCTTGAGACAATGGCATCAACTCGTGCAGAAAGGCCGGTACGCTGAAGTTTCAGGGCCAGGGGATCCGGGTGGCAGTTGGTGACGATCACCGATTGGAGTCCGGAGTGCCTCAGCGCATCGAGAAAATCGGTTACATGGGGCCGGTAACCAATCCGGTCACCCACTTCGGCTTTCAGGCCGGTGATGTCCAGGGATAGCCGCTCGCTCCAGTAATCGGTGCAGTACCAGTTTAATGACCCTCGCTCAGCCATGATCATCGGAATCAGGCGGTCTTTCGCGTCCTGGGGGTGAAGGTCGTAGTGCTCGGCATAGCGGGCTGGGAGGTGTTCGAGCCAGAAGTGATTATCGAAATGCAGATCCAGCAGTGTTCCGTCCATATCCAGGAACACGGTGTTTAGAGAGGACCAGTCAACCATAGAGAAAAACAGCCTGAAGGATTTTCTTCAGGCTGCCGGAGTTCGCTCGTTGGAGCAAGCCGTGATAATACGGAGGCTTGTCCGATGGAGCCAGATCAGTTGCTGGTCTGAACCGTCTCGGGCTTCTTGCCGGTGCGGGTGCAGCCAAGACAGCGCACGAAAGTTGCCTTGGCAGGGCCCATCACCAGGACTTCTCCGGCTTCGTCGGCGTTGCCGCCCAGCAGAGAGAAGGGCAGGGATACCAGGTAGACAGCGCTGCCCACAATGGTGGTTGCCAGCAGGGCCGGGCGAACAAAAATGGCATCGCCGGTCATGGCCAGCGCGGACGGGGTTTCATCCACAGCCTGTGCATGTCCGAGTGAAGAGAATGCCATCAGGCAGGCCGCCACAGTGGCCACCAGAGTGCGGGAAATCTTGCGGGTCATCGTACTGTCTCCTGAGCTTTTTGGCCCTGACGGGTACTGTCTTCAAGGACGACAGTACCGGAATCGCATCAAGTGAATACCATCCCATTGTATACCGTGGGCGTTAATCCTCTGTTAACTATGAATCATATTTGCGTATTTTCAAACGATTTTTCGTTGCTGAATGTGGCATCTCGTAAGCATTCAACGCTGGCAGCGCGGGCAGTAAACCGTTGATCGGTTGTTCATCCGTATTTCTTTCAGCGGTGTCCCGCATTCCTTGCAGGGCTGGCCGCCGCGACCGTACACCAGTAGGGACTGGGCAAAATAGCCGGGTTCGCCATCGCTGTTTACAAAGTCCCGGAGGGTGGTTCCGCCCATCAGGATGGCGGCGCTGAGCGTTTCCCGGATGGCTTCGGCCAGCCTGTGATAGCGGTCGAGGCTGATTCGTCCGGCTTTGCGTCTTGGGTGGATGCCGGATTTGAACAGGGCTTCATTGGCGTAGATGTTACCAACCCCGACCACCACGTGATTGTCCATGATGAACGATTTCACCGGTGTGTTTTTGCCCCGGGAGAGCCGGAACAGGAACGCGCCATTGAATTCGGAGGCCAGGGGTTCGGGGCCAAGATGGCTGATCAGCGGGTGTTCATTGGCCGAGTCGGCCCAGAGCCAGCAGCCAAACCGGCGGGGATCATTGAATCGGAGAATGACGCCAGACTGTAACGCCAGGTCGATATGGTCATGGGTCAGTGGTGGCGTGCTGTCGGTGATAATTCGCAGGCTGCCGGACATGCCGAGGTGAACAATCACCGTGCCCTGGTCCATGTTAAGGAACAAATACTTGGCCCGTCGGTCTATACTTCTTATGACCTGACTTTCCAGTTTCTCGCCAAGATCCGTCGGAACAGGCCAGCGCAGGCTACCGTTGCGCACGGTCACGCGGGCTATGGTTTCGCCCTCGCAGTGAGGGGCGATGCCACGGCGGGTGGTTTCTACTTCGGGCAGTTCGGGCACGGGTGGGAATCTCCGATGGAAAACGAGTAAGTGTAATCAGTAACAATTTTGCATCCAAATGCTGTTGTTGTGGCTTACAGCTGTACGCTAAAGTTGTGAAGTTGGCCTCGCGCCAAAGATAATGATTTCGAGGATTTGCTATGTGGTTTAATGGTCTTCTTGACCTGTCGTGGATGCAGCTCATTCTGGTAACACTTGGAATGACCCATGTCACGATTGTTAGTGTAACGCTCTACCTGCACCGCCATTCGGCGCACAATTCGCTGGATTTGCATCCGGCTCTGAAACACTTCTTCCGGTTCTGGCTCTGGTTGACCACCGCGCAGAACACCAAGGAGTGGACGGCCATCCACCGTAAACATCACGCCAAATGCGAAACCGAGGAAGATCCCCACAGCCCGGTGGTGTTGGGTATTCGCAAGGTTCTGTTCGAGGGGGCTGAACTCTATGCCGAATCAGCGACCCCGGAAACCGTTGAACGCTATGGCCAGCGCACCCCGGAAGACTGGGTAGAGCGGAATGTCTACAGTCGCTACCAGATGTTGGGCATCGCATTGATGGCGGTGATCAATCTGGCTCTGTTTGGCGTTCATGGCATCTGGATCTGGGCGGTACAGATGATGTGGATCCCGGTATGGGCTGCCGGTGTGGTTAACGGCATTGGTCACTGGATGGGTTACCGAAACTACGAGTGTGCCGATAACGCCCGCAACATCAGTCCGTTGGGTCTTCTGATCGGAGGCGAAGAGCTGCATAACAACCACCACACCTACCCGAACTCCTCCAAGCTGTCCCGTCGCTGGTTCGAGGTGGATATCGGCTGGGGCTATATCCGTCTGTTCCAGTTATTCGGTCTGGCCAAGCCCAAGGGCTATCGTCCGATTGCTCATCATGTACCGGGCAAGTTGGAGGTGGACGTAGAGACCGTCCAGGCGATTGCCAACAACCGCTTTGACATTATGCGCCAGTACCGCAAGCGCGTTATGGAGCCGGTGTTGCGCCAGCAGAAGTCACTGATGGACGATGAGATCCGTCCACGGTATCGGAAGCTCAAGCAGCTGCTCTCCCGGGAAATTACACTGATCCAGCCCAAGGAAAAGGAAACCCTGGAGTCGGTGCTGGAGCGCAATGCAGTGTTGCGCCAGATCTACGAGAAGAGCCATGAACTGCAGGCGCTCTGGCGTCAGCGTGGGCTTAAGCCGCAGGACAAGTTGAATGCTCTGATGGAGTGGTGCCGGGAGGCAGAAGCCAGCGGCATCCGCTATCTCGAGGAGTTTGCCGAGCATCTCAGGGCCTATTCCCTGCGCCCGGCCTCCTGATCCGGCGCTGCAGATCGACCTGAACCTGCTCGGGCGGTGAATCCGGGGCCAGATGAAAGCTTTCATCTGGCCCCTTTTTCATTCTGGCCCGGCAATGACCCGGAACAGAGAGTAGGTGACCTGTCCCGCACTCTTCTGCCGGTGCAGCTGCCACGAATCAGGCACAGACGGCGTTGGAAGTTCGCTCTCGTGTTCCACGTAAATCCAGCCGCCGGGTTTGATCCACGCCTGTTGCTCCAGTAGCGGAAATAGCTTTGCCAGCCAGCCCTGGCGGAACGGCGGATCCATGAACACGATATCAAACGGCGGCCGGTTTCTCTGGCCCAGATAGCTTTCGACGTCTGAACACACCACATCCCCGTTGTCGGATTTCAACAGCCGGAGGTTGTCCCGCAGCGCCTTTGCCAGCGCTGGTGTGTGGTCCACCAGGGTCGCTCGTCCGGCTCCTCTGGACAGAGCCTCGAGCCCAAGCGCACCGGAGCCGGCGAACAGATCCAGGCAGTCACTGCCTGCCAGGTGAAAGGTCAGCCAGTTGAACAGGGTTTCCCGGGTGCGGGCGGGGGTTGGTCGCACGCCACCGGCGTCCGGAAAGCGCAGTTTACGGCTGCGCCAGTCGCCGCCAATAATTCGCAGCTCACCGGTGCCGCTGCTTTTGCCAGCCGGAGCCGCGCCGCGATCGGCTGGGGATCTCTTCTGGTGAGACCGGCTTGCGGATTGTCTGCGCGCCATAGTCGCGGCTCCACGAGTTTATTCGGTTCAGGATATGTGCGTGCATCTTACCGGAAACGTTCGCGGGCGCGATAATCGGGGCGACCCTCACTTCACCGGGACAGTCTGCTAGAATGTCGGCTTTATTTGTCCCGCCCATTCAGACTGATGGAATGACTTTTATGACGGCAGAGTGGATTTCAATCGGCCTTCTGGCCCTTCTTGTGCTCGTATTTCTCCTGGATATCGCCGGTAACCGCAGCCGGGCGCCACGCCCGAAGCCGGTGCCTCAGCGCAAGCCGGAGGTTGCCAAGGGGCCGGTACCGGAGCCGGAAAAAGGCGAGAGTGAGGCACCTGCCGCCGAGCCACAGCCAGAGCCGGTGGCTGGCCCCGAGCCCGAACCGGCACCCGAGCCGGAACCGCAACCGGAACCGGAACCGGAACCTGCGCCGGCGGAAGAGCCGCAAAAAGCGCCGGAACCCGAGCCCCAGGTCAGCGTTTTCGAACGCATCCGAAAAGGATTGGGTAAGACCCGCGCGAGCCTGACCGGTGGCCTGTCGGACCTGTTCTCGCTGAGCAAGAAAATTGACGAGGACCTGCTGGAGGAAATCGAAACCACGTTGCTGATGGCCGATGTGGGTGTTACCGCCACCTCCGAAATCATTGATTCGCTCACCGACAAGCTCGAGCGCAATCAGCTTAAAGACGGCGAGGCCCTGCGCAAGGCCTTGAGGGATGAACTGCATGGTCTGCTGAAGGATGTGACCAAGCCACTGGAGATCGACTCCGGCAAGACCCCGTACGTCATTCTCATGGTGGGCGTAAACGGCGTGGGTAAGACCACCACCATCGGCAAGCTCACCAAAAAATTCCAGAACGAAGGCAAGTCGGTCATGCTGGCCGCTGGCGATACCTTCCGTGCCGCAGCCGTTGAGCAGTTGCAGGTATGGGGTGAATGCAACAACGTTCCGGTAGTGGCGCAGCATACCGGCGCTGACAGCGCCTCGGTTATTTTCGACGCCATCCAGTCAGCCAAGTCCCGCGGCGTTGATGTGGTGATTGCCGATACCGCCGGCCGGCTGCAGAACAAGGACAACCTGATGCAGGAGCTGGAGAAGGTGGTCCGGGTGATGAAGAAGCTGGATGAATCCGCGCCCCACGAAGTGATGCTGGTGCTGGATGCAGGCACGGGCCAGAACGCTCTGAGCCAGGCCCAGGTGTTCCAGCAGGCCGTCGGCGTGAGCGGCATTACGTTAACGAAACTGGACGGCACCGCCAAAGGCGGTATTGTGTTTGCCATCGCCCGTCAGTTGCAGTTGCCCATCCGGTATATTGGTGTTGGTGAGCAGGTGGACGACCTGCGCAGCTTTGATGCCGAAACCTTTGTGGACGCCCTGTTTGACGAGTAGCCCGAAATCCAGCCGCGCGGAATCCGCCCATGATTGAGTTTCGTCAGGTCACCAAGCGTTACGACAGTGATCACACCGCCCTGCGGCAGGTCAATTTTGGCCTGGAGCGGGGAGAGCTGGCGTTTCTGACCGGCCATTCCGGCGCTGGCAAAAGTACTCTGCTGAAGCTGATCATGGTCATGGAACGCCCCAGTGCCGGCGAGGTGGTGGTAGGCGGGCAGGTTCTGAACCGCTTGCCGCGCCGTCAGATCCCCTACATTCGCCGCCATATCGGTGTGGTTTTCCAGAATCACCAGCTGCTGTTTGACCGTACCGTTTTCGACAACGTCGCCATGCCTCTGGAAGTCATGGGTGCTTCTCCCAGAGACACGGGCCGGCGTGTGCGGGCTGCCCTGGACAAGGTGGGGTTGCTGCAGAAGGAAAAAATGAACCCGATGCAGCTTTCCGGCGGGGAACAGCAGCGAGTGGGTATTGCCAGGGCGGTGGTAAACAAACCCCCGGTGCTGCTGGCGGACGAGCCGACAGGTAACCTGGATCCTGCCCTGTCCTCCGACATCATGAACCTGTTCGGACAGTTCAGCCAGGTGGGCGTTACTGTGTTGATCGCAACCCACGACATCGCCCTGATTAACGAGATGGGGCGGCGAACGCTGAAGCTGGACCATGGCCGTTTGGTGACCGGCGGCGCCTCGGTTATTGGCGGAGGTGCCAGTGGCCGCTGATCCGCGCAAAAAGTCACAACCGGCACGGGGTGCCAACAAGGCCCGTTCGCCCTGGCGTGAGCAGGCTGAAAGCTATTTCACCCATCATCGCAAGGTTGCCGAGGATAGCGCTCGCCGTCTCTGGCGTAATCCGGTGGCCAGCCTGATGACCTGGACAGTAATGGGTGTTGCCCTGGCCCTGCCGGTAGCGCTGCTGTTGCTGCTGACCAGCCTTCAAGGGGTTAGCGCTGGTTGGGAGAGCAGTGCCCGGGTGACCGCCTACATCGAGCTGGATGTGCCGCTCGAGCGGGCAAGGGTGCTGGCCAACGACATTGCGGGAGACGGGCGGGTTTCTGGCGTTGAGCTGGTTGATCGGGATCAGGCCCTGGCGGAGTTTCGGGCCTCATCCGGTCTGGAAGATGCTCTGGACTATCTCGAGGATAACCCGCTGCCACACACCCTGCTGATTACGCCGGAAGAGGGCGCCCGGTCCACTGAGGGTGTTGAGGGCTTGGTGCAGTTTATCGAGGGCATGGAAGGCATAGAGCGAGTTCAGGTAGACCTGGGCTGGTTGCAGCGCCTGAACGCCATGACGGATATGCTGGCCCGTGCTGTCTGGGCGTTGGCGATCCTGCTGGCTGCCGCAGTTGTGCTGGTGATCGGAAATACAGTGCGTCTTTCGATCGAGAGCCGCCGGGACGAGATCCTGGTTGCGAAGCTGGTGGGCGGAACAGACAGCTTTGTTCGTAGGCCCTTTCTGTACACCGGCGCCTGGTTCGGACTCGGTGGTGGGGTTGTGGCGCTTATATTGCTGCAGTTGTCACTCTGGTGGCTCAGCGGGCCCATAGAGCGGCTGGCAGGCCTGTACCGGAGTGATTTTTCCCTCGACGGTTTGCAGTTTGATGGTGCACTGGCGTTGATAATTGTTGCGATGCTGCTAGGCTGGCTGGGCGCCTGGGTCGCGGTGAAGCGTCATCTGGACGACATGGAGCCGGGTGATATTGCCGGAGGTGGGTGATCCGGATAGCGGTAAAAGCGTATTGAAGAAACAGCTTCTTTTAACGTAGGTTAAGAGTCAATAAAGCCACAGTGAAATTTCCAGATAGTTGATTTAAAACGTTTTACTGGGGATTTCGGGAACTTTCAGGGTTCTTGGCGGTCTAAATAGTAATTGATATATTTAAGGGCCGTCGGGTTCGGAGGTTAGAGCATGGGTACGAGTTTACAACTGGTTGACAGACTGGTTCCGGGTCAGAATCTCGAGTCTTACATTCAGGCTGCGAGCCGCATTCCGGTGCTCACAGTAGAAGAGGAGCGGGACCTGGCCGAAAGGTTACATTATGAGGGCGATGTGGAAGCCGCCCGTCATCTGGTTATGTCTCACCTTCGCTTCGTAATTCATATTGCCCGGAGTTATTCGGGCTATGGCCTGGCACAGGCGGACCTGATCCAGGAAGGCAACGTTGGTCTGATGAAAGCGGTCAAACGCTTCAATCCGGAATACGGCGTGCGTCTGGTTTCATTTGCGGTTCACTGGATCAAGGCCGAGATTCACGAGTTTATCCTGCGCAATTGGCGGATCGTGAAAGTGGCCACCACCAAGGCCCAGCGCAAGCTGTTCTTTAACTTGCGCAGCCAGAAGAAAAAGCTTGCCTGGCTCAGCCATGATGAGCTGAACGCTGTGGCCGAAGATCTGGGCGTTGAGCCCAAGGTTGTCCGGGAAATGGAAGGCCGGCTGGCCTCCCAGGACACGGCGTTTGACGGTCCGCAGGACGACGATGACGACAACGCCTATCAGGCACCGGCGTATTTTCTGGAAGATGCTCGCAGCAACCCGGCAACCCAGCTGGAAAACGCGGACTGGTCCGACGATTCCAACGGCCGGCTGATGCAGGCTCTGGGTCAGCTGGATGAGCGCAGCCAGGATATTCTTCGGGAGCGCTGGTTGTCCGAGGGCAAGTCGACCCTGCATGAGTTGGCGGACAAGTACGGAGTGTCAGCTGAGCGTATCCGGCAGCTCGAGAAGAATGCGATGAAAAAGATTCGCATGCAGATGTCCGAGGCGGCCTGAATTATCGGCTAGTCTCTAAAGACTAGAGAAGTTAAAACGCCACCACCGGTTCCGGTTGGTGGCGTTTTTGTTTGTATAATCGGAAACCAAGTCTCCCCAATTCCTTCTCCAACTTCTGGTGTTAAGGCCTGAAAATGACTACTAAACTCCCTCATATCGCGTTTCTTGGCATCGGCCTGATGGGCGCACCCATGACCCGCAACCTCCTGAGTGCGGGCTTTCCGATGACCTTGTGGAACCGTACAGCCAGCAAGTGCGAACCCTTTGCCTCCGAAGCAACCATTGCCGATTCCCCGGCAGAGGCCGTTGCCGGTGCCGATGTGGTGATCACCATGCTGGAGAACAGCGATGTGGTGGAGCAGGTGTTGGTGGCGCAGGGCGTGATTGATGCCGTGAAACCGGGGGCGCTGGTGATTGATATGAGCTCTATCCAGCCTTCCGTGGCCCGTCGCCATGGTGAGTTGGCTGCGGAGCGGGGCGTTGGCTACGTGGATGCGCCGGTGTCCGGAGGCACGGTGGGAGCCGCTGAGGCCCGTTTGAGTATCATGGCTGGCGGTTCGGAAACGGATGTGGACCGTGCCCGGCCGGTGTTTGAGTCGCTCGGCAAATGCACGCGGATTGGTCCTGTTGGCTCGGGGCAACTGGCGAAGCTGGCCAATCAGGCTATTGTTGGAATCACCATTGGTGCTGTGTCGGAAGCTCTGTTGCTTGCGGCGAAAGGCGGTGCCGATCCTGCGGCCGTGCGGGAAGCCTTGCTGGGTGGATTTGCCGGTAGCCGGATTCTGGAGTTGCATGGGCAGCGCATGATCGACCGGGATTTCGCACCCGGCGCGCCAGCACGGATTCAGCTCAAGGACATGCGGATGATTCTGGACGAGGCTCGTGCGGAAGGCCTAACCCTGCCCCTGTCCCAGCAGACTCACAATGAATACCTGTCGCTGGTGGCCAATGGCCACAGTGATGTCGACCACAGCGGCCTGCTGCTGGAGCTTGAGCATCTGAACGGTGCGCTGCTTGGCTCCCTTGGTCGCGGCCCGAAGGAGTAACCAAGCCATGCCCCGTTTTGCTGCCAACCTGTCCATGCTGTTCACGGAAGTGGACTTTCCCGAACGCTTTGCCATGGCCCGTGCCGCTGGCTTTGAGGGAGTGGAATACCTGTTCCCCTACGCCTATCCCAAAGACCTGCTCAGTCAGATGTTGAGTGACAACCATCTGACCCAGGTACTGTTCAATCTGCCGCCCGGGGACTGGGACGCCGGTGAGAGGGGGATTGCCTGCCTGCCGGATCGGGTTGAGGAGTTCCAGGCTGGAGTTCATCAGGCGATCGATTATGCCAGGGCTCTCGGCTGCCGCCAGCTGAACTGTCTGGCAGGGCTGAAGCCAGACAGCGTTTCCGATGAGATTGCCTGGCAGACGCTGGTGGACAATGTCGCCTGGGCAGCAGCCAGGCTGTCGGAGGAGGGCATCACACTTTGCCTGGAAGCCATTAACTCACGGGTGGACATGCCCGGTTTCGTTCTGGATACCACCGGCAAGGTGCTCGCGCTGATTGAGGAGGTGGATGCAGACAACGTGCGCCTGCAGTACGACCTCTACCATATGCAGATCATGGAAGGGGATCTGGTGCGCTCCATGGAGTGTCTGTTGCCCTGGATCGGCCACATTCAGTTTGCTGACAACCCGGGGCGACACCAGCCGGGTACCGGGGAGATTAACTTTTCGAATGTTTTTTCGGCCATCGACGCCATGGGTTATGACGGCTGGGTGAGCGCGGAATACCGGCCCACCGGGGCGACAGGTGACAGTCTGGGCTGGTTTCCGGGGAAGGTCTGACCGTCGCCAATGGCGACACCCTCTTACAAGATCGTAACTGGCCGGGTTGCCAACTTCTTCGTACCCTTGTCGTTACTGTAATCCGCTATCGGGAGGAGAGCCGGTGAAAGCGCTGGTAATCGAAGACGATCAGGACGTTGCAAATTATCTTGTCAAAGGGCTGAAGGAATCCGACTTTGTGGTCGACCATGCAGCCGATGGCAAGGAGGGCATGATGATGGCGGCCAGCGAGGATTACGACATCATGATTGTGGACCGCATGCTTCCGGGCATGGACGGTCTGTCCATCATCAAGACGGTGCGTGCAACCGGAAACCAGGTGCCGGTTCTGATTCTGAGCGCCCTGGGCGATGTGGACGACCGCGTGGAAGGTTTGCGCGGCGGCGGTGACGACTACCTCACCAAGCCGTTTTCGTTCACCGAACTGTTGGCGCGTATCGAATCCCTGGTACGGCGCAATCGCCAGTCGGCGGAAACCGAAACGGTACTGCGAGTGGCCGATCTGGAAATGGACCTGCTGGCGCGCACCGTCAAGCGGGCCGGCCAGAACATTGATGTCCAGCCCCGGGAATTCCGTCTGCTGGAATATCTGATGCGCAACGCCGGCCAGGTAGTGACCCGGACCATGCTGCTGGAGAAAGTCTGGGATTATCATTTTGATCCCCAGACCAACGTCATCGACGTGCACATCAGCCGGCTGCGAGCCAAGATCGACAAGGAATTCGATACACCCTTACTGCAGACCATCCGGGGTGCAGGGTACATGTTACGTGAAACTGCTTAGCCAGCTCAGGACCTCGTCCTTTCAGCTAGCCCTGCTGTACATGGTGGTGTTTGCCACCTCGGTATTCTTGTTACTGGCCTTTATTTACTGGCGTACAGCGGGGTTCATGACCGCGCAGACCGACGAAACCATCGAAGCGGAAATCGCCGGTTTGGCGGAGCAGTATCGTGGCCGTGGCGTGAACGGCCTCATCACCATTATCCGTGAGCGTGTTGCCCGCGATCCCAACGCCAAATCCATTTACCTGCTCACCACCGACGACTTCCTGAAGCTGGCCGGCAATATCGAGACCTGGCCGGAAGGCAGCCGCTCGGAGAGTGGCTGGATCAACTTTACCCTGAATGAATCCGTCGGCTGGAACGGGCCCGAACGCCTGGCCCGAGCCCGAATTTTCGAGGTTCAGGGTGGTTTGCGCCTGCTCGTCGGGCGGGATGTCGACGAACTCACCAACCTGAAGCGGGTGATTGAAACCGCCATCAACTGGGGCATGGGGATTACCCTTGCCCTCGCGTTACTCGGTGGTTTTCTGATGAGCCGCAGCACCACCCGGCGTATCGAGGTTATCAATAACACCTCCCGCCGGATTATGAACGGCCATCTGTCCCTGCGGATTCCAACCCGCGGCACCGATGACGATTTCGACCAGCTGGCGGAAAACCTGAACCAGATGCTGGACCGGATTGTGTACCTGATGGAGGGCATCCGGCACGTTTCCGACAGCATTGCCCACGATTTGCGCACGCCCCTGACCCGACTCCGCAACCAGCTTGAAAACACGCTGATGTCGGTGGATAACGACGAAGCGAGGGAGCAGGCTGGTAGAGCCGTGGCAGAAGCCGACCAGTTGCTGGCTACCTTCAACGCCCTGTTGCGCATTGCCCGGCTGGAAACCCGGGGCAATACCGCAGATATGAAGCCGGTGTCTCTGGATGAGTTGGTAACCGATGCCTGTGAGCTCTACGAGGCGCTGGCTGAGGATAAGGACCAGTCCTTTGAACAGGCCCTGGAAAGCGGGGTGATGATCGAGGGGGACCGCGACCTTCTGTTCCAGATGGTCAGCAATCTCATTGATAATGCGATCAAATACACGCCGGAGCATGGCGTCATCGGCGTTTCCGTTCGGCGTGAGAGTGCTGAGGCAGTCTTTGAAGTTCGGGACAGTGGTATCGGTATCCCCGATGCCGAGAAGGACCAGGTTTTCCAGCGCTTCTACCGGGTTGGCAAGAGTCGTTCCCTACCGGGTAATGGTCTGGGACTCAGCCTGGTAAGTGCTGTGGCGGAAATCCACCAGGGCCGGATTGTTTTGAGCGATACTCGCCCAGGGGAGGAGCCGCCGGGGCTGACCGTGGCTGTGAAGATGCCCGCCTTTACCGAAGCTCGCAAGCGAATTCGGGCGGCTCAGGCCGAACAGCCTGCGGAGTCAGCGGCCGGGGACACCCGAACCGCCGCTGAACCCACCGGCGTAAATACTCACTGACTGGCGCGGAACCGGTTAATCCGGGAGATCAGCGCGTCTTTGCGGGTTTCGATCTCGTGGGTAATTTTTTCAACCTGAGAGCGGCGACGATTTACTCGTACCTGAATGCTGTCCCATTCACCTTCCAGATGCTTTTGCTCTACTGCCAGAAAAGCCGCAATGTTGTGGCGGTTGACCTTGCCGGTGATTCCGTACTGGTCCAGCCGGTAGCCAATAGCATCCACGCCATTAAGTGCCATGTTCAGCAGCGTTTGGGTATTCATGTTGGTTTCTCCGTGAATGGAATCTGTAAGAAATAATACCAACTACGCTATGCTCCGATCCTAGAGTCTGCAACCTAATTCCGGGGGTGAGCGTTCGTAGTTTCCCTGACTAAAAGGTAATTCCTTGGCCACGCAGGTGTAATCCTTGGTGTGCATAATTGAAACTGTAGCTTTTGAAGCCTGCAGATATGTTGCTTGCTTCTCCCTCCAGCACAGCGCTAGCCTTACCCCGTTTTTACGGGGTTTTTTTATGTTTCATACTACAGAATATGTAACCTCTTAATTGCACCCGAATAGAAATCAGATATACTGATTAAAAATACAGTATTCGAGGGTTGAGGTTGGAGTTCCTTTTATCTACTTCCGAGTTTGGGGTCAGGGGCCATTCTTATCAAAGGTTCCCCATTCTTCTTAAAAGCAACCATGATGTGTTTGTCGAGGGAATGGAGTTTCTCGTTCATCACTGCTTAAAACGTGGAAGTGTCCAAAGTCGGGGCAGTTGGGATACGTTCGGAAGAGACTTGTGTGACTACTTTGAATTCATCGAAGCCAATGGGTTTGATTGGCGAGAGCTTGATCACCGAAACCACGAAACGCTTCTAGCCCTGTATCGAGATGTTTCCTTTGATCGATTTAACCTCAGTGCCTCCACGGTTAACCGTCGACTGCATCTGGTCATCAAGTTCTATCAATTTGCTCTGAAGCAAGGTTGGGTAAGCACACTGCCTTATGATCTTGAGACGGTAAGAGTCAGGCAGCCCAAGGGTTTCCTGGCACACACGGACACATCGGGCGGGTATGCCGTTAAACATGATGTGCTGCTGAAAACCTCTCCAACGAAGATCAAAGTCCTCAACAAAGAGCAGGTCGATGAGCTGCTGAAAACCATCAAGAACAAGACGCTTCGGTTGATCGTTCGACTGGCCTTGCTGACCGGTTTGCGCAAAGAAGAGTTGCTGACGTTTCCAGTCACTTGTGTGTCAGCGCCCCAATCTATCTCGGCTCGAAGTCATGTAGTGGTTGAGCTTGATCCCCAACAGATGAGCACCAAGGGCGACAAGCCACGGACGATCCATGTGCCGATTTCCTTGATGGCGGATCTCTGGGAGTACCTGATTCACGAGCGCCATGAAACGATCCGACAACAAGAGACAGAGCCGAAAACCCTCTTTGTGACGGCCAAGGGCAAACCTTGGAGCATTCCAACTTCACTCAATAATTCACTGAACCGACTGAACCTGTCGTTCGCCTGCCATCCCCATATCCTGCGTCATACCTACGCAACGCACACCCTGAAATCGTTGATGTCCCGAAAAAGCATGACGTTCAATCCCCTGATCTACGTCCGAGATCGATTGGGCCACAGCAGTATCACGACCACGGAAAAATACTTGCATTTTCTCGACGATATCGAAGACGACCTGCGCACCAACTATCAGGAAGAAATTGAGGAAACGGCGAAGGAGGCGGCCTGCACATGAAAAAGGATTTCACGATAGAGGCGCATAAGTTTGGTGTTCAGGGCGCGGGCGAGACGGCCGCTGAGGTGACAACCCCCTTTGTTGATCAGTGGCCGATTTCAAAGCCAGCAAACACCGTCGTTGCCATTCCGGAAAACACAACAAACGTTCGATTCGCAGACTTCGGGCCGTTTTACAGTCAGGGGTATGATGACATCACCATGGCCTGCCAGCGCACCCTGGAAAAGTTGGTTGCCGAGAGCATCAAAACGAAGGGGAGGTCTCTCAGCCCGACCACGATTGTGAATTACTGGATCGGTGGCTTTCGATACCTGGCGCCCTTCCTGTCACTGCTTCACGCGGCGAGTGGCGAACGCCTGACCATGGCCGATCTGAACGCCGACACCATCAAACAATTTCTCCAGCACCTCAGAAATGAACCCGTTGGATACAGTTCGCAGAAAAACTACTTCACTGCTACCAAATCGCTACTCAGAGCCTGTCATCGATTCGGCTTCTGGCCGGAGGCCGATATGATCACCGTCTGGCCTCGCAATCCATTCCCGAACTCCAACAAGCGGAAGAAAAGCCAGAAAGCTCTCAGCAAGAACGAGAAGCGCTTCCTGATCAAAGCGCTTCGGACCGAGATGGAGCGCATTGTGGCCCATTCGGAGCCGCTGACCAACTTCGATTTGACCGTCTGCGTCCTGTCCATTGCGCTGTCTACGGGCATGAACCCGACACCCATCCTGGAGTTGACCACGGATTGTGTGCAGCCACACCCATTGAAGTCGAACCTGCGCCTTCTGGTCAGCTTTAAACGCCGTGGCATGAACACGCATGTGGTGGCTCTGCGCAAGTCGGAAGAAGTGGCTGAGATGGCCAGTATTCACCTCTATGCCGCCGATGCGATTGAATTGATTGTGGAGCGGAACGCCGCCGTTCGTGCTCAGTTCGATGACCCACATCGGCTGCTGATCTATGAATGCAAGCGGAAATCTCACGCGGGCCAACCGTACCGACTTACGGCGGCAGTTTTGCATCAAACAACTAAGCGACTTGTCGACCAACACCAGCTTGAAACCGACGATGGCAAGCCGCTCGCCCTGAATGTCAGTCGATTGCGTCAGACGCTCATCAATCGCGTGTGGGAGCTGTCGGGACAAGATCCGTTGATCACCGCGAGAACAGGACGACACACGGTCCAAACGGGCAATGCTCACTACTGGGAAGCGCCACCGGAAGCGGAAACTAACATGCGGTTCCTGGGCGAAGCCCGTGTGGAAGAAATGCGCGGCAAATCGACGATCATTGCCAGTGATCGAACGCCTGTGTCGTCGTGTAAGGATGTCCGGCAAGGGCAACGCGCCCCGAAAAACGGTCAGCCTTGTCAGGACTATCTGGGCTGCTTCCGGTGCAAGAGCTTTGTGGTGACCGGTGATGACCTGTATCGGCTGTTCAGTTTCTACTGGGCCGCCCTGCGTAACTACGACACCTTTGGTGGCAAGCGCTGGACAAAATACCTCAAGCAAGTCATCCGCCTGATCGATGAAGAGATCGCCCCTCACTTTGATCAAGCGCTTGTGAAGGAGCAGCGCGAGAAAGCGAAGGACCATCCACATCCGTTTTGGCGGGATCTGAGCATGGCGAGGATGGCGATATGGGCACGGTGACGGGCGCAGAGGTGCTGGCCGACCGCGAACGGCTGTTAAAAGCGTTACCCCGTGGCGAGGGGCTGCACGGCATCGTGACCACGGATCGAGCTGAGAGCGTGCTCTACGTGCTCTCGCGGTATGAAAACGACGTGTGGTGGCTGTCCAAGTCCAAGGAGACGGGCAACTCGGTCGATAACAAACGTAAGCTGGACTTCACCCGTATCAGCGGCGAGCAACTGCGGGCTGAGGCCAAAGTCGTGATGGCACGTTTAATTTGGGCGGAAAATGCCTTAGCCAACGCAACGATCCGACAGCACTTCCACAACCTCGTCCTCTGGCTGAACTGGCTGCACGATCAGGGCATCCGCTCGCACACGCAGGTGACGCCGTTGGTGGCGTTCCGCTACGTCCAATACGTTCGCCGTTTGACTTCGCCTACAAAGCCGGGAACGCCTTTGGGTGGGCAGGCAAAGTTTTACAAGTTATCTGCGGTCGAACGCTGCTGGCAGGATCTCCGGGACACCGCAAGCGGCTTTGATCACCCCTGGCCCGACAGCACGGCCACGGCGTTGGCCGAATGGAAACAGGGTGTTAAAAAAGCCAAGACGGAAATCATCCCCGACGACGTTCTGAAAACGCTGTTCCAACTCGCGGAATCTCTGCTTCGCCAAGCCAACGATCTGTTGGCGCATCGGGATGCGGTGGCTGCTTATCAACCGCGCTCAAAAGACCGGTCACACCAACGTAAGGAAAAAAGCCGCTTCCTGAAAACCCGTGGCTGGGATCAAGGACTCGGGGCCCTTAGGAAAACGCTGCGTGACCTGCGCGATGGGTGCTTTGTGATCATTCTGGCCACCACCGGCATCCGCGCCCATGAACTCGGCTTGATCCATCGGGATGAGTGGTTCAGCGAGGTTCGGGACGGTGAGCGGTTTTACTTCCTAGTCTCGCGTTCGGACAAAACCCATGCGGGTAAGACCTCCTGGCTCTGTCCCAAGATTGCCATCGACGCCGTGAAAGCCCTGGAGCGACTCTCAGCGCCCTTGCAGCGTGACCTGGAATCAGCATTGGAAGCGGCCAAGGGGGCAGAAGACCTCAAGGAAATAACCCATTTACGGTCCATCTCAGGCGCGGTGGGATTGACCAAAGTCTCGGCGCAAAAAAACCGTCTTTATCGGCTAAGTAGTAAATCTCTGTATGCGGTCTTAAAAAACTTTGCCAAGACTCTTGGGCTGGACTGGAATCTTACGTCCCATCAGTTCCG
The DNA here is from genome assembly GCF_900188435.1 of Marinobacter sp. es.048. Taxonomy (NCBI): domain Bacteria; kingdom Pseudomonadati; phylum Pseudomonadota; class Gammaproteobacteria; order Pseudomonadales; family Marinobacteraceae; genus Marinobacter; species Marinobacter sp. es.048. The sequence goes on from NZ_FYFA01000001.1 coordinate 738,378, forward strand.
GCGCACCTTCGCCAACTACGCAGTGCATCACAAGCTGGGCGATCTGCGGTACCTTCGGGATCACTTCAAGCACTGGAGCCTCGATATGACCATCCTGTACGCGATGAACGAGAACCAGGATCTTGAGCTCTACGACGAAATCTATGCGGCGTTTGATGGAAAACGTCAGGCGATTGTGGGCCACTGGCTAGAGCCCGATACGCCGCTTTCCGGTGGCATGGCCGGTCATATTCGCCAAATGCGTGGCCGCACCCAGGAGGCACGCACCTACAAGGATCGGCGGGAAATGGTCGAGGCTATCAGCGAACTTGTGTTCCTGCGTTCCACCGGTATTGCCTGGTGTACAAATGATACCGGCGTTGACTGCGCGGGTGGCCAGTGCGAGGACTGCGAACACGGCTGTATTGACGATACCCACAAACCGTTCTGGGAAGGGCTGTACCTGCAACAGATCGAACTGCTTCAGATCGACGACCTGACCGACTCGGGTTCGAAGACCGTGGAACGCACCATGGAGCGTTGCGAGAGGGTGTTGACCGATCTCGGCGTGGACATTAACCGCCTCAAGGAGCAAGTGACGGATGTCGAACTCACCTGAATCAGAGACTCACAAACGTATCCGTCTGGCCATTGTCCGACTAGAAAATGGCAAGCCCAAAGTGGTGGCGAAAGGGCGTAGAGTCTCCGTGGCGGCAGTAGCTGAGGAGGCCGGTGTCAGTCGTGCCCTGATCCACAAAGACTACCCTGACCTGATGGAGCGCATCCGGGGTAATGCCAATAAAGCGATCCAAAGACAGCGTGATGAGAAGCACGAGAAGCTCAAAGAAGAGCGAGCCAAGAACCGTCAGCTCCGGGAAAAAATCGTGGCATTGACCGAGCAACGCAACGAACTCGCGTCAAAAAACGCCACCCTGGAACTCGAAAACCGCCGTCTCGCGGCCATCTTAGCGGCTAAAAACGTGACTAATTTCAGGGGGAAGTCGAGTGAGTAGTGCGATACAGATTTTGGCCGGAACCTTTTTCTTCCACTTTTTAAACAAAAGCGAACGTTTACGGCGTTGCAAATTTCTGCAGTTTCTGGGCGCCGAATGGGCGACTTGGTATTTGGGTTTGCCCCAGTACCGAGTGATTGTCAGGCCAAATATAGCATGGCGACACCACCTTGGACGCTCCTTTGCACTAGGTTTGCGCCCAGGCCATTGTCTCTACAACAGTGTCCGGTTTGAATGGGCTACTACATCTTGCATGAGTGTCGGCGGCTCTAGCGCATTGCTGCCCATGTTCCATGAGCGGGTTGTGGGCAGTACGAATTGCTACAGGACGCACTGATAACGGGGTTATGAAACGTTGACCAGGCCCCGCAATAGACAACGGTAAGAGCGCAAATCGCGAGGGTTAGTAAGAAACTAATACACACAAAGCTGATTGTTTTTTTCATAAGATACCTATTTATTTGTTTTTGTGTAGGTTGAGATATGAGAGAGCTCGATGCTTTCTCTCCAACTTCTTAGCAATTAATTTCAAGGCATAGGGTTCATGGCTTCAGATAACCGTTTCTGACGATCGGTGTGATGGCTTCGGAAAAAGCGTCACGCCGGCTACATGTTCGGATAATTCGGGCCACCGCCCCCTTCCGGAGTTACCCAGTTAATGTTCTGGGCAGGATCCTTGATATCACAGGTCTTGCAGTGAATACAGTTCTGGGCGTTGATCTGGAAGCGCTTGCCGCTGCCATCATCCTTCTCGACAACTTCATATACACCGGCCGGGCAGTAGCGCTGCGCAGGCTCGTTGTACTTCGGCAGGTTGTCGCGGATTGGAATATCCGGATCAGTCAGCTTCAGGTGTACCGGCTGATCTTCCTCGTGGTTGGTGTTGGAAATGAACACCGACGACAGCTTGTCGAACGTCAGCGAATTATCCGGCTTCGGATAGCTCACCTTCTTGCACTCGTCCGCCGGCTTCAGGGTGGCGTAATCCGGAGTGGTGTCGTGGAAGGTGATCGGCAGGCTGCCGCGCAGGATGTTCTGCTCGAAGAAGGCGATCGCACCGCCAACAATGTTACCGAACTTGTGCATGGCCGGGCCGAAGTTACGCTCGGCGTAGAGTTCCTTGAATAGCCAGCTGTCTTCAAACTTCTTCTGGAAGCTGCTGATTTCCTCACCGTTCTTGCCATCCTTGAGCGCTTCGAAAACCGCCTCGGCGCCCAGCATGCCCGACTTCATGGCGGTGTGGGAGCCCTTGATCTTGGAACCGTTCAGGGTGCCAGCGTCACAGCCCAGCAGCAGGCCGCCCGGGAAGCTCATCTTCGGCAGGGCGTTGTAGCCGCCTTTGGTGATGGCGCGGGCGCCGTAGGAAACGCGCTTGCCACCTTCCAGGTGCTTCTTGATTTCAGGATGCAGTTTCAGGCGCTGGAATTCATCGAACGGGCTCAGGTGCGGGTTGCTGTAGGAGAGATCGGTGATCAGGCCCACGTAAACCTGTCCGTTTTCCAGGTGATACAGGAAAGACCCGCCGGTGGCCCCGGTTTCCTTCAGCGGCCAGCCAGTGGTGTGAACCACCAGGCCCGGCTCGTGTTTGGCCGGATCAATGTCCCACAGCTCTTTGATACCGATGCCGTAGTGTTGCGGATCCTTGCCTTCATCCAGCTTGAAGTCGTTTACCAGGCGATTGCCGAGGTGACCACGGCAGCCTTCGGTAAACAGGGTGTACTTGGCGCGCAGTTCCATGCCCGGCATGTAGCCGTCTTTCTCGGAACCGTCACGGGCAACGCCCATATCGCCGGTGATGATGCCTTTGACCTGGCCTTCTTCCACAATGGTCTCTGAAGCGGTGAAACCGGGATAGACCTCAACGCCCAGACCTTCGGCCTGCTCGGCGAGCCAGCGGCACAGGTTGCCAAGGCTGATGATGTAGTTGCCATGGTTGTGCATGTTCTTGGGCACAAACGCATTGGGGATCTTGGTGGCGCCTTCCTGGTTCTTGAGCAGGAAAATGTCGTCACGGGTAACCGGCGTGTTGAGCGGGGCACCTTTCTCTTTCCAGTCCGGGAAGAGTTCGTTGAGGGCAGTGGGCTCGAATACGGTACCGGCCAGGATGTGGGCGCCGATCTCAGAACCTTTCTCTACAACGCATACGGTGAGTTCCTCGCCAGCTTCCTGTGCCAGTTGCATGACACGGCACGCTGCCGACAGGCCCGCCGGGCCGCCGCCGACGATCAGAACATCAAATTCCATCGATTCGCGTTCCACGTTGGTCTCCTCAATTGAGTTCAGAGAGGCGTTCAAGTCCGCTCAAAAATTGCGGCAATGCCCTGGCCGCCGCCGATACACATGGTCACAAGAGCGTAGCGCCCTCTGGTCCTGTGCAGTTCATAAATGGCTTTGGTTGAAATAATGGCACCTGTGGCACCAACAGGGTGGCCAAGAGATATGCCCGAGCCATTCGGGTTTACCTTTGCAGGATCAAGCCCGAGCTCCTGAATCACGGCACAGGCTTGGGCAGCAAACGCTTCGTTTGCCTCAATAACATCAATGTCATTCAGGCTCAGGCCGGTCCAGCGTAGTACTTTCTGTGTTGCGGGTACCGGGCCAATCCCCATGTAATCCGGGTCTACGCCGGCATGGGCGTAACCTACCAGACGAGCCAAGGGCTTGAGCCCCAATGATGAAACAGATTGCTCTGCCGCCAGGACCAGTGCGGCTGAACCATCGTTAAGTCCCGAACTGTTGCCTGGAGTGACGGTGCCATTTTCCTTGGCAAATACCGGCTTCATGCCACTCAGTTGATCCGGAGTAACGTCACCCCTTACATGCTCGTCGATGCTGAATACAGTAGTTCCCTTGCGTGAATGGATTTCGAGCGGCGCAATCTGTTCATCAAAGTAGCCGGAAGTCAGTGCATGGGCGGCTCGTCGCTGACTTTCTGCCGCAAGTTCATCCTGTTGCTTTCGGGTGATGCGGTAATGCTCAGCCACGTTCTCCGCAGTGACGCCCATGTGATTACGTTTCCATGGATCGTGCAAGATGCCGTCCATGTAATCGGTCACCCCGGAATCGCCGAGTCGGGCTCCCCAGCGCATGGCCGGCAAAAGGTAAGGGCCCCGACTCATGCTTTCGGCACCACCGCCGATGGCGATATCGGCATCACCCAGCATGATAGACTGTGCCGCAGAGATGATCGCTTGAAGACCTGAGCCACATAGGCGATTCACGTTGAAGGCGGGCGTCTCTTTGGGAATTCCCGAATCCATGGCGGCTACCCGGCTGAGGTAGGCGTCACGCGGCTCTGTTGGGATGACATTTCCCATTACGACATGGCCAACTGCATCTGCGGGTACGCCGGAACGTTCTAGCGCAGCCCCAACAGCATGGGTGGCAATGTGGCAAAGGGACTGCTCCCTTAGAGAGCCGCCGAAACTGCCGATGGCGGTGCGTGCCGCGCTGACTACATAAACCTGATTGTGTGACATGTCCGCGTCCTCGCTGACCAATCCGGATAAAGACGGCTGTTAGCCCTCTTCACTATCCCGATAAAAGTTCTGAATACTCGAAAAGTCCAGCCTTCCGTTGCCCTGTTGGCCATGTAATTGAAACAGGTTCCGGGCAAGCGATCCCAGAGGGATGGCTGCTTTGTTGGTGACCGCATTGTCGAGCGCGAGTCCAAGGTCCTTGCTCATCAAATCGACCAGGAAGCCGCCCTGATACCCTTTGCTTGCCGGGGCATTCTCCATAACACCCGGCCAAGGGTTGTAGCGGTTAAGTGCCCAGTTTCCACCGGAGCTCTGTTTTATGACTTCCGAGAGCACCTTCGGATCGAGACCGTTCTTCTCGCCCAAAGCCAGGGTTTCACTGGTACCGCACATGAGAATAGACAGCAGCATGTTGTTACAGATTTTTGCTACCTGTCCGGCCCCGTTTTCGCCGGCGTGGAAGATGTTTTTGCCCATCGTTTCCAGAATTGGCCGTGCTTCGTTGTAGTCACGAACTGCCCCACCACAAATAAATGTCAAAGTGCCGGCTGTTGCGCCGGCAACACCACCGGAGACTGGTGCATCCAGGAACCGGATATCGTAAACCCGACCCGCCTCGGCCAGATTGCGAGACGTTTCCGGGGCGATTGTGGAAGAATCAATAACCAGTGTTCCGGGGGCGATTTTCTGAAATAAACCTTCGTCGCCAAGGTAAAGGGATTCCACATGTCGTCCCGCTGGCAACATAGAAATAACAATGTTGGCACCTTCGATTGCGGAGGTAGCCGAATCGCTTTTCCTTGCTCCAGCGTCCGTAACCGTTTTGACGGCCGAATCAGAAAGATCAAAGGCGTTGACCTGGTAGCCAGCCTTGACCAGATTGTAGGCCATTGGCCCGCCCATGTTTCCTAGGCCGATGAATGCGATGGTCGTCATAACAGGCTCCTTTTACTCGAAGAAGTTGTTGATCCAGGATGGCTCAAGGTCTTGAATGCAGCGGTTGACGGGCATGCCGCTGCCAGTTCCTTAACAACTATCGAGGTGTCCAACCGGCTTAGTCCCAAACCGTCATGCTCTTTTGAAACATAGAGGCCACAAAAACCGAGGCGCCCAGCTTCGCGGAAAGCGTGCTGATCTCGATTAGCTCAAAATTCACATCAACACACCTTAAAAGTATTCTATAATTATATACGCTAGCATAAAGCCGTCAAATAAAGAAATTGATCCCTGGGGCTCGGCATTAGTTTATGTTTATATATCGTTGTTTATTTAGGTTTTTAGGAGGTAAAAGGCGCTCGATGAACAAAGCATGGACTGGCGCATGCATTGCGCTTGTCACAGGATGGTCAATATAGTATGGTTCCATACCATAATGATTGTAACTATGCCATCTTGGTACAGCAAAATTCATGCTGGCATGCTGAAGAGAGAGGGTTTTATGAATTTCGCGTTGACTGAAGATCAGGCTGCCATCCGCTCGGCCATCGAGGATGTCTGCAAAAATTTTGACGATGAGTACTGGACCCAAAAAGACAAGATCGGAGGTTTTCCTGAGGACTTCTATACCGCGATGGCAAGTGCTGGCTGGTTGGGTATTGCGATGCCTGAAGAGTACGGCGGAGCGGGGCTGGGTATCAGTGAAGCGTGCCTGATGATGGAAACAGTGAGTGGGTCCGGAGCGGGGTTGTCTGGCGCGTCGGCCATACACATGAATGTTTTCGGTCTGCACCCGGTGGTGGTTCACGCCAACGATGAACAAAAAGCGCGCTGGCTGCCCCCAATTATTGAAGGTAGGGAGAAAGCGTGCTTTGGGGTCACTGAACCCAACACTGGACTGAACACCTTGAAGCTCAAAACTATGGCCGTGCGAAAAGGTGACAAGTATGTAGTCAACGGACAAAAAGTGTGGATTTCAACGGCTCAGGTGGCCAACAAGATTTTGTTGCTGGCACGCACCACACCTATCGACCAGGTCAAATCCGCCGCCCATGGTTTAAGTCTGTTTTACACGGATCTGGATCGCAGCAAGATTGATGTGCACGAAATCGAAAAGATGGGCCGTAAGGCAGTGGATTCCAACCAGCTGTTTATTGATGGCCTTGAGATACCGGTGGAAGACCGTATCGGTGAAGAAGGTGAAGGTTTCAAGTACATACTTCATGGCCTTAACCCCGAACGTTTGTTGCTGGCCGCTGAGGCAGCAGGCCTCGGTCGGGCAGCGCTAAGAAGGGCGGCGAAGTACGCTGGAGAGCGGATTGTCTTTAACCGTCCGATTGGTAAGAACCAGGGCATCCAGCATCCCCTGGCCGAGCGGTGGATCGATCTCGAGGCGGGCACTCTTCTGTATCAGCGAGGCGCCTGGCTGTATGACCAAGGTATGTCCTGTGGCGCCGAAGCCAACGCTGCGAAGTTTTTCTGCGCCGAAGCGGGCTATCGCGCCTGTGAAACGGCGGTGATGACGCATGGCGGCATGGGCTATGCCAAGGAATACCATGTTGAGCGGTATTTCCGCGAATCCATGTTGCCGCGAATAGCTCCAGTTTCTCCCCAATTGATATTGTGTTTCATCGCCGAGAGAGTTCTGGGTTTGCCTAAATCCTACTGATCAATATTCGGGAGAGTTAACGTGAAACCGTTCTGGGAACCAACGTCTGAACGCGCAGCCAATGCTCGTATCAGCCATTACGCCCGCTGGCTGGCGGACCGCTCGGAAAACACTACCTTCAGTGATTACGATTCACTCTGGCAGTGGTCCGTAAGTAATATTGAAGAGTTTTGGGAGAGTATCTGGGACTACTTTGAAGTGGAGTCCCCGGCGCGATACTCAAGTGTTCTGGATAGCCGCAAAATGCCAGGCGCCAAATGGTTCTCGGGCGCACAGGTGAACTATGTAAACCAGGTGTTTAAAAATGCGGGGCGAAATCGTCCCGCCATTATTTTTGAGGACGAAGCGGGCAATAGGCAGGATATCTCCTGGCAGGAACTGGAGAAACAGGTGGCATCCCTGGCCTCGTCTCTGAAGGCTTTAGGTGTTGGCGAGGGCGATCGTGTCGCGGCTTTCTTACCCAACCGCCCTGAAACCATTGTCGCTTTCCTGGCCTGTGCCAGCGTTGGCGCTGTCTGGTCTGTGTGTTCGCCGGATATGGGAGTCATTAGTGTCCTGGATCGTTTTCGGCAAATCGAGCCGAAAGTACTGATCGCGTGCGATGGCTACAGCTATAACGGAAAGGTTTACGACCGTAGAGAGGTCGTCAGGCAGATCCGGAAGCAACTGCCCTCCGTGAGGCACTTTGTGCCTGTTGACGTATTGAAAACCGAAGGCGCACCTGTCAGGGAGGAAGAGACTCTTAGCTGGTCCAAACTGGTTTCTGACTCGGTTGAATTCCAGCCAGAGTGGCTGCCATTTGATCACCCGCTCTGGATTGTCTATTCATCCGGAACAACCGGCAAACCCAAGCCGATTGTCCATGGCCATGGTGGCATCATCCTTTCAATGTCAGTGAGTCTGGGTTTCCATAATGATCTTGGTGCCCAGGACCGATATCACTGGTACTCCACTACCGGTTGGATTATGTGGAACTGTCAGGTAGGTGGGCTGCTGGTTGGAAGTACAGTCTGTATCTACGATGGCAGCCCGGGGTATCCCGATCTCGGCCGGCTCTGGCGATTCGCAGGTGATGCCGATGTCACGCTTTTTGGTGCAGGTGCCGCTTTTTACGAATCCTGTATGAAAGGTGGCGTCCAGCCAACCAAGGAAGCTGACCTATCGAGTCTGCACACCATCGGGTCCACCGGTTCTCCATTGGCACCGGATTGTTACGAATGGATACAGGAGCAACTGGGTAAGGATGTTTGGATCGCTCCCATGTCTGGTGGGACCGACCTTGCTGGTCCCTTTATCGGGGGCAATCCGACCTTACCTGTCTACAAGGGAGAGATGCAGTGTCGGGTACTCGGTGCTGCTGTTCATGCCTTTGATGATGCCGGGAAGCAGGTTATTGATGAAGTCGGGGAGCTGGTCTGCACGGAGCCCATGCCCTGCATGCCATTGTACTTCTGGAATGACAAAGGCGACGAGCGTTACTACTCGAGTTACTTTGACACCTTTCCGGGGGTCTGGCGCCATGGCGACTGGATGAGCGTCACGCCTCGCGGTGGAGTTATTATCTACGGCCGTTCAGACGCCACGATTAATCGCCATGGCATCAGGATGGGCACCAGTGAGCTGTATCAAGCCATAGAGGTGTTGCCTGAGGTGGTGGACAGCCTGGTGGTGGACTTGGAGTTTCTTGGCAAACAGTCCTACATGCCGCTTTTTGTCGTGCTCAAAGAGGGAGTAGTACTTGATCAGAACCTCTGTGAGGACATCAAATCGCGTATCCGCAATGCGCTGACCGCAAGGCACGTCCCTAACGATATTTTCGCCGTACCAGCGGTGCCCAGAACCCTGTCTGGCAAGAAGCTCGAAGTGCCGATAAAAAAAGTGCTTCTTGGTGAACCCCTGGGGCAGGTGGTTAACCGGGATTCGCTGGCCAATCCGGAAAGTCTCGAATGGTACAGACATTTTGCAGAGCGATTTCTGAGCAACGCTTAAGGTCGGGGTTGATTTTTTTGTCTCTCAGAACGTTTTCTCAGAATTGTCAAATTTCGAAAGGTGAAAAAGTATGTCGGAAACTGATATTCCAACGGTAAAGCTCCTGATCGATGGCGAGTTTATTGAATCCCAAACTGATCAATGGCGCGATGTAGTCAATCCGGCCACCCAGCAAGTGCTGGCTCGGGTGCCGTTTGCGACCAAAGATGAGATTCAGCGTGCCGTGGGAAGTGCGAACAAGGCGTTTCAGCGCTGGAAACAGACTCCAATTGGTGCCCGTGCAAGAATTTTTCTGAAATACCAGCAGCTTATTCGTGAAAATATGAAGGAGCTGGCGGCTCTGCTGACCGCTGAGCAGGGCAAGACTCTGGCTGATGCCGAAGGCGATGTCTTCCGTGGCCTGGAGGTGGTAGAGCATGCTTCCGCTGTTGGTAACCTGCAGCTGGGCGAGCATGCAAACAATGTCGCTGGCGGTGTGAACACCTATACGCTACTCAAACCTATCGGTGTCTGTGCCGGTATTACACCATTCAACTTTCCGGCAATGATTCCCTTGTGGATGTTCCCGATGGCCATTGCGACGGGTAATACGTTCGTTCTCAAGCCGTCCGAACAGGATCCCATGGTGACCATGCGTCTGGTTGAGTTGGCTCTGGAAGCGGGAATTCCGGCGGGTGTTCTGAACGTCATTCATGGAGGTGAAGATGCGGTTAACGGTGTCTGTGACCACCCGGATATCAAAGCCATTTCCTTTGTTGGCTCGACTCATGTAGGTACTCATGTCTACCACCGTGCTTCCCAATCCGGTAAGCGAGTGCAGTGTATGATGGGGGCGAAGAACCATGGTGTGGTTCTGCCAGACGCGAACAAAGATCAAACCCTGAACAACATCGTCGGTGCTTCTTTTGGCGCTGCGGGACAGCGCTGTATGGCGTTGCCGGTCATGGTTCTTGTCGGTGAGGCCCAGAATTGGCTGCCCGATATGATTGAAAGAGCGAAGGCGCTAAAGGTTGGCGCTGGCGTTGAGGATGGAACCGATGTTGGCCCTGTTATCTCAAAGTCCGCGCTGGATCGCATTCATAGCCTTATCCAAAAAGGAGTGGATGAGGGGGCTGAGTTGGTTCTCGACGGTCGTAATCCAGAGGTTGAGGGCTATGACAACGGCAACTTCGTTGGCCCCACGATTTTTGCCAATGTAACGGCGGATATGACGGTCTATCAGCAGGAAATTTTCGGCCCGGTATTGTGTGTGGTTAACGTAGACACCCTGGACGAAGCCATCGAGTTTGTTAACCGTAACCCGCACGGCAATGGCACGGCGGTATTTACCCGTTCCGGTGGCGCAGCCCACCGTTTCGAAGAGCACATTGATGTAGGGCAGGTAGGTATCAACGTACCGATTCCCGTGCCAGTGCCATTGTTCTCTTTCAGCGGCTCGCGAGGTTCGAAGCTTGGTGATCTTGGTCCATACGGTAAACAGGTTATCCAATTCTATACCCAAGCCAAGACTGTTACTGCTCGCTGGTTTGATGAAGACGATGTGGGTGCTGGAGTGAATACCACCATTACCCTGAAATAACGAAAGGTATTTGTCTATGAAAGTGCTGGTCGCTGTTAAGAGAGTGATTGACTACAACGTGAAGGCGAGAGTCAAGCCGGACAAGTCCGGCGTCGATCTGAATAATGTCAAAATGTCCATGAATCCGTTCTGCGAGATTGCGGTGGAAGAGGCCGTCAGGCTCAAGGAAAAGGGCATAGCTTCTGAAATTATTGTGGTGTCCGTGGGTAACAAGGCGTCTCAAGAGCAGCTTCGCACGGCAATGGCGCTGGGAGCAGATCGGGCCATTTTAATTGAAACTGAAGATGGCCACAGCGCCCTGCCGATCGCCAAGCTGCTCAAAAGCGTGGTCGATAAAGAGCAACCTGACCTGATCTTGCTGGGCAAGCAGTCGATCGATAGTGATAACAACCAGACTGGCCAAATGCTGGCAGCGCTGGCCGGTTATCCCCAGGCGACGTTTGCCTCAGAAATCGACATCGTGGACGGCAAAGCAAAGGTTACTCGCGAAGTAGACGGTGGGCTTCAAACGGTGGAGTTGACTCTACCAGCCATTGTGACGACGGATCTTCGGCTGAATGAGCCGCGGTATGCCTCGTTGCCCAATATTATGAAAGCCAAGAAAAAAACCTTGGAAACCGTGACCCCGAAAGACCTGGGCGTGGACACCGGTTCCACGTTGCAGATCGTGGAGGTTGAAGCGCCGGCGACCCGCTCCGCTGGTATCCGGGTTGCAGACGTTGACGAGCTTGTCGATAGACTTAAAAATGAAGCTAGGGTGATCTAAATGCGCATTCTTGTTATTGCAGAGCACGATAATGTCGAACTTAACGGGGCAACGCGTAGCGCCCTAGCGGCTGCGAAAGAAATAAGGCCAGAGGGTATCTCGGTGCTCGTGGCCGGCCACAATTGCGGTGCTGTAGCAGAGCAGGTAGCCCAGTGCGACGGCGTGAACACAGTGGTTGTTTGCGACAATGCGGCCTATGAGCACCAGCTTCCGGAAAAAATTGCGGATCTGGTAGTTGAAATAAGTAAAGGTGCGAGCCATATTCTTGTCTCTGCCACAACCTGGGGCAAAAGCTTTATGCCCCGGGTTGCAGCGCTGCTGGATGTTGATCAGATCTCTGAGATTATTTCCGTATTGGATGAAGAAACCTTTAAACGTCCAATATACGCTGGTAATGCGATTGCGACGGTCAAATCTTCTGCTGATGTTAAAGTGATCACAGTAAGGGCAACGGCGTTCGACCCGGTATCTGCCAAGGACGAACCGGCTACTATCGAAAATAGCGACTTGGTACTGAGTAACGATAAAGCCAGGTTTGTCGATGAGCAGCTTACAACATCAGATCGACCAGATCTGGCAGCGGCGGACATCGTCGTTTCAGGTGGCCGTGGCATGCAAAGTGGAGACAACTTCAAACTGCTTTACAGTCTGGCTGATAAGTTTGGGGCGGCCGTAGGGGCATCCCGGGCAGCTGTTGATGCGGGATTTGTCTCCAATGACCTGCAAGTGGGCCAGACGGGCAAGATCGTGGCGCCGAAACTATATGTGGCAGTAGGGATTTCTGGTGCTATCCAGCATCTGGCGGGTATGTCCGACTCAAAGGTCATTGTGGCCATCAACAAGGACGAGGAAGCGCCGATCTTCCAGGTCGCGGATTATGGGCTGGTAGCGGATCTTTTCGAGGCCGTGCCGGAGTTAGAACGCAAGCTTTGAAGTGCTAAGGCCTGCCAGATGGAGGCGCTCTGATTCAGAGACAGAAGTGTTTTTGAGCAGGTGCCTCCGCCGCGACGAATTATAAGTGGGCCCGCGATCACATACCGATAGCTCAGCGCGCCCAATATTCCCCTCAGATCGCCTATGTCAGTCCCATCAGCTAACCCATCCGCCTGAGATTGAGCGACAGACAGACCAGATCCAAGTCTCCCGCCACGGAAGCATAAAGCGCATTGATCACTATTAGAGTGACTGGTGCAAAAAAATCGTGCACATAACTGAGCCTTATTGTGTATTTGATTTCCAATTCTTGCCGAGAGTGGCCCGCATGAGTTGTGCTTATCTATGGCATTTCACTCACCTTTGTCTGATAGACGAGGATCGCGCCCACAACCATCACCAATGCCGTGATGGCCAGCAAATTGGCTGGCGAAGTACCTGCACCCAGAAGGAAACCGGCCAGAGCCGGACTGGCTATCGCGCCCATGCGCCCGATTCCGTAGCACCATCCGAGCCCTGTGGTCCGGATTTGTGGGGGATAGATGGTCAACGCCAGTGTGTACATGTTGGAGAAGCCGCCCATCATGGTCATTCCCACAAGGAAACAGATTGTCCACACCAACGGCATGGCCACCGAATCGTTTCGGATTGTGAGGCTGAGGACGATCATGAGTACTGTAGTGGCAAGGAAGCAGGCAGCAATCAGGTAGTTCAGCGTAAATTTCCTGGAGAACCAGCCGATGGCAAAAGTTCCCAGTATTGAGCCGAGAGCGAGAACCACCACCGAATGAATGCTCTGCTCCAGGGGAATGCCCACATCGACAAAAATCTTTGGCAGCCAGCTCGTGAGGAAGTAGCTCACGCCAAACATGAGCCCGAATGCAGCCCATATGATAACGGTAGCCCGGCGCCTTCCTGCTTTTACCAAGGACTTTAGGTTGGCTGACTCAGCTTTTTTGGCGACATCCGGGAGCTCGGAGATTTCGGGTTGTCTGATGTATTTCAGGATACGGTTAATTTTTAGCAGAGCTGTGTCCCGTTTGCGGGCCAGTAGAAATATGATCGACTCTGGTACGACCGCGTAGAACAGCACGCCCATGAACATTGTTGCTATACCTAAAGAAAGATAGAGCGCTTGCCAGCCAATTGTGGGGATTAGCCAGGCCGCGATGAATCCACCGACCATTGCGCCAACTGAAGTGCCGGCCACCATCGCAGCAATGGCGAAGTTGCGATGATTCTTAGGCGCGAACTCGCCGAAAAAACCGGGGGAAACTGTCATTAAGGTTCCCAGGCCCAAGCCAGCCATGAATCGTAATGCGATGAGTGTAGTTACCGTCTGGGCGTAGAAGACCGCGCTGGTTGCTATGCCGGCTACCATAAAGGCTGTGCTGATGACTTTGCGTCGCCCGTAAATGTCTGCCAGAGGTGCTAGGAACATGGCGCCTAGAGTCATTCCAATCATACCGGCGCTGAAAACGAATCCCAGTTCTTCGGAGCTGAGTGCCCAATCCTCAGCGATTGCGGGACCGCTGAAGGAGATGACAAAAATATCGATGCCGTCGAGCATCATCCCGAGAAAGCCAATGATCAGAATGACGATCTGAATCGGCGTTATGTTGCGTGAATCGAGAACCTCTTTGTTCATACTATTCTCCCATTGAGTCGCGAGGACCAGTAATTACGCGCCTGAGTTCATATAATGAACAAGACATAATGGAAGCATACTATATTGAGGGTTCAAGAGCTGCGGAGCTCAACCTCTTGTTCTGGAGACACGGGTTGGGCTGCACTTTAGCCATAAAAGAGTGTGTTTATTGATGGAATACCGCGCCAGCTTTCGAAGCGTGGGGCGAAAATGAATAAACGAAGTAAATTGGAGGCGTCGCGCCGCCTCACACTAACATGTATCGGGCATTGCTTTGCTGGTCGAGTGGATGCGGCGATTGATTTTCTGGCGTCGGACGCAACTCGGTGGGTGGCCGGAGATCCCAGTAAAGTCAATGTGTCGGGTTTGAAGAATAGGCCAAGAATCGAGCGTAAGCTTGTATGACTCCGTAAGGCCTGCCCAAATGGCATGGAAGGATCATTGATGGTGTGACGGCCAAGGATGAGCGTGTGTGCGTGAGTGCATTGACACATTGCGCCAATTTTCGTCAAGGTCTATCGAGTGCTGGCCGTCGCTATGCACCACCACTGTCTCGCAATACCCTACACATTCTTGATACTGCAGAAAGCTTGGCTAATTTCTTCTAATTTTTAGGTATAAAATATATCTGCGTACAAAATTTATCAATCGCAGAACTTTTTGTTTTGTGTTGATCTGCTTTCCGATCGGTCAAGCCCTTGCCTCGATAAAGTCCCTATTTGCCCTTTGCGTGTTCATAAATGCGTCGTCCGTGACCGGTCTTGCGTTTAGATGTTGGGGTTGCATTCTGCCATCAAAGTAGTATGCTTGCGTATGAATATGGTTTGCCATGACCGGGTGAAGGGTTCTAATCGTTATGACTAAAAAAACAACACAACTATCGAGGGCAGAAGGTATTCCACTGGCTCGGCTCGCTGAGATGCGCTGGATTGGCGATGTTCCTTCTGTCGGAGCGCAAATGCATCCCAAACGTCCCGCTCTGGTTTTTGCTGAAAGGGGGACTACGCTGACATACGCTGAGCTTGAACAGTACTCAAACGCTTTCGCAGAAGAGCTGGTCTCTCGTGGTTATCGGGAAGGAGATCGGGTTGCCTACCTGGGGCGAAATAGTGATTTGTATTATCCGGTGTTGTTCGGTTCCATTCGGGCCGGTGTGGTGCTGGTCCCATTAAATTGGAGGCAGTCAGCTGGCGAGATCGCCTATCAGCTGGAGGATTCCGGCGCGTGTTGGTTGCTGGTCGATCAGGAACTGGAATCGCTGGCTTCTGAAGCTGTAGGTCAGGTTGCTGGGACGTTACCCATGATGCGCATTGATGGCGATGATGGCGACGCTGAGCACTTGCGAGCGAGACTCAGGGATAATGTTTCGGCTCCGGTAAGAGTTGCCGGTCATGAAGCCGAGCAGACGGTTTTGCAGGTTTATACAAGTGGTACTACCGGGAAGGCCAAAGGTGTTCTGATTTCGCATAAATCCATGTCGATTGCGCGTCATGCTGAGACCATTTCTCCAGATTGGGCCAACTGGATCGAGGGAGGCATAAGTCTCTCCGCGATGCCCAATTTTCATATGGGGGGTATGTCATGGGTAATGATGGGATTGGTCAGGTTAGGGACCGTCATTATTACGGCCGATCCGCAACCATCTAATATGTTGCGTCTGATGCATGAGTACGGAGTAGAGCACAGTTTTATTGTGCCTACAGTTATTCGCGCAATTGTTGATGAGCTCAAGTCGAGCAACTCCGCTGTCCCGGGTATCAAGGGGATTTATTACGGAGCCATGCCGATGAGCGAGATGTTGTTGCATGAAGCTATGGAGTTGTTTGGCAGCACTTGCCAGTTTGGTCACTTCTTTGGAATGACCGAGTTGACTGGGCCGGCAACTTATTTGCCTCCTTCGGAGCACGATCTGAAACGTCCACATCTACTCAAATCGGTTGGTCGTCCCATCGCTGGAATGAGCCTGGAAATCCGTGATCCTGACGGGCGTGTGGTGCCCGTGGGCCAGCCAGGAGAAATATGGATCAAAGCGCCCACCCTGATGCAGGGTTACTGGCGAAAGCCTGAATTGACCCAGGAGGTTGTGCAGGACGGGTGGTATGCGACAGGAGATGGTGGGTACCTCGATGAGAACGGCTTTCTTTTTCTTACCGACCGAATCAAGGATATGATCGTTAGCGGAGGTGAGAATATCTATCCAATAGAGGTGGAAGAAGCCCTTCTTCATCACCCGGCCGTTTTGTCCGCTGCAGTTGTTGGTTTGCCAGATGATCGTTGGGGAGAAAGTGTGGTGGCCGTGTTGGAGCTGCGCCCTGGTCTTGAGGTGACCGCCGAGGATGTTCGCTCTGTCGTCCGCAGTCGGATTGCGGCCTACAAATGTCCAAAAACCATACTTTTCGACGAGTTACCACGCACCGCATCCGGCAAGGTTCAGCGTAGCAAATTGCGAAAACAAATTATCGAGAGAAAGGATGCAGGTGCATGAGGCCTCTGAGGGGCGCTCATGGCTCGCGACAGTGCTGAGTAGTGATTAAAAGTTAGAAATGCCCCTCGGGTGGTTCTTTCCTTTCGGTATCTATGAGGATAAAACAATGAAAGATGCAAAGTCTTCCCAAATCAAGGCGCCTGTCTCAAAGGTCAGCCCCTCGGTGGAGGATCTGTTTGACCAGGACTCGCGTCCATTGCCTGTGGCGTTAAAATCCCGAGGTAATTATGAGCCGGGTTTAAAGAGAATTTCACCGCGTCGTTATTACGATCCGGCTGTTGCGAAGCTGGAGAAGGAGCGGCTTTGGCTGAAGACATGGCAGTTTGCCTGTCGTGAAGAAGATATTCCCGAGATAGGTGATCGTGTTCCCTATGATGTGGGTGATCTTTCTTTTTTTATTGTCCGCAGTGCTGAAAACAAATTCAAAGCCTTTTACAACACATGCCTGCACCGTGGTACCCGTTTGTGCGATGGGCAGGGTGGCGGCGAACATATCCGTTGTCCTTTCCATGGCTGGGAGTGGAACACTGACGGAAGCTTACATCATGTTCCCAGCGCCTGGGACTTCCCAATCGTCACGGATAAACCTGACGAATTTCGATTGCCGGAAGCGCAAGTGGCGACTTGGGGGGGGTTTATCTTTATCAATCCTGATCCTGATGCCCGTCCCTTTGAGCCAAATCTGGGAGTGCTGCCAGAACATTTTCGTTCTTGGGAGCCGGAAAACCACTTCACCTACGCCCATGTTAGCAAACGTATTAATGCAAACTGGAAAGTGGCGCTGGAGGCTTTCCTAGAGTCTTACCATGTGGTGGAAACACATTCGGATGCGCTTCCCTTCACTGGTGATGTGACCACTCAATACGATATCTGGGATGACGGAGTCAGCCATATCAGTCGTCTGATTACCCCATTAGGGGTTCCAAGCGTGCACTTGGGGGATGAGGCTTCACGTGAGGCGGCATTGCAGGGCGTCGCGATGTTTATGGCGATGGGCGCTGGCGTTGAACCGGTCAAAATCGACTCGGCAGAGGATGGCCGAAGCAAGCTCGCAGAATGGCGAAGGCAGACCATGGGGACTGCATTGCAGAGAGATTTCTCTCATCTTTCCGATGCCGAACTGGTGGATACGGTGCAGTACTTCATGTTTCCGAACTTTTGCCCCTGGTACGGAGAAGGGCTGCCCCTAGTTTATCAGTTCCTGCCTTATGGGGATGACCCTAACCAATCGGTCATGAATATTAGAATCTTGGCGCCGGTTCCGGGCAATGGTGCTCCAAGGCCTCCTTCCGCCCAGATTGTCGAGTTGGGCCTGGACGATCCGTTCACCGGTAATGTCCCTGAATTCGGAGCATTAACCCATGTAGTCGACCAGGACATGGTCAACATGCCATCTATACAAAAAGGCCTTAAGGGTGCGAGTCGCTCAATGCATAGCGTGGTTCTTGGGCGCTATCAGGAGTGTCGTATTGCCCACTTTCATGAGGTGTTGGGTAAGGTCTTAGGGTTGGCTGAAGGTGAGTAGCGAAAAGTCAGTTGAATCCAGTGGCGGGGTATTTACCGACATATTGCCACTGAGTGAATTGCCACCCGGCGGTCAGCATGTCCATCTAGTGGGTATGACGCGCATCTTGGTGTGTCATACCGAATCGGGTGAACTGTTTGCCGTGTTCGATGTGTGCCCCCATGCGCGCCAGCCACTGGCAGGTGGGCGTGTCACAGGCAATAAGATCATCTGCCCGAAACATGGTGCATGTTTCGACTTGCAGAGTGGTTCGCCACTGAATGGTGTAACAAAGGCAAGCTTGGAAACGCTGCCTGTAAGGGTCACTAGTGGTCGTATTGAGGTGTATTTGCCCAAAGCAAGTTGATAATTGGTGTAGACAGGACCTGTCTGAGGGTCTTGCTGCGTTTGACAATGTAACGAAATGGAGAGTAGACGAATGACGAAGTCACTTGATGGGAAAGTCGTGATTGTAACCGGCGCTGGCCGAGGTGTAGGTGCGGAAATTGCCAAGCTTGCCGCTCGTGAAGGCGCGAAAGTGGTAGTCAACGACCTGGGCGGCGACGAGCGTGGTGAGGGCGGAACCTTGAGTACCGCGCAAGAGGTCGTGAAGGCAATCGAGAGCGAGGGCGGCCAAGCGGTAGCTAACGGCGCTAATGTCGCGAGCTGGCAGGGTGCGCATGATCTGGTCGATATGGCGATTGATACTTATGGCCGATTGGATGGCGTGGTTAACAATGCCGGCGTTTTGCGCGATGGCATCTTCCACAAGATGAGTGAGGCTGATTGGGACGCGGTAGTTGATGTAAACCTGAAGGGGTGCTTTAACGTGTCTCGTGCTGCTGCGCCCCATCTCAAGGCACAAAATAGTGGGGCTTTTGTGCATATGGCCTCCACTAGTGGCCTGATCGGTAATCTTGGGCAAGTTAACTATGGCGCTGCCAAAATGGGGGTCATTGCACTGTCAAAATGTATTGCTCTGGATATGGAGCGTTTCAATGTTCGCTCGAACTGCATTGCACCGTTCGCTTACACACGCCTGGTCGCGACTATCCCGGACGACACCGAATACAATCGTGAGCGGCTTGAAAAAGTGAAGCAAATGACACCAGACAAGATTGCTCCTTTAGTAATCGCCCTAATCGGTGATGGTGCCACTGATACTAACGCTCAAGTCTTTGGGGTCAGGCGTAATGAAATTTTCCTGTTCAACCAGCCGCGTCCTGTTCGCTCAGTGCATACCGCAGAAGGCTGGACTCCGGAAAGCGTTCTGAAAACCGCACTGCCAAGCCTCCGTGGTTCTTACATGCCGCTTGAGAAATCCCCAGATGTTTTCAGCTGGGATCCGATCTAACTCTGTAAATGATCGAGCCTTGCGTGTCAGGAAAATGCAGCCGGCGTTTTCCTGACGTTTCTCTGGATATTAGAAGTATGGTGCCTTATGGCTGTTGCTTTGGATAGTGAAAGCAAAAGTATCATCAACGCGACCTTACAGCGCTTTGTTGCAGATTCCTATGATTTTAGCGCTCGCAGCCAACGGCTGGCTGAGCCTCTGAACTACCTTCAGTTCTGGCCGGTGTTGGCTGACTTGGGGGTATTGAGCTTGCCTTTAGACGAAGCACAAGGTGGCTTGGGCGGGCATGCTTCAGATATTGCCGATGCAGCGATGACCCTGGCTCCTGGGCTGATTCTAGAGCCTTTTACAGATGCTGCGGTGATCGGCGGGAGCGTACTTGGCTCGGTTGGGACGTCGGTTCAACCTCACATCAATCGATTGATCAATGGAGAAGCTTTTGGTGTCCTTCTCGGCGGGCGCGGTGGTGACCCCGGTCAGTTGAAGGTGAGTCGTGACGGTGACGGTTACCGACTGGATGGTGAGTTGAAGGTGCAGCCGTATGCGTCAGAAGCTGATTTTTGGCTGATTGCTGCGCATGACGTCGAAGGGTGTTCGCAGGTGGTCCTATTCGCCACCCCTGATGAAATTGATGTGCCACTGCATTCCTACAGGCTAATGGATGACCGACCGGCCTGTGATCTATGGTTCGAGCGGGTATTGTTAACTGATGAGGCGCTATTGCTCAAAGGCTCCGAGGCGAACCAGGCTCTAAAGCGAGCTCGTGCGTTAGCTGTCTGCTCACTGGCTGCTGAGGCGGTTGGTATTTTGGCCAGCCTCGTGACGGCTACCGGGGAGTATTTGAACGAGCGTCAGCAGTTTGGAGTGCCGTTGAGCAACTTTCAGGCACTGCAGCACCGTCTCGCTGACATGCACATCGGGTATTTAGAAGCGCGAGCGCTTGTCGATAAATTGGCTCTGGCTGTTGAACAGAGTGAGGATGATGAAGTCCGCTGGCTTAGCTATGCGGTGACCAGCATTATTGAACGTTCCAGCAGATCCATTGGTCACGAGTCGATTCAAATGCATGGTGGAATGGGAGTTACGGATGAGTTGGTCGTCAGCCACTTCCATAAGCGCCTGGTCGTTCTCGTTCACCAAATGCGGGGTTGGGTTGAGCATGATGTCGAGGCAACGGAGTGGCGTCATGAAGCGAGTCTTGATGCTGGGGGCTCAGTTGAAAGCGATTTCGATGAGACAGCATTTCGACGGGAGGTCCGGGAGTTTGTCGCAACACATTTGAAGCCGGAAACACGGGCCAAGGTTCAGAATGGCTTGTATCTGGAAAAATCTGATTATGTTGATTGGCAGAAGGCACTGCGCGAAAAAGGCTGGTTTGGCGCTGCGTGGCCTGTTGAGGCAGGAGGGAAGGGATGGAGTATTCTACAAGAGCACGTGTTTTTGCAGGAATGCGCACTAGGTGCTGCTCCGATGATCATCCCGTACGGCGTCAATATGCTCGGTCCGGTGTTGTACACGTTTGGCAATGAGGAGCAGAAACGCCGCTATTTGCCCGGAATTCTGAATAGCGATACCTGGTGGTGTCAGGGTTACTCCGAGCCCAATGCAGGGTCGGATTTGGCAGCTTTGAAAACACGTGCCGTACGTGATGGTGACTTCTGGGTAGTCAATGGTACTAAGATGTGGACCACCGAGGCGCAGTGGGCAGATATGATGCATTGCCTGGTGCGGACCGAGAGCACCGGCAAGAAACAGGCGGGCATCAGTTTTCTGTTGATCGACATGAACACCCCCGGTATCACTATTGAGCCGATCATAACGCTGGACGGTGTTCATCATACTAATCAGGTATTCCTCGATAATGTCAGAGTGCCGGTAGAGAATCTCGTCGGCGAGGAGGGTGCCGGCTGGACCATGGCGAAATATCTCTTGTCTCGGGAGCGCGGATTCATTGCAGATACTGGCAACAAGCTGCGAATGATGGCTCAGATCCGGATGAGCGTATCTCAACGTTCCAAAGACTTTATTGGTAACCGGGAATTGCAAAAGGCGCGCTTACTTGAACTAGAAGCTTCGCTGGCTGCTTTGATAGAGCTTGAGCGGTCCTATATTAACGATTGGATGCGGGGACGCGATGATGGCATCGGCGCTTCAGTCCTGAAGGTGCGCAGTACAGAGCTGCTTCAGCGAATGGCTGAGTTCTGGAGCGACTCTTTAGGACCATATGGTCAGTGCTACGACCCGGCTTTGCGCCTGGACGGCGAGGGGCTGTCAGATAGTGATCCTACGGTCCAGGCCGCGAGTGTTAATTATTCCTATTTGTATAGTCGTTGCTGGTCGATTTTTGGAGGAACCAACGAGGTTCAGCGCAATATTATTGCTGCACGATTACTGCGTAATTGACGAGGAGATTCTGATCATGACTCAGCGACGTTTATACAATAGTGACCATGAGCAGTTTCGCGACATGGTTCGACGCTTCATCGCAACTGAGATCACCCCATTTCATTCACAGTGGGAACATAACGGAATCGTGCCCAGGGAACTCTGGCGCAAGGCGGGTGAGACTGGGCTGCTCGGCTGTTCCATTCCGGAACAATATGGAGGTTCCGGAGCGGATGAGCTCTTCAATTTTGTGCTGGTTGAGGAGTTGGCACGCGCAGGGGTAACCGGACCGGGATTCGCTATCCACAACGAAATGGTTATGCCCTATATCCTGGCTTTTGGTACTGAGGAACAAAAGCAGCACTGGTTGCCTCAAATGGTTCGCGGTGAGGTAATTGGGTCTCTTGGGCTGACCGAGCCGCATGCCGGTAGCGACCTGCGTAACATTCGGACCAGGGCTGTACGCGATGGAGACGAGTACGTTATTAATGGCCAGAAGACCTTTATTTCCAATGGTCAGCTGTGCGATGTGATCGTACTGGCTACGAAGACCGATCCCGATGCCAAGGGTGGGGGGATTTCTCTGATTATCGTCGAAGCCAGTCGAGCTGGTTTTGTCCGTGGCCGAAAACTGGAGAAAATTGGACTCAAGGCTCAGGATACCTCCGAACTGTTCTTCGAGGATGTGAGGGTGCCAGCGAGTAATCTTTTAGGCCCTGAGCATGGCGGTTTCAAATTAATGATGAAGAACCTCGCCCAAGAGCGGCTGACCCAAGCGGTCCGTTCGGCGGTTGTGGTGGAGACGGCGATCGACTATACCTTGGACTATGCAGTGGATCGCAAGATGTTCGGGCAGACCTTGGCCGATTTTCAGAATACTCAATTCAAGCTTGCCGAACTGAAAGCCGAGGCGGCTGTGGCCAGGGTATTCGTGGATCATTGCATTGAGCAGTTCCGAGCTGGCGAATTGACATCTACCGAGGCAGCAATAGCAAAGATGACTTTGTCTAATCTGCATTGCAAGGTGGTTGACGAGTGCCTCCAATTGTTTGGTGGCTGGGGGTATATGTGGGAGTATCCAATTGCCCGCGCCTATGCTGATGCGCGCATTGTTCGCATAGCTGGCGGCTCTAATGAAGTGATGAAACAGATCATCGCGCGTAAAATGCTCGAAGAGCGAACTTCGGGAAGTATCTGATCTAGATTTGTTCAGAAACGGGCGGTTACCCTTCTCAAGAGTCGGTAACCGCCAAAACCCAATAAATCACTGGTATAGACTAGGCTTGCATTCCCCCGTCCACGGCAAGGGATTGACCGGTGATATAGGATGCTTTGGATGACAGAAGAAACGTCACCGCTTCCGCTATTTCACCTGCTTGTCCGACTCGGCGCAACGGAATGGCTTTTTTGATCTTCTCGATATGCTCGGACGTGAGTTCATTCTGCATTACTGCGCTGCCGAGTCCGGCATCGACCCAGCCCGGGCCAACACAGTTTGCTCTGACTGAATGACGGCCTTCTTCCTTTGCAACCCCTCTGAACAGCATCTCAATCGCTGCTTTTGGTGCCGCCGAACAGATATCCCGAGTGGGAACCCTTTCAACAGCAGCCGTGATCACCGCGGCATACGCCCCACCGGATTTTTTCAGATAAGGCAAAGTGCCGTGTACGAGGTTGAAGGCGCCTCCGACATCCGTCTGAACGACTCTTGCCCATTCTGAGGGTGCGAGCTGCGAGATTAACTGAAAATGGATTGCCGGTCCTGCAGCGTAAACTACTGAATGTATTCTACCGAACTCCTGTTCAGCTGCAGCAGCGATTTTTTCAACGGCCCCGGGTTCGCACAAGTCAAGCTTCACAGCTTTGGCTTGCCGGCCAAGATCTCGTACGGCTTTTGCAACCTCTTCCGCTGCCTGCTCGTTGGAGTTGTACGTCAGCAAAACATCCGATCCGGCTCGTGCAAGACTCAGACAAACCGCCGCGCCTATTCCGCCACTTCCGCCCGCTACGATTGCAACACCTTCGGTAAATGCGCCATCCCGGCTAGAATTATCATCACTATTTTTCATGCTATGCCTCTCTATTTGCAGTGGGGGAATTGAAATGCGTGCCTGAATGAGATGTTCATCGCTATGTTGCTGATTTGATATTCATGCATTCGTTTTATCGTGCTTCTGGTTGTTCAAGCTTCGACATAGAATAATGCGTCGGATTTGCACATTATTGTTGTCGCAACTCCAATTGCGTTATGCTAGCATACAGTATGTACAAATCAATAAATTTCTTGGATTGAGCTACAGGTAAGTTCTATTAGGTAAAGCAAGAGTTTCAAGTTGGGTTGTTACGCATGTAAAAGCTAATAGGTGTATGCGATGAGCTATGATAACTATTCAAAATTGGGCGTTGAGATAAAAGATGGTGTGGCTACCGTAACTCTCCAAAGCGGAGAGCGGTTTAATGGAATCAATTGGGAGATTCACCAGGAGCTGGGCACTATATTTCCTGATCTGGAGCGTGACGACAATGTCAATGTGATCGTTTTGACCGGGGCTGGCGGAACCTTTTGTGCTGGAGCCAATTTGCATTGGCTGAAAGGTCAGCTGAAGAGCCCTCCAGCAGCAATGAAGGCTCGAAAAGAAGGGCGAGCAATTATTTTGGGTATGGTCGACTGCCCGAAGCCCATAATTGCGCGGGTAAATGGAGATGCGGTTGGCCTCGGTGCCACGTTAGCCTTGTTCGCGGACATTATTGTGGCCGTCGATACGGCTACGATATCCGATCCGCATGTCAATATCGGGTTGGTCGCTGGTGACGGCGGAGCCTTGATATGGCCTCTTCTAATTGGTTACGCGCGAGCAAAGGAATTTCTTCTAACGGGTAACAAAGTGCCTGCTGTTGAGGCCGCTCGCATAGGTTTGATCAATTATGCGGTGCCCAAAGAGGAGCTGAATCAGACGGTTGAGCGTTTTGCGAGCAAACTTGCTGGTGGTGCATCTATGGCTATCCAGATGACTAAGACCGTAACCAATATTCCGTTGCGGCAGGCTGTAGAGAGTGTTTTGGAAACGTCGCTAGCTTATGAGAGTTTGACGCTCAGGAGTGATGATGTATGTGAGGGGGTAGATGCGTTCTTGAATCGTCGCATGCCTGAGTTTAGAGGCCGCTAAGCCGATGTTTGGCCTGTCCATCATGAGTCCTCGAGCCTGCTTGTTGAGGGTAGTCAGGTCAAAACATGATGTCTAATTCCGCTGGGGGCCAGGGTGAAGGTTTCGAAACATCCGGCATTTCGTCTGTTCAAATCTTATAGCTCTATAACAGATGAGTTCTATTGAGTTTGAACGGTTTGGGCGGTTTCTTCAGGTTGCAATTACGAGTGATGGTCCTGAGGAGCGATTCCTTGGATGATCGGCGGTACGGTCTACCGTGGTGCCCGACTCAGATAACATGTTTTCATTGAGCCGTTCGCGAGCTTGGCACCTCAATATCGCGAGCACAGGCCTAGTTCGGGGAAAAGTCAGTGAACAAAAAAACTGGCTAATGTCTTAAAGGATTGTCTATCGTCCGGCCTTTTTCGATTGGTTTTTGGGTAGAAAGTATGGTAGTGTAAAAGTGTAATGTTCGTGGAAAAGTCGTCGATGTAAGGTTCAGCTTCGAAATCTAAATTTTATTCTTGTGATTGTTGGAAGGTGAACGATCAGAACAATAATTGGCTGATTCTTTTGAATGCCCGCGCTTTCGTTTTCTAAGCAGGTTGCGATTTAAACATTTAACTATTGATAAGTGTGTAAAAGTTATGGAAGAGAATTGGGATCAGAGACTCGGTTTTCTGATGCACGATGTCTCCCGGTTGAGGCGTGTAGTTTTTGATGCTTTGATGAAACCTACCGGTGTTACACGATCGCAGTGGTGGGTATTGGCTTACCTATCTCGTCACGATGGAATGACGCAAAGTGATCTTGCTAGCATGCTTGAACTCGGGAAAGCCGCTCTTGGGGGAATTATCGATCGACTTGAAAAATCAGGATTCGTCCTACGTAACCCTGACCCAGTTGATCGCCGGATAAAGCGGATTCACCTAACGAGTTCAGGGAAATTGACAATCAAAGAAATGCAGTCCCTCAGCCATGATTTGAGTGAAGAGATTCTTCAGGGGCTTGACGAGCAAGAGCGGCTTCATTTGGCTAAAATGCTGAACGTCGTGAAGAGGAACTTGGTTTCTATCAAGAAGGAGAACGGGGTCAGTTCCTGAATCCTTTATGCGCTGATGAAGAAAGAAACCGCGCCGTTTGAATGGCCTGTGATGCAAATCAAACTTAGGCTAACTATTCCAAATAGGGGTGATTCCAATTCTTTGTTCCTTTCACTGGGTTCTAGCCCGTTTCCACGGACGGTTTAAAACGGCTGACAACTTCCGGTCCTGAGCGGCAACTCTACGTCGCATTCTGGGGTTATCGAATCGCTCAATGTAATATTACAGGCGCGTTTCCCTGTGGTTGCCAAACGGCCATCTCAAGCGCTCTGATCACCATAGGCCGGCCGGCTGGTCTTGACGGTGATCTAGACCAGTCAACGATCAGCTTGCTGAACAGGTCGAGAACCACGCAGAGAAAAAGCTTTCCTTCTTTCTGGGTATCGCAATGATATCCGTCACCCACCTTATGTCTGGATCCAGAGCAGAGAACTTTCGCTCCAGATGATTCCTGATACCCGGTGGCCGTAAGATGGACGTCCCAAACGCCCGCATTTCTCGCGTGGCCACCCCTGAATGCCGTTTTTGGCCATCAATCGTGCAACATGATTCAGACTGATTGGAGCGCCTTCACCAACCAGGCCCTCGTGCATGCGGGATGAGCCAATTATGCCGCCGCTATCGTCATGAATCTCACTAATGCGAGACAGCAAGTGCTGGCTATTGCTAGCGAAGGATGCATGGGCTTGCCTTATGGGACATTGTGCTTGCGTTAGGGGACCGCATGGCTGGCCTTGGTTCCCTAATAATGAATGATGGCCTAACATCCAATTTGATAGTCAAAAAGCTATTACTCGGAACAGTCAGCTGAGTATCGATCAAATAACATTAGGGGTATAACTATATGGACAAACATCAAGAACAAAAATCGCAGCACATGGCTGCCCAGCCACGTGTTTTAACGGGATCCAACCCCTTCGAACTTGACCCGGAAAATGATTATTTAGCACCGCCAAAGCACGACGTCCCTCTGTGGAGTGAGACGATGTTCTTCATGGTTTGGAGCCCTGAGCAAGAGGTGGGGGTTTGGCTTCACGTGGGAGTTGTGCCAGAGGATAAAACCATGTGGTGGGCGCAAACCTTTGTGATGTTGCCCGATGGGGTTGTTTTGGTTGATAGGTCTTTTGGGCGGCCTAGCGATAAATTTGGCCCAGAAACCGGCAATCTCAGTATCAAGTGTACTGAGCCGCACCGACGGTGGTTACTTAAGTTTGATGGTGCAGGTGAGGTTTCCTCGACTTCGGATCTGGCTAAAGGGTTGGTGGGAGCCGGTGTTGCTTCGCCTTTCCAGTTTGAGATTGAATTAGAAGCTAAGGTGCCTGTTTACGACATGCATGCAGGAATGGGGGCGGAAATTGACTGGGATGTTGGTAGCCTGCATCAGGAGCAGGGGTTTGCAGCACAGGGGACTCTCAGCGCCTTGGGTAAGGAATGGACTATCGAAGGGGCGGCAATTCGTGACCATTCGCGTGGCGAGCGCCATTTTGCTCGTTGGGGGGGGCACGTTTGGAATTATACCATTTGGCCGCAGAGTCAGAGAGCTCTCTGTGTATTTACTATGTGGTCTCCTCAGACTGAATCAACGGCAACTGTCGTGATGATAATGGAAAATGGGCAAACAGAATTGTGCAGTGATTTTGTTATCACTGGCATGGAGCGACCGGGAGGGAATCCGAAAAAGTTGGAGTTAAAAATTGTGCGCACCGACGGAAGCGAGCTCAGGCTAGAGGGCCAAGTCTTACATAACGTAACCATGACATACGTCGAGCCAAATCATAATTTAAACGGCGTCTATATCGATCCCAGGGAAGATCTTGACGCAACGATAGCTGACGAATCCGTCGTGCGATGGACCTGGCCGGATGGTGATGTCGGTTACGGCAATTTTGAGCGGGGCTTTCGACCATCTATTTTGCCCCGGACAAAGATTCCTTTACCGGCAACTTCGCGATACTTTGATGATAAATGATCGATTGATCTTTTAAGGCGCTCTAATTGAGCGCTAATAGATCTAAATTGACGTTTTGCTTATCTGAGTCCGAACAACTGAAGAAAGTTAAGTTGTGATAGTCATGGCGGGCAAAAAAGCAGAAACGTCAATTGGTGGTTTTAATTTTATTATACCGGCATTACATAGGTTAATTATGACGTATGTAATGCCACTCATAAATCCACAAGGAAGCATGCATAGATTTGGGGCAGAACAGATTTTAGCGGCGCGGGTTACAGGGGGCTCTGTTGTTCCTTTGGCTTTCTAAGAGATGAGTTGTGTCCCGAGAATATGGTAGAAGATACATATTTATGTGTTGAATATTCCGAAATAATCCTTACCTAATCTGTGCATTTTATAATAATTTTAGTAGGTATCAAAGATGGCAATAAAAAACGACTATGACACTGATGTTATTAAAGAAAAGCTTGAAGGCTGGTTAGAAAACAAAATCACCTCTGCAGGAGGTTTGCGTATAAATAATATCAATATACCGCAGGCCAGTGGCCTTTCGGCTGTAACCATTATCTTTGATGCCAGTTGGATCGAAAACGGAGTCGAGGTGACTCGGAATCTTGTGGCACGAGCAATTCCGAGGGAAGAAGGAATATTCCAAACGGCTGACTTGATTCGGGAGTTTGAGCTATTTCAAGCCTTAAATGATCTCAGCAATGTGCCAATTCCTGCACCATTTAAAATCGAAACCAATGATGATTCAGTTCTAGGTATGCCGTTTTTTGTGATGGAGGCAGTTCCCGGACTTGTGGCGAGTGATGATCCGCCATATACAGCCGAGGGCTGGGTTATGGACTTGAATGACAAGCAAAGAGAAATATTGGCTGACAATAGTCTCCAGGCTTTGCTAAAAATACAGGATGTAGACTATCAATCACTTGGCCTCGATTGGCTCGATGATGGTGCAATGGGTGCACCGGACATAGAAAAAAAGCTAGATGCGTGGAAGGATTTTTATGATTGGTGTCGAAATGGTCAAAAAATACAGCTTATTGATGATGCGCTCTCGTGGCTGTATGAGCACAAGCCCTCTACGGAAAGTGAGACAGTTATCAGTTGGGGCGATGCCCGTCTTGGAAACATGATCATTAATGAAGACCTCAGTGTCGCAGCTGTGATCGACTGGGAAATGGTTGGACTGGGATGTCGTGAAATTGATCTGGCCTGGTGGATTTTTACGCGCCGATTTCATACCCAAGCCGTGGATATTCCATTGCCCGGTGGTTTTCCATCTGACGAGGCAATTATTCAGCGTTATACCGAGCTTACTTCACACAAACCCAAAAATCTCGACTACTACATCATATTTGCCGGTCTTCGACTCTCAATCATTTTTTTCAGAATAGCGAATCTGATGATAGATCATGGCTTGTTGCCAGAAGACTCTGTGATGGCGTCAAATAATCCGGCGATAAAATTACTTGCTGTATCTATGAAAAGAGACGTACCGGAAGGCGAAGCGATTGATTTTGTGGGAAATCGAAGCTGACTCTGAAAATAGATTAAAACGGAATATTCAGATCTGCGCTTGAGCTTGCCCATGAATTCCGGCCAGCATGAAATATTCTTAGCGTTTTGGGGATGTTATGTTTCGTCAAACAAAAATTCGACATTACGCCAAGTTTATGGAGCTCCGAGGGCATCCTGTAGATGAGGTCCTTCGAGGCAGCCATATTAATAGAAATACGCTTGATGATTCAACATTGCTGATAAGCTTTGCACAGTACCAAACAGTTATCGGCAATATGATTCGTCTAACCGGAAACCAAGGAATTGGATTCGATATTGGTAGTGATTTCGAGCTTGCAGATTTTGGAGTCGTTGGACACGCAATGATTTCAGCACCAACAGCTAGGCACGCTGTTGAGTTGTGGACTCGTTATAGCAATACACTTGTTGGTACACACATCATGACGGAGTTGGTAGAGCAGCATGATGATACTTGGTCTTTGAATATTGAAGAAATGAGGCCGATGGGCTTTGTGTATAACTTTGGTGTCGAAGAAATTGTCATGATAGTAATGAAGGCAGGTGCTGCCCTGACTCATCAGGCGGTAATACCAAAGGCTTTGTATTTATCTTATGCGGCGCCGGTTCATCAAGAAGTTTATCAGCGGTATTTGCCCTGTCCGGTTCATTTTAATTCAAGATCAACGCGTTTAGTTTTCGAGAAATTGCCTTTGTCGCAGCCACTTAGAAGTGCAGATTCAGAACTCAATACCATCTGTTTACGGCACTGCCGCCAGATTATGAAGCATATCTCGGAAACCAAGCCGTTCTCCTCCAGAATTCGAAACCTGTTGTTGAATCAACGGCAAGGTGGAGCCTCGCTGGAAGTAGTTTCTCAATTGCTGGGTATGAGCCCTCGTGGTGTTCGGCGTTATCTTCGAGAAGAAGGCTATACCTTTACCGACTTGGTAAAAGAAATTCGTGGTGAATTGGCGAAGGAGTATTTGCGAACTTCGGATATGGCAGCAAAAGAAATAGCTTATGCTTTGGGGTTCCAGGATACGAACGCTTTCCGTAGGGCTTTTAAGTCGTGGACAGGTTTAACAATTAATGAGTATCGAGATAAAGTCAGGGACTAACCAGTCACTGCAGGAGTCAGATACTTTGATGGAAGTTAGTGTCTTGCTCTATGGGCCACCATGCTTGCGCTTAAGGCCTAACGCCCTCTGATTACTTGTTCCAAAGTTTTCTTTACTTATACTTAATGCTGTAGTGAATTGTTCGCTTCGAATAGCAATAAAAATAATATGGAATACTAAAATGATACTCTTTAAAAAACTCATGAATGTATGCCTGCTCAGTACAGCCATAAATTATTCCGCTAGTGTTCGATTATGGAAGCGAGTAGAACAAAATGGCGTGACTAAAAAACGTCAGAAAATTCTGCAGGAGATTCCAGTTACTAACAGTAACGTGTTGTAGGAAGTGTGTGGCTATTTCGGTACAAGCGCCCAATTTTGTCCAATGAATGCCTAGCTAGTCTGTTGTCGAATGTCAGGACAATTTTGGTTGTTTGAATAAATATTTTTAAACATTGGATCTAGCTTTATTTTGGTTTTCGATAATTGAATTGATATTGAGTTTAAACTGTAGGATTCATCGGGAGTAAAAATTATGTACGAGGATGGTTTTAACCCTAGGGCATTTAAGGTTTGCGCATGGACCGGATTTGTGTTCTGTTTTCTTTGGGTGTTTGCTGCGACTTATGTTGCTAATGGGGTTTATATTTTACCTCCATCCGCAGCGGATTCGGTTGCAAAGACTCTTGGAGATTATACGTCCAATCTGGTGTCGATCCGTTTCGCTGCTACAATCATGATATTCACAAGTATATTTTATACTACTTGGGGCATGGTTGTTTCGTTTTTGCCTAAGAAAGTAGAAGGTGATTACCCCTTGATGTATTACGTCCAAGTGGTAAGTCTTGCTGCTTGTGTCGTGGTCGTTCTTTTGATCGGATATTTTTGGGGTGTCGCCTCATGGCGTGCTGGAGAAACTACTCCAGAAATAACCCAACTTCTAAATGATATCGGTTGGCTAGGTGTATTGTTTACTGGGGCACCATTTGGTCTGTATCAAATCGCGTTGGCGGTGGTGATCTTAAATGATAAATCTTCAAACCCGGTTTATCCGCGCTGGTCGGGTTATTTCAATTTGTTTTGTGCATTTTTTATGTTTGAAGCGGCCCTGGTACTGTTTTTTAAAACCGGACCGTTTTCTTTGAATGGTCTATTTGTTTTTTACATTCCCATGGTCGTTTTCTTCTTCTGGATTGCTCTCTTCTCAGTGCTGGCAATCCGCGCGGTCAATGCTGAGGTACAGTTAAGAGAGCGCAAAAAAAAATATCAAGAGAGTAACGATGCTTCGAATTCTATTTCGGCGGCGTGAGTAATCTCTAGTATCAAAAAAGCTTTGACAGTTTATTGCTCATCACATGGCATAGTTCAATAAACTGACGTTAATGCGGTGGCGATTTGTCTTAAGAACTGGTTTCTGTGTTCGCCGACGCAAAGGAACTTAGTGGATAAGGAAAATCAGTAGATGGACTTGGTGGATTGGCGATATACCGCGACGTTCATATCCTAATAAGCAAGGATGCTTCTCTTATTCCGCCAATCAGAGGTATGCTCAGCTCCCTAGGTTCTAAGTATACAAAAATACTAGCTTTGAATTTCGGAAAAGGGTATTGAGATGGAAGCTGCACTGCGAAAAAAACAAGGTTTGAGTGGGACTGTTTATAAGCGGAAGCGACTTCCTGCGGAAGAAGGGCTTTGGGTTTTTGTGCTGGGCGATACGACTATATTTGGCTTGTTTTTCGTAGTGTTCGCCTATTATTTTTCACTTCAGCCCGATATGTACCGAGCTTCCCAAGCGTACTTAAATGTAAACTTTGGAGTTCTAAATACCCTATTGTTATTGACCAGCTCTTGGTTTGTAGTAATTGCGTTGAACGCAGTGAGAAGTAACCTCCGCGAGATAGCCGGTCGCTTTACGTTGGCTGCAATTGCTTGTGGTGCAGGTTTTGGCGTTGTTAAAATTCTGGAATATAGGGAAAAGATTCACGCCGACATTACACCCATGACGAATGACTTTTTTATGTTTTACTTCATTTTTACTGGGATACATTTTGTTCATTTGCTGGTTGGAATGGGGCTACTTATTTATTTCTGGCGAAAAACGAGAGCAGAGAAAATAGAATCGTCTGAATTACCCAAATTTGAATCGGTTGCAGTCTACTGGCATATGGTGGATTTTCTTTGGATTGTTTTGTTTCCGTTGCTGTACTTGATCCGATAATTTGGAGTGAGTTTGATGAAAGAATTGATAATGATACGAGAAACCTATGTTTGGATGGTTTTGGCGGGATTGACCGGAGCGTCTTGGATATTGGGCAGTGAATATGAGGTTTTGTCAGAGAATCTTCATGTGTTTATTTCGGTGGCAATGGTTTTATTGACCTTTTTTAAAGTCCGTCTGGTTGTAATGAATTTTATGGAGGTCAGGCACGCACCGCTGCCGCTCCGTTTTGCTTTCGAAGCCTGGTTGTTGGTGGTTTCGACAGCACTGGCGGTGTTTTTCTACCGAGCGTACCTAGCTTGATCTTCGTTCATCCGGATAAGGTTAAATTCATAACTTTGTTTGTGAATGCCGTAGTAGTCAACCCATCGACGAGAATATTTTAACCTTTGCTAAGCCGCAATGTAAGAAAACTACTCTGGAATGCGTGAGGGTTTTAATGGTTGTAGTAGTGCAGAAGAAAGGCACCAAAATCCTTTCGGCCTCGTGCAGGTATTGATATGCCAGTCAGCTGGGTGTGACGTCGCCCGTTTATAAAACACTTCGATGTACTCGAATACATCCGCCTTAGCAGGGCAGAAACGATAGCAGTTGTTACGGCGACATTGCGTTCCTTGATCCTAGTGAATAGGTAGCTTTTCCTTCGGGCGTCGACGGCAGGCGGCCATCAGTGTGCTTAATCTTAGTTTCGCCAGTGATCCGGAAGTACTTGAAGAATGGAGCCGTAAGATTCTGCCCGCCGAAATAGGAGGCAGTGAGATCTCCGTAACATTTTGAGTTGCGGTGAGATTATCATAAGCGTTCCCTGGCAAGAAGTAGTGTGCAATACCATAGCAAGGTATACTGTATGGAAAGGGGAAAAAGCAATACGAAAGGATCTTTTATGGCGCTCCCACAGGAAGGCTCTTCGAACGTGAGAGATCGTATTATTCGTTCGATCTTGTTCGTTCCCGCAGATAATGACAGAAAATTGGCGAAATCCATTGAGCTTGAGGCCGATGCAATCGCTTTTGATCTCGAGGATTCTGTTTTGCCAGCAAATAAACCTCTGGCACGAATAAAGCTGGGGGAGTTTTTTAAAACCAACACCTGCCGCTCGGAACACTGGGTGAGAGTGAACGATGTGCGTTCTGGTGAACTACTGAAGGATCTTGCTGCAGTGGTACCGATGCAGCCGGTCGGTATTGTTCTGCCCAAGATATGCGGCCCGGAAGATATTGACGTGGTTGGCCACTGGCTTGAAATGGCTGAAGCCATGACAGGCGTAACCGTTGGTCAGACCAAAATTATTGCCGTAGCCACGGAAACTCCTGAGGCAGTGCTGCGTTTGTCCGAACTGGGTGATAAGCCCAGGCCAAGACTGAGAGGCTTGATCTGGGGCGCTGAAGACTTAAGTAGCGCCATGGGTGCTGGTGATCCCCGAAATAAGGATGGATCATGGCGTTTTCTATACCAGCAGGTTCGAGGCCAGATGTTGTTGGCCGCGCATATGTTGGACGTTCAAGCTATTGATACAGTGTACGTAGACTTCAGAGATTCAGACGGTTGCCTGGCTAGTGCCAGGGAGAGCCGCCACGACGGATTTACTGGAAAGGTAGCGATTCACCCAGGGCAGCTAGAAGTGATCAATGAGGCGTTCACGGCTTCTGAGGCAGAGGTGCTATATGCTAAACGGGTTCTCGAAGCCTTTGAGAAAGGTGAGGGAGCGGTGTCGCTAGATGGAAAGATGTTAGACATTCCGCATCTAAAGGCTGCACAGCGTGTGCTTGACAGTGTTGGAGTGCGTTGAGTTCTAAAATTAACCAAAATTTGAGGACTTGGCCTCAGTATCGATTTTGGGCCAGCGGAGTAAATCCTTGGTGATCAACTAGGTGTAGGGGGCATTGTGAAGAGCATATTGGTTCCATTCGATGGTTCAAAGTCAGCAAAGCGAGCTGTCGATTATGTTTTGACGCTCAGAAAAGAGGGGTTGAGATGCGGTGCTGTGCATTTAGTTAATGTTCAGCCGGAGCCGACGTTGTTCGGTGATTATGCATCTCAATCGCTGTTGGGAGAATTGAATAGTGCAGCCAAACAGCACAGCGAATCCATAAACGCTGAAGCTATGGAAATTCTGAAGGCTGATGGAATAGACTGCAAATCTCACGGAATGATTGGCGATATTGCGACTGCCGTTGGGTCAGCGGTGGAGCGTTACGGCTGCGACACCATTATCATGGGAACACGTGGAATGAGTAATCTTGCCAACTTGGTAATGGGGTCCGTGGCAACCAGGGTGCTTCACGAGGCAGCGGTTCCAGTGGTTTTGGTCAAGTGACCTACCGGTTGAACTTAGATCATGCAGAAAACGGTAGAGCAGGCGACATTCAGGGCGCGCATTGGAGATTAAAATTGCGTTGAGCTCCATCGAGAAAGCGCAGTTGAAATGAAGCACTACAAGCGCTTGATGATGGAGCGCCACTCCTCGAATAGTTCGTCTCTTATTGATGGGGCCGCGATAGAGATCAAAGCCTGGGCTCGCTCATGTATTGACAGCCCGCGCAGATTGGCCACCCCCTGTTCAGTGATAACGTAATCCGCATCGTGTCTTGGGACAGCTGTGCAGCACATGCTTGAAAGTGCCGGAACGATGCGGCTGAACTTCTGATTATCCGTCATCGAAGGCAGAACTATTATAGATCGTCCTCGTTCAGATAGTCTTGCTCCAGCCACAAAACTTGGTAAGCCGCCGACACCAGCAAGCTGCCGCCCCTTGACAGAATCTGAATTAATTTGCCCGAAAAGGTCGACTTCTATAGCCGAATTTATTGCGCAAAAGCCGGGAATCTCACTAATTCGCCGAACGCTGTGGCTTTCGCTTACTGGTTGGAAATAGAAAGTGGGATCTTTATCAAGTCGTTCGTAGAACTGAGTATCGCCTAGGGCAGCCCCCGTTCGTACAGCGCCCCGCCCTTTGATGCTCCCGCTATCTATCAAAGAGCTCACATTGGGTAACACCATTCCCGAATAGATTTTTAGGTCGCGATGGGATGTAAGGCCTTCCAGTACGGCAGATGGCAGTTTTCCAATCCCTAGTTCCAGTGTGTCACCATCATTGACCAAATTGACGACGTGTTCGGCAATGTCATGTTGCAGTGTTCCTGGGACAGGGTTGCTGTAGTGCACCACATCCGATGTCTCGTCGCAGCAAACATCCGCATCGTGAAAGCGAATGCGGAATGAGCCTTGCGTCCTCGGCAGGGAGGGGTTTATGTGAAGAACCTTGATCTTGGCCTTGTCCCATACAGCAGGTATAAAATCCTGGGAAAGCCCAAGGGAGCAGTGGCCGCTTGCGTCTGGAGGCGTTACCTGAGCGACTGCGACATCAATTTCTGTGTTTTGTTGAAGGTCCCGGAAAATTCCTGGATAGTCTAACGGAAGGAGTTCTGCTCGACCATCTTCGAGTCCTGCCCGAAGCCCAGGAAGCATAAAATAATTTCGCTGGCGGGATTCCGGGTGCAACCCCAAATAGTCGGACCGATTAATGCCGGGGAAAAGAGCCCCCACAAAACGCACTCCCATGCATGCATCAGGTGTGGCTTTAAGTGCTCTGTAAAAAGCGAGACTCTCTCCTGAAACGCCTGGAACATAGACGGTCATTCCCGGTTTTAGCCGCTTGACGAAGTCGTTCAGAGCTTCAGAGGTCGGCATGATTGGGCTCTCTAGGTATAATTAATATCATGGATGATAGAGCTATAGTTGTTTTTTTGATTTTATATTCTGCTTATAAAAACTTTTTTCGCAATTAAACAGTTCGCTTGAGCGGTTGAGTTCTTAATTTTATCTTCTATAAATTCGGTGTTTTGTCAAATTCCAAGATCGCTATAATTTAATTATCAATGTGAGAGCCTAAATACAAAAAAGCCGGGGACAGAAATGAGGCAAGGATTCCTGAGTAGAGCTTCATAGCTAACCCAGGCTGTCCCCGGAAAAAGGGCTAGCGCCCCACAACAACTAGTATTACCTCAACACCACGGGTCTTGATATATTTGTTGCACTCTAAATAAAAGCCAAGCCCTAGGGCGTTAAATAATAGGATAGAGTAAAATTTGATTCTTATAATAAAGAGCCCTATGAATTTCCCGGAGCGCAAAGCATCAACGCCTGACGCGTGCACTTACAGACCACTTGGTCATTCTGGTTGTATCCAGTATGAGTAAACGTGACAATGCCTGCATTTTTTCGAGATTTAGATTTTCGTTTCTCAGTGACCGTAGTCACTGAACGTAAGGTATCTCCATAAAATACCGGGTTTGGAAACTGGACTTCGCTGAACCCGAGGTTTGCTACTGTGGTCCCCAGAGTCGTATCTTGGACGCTCACCCCGATAATGAATCCCAAAGTTAATACAGAGTTAACGAGAGGTTTACCAAATTCGGTATTCTTGCAGTAATCGGCGTCTATGTGGATCTGAGCAGGATTGTAGGTTATACCGCAAAACCAAGTATTGTCAGACTCGGTAATCGTTTTTCTCGTTTCATGCTCAAATGCGTCATCGATATTAAGTTGGTCAAAATAGCGCCCAGCCATGTGCTTCCTCGAATTAACTTGAACTTAGACAGTTCGGGGGATCTATATCTGCGCAAAGCTTGTCATTCACCAAAACAGTCTTTCGAATGGCTCCTCTTTAGCTCCGCGCCAACTTCCAGCAACTAAGAGGGCGACTCACTTCATGCACGTCAACTTTTAGGGGAACGTGGATCACCTTCGGTCTTCGGTTAACTGTTTCTCGTTAGCCGATGCTTGTGAGAGGGTTTCACGTAAATCCCCGTTTTAGTTTTTAGCATTATAGTAAGAGATAAGACGATATGCAAGCATAAAGAATGTGTGGATTCTGAAGTGTCCATTTGACAGCGGTCTCCTCTAGGGGGAGATGCGGTGTGGCGGTTGGACGCCAGCGACTTGTTCTTTCATCAAAAAAATACGATCCCGATCATTGGGCATGGCATTTGGAGGCACATCCCAGCCACAGAAAGTGGCTACCCCTGTCTTGAGAAGAAGCCTGCGAGTTTCTCGAAAAGTACTTTTGCCTCCCTGGAGCGTTCTGGATGCTATTGCAAAGGTATTGATGCATATCAAGATGATTAAGGCTTCCGATGATTAAGGTGCGATATGAAGTAGGCGGCAATATTGTATGGAAAGAGATGCCGGACTCTTTGCTTCGGTGTAGCACAAAAAAACATATCGGGAGATTCCTATGAGCAATGTGCAAGATGAGTTCAATCAATTCCAGCGCGGTCTCGGAACTGAGCTGTCGCCCACCTGGCGAGAGCTTGCTCAGGCCGACAGCAAGTCTGTGCCGAAATTTCTTATCGAAGAGAGTTCACCAAATCTTGGTTCCGGCAAGATTCCGCCGGAACGATACACGTCCATGGACTTCCATAGGCAGGAAGTGGAAAAGCTCTGGAAGCGTACCTGGCAGGTTGCCTGTCGTGAAGAAGAAATTCCCGAAGCTGGGGATCATTTTGTCTATAAGGTTGCTGGACTGTCATTTCTGGTTGTGCGCTGTGCCGACATGCAGTTAAAAGCGTACTGGAATGTCTGTCTGCACCGTGGTCGGTGCCTCGTGGACAAAAGCGGAAGCGGAGCCAAGCACATACGCTGCGGTTACCACGCTTGGACCTGGACTCTTGAGGGAAAGCTGGCCTTTTATCCTGGTGCTTGGGATTTTCCCGATGTGGAAGCTGAAAAATTCTCCCTCCGTGAGGTCTTGATAGACACTTGGGGTGGTTTCGTGTTCATCAACCCCGACTTGAATGCCATTCCATTACGGGAGCACCTGGGCTTGATGGCTAGCCATTTTGATCGTTGGCCGTTAGATAAACGATTTACGCTCTGGCACGTCCAGAAGCGGGTCAATGCCAATTGGAAGGTCACAATGGAAGCGTTTCTGGAGTCCTACCATGTTATCCAGACACACCCTCAGGCGCTATCTTCAGTGGCCGAGCATGGTACCCAGTATGATATTTATGATGAAGGCGAAGCTCATTTCAGTCGGCTTATCACTCCAACCGGAGTTCCAAGCAAACACGCTAAGGATGCGACCGCCCTGGGCGCCATTGCAGATGTATGGGCATTGCTCAATGCGTTACGCTCTGACGAAGCGAATAGCCTCCCGGATGACATAAACAGCCGTGCTACCATTGCCGAATGGCGACGTCAGACCATGGCGAGTATGACGCACTCAGATTATTCCGATCTGTCAGATGCCGAAATGCTCGACACCATCCAATACTACTTGTTCCCGAATTTCTGTCCATGGTACGGAGAGGGTCTTCCTTTAAGTTATGTTTTTCGGCCAGATAGCGACTCTCCCGACAGTTGTTATTTCGATATTTGGATGCTCGTCCGCGCTCCAGACGAGGGCGTTAGGCCTCCGGCCGCAAAAACGCTTTATCTTGAGCCGGAAGAGAAGCTTGAACCACACATCGGAGCCATGGGTGAGATTTTCGATCAGGACAATGACAACATGCCTTTTGTTCATCTTGGAATGAAGAGTTGGCCTGGTGACCCTGAAGGCGTTACTTTAGGCCGCTACCAGGAAAGCCGTATCCGCCACTTCCATCAGGTGTTGATGAAGGTGCTGGGCCGTCCCTGAGCTAATAGCGGTGTTAAGTTTTGGGCAGGCAGGTAAGATCTGCCTGCCCTGGTCGGCGCCAATTAGTTGCAGGCGGAAAAAACACTATGCAGTTGGAATGTGTATTCCTTCGGGAGAGGAGAGTTGTGTAAAAATACTATGATTGCTTCATGGTAGTTTGCTACAATACTATCTGCCATGTATCGTTTGGGCTTCAGCGCCTCTCAATAGGTGAGACGTTGCAAACTTGGGGTGATCAACAATGAACAAAAATAAACCAAGCTGTGTGCTGGTAACTGGAGCTGCCAGGGGAATCGGTAGGAGACTCGTGGAGCGAGCAATCCTGCGTGGCGATTTTACCGTGGCTGTGGTGCGCAAGGACTCGGATTTGAACGCGTTTGGAGAGCATCCTAATCTTCGCGTGGTCGTTATGGATTTCGCAGACACTCAAAGCGTGGAAAGAGGATTCGCTCAGGTTGACCAGGAGCTAGAAGGGCGTGACCTTAAAGTCGTGGTTCACTGCGCAGCAATTTCTGGTCCAGGGGCTGTGGAAATTACCTCTGTGGAGAAGTTTCAACAAGTTATTAACACCAATACTCTAGGCAGCCTACGTCTACTCAAGCAGTCAATACCGAGGTTGCGTGGCCATGGTGGGCGTGTTGTTCTGGTCACATCCTTATGGGGGCAGGCTTCAGGGCCATTGCTTGGTGCATATTGTGCCTCGAAGCATGCTATTGAGTCGCTCGCCGATACCTTGCGCAGAGAGACTCGAGGGATGAATTTGCACGTAGTGGTGGCGGAGCCTGGAGTGGTGCAAACTGATATGCTCGAAGATCAAGCAAGCTTTGTAAATGAGCATGTAGGCAGGCTACCCCCAAGCATGCGCGAACAATATGAGAATCTATATCTTCGTTATCACAAATTAGTTAGCACAGTAAAGGGAATTGATACTGACGCGTGTTCGGAGGGCCTGGAGCGGGCTATGTTCAGCGCCAAACCAAGACTGCGCT
This sequence comes from Marinobacter sp. es.048, assembly GCF_900188435.1. Classification (NCBI taxonomy): domain Bacteria; kingdom Pseudomonadati; phylum Pseudomonadota; class Gammaproteobacteria; order Pseudomonadales; family Marinobacteraceae; genus Marinobacter; species Marinobacter sp. es.048. The sequence goes on from NZ_FYFA01000001.1 coordinate 778,783, forward strand.
ATCAAATTGGTGGTGACTCTAAAATTGTTTGTTTCCTGAATTGGTTGCTGCCCGCCCGGCTTATGGATTTCGTGATGGGTCTGTCCTTAAATAACAAGGCGCTAAAGCCGTAACTGCATTTTTAAAAACTCCCAGCTAGTTGATTGTAACAGCCGAGGTACAGAGAGCCTCACGGTCAAAGGGCTGTATTACAGTCTCAAACGGTGAGAAGCGCTGACGCGCTTGCCTGGTCGATGGCGCTGTGCCCATTGGTGAAGCGCATCTGCAATGGGGTTGGCGTTGGTTTGTCGGATTTCTTGCTGCTGCAGGTCATGCGGAAATCAGCAAATCATGCCCATCGTAGTCGTCTGGCCTCTTATAAAAAGGTGTTTTCAACGCAACAGAATTTATATAGACTTGTACCATATGGTATGCATTGCATACTATTTAGTTCCGCGTTTGGTGAGGCTAGGCTGAATAGCAAAGCAGCGCGAACAGCTGGTTCTATAGAGCACTCCGCTTCGACAGGGTTCTTGAAACTGAACGATACCAAGATGGGAACGATGTATGACTGCAACCGGTTTGGAATTGATGTCTAATAGGCCGAGCCTGGTAATGCCGGAGCTGGCTGAAAACCTGATACTCTGGGCAGCTTCTTTATCCGCTCTGATAATGGTGTACTTCGCGATCAACATATGCCGAAGGGACCAGGTCGTCTATCCGATCTTCCTGCTTATCGGTGCAGCCGCATGTACCTTTCATGAACCATTTGTAAGCCTGCTGGGGCATTTTACATATCCTCAGATTGGTCAGCGTACGGCTTTTGTTTTGCTCGGAATTGCCATTCCCCTCTTTCATCCTATCGTAGCCGTGACGTACATGGGCGGGGTAGTGACATGGATTTTTGTCAAACTTGAACGCAATCAATTATCTGCTCGGGGGTGGTGGGGCTTCTTCTCAATAACTACTGTGTTTGCGCTTGTTTTTGAGCCACCGCTGATCAGCGCGGGGCTCTGGAAATACTTCGGCGAAAATCAGTCGTTCATGCTATATGGCTTTCCTATAATCTGGTCGATCGCTAACGCCGCTGCACTGATGTTGGTTGGACTGATAGCTCATTTAATTTGGAGCAGTCTGTTGCTCAAACGCAGAACCTGGAGCCTCGCGCTCCTGACACCGCTACTGCTTTTCGCGTGCCACGTACCGATCGTTTCACCGGTTTACATAGCTCTCAATAGCACAAGCAGCGTTACGCTCAATAACATAGCAGCCTTTTGCTCGGCTCTTTTTGCAGTTGGGGCGGTATATCTTGGTGGTCGTGTTCTTGAGAGATGTGCCAAGGCATGATGGCGCCTTATAGTTTTACCCAAACACCACCGGTGTCCAGTGAAGAGCAGCTTAATTGATTGGCTTCAGCATACGCCGATTCCTTGGATCACATGGCGAATGTACGGAAGAAGATAGTCGCTAGTCTACCAGTCCAACTGTGGGAATTATTAACTTGGTATCGCAGGAAGGAGCTATCTGAAAAGACACCCGGCCGGAAGACACCAGCCGAAGCGCTGATTGGGATCTCAAATCTATTCAGCAGTTCGTTGTTGCGACGATAGGCTGAATCCCCCTGGTACATTAGGCCCCCCCCTCCCTCCCCGGCGTTGCCGGGGAGGGCCTCACTCAAGATTGGATCACCTGCCGCTTACAGTGCAGGTCCGCCCTAACGAGTTGTTTCCCTAGCACTGCAAGCGGGCTATATCCGGCAAGGTGTGATGGAAGCGGGATAGAACCCGATAGGAGTCCTCATCTATAAGGCAAAAGTGCATTGGTGCTGCAGCCTGACCATGTGTCATGCCAATGTGGGACAAATTTTTGTCAAATTTTCTGGTTGCCAATCTGCCGGGATGAATGAACTGGCCCATAAGCGAAACAAGTTTCTCGACTTTGACTCGAGATACTCAGACGTCGGAGTCAACGACATCCAATGCCATGGTCATTTTTTGCCGCTATCCAAAAGCTTTTTCCTCAGTCCTTTATGCAACCGCAACCATTGCATTGTTTTGACGCAATGGGAGGCAGTGTGTCAGTAGAACACCTTGGAATCCCGGCGGCGAGTGCTGAGTAACTAGTATTCGCTGCTGCTAACGGCAGTCCTGCTCTGCGGGCCACTCCTCCATAACGGCACGGCCGGCTTGGGGAATCTTAATGCGCGTGCTGCTAAGCTTGCTCGGGAGTGCTGGATATACAGCGTCAATTAAGTTGGCCGGTGTCGGGTGGCACTAATACTGGGTCAGGATCACCCTTGATGCACGTCCGGTGAGAACCATCCTCAGCTGAGCCAGCTGCGCCGCTACTAGCTACAGGCAGAGAAGGTTGGCAATTCGTTCGAAACGTTTATTCAGGGCCGGTAGAGCTTGGCTACTCCGAGCCTGTTGCCCTCAAGAAAGGCTTGAACAATAAAGTATTAAAGAATACAATATTGTAGTGGTGGTATCTCGGGTTGTTGGCTTCAATGGAATGAAAGCTACATAGAGGCCGCGGTGGGAGAGCCGCTCACTGCTTCTCGAAAAGGAGTGGTGCAGTAGGCGAGCTCAGTCTGATGGGTGCCTCGTCTGATCAAGGCTCTCTGGCTCTTGGCATGGATGTACTTGCAGTCGACTCAGTGCTACGGATTTAGGCCAAAAACAACAAACTTGAATATATAAGAGGGTTTACCGGTATGGTGAAACAACAAGTAAAATCAGTGGTGATATCTTCAATCTTAGCAGGCATGAGCTTGCCATCTTTTGCTTCTGCTTTGGATCTGAGTAATGACGATGAATTAAGTGTCATTGGCTCGGTAAAAGCGGGTAACCCGGAAGGTACGATTCCCGCTTATTCAGGTAAGGCGCCGAAAACGCCTGCCAACTTCCGTGAAGATTTCTCGAATGGTCGACCTAATCCCTACGATGATGAGCCTTTGTTTAGCATCACTGCGGAGAATGCAAGTCAATATGCTGAACAGCTTGACGGTATGATCGAAATTTTCGAGAAGTATCCAGATTTTCGTATGGATATTTATCCGACGCACAGAGATGTATCGTATCCAGAGTATGTGATTGAAAACACGCAAAAAAATCTGACAGAGTGCAAAGAGATAGCCGGCGGCGTTTCCCTTGAAGGGTGTTACGCGGGTATACCCTTCCCGGTTCCCGAAACGGGCACTCAGGCGATGTGGAATCATTTGCTGCAGTTCACGGCTTACGAATATAAAACGATAGATGGTTGGGATGCATGGGTGACAACGCCTGACGGAAAAGCGGTTTTGCAGACGAGGGCTGCGGGTTATCAGCGTGTCAAATTTTTTGATCCCGAAGCGCAAGGTCCGCACGATTCATCATTGATTTACATCAAAATCCGTCAAGAGGATCTTGCTCCAGCGCGAAAAGTGGGTGGTGTGCTTGTGTTGCACAGTAGCGTTGATGCTGTGAATGTGGGAACTCGAATTTGGCAGTATGTTCCCGGCCAGCGTCGTGTAAAGCTGGCACCTAATCTTGCGTATGACACTCCGAGTCCAAACAGTGGCGGTACTAGCACAATAGATGATTCGAAAGGATTCATGGGTCCTCTTGATCGGTATGACTTTACGTTGGCGGGTAAAGAGGAAAAGTTCATTATGTACAATAACTTTGCCTTGAATAATCCAAACGATTGCGGGGAGGAGAAGATTGTTAACCACGCAAACTTTCCGAATCCTGACTGCATTCGATGGGAACTTCACCGCGTTTGGAAGGTAGAGGCTACTTTGAAGGATGGATATCGCCATGCTTATCCCAAGCGCGTTTTTTATTGGGATGAGGATGCGCCGGGCGCTGGTTCAGTTGAGAATTATGACAGCTCCGGGTCGCTCTACCGTGTTGCCAATAACATTGCGATCCCTTTTTACGAGGGCGAGAAGGGGGGAATGGTAGCGGACGGCACCATCTACATGGATTTACAGACTGGAATGTGGTCTGTGCAAGCTCTCCTCGGGCGTGCTGGAGCGGGGTGGACCGTAGTAGAAGAGCCTCTTTCTGATATCTTGTTTAATCCTGAAGGTATGGCGGGCTCTGGATTTCGGTGATTCGATGGCTTGTTCTAATCGCGCGTATGCACCGCCAGGCGCATACGCTCGATTTAACCTAAAAGGTTCAAAGCTTCCTGACGTTACAGAATGAATAGTGAAGTTTATGGAGTGAATTAATGAATGGCGATCCTGATATTGTCGTAGTGGGGGCAGGAAGTAACTCTCTTGTGTCCGCCGCGTATTTAGCCAAGGCGGGTAAGAAAGTTTTGGTTCTGGAGAAGAATGATCAATGCGGTGGTGGTGTGGTCTCGATAGAGATAGCCCCCGGATTTATCAATGATACCCATGCATCAGGTTACTATTTGTGTATTGCCAGTCCGACCGTCCAGCATGATGAGCTGGAGTTAATGTCCAAGCACGGACTTGAATGGAAAACCTGGGATGCCGGATTTGCAACCATTTTTGACAGTGGTGATGGGCTGGTTGCGTACAGTGATCTGGATCGTACCTGCCAGGATATCGCAAGGTATTCGCAAAAGGATGCTGAAAGGTATCGTGACTTTGCACAGGAGTGCATCGAAATTTTGCCATTATTGAGTAATGGTAGTGCGACTCCCCCTTTGCCGACAGGTGCGTTTATCAGCATGCTGGAGGAAAGTTATCGAGGCTGTCGCTTGGTCGATATGATGTTCCAGAGTGCCTATGACATTCTTGATAATCTGTTCGAGTCAACAGAAGTACGGATTCATATGATGAAGTGGGTAGCGGAGGCGATGGAGGGTCCAGAGGTCAAGGGCACCGGCGCCATGCTGGTTGGGCTGTTTGGTCTTGCTCATACCCACAAGGCGCATATTCCAGTGGGTGGTTCCCGGGCTGTTTCCAATGCCTTGATTCGTTGTATTCAGCATCATGGCGGGGAGGTGCGTACGGAAAGTGAAGTCGTCAAAGTGAATATCAGTGCTGGCGAGGCGAGAGGCGTTACGCTTGCTAGCGGTGAAACTATCAACGCACGTGCTGCAGTGCTCGGTTGCATTCATCCTCACATGCTTGAGCAAATGATTCCCGAGGTTGATAAGAAATTGGCAGCTGCTGCAAAGAAAGTCAGGTTGAGCAATCATGGCGCATTAAACCAGCAGATTGCTTTGAGCGAATGGCCAGAATTCAAGGCAGGTCAGGATGAGCGCTGGTCTGAAGCGCTCTGCATTGAATATGTCCGAAAGGATGAACTTGCGGTGCGAAAAGTATTTGACCAATACCGTTACGGTGAAATCCCCACGCATCTTAGTCCGCTCACTATAATGAATAGTAGAAAGGATCCAAGCCGCGCGCCATCGCGTGATCATTGTGCCTTATATCTTTACCACTTTGCTCCACGCGACCTGCAGGATGGCGGGCTTCAGGGTTGGGAGAAGTACCGCCAGAGTTACGCTGATGCAATCTGGGAGGAGTACAAGAGTTATACGACTAACATCGATGATTCTAAGGTTATTGCGCGGCATATTGAATCTCCCCTGGAGCACCATAACCACTCGGCAAGCTTTTCGCACGGCGATATTTTTGGGATTGGAACCACCATGGGCCAAAACATGGGGCGGCGGCCAATTCCAGAATTGGCTCAGTTTCGCATTCCTGGCATTGATAAGCTTTATCTGGTTGGTCCATTTATGCATCCGGGTGGAACCGTCAACTTTGGCGGTCGGGCAACGGCTATGAGAATGATGATGGATTGGAAGATGGATTTGAGCCAGGCATTCGCTATTTAACTGATTGGAGGTATTGAGATGAGACTGATAACAACTGCCCGGTCTGATTTGATGGAAGTCAATGCTGTTGAGATCGAAAACGGCTGTGTGGTAATTACCGGAACAATTATGGGCGCGATGCCAGTGAAAGCTGTGGTGAGTGGCGCGGAGATGCGCAAGGGTTTTTCACTCATTGGGGTTAGAGGAGTATTTAAAGTCATTTGGGCCTTCCTCCGCGGCAGGACCTATTGAATCTCCGATTAAAGCTGGCGTGTCGTTTTCATTGTTATGGTTGCTAAGGCGGCGTGGGCATTGATGCCTAATGCCATCGTGAGGTGAGCTTCGCCTGCCTGCGGCTTAATTATTTGATTATTCTTTTCGCTATCCTAAAAAATGTGTTTGCAGTTAATGACATTTGTCAGGGTGTTATGCGTGATTGGGCTGGATGGCATAATTCGTTACCTGCGCCGTTGAATGGATTTTCGTCACATCGTTGTGATTTTTGTTTGCCATTCCAAGAGCTAGCGAAATCTAGTTGTGTTCCATAAAAATACGGATGGACGCGTACAGATCTAAATGCTTTCGCAATATGCTGTATCGTTCACTTGCGCTAGGCATATAATATGCTACCATAAAATATGCGCACAAAGGTCTGGGGTGGCATCATTGCCAGATCAGCCAAGTGCAAAACAAGAACAATCGGGAGGAAGAAGAATGCTCAATATGAAAAAAGCCAGTTGGCAGCTAGCTCATATGGCGCTGAGTGCCGCCATGCTGACCGCCGCGGGAGAGGTCTATGCAGTGGCACTTGATACAGGTAATCCGGATGTCCGGCTGCGGTGGGATAATACGGTACGTTACAATCTTGGTGTGAGGGCAGAAAGTAAGGAGCGCGCTCTTGCCGAAAGCGCTACTCAACAGATTGCTGATAACAAGTTCGACCGTGGTGATGTTGTTACCAATCGTCTGGACATCATCTCAGAACTCGATTTGGTTTATAAGCGGAAGTACGGTGCCCGAATTTCGGCCGCGGGATGGTACGACAATGCCTATACCGACACCGCAAAAAACTTACCTCAATATGAGTCAGTGGGTATTGGCTCTGCCTACCCCGGCGAGGAGTATACAGATACGGTTAAGCGCTATTACATCGGGCCATCCGGTGAGATTCTGGACGCTTTTGTTTTCGGTGGGGTGAACCTTTTCGATACCCCGGTAACCATGAGGTTGGGCCAGCATAATCTCTACTGGGGTGAATCGCTTTTCTCCTTTGTGCACGGTGTGTCGTATGCGCAGGGGCCGGTAGATTTGCGTAAGGCCACAGCGACGCCCGGCATAGAAGCTCAGGAGTTGTTTCTGCCCTTGAATCAGGCGTCGGCCACAGCTCAAATTACTGACAGCATTTCACTGGCGGCGTACTACCAGTTTGAGTGGGAGCCTAGTCGTCTTCCAGAAGGTGGTACCTATTTTGGTGCACCTGACTTCCTGTTTTCTGGCGGAACCCGGCTGTTTCTGGCACCAAATTTCAGTATTCCCGTCCTAGGCGATCGTGACACCCCCGATGATGGTGGGGCGTGGGGGGCAAGTCTGAGATGGCGGACATCAGCTCTTGGCACTTTGGGTTTCTACTACCGCGAATTCGATGACACTCTGCCCAATGTGGTTGCCGATTATTCTGGTCCAGTCCCTACCAATGTCTACAACAAGTATGCCGAAGATGTGAAGCTATTTGGTCTGAGTCTTGCCAGGCAAGTAGGTGATGCTTCCATCGGCGTTGAAGTTGTGCGAAGAGAAGATACAGCATTGGCTTCTGTGGGGCTTGCTCCTGATTTTGCCCGTGGCGATACCTGGCACGCTCTGGTCAACGCAATCATGCTGAATGGCAAAAATGCCCTGTGGGATTCATCTACCCTGCAGGCTGAATTGACATACAGTTATCTAGATCGCGTAACGGAAAACCCGCAATTTTATAACAAGGAGGGAAGTCCTCAGTGTAACGCTACCGTTCCTGGGGCGAATGAGGTTGAGGACGGTTGCTCCACTCGCAGCTCCGTAGCAATGACTGTGTCTTTTGAACCAGTCTGGTACCAAGCAATGAATGGCGTCGATCTGACGCTGCCTTTAGTGCTGGGGGTTGGAGTTTATGGGAATTCTCCCGTAGTCAATGGGGGCAATGAGGGGGCAGGTAACTTCAGTGTTGGAGTTGGTGCCGACTACTTGGCTAAGTACAAGTTCAATTTGGCGTATAACGGTTTCTTCGGTTCCATTTCCAAAGATGCTAATGGCATCCAGCAGACTTCCAACGGCGGTACCCCGCTGCTGCGCGATCGCGGCTGGTTATCTTTCACTGCAAAAGCTACCTTCTGAGATCACTGAATGCCATTGCAAGCTGAATTATTCGGCTTGCAATGTGCTCAGGGAGCTAAATGTTCAAACAACTCTCCAGCGGAGGCTATCCCTCGATGTTTGAAGGTGTGAGGACGTTATCGACTGATAAACGTTGGTTGTGGCTTGGCTCTTGGAGCTCGGTTTTGGCTTTTGCATTACTTCTGGTTTTATTCGTCTCTCAGGCCGAAGCCTTTGAGGCACCTCTGGAGACGCCTGCCCAGAAAAGTGATTCGGCGATCAATGGTCCTTTCCTGGATGTAGTTGCCTTTGAGAATCATCTCGTCGCCGTTGGGCTGTATGGTCGCATAGTTGTTTCGGGCAATTCGGGGGAGAGCTGGAGCCAGGCTCAGGTGCCAGTCAGCACCGATCTGGTGGCAGCTTCTTTTGTTGATCGTAAAAAAGGCTGGGTAGTTGGTCACGGCGGTGTCGTATTGCATACCAAAGATGGCGGCAAAAACTGGGAGCTTCAGCTAGATGGTTTGGAAGCCCAGCAGTTGGCCATTGATTATTACACTGAAAACGACGATGGGCTGGAAAAGGATGTCGCTGATGAAATGCTTGCTCTAGAGCGTTCTTTTGTATTTGAAAACGAAACCCAGCCATTTATGGATGTGCTGTTTGTGAATGAGCAGCGTGGTTATGTTGTCGGTACTTTTAATCGTATCTTCGCAACGGAAGATGGCGGAGAGACCTGGAAGCCATTAATGCACCGCACGGACAATCCCACTGAGCGGCATTTTTACGCTGTTGCTGGCAATGGAGAAGCTATTTACCTTGCGGGAGAGGCTGGCAAGGTATGGCGTTTAAATCCACAAAGCGGACGCTTTGAGAGCGCAGATACGCCGTATACAGGCACACTGTTCGGGCTTCTAGCCTTCGGTCAAAATCAGCTTCTTGCGTACGGAATGCGCGGAACCGTATATCTCAGTCGAGATGAAGGCAGTTCCTGGACAAACCTCGACGTTCCATTCACAGGCGGCGTAACCGATGCAGACTTATCGCCGGAGGGGCAGATTTTTATTGTTGACCAAGGTGGCGGGCTCTATCAGAGCCAGGATGGTGGTGCTGATTTCACGAAAGTGAAAGTTTCTCGGCCAATGTCCTATTTTGGCGTGGCTTGGATGGCACCAGGCTTGGTGACGCTGGTGGGAGAAAGCGGAGTGCGGGTTGAATCCATTTTTTAGGTCTGCAAAAAGCGTTTATAAGAGCAGGATGTAAGTATGACTGCACACAAGCAAAACAAATCTAATAGCGCAACGGGTATTACGAGATGAAGATCGTCGCTAACCCCGCTGAATTTAACCAGCATACTGGCAATACCCTGGAGCGGCTGATTTTCAATAACCGCTCCTGGGTGCTTTTGATATTCCTGCTTGTAACCCTGACAAGCGCCTGGCAATTGCGTGAACTGAGTGTGGGTGCCAGCTTTGACAAGATGCTGCCTCATGACCATCCCTATATAGAGAATTATCTCGAAAATCGCGACGAGTTAAGAGGGCTTGGGGATTCGGTGCAGGTCGTCGTTGAAAATCCTGACGGTGATATTTTCGACCCAGAGTTTCTAGAGCATTTTGCAAATATTAATGACGACATTTTCATTATTCCGGGTGTTGATAGAGCTTGGATGAAGTCGATTTGGACGCCGGTGGTACGATGGGTCCGGGTGACAGAGAGAGGGTTCGAGGGCGGTCCCGTGATTCCGGGTGACTTTGACGGCTCACCCGAATCGATTCGTCATTTGAGAGAGAATATTGCCAGGGCGGACGTCGTTGGCAGTCTGGTTGCGAACGATTATAGATCAGGCATGATCGTTATTCCGCTGTTGCCGGACGCCGATTACTATGCCGTTTCGAAGGCACTTGACGAGGTGCGCGCAAAGTACCAAGGTGACGATGCAAATATTTATATTGTCGGATTTGCCAAGCTTGTTGGCGATTTGATTGACGGCTTGTTTAAGGTGATGTCGTTTTTCCTTGCGGCAGTCCTGATTGCAGCGGTAATCATTTTTAGCTTTAGTCGATGCCTCGTAAGCACATCTCTGGTGCTTGGTTGCTCAACGGCGGCAATCATTTGGCAGCTGGCCATAGTAACTTATCTTGAGCAGCCGCTTGACCCGTTTACGGTCCTTGTCCCTTTCCTGGTATTTGCTATTGGCGTGTCCCACGGCGCCCAGAAAATGAATGGAATCCTGCAAGACATTGGGAAGGGCAACCATAAGATGGTCGCTGCTCGCTACACGTTTCGGCGACTATTCGTCCCGGGTGTGACAGCACTGGTATCCGATGCAGTGGGCTTTGCGGTCTTGATGATTATTGATATTCCAGTCATTCGCGAGCTGGCAATTTCCGCCAGTATCGGCTTTGGAATGTTGATTCTCACCAACTTGGTTGTTTTGCCCGTTTTGCTCTCCTATACCGGTGTCTCTAAAACTGCAGCTGATCGATCACTGCGCGCCATAAATCATCGTAGCGAAAATCGCGGGCTTGGGTCTCTCGCGCTGTTGACGGAGCGGAAATGGGCAGTTCGTGCCCTCTCAGTCGCTGTCGTTCTTGCCGCAGGCGGCCTGGTTGTCGCCTCAAAGTTGCAGATCGGAGACCTGGATCAAGGCGCTCCAGAGCTTCGGGCGGACTCGCGTTACAACAAGGACAGTTCTTACATTTCGGAACACTACGGCGTATCCAACGATTTATTTGCCGTTATGGTTAAGACTCCATCTCAGGAGTGTGGAAGTTACAGGGCCCTGGTCGAAATGGACAGATTGGGCAGGCGGCTGTCTTCGGTCCCCGGTGTGCAGCAGACCCAGTCTCTGGCCGACATGGTCAAGTTATATACGATGGGTTCCTTTGAGGGCAATCCGAAGTGGCTAACGATAAGTGATAATGCTGGGCTAATTTCGCCGCAAATCAGTACTGCCCTTGCCTGGAACTCGGAAATGCTGAACCGCGACTGCTCGGTAATGCCGGTTGTGGCATACCTGAGCGACCATAAGGCAGCGACCCTTGAGCGGGTTGTCGACGAGGCAGCTGCATTCGCAGAGGCGCACAGCACGCCCGACCTTCAGTTTCTGTTGGCGGCCGGTAACGCTGGTGTTGAAGCCGCCACTAACATGATTGTGCGAGAGTCCAGCCGCATCATGATGTTGTGCGTTTATATAGCCGTCGGGCTGTTGAGTTTGATTGTTTTTCGTAGCTGGCGGGCGGTAGTGGTTGCATTGCTACCGCTAATGTTGACTTCGATTCTTACTGAGGCATTCATGGTCATGCTGGGCATTGGCATGAAGGTGGCCACGCTGCCCGTCATTGCTCTGGGGGTGGGTATTGGTGTCGACTACGCGCTTTACCTACTGAGCGTACAGCTGACCCAACAGAGGCTTGGAGTTTCGCTCCGAGATGCATATCGATCTGCACTCAGGTTCACCGGTAAAGTGGTTGGCCTTGTTGGAGTGACGTTGTCAGCCGGGGTGGTCACTTGGGTGTGGTCACCAATCAAGTTCCAGGCGGATATGGGGTTGCTTCTGACCTTCGTATTCCTGTTTAACATGCTTGGCGCGCTTATTCTTATACCAGCCCTCTCTCATTTTTTGTTACGCAAACCCGCAAAGACCGAGAATGCAAAGCAAGACCGCTCTGCAGGAGAGGCAGTCCGTTCAACTGATCCTCGGATGATCCAAGGAGAAACTTTATGAACTCTCAGGCACAACCCGGCAATAGCACTCTGTTAGAGATTTACAGGCGTGCCAACCAGATTTTACAGAACGATAATCGATTCAGATCTATTATCAAATCCGGCAAGTTGGTAATGCCATATTACTCACCCAGAGGGCAGGAGATCATACCGTCAGCTCTATCGGTTCATCTCACCAACGATGACTACATATGCACTATTTATCGCGGGATCCACGATATGCTCGCCAAGGGGGTACCACCACGGCTTTTGTGGGCCGAGTTAGCGGGCCGTTCTACCGGAACCTGCAAAGGAAAGGGTGGTCCCATGCACGTAACCCACCCCGAGACCGGGGTAATGGTCACTACTGGCATTGTTGGTAGTAGCATGCCGCTCGCAAACGGTTTGGCGTTGGCGTCTCAAATACGCGGTGACAATCGCGTATCGATTGCCTACTTCGGCGATGGAGCAAGCAATATCGGCGCATTCCATGAGGCCTTGAACCTGGCTTCGGTATGGAAGCTACCCGTTGTTTTTGTCTGCCAGAACAATGGTTACGCGGAACACACCCGATACGAAAACGGTACTTCGTGTGCAAACGTCGCCGAGAGGGCTGCAAGCTACTCGATGCCAGGGGTTACTGTCGATGGCAATGATCCTGTGGCCATGTGGCAAAGTGCTGGTGAGGCGATTGCACGTGCTCGTGAAGGCGGGGGGCCTACCTTGCTGGAGGCTAAAACCTTCCGCTTCCATGGCCACATCTTTGGTGATGCTGATGCTTACATGGACTCTGCTGAGAAAGCCGCTGCGATCGAACGGGACCCCTTGCCTAAATTCCGCAGCTGGCTTTTAGAGGGTGGGCATGCAACTGAGGAGCAGCTGGCCAGTCTTGAAACAGCCATCACTACCGAACTTGATGAGGCGGTCGAGTATGCATTGAATAGCCCCTATCCCGACGTGGCCGAGCTTCGCCGTGATGTTTATGCAGAGGAGATTTCAGCATGAGTAATGTTTCAGGCGATTTGAACATGCTGCAGGCGATCAACATGGCGCTGGATGATGCTATGGCTGCAGATCAGGAAGTGATTGTGATCGGTGAAGACGTAGCGGACCGAGAAGAAGGTGGCATTGTTGGTGTGACCAAGGGGCTGTCGACCAAATATGGTGATATGCGTGTCCGCTCTACCCCGATTTCTGAGCAGGCGATTATTGGCTCCGCTATTGGTGCATCATTGGTCGGCATGCGGCCTGTGGCGGAAATCATGTTGATGAATTTCACTACCGTAGCCATGGACATGATCGTTAACCATGCGGCGAAGTTGCGATTTATGTCTGGCGGACAGACCCATGTGCCGATTACCATCCGGACGATGACCGGGGCTGGATTTAGCGTCGGTGGTCAACACTCTGACTTTTTAGAAGCCTGGTTCGCCCATACTGCGGGGATGAAGGTTGTTATTCCTTCCACTCCCGCTGATGCCTATGGACTGATGCTATCTTGCATCGAGGATGAAGACCCCTGCATTTTCGTTGAGTGTATGCCGTTGTATTGGACTCCCGGGCCAGCACCACAGAGGGGAGTAAAAGTTCCCCTTGGCAAAGCTAAGGTCGCTCTGGAAGGAAGTGATGTCAGTGTCATAACTTATAGCAGACAGGTTCACGATGCCCTGGCGGTGGCTAAAAAACTCGCTGAAGAAGGAATCAGCGTCGAGGTGATCGATCTGAGAACCATAGCACCGCTGGATATGGATACCGTACTGGCGAGTGTAAAGAAAACCGGTCGGGCGGTTGTCCTGCATGAGGCCACTCGTAATTTTGGCGTGGGCGCGGAGGTTTCGTCAGGAATTCATGAAGCACTATTCAGTGAACTCAAGGCACCTGTCGGTCGAGTTGGATCAGCACATTGTCCTGTGCCTTTTTCAAAGCCTCTCGAAGACGAGTTCATGCCCGCGGCCGCAGATATAGAGCAGGCTATTCGTTCAACCTTATCCCAATCGCACTGAACTGGATTACATCGATACAGGAAGACTACGGTGACTACGAAAGTACTAATGCCCAAAATCGGTTTTTCAATGAACGAAGGTACTCTTAATGAATGGCTTGTGGCGGATGGGGCCACTGTCAAGGAAGGAGACCTGATTTACTCAATGGAGAGTGATAAATCGATTCAGGAGGTCGAAGCTCCTGCGTCAGGTACGCTCAAGATCATTGCGGAGGTTGGAGAGGTATATGAAGTTGGTGACTTACTGGCTGAAATCTCTTAAGCCCGGGAGGCGTTAATGACTCAAACCAAGCCGTTTAATTTCGAATTTCCACCGCTACCGGATATGGACTTTTCGGAGTTTGGTGAAGTCGATCAGGTTCCGTTGCCGCGTATTCAAAAGTTGACGTCAGCATTTTTGTCGCGGAACTGGGTGACCATTCCGCATGTTACACATCATGACGAAGCGGACATTACCAAACTGGAGGTGCTAAGAAAGCGTATGGCCGGGGAAGGGACGCGCATCACCCCGCTAGCGTTCCAGGTCAAGGCTCTGGTCAGCGCATTAAAAGCGTTTCCGATGTTTAATGCGTCCCTTGATGCATCCGGTGAAAATTTAGTGCTTAAAAAGTACTTCCATATTGGGATTGCAATCGATACCGATAAGGGGTTACTCGTTGGTGTTGTTCGTGACTGCGACAGAAAAACTGTTAGTGAAATAGGCAAGGACATTGCCAGTCTTTCAGAGCGGGCACGTACCAAGGGGTTACCTCTGAAAGATATGCAAGGAGGCTGTATGACCATCAGCGCCCTCGGAGGTATAGGAGGGACGGCGTTTACGCCTATTATTAATGCACCGGAAGTCGCTATCCTGGGAGTAACACGCGCCTATTGGAAACCCTTCCGAGCAGAAGATGATGGCGTTGACTGGCGCTTGGTACTGCCGCTAGATCTGAGCTATGACCATCGGGTTATCAATGGTGCAGATGCTGCTCGCTTTCTTTTGCACCTGTCAGGCCAACTTGCCAATGCTGATGCATTGTTGACTGAATAAAGCTGTTCTAGCTAGCTATAAAGCAGCTTGCGTTAGTCGCGAGCTGCCACCTTAACACTCTTAGCGTTGATTGTTTTGTCGATCACCTACCAGCATTATTGCCTACCTCTGGCCAGTCTGAAATAGGCCTATTCGAGCAAATAGGCTTTTAGCTTCTCACGAGTTTGAGCATTGAGTCCCGCAATAGCCTCAAGATAGCTAAGAACATCACCATAGTTTTCGTTTATTGATTTGAAAGCCGCTCCAAGGTATTCGGTTTTGGCAATTGATAGGGCGCGAAGCACGCCAGGCGAGGCAGGAGTTTCTAGGATGTCTGCCAATGCTGAATGCATCGGGGCCTCCGTACGTGAACCAGTCCAGTAGTGGTTGGTAAGTAGGTAGTCTTCGAATATGTCTGGTATCTCGACATCTAGCGCTGCGAGGAGCATGGCAGAGACAAAACCGGTTCGATCCTTTCCAGCAGTGCAGTGAAAGAGCAGTCGAGCTTGGGTGTCGGTCAGAATGCGTTCAAATAGGATGGCAAGAGCTTCGGAGAAGACTGTTGGAAAACGACGATAACTCATCAGCATGGCCGCCCTTGCACCGCTTTCCGATGGGTCTTCGCGAATTGAGCGAAGCATATCATTGTTGCCGGCGCGAAGGTCGACGGAAACGTCCATATTTAGGGTTTCCGTAGACGTTGAACACCAGCGAGTTGGGAGTTCGTGGCGCTCATGTGAACTTCGAAGATCACATATCAAACTGATATCCAACTGATTAAGTATCAATAAGTCGTCGGTAGTCAGCGAACTTAGTCCTTCCGAGCGGTATAACAAACCCTTGCGTACGCGGCGCCCATCGCTAGTGGTATATCCGCCAAGATCACGGAAGTTGGGTGCCCCGGTGAGTAGTGGAGCCGGCGGCGCAAATGATTTCATTGGGCGTAATCCGTCCTGTCACTCGAATTCTGCTCGCTTTCCATTCAGCGTGGCGCGGATGCCAGCGAGAAAATCATCAGTGGCGGCGCAGTGGGCAACGTGCTTGGCCTCTGCAGCCAATTGCTCGTTGAAGTTAGGATAAGCGGCGAGGTTGAGTAATGCCTTGCTGCCAGCCAAGCCGACTGAAGGGCCTTTAGCAAGTCGCCTGGCGGTTTTGAGCATACTGTCTGAAAGCTCTTCATCTGGTACGACCTGAGTTACCAATCCCAATGAGGCCGCTTCCTCTGCGCTAACTCGTTCGCCCAGGAATGCGAGGCGTTTGGCAGCTTTCACACCGACAGAGGCTACAAGCAGGCTGCTAAGCCCTTGATCAAGAGAAAGTCCAACGTGAATATGAGCAGCAATGAAAAAGCTGCTCTTGCCGCAAATAGTAATATCAGCTGCTAGGCACAGCGCCAAGCCTGCACCTGCAACGGCTCCACGCGCCTCTACGATAACCGGCTTGCGGGAATTTAATAGCAGATTGGGTAGACGGCTACCAACTAGCAGCTTTTTTTCGAAAAGGCTGAATCGCTCCTGAGAAGAGAGTGTCAAGGTTTCATTAAAGCCTTTTACATCGCCTCCGCTGCTTAAATTCTCACCGGCACCACGAATGACAATGCACTTTACTTGGGGATCGCGTTCCGCATAGCGAAATTGATCTATCAGCGATTCCACCAACTCGGGGCTCAATGCATTACGGGTTTCAGGCCGATTCAGCGTGAGTGTAGCGACGCGCTCAGACATAGAATACAGAACCAAATCCGGCATTTTGGCAGTCCTTTATCAAGCAATTACGGTTATTGGGAAACGATGGCACGCCCGTTGTTTAGTACGACTAAATCCCGTTCAGCAACCAAAGAACGAAAGCTGACTTCGTCTCCCTCTCTCCAGAATTCAGTGACGATGGTTTCCCCGGGATACACCGGAGCGGAGAATCTGAGTTGAAGCGACCTCAGCCGTGCGGGGTCGTTATCCGCATATTGCTGTAATACCGCGCGCGTAGCTACTCCTAGAGTACATAGCCCATGAAGAATCGGCCGTTCGAATCCGGCCTTCGCTGCTAGCTGCGGGTCAGCATGAACTGGATTATAGTCACCAGACAGGCGATATATCAGGGCGGCCTGAGGGAGCGTGGTCAGTGACAGGCTTTGGTCTGCGGGGCGATCGGGAATTCTATGAGGTACCGGCCCTTCGGTGATGGTTCCGCCCTGGCCGCCATCGCCGCGAAGGAAATAGGTCGATGTGACTAGACTTACCCGCTCGTCGGTTTCTTTGTCGCGTAATTCTTTTTCCAGGAATACCAGGGAGCCTTTGCCCTCCCCCTTATCCAATACATCGCGGACACGGTAATGACCAACATAGGTGCGTCCAGCCTCAAGAGGCTTGAATATCTCAAAAGACTGCTCCCCATGCAGAAGTTTGACCCAGTTGACTTCCAGTTCCGGTGCGGTAATCCACGCGCCAGGGTGGGCGATGACATTAACCTGGGAAGGAAATACCTTAAGATCTTTTTCATAACAGAATTGCAGATCCGCCGGATCACTGGCGTTGTCACCGATGCCGATGCCTAGGGCGTAAAGCATGCAATCTCGGGCATTGAGTGTGTCCTCAAGAGGAGTGAAGGGCCACGCTAGCAATTTTTCCAGATTCATAGGTGTCTTTCGCTGTTCAGAGTGAGTTTATAGCCTTGTGGTTTTGGCAGAGCAAGACGGGCAGGGCACAATCTGTGGCCTCATGCTGCCAGCGCCACTTGCATCAATACAGACCGAGGATCGAAATCGCCGCAATGCCCAGGTAAGGAACCCCACCTAGATTGTGGGTTAGACCAACACTTGGATTAGACAGCTGGCGTTCTCCGGCACGTCCGAGAAGTTGCGAGTAGACCTCATAGGCCATCCGCAGACCTGATGCAGCGATCGGATGGCCAAAGCACTTCAGCCCCCCATCTATTTGGCAAGGGATGGCGCCGTCACGGTCGTAGAAGCCGTCGAGCACATCCTTAACTGCCTGACCCTCTGGAGAAATGAACAGATCCTCCATGGTGACCAATTCGGTGATTGAGAAGCAATCATGTACTTCGGTCAGGCTGAGTTCCTTACGAGGATTGCTGATTCCGGCCTCTTCATAGGCGCGCTTGGCCGCCTGACGAGTCGTGCGGACGTGGGATCCATCCCAGCCACTGGTGGTGGACTCTACGCCAGAGCCAATGGCTAACTGGATCGCCTTGATTGTTACCAGATCATGTTTACCCAGGGATCGGGCAATTTCCGGGGTGGTCACAATCGCGGCCGACGCACCGTCGCTGACCCCGCTACAGTCGAACAGCCCCAGTGGATCGGCGATCATGGGTGCATTGAGGATGGTGTCCATGTCTATAGCCTTGCGAAAGTGGGCCTTCGGGCTATACACGCCGTTTTGGTGGCTTTTCCAGGACACGTGAGCAATGGCACGTTTAAGTTCTTCCTTTGAGATCTTGTGCTTGGCACGGTAGCCGGCAGCCAGTTGAGCGAAGCCAGCAGGTGCGGACCCGAGTGGCAG
Organism: Marinobacter sp. es.048; assembly: GCF_900188435.1. Classification (NCBI taxonomy): domain Bacteria; kingdom Pseudomonadati; phylum Pseudomonadota; class Gammaproteobacteria; order Pseudomonadales; family Marinobacteraceae; genus Marinobacter; species Marinobacter sp. es.048. Next base: position 797,126 of record NZ_FYFA01000001.1, read on the forward strand.
CCAAAGATCATTGAAAGTGCCCTTGTATGGCGCAGGCAGGCCTCCATAGCCCGTGTCTTTGAGTTTTTCCGCACCGATTGCCAGGGCAATATCCACTGCACCTGAAGCTACGGCATAAACTGCGCCGCGCAGGGCTTCAGTGCCGGTAGCGCACATGTTCTCCATCCGGCTGACGGGAATGCCATCTAGTCGCAGTGCGGTAGAGGTGGGGATTGCCGAATTGCCGGTATTGACTGCGTCCATACACGAACCAGCCCAGGCTGCTTCGATCTGCCCACGTTCAATGTTTGCATCAGCCAGAGCTTCTTCGAAAGCTTCTGTTAGCAATTCGGGTGTTCCGACATCCCATCGCTCACCAAACTGAGAGCAGCCCATGCCAATAATTGCTACTTTGTCCTTGATTCCACTTGCCATGATCAGGTCTCCACAATCACGCCGATTTCGGCGTGGCCTTCCAGAAGTAGCGGGAATAGCCGCGGTTTTGGTCGATATCCTTAATTCGAAATACCATGCGCAGGGGGGTACCGACATCAATCCCTGATGGGCCGACATCCACCGTTTCCATCAACAGCCGGGCGCCATTATCGAACTGGGCAAAACCGACGTATAAAGGTGGAGCAGGGTGATAGGAGAGCCAGTCTGCTGTGTAGGTGGCTACCTTTGCAGGTTCGTCAAACAGATTAAGGTCATCGAACTGACTGCGTGGCGCTTTACAATCAGTGTTTACGCAATAGGGCAGTTGTGGGAATTGCACAGTGCTGCACTTTCGACACTTCCCTGCAGCGAAACTCAAAAGCTTTGAGCCGCTGCGATACTGCTCGGTGAGCGCTGTCTTGACTTGCTTTTCGGCTCGCATGCCCCACTCAAGGTCAATGCCGTTTCCGTAATAGAGAAAGCGCAGATAGTCTTCCTGAGTAATCCCATCGGCGATGGCGGCATTGACACCGCGTCGGGGTTTGAAATGTTGTATAGCGTCCGTAGTACGAAGCACTAGAACATCACTTCCATGACCGAAACCGACCAAAACGATAGTCTCACCAGGTGCGGCTTTTTCAAGCACATTGGCCAGCATGAGCAAAGGGTGCGCAGTACCACTGTAGCCAACGTCAGCATCCAGTTGGTCAGCTACCGCATCCGGTTTCATGCCTAACTTCTTAGCAACTGAAGCGCTGACTCCCTTCAGGGAAGAAGCGAGGATAAAATGGTCGACTTTTTGGCTGGAAAGGTCAGCTTGCTTGAGGGCCTCCTCTACAGTTGAAGGTACGAGCTTCAGATACCCTTCGTCGCGAACCCACCGCTCTTCCCATGTATAGTCGTACTGCGCATTGGCACTGCGAAAGTGATCGACAAACGTCACGGATTGGCTAGCGGAGCCGATTAGTTCGGCAATTACTGCATCGTTGCCTAAGGTGAAGGCTGCCGCACCGGCGCCGTAGCTGATCTCCTGGGCGCTGGCCGGCTTGCCACTGGGCTTGTCGCTGGATATGAATAGTGCAGGGGAGGAGGTGTCCCCCAATGCGGCCAGCAGGCCAGAAACACCGGCTCTCTGCGAGTGACCAATGTCCAGCGTCCGAGTAGAGGACTTCAGGTTCAGCGCTGCGCTGACTATGGTGCTGTGCTGGAGATCCGCGTAGGGAAGAGTGGTGGAGGCCAAATAAACAGTAGTGAATTCGATACGTGCGCGCTGATCAAGCGTATCGCGAGCGGCCTCGACTGCCATAGTGACACTGTCTTCATCCCAGCTACAAAATGCGCGCTGACCTTTCGATAGGCCGCGTAGCTGAGGAGCCATCCATTTATGTGCAGACGCAATGGAAGCCCGAGGGATTCTCAGGCGTGGTACATAAGCTCCGTAGCCGGTTATTCCGTATGAACTGTCCATATATCAACTCATCCGTTAAGAGCCCTTGGCATGGGCTATTAATATTTGCTTGGGAAAAATTGTACGCAACAATACTATATTGTCAAATAATATTCGGGAAGGTTTTGGATAGGTCTGCGGATCGGTAACTCAGACGGCGACGTCTTCGTCACAGGTTTCATCAGGGTGTTCTTGATACAGGTCTCCAGCGCCTGTGTGTTATCCCTTCCCTACCTAAAGCCAATGAAACAGACCAAAGAGTTATCGCTGGGGGATGCGTAGGCAAGCCTGCAGTGCCCTGGCTTGTCGACCCAATACATCGCAAGGTGGCAGTTGGCAGTGCTAGTAGACGTACATCACTGGGTGGCTTCTCATGTCGGGGGTTCTACCTCGTTACTGCGGAAATTCCTAAAAATACTGTCCAGGATTAGTTGACCACTACAAAGCGACACATAAAAAATCATTGCAGCGGACGATTGCCCCGCCATCCATAATTGCTTTCGTAAAAATAGGCGTCGCCTAGAACGCCGCCGAATTCAGGCGTTATCTCTGAATCTGAATGTTCGCTTTGCGACCGAAGCGCCCTCAATGAATCTTCTTTTCTAGCGGTGCTTTGGTTCCTTTCAGCGCAAAGATCAGATTGCTATCACCTCAATTCCCTGTCCAATTTGAGCGGACACACCGTAGACACAATTTGGGCGCAGGCAAATAAAAAAGGCCTGCGGTTTTACGCAAGTCTGTGAAATTAATGGCGCGCCCGATAGGGTTCGAACCTATGACTTTCCTCCGGAGGACACCACCGGTAGGTAACATAAAGTAACAGACTACGGTCTAAATCGGTGTAACTTGCTGCGTTCTTGGGAGTTTTTTTGAATGAAAAGATGCGGTCTTGAACGAATAAGCCCAGATAATGCCTAAAAGTTTGGGCACAAAGTGGAATTTCAGATTCCTCGAAAATGACCGTTGGTGAGCCCCGATAGATGGTGAACACGATCGGCAGCCGGCCCCTAACAGTTCCATTGATCTCACCTGAAATGCGGGGCTATATATGTCGAATTTGGATGAGTTCAGCCGCTTGAGAAATGCCATACTCCAATACCACAAGACTCGACGATTTGCTGGCCTGCAAGGTATGACTATTTCTAACTCCATTGAGAACCACCTACACGCTATGCCCGGTGCCAGCGTGTTTACACGAAAGGATGTGGCCCATCAACTTAAGGTGGACGAGAATCGAGTGTCTCAGGCTCTTCAGCGTCTGGCGAAAAAAGGTGAGGTTCAGTACATCAGTCATGGTTTATGGCAACGGCCAAAGTTTACTAGATTTGGTCCTGTTTCGGCCTCAGCGGAGAACGTCGTCGCCGCATTAGAGAGGAACCGAGATGTTTTCATTGTTCCTTGTGGGGCGAGAGTCTTGAATGCAATCGGGGCATCAACGCAATTGCCGATGAAGTATCGGTTTCTATCGACGAAACCTATCCAGCCTATTAAGTTTGGAAGAAAAAGCATTGAGTTCGAATACAGCTCAGCTTTTGCGTCTGCATGCAGTAATCTGAAAAGCTTACCAAGGGCAGAACAGCGTATGGTTGCCAGTTTATGGGGCGCGCTTGTTTACGCCGGTAAAAAGCACGCCACGGTCCAGGCTACCGCTTTTAGAGGAGCATTTGATACCTTGTCGTTATGCGGGCAAGAACATCTTCTGGCTTGTTTTTCACGAAGATTGCGCTGGGCTCACGCAGTATTGAGGGGATCTGAGGATAAAATCGGAGAGTCGTAGGTGCCTTGTATTTTACAGCTCAAAATCCCCCTTAGGGTCGGTGCCCTATGAGGAGTGGAAATGAACACAGAGGAACTTGAAAAGCTTCAGACGCAAGCATATGCGGAGGTCCTGGAGCTCTTCTCTCATGATGTTAGCGAAGTCGATAGGTGGCTTTTAGAAAGGGTGCGTGGCCTGAACTACATGACCCCGAAAGAAGCCTTGCAGAGTGAGGAGGGCATTTCGAGGCTGAGAGCTTTGATAGGTAGGCTTCAGCATGGAATACCTACCTAGCTCACTTTTGTAATATAGATTGTCAGGAGCGGAAGTTCCTTATTTGCCTTACAGAGCAACTAAGTATTTGGCAGCTAATTGGTGATACCTGAATCTCCAGTGTTCGACAAAGCTCAGGAATAGCCCACGTGGACATACCATCGCTAGCACGGCCGTAGCAGACCGTAAGAGATTTGCGTCAGGAACCTGTGTACTTTGAGGAAATCTTATTTAAAACAATGCTTTGTTGATTTTTCACATGTGTACCTTCCACCGCATTTGGCTTGAGATATCCCGCCATTGGCGAGCCGCAGCGTGCTCTCAGAGGCACGGCGGGACGAGATCTAACACGTGTACCTACCACCTTTGGAATGGAAAGAGATCGTTGGGGGTTGGTTCCGGCTACCTGTGTTTATCTGAAAAACCTTAGTAAATACAGTTAATTGCAGAGTTATTACACGTGTACCTGCCACCTCTTTTGGTCTGAGACATTTCGCCATGGTCGAGCAGCAGAATACTCCCAGACGGTGTGGGGCTCAGATGAAACCTCGAGAACTCCTGTCAACGGGACCGGTTTTGCGCGCCACCTTCGGCTTTGCTCCAAAGCGGCCCGTTACCTCGGCGGTTGATTGTCCAATCGGAATGTCCGCTCCGTGACCGGAGCTAAGGGCCGCCGATTTATTGTGGCAACCTCCAGCTACAGTATGAGTTTGGTGTTGCTACCTTAACGGCCGAATTTTGCTGTTAATCTATGGCCAGAGCCAGCCATAATATTGTCACATTATCAGAGTGAAAACCGCAAAAAGTGTAACTTCGACTCTTTTTAATCTTTTCAGTAACTTACAAGGTTGTTACATGTAACTATAGAACTAATTTTATGCCCTTCCAAATATAAAAAAATGTCATATATTCAAACAGCTAGTGTCGATGGGATAGGGGATCAACTACTCTTGCTCCGAGCAATTAGCACCCTTATTAGGAGGTTGGTTGCTTTTTAATCATAATTGCTAAGGAGTAAGCATGTTTTATTCAAAGCGTAAACTGTCCGTTGCGATTGCATCGGCTGCTGTAGTAACGCTTGCCGGCTGTGGTGGCGGTGGCTCATCTACTGATGCCGCTGCTGGCGGAGGAGGCACTGAATCCTTTTCGGTTACCGCGATCGATGGTTACCTGGCCAACGCAGAGATCTATATTGATGCCAATTCCAATGCAGTCCTCGATAATGCAGAGCTGACCGCTGGAGCGATCGGCAATACGGACGCGCAAGGCAAGATCAATGTTGACAATCAATATGTCGATAGCGATCTGTTGGTCCGAGCTGTGGCTGGTCAGACACGGGACCTGGACAGCGGTATTGTCGACACGACCTATGTTATGGGTGCCGATGCAGGCTCCGCTGTTATCACTCCCTTTACTCATCTCGCTAAAAAGAGCGGCACGTCGCTGGCAGATTTGGCAGCGGCTTTGGGTGTGGATGAGTCTGTAGTTTCCGGTGACTACATTGCCCTCAAGAATGATGCCCAATCAAAGGAGGCCGCTGAGGTCATTCATGCATTGGCGCGATTCGTTGTTACTGAACTGAAACAGGACAATGTTGAGGAGTCGGCTATTGAGTCCTCGCTGGGCGACGCCAAAACAGCGATTGAAAGCGCTATTACCTCTGGGGAAGATCCGGATCTGGTGGAAGTCGAGTTGGATGACAGCGGTTCAGGTGCTGTCGTGGAAGCCCCTTCAACTGCACTGGCATTTACTGAAGAGTTCCTCCGCACCGAGGAAAGTTGGACTGCTTATCGCTTCGATGATGCTGGCGACAACGAACAGTTTTACTTCCGCTTCGGTAACGCGAATGATGCGAATGCATTCTGCCTTGAGTCCGAGGTAATGAGTTTCCTCAACGAGGCGACTATTCAGCCGCCGACCGAAGCCTGCGTTCAGGATTCAACGTTTTCTGTAAGTGAAAACGGCCAACTCGAACTGACGTTCTCCGAAGCGGACACTTTTGAAATGCTGTACCGTTTTTCCGAAGAGCGTTCGACGCCTGAGGGTGGTTCATTCACTTATAAAATGTTCCTCATGATCAAGTCTAATGGGGAGCTTCTATGGGTGGACAATAATCCATTCATCAAGGACGCCGGCGATTACCGTGGCGGGCCAAGTGATGTGGTTTATACCTTTTCGGACGACGATACCGCTCAAGGTGTTATAGAGCCTTTGGTTTACAGCAGCGACTACACGGTAACTGATTCCGTAGTAAGTGATGTCTATGGCGAGCTGTTTTCGGGGACCGTTGTGCTTGAAGACATAAACGATCCGACATTGAATGTATCCACCACTTGGGGCAACTACGAGCTGTGTAACCTCACCGGTTACATCTGCACCGATGATGAAGTGATTACGTTGGTGGACGATCCGGCTCCAAACGATGAGAGCGATCTGCATGTTTATGCTCCGTACCGCACTGCAGGCGATTTGCAGTTGATCTGGGATTGGAAACCCGACAGCAACGATTTTGAATTCTTGCTGCTGCGCTCCCAGTCCGAAGCATTAATTCGGTCAGTGCTTGACGAGTTCAATGCTCGTGACGACGGCACGCAAGGGACCAATTAATCGCTTTGGTTAGCTCAACAACAAATGGCGGCCCTGATGGGCCGCCATTTGTTGCTTGCTTCTCCCTCCAGCACAGCGCTAGCCTTACCCCGTTTTTACGGGGTTTTTTATGCCCTTCCGATTTCTGATTTCCAACTGGCAGAGGACGTTGCGAGACCAATGACCCAGGTTCCCGGTAATGGCGGCCCCCGCCCGAAATACATCACGCCGGAAGGTGAACGGGCCTTGCGTGATGAATTGCAGTATCTGTGGAAGCTAAAGCGCCCCGAGGTCACCCAGGCCGTGCGCGAAGCCGCCGCCCTTGGTGATCGGTCCGAGAATGCCGAGTACATCTACGGCAAGAAGCAGTTACGGGAAATCGACCGTCGGGTTCGTTTCCTCAGCAAACGCCTCGATGAGCTCACCGTGGTTGATCGCCTACCGGATGACCGTGACAAGGTGTTCTTTGGCGCCTGGGTGACGGTGGAAGATGAGGACGGTGATGAACAGACCTATCGGCTCGTCGGTGCGGACGAGTTTGATTTGAACAAAGGCTATCTCAGCATCAACTCTCCGCTCGCCCGGGCCCTTATCGGCAAACGCCTGGACGACGAAGTGAGCGTTCGCACCCCGGAAGGTTGGAAGTCGGTTTTTGTAGTAGGAATTCGTTACGAGGCGCCATCCGACGACAAGTGAATGATGTCACAAAATTGGCGAGTGCCCCGGCAGGTTGTGTGATTTGGCGATAGACTGATCAAAAGTTGTCACAACTGGTCGCAGACAGGATCGTCTGCCGGGGAAATGCCATGGGTATGCGTGGAGCAGCCAGGAACGTTCAGAGCAGGGTGAGCACACCGCTGGTGTTGGCGGGTTTGCTCGCGGTTCCGGTTTTTACGGGCGGGGCGTTTGCGCAGAGCGACAAGCAGGACAGTGCGTTCCAGTACGAGGAGCGCTCGACCATCGATACCATCCAGCTTAATTCCATGGAGGAGGAGACCCTGGCCAACACGGTCATCGAGGGTGGTCTGGCTGCCCCGGCTGCGGGTGTACCGCTCAAGCCCCGGGTTGAAGACGACTTTTACCTCGATCCGCTTGGCCTGCGCCCTGGTGACAGCCGCACCGACCTTAGCCGCTCCCAGATTCCGGTGGAGTTTCGGTTCAGCAATCCCAAGTCCATTCCCGGGCAGACCCACAGTAACAACTACGTGATCCGTCCATCCGAGAACCGCACCTACGACGCGCTTAACATCAACATGAATGAGCGTTGAGAAAGGCTATCAGGCTGCGGCGCAGCCACTATCTCCGGCGGGCGTCTTACCCAGTACATCTTCATAGAAAAATGCCAGGGCCTGGCTGGCCTGATTGAACCGCGCCCGGGACACCCGCATGCGATCGTTCAGGTACTCCAGGAACAGTTGGCGATCTTCATTGGCCAGCGCATCCGGATCCTTCAGATCGCTAAACAGCACGAATCGGGTGATCCAGTGAAGGTAGGTTTGCTCTGCGCGTTGATTGAGCTTGTGCTTGTGAATGGCGTCCTTGACCCGTGCCACCAAGCCTGGCTGTGACTGTTCCAGTGCTTCTGTGATGTCCATAAATAACTCTTCCTGATGAATTGGTATTGTTATTTTGGGCGCATCTTATGACAGGCGATTTACGAGCGCAAAGCATAATTCAGGAAGATTGACTCTGGTCATTTTTCGACCAGAGTCTGGGCTGGAATACCAGTTATTTCAGGGCTTCAAGCTTGTCGATGTACTTCTGCATGGCCTCATCGCTGGACATGCCTTTCACCTTTTCCCAGGCATCAAACTTGGCACGGCCGACAAAATCCATCATGCCCGGGCGCTTGCCGGACACATCTCCCTCGGTGGCCTGCTTGTAGAGGGCATAGAATTCCAGTTTCATCTCGTTGGAGGGCTTGAAGTCGCCCTCGGCGGTCTGGATGTAGTTGACGGCTTCGTCGAAGCGGGTTTTCAAGTCACTCATGTTGATCTCCTTATGGTTAGGCTTTGTTCCTGATTGTTTGGCGAGTATAGCTAGCCGCTGTTCGAGCGTCATTGGCTGATTTTGGCTAAGGGGTTCTAAAAAAAGCGAATAGGCATGCCATCATGCAGTGATGGTATATGTTGGACGATAACGCTGAGCACAGCGGCGCCACGACAGTGGCGTCCGGCGGCCATTGGCCGCGTACTGATGCGGCTTGTTATGCATTTTCACTACTTTTGCCTTTTTTGGCCTCAACCATCCCAGGCATGGTGAATGTGTACATCAGGAAAAGCTCTGAGAATGAGAGAAGCTCATCCGCGAATTCAGGTGTAACCGGCAGCTCCTCATGCGCGGCTTCGTTACCGTCATCCCTGATCACGTGCGCCCAGTTTTTTAACTCATTAGTGATAATGCCCAGATCGTAAAGCTTCTCTATACGTTTGAAGAGGTTGCCTGTGCCCTCTGGATGAAGTTTTTTGACAGCAACCTCAAGTGTTTTTCTAGACATCATCGCAGATGCATCTAGGTTTCCAGAATTCAATGTATGCGCGGCCTGAACGAAAAATGCTTGAATGTTTTCTGGGAGGTATTGAGGAGCCTCAATAGACTGAGGCTTTGGGTATTCATCTATCATATCCAGACCGGTTACCTTCTCAAGGTTGCCTGCGGTACCATGCAGTGGTTTCCCTGCAGTGAAGTAAAACTCGGCAAAGTACCCACTGTGACAATTTCCGCAACTGAAAGCCGTTAGAAATACTTTCTGAGATTGATCACTTGGTTTAAGAAAATCTGCAAAAGAAGCGAAGCTCACGTTTGCCGCATGGCAGTGAGGGCAGTTTCTTATGATTGTGCCCATTTCTGTGCTCCTAATTTGTATGCATAACGCCAAGCTTTGCGGCAATTGTGGAACCGCGCAGCGGTAGAAGAATTGGCCTGCAACAGCGACTGGTTATGCCTCTTCTAACTTGGCTTTGACCCTTGCTGCCAGATCGGCGTAGTTTCGAGCTGTTTCAGGTGTGACATCAGAGTCGGTACCATGCACTGCATCATTTCTGATCCGCCGAAGCTTATCTAGCATTTGCAATACGCCTTGTCCCAAGGCTGGAGTGTCTAAGTTGTTCCATTGTATGCTTTGAATTCTATGGTGAGGCGGCGTGTGTGAATTGGCATACTCAATACCGTGCCTTTTTTCATAGTCGGTCATTGCCTCCTCAACCGATAGCCAAGCGTCCAAGATAGCTCCTCTCGGGCTGTCCTCGGCGAGTCTATTGATTCTTGCTCGCTCCGAATCTGAGTCAGCATCCGTAACAGCACCCAAAGCTTTGTCCGCGCTGATTGCTGCCGCCTCTACCTCTCGGGCAAGATCAATTTCAGAGTTTTTATGTTTAATTTTTGTGATTCTGGCCAAAAGGTTGGCTACTTCCGCACGCAAGAGAATCACTATGACGACCACTGCTATGGGCCATGCTAGGGCTTTGATCGTTGCTGCTGTGAAATCTAAGAAACCCATAACACCTCGTAGGCATAACAGCTAATTATACGAACGCGTTCGCCTATCACGCATTCTGAGAGAATCACACCGTCGGCTCTCTTGAAAAAATTTGTTCAATAGACTTAGGTGCTTAGCTACCTGTTTTCAGCGTTTGCTGCCAGAGGAATAGGCCCAGGTGCTCCTCCGACAGGTTCGGTGGGAGCGTATAACTTCTAGAGCTCCCAAGGGGTTTCCAGGCTATATCAAAGGGTTATCGAAAATTCCCCGGTCTTATTTAGGAGTTTTGCGAACGAATTCGTATAACTCCGTGGTTACCCATATCGGCAGGGTAGTCCAAACGCCTGAATCCCGCACACAAGTGGTGCTTCTGTTGAACAGTTCGTGGTGTTTTCGGGGGTCTCGGTGATAAAGATTTGGTTTGAATCAGGAGCCTTTCGCGCGTAAAGGCACCATGGAAGCAATCGGTTGAAAAGGAAGTCCCCATGAAAGTATTTCTGTTTTTGGTCTCGCTCTGCCTTATCCCCATTTCGGCAAACGCCGGCGTCTATAAATGGGTCGACGCCAACGGCCAGACCCATTTCGGGGATCGTCCACCGGCTCAGGGGGCATCAAGTGAAGTGAAAGTGAAGTCCGCCCCGGCCAGCGTGGATGCGGGTGCCCGGGAGCGGCATCAGAAGATGACCGAGTTTCTGGAACAGCAGCAGGAAGAGCGTGAGGCACGTCAGGCAGCCAATGCCAAGGCTGAGGAGAAAGCGGAGAAGCAAGCCGAGCTGTGCAGAAAGCTGCGGGCGCGTCTCAAGTTTCTTGCCAGCGTTTCGACTTTTTACAACATCAACGATCAGGGCGAGCGGGTCTATGTGAATGAGGCCGAGAACACCCAGATTCGGGAGGACTTCCGGGCGAAGGTGCGCAAAACCTGTGGCAACCATTAGGGCGCTTTGGTTGCCGATCAGGGCGTTGGCTTGACGGGGGTCAAGACTGGCAAGCGCAGCTAGCCATACACTGGAATGAGTCAAATACCTCTCATCCCCCACAGTCATGGAGACTGCGCGAATGTCCCTGGAAAAACACGATCTGATTCACGAACTGCCGGAATCCAAAGAAGCCATTCACCTGCTGAAGACCAACAGCACACACTTCGCCAAGCTGTTTGATGAGTATCATGAGGTGGACCACGCCGTTCATCGCGTTGAGACCGGCGCTGAAAACACCTCTGACGAATACCTGGAAAACCTCAAGAAGAAACGACTGAATCTGAAAGACCAGTTGTTCTCGATGATTCGTGAATACGAGGCATCAACAGCAAGCTGAGTATCACTCAGCCTTCACGGAAACGTCGTTCGATCGTAACCCTCCTTGTGAACACTGGTGATGCAGTATCATTCATTTCACAAGGAGCTGGTTATGAAGTTACGCACGATCCTGGGCCTGTCACTCTGCACAGCCGCCCTGTCTGTGGCGCAGGCCGCACCGGATAAGTCCCATCATGAGTCCTGGGTGCCGCCGAGTCTGGCTGACTGGCAAGATGTGCCTGTCCAGTCCTGGCACAAGCGTGCTGGCGGTAAGCAGCCCATACATCTGGGCCCACGGCCATTCTGGCTGGTTGAGAATATGGACGAAGGCCCGCTGAAGGAGCGCCTGCAGTCCTGCGATGCCCACCATCTCAAGCGCTCCGATTTCTCCATCGGCCACCGTGGCGCCCCTCTGCAGTTTCCCGAGCACACCCTGGAGTCTTACGTTGCCGCAGCGCAGATGGGCGCGGGCATTGTTGAATGCGACGTGGCGTTCACCAAAGACCGCGAGCTGGTGTGTCGGCACGCCCAGAACGACTTGCACACCACCACGAACATCGTTGCGGTACCCGAGCTGAACGCTAAGTGCACCCAGCCTTTTGTACCGGCCGATCCGGCTTCCGGTACACCGGCCCGGGCCGAGTGTCGCACCAGTGATATCACCCTGGCCGAGTTCAAGTCTTTGCAGGGCAAGATGGATGCTTACAATCCCATGGCGACCACCCCGGAGGAGTATCTGGCTGGCACAGCCGACTGGCGCACCGATCTTTATGCCAGCCGGGGTACGCTGATGACTCACAAAGAAAGCATCGAGCTGTTCAAGGCACTGGGTGTCAAGTTCACGCCAGAGCTGAAGTCGCCGGTGGTGGATATGCCGTTTGAGAGTGACTACAGCCAGCAGGATTATGCCCGCCAGATGATCCAGGATTACATTGAAGCTGGAGTTAAGCCGAAGGACGTATGGCCCCAGTCGTTCAATCTGGAGGATGTGCTGTTCTGGGTGAACGAGACGCCCCGGTTTGGCAGGCAGGCGGTTTTTCTGGATCAGTCAGCGTCCACACCGGAAAACACGTCGCTGGCTTATATGGAGAGCCTCAAGGCGCAGGGTGTGAATATTCTGGCTCCAGCGCTCTGGAAAATGCTGACGCTGGACAGCTACAGTGAGATTGTTCCGTCGGAGTACGCCGAGAATGCCCGCACCGCCGGTCTGGACCTTATTGCCTGGACGGTTGAACGCAGCGGCCCATTGCAGAATGGCGGTGGCTGGTATTACCAAAGCGTGACCGATGCCATTAACAACGATGGCGATGTGTTTACCGTGATCGATGTGCTGGCCCGTGAGGTGGGTGTTATCGGAATCTTCTCGGACTGGCCGGCGACAACTACTTTCTATGCCAATTGCATGGGAATGGCGAAGCATTGAGGTAAAAAAGGCGCAGCGCCAAACTGCGCCTTTCTATTTTTTGGATTAGCAGGCCTTGCCAGCATATTTAGGCCGCTTCAGCCACGTTATGGTGGCATAGGTCACCAGTTGTGGCCGGGAATTTTCATCATATATTGGCCCACCTCCGTTTAGGCTCTCGGTTTTAAACAAAAGCGGACATTCGCGCCTCATTTTTCTATCGATTTTGATCCGCTCCTTGGCACCTCACTATTGACCTCTTCGACGATATCCTCGGCCCTTGTAACGGGAGGATGACGGGTTAAGAAATGACGCCCAGCGAGAACCCCAGAGCCATTGTGCGTGCCAGCTACACTCAATGGATGTCGATCCTTGGATTTCATGAGCGACAGCTTGTTCTTTGGCCGCCGGTTCCGCAATATCAATGGGGTGGGTGATTTTAATCGAGAGGTACTCGCTATCGACGTAGGCCTGAATCTGCCAGCACCAAGTGGCATTCGGGCGTTTAAACGCATCATCACGTGACATGGCTATCCGGCCAAACCACGCATGGATAAAGGCTCAGAATTCATCTCAATTGCTTGGTAGATTTACATGAGCAGAGTTTGACTTTTTTCATGACGTCGTTGTAGCTGAACGGTTTAACAATTTTGTGGCACCTGCGACACTTCCCTTCGTACACTTTATCGTAGCCACTTCCTTGCCATACTTTTGTTGTCAGATCCACGCCAAGCGTCTGCACCTTCCGTGATAGTTTTTTTAACGTCTTGCTTCTATCCTTAAGCGCTTCCGTGCGCTTTCTTGTCTCCCCACCTTTTATCAAACTGCATTTTGGGCAACACTCATGCGCTGCATGGAGTCGCCTGTATACGCTGTTGTAAAAACGATAGTTACATCGATTGCACTCCCAATAATAATCGTGCTCCGTACCATGCCAAACTGGTTCACTCAGCAGCGTGAGGTTGTGTAATTCGGCAATGTCAAATAGCACTGCTATCTTTTCCGTACCTTTCACAACGGTGTTCATGATTTTAGGAAGTGTGTCGAAGGAAGAATTTTGCAGCTCCCTTCCAACGCTTTTAAAAGCAAGGGTCAACTTCTCAATGATGTCGGACTCTTTAAACATGTTCCGATTAAATAGCTCAACTTCGATAAGTTCTATTCCAAGCTCATGGCATATTTTTCTGGTACTTTCGTCGCGCTTTAGTTGAGCTATCCAGTGTTCTTTTGAACGATGCGCCTTGGGATCCGAGTGATAAATGCCCTGGTATTCAAAGGCGATATTTAGGTCAGCGTTATAGCCATCAAGCTCAAGATATTGATGCCCACCATCACTGGGTTTGAACCGATCTTTTATAAAGGGAACGCCAAAGTAGTCTTGAAACCATAACCTTGTGATTTCTTCTCCAATACTGCCGCTGCAACGTGAACAGCTTTGTCTTCTATAGAGCACCTTGCCAACTATAGGCCAGGTAATGTGATTGTTTATACACACGGCCTTAAGCTTTCTGCGACCATTTATATAGTCACCTTCGTCTGACAGAATCTCTAAGCCGGATTTCCGGAATGCTTCCTGTACCTCGCTGAAGGGCTTTCGATTTTGAGTGCGTAAAGCATCGGTTTTGCACTGCGGACAACCCCTGCCTTTGCCCTCGGCTTTTACTCCTCGGTTACGGACATGCTCGCCACCCGGACAGGAAAAATCCGTTTCATGGATCGTACAGTGAATCGTGATCTCACTATCAAAGGTTGTCAGCTCTTCCTGGAGGTTTGGATATACGTAGCGACCTTCACCCCACATTTCCTTTGCCATTGATAGAAAGCGCTCGATGCGCTGTGCCAAATTTTCTTTGCGTCGTTTCATCTGAGCAGATGACTTTTTCTGTGCCGAGCACTTCTTGCAGGCTGTTCGTCCATCGAGGTGGGTTTGTGCGTTTTGAACACACGCGACATTATGTAGCGTGCAAGTATATTCAATTTGCTGCGACGCAAAGGCGAGTTCGTTTATTCTCACGTTGCTGTAATCGTTGTTGGCATTTTGCTCTTCGGTCAAGTTGCTGAAAAAAAGCTTTTCTTGTTCGAGTCGTTTGCAGTGGACACATCCATGAGCCCTGTGCCCTGAAACAGATTGAGTAATCTCTCCGTGAATTGGGCAGACGCTTGTGACAATTTTTGAGTCAATGCTAATCGAAGAATATGTATATCTACCATTGTGAAGATCGGACAGTTCGCGGATCAGGGTTTCTTCCTTAGTGAACTTAATCGATTCAGGAAAGCAGATTGTGCATTTGATGGGAGTAGCCAGGTTACCGTAGGCCTTTCTGATTGAGAATTCGCTGTGTGTTTTGCACGTCATCTCGACGATCGATCTTGATATCTGAGGATCGCGAAAGATTAAACGCACTTTGAAATTTTCGCCCTGGCGCTTGGAAGCTCGCTTGATCAGTTCATGGTCGGCTACACGAATAACAGGAGGGGCGATACGATCACATTCCGGACAACCCTTCCACGCCAAAAACTTGCCGGCTCTTACCGACCTTTCCATCTGGCAGGCGTTGCAAGCTACGACCACGTAGTCGCTTAAATTTGAGTATTTTGAGGCATCGATTCTGAATTTGGTGCCATGCTTAACGTCAGCGCGGCGTTTGAACGATTCTAGTGAGGTGGAGCGCTTTTTCGCCGTTTTACGCCCACCTAGGGTTTTATTTCTCTTGATACATAATTCACATCCTGACATTCGCTTTGACTGAATGAGGTCGGGGGTGGTTTCAAAGGGGTGGTCATGCTCTAGACATCGCACTTCTAGCTTGTCCCGAGCGGTTTTGTAAATCGCGTTGGAGAAGTCGAATCCTTCTGGGTACAGAGTGTAGGCGCGATCCATGAATTCTTTTTGCGTCATCGTGCATCGCTGTTTTGTCCCGTCGATCTTACATTGGCGGCACCCATGATTTCTGTTGAAGTGGTGGTCCGGGGTTATTCGAACAGGATAAGGCTCGCCGTGACGAAGGCAGAACAACAACACCTTAGTTTTGGAGTTAACGTACTTGGCTTTGGAGTAATCGAATTGATTGGGGTAAAGCGCTGCGCTGCGCGCAACAAATTGGTTTGTGTTTGTGACTCGCAACCTTGATCACCTTTTAGAAGTCATTTTATCTATCTGACTTTCAACTTGTACACCAGAGGGCTCTGATATGTCGACGAAAGCCGTTCAAGTGATGATGGGAATGTTCGCTTTGCGACCCTAGCGGCCAATATATGGTGACAATCTCCGGCAACATTATGGTGTTACCACCAAGCAGATCTTGACCCGTTGAGTGGACCGGGGTAAGTCCAGAGCGTAACTTCAGGTGTTCATATGCCCGGAGCAAGCTGAGGAAAGTAAAAAGGCTCGGCATGCTCCGGAATCTCCCATTTCAATGGCGAGCGACTACTGGTTTCGCTTAGCAAGCCATCGTCCTTCAACTGCTTTATTAACCGCCTGGCTGTTCGGCTTTCGCTTGCGCCTGTCATCTCAAGTGCCGTCGAGCGTTCGCGAGAGCCTTGGATAAACGCTTGAAACAGAATCTGGGCTGCTTCCGATTTCAGGTCACCACCAACCTCGGGTACTCGGCCATCGTTTCAAGCTTGTACGTAACTCAAGATCCGTTTCTGCATGCCTCCAAGGTCCATCGGCCCGGAGATATAGGCCACTTGATCCTTTGCGGTTTCTAGCATGAATTGGCAGAAACGGGCTAGCTGTTCGCTCGTTTTGTCCGCTTTTGTGTCCGGTTCTTTAGGTTCATTTCCAGCTAGTGTTTTTCTTATGTTTATTTTATGGAGAACGTTCGAGGGCCAACCAGTGAGTTAGCGGACGCTAACTCCTGCCTGAATTTCATGTGCTACGCTAAAAGAGTTCGCGTCGGCATTAATAACTGGCCCGGGCCTATTTTTTTCTGGAAACGCCAAATTAACAGTAAATTTAGTGTTTAAGGAGGCAGAACATGGAAGCCAAATCTACCCAGGACGACTATAACCAGGTCAAGCGTGATCTTCAGGAGCTGCGCGAGGATCTGGCCAATCTGACCCGTACTGTGTCGGAAAGCCAAAAAAGCAATATCAGCAGTCTGCGTGATGAAATCCGTCGGGAGAGTCGCGAGGCGCTTGATCAGGTCAGGCAAAGGGGCGATGAGGCCCTGCATCGTGCCAAGGATGCTGGCGATAAAGCGTTTAATGATGTTGAGAACAAGATTGAGGAGCGACCGTTCCTCAGTATTATCATCATGTTCCTGGCCGGTATTCTGGTGGGCAAGATGCTTGATCGCTGATCATGCTTGATTCGGCTCATATAAAGGGTGCGGTGCGTAAGGCTGCGGCAGCCGTTATCGGCTTCGCGTTAGCAATGGTCTTACTCACCGCCCTGCTGCTTTTCGGGTTTTACCTGCTTGTTCAGGCAGCCGTGCTTGGGCTTTCACCCTGGCTCGGCGAGGCCGGCGCTATGGCACTGTCGGGGTTCGTTTGCATTCTCTTGCTTGCGCTCGTCTTCCACCACCTGACTCGCCCGGTTTCCGCCAGCAAGCGTCAAAAAGGATCCGAGGCTCAATCAGGCTCAGGTATCGATGCCATTCGTAACGTGATCAAGGAAAATCCCCTTGAAGCGGCCCTGATGGCTTTCGCTGTGGGTATTGCCGAACAGAAAGATCCCCGGCTCAAGTCATTGCTTATGGAGGGCGGCATGGTGCTGATGAAACAGGCGGAGTCCGCAAAACCTGATGAGCCCACCGCCGGTGAGGGTCCAGAGAAAGAGGATACCCCCTCTTCTGGCTCCGGATCCGCCCTCTGATCGTTTTACTGAACGTTTTCTTGCTCGCCAAACTGGCCGGCGAATAACGCAGTGGACAGGTACCTCTCCGCGGTATCCGGCAGTACCACTACAATATTCTTGCCCTGATACTCCGGCTGCTTGCTGATGCGCACCGCAGCCACCACGGCCGCGCCGCAGGAAATACCGCAGAGAATGCCCTCTTCCTGCATCAGCCGATGGGCCATGTCCATGGCGTCTTCGTTGGTGACCGTCTCAACCTGATCGACCATTTCCAGATCCAGGTTCTTGGGTACGAAGCCCGCCCCGATGCCCTGAATCTTGTGGGGCGCCGGCTTGATGTCTTCGCCGTTCATCATCTGTGTGATCACGGGGGAGTCGGCGGGTTCGACGGCAATGGTGGCGATCTGTTTGCCCCTGGTGCCTTTGATGTAGCGGGAAACGCCGGTCAGTGTGCCGCCAGTTCCCACGCCCGCCACGAAGATGTCGATTTCGCCATCAGTGTCGTCCCAGATTTCCGGGCCGGTAGTGTCCTCGTGGATTCGTGGGTTGGCCGGGTTCTGGAACTGTTGGGGCAGGAAATAATTGTCCGGGTCGGATGAGAAAATGTGTTCCGCTTCGGCGATGGCACCCGGCATGCCTTTGGCCGGTTCGGTCAGCACCAGTTCTGCTCCCAGGGCTTTCAGTACCTTGCGACGCTCAAGACTCATGGAGGCCGGCATGGTCAGAATCAGTTTGTAGCCTCGTGCGGCGGCTACGTAAGCGAGGGCGATACCGGTATTGCCACTGGTGGGTTCCACAATCGTCATGCCCGCCTTCAGGGTGCCGCGCTTCTCGGCGTCCCAGATCATGGCAGAGCCGATCCGGCATTTGACGGAATAGGCCGGGTTGCGGCCCTCGATCTTGGCCCAGATCGTTGCGCCGTCGTTCACGCGGTTCAGTCTGACCAGTGGGGTGTTGCCGATGGACAGGGAATTGTCCTCGTAGATACGAGCCATGGCGTTCTCCTCGTCACTTTGTTTTTATTCAGTCTAGCACCACTCAGGAACCCACTGAACGCGCTTCCAGCCGGTTGCGGCCGTTCTGCTTGGCCTGATAGAGCGCCTGGTCTGCCTGCCTGAGAAATTCCGCCGGCGAGTCGTCGGGGCCCGGCGTGCCTGTGGCAAGGCCGATGCTGATGGTTATATTGATTTCGTTCTCACCACATACCGAGCAGCTGTCTTCGACAGCCCGACGGAAGCTTTCCAGCCTGTTCTTGATTTCAGTGCTGTCTTCGTAGCTGGCAAAAATCACAAACTCCTCGCCACCAAAACGAGAAAGCCTGTCGGTTTCGCGTCGGAAGTGCTCACGCATAAGGTCGGCGAGGGTTTTCAGACACACATCTCCTGCTTCATGGCCATAGTTGTCGTTGATCATCTTGAAATGGTCGGCGTCCACCATGGCGACGGCAAAGCCTGAATGGTGCCGTTGGCACCACTGAAAGCTCTTGCGGAACTCCTGGTCAAAGTAGCTCCGGTTACCCAGTTCGGTCAGATCATCTGTGACGCTGAGCCGCGCGAGCGTTTCGTTGGCGCTGGTCAGGTCGCTGTTGAGGCGATTTAGCTTCCGGTTCCAATAGAACAGGAGGGCGGTAACCAGTATCGCCACAATGGCCATTTGCCAGAACAGCGTGTAATCCACTGATTGCTTCAACCGGATATTGCGCCATTGCCGTTCGAGATTTTTCCGCTCTTCTGCGGTGAGACTGGATACCAGCTTCTGCATGATGCCCAGCACTAAAGGCTCGTCTTTCCGTGTGGCGACTGACAGTGACCAGTCTGCCGGAATGCGGCCAATGACTTTCACGTCGGCAAGGCCGAGCTCCTGCATGTAATAGCTGGCGGTCGCCAAAGTTGTGATGTAGGCGTCCAATTCATCGTTCTGCAGTTTGCGCAGGCCTGTTTGCTCGTTGGCAACCTTGATCAGATTGAACGCGGGGTACCGGCTCTGCAGAAGTTCTGCGAAGGCATAGTCTTTCACAACGCCGATTCTTTGCCCGCGTAAATCGCCGACCCGCTCTATGAAAGGCGCTTCGATCCGGCCAAGGGCAACCGCCGGCACTTCAAGATAGGGTTGGGTAAAGTTCAGAAATTCGGACCGCTCGGGTGTTTTCATGGCCATGGTGAAAATGTCGCACTCGCCTTGTCGGGCAGCTCCGATCGATTCGGTCCAGCTGTCGGTATGCACAAGCTCGAACCGAACCGGTGCCCGGTTCGAGAATAACCGGGCCACTTCTGCCGATAAGCCTACGTGCTTGCCCTCTTCGTCTATGCCTTCCAGAGGGAGCCAGTTCGGGTCAATACACATGTTTAGCTGGTTGTCGTGGGCCTCGAGCCACGCCAGTTCGACCGCGTTCAGAGAAACCTCTCCCGTTTCCTGAATGTCCAGATCAACGCTGGCACCCAGCCAGCGGCTTTCGATGGTGTGCATCTCTTCGGGGCTAATTGCGGTCAGCGCCTGATCAAGTATGTCTGCCAGGGGCGCGAGACCGGGCCTGACGCCGAACCGGAGGTCTTCCCCGGTCTGGTCCTCTAAAACCAGCTCTCCCGCGATTCTCACACCCGGAATGCCCATCTCCCGTATCCAGAAGTTTCCGTTGGGCAGCGCAGCGAGTACAACGTCCACTTCGTCTCGGGCCAGAGCCCGGAACATGGCATCCTGGGTTGTGAAAATCCGGGCATTGTTGCCGAGGGCCCGGGTAACCGGCTCTTCGTAGTAAATGCCGGAGCCGAGGGCAACGCGCTGGTCCTTCAGGTCCTCCAGGCTTTGGATTCTTAGCGCCGGGTCCCGGGTAAAGGCGACGTTGGGGATGGTGTGATACGGCTGGGTAAATCGAGTGAAAGCCTGACGATCGGGTTGGAATGACATGTTGGCGAGCATGTCAACTTCGCCATCGCGGAATAGCGGGAGAAGCTCGATCCACTGGCCTTCGACCGGTATTACCTGCAGCCCGGTCAGATCGGATATCCGGCGCAGCACGTCTACGCTCAAACCGTGAATTCGAGTTGCGCTCTCGAAGCTGTAGGGGGCGTAGTCCCGCATCAGACCAACGCGCACGGGGCCGGTTTCGGCGATAAATTCCCGCTGATCTGGTGTTAACGAAAAGCTGGTGTCCCGGGCCAGAGTGTTGCCTCCCAGTTCCTGCCAACGTTGAAGCAGTTCATTGATGCGGTCTTCCGTTACCTGCGCCAGGCCAGAGGAAATCTTCTGGTAAAGCTCGCTGTTGGCTTTCAGAACACCGATTCGCAAATCTTCAGTCGCCAGTTCACCGAGGGGGGCAGTGCCGACGATTTCAAGAAAACCGAACCCGGCCTGGTTGGCATAATATTGCAGCGTCAGCCTCGGCCCGATGATGACATCGACCCAGTCAAAGGCCAGTGCGCGAATGAGGCTGTGTATCGAATCATAGCTAGTCAGGGATATACCCTGGGCATCGAGTGCCTCACGGTAGTAGATGTCGCGTACTATACCGACCCTGAGCTTCCGGAGATCAGACATGGTGTTGATCTTGCCCAGTGGCCTCTGGGTGTTTTGCATCAGATAGGTCTGGCGGAGGTGGTAGGGCTCGGTAAACAGTATGTTTTCGGCACGCTCGGCACTGAACGAGATGCTGTTAATGACATCCAGCTCACCACGCAGGAAGGCATCGTAAACTTCTGGCCAGCTGCCAGCCTGGAATCGGAAGTTCAGATCGGTTTGCCGGGCTACCTCCCGAAGCACATCAACAGAAAAGCCGGATGCGCCGGGACCATCATCGAACGAGTAGGGTTTGTTGTCGCTAACAATGCCGACGGTAATGGCATGGCCGGGCTGTTCAGCGACAGCCAGAGGGGCTGTCAGCAAAAGACAAAAGCCCCAGAAAAGTGCAGCGGCCACGCTCCAGCATTGGTTATTCTTTTTAGTCGCGCGAGTGTCCATCGGCAGGCCGGCGATCCTTTACAGCTTCGATCCTAGTTTAGCCGTAACCGACGCGATTGAACATTACTTAGGCACTGACGGAGCGGCCGGTGTAATCGGAGAAGTCCGGCTTTTTCGGATGATGCTGGTCGTCTGTCATATAGGCCGAAGTCAGGATGAACTCGGCGGTTGCCCGGTTGCAGGCCACAGGGATGTTCCAGAGTGCAGCAATTCGCAGCAATGCCTTGATGTCGGGATCGTGGGGTTGGGGCTCCAGCGGATCCCAGAAGAACACCAGCAGGTCGATTTCGCCCTCGGCAATCTTGGCGCCGATTTGCTGGTCGCCGCCCAGAGGGCCGCTGAGCAGGCAATGGATGTCATCCCGCTCGAGATTATCCCGAAGCAGCCGGCCAGTGGTGCCGGTGGCGTAGAGTTTCAGCGGGGCAAAACGGGTGCGGTTTTCGGCAACCCAGTCCACCAGTTCCTTTTTCTTGTTGTCGTGTGCCACCAAGGCGACGGATTTTACGGCCATTTGGGGTAAAGTCTCCTGTTATCAAGGTTTTTACAGGGTCAGTGTTTCACAGGCTGGCCCGGTTCGGAATAGGAAAGAGGTTTATGTCTGCGACTGCATCCTTTGACTGGCAATCCACCCCGGCCGCCGTCTGGCGTCGCCATCGCTCGGGTCTTCGCGCCATACGTCGGCTCGATCCGGTGCAATGGCAGGATCTGAAGGGTATCGACCGACAGCAGCAGGCCCTGGCCCGCAATACCGAGCGCTTTCTTGCCGGTGAGCCTTCGAACAACGCGTTGCTCTGGGGCTCCCGGGGCACGGGTAAATCGTCGCTGATCAAGGCGCTGCTGAATCGCTACCAGGCGCGCGGGCTGCGGATGATCGAGGTGGACAAAGATGACCTGGTCAACCTGCCGGAGATCGTCGACGACATCTGCGAGCTGCCGTTCCGGTTTGTGATCTTCTGCGACGACCTGTCGTTTGATGTCGGTGAGTCCAGCTACAAGGCCCTGAAAAGTGTACTGGAAGGCTCGCTGGAACTGCCGCCGGAGAACGTGCGGGTTTATGCCACCTCCAACCGCCGTCATCTGATGCCGGAGTTCATGTCCGATAACCTCAAGAGCGAGATGCAAGACGGCGAGCTGCATCCGGCCGAAGCCATCGAGGAGCAGGTGTCCCTGGCAGACCGGTTCGGTTTGCAACTCTCGTTTTATGCGTTCTCACAGGCAGTGTATCTGCAGGCCGTGGACTCGCTGTTCCCCGAATTTGATGACCGGGAAGGCCTGCATCGGGAGGCGATTCGCTTTGCCACCGCCAAGGGCGTGCGCAATGGTCGCACGGCCCAGCAGTTCTACCGGCAGTTTGCCGGAGAGCAGGATCTGGGCCGGTTGAAGTAGCTACTGCCGCTTTGCCATCTTGATAAAGTGGTGGTGAACCACCCGAACGCCCAGGAATACCAGGGCCATCACCACCGGAATGGCGATGCCGAGAACCAGGGTTTTGTTGAAGGCAAAACCCGCTTCGTAAACCGAATCCAGTCCGAATTTGAGCAGGCCAATCAGGTAATAGGTGATGGCCACCACCGAGAAGCCTTCCACCGTGTGCTGCATCATCAGCTGGATCTTGGAACGCCGGTCCATGGAGCTGAGCAGTTGCTGGTTTTGGCTCTGGATTGCCAGCTCCACCCGGGTGCGCATCATGTCCGAGGCCCGGTCTACCCGTCGGGAAAGGTCTTCCAGCCGCTCGCTTACCGCTTCGCAGGTTTTCACCGCCGGAGTCAGCCGGCGGGTCATGAATTCGGTCAGGGTCAGGTGGCCGGAGAGTTCGTCCTCACGTAACTCCTCCAGGCGAGTCAGTACCAGCTGGTGATAGGCCCGGGTGGCGGAGAACCGGAAAGTGGAATGGGCCCGGAAGGCTTCAATGCGGGCTGCAATGTTGGTTAACTGGGCCAACAGTTTTTCTTCATCCACCTCTTCGTTTTCCGCCAATGACCGCGTGATCACAGCCAGTTTTTCGTCCATATCGTTCAGGGACGGTGTGATTTCCCGGGCAACCGGCAGCGCCAGCAGCGACATCAGCCGGTAGGTTTCAATCTCCATCAGGCGCTGGGTCAGGCGGCCCAGCTGGCTGTCCGACATGTGGTGGTTCATCACCATGAACCGGCCAAAACCATCGCTGTGCAGCCGGAAGGTGCCCCATACCCGGGCGGCCCCCTCCTGGGGACTGCTGCCGACCAGTCGCATACCTTCGAAGTGCTTGCGCACATAATCCAGGTCGCCGTCGGATCCGTCAGCGGCGGGCCGGACCTCCAGATGGAACGCCGCGATCACCGTGCCGGTCAGTTGCTCCAGCCATCCCTTGGGCAGCGGGGTAATGCCGGTTTCGGTAAAGGGCGTTTCATCGCCCGCGGCCAGATTAATGAAGGTGTAGGACGCGAATTCCATGTGCATCTCGCGCCGCACTCGCAGGGAACCGAAGGTGTGTTCAAAGCAGCTCACTTCCTTTTCGGGTACCGGATGCCCCATCAGCTTATGGAGTTCCTGAAGGTGCCGGAATTGCTCCTCCCGTTGCTCCGGGGTGGTCAGCACCGCCATCTGGGTGACCCGTGCCGGTGTCGGTAGCACCTGAAACGGTCGGGAATGAAGCTCGTTGTAGAGATCGTTCCGCAGTGGATGAATATCGAGGGAGTCCAGGCGTGCGCTCACGGCAGGCAGTTCCTGTTTTCAAGAATGGATGGCTGGGATAATAACCCGGAAGCTTACGCCGTCAATGCCACCTTGGGTGTGGTTCCGGGCTTCGGCCCGGGCACCATGGTAGTCGGCAATCAGGCTCACGATCAGCAAACCCTGCCCCAGATGGCCCTGTTCCTGGCCCTCTCGCATCGAGACAAACGGGCTGAAGATGTCGGTTGTGGTGTCTTCCGGCAGTGCCGAGCCCTGATTGAAAACGGACAGGCGCAGGCCCTCTGGCGTGATTTCCAGGCCCACTTCAATCAGGCCATCCTGCGGCGTGAAATCCCGGGCGTTGTCCACCAGCTTGTCGAGCAGTTGCACCATCAGCTCCGGAGAACCGGTGATCGCGCAGCCCGCCTCGGGCCCTGAGTAGCGAATCTGGTGGCTGCTATCGAGGGCCTGGTAGGCGGCCGTGGCTTCGGCGGCCACTTCCGCCAGATCAAACTGTTCTTTATCCGCATGGTCCAGGCTTTGTTCAAGCCGTGCAGCTTCACTCATGCCGTGGAGTATCTGCCGGAGGCGTTCGGTGGCTGAGGTCGCCCGTTCAATGTACTGCCTGCGTTCTTCTTCCGAGTCGCTATGGTTGAGGTTTTCCAGAGAGGAACGGACCACCGCGACGGGGGTCTTCAGCTCGTGGGACAGTCGCCTGGAGAAACTCTCCAGATAGCGGTTGTAGCCGTGGAGGCGATCCACCATCAGGCTGAAGTGCCGCTGCAACTGGCCCAGTTCGTCCTTGCTTCGGGCATCCGGCACTCTGCCGGTGATCCGTCCGTCTTCGTCAATGCTGGCACTGACGGCCCGCTGCAGCCGGGTTATCCGCCAGGACAGCCGGCTGGCATAGCCCAGAAGAGCCAGCGTCAGAGCCACAATGATGAGGGTGCTGCGGGCAATCACCGAACCGAGCGTTGAGCCGGACAGAGTCAGAAGCTGGTCCAGTGACTGTTCCAGAATCAGCGTGCGGCCACCGAAGACCTCCCGGGTAGTCAGCAGCCAGATACTGTCATCCTCATGACGGACCAGCCCGGTCTCCGGGAGCGCCTCAGCTAACACCCGGTTTGTGCCGGTTTCAATTGCTGTGGGTTCCGGCTGGTAGAGGCGTACCAGGCCACGGAGCGCATTGAGACTGATCTGCTCGACCACCTGAAGCGGACTGAGGCTGTCGAACTCGGGTGTTTTCGTCGCAGAGCCAGGCTGCTGCCTTGCGATCACCCATCCGGCCGGTTCAATCAGGCGAACCCGCTGGCCCTGGTTCAGTTGTGGCTCCAGCTGGCGCTCCAGGGTCAGATTGCGACTGACCAGAATTGGCAGCGGATCAACGGGCGTGGAGATACCCGTTACCTGGTCATTGCCCCATAGGGCCGCGAAACCCAGGCGGCTGCGGTCGGCAGGCATGGGCAGTTTCAGTTCCAGTTGCCAGCCCTGGCCGGTGGCCTGCAAAAAGCCGGAGAGGCGATAGTCGGGCTGGCGGCTTTGTTCTTCAAGACCGTAAAGCTGGCCCGGAGCCGGCGTGCGCAGCAGCCAGGATGTCCGGATAGCGTCCGGAGCAAGGTTGCCGGGTGCAGGTTCCAGCCAGAGTCTGAGCCGGTCATGTGACTGATCCGGGCTGCCCGGGTTGAAGAACACGGGTTGCCGATGGTTGACGCGAATCAGCAGGTACAGGTTCCGTCGATCAGTCACAGCCTGCCATTGAAGAGAGGGCTCTCCGGCTTTGCTGTTGATGAGGCTTTGCCAGTTTCTGGCCTGGCTTTCCTCGTCATAGCCTGGCCAGTCGTCGCCGTAACCATCCAGATTCAGATTGCCAGCCAGCGGTTCCACGTAGATGGCGGGTTCGCCGGGCCGGATGACCGGCGTGCCGATGATCTGATCGCCTGCGGTTTCGGCCAGTCTTTCTGCCTGGGCCTGGAGTTGTTGCCGGGCCTGTTGTCGAAGGGCGTCGTCCAGCTCCAGGACAAACTGAAGGCCTGCCCAGGGAATCAGCAGCATCAGCAGGCTGGCGACGAACAGCTGGCGCTTGAGGTTCAAGGTTCAGACCTCACGGGCATTCCAGCGATAACCCATGCCGTAAGCTGTCTGGATGCCATCAAAGGCCTCATCCAGTTGCAGGAACTTGCGGCGGATGCGTTTGATGTGGGAGGTAACCGTATTGTCGTCCAGCACTGTGCTGGCGGCTTCCATCAGCTGCTCGCGACTGCGGACATGGCCAGGGTGTTGGACCAGTGAGTACAGCATCCAGAATTCGGTGACGGTCAGGTCGATGGGCGTCTCGCCCCAGGCGACCGTCATGCGATCCACATTGAGGGTGAGCTTGCCCCGCTGGAGAACCTCGTCCGGCTTCTGGAGGGCTTCGGCCCAGGCATCGGCCCGCCTGAGCAGGGCGGTAACCCGGGCCAGCAGGTGGTCCAGGCTCATGTCCTTGGTGACGTAGTCGTCGGCGCCGAGGCGCAGGCCATGAACGGAATCGATGTCGCTGTCGCGGGCGGTCAGGAAGATGATCGGCAGGGTCTGGGACATTGACCTCAGATCCTGGCACAGGGCAAAGCCCCCTTCCGGTTCATCGCCGAGGCCGACGTCGATAATGGCCAGGTCGGGCACCGACTGGCGCAGCACCTGCCAGGCGGAAGCCCGGTCGCCATGGGCGCTCACGCGATAGCCACGGCGCTCGAACGCGGCTCGGTAGTTGTCGCGGATGGCGGGTTCGTCTTCGATCAGTACAACGTGTTTTTTCATGGTGGCGGCTGCTTCCCCTTGCCGGTGTGTGCCTATTTAACCACGGCAGGTGTTGATAACAAGTTCGAAGGGCGTTGTTGCCACAATTCATCATTTTTTGAGGGCGGTTTGTTGCAATCTGCCATGGGAGTTCCTTTCCGGATTGCTGAAATGGCGGTGTTTCGCACAGTCATGCAGTCACAAGGATTCTCTCATGATTATTTCCAGTTCTCCTCTCAGGCTTTTTGCTCCAGCCCCTGTTGCCAGACGCCAGCGACTGCGTTTCAAGCGCTTTCTGGAGGGTGTCAGCCTCTGGCTGGCAGTTTTGCTGATGCTGTTTGTTCACCCCCTCTATGCCGAAGCCAGTGAGGCAGACAACGTCGGCCAATTGCATTTTGTCGACGGCCAGGGGCAATGGCAGGAACCGGCGCTGGTGCTGGACAGCGAGTTCGAGATACAGGTCAGCGGGTTGATTGCCGACACCCGGTTGCTGCGCAGTTTCCGGAATACCAGTGACCAGTGGCGGGAAGGCATTTTCGTGTTCCCGTTGCCCGAGAAGGCCAGTGTCTATGGTCTGACCATGAAAGTGGGGGAGCGGACCATTGAGGGCAAGGTGCAGCCGAAGGAGACGGCGGGACGGACCTATGAAAAAGCAAAACAGGCCGGGCAGCATGCGGCGAATGTCGAGCAGCAGCGGCCGAATCTGTTTACCGCCCGGGTTGCCAATATTCCCCCTGGGGAGACGGTCTCGGTGGCGCTGAAGTACCAGCAGCCGGTGCAGTATCAGGCCGGGGTGTTCGAACTCACTTTGCCAACCACGCTAACGCCGCGTTATATGCCGGGTTCGCCGGTCCGCTCTGCACCCGACCAGTGGCAGGGCGGATGGGCGCTGCGGACAACCCAGGTGCCGGACGCCCCTGCCATCAGCCCGTTTACGGTCAACCCGGATGATGTGGCAGCCGACAGCCATCGGGCGGTGATCAATCTGGTGATTGATTCCGGGCTGCCGATTGAGAGCGTCTCCAGCCCATCGCACCGCCTTGCTTCCAGCCAGGACGGACAGGCATTCAGGGTTCGTCCCGATGGCGGTGAGATTTTGATGAACCGTGATTTTGTGGTGCGCTGGCGCCCGGCTGCGGGGCTGGAACCTTCCGCAGCGGTGTTTCACCAGTCGTGGGAAGGGAAGGACTATCTCATGGCCATGCTGGTGCCCGGCGAAAACGGCACCATGGTCCTGCCCCGGGATCTGGTGTTCGTGATCGATACCTCCGGTTCCATGGCGGGGGAATCGATTCGCCAGGCTCGAGATGCCCTTCAGGCCGGTCTGGAAACGCTGACGCCAAGGGACCGGTTCAATGTCATCCAGTTCAACAGTCAGACCCACTCGCTGTTTATGCAGCCGGAAGTGGCGACCGGCAATAACCTTGCCCGGGCCCGGCAGTATGTGGATCGCCTTCGCGCCGACGGCGGAACGGAAATGGCGCCTGCGCTGTCCAGAGCCCTGGAAAGCGCAGGCGGGGCTGAAGACGAAGCCCGGGTGCGTCAGGTCATTTTCATTACCGATGGTGCCGTGGGTAATGAGGCTGCGCTGTTCCGGCAGATCCGTCAGCAACTGGGCAACCAGCGGTTGTTTACCGTGGGTATTGGCTCAGCGCCGAACCGGCACTTCATGCGGGAGGCCGCCCGCTGGGGGCGCGGCACCTACACTGCGATCCGCTCGCCTTCCGATGTAGACGGTCCGCTGCAGGCCCTGTTTTCGGCCATGGAGTCACCGGTTCTGACCGATATCCGCGTCAACTGGCCCGGCCAGAAAGCCGGTCAGGAGTCGTTTCCGAGACGCCCGGGCGATTTGTTCCA
The DNA here is from genome assembly GCF_900188435.1 of Marinobacter sp. es.048. Classification (NCBI taxonomy): domain Bacteria; kingdom Pseudomonadati; phylum Pseudomonadota; class Gammaproteobacteria; order Pseudomonadales; family Marinobacteraceae; genus Marinobacter; species Marinobacter sp. es.048. The sequence continues at coordinate 825,816 of NZ_FYFA01000001.1, forward strand.
GGGCGAACCGCTGATTCATGTGGTTCGGGGCGTCCCGGCCATGGGGCAGCTAAAGGTGTCGGGGCGCCTACCAGGTGGCAGGGACTGGACCAGAACGCTGGACCTGCAGCAGGCCGCTTCCGCGACCGGACTTCATCGGCACTGGGCGAGGGAGAAAATTGACAGTTTGGAGGATGAGGCGAAGGTCGCTGGCCGGGAGCCGGATAAGGCCAGCCTGACCGAGCTGGCGGTTCAGCACGGCCTGATGTCTGCCTACACCAGTTTTGTGGCCGTGGATACCACGACGGCCCGGAGTTCAGAGACGCCAATGTTATCGGACAGCCTGCCCACCCTGCTGCCAGCGGGCAGCCAGGCGGGCATGCTGCGCTATCCGCAGACCGCAACCTCGGCGCCATTGCTGATCGCGCTCGGCCTGGTTGGGCTGATGTTCTCCCTGGCGATTGCGCTGCTACAGAGGAGGGCGTTCTCATGACACGGCTTATGCTTCTGTTATTGACCAGCTCTGCTACCTTGTTGGTATTCGGGTTATGGATTCCGCTCAAGGCGGTTATTGCCCAGGAATTACTGGCGATCGCCTGGGCGGAAAGCCAGGCCCGGCAGACGGAATCGCGCCCCTGGCCCTGGGCGGACACCTGGCCGGTGGCCCGACTGGCTATTCCGGAGCTGAACGACTCGATGATTGTTCTGGCTGATACCCACGGCGAGAGCCTGGCCTTCGGTCCGGGCCGGTTAACCGGCAGCGAAGATACTGGCGGAACCGTGATTATTGCCGGACACCGGGATACCCATTTCCGGAGCCTGAAATTGCTGGAAACCGGCAATGAGCTTCGCCTGCAAGCCCGGGATGGCCGATGGCAGAGTTACCTCGTTGAAGGTGCCCGGGTGGTGGACAGCCGTTCAGAGCTGATCGATACCCAGAGTTTGCCGGAGGGTACGCTTCTGCTGGTGACCTGTTACCCGTTCGACAGTGTCGACGCCGGTGGGCCACTGCGATACGTCATCAGGGCCTCGGCAAAGGGCAAGCAAAGGGATCAAATTGACACTGTTGCCGGAATATAAAGTTGGCGTACACTTGTGCGCCAAAATTTGGCTGCAGAGTTTGGTTGCATGGGTGTTATCAGAAAATTTCTTGCATGGTTGAGTGTGCCGATAATCTGTCTGTTCGCGTTGGTTTTCTACGTGGCAAGACCTTTTAATCCGGACAACAACCGTTTCCTGGCGCGTGCTGTAGCTCGTTTCGGTCGGGCAGTTCTGGGTATGAAGCGACCGCTGGAAGGCTGGGCGAATATGCCGCAGGACCGGCCCACCGTCGTCATTGCCAACCACCAGCACAATGACGATCTGTTTGTGGTGGGCGACCTGTTGCCGCCGCGCACCGTAACGGTCGGTAAGTCGGCTCTTGTGTGGGTGCCTTTCTTTGGCCAGGTGTTCTGGCTTGGCGGCAACGTCATCCTCAATCGCGGACGCTCCCACAAGGCCATTGCGGTTATGAAAGCCACGAGCAGTGCCATCGCCCGGGATCGGAAAAGCCTCTGGGTTTTCCCCGAAGGCACTCGCAGCAGAGGCCGGGGACTGCAAAAATTCAAGAAGGGCGCGTTTCACGCAGCGGTGGCATCCGGAGCGCCCATCACCATGGTGTGTGTTCAGGAATATGCCGATGAGGCCAAGGGCTGGAGTGGCCGGCGTGAGTCGGTGGCCATTCGGGTTCTGCCGCCCATCGAAACCGAGGGCCTCAGGGCTGACGATATTCCGGAGCTGATCGAGCGTTGCCACAAAAAAATGTCGGAGACGATTGCCACACTCTAATCGACTCGTCTGGAAGTGCTTGAAGCACTTCGGTAAACAGGGCAGTCTTGCGAGACTGATCGTTTCGTTCAACGACCCTCAGGGAGAGGCAAGAGATGAATCTGATTCTGTTTTTGATTATCGGCGGTGTGGCCGGTTGGCTGGCTGGTTTGATCATGAAGGGCCGCGGCTTTGGCATTCTTGCCAACATCGGTATTGGTATTGTCGGCTCGTTTCTCGGCGGTTTTGTGTTCCGCCTTCTGGGTCTGGCGGCCCAGGGTGCTGTTGGTGAGCTGGTGACCGCAACGGTAGGCGCTGTGTTGCTTCTCGCTATCGTTAGTGCAATCAAGAAGGCCTGAGCATGATCGTACCCGTAACCGGAGTGTTTGCCGCAGTCATCGGCATTCTTTTACTGGTGTTGTCGGCTCAGGTCGTCAAATTTCGTCTGAAGTATAAAAAGGGCCTCGGCATCACCGATGACCGGGATTTCGAGGCGGCGGTCCGGGCCCACGCCAACCTGGTGGAGTACGCCCCCCTTGGCCTGATCATGCTCGCCATCGCCGAGCTCAACGGCGTTGCCAGCGGGCTGATCTACTGGACCGGCATGGCGCTGGTGGTTGGCCGCATTCTCCATGCGTTTGGAATGATCAACGGCCGTGGTGGCACCCACTGGGCCCGCATGGTTGGCATCTTGCTGACCTGGCTGGCGATTCTGGTGACAGCGCTATTGCTGTTTTGGAATGTCTGGCAGGTCTATGGCTAGAGCAGAAAAGAACGGGCGGGCAATGGCCGCCCGTTCTGCTTTCGGTAACCCGGTTTTATAACCGGTCAGTCTTCAACCTGGCTCTCATCCGTCAGGATAAGTTCTACTTCTTCCGCATCCAGCACCTGAGGCTCATAGGTCAGTCCCTGTGCCTCGATCACGCTCACAAAGGCTTCCAGGTGGCTTTTTGAGCCATCCAGCAGGTTGGAATAGGCAAGAATGATGGCGCGCTCATCGGTTTGATTAATCGCGGCCAGAATATCTCTCATATCCTTCTCTTCGATCAGGCCTCCTACGAACAGGCCATCAACAAACGAGTTTTTTCCCTTGGCAACCAATTCGTCATATAGGGCCTGAAGTTCCTGATTGGTGAATACGCCGATCGTGTCATTCACTACCGGATCTTCAACATCGAATTTTTTCAACAGGTAGTCTACGGTGCTGGTATGAGATTCTTCGGACAGCGCGATTCTGGCGAATACCTGCGTTCTGTCGCCCCAGTACTGGTCCATTGTGAGATAAACGTCTCGGGCCAGCTTTTCCTCTTCCCGCATGAACTGCAGATCGCTCACCTCAATGTTGGTCAGATCTTCCGAATTGGCAGTTTCTGCCGATCGACCCCCGCCGTCGCTGTTGCGCGGACCGCCTGCAGCGAATGTAGCGCTGGCAAGAAACATCGAACCAATGAGTGCGGCAGTGGTGAAGGTTTTTGCGTTCATAGTGACCTCTCTAGTCAGGTAATAGTTAAACCCTGGATACATGACTAAGACGAGGAATTCGGGCAAAAGGTTCGTTAAATAAATGTAAGTTTGCTTTCTAATATGTAAATAAATTGTTGTTTGTATTTAATAATAATTTTCAGCTTTAATGAAATTGACCCGTTTACTACTTCAGAAATCGGAATAATTAAGATTTCATAAAAGGCGCAGATAGCGTTTGCAGGGTGTTCCATCACGCCTGTACAGGATGTATCCAGCCCCCGCTATGCGGTGAGTTCGGGGGCGGCCTGTGGAGTTGGTGTCGCCGCTCAGAGTGCCCGGGCGACATCCATGTCCATGTATTCCAGTTCAACGCGGCGATTGGCTGCCCGGTCTTCCGGCCTTGCCAGGGGGCGGGCTGAGCCCCAGTGGGTCATCAGTATCCTGGATTCCTCCACGCCTTCCTGAATGAGACTTCGAGCCACTGCGTTGGCCCGCAATCGTGACAGGAACTGGTTGTAATCCTCCGAACCGAAGTTGTCGGAATGACCATGAATCCGAACGCTCACGGAAGGATGCTCCTTCAGGTAGGCGGCGTGCTGTTGCAGGAAGGCAATGTCATCATTGTCCAGTGAGTGCTTGTTGAAGCCGTAGTGGAACTTCATGCGGTGCGGGCGCCTGGTTCCGGCTTCGTAAGTGACAGCGGTGAAGCCTGCGGCCATCGCTGCATTGGCGATCAGGCCCGGGTTATCCAATACAAGTACGGTCATCTGAAAATCCTTGGTTCGGTGTCCGGTTTTTCTTGTTATTCCTGTTCACTATTGGCCGGAGCAGGAATAACGGCAATTGGCGAAAAGTCGATACATGTCCCGGCACAGTCCGTCGATGGAAGTGATTGAATGTCATTTGTATGACGCCCCAATGACAGTCTCACCGGTAGTTTGGGCTTTTCCGACTCTGTGGGGTGTGCCACATTTCCGGGATTGACCCATAGTGACCTTTGCCCTGGATTCCATTTGAGCGCGAAAAGAAGGCGTGGCTGTGGTAAAAAGCAGACTTTCAGGGACAGATTATGATGAATTGTGACCGCCCATGCTGATTATCCCCGCCGAAAACGCCATCAACTGGAAACGCCCGCCCTGGGTCACCCTTGGCCTGATCATGGCTTGCCTGCTGGTTTTTCTGTTTTATCAGGGGGGCGACAGCCGGAAACTCGAGCAGGCGGTTGAGCAATATCTGGCCGCCGATCTTCACGAGCTGGAAGCGCCGGCTTACGAGGATTATCTGCAACGGCAAATCCAGTTTCAGGGCGAAGAGAGCCGGGTCTACGAGCTTCAGCAGTTCCAGCAGCTTCGGGAAGAGAACGAAAATTTCTGGCTGGCCATCAACCTGATGATGGACCGGGAGTTCTACCAGTATCTGCTCCAGAACCGGGATGTCATCTGGGCGCCGGCGGAGCGGGCGCACTGGCAGGAACAGCGCGGCGCCATCGAACAGGAATACCTCCAGAAACTCAGTGCCAACCAGCTTGGTCTGGTGCCGGCGGATCTGTCGCTGTATACCCTGATTACCTACCAGTTTCTACACGGCGGCTGGGGCCACATTATCGGTAACCTGATCTTCCTGTTCCTGCTCGGATTTACCGTTGAGAAAGCCCTTGGGCCAGGCCGGTACCTGATTGCCTACCTGGTATGCGGGGCCCTTTCCGGTCTGATGTTTACCGCGGTTTCTGCAGGTAGCTATGTGCCTCTGGTGGGTGCCTCGGGCTCGATCTCCGGCCTGATGGGCATGTACGTGGCCATTTACGGGCTACAGAAAATCCGTTTCTTCTACTTTCTTGGCGTTTACTTCAACTATTTCCGTGCTCCGGCTATCGCCCTGCTACCGGTGTGGGTGGGCAAGGAAATCTACGATTACTGGTATGCCGGTGCCACCGGTATCGCCTACATGGCCCATGCTGGCGGTCTGATCGCAGGTGCCGGTCTGGTCTGGCTGCTTGGCAAAAGCTGGCTGCAGGTGCGAGAGGAATTTTTCGAGCCCGAAGAGGAAGAGCAGGATGCCCGGTTTACCACCGGTTACGCCCAGGCCATGGCCAGCCTTGGCCGGATGGAGTTCGATCTGGCGAAGCGGCAGTTCGAAGCCCTGCGCGAGCATTACCCCGAACGCCATATTCTGCTGGAACACCTCTACCAGCTGGCCAAACTCCGGCCGGATCTGCCCGAGTACCGTGACCGCGCCAAAGAATTGATGAACGATGCCCTGAGCCGCCGACAGCCAGAACAGATGATTGCCATCTGGCAGGAATACCTCGGCAAGGGGGAGAGTTATCAGCCGCTCGCTGCGGAGGATCATAACCGGGTGCTGTTCACCAGTCTCAAACAGCATGATCTCAAGGCTGCCGAGAAAGCTTTCGAGCGGCTCAGGAGCACCGGCGATGACATGCTGACAACCGAGGCCTGTCGGTTGTTGGTGGAAGAGTTTGAGAAGCGTCAGATGGCACCCAAAGCACGCCATTATCGCCAATTATTGCAGGCCAATTGACACAGTTCGGGGCAGGGTATGGGGGCGGCTTCCCAAAACTGTGCGGAGCCAGGGATGGCGGAGCCAAGCGTACACGGATGTATTTACAGCGTGTTTTGGGAAGCCGCCCCCATACCCTGCCTTACTCCTGAACCGAAAAAGACGCCTTGGGACCCTTCAATGGCTCTTGATTCTTAGCTTGCTCCAGATAAACCGTAATCTGCTCATGCAGCGGATGATTCACGCATTTTTTCTGGATAAACGTCAGGAAGGCCGTCGCTTTTTCCCACTGGGATAAACCGTTGGCCAGGGTCTGTGCCACCAGCAGATAGGCTGGGGCCAGCTGTTCGCTGTCGGGGAAGCGCTTGTGGAAATCCTGCAGCACCCGTAACGCCGGCTTGAACTGGCCCCGGTGATACAGGGCCCGAGCGCAGCGCACGGACAGGTCCGGATCCTCCAGTTTGAAGCCGGGTTCTGCTTTCTGGATCGTATTCAGTACATCGGCGATACCTTCACCGTCGTTGCGGTCGGCAAGCCAGCCCAGAATGCGTGGATGGTAGCGGTAGAGTTCGTCGGTGTCCTGGCGCGCCGTCAGTAGTTGGTAGAGCTGTCCGATTCTCAGGGCGTTATCCTGGTCCCGCTTCAAAGCTTCCTTCAACATGCTCTGTACCCGATCGTAGTTGCCGTCTTTCAGATTCATGTCGATATCGGCATCGAAACGGGCGCTGCGGTCGCGCTGGTGGGTGTCCTGCCCGGCGGTGTCATCCTGGATATCCGAGGCGAATCCCAGCTCTTCCTGATACTGGAACAACAGGTAGCCGAGCATGTGGAACAGGATCAGGGTGAAGGTACTGTTCAGGAAGCCGGCCAGGGGCTGGGCAACCCAGAACGGAAAGTGATTAACTGCGAAGTCCTGGGCCGCGCCCGAGGCGAGGGTCAGCAGGATCAGGTAGCCGTAGAGCAGGAAATAAGGGGTGCCGATTCGCGAGATCAGCACCGCCAGATTCATCGGATTCACCGCCGCGCCCACCGAGCGCTCCATGGCCAGCACCATGATGCTGGCCGGCAGCGCAAGAATGACAAACGCCAGCGCCAGTAGCATCAGGATTGGCCCCCCGAGCATGGCGGCCGCGCCAACCAGTCCGCCCATCAGGACGAAGACCAGCAACTGCAGGATGACAATATCGAACCCGCTGCCGGTGAAGGCGACGGATACGGCGGGCGGTTTCAGGTGGCCTTCAGCGGTGTGGTTGATCACCGCATAGGTGTATTTGAACAGGGCCAGGGCCAGCACCAGCCAGATCAGGATGCCGATCAGGTTTGCGGGGGCAACCACTGGCACCAGGGTGCAGATGGCGATAACGATCAGCGGATCGGTATGGAACGGGTAGCGGAAGAACGCGCCGAGCCGCTGCCAGAAAGGGACCACTTCGGTGGCGGCGCCCAGGTATCGCATGGCCTTGCTGCAGTGCGGGCACAGAGCCCGACGCTGGCGGGTGTCGGCATCGGGCATGCAGCGGCTGCAATAGTGAATCTGGCACTCTCCGCAGTGCCATTTGGCAGGGTCGCCGGGATGGTAGTGGCAATCGTGTTTCACAGGTGCTTGTGTCCTGGTCCATCAGAAAATCGTTGGCTCATGATGACAGATGTCGGTTTTGATCGCAGCAAACCAGTTAACAGGTAGACTATTGTCAGTTCCCGGGCGTATCCAACCGGGCACATTTCATTATCCGGAGGTTGCTTGGGACACCCGCAAAACAGCGTAACCGGTATCGACACCCGTGAGACCCGCCAGCAGTACACCTGGCGGGATATCTTTGGCCTTGCGCTCAAGCACAAGCCAAGACTGGTGCGTGCCAATCTGCTGGCCATCATGGCAACCGTCATGAGTGTGCCGGTACCGCTGCTGCTGCCGGTTCTGGTGGATGAAGTGCTGCTGGACGAGCCTGGCCCGGTGTTGCCGGTTATGAACTCGCTACTGCCAGGGGGCTGGGAAACGCCGGTGGTTTATATCGGCCTTATGGTGGTGGCGGCCTTCCTGCTCCGGGTCGCAGCGCTGTCGTTTAATGTCTTGCAGTCCCGGGAGTTTTCCAAGGTCTCCAAGGACGTGGTGTTTCGTATCCGTTCCCGGTTGCTGGGGCGTTTGCAGCGGGTGGCCATGTCAGAGTACGAAACCCGGGGCTCCGGTGGGATCAGCAGTCATTTTATTACCGACCTGGATACCGTTGACCAGTTTCTGGGAACCACCATCAGCCGGTTTCTGGTGGCCAGTCTCACGGTGTTCGGCACGGCCCTGGTGTTGCTCTGGGTACACTGGCAACTGGCACTCCTGATTCTGCTGTTCAACCCGCTGGTGATCTTCGCCACGATTCTGATCGGCAAGCGGGTCAAGGAACTGAAGCGTCGGGAGAACAGCGCTTATGAAGAGTTCCAGGGCGACCTGACAGAAACCCTGGATGCCATCCATCAGCTGCGGGCCGCCAATCGGGAAAAGCATTACCTGCGCCAGTTGATCGATCGCGCCCGCAATGTGCGGGATCACGCCATACAGTTTGAGTGGCGCAGCGATGCCGCTAGCCGGGCCAGCTTCGCCCTGTTCCAGTTTGGTGTTGATGCCTTCCGGGCAGCAGCCATGGTGACCGTGCTTTTCAGCGACCTGAGTATCGGCATGATGTTCGCCATTTTCGGCTACCTCTGGTTCATGCTGACGCCGGTTCAGGAAATGCTGAACATGCAGTATGCCTGGTTCGCCGCCAATGCAGCCCTGGCGCGGATTAACCGGTTGCTGGATCTGAAAGAAGAGCCCCGTTACCCGGCGCTTGAGAATCCGTTCCGCGACCGTCACACCGTGGGGCTTACCCTCCGCAATATCCACTTTGCCTATGGGGAGGAGGAAGTTCTTCGTGGCATTAACCTGGAGTTGGCGCCGGGCGAAAAAGTGGCGCTGGTGGGCGCCAGTGGCGGCGGCAAGTCCACCCTGATTCAGGTCATCCTGGGCATGTACACGCCCCAGGAGGGTGACGTGATGATTGATGGCGTGCCGGTTCAGCGCATCGGCTTGCCGTGCCTTCGCGAGCATGTGGCGACGGTGCTTCAACACCCGGCGCTGTTCAACGATACCGTTCGCCAGAACCTGACGCTGGGCCGGGACAAACCCGATGCCGCACTCTGGGATGCCCTGCGGATTGCCCAACTGGATGGCACGGTTGCTGCCATGCATGACCAGCTCGACACGGTTATCGGCCGGCAGGGCGTGCGTCTTTCTGGTGGTCAGCGTCAACGGCTGGCTATCGCCCGGATGATCCTGTCTGACCCCTCGGTGGTGATCCTGGACGAAGCCACCTCAGCATTGGATGCGGAAACCGAGTTCCAGCTCCATCGGGACCTCGAAGCCTTCCTCAAGCAACGCACCACCTTGATCATTGCCCATCGCCTCAGTGCCGTTAAACAGGCAGACCGCGCCTGTGTTTTCGAAGACGGCCGAATTATCGAGGAGGGGCATCATGATGAACTGATAGCCCGAGAAGGACTCTACGCCCAGCTTTATGGCGAGCGCCAGATGTAATGCATCGCCATAAAGCTTACTTTCGGTTACAGCAAACCTGATCTGTTGCTTTTTACGTTCGTATTGTTTCGCAATTGCAAGTGTTTCAACTATATATTTGCGTAATGCATCTATGGCTCGAGCTCGGCTTTCGGAGCAAATTTGCGGCGATTTCTGACGGACGGGACAAGTGAACAAGAAAACCAAAAGTATCCTGCTGTTTGCAGCAGCCTTCATGCTGGCACCAGTTCTCCCGGTGATGCCGTCACTCCTCAAAAGCACCGATTTCTACGGTATCACGATCGACGAGCCCGGCGAGCCCATCCTTGGCTATCAACCTCCAAAAGACGGGCTTGCCGTCGTTTTCTTTGGTTATCGCCAGTGCGGAACCGTTTGTCCGGTTCAATTGGTCAACCTGATTGATTTGAGCCAGCGTTTGAATGGGTCGGACGTCGAGTTCCTGTTTGTCACCCTGGATCCGGAAAACGACACGCAGGAGGCGCTGCAACAGACGATGGAGGGTCTTGGTGCCGCATTCAGGTCTCACAGGCCGGAAAATCACCGAACAGCTCAAAAACTGGCTTCAGCTTACAACGATTTTGCCGTTAAGAATGGTAATACACCGAATGACCTGATTGCCCACAGTGCAAGGCTGCATGTGGTGACACCGGACTTCCGGAGACGGCTGGTTTACACCACGCCGGAGTTGAACCTAGAGCTGGTTGAGCAGGATCTTCGCCGCTTATTGAAAGAAAACCATAGCGAGAGTTCTTCATGACGACAGGGTTAAACAGCCAGTCCTATGCAGTTGAAATTCGGGAACGCAGCGATCGCCAGATGCTATTTATTCTTCTGGCTCATGTTCCGGTGGTTGGCTTGCTCGTGCCGAAGGGGTACGGGACGACAACCTTCGCTTTGATCGCATCTCTTCTGGTAGGTGGTATCGCGGCGGCCGGTTATTTCACTATGCGAGGAACCCGGGCCCTGTCCTCTTTGTTTGCTGTCTGCCTGATGTTGTTTTCCGCCATCATGATCCAGGCCCAGATGGGGCGGATTGAAATGCACTTCCACATTTTTGCCGCCCTGGCCTTGGTCATCATTTACCGGGACTGGCTACCGGTATTGGTAGCGGCGGGCACCATCGCTGTTCATCACCTCGCGCTGACAGGCCTGCAGCTGAGCGGGGCGTCCCTGGGCAACATGTCGTTGATGATTTTCAACTACGACTGCAGTTGGTCAATCGCCTTCCTGCACGCTGCGTTCGTGGTATTCGAGGCGGCCATTCTTGTGTTTTTTGCTATCCGGATGGGCGCGGAGCAAAAACAATCGATACAGATTATCGAGATTATCCGGGGCTTCGACAGCAGCAATGATCTGACGGCCCGGCTCGACGAAACAGACAAGAGCGTGACGGCGAGTTCGTTCAATAACATGCTTGAGCGGTTCGTTGAGTTGATTGCCAGGCTCAGGGAGTTGTCCGATCAACTGCGTTCCAATGCCACTGAAATGACCAGTGTCAGTGACGCCACCACACAGATCGCCAATGAGCAGCAGGTCCAGACCGATCAGGCGGCCACGGCCACCAACGAAATGTCTGCCAGTATCCAGGAAGTTGCCAGCAACGCGCAGTTGGCGTCTGATGCGGCCAGTAATGCTTCCAGTGCCGCCAACCGGGGCGGTGAGGCCATGGCCAACGCCTCGCAACTGACCGAGGCCACCGATGAGGCGCTTGAAAGCAGTGCCGCCAGAGTTGATGAACTGGGCGAAAAAATCGAATCCATCTCTTCTGTGGTCGGTTCGATCAACGCGATTTCCGAGCAGACCAATCTGCTGGCCCTGAACGCAGCCATCGAAGCGGCCAGGGCAGGCGAGCATGGTCGCGGGTTTTCAGTGGTAGCGGATGAAGTCCGAGCACTTTCGCTTCGCACGCAGGAGTTTACTGACCAGATCCGGTCGACGGTCGGCGAATTGAGCGAAATCTCCGAAGCCACAAAGGCCTCCATGGAGATGGGGCGCACCCGTTCTGTTGAATCCACACGGGCTATGCGGGAAACCGGCGAGGCAATCCGCGAGGTGGAAGCCGCCATCAGCGAAGTGTCCAGAATGAATTACCAGATTGCCTCAGCCTCGGAGGAACAGGCGGCGACGTCGCTCCAGATCAACGAGAATATTCATTCCATTGCTAACCGCAACAATGATGTGGTGTCTGAGGCGGACCGAGTGAGAACAATGGCAACCGATCTCCAAGCTGTCACCGAAAAACTGGATGAACTGGTAAAACTTTACCGCATCTAACCCCTCTAAGGCCTTATGTCGGATAGCCGCACGGCTCTCCGACATTGGTCTGATATTCACCGCACTGATGCCGAACATTCATCGGCCCGCGGTTGAACTCTCGTTAATTGCTGCAATAGTTAAAGATGACTTCACGCTGTGGAGTCCTTTCATCAGGCTATGGTCCGGTATGGAATCGCTGTCCCGGTCGATGCGTTGCTGAAAGGGCTTCGAAAGAGCCTTCCGGAACACGCGGATAACGACGAAAAAGGAGGCACCACATGTCGAACGAGAGTCTTAGTAAAGACAGCCTTAATACCCTTTCCAGCCTGGATGCTGGCGGTAAAACCTTCCATTACTACAGCCTGTCAAAGGCTGCGGACACCCTCGGCGACCTGAACCGCCTGCCGTTTTCCCTCAAAGTGCTGATGGAGAACCTGCTGCGCAACGAAGATGGCACCACCGTGGACAGAAGCCACATAGATGCCATGGTCCAGTGGATGAAGGATCGCCATTCCGACACTGAAATCCAGTTCCGGCCGGCCCGCGTGTTGATGCAGGATTTCACTGGTGTACCCGGTGTTGTCGACCTGGCCGCTATGCGCGAGGCAGTCAAGGCCGCCGGCAAGGATCCGGCGATGATCAACCCGCTGTCGCCGGTGGATCTGGTAATCGACCACTCCGTGATGGTAGACAAGTTTGGCGACGCCTCTGCGTTCAAGGACAACGTTACCATCGAGATGGAGCGCAACCAGGAACGTTACGAGTTTCTGCGTTGGGGCCAGCAGGCCTTCGACAATTTCCGTGTGGTGCCGCCGGGTACCGGTATTTGCCACCAGGTGAACCTGGAATATCTGGGCAAGACTGTTTGGCAGAAAGACCAGGACGGCAAGACTATCGCCTATCCGGATACCCTCGTGGGCACAGACTCCCACACCACCATGATCAACGGCCTGGGCATTCTTGGCTGGGGCGTTGGCGGTATTGAAGCGGAAGCCGCCATGCTGGGCCAGCCGGTTTCCATGCTCATCCCCGAAGTGGTGGGCTTCAAGATTACCGGCAAGCTCCGTGAAGGCATCACCGCAACAGACCTGGTGCTGACCGTCACCGAAATGCTGCGCAAAAAAGGCGTCGTGGGCAAATTCGTGGAGTTCTACGGCGACGGCCTTAAGGACATGCCCGTGGCCGACCGGGCCACCATCGCCAACATGGCTCCGGAATACGGCGCCACCTGTGGCTTTTTCCCGGTGGATGAACAGACCATCAAATACATGCGTCTGACCGGCCGCGAAGAAGAGCAACTGGAACTTGTGGAAGCCTATGCCAAAGCCCAGGGACTCTGGCGGGAGGCGGGCCATGAGCCGGTGTATACCGACAACCTGGAACTCGACATGGGCGAAGTGGAGGCCAGTCTTGCCGGCCCCAAACGTCCGCAGGACCGGGTTGCTTTGAAGAACATGAAATCGTCTTTTGAGCTGCTGATGGAAACCGCCGAGGGCCCGGCTGAGAACCGTGAGGCCAACCTGGAATCCGAGGGCGGCCAAACCGCTGTGGGCGTTGACGACAGCTACGAGCATCATGCCAGCCAGCCGCTGGAGATGAACGGCGAGAAGAGCCGGCTGGATCCGGGCGCTGTGGTAATTGCGGCCATTACTTCCTGCACCAACACCTCGAATCCGAGCGTGATGATGGCCGCCGGCCTGATTGCTCAGAAGGCGGTTGAGAAAGGTCTGGAGACCAAGCCCTGGGTCAAGACGTCTCTTGCGCCTGGCTCCAAAGTCGTTACCGATTACCTGAAAGTGGGTGGCTTCCAGGATGATCTGGACAAGCTCGGCTTCAACCTCGTGGGCTATGGCTGCACCACCTGCATTGGTAACTCCGGGCCTCTGCCAGACGCGGTTGAGAAAGCCATCAGTGATGGTGATCTGACCGTGGCGTCGGTACTTTCCGGTAACCGTAACTTTGAAGGCCGGGTGCATCCGCTGGTGAAGACCAATTGGCTGGCGTCGCCGCCCCTCGTCGTCGCCTATGCGCTGGCGGGCAACGTTCGCCTGGATCTTTCGAAGGATCCCCTGGGCACGGATAAGGAAGGCAATCCGGTGTACCTGAAGGACCTCTGGCCGAGCCAGCAGGAGATCGCCGAAGCCGTGGAGAAGGTGAAAACCGACATGTTCCGCAAGGAGTATGCGGAAGTTTTCGATGGCGACGCTACCTGGAAATCTATCAAGGTTCCTGAAAGCAAGGTGTACGAGTGGTCCGACAAGTCCACCTACATCCAGCATCCGCCTTTCTTTGAGGGCCTTAAGGAAGAGCCAGACGCCATTGACGACATCCAGGATGCCAACATCCTGGCGATGCTCGGGGACTCAGTCACCACGGACCATATTTCCCCGGCCGGTTCTTTCAAACCGGACACCCCAGCCGGTAAATATCTGCAGGAGCACGGCGTTGATCCGAAAGACTTCAACTCCTACGGCTCCCGCCGGGGTAACCACGAAGTGATGATGCGCGGTACCTTCGCCAACGTTCGCATCAGGAACGAGATGCTCGACGGCGTGGAGGGCGGTTACACGAAATTCGTGCCCACCGGCGATCAGATGGCGATTTACGACGCCGCCATGAAGTATCAGGAGCAGGGCACGCCGCTGGTGGTCATTGCCGGCAAGGAATACGGTACCGGCTCAAGCCGTGATTGGGCGGCCAAGGGCACCCGTTTGTTGGGTGTAAAAGCCGTGGTGGCCGAATCCTATGAGCGCATCCACCGCTCCAACCTGATCGGGATGGGCGTGATGCCGCTACAGTTCCAGGAAGGCACGGATCGCAAGAGCCTGAAACTCACCGGTGAGGAAACCATCAGCATTGAAGGTTTGTCTGGCGAGATCAAACCGGGCCAGACCCTGACGATGACGGTGAAATACAAGGACGGTTCCACCGAGACCTGTGAGCTGAAATCACGGATCGACACCGCTAACGAAGCCGTCTACTTCAAGCATGGCGGTATCCTCCATTACGTTGTGAGAGAGATGCTGCGCACTGCCTGATTGAAAGAACTGAAAAGGCATGGCGGGCCGCCGCTATGCCAATTACATCTGCCAGGCTAGATTCAAAGCCAAATTCAAGAGAGAAACGAGAGAGACATTATGACCGATCAACCGTTTCTGACGGACGTCAAAACCCTTCGAGAAAGGGCCCGCAAGCACATTGAAGAAGGTGCCCTCACCGAAGGCTACGGCGCAAACCGCGATAATGTGGTGAAGATTCTTAACGAGGCGCTGGCGACCGAGATTGTCTGCACCCTGCGCTACAAGAGCCATTATTTCCGTGCCGATGGCATCAATGCCAATGTCGCTGCCCAGGAGTTCCTCGAGCACGCAGACCAGGAACAGCAGCACGCTGACTGGCTGGCAGAACGCATCGTGCAGCTCGGCGGCAAGCCGAACTTCTCGCCGGAAGGTCTGTTGACCCGATCACATGCCGAGTTTGTTGAGGGCGAAACGCTCCGGGACATGGTGGTCGAGGATCTGGTCGCAGAGCGCATCGCGATCGACAGCTACCGTGAGATTGCCCGCTATCTCGGCGATCAGGATCCCACTTCCCGGCGGATCATTGAGGAAATCCTGGCCCAGGAAGAGGAACACGCTGACGATATGGCCGGTCTTCTGGAAGGGCTGGACAGCTGATTCAGCGTATTTTGCAAGCCTCCTGGTCGCGAGCCGGGAACTCTATTGAGTCCCCGGCTCTGCGAGCGGCAACGTGATCCAGAAGCAGGCACCAGATCCCTCTTCGGATTCGAAATCGACCTCACCGCCCATTGCCTGCATTAATTCCCGCGTGATCGCTAGGCCCAGCCCGGTGCCTTCCTTGGTTCGTGAAGACGTCGAGTTTGCCTGGGCAAATTTCTGAAAAATCCGCTCCCGAAAACTCACAGGTATTCCGGGCCCCTGATCCCGGACCTCAAGCTTTGCCTCATCTCCAGCTTTAAGCAAACCTACCTTAACGACAGTGCCTGTCGGAGAAAACTTGATGGCGTTTGACAGAAGATTTGTGATGGCCTGGGTAAGTCGAACAATGTCGTAGTTTGCATACAGATCTTCTTTCAGGACATTCAGTTGCACCTCCACGCCTCGCCTTCTCGCCATCGGCTGGATCTCTTCGATGGCTGCCACGGCTGCGTCGTCGAGTCTCTGGACTGAAGCATCGAAAGTAACGTTGCCGCTGACCAGCTTCTCGATATCCAGCAAATCATCGATAAGATGCCCGAGTTGTTTACTATTGCGCCGCGCAATATCGAGCATATGCCCGGTTTTTTCGTTGATTGGTCCGGTTGCGCCGCCAAGGATGAGTCCCAGAGAGCCTGAAATCGATGTCAGTGGTGTTCGGAGCTCGTGACTGACCGTGGAGATGAACTGGTTTTTCATCTCATCAATTTTCTGGCGCTCATCGATATTGGTGATGTACCCATGCCAAAGTGTGCTGCCGTCGGGCAGAGCTTCCGGTTGTGCCAGCCCCTCAACCCAGCTCCAGCCACCGGTATCGATGAGCACCCGGTAGCGATGTTGCCATTGCGATAAAGACTCTGCCGACTCCTCAATCGAAGCAAGCAGCGCTGGCAGATCATCAGGGTGCACACGGGCTATGGCACTGGCTGCGTCGGTAGCTGCCTCCTCGGAATCAATGCCATAGATGTCCTGAACGCCGGGGCTCGTGTAAGGAAAGCTGCTGTGTCCATCGGGCCACAGGCGGTATTGGTAAAGCATTCCGGGCGTCTGGGTCACCAGCTTGTTCAGTGTCTCGGTATGCTGGATGCGATAGAGGGTATCCGCTACCCAGTCTGCGAAGAGAGTGACGAACATTTCCTCGGGCGCACTGAATGGGCGGTTGCGGGGCGAGCGCGAGGAGAAGTTCACGGTCCCGAAGATTTCGCCGTCGATCCAGATGGGCGCTGCCAGATAAGCCTCAAGCCCGAAATTCGCGTAACACGGATGGTGTTTCAAGCCGGATTCTGCCATGTGTTCAATGGCAATCAACTTGTCGCCGGACTCGAGAAGCAGGGAGCAATAGGTCTGGTCGACCGGCAGAGTGGTGCCGTTCTCGATTTGCTCAGCCTGGCGTGTGTAGTGCCAGTGAATGGTGTAAGCGTCTGCGGTTATCCGGTTGACAATGCCGGTTTCAAGGCCAAGATAGTCGCAGGCGATTTCCAGGGCTTTGGTCGCTCGCTCATGGGTGTCGCCGCTGGTATCCATGGCGATCTCGGTCAAAACATTCAGGGCCCGATTGCGATCATCGTAGTAATCCCGAAGTTCACTCAGCGAGAACTCCCGTTCGACAAGGTTGGCGAGATCCCTGAGGATGGCTTCTTCCTCCTTTGAAAATGATCGGGGTTTGCGATCGATGATGCACAGGGTGCCAACTCTGTGTCCGTGACGGTCGTGCAAAGGCGCGCCCGCGTAAAACCGAATATTGGGATCGCCGGTGACCAGGGGATTATCATGAAACCGCTCGTCGTTAAGCGCGTTCTCGATGATCAATGTCTCTTCGCGCAGGATTGCATGGCCGCAAAACGAAATATCTCGTGCCGTCCCAGGGGCTTCCAATCCATGCCGGGATTTAAACCACTGTCGATGGCTGTCAATCAATGATACCAGCGCAATCGGGGCGTTCAGGGCACGTGCGGCAAGCCGGGTCAGTCGGTCGAATCTTTCCTCGGGCGGTGTGTCCAGCAGTGCCAGCTCATCGAGGGCTGACAGCCGATGGGACTCATCCGGCGGGAAGTCAGGCGTTTTCATGTTCGCCTCCGGCTTGCGAATGCTCTGACTTTGACGCAGGTAAATCTACCCAGAAATGGGCTCCGTTGTCGTAATAGTAGCCCACTTCACCACCCATGAGTCTGGCCAGTTCCCGAGTGATCGCAAGCCCAAGGCCTGTGCCGGCTCTGGCACGGTCTGTCCCGGATTCTGCCTGCTCGAAGCGTTGGAAGAGTCGGGCCTCGAACGTCTCGGGCACGCCGTCACCCTCGTCCGCAACAGTTATTCTTATCTGCCCA
Organism: Marinobacter sp. es.048; assembly: GCF_900188435.1. NCBI lineage: Bacteria > Pseudomonadati > Pseudomonadota > Gammaproteobacteria > Pseudomonadales > Marinobacteraceae > Marinobacter > Marinobacter sp. es.048. Next base: position 843,443 of record NZ_FYFA01000001.1, read on the forward strand.
TCCTGTGAGCTGGCGGACCAGACACGCACGGATCCGCCGGCTGGTGAGAATTTGATGGCGTTGCTTACAAAATTGTCCAGTATCTGTCTCAGCCTTACGGGGTCAGCGATGAGACGGTGATCCTCAGAGCCATCCGGTTCGAGTGGGACTCGGTAGTGTTTCGCCATGACACTATTGCTTTCACAGACGTCCGCAATGGCTTTTGGGGCACTTACTTCTTCTGGGAAAATTGGCATCCTGCCAGCGACTGCCTTGTTGAAGTCCAGCAGGTCTGATATCAGATGTTGAAGCTGTTCACTGTTGCGGAAGGCTACATCGACCATTGCAGATGCCTTGGGTGGCAATTCGCCGGCCGCGCCGGAACGCAGTAACTGCAGCGAGCCATTGACAGAGGTGAGTGGGGTTCTCAGTTCATGGCTTACAGTCGAGACAAACTCGTCTTTCAAGCGGTCTAGCCCTTCCCGCTCATTCATCAATGTGTTGAACGCCGTGGCCAGATTACGGACTTCCGGAGGCCCCGACTCGGAGACCCGACCTGAGATCGAACCATCTCGCGTCATAACCCGCATCTTTCGAGACATGAGTTCGAGAGGGCGGGTTGCGGCGCGTGTCAGAGCCAATGCTGCTGCTGCCAGGAGCAGAGTGGCGAAAACACTTATCAGCAAAAATTTCTGGAAGGATGCCCATGCGGGACGGGTGGCCATTTCATAGGGCACGGCGCGCAGGAACATCCAGCCGACCCTTTGAAGATGCTCTGTCGCATAGATCCATTTCTGACCGTCAGCATCGCTCACGACACCGGAGGTAACCCCCGAAAGCGCTGCGTCGACAATGAGATTCTCTCCCGGGGGCGGGAGTTCCGGCATTGGGGCATTCGACGACAACGAATCAACCTGAATGAAGCGTTCGGTGTCAAGAACCATAAACAGTGTATTACGGTCATTGGCGCTGTCAGCTGGAATGACATCTGACTGCTCAAGATTGATGATGCCGCCGGCAAAGCCCAAAAGGTCGCCGTCGTCACTTTCTATCGGCGCCAGAAACGACAGCAGCGGCAGCCCCGTTCTGCGCCCGATGATCGGGCTGCTGATAACCGGCTCGCGCTCGGTTATCGCTCGTTGGAAGTGGCTTCTGTCGGCGTAAGAGGTGCCAATCCGCCCCGGAACGAAAGTGTTTTCCACGATGGCGACCGCATTATGATTGAACACCAGAAGGCCCTCCTGGAAGTAGTCGCTCAGTGACGATTGGCGTCCGAGAAGGTTCTCTATACGGCTCTGGTTAATCAGTTTTTCCCCATCGGTGAGCGTGGCCGCAAAGGCTTGGAGAGCAGTCACTCTGGATTCTAAAGATCGATTGACCTCGTCACTCAGGGCACGGGTCTCGATTGACTGTTTCTGGCTGAGAACCCGCTCGAAATCCCGAAGCAATTCATTATAGGCGGTTCCCAGTAATATCAGGACCGTGACGGCGCTGGTGAGGATAGTTATCAGAGCAATTCGGGTGCCGAGGGACAAGCTTTTCAAAGTACTTCCTTGGAGTAATAGCCTTGCGGCGCTTAACGTGATTTCATGGGAGAGAGAATAGAGGATTTGATCAGCGCGGCAAATTGTATTTGCCGGGGGACAGTGAGTGGTTTCGCAGTCAGATAACGATGTTTCCGAGAAGTTGAAGGCCCTGAGGAGCAAATTCCTTGATAGGGCCAGAGATGATATCCGTGAATTAAGCGCCTATGCGGAGCAGACTCGTAGCGGCAAACTCTCCGCAGAAGGGCTGATTCGTTGCTATCAGTCTCTGCATCGGCTTGCAGGATCGGCGGGGACTTTTGGTCTGCCTGAACTGGGGCAGCACGCTCGTTCACTTGAAAAAAAGCTGAAAAGCCAGGCAGAGAATCTGAGCAAGGCTTCCGCTGTGCATCAGCAAACGATCGCGGTTTCCGACGGCTTTGCCGATGGTGTTGATTCCCTGGCGGAATTGGTGGAAATAAATTCCGAAAAGTCCGCTGTCTCTGCCACTGAAACGATAGTATCGGCCGAACAACATCGTGTTGATGACAGTCACGGTATGCAGGTGCGGATTCTGCTCGTGGATTCTGACAGGAGCGGTACTGTTGGTTCGTTGTCCTCTGGTCTGGCCCGTTACGGGTTTGTTTGCCAATTTGTCGACGCACAGGACGAAAAAGCATTGCAGACGTTTGTTGTGGAGAGTGGCAGTGCTGCTTCAGTCCTGTGTCGTGACGCCGATTTACCGGCTGTCATACCGCATTTAAAAAGTTGGCGAGGAACTGGCTCACGACGCCGGTTGCCAGTGGTTGCTGTCGGTAACGATGATTCCTTCGATAACAACTATCGGGTTGCGAAAGCCGGTGCCTCGGCCTTTTTCGCTGAACCGATTGATGTGCCGGAACTGGCCGAGCGCATTGAGTCGTTGGCTATGGAGCGCAGTGCCAGCGTGAATGGCCGGGTTCTCATCGTCGAGGATGACGTGGAGCTGGCGGAGCACTATTGTCTGGTACTCCGAGCCGCCGGTATTGAGGCACGGTTCCTCACCGAGCCTGAGCACCTGATGCCGGAGCTCTCCGTCTTTCAGCCGGATATCGTGCTGATGGATGTCCAGATTGGTGATTACTCGGGTGTCACGCTCGCTCGTCTCATTCGCTTCGAGTCTCGCTGGTTAAGCTTGCCAATCATCTATCTCTCTTCAGAGGACAACCGGGACGATCAGCTGGAGGCCCTGTCCAAAGGAGCCGATGAGTTTCTCGTCAAGCCAGTCTCTGATGATTACCTCGTGCGCTCGGTTCGTATGCGTTGCTACCGCGCTCGTCAACTCTCCGATCTGATGAATCGTGACAGCCTGACCGGGCTGCTCAAACACTCGTTGATCAAGCAGGAGCTGGAAAAGGAATTGGCCCGCTGCCGCCGTCTCGGGCACTATTCCAGTGTTGTGATGCTGGATCTTGACCACTTCAAAAAGATCAACGATACCTGGGGCCACCGCCATGGCGATACTGTGATACGAGCGCTTGCAAATCTGTTACGGAATCGCCTGAGAGAAACCGATATGATTGGTCGCTACGGTGGTGAGGAGTTCATGCTGGTGTTGCCGGATTGTTCGGTGCAGGCGGCGGCACAGTTGTTGAGAGGCATCGGCGAGAGCTTTTCAGAACTGACCTTTTCAGTTGGTGAGGAAAGTTTCCATGTGACGCTCAGTGCAGGCGCCGCCGGCATCAATGACTTCGAGAGTGGGGAGGCGGCACTGGAAGCAGCGGACAAGGCGCTTTATCGCCGCAAGCGTGGGGGGCGCGCCGGGGTCACGATTCACGACGCGAAGCAATAACGGTGTTTTCTATAATTGGGTGGTGGTTGTTTGAAAGCGCTAATCCTGGAAGATGATGATCTGGTTTCCGAACTGCTTGAGACGGTAGTTGCCGGGATTTACCCGGGCGCACTTGTGAAAATCGCAGAAACCCTGGGGGAAGCTTACGAGCTTGTAAGCGCCAGCACTTTCGATCTTTTTATTACCGACTGGAATTTGCCGGACGGCTCCGGGCTTGATCTCGTCAAACAGGTCCGGAACACGGATGCCGAGGTGCCCATTGTAATGGTTTCTGGTCGTTCAGACCGCGATTCCGTGCTCAAAGCCGCGCACTTTGGCATCAACGGCTACATGACCAAACCCTTTGATGTGCAGCAGCTGCATGAAAGGCTGGTAAAGCTCTTGCAACCCTCGAGTTCCCAGACACCGGAGATTGCCGTTTTAATGAAAGAATCCCTGAACGAGGTGGTTCAATTGCCCTCGGACATGGATCCATCAGACGTTATCGAGCTCATGAGTCGGCAGGAAGAGCTCTCTCCGGCTCAACTGGCAGAACGATGGCGAGATGAAGCAAGCCTGACGGCGCGGTTGTTGGATGTTGCCAACAGCTCCTCTTTTCGCCGGACAGGTAAACCGGTGGAAACGCTCCGGGACGCCATATCCTCGATGGGGGTGGCGCTGACTCTGAATCAGGCGCTGGCCCTTTCTCTGGATGTATCCAGCAAGTTGAAAGATGGTGTGCTTCGTGACCTCGCGAAAAGGTATTATGACGAGGCGGTCGACGTTGGAAAAGAGGCCCAGAGACTGGCCATCCGGCTGAAAAAACAGCCGGTCTTGCTGCAGAAGGCAGGATTGCTCAGTCGTCTGGGTGAACTGGCGGTTCTGAAAGTCCTGAATCAGTACGTGAGCCTGGGCGGCGATCTTCAGGCCGCCGAGGCTGAGCAACTGTTGAAGCAGTGGGCACAGGAATACGGCAACCGGCTGAAAGTTCAGTGGCATTTGCCGTTGAGCACCCGGGAACTGATCGGGGCAGTGCATCACTTGCCCGGCGATTGCGCCCGGGAGGATCGAATAACCATGCGTGCGGCAGCCATGCTCGCGGATGGCAGGCAGGAAACAGCAGAGTGCCAGCGCCTACTAAGGCGTCTTGGCATCGACACCGAGGAATCAGTCAAGGATTGATGGGATGACTGCAGGAAATGCTCCAATTTCACGGGTCATGTATGTGGAGGATGATCCGGACATTCGCGCCATTGCCCAAATTGCGCTTCAGGATGTTGGCGGTTTCGAAGCACTTTTGTGCGAATCGGGTGATATGGCCTTGAAAAAGACCCCCGATTTCGATCCTGAGCTGATTCTGCTGGACGTCATGATGCCCGGCATGGATGGCCCGACAACGCTTAAAGCCTTGCGAGAGCTTGATGGGATGGCCGAGGTCCCTGTGATTTTCATGACTGCACGGCTTCAGAGTTCGGAAATCCGGGAGTACCGGGAACTGGGGGCGTTGGGCGTAATCCCGAAGCCATTTGATCCCATGACCCTATCGGATCAGATCTCAGAGATCCTGCGGGATGCGCGAAGCTAGAACAGGGCTGCTTCGCAGGCTCTGCATAGGTGCGACCATGGGGAATTTCCGGTAGTCTGGCCAGCCTGAGCCCTGTTTTGATTGAAGAGGTATCCATGTCATCCCCCCCGTCCCGGGACGAACTGAAAGCCAAACTGAATCTTGAGACTTCCCGCATCCGCTGGCATGAGCTGCAGACCTACTTTGCCCGGGGGCAGGTGGTCAGGGTGGTGCCGGAGCTTGATCTGCTGGAGGTGGCCACCGAGTTGGCGGCGGACAACAAACCCCGTTTCGAACAATGGATGCAGGACGGCCGGGTTGGCGAGGTTGCGCCAGATACAGCGCAAGACTGGTATGACCGCAACGCGGAGCTTTGGGCGGTGGTCATCGCGCCTTGGGTTCTGGTTCAGGACAGGTCAAGGCATGTCGTGCACTGAACGCCCGGCGCCATGAAACTTCACTATTTCCACGGCCGAAGCCCGCTCCGGGATCTTGTCATGGTGAAAGATGGCCAGCGCATTGAGCTGCACATCCGGCCGGCAGGCGCTGGCCATTGGGGTCTGGTAGCACTGGCCGGCCCTGACCAGGGCCGCCCGGATGGGCAATTCTGCCGCGGTCCCTGGCCAACCCAGGCTCGGGCTGAATCGGTTCTCAGGAGCATCGCCGGCACTATGATGGGAAAAGGCTACGAGCCGAAGCCCGGCGACTATGTGGTCTGGTCCGTTACCGCCCAACGTCTTGCCCGCACCATCGGAGCCCCCGAGGGTAAACAGCCCAGCCCAGAAACAGACCCCGACCAGTTCAAACCCCTGACCTGATAACCCCTTTTCTTCTTGAGGACGCCATGCTGACTGGAGCCTTGCTCATTCTTGCTCCCCTGTTTCTGGGGTTTGCCATCGCCCTGGAGAATCGCAGGGCGATGACCGTGATCCACTACACGGTGGAAGGCCTGGTCTATTTTATCCTGTTGCTGCTGGGCCTGGGTCTTGGCCAGATGGAGGGCCTGGCGGCGCAGCTGGGTGGTATGGCGGTCCAGGTACTGGCGCTGGTGCTGGTGCTTTTCGTCGCCAACATGTTCGGGCTATGGCTGTTCCACCGCTGGCAGCCGATGTCCATCGAACGGGTCGAAGGCAGTGTCAGTCCCGGTTACCGCAGGCTGTTCCTGGCCGGCATGAAGCCCCTGGTGGCGGTTATTGCCGGGCTCCTGGCCGGATACTTCCTGTTGCCGGACATGCCCATGGCGGAGCAACTGGCAACCTGGTCCCTGATGTTCCTGCTGTTTCTCATTGGCCTCCAGTTGCGCAACGCCGGTCTGTCGCTGCGCAAGCTGCTGATGAACCGTCAGGGCCTGGGTATCGCACTGGCTCTGACGCTAAGCTCTCTGGTGGCCGGGGCCCTGTTGATACCCTGGCTTGGATTGCCATGGCACGACGCCCTGGCGGTTGCTTCCGGTTTTGGCTGGTACTCGCTGTCCGGTATTGTGATTGGTGAAGCCCTCGGGCCTGCCTGGGGCGGCGTGGCCTTCCTCAATGATGTGCTCAGGGAAATCGTTGCACTGGCCATCATTCCCCTGCTGATTGCCAACAGGCCGGCCATGGCGATCGGTTATGGTGGCGCTACGGCCATGGACTTCACCCTGCCGGTTATCCGCAGCAGTGGCGGGCTGACCTGCGTGCCGGTGGCCATCGCCTCCGGTTTCTTGCTGTCTTTTCTGTCGCCGGTGCTTATGGGGGTGTTCCTGTCTTTGGGTTAAATTGACGCGGTGCAATGCAAGTTGCGGTTTTACGGGTAGTATGTGAAACAGTAAACTAGCGTTTATTGACAAATGTTAATGTCTTGGCCCGGTCCTGATCCTGATGCAACGCCGCGAATTCCTTGGTTTATCGATAGCAGCCGGACTGTCCACGGCGGGATTGCCGGGCTGCAGCGATTCCGGCCCGCTGAGGTTCGGTATCCATCCCTGGATCGGTTACGAGCCACTGTACCTTGCCCGTGATTTCAATTGGCTGCCCGATACGGTTGCGCTGGCGCCCGGCACGTCTGCCAAAGACTCCATGGAAGGCCTTCTTTCAGGGGCGCTTGATGGGGCGGCGCTGACTCTGGATGAAACCATACGCGTCTGGTCGAGGGGGCTGGAACTCGTTGTGGTTGCTGTCGCTGATGTGTCCGCCGGCGCCGATGTACTGATGGTGAAGCCATCGATCACTGAATTGACAGCCCTTAAGGGGCAGCGGATTGCGGTGGAGCTGGACGGTGTCTCGGGCGTTATGCTGTTTAAAATCCTTGAGGTAGCGGGGCTCGGTCGCAGCGACGTGATAAAAGTGGATTTGCCGGTAAGCCAGCATGCACAAGCCTGGTCCCGCGGTGAAGTGGATGCTTCCGTGTGCTACGAGCCAACAGCGTCACTCATAGAGAACGCCGGAGGCGTCAGACTCTTCGATAGTAGCGACATTCCGGAAACCATCTTCGATTTGCTGGTGGTGACCCGGAAAGCGGCAGAGAGCAATTCCAGTGCGGTTCGTGACCTTTTGACCGGACATTTTACCGGCCTGCAGCATCTCGTGCGTAGCATGCACGACTCGGTGTACCGGATTGCCACCCGTCAGGGGATCAGCCCGGATGAGGTCCGCGCGGCACTGGCAAGCGTTATGCTGCCGGATCTGGCCGCAAACCAGCGTTATCTCAGGGCAGCCGGACCCATCGAAACCATGGCCGGATCCCTGTCTCGCCTGATGCTGGCAGAGGGGATGATTAATCAGAATCCTGGCATTCAGCGCTTGTCAGATCCTTCGTTTCTGCCAGCGAGGATTTCTTGAACATTCGCCGGTTAGCTGTCCATCTTTTTTTACTGCTCGCCACGGAGCTTGTGGCCATTGCACCAGCCAATGCCGATGAGGCATTGACTCTGGGCGTATTCGCCTATCGCCCAGACCATCTGCTCCAGGAGCGTTACCAGCCTCTGACCGACTACCTGTCCCGGGAAACCGGGATTCGTATAAGGCTGGAGGTCCTCAACCAGGAGAATATGAGCCGGGCGATCGCCGCCAACCGGCTGGATTTTTTTCTTACCAATCCCAGCCATTTTCTGCTGGTCCGCAGCGAACGTAGTCTGACCGGCGTTCTGGCGACTCTGGTCAGGCGCTCCGGCCAGTCTGCGACCGGGAGTCTTGGCGGCGTGATCTTTACCAGGGCCGGGCGCGACGACATCGAACAGCTCGCCGATATTCATGATAAAACCATTGCCTCACCCGGTGTCCATTTCCTGGGGGGCTACCAGACGCAGGTTCTCGAGCTGATGGATGCTGGTATTGATATCCGGAGCGTGAATCTGATTCGGTTTATGGGCACCCACGACCGAGTGGTTCGTTCGGTTCTCTCCGGAGATGCGGATGTTGGCTTTATCCGAACCAGTATTCTGGAACAATTGGCACAGGAAGACCCTGATCTGTTTACCCGGGTGAAGGTTCTGAACCGTCAGCGGTTGGCTGGTTTCCCCTACGTTGTCTCAACCCGTCTATACCCGGAATGGCCCCTGGTAGCGCTGCCCCATGTAAACGAGCGGGCCGTCCGTAGGATCGCGTCGGCGCTTTTTGCTATTGAGCCGGAAGACGAGGTCGCGCTGGCAGTCGGCATTTCGGGTTTTTCGCCGCCTGCGGACTACCAGTCGGTTGAGTACCTGGCGCGCACTCTGCGGGTGCCGCCCTACGACCAGATACCGCAGCTTACCTGGCTTGATGCTTTGCACCAGTACCGGCTCTGGGTTTTTACCATTCTGGTGCTGGTCACGCTGCTGGTGGCATCTTCGCTCTGGCTGGGCAGGAGCAAGCGGCAACTGGCCGCGGAACAGCGGCGTTTGCGACAGCTTATCCGGGGTTGGCCACAAGCGGCGTTGTTGATCCGGAGCGGATTTTTCAGCGACACCAACCGGGCTTCTGTCGACCTGCTCAGGTATACGTCCAGTGAATCACTGATTGGCAAGGATCCGGCGGCCTTTTCGCCGGAATACCAGCCGGACGGGCAGATTTCCCGACAGAAAATGACGCTGATGCTGGCCCGGGTGTCGGAAGGTCATGTGGAGCAGTGCGAATGGGTTCTGAATCGGTCTGACGGCACAGAGGTCTGGGTCGAGCTTACCATGGCTCCGGTTCACACAGAGGATGAGCCGGAAGCTCTGATCCTTTGCTCACTGTATGACATCACCCTTCGAAAACGGGCGGAACAGCGACAGCGACTGGCGGCGAGCGTATTTGAATACGCCCGAGAGGCAATTTTCATTACGGATAATCATGGCATCGTGATTGATGCCAACGATGCGTACCTGGCCATTACCGGCCGGCCTCGCAATCGGGCTATTGGACGACTGCCTCCCTTACCGGTGGATGAAGGCAGCGGTATTTTTGCGAGTGCCCGGGCCCAGGGCTTCTGGTCCGGAGAGTTTGCCAGCAGACGCAATGATGGCGAGCCGATTACCTTGTCGGTGACTCTCAGTAGTGTCCGCGGTGATGATGGTGAGTTGTCACATTTTGTGGGTATTTTCAGTGACATAAGTCGGCTCAAAGAGCAGGAACGAAAGCTGATGATCATGGCCCACTACGATGCCCTGACCGGAATGCCCAACCGGGTTCTGTTCGCCGACCGATTGCAGCAGGCCATGGCCCTGACCCGGCGACAGAACGGCAACCTGGCGGTGGTCTACATTGATCTGGATGAGTTCAAGCCGGTAAACGATGCCTTCGGCCATGAGGCGGGCGACCAGTTACTGGTTGAGGTAGCCACTCGTATGCGTTCGGAGCTTCGGGAAGAAGATACCCTGGCGCGGCTCGGAGGTGATGAGTTCGCAGCCATTGTCATGAATGTTCAAGACGATCCATCCCTGGAAAGTCTGTTGGTGCGTCTGCTGGCCCGGGTGGCTGAACCGGTCTGGGTGGCAGACCACAGTGTGGAGGTCTCAGCCAGTATCGGCTACACGTTGTTCCCGCAAGCAGAAGATCTGGACGGCGACCAACTTTTGCGGCAGGCCGACCAGGCCATGTATCAGGCCAAGCACCAGGGCCGCAATCGTTATGTCCGGTTCTCCGATCCTTCCTCCTGACGGCTGCCGTTCAGCAATTCAATTCCGGGCGTCAAGGATCCGCTCTCCGGCATGAAGCCGGTTTTCTCTGAGCTTGGCAGAGCCCGTGGCTAGTGGAGGTGTCGGCTAATCAGGCGAGGAATTTCCGGACATCGATTTTATAAGTTTCCGGATCCACGGCTCGCAAAATCCGGTCCTGCGTCCCAGGTTTCGCTAGGTCGATAGTATCTACCGTGATAGGCATCCGGAATTTGGTGTGGTACATCACCCGTACTGTCGGCAGTCTTTGATCACTCTCGTTGGCTTCGACCACCACGCCAAGACGACCACTTTCCAGAAGCACCAGCGAACCCACGGGGTAAAGGCCCAGACAGCGGATAAACTGTTTGACCAGAATCGGATCCAGATGACTGCCGCTCCATTCCAGAAGCTTCTTCAGACCCTGAGTTGGCGTCATGCCCTTGTGATAGACCCGGTCTGCCGTGATGGCGTCGTAGACGTCACTGATGGCTACCATCCGACCGTATTCCGAGATTTCGTCGCCTTTCAGGCCTTCGGGATAGCCGGTGCCGTCCAGGCGCTCATGGTGTTGGGCCGCGGTGATGACGGTGAGCTCACCAATGCCTTCGGTGGTGGCCAGAATGTCCCGTGAGTGCCGGGCGTGAAGTTTCATTACCTCGAACTCCTCAGGTGTCAGGCGGCCGGGTTTATGCAATATTTCATCGGGCGTGAGGATCTTGCCAAGGTCGTGGAGGAGAGCGCCGACGATGGTCTGGTGCAAGACATCAGGAGACAGGCCGCGGTAATTACCGAACAGGGACATCAAAACACTCAGGTTGACTGAGTGTTCCAGCAGGTAATTGTCCTTCTCCCGGATCCGTCCCAGGCAGCTCAGGGCGTTGGCATTACGTAACACCGAATGCTGGAGTTCGTCCGCCAACTGGTGAATGGGTGCGACGTCGATCGCTCCGCCCACCTTGGCGTGGTTCATGAACTCGCCGACCAGCCCCTGGGCCTGGTTGTGAATTTGCTGGGCGATCACGATTTCTTCCGCAAGCGGCACATGCGGGCGCAGGCCTGGCGACAGTTCACCGGCGTTCTGTAGGGCCGACTCGTTCCGTCGGTCTATCTCGGCGGCGGTCTCAGAGTCCTGGGAGTCCAGCCCCTTTGAAGCGTCAATGTAGACGAATTCGACGCCCATCCGCCGGATTTTCTCGATGGTTTCCTCTTTTTTGATAACACCCCGCTTGCGCTGGGTGTTGTGGGGAATCCAGTCGTTGTTCAGGTCGGTTATGTACATGCCGACCTTGAGTGCGGAGATGGGGACACGTTTGATCATTCGCTGGAGAAAAACGTTCTCAGGCTGTTCTGATACGTCTTGCCAATCACCTCGTCCAGAGGCAGTTCTTTCACCTCAGCGATTTTCTCGGCCACAAAGGGCAGATAAAACGGCGCGTTTTCCTTGCCGCGATAGGGCACCGGCGTCAGGAAAGGCGAGTCGGTTTCCAGCAGAATCTGGTCAATCGGTGCCATACGCACGATGTCCCGCACGTTCTCTGCCTTGTTGAACGTCGTGATGCCGTTGAAACCCAGGCACCAGCCCTGATCCAGGGCATACCGGGCAAGTCCCGGACCGGAAGTGAAGCTGTGGATGACACCACGGCGTTTCAGGGTGTCCTCAAATTCGCCAAGGATCTTGATGGTATCCTCGTCGGCTTCCCGGCTATGGATAACCACGGGTCGATCCGAGTCGCAGGCGATCTGCAGCTGACGCCGGAACACCTTGCGCTGCACGTCCCGGTCGGCGTTGTCGTAAAAATAGTCCAGGCCGATTTCGCCCACGGCAACGATCTTCTCGTCCCTGGCATGGGCGCGAATTTCCGCCTCTACGTCGTCGGTATAGCTTTCGGCATCGTGGGGATGTATTCCCTGAGTACCATAAACCCAGGGCGCCACCTGGCTGAGCTCTCGCACCCTGGCAAGGTTGTCCGGGGACACCGCAATGGTGATCACTTTCTCGATATTGACAACTTTTGCCTGCTCAAGAGTCTCCTCCAAAGGGCGGTCCTTGAGATAATCCAGGTGACAGTGGGTCTCGATGATCGGGTGATCGAATACGGGAATCTCGCGACGTTTTTTACTCATTGCCGGGTACTACACTCCATCGCAACCTGCGTCCAGGCTGCTATTCTGTGAATTCGGGCTCATAAGTTTACCAGCTTGTTCGATTGTTGACCTGTATTACCTCCATAGGGAGTTGCACGGAGCATCTTGATGAAGCTATCGGCGTTTGCCAGTTCTTTTCTCTACGACCCCGGGAAACCGAGATTCCGGGATTACCCGACATTGCTGGATAGGGATGAAACCAAGTTGCCCGGGCTGGAAGCCAGCCTGGACGAGATCGGGGAATACCAGCGCCGGTTATGGGCCAACCAGGCCAAGGCGGTTCTACTGGTTAACCATGGCCCCGACACCAGCGGGAAAGACAGCCTGATCCGTACCCTGGCAACCTACGCAGACCCGGCCGGTTTCCACGCCTGGTCGTTCAGCCGGCCCAGGGGCCCCGAAATCCGACACGATTTTCTCTGGCGGGTCACGCCGTTTCTGCCCGGTTTTGGCGAGATGGTCGCCTTCAACCGCAGCCATCATGAAGCGGTGATCGCCGAGCGGGTATGGCCGGTCCACGCGCCTGCAAGCTACAACTGGCAGAACCGCTACCGGTCCATCCGGAACTTCGAGAATCACCTGGTGGAAGAAGGGACCACGGTGATCAAGGTCTGGCTCAACCTGTCTGAGGACGAGCATCGTCAGCGCCTCCTGAAGCGTCTGGATAAACCGCGCAAGCGGTGGAAGTTCGATCGGTCCGATATCGATGGCTGGGAAAAACGCCGAGAGTACGAAGCTTTCGCCGAGGAAGCCATGGCCGCGACCCACACAGAGCAGGCGCCCTGGTTAATTGTGCCGGGTGATCGGAAACCACAGGCTCGCGCGATTGTGGCGGCCGTACTGGCTGAGCAATTGCAGAAACTGGCGCCGGATTATCCGAAAGAAGATGAGAATGTTTTGAAAGAGTACCGGCGCCTGTTGGCGAAAAGCGGCGTGAAATAAACACTGGGGAGGAATGCATGCACATTGTTGTAGTCGGTGGCGGCGTGGTGGGAATGACCACCGCCTACGAGCTGAATCGCCGCGGCCACCAGGTGACTGTGCTGGAACGCCATGCTGTTGCCGGTAATGAAACCAGCAAGGCCAACGCGGCCCAGCGGTCCTATGGCGTGGTCTACCCGTGGGCCGATCCCTCGATTGTGTTCAAGGCTATTCCCTGGATCCTCAAGCAGGATGGTCCTCTGAAGCTGCGCTTCCCGCCGTCTGTGGAAACACTCAAGTTCATGTTTGCTACGCTCCGTTACGCCTGGTCGCCAGGGCTGTTCGGATTGAATCGCCGCGCCATGTTGCGCCTCGGCATTCACAGCCGGGCAAGGTTTCTGGCTCTGGAGAAGGAGTTTGATCTGTCCTTCGATGGCGACCACCAGGGCCTGCTGCACCTGGCCAGCACACCAGAAGCACTGGAAGGCTACCGAACGACCCATGAACTTCTGAACGAACTGGGCATCCCTTCCCGCTTGCTCACCCCCGAACAGGTACGCGAAGCGGAACCCGGCATGGTCGGCGACGGCCCGCTTTACGGTGCCCTGAGCTACGACACTGACGGCACCGGGGATTGTCATCAGTTCTCCCGGGAGCTGGCGAAAGCCTGCGAAGCAAAAGGGGTGGTCGTTCGTTACAGCGTGGAGGCGGAAAAGCTGATTGCCGATGACCAGAAGGTCAGTGCGATTTCACTGAGAACCGGCGATGGCACTATGGAAACGCTCGAAGCCGATGCCGTCGTGATCAGCGCCGGCTGCTGGTCCAATCACCTGGTTCAGCCCCTGGGCCTGGAACTGCCGATTTACCCCGTGAAAGGTTACAGCCTCACCGTTCCCATGAAAGATTCAGAGCGAGGTCCCAACTCTACGATCCATGACGACAACTACAAAGTCGTCTCCACCCGTCTGGGCAACCGTTTACGGGCCACCGGGTTCGTCGAGCTGGCGGATTTCAATAGAGATATTCCTGAGGCGAGGCTGGCCACCATCCGAAAATCGGTGGAGTCCCGGTTCCCCGGCTGCGCCGATCTCGACGCCGCCGAAACCTGGACCGGCTTTCGCCCCATGACCCCGGACGGCCCGGCGATCATCGGACGAGGTCCCCGAGATAACCTTTACTTAAACACCGGCCACGGCACCTTCGGCTGGACCCTGTCCGCAGGTAGTGCAGACCTTATTGCCCAGGTAATAGATGGCGAGGATCCCATCCTTTGCCTAGATGCCTTCCGCCCGGGAAGATTTCAGGAATAGTTTCTATAGATCGGTGCGCGCAAAAAGGCCCGGGAGCCGGACGGATAAGTCCTCCCGGGATCGTCGAAAACATGGATGTTTTCGTCGAGCGTACAGGGATGTATTCACAGCGTATCCCGGGAGGACTTATCCGTCTGGCTCTTTCTCGGAAGCAGAGCGCGCTCGATGTTCGAACAAAGCGTATGAACAAACCCGATATCCCGATCAGACAACAAGGGCAGCCGCTCGAAAACCCATTGGGACAGCTTTCCTTCAGGTGGTGTGTCCAGTTCCGGTAGCAGGGTTTCGAGTCGACCGCGGAGGGCGCCAAGACGATTTTCGTTGGCAGGCTCACGCTGGTTATCCATAGTTTCCGAAAGCCCTGACATTTCCCAGGCGTAAAGCATCACCGACTGGGCAAGGTTCAGGGAAGGGTAGGCGACCTTCATGGGGATGCCGGTTAGCAGATCGCAGAGCGCCAGTTCGTCATTGGACAGCCCACGGTCCTCACGGCCAAATACCAGTGCCGCGGTCGCTACGGAAGCACCCTTCGTGGCGAGAACCTTCCGCAAATCTGAGGGGCCGTGCCAATCCTGGCGCTGATGCCGCGTCTTGGCGGAGGTGCCCATCAGCAGGTCTACGGAGTTTCTTACCGCAGCCAGATCGGGGAAAATGCGCGCATTGTCCAGGATATGGTCGCTGCCATGGGCCAGCCAGTGGGCTTCGGGGCGGGTGTGCAGGTCCGAGTTGACCAGCCACAGTTCGCCGAAGCCCATGGTGCACAGGGCGCGGGCGGCCGCTCCGACATTTTCCGGAACCTTGGGTTCAACAAGTACAAAGGCCAGTTGCATGACGTTACCTCCGGCGGCGAGTTTACACCACGGCGCGGAATCTTTTTACCAGCGATGGCGGCAGCTGAACGACTGGCTGGTGCAGCACCGGGAGTTCTGGCAACCGGCGCCGTTCATGACACCGGAGCCGGCCTGGACACAAACTTATCCGGAACTGAACGCAATGCTGGCAGAGCTTACCGATGCCGAATGCCAGCACCTGGATGACGTCCCCATTGAACTGGCGGCGCGAGCATCCCGGTGGCTGCCGTCCCTGGAAGCTTATGCAGACATGGTGCAGCTGCCGGAGCTTTTGCCGTTAGCCGAGAAAGCATCTGAGGCGACCCTGCCGGAAATCCGGGCCACGGATATGCCCGGTCGGAAACGCCTGCAGTCGGGTGCCTTTACTGCGGCACTGAGGCCGCTGGAACATCCTGCCCTGGACTG
The DNA here is from genome assembly GCF_900188435.1 of Marinobacter sp. es.048. Taxonomy (NCBI): domain Bacteria; kingdom Pseudomonadati; phylum Pseudomonadota; class Gammaproteobacteria; order Pseudomonadales; family Marinobacteraceae; genus Marinobacter; species Marinobacter sp. es.048. The sequence continues at coordinate 859,043 of NZ_FYFA01000001.1, forward strand.
GTGTTGCGGTAAGGGCCATCTGTCCCGGACGCTGGCGCCGTTTTGCCCCGGTGAGGTACAGGGTTTCGAGTGGAATCCGGAGCTGGTGCAGGACGGCAACCGACTGGCTCAACAGTTCGGGGATCGGGTGTTGATCGGCTGCCAGGATGTCATGGCCGCAGATCTGTCGCTTCCGAAGCGTCATCACTGCGTTGCACTCCATGCCTGCGGCGATCTGCACCGTCAGTTGCTGAGGCGAGGCAGCGAAGCCGGGTTGCCGAGACTGAGTATCTCGCCCTGCTGCTATCACCTGAGCGAGATGGAACCCTACAGGCCGCTTTCCGAAAAAGCGGCGGGTTACCAAAAGGTGCTGCAACCGAGCCGAAACGACCTGCGGCTGGCGGTGCAGGAAACCGTGACGGCACCCGCCCGGGTGAGGGAGCAAACCCGCCTTGTCAGCCAGTGGCGCCTGGGATTTGATGGTTTGCAGCGGCACCTGCGGGGGCGGGATGACTATCTGCCGGTCCCTTCCCATCCGGCCCGCCTTTTGAGCGAAGGCTTTTCTTCATTTTGCCGATGGGCGGCGGCGAAAAAAAACCTCGAATTACCAGGCAGCGTGGATTTCGATGCATGGCTGGCATTTGGTGAGCGTCGGCTGGTGGAAGTTCGCCGTCATGAACTGGTCAGGCACCTGTTCCGCCGTCCTCTGGAGCTCTGGATGGTCTTTGATTATGCGCTGTTCCTGAAAGAGCAGGGGTACACGGTGAGGCTGGGGCAGTTCTGCGACCGGTCACTGACGCCCCGCAATCTGCTGCTGGATGCGGTCAGGGTTTCCGGTACTCAACCCGTTCAACACAGCCATCCCTGAAATACACATAGGTCAGCTCGTAGAGCGCGCCGTAATAGCGGGTCTGGTAGATCCAGACTTCCTGGGGACTGGTGTAGGTTTCCGGAGGGTTGCCGAAAGCGCGGCGCACGTTTTCACGGGTCATGCCCCGCACCACCTGCTCCCGAACCAGATAACGACGCAAATCGGTGGAGTTGATAAACCGGCAGGTGCCGGCCTCTTTTTCTGGTTCCGGCTCTTTGGCCTGTTCCTCGGGATCAGCTGCCTCTTGCGCCGGGAGGTTCTGGTTAAAGCTGCCGCCAATGCGGTTATCCCATAACTCAACCGATTCGGCATCCTCCCCGCAGGGCTGGTCGGCGAAGACCGTATTGCCGTCTTTTTCGCATCGAAAAACCTGGGCCTGCGCCGGCACTGCCAGAACAGAGAGGGTAAGCATCAGGGCTATGCCTTTGAGCATCGGCTCCTCGCGTGTATTCAGAAACAGAAAAGGCGCCCGAAGGCGCCTTTCCAATCCACTCAGATTACGACCGTTACTTAACGGAGAACCTGAATGCGCGCTTCAACCCGGCGGTTGGCAGCACGGCCGTCCGCTGTGTTGTTAGACGCAACCGGCTGCTCTTCACCGTAACCTACGGCTTCCACTCGTGCCGGATCAATCCCCAGAGGTCCGGTCAGACGACCAGCAACCGCCTCAGCGCGACGCTGGGACAGGAACTGGTTGTAGTCGGCGTCACCGCGGCTGTCGGAGTGACCGGCAATCTCCACGATGGTCTCCGGGTTTTCCTGCATAAAGTCCGCGACGCGACGGATCTCCGCATCGTAGGTATTGCCGATCACGGAGCTGTTGGTCGGGAACTGCACCTCGATGGTGAAAGTCTGGATAGTTTCAGTAACACCCTCACAGCCTGTTTCGTCAACCTCGGCGCCAGCGGTCGTGTTCGGACACTGGTCCTGGCTGTTGACGACGCCGTCGTTGTCACTGTCCAGCTCACAGCCGCGACTGTTCACTTCGGCACCGCGCGGGGTATCGGGACACTGGTCACGACTATCGGCAACGCCGTCGCGATCCGAATCCGGTTCGCAGCCATTGCTGTCAACCGTGGCGCCTGCCGGAGTACCCGGGCACTGATCCCGTGAATCCGGCACGCCATCGCCATCAGCATCTGCTGGACGAGCGGGCTCGGGAGAGGCTTGGGCCACGGTGCGGGTAAACGCAAAACTGATGCCCAGAGATACCTGGGTGTCGAAGGTGCTCTCATCAATTCCGTGGAATTCACGGAGGTCGCCACGCAGTGACACAGCATCGGTGATGTTGTAGCGGAAACCGGTACCCACGTTCACCCGCGTTTCATCGTGGTTGCTGCCGGCAGTGCGAACACCGCTGTTGTCCGAGCCGAAGTCTGCATGGCCGGCACCCATTGAAACATACGGGTTCCAGGCTTCGTCCGGACCTGCAAAGTAGTAGGTACCATCAACCCGCACTTCATCAAATTCGGATTCACCTGCCACGTATTTACGGTCTGCATCAGCGCGTGAGTACAGCGCCTCGACTGACCAGTGGGGGCGGAATCGGTATTCCACACCAACCCCGAAGGTGCCGGTTTCGCTCAGGTCGCGCTTGTCGTCAAACAGCTGGAAACCTGCAAACGGGTTGATGTAAACGGTTTCCTGACGGTCGGCCATGGCCGGGGTTGCCAGGGTAGCGGCCAGGACAGCCGCGGAAATCGGACGCATGACGTTCATGCAGAACCTCCTGTTCATTGTCGTTGTGGTACCGCACTTCCTCATGAAAAGTGCTTCTATACCAAGAATTTAGGCCAGTAGGCCAAAAAAAACAAAAAAATGATACGGATTGTTACGTCCGCAATTGTACCCAGTTGACCTTTACGTGCGGGGAGTCGTTTCAGGCCAGCGCGGAAAAATACAGATGCGCGCTCTTTTTACTGAAATTGAGGACCTCGCCGTTGTCGAAGTGCACTTCGAACGAGCTTTCATCCTCGGCAACTACCGAGCCGGGGCCAAAAATCGCGTGGCTAAGACGTTTCTGATGCCAGAGTGGTTCCATCGAACTGGCAGATCTTGCCGCCTGGCCTTCCAGGGTGACGCTCTCCCGGTCGGCATAGCGCTGGCTGACCGGCGTCAGGGGCGCGGTCAAACGGATTGTTGACGTTTCGGCCGGGATTCGTTCATCCAGCCAGCGCCCGAATTCTTCGGCCAGAGAGAAGCAGAACTCCTCAACAAACCGGCTCGGGCCCAGATCGCCGTCCAGATGCGGTTGCTTGCTGGCGGGTCGGGTAATCAGATGCAGTTGCTGGCGTGTTCGCGTCATGGCCACATACAGCAGCCTCCGTTCACTCTCCAGGAATCCTCTGGCATCGTCCTGGGGGCGGGGGCTGTAGGGCAGGTATTTCTCCTGCAGTCCTGGAATGATCACCGTCGGCCATTCCAGCCCTTTAGTGCGGTGAATGGTTGACAGCAGCACGCCTCCCTGTCGTTTTTCACCCGCTTGCTGCTTCAGGGCTTGCAGATGGTCCAGGGCTCCCTCGGCCGTGACATCCAGGCTTTTCAGGTACTGCCGGAACCCCTGCACGGTATCAATCCGTTCCTCGGCGCTTTCGTGCGTCAGTGCCAGGCTCCGGATGCCTTCGTAAAGATCGGTGTGCTCGGCATAGACACTGATCAGTCCTGCAACCGGACCTCCGTAGCTGCGCAGTTGGGCAAGCACCTCGCCCAGTTTCCGCAACTTGCGGGCCGCCATTGGTGCCAGGGCCTCGAAGTCCATGGCCAGAAACCGCTCGTGCCAGCCGCCGGAAAATCCTGCCAGGAAACGCGCCAACTGCTCCAGCTCGGGCTCTTTCAGGCCCACATGGGGAAAGCGCAATAACTGCCGTGCCATCTCCAGTCGGTCCTCATCCGGCAGATTTTCCAGCTTGCCGGTCACCACCATCAGCAAGGCGGTGATTGCCTGCACTTCCCGGCTGAACAGGGCGCCCTTGCCGGCATCAATCCGGTAGGGAATCTGCCGCGCCAGCAACTTCAGCTCAATAGGGACACTCTGGCTCCAGACCCGGAACAGAATGGCCGTCCCTGCCAGAGCGGTTTCCGATTGGCCCTGAAGAATCTGTAGCACCGTATCGGCATCGCTCTCTGCCCGATGCAGGGTAATCTCCGTGCCGGGCGTGGAAGGGTGGGAATGACAGAGCACGTCCTTGCGTCCGGTGTTATGGCAGATCAGGTGGTTCGCCAACAACGCCACCCGGTGGCCATAGCGGAAGGTGTAGCTGAGTGTCTGCCCGAGCGGGCTTTCGAACTCATCGCTGAACCGCTTGAGGATAAACTCGGGCTTTGCGCCCCGGAACTCGTAGATCGTCTGGTCCGGGTCACCGACCACCGTCACCCGGGCCCGATCCCCGGCCACATAACGCAGCAGGAGATGCTGGATTTCATTGGTGTCCTGATATTCATCCACCAGAATCAGATCCATTTTGTTGCCCACCAGCCGCTGGAGCGGTGGGTTCTGGTGAATCGCCATCACCGGCTCATACAGCATGTCGGCATAACTGATCCGACCCTGGCTTTTACGCCACTGCTCAAAACTGTGGAACAGATCGACCAGGTATTTGTGCTTGTCGGAATATCCCAGCTCCTCAAACACAATCTCCGCTGGCGACAGGGTTGTCTTTACCAGATCAATAAACCCCGTCGCCGTCTCGACAAAATCCTTCTTGTTGCGCCGGATCTCATCCGCCAGATCCTCCGGCGCCAGCCGACGCGTCAACTGCCAGGCCTGAAAGCTGATCTCCTGTTCGGTCAGAATCTTGTCTGAAAACCCCGGCAGATAGCCCTCCCGCACAAACCGCTTGTACAGCCTAAGACCCATGGCGTGATAGGTCCGGATCTCCGGCAGCGCCAGCCCACTCTGAGCACACACCTCCTGCAGTTTGCGCTCGAAATCCACCCGGGCGCTGCGGTTGAACATCAACACCAGCATCCGGTCCGGATCGTGGCCCTGCTCCAGCAGATACCGGATTCGCCAGGCCAGCGTGGACGTCTTGCCACTGCCGGCCACGGCGGTAATCACCGAATGCGCGTAGCCGGCAGTAATAATTGCCCGCTGTTCATCGGTGAGGTAATCCGGCAGGTTGGTGGTATCAGGAATTTGGGGTTCGGTTGGCATGGCGGGTATTGTAACGGCCTGCTGGTAGAGCGGATACCGCTGCCGCATAATTGCGATCAAAACATGAAAGCCAAAAGGTCATAAACATGGAAATGTCCGAATCGGTAAACGTACTGGGCGAAAAACTGGAAACCTGCGGGAAAGATCCGATCACCGGCTTCTACCGCGATGGCTGCTGCAACGTCGGCCCCGATGACTTTGGCCTGCATGCCGTCTGCGCCGTGGTCACCGACGAATTTCTCGAATTCTCCAAGGCACAGGGCAATGACCTCAGTACGCCCAGGCCTGAATTTGGCTTTGAAGGCCTGAAAGCCGGCGACAGCTGGTGTCTTTGCGCTGCCCGGTGGCAGGAAGCCTTCGAAGCGGGCTCTGCGCCACGAGTCCGGCTGCGCGCCACCCATCGGGCTGCCCTCGAAAAATGCGCCCTGGACGACCTCAAGGCCCACGGTGCCGACCTTAGCTGATGAGCCATTCCGGACCCGACGCCAAGCCGTATTTTTCCGGCTGGCGCGCCCTGCAGGCCAGCCTCGCCGCCAACGGCGAGCGCCGCCTGGTCCTGCTTGAGGGCAACCGGGAAACCAGTCTCAAGTGGCTCTCTGCGCTGCTACCTGAGCTCGAACTGCAAGCGGGCCTCTGGACAGGCCCGGAAGACCAATGCCCGGATCCGCGCTTGGCCCGGATTGTTCCCACCGAAGCCCGGAAATGGCTCGGTTGCGAAGTCTCAATGATTATCTGGGACGGCTGGCAGGGAAACCCACCGGATGGCTTCGCTGCGCTTTCAGGGGCATTGACCGCCGGCGGCCTGCTGTTCTGGCTGATGCCGCCGCTGGATGAGTGGCGCCGGTTTGCTGACCCGGATTACCCGAGAACCGGCCTGGATCATGGCGGGGGACATCCTTTCGCTGCCCGGATGGCCAACATTCTTGCTGACCATGAGGCCGTGATCCGCATTTCACCCTGCAGTGGGACATTGTCCTTGCCGGCGATTCCCCCGGTGCCGGAGCAAACCTTCAGAATTGAAACAACCCGCGACCAGGAACAACTGGTTCAGCGCCTGGTCCGGTTTGGCCTGGGCCGAAGACGCCGGCCTTTGGTTGTCACGGCAGACCGGGGCAGGGGCAAGTCCGCCGCTTTGGGAATGGCGGCAGCGGAATTGCTGGAGAAAGGCAGGCAGGAAATCGTTGTTACTGCGCCGTCGGAACAGAATGTAGACACCCTGTTCCGCCACGCCCGCGAGGCTCTTGCAGAACAGCTGGACGAAGCCAGCACCCGGATATTGACCAATCGATCCGGTGGCCGCCTGAGATTTGTTCCGGTGCGCGAATTACTGGCTTTGCGACCGGAAGCCGAGGTGATCCTGGTGGATGAGGCAGCAGCGATTCCGGCACCGCTCCTGAAATCGTTGCTGCTGGGCTGGCCGCGGGTGGCGTTTGCCACCACGGTTCATGGTTACGAAGGCGCCGGCCGCGGCTTTGCCATCCGGTTCCGACAGGTACTGGAGCAATCGACGCCCCACTGGCAGTTGGTGACACTCAGCGAACCGGTGCGGTGGGCCCGGAATGATCCGCTGGAAGCCCTGGTTACCAGGCTGTTTCTTCTGGCCGCCGATAGCAGTGTTTCCCCCCGGAATACCGAAAGTAGCATCGCAGAGCCTGTCATCGAATCCTGGCAGCCAGCGACTGACGACGAAGAGGCGCTGTCCCATGCCTTCGGTTTGCTGGTGGATGCGCATTATCGGACCAGTCCGGCCGATCTCCGGCAGTGGCTGGACGACCCGGCTGCTCGAAGCTGGCGTGCACGGATTGGCGATCGGACGGTTGGGGTGCTCTGGTGTGCCCTGGAAGGTGGCCTCTCGCCCGAGCTGGCTGAACAGGTTAGCCTGGGCACCCGTCGAATTCGCGGGCATCTGCTGCCGCAATCGCTGGCCAGCCACAGCGGCTATCCGGAAGCCGCTGTGCTGGAAGGCCTCCGGGTAGTTCGCATTGCAGTGTCAGACGACGCCAGGCGGTCAGGTATTGGCAGGCGCCTGGTGGAGACTGCGCGGGCATATGCCGCCGAGCAGGGTGTTGATTATCTTGGAAGCAGTTTTGGTGGCAGCGCCGACCTGCTGGCCTTCTGGCAGAGCTGTAGTCTTCATGTGGTCAGGGTCGGTCTGCAACAGGAAGCCTCCAGTGGCGAATACCCGTTGCAGATGATCAGAGGCATCTCGCAGCCGGGTCTGGACCTGGAAGAGCGTATCCGCAACCGACTGGCCGGCCACTGGCTTACCCTTATGCCGGACAACTGGCCCGGTCTGGAGCCGGATATGCTGGCGGAGATAACGGCTGATCTGCCACCGGGGCCGACGCTGGACCATGATGATCTGCGGGATCTTTGCCATTTCGCGAACGGCCACCGGGGATTTCAGATCACGGTTCCGGTGCTGCGGAAGCTGAGCCAGGTGCCGGGTACCATGGCATGGTTGAAGGACCACGAAGAGCTCGCGTTGTGGTGTCGCCGTGTTCTGCAGGGGGCGCCATGGGCTTCGGTTCAGACCGAGAAGCTGTGCGTTGGGCAGAGAGAAGGCGAAGATCGTCTGCGGCAAGTGGTTCGTGATCTTCTGGAGCATGGCCAGGGTTTGTGACTCGCTCGATTTAATTTCCGTTGGTGTCTGCCCAGAATAGGCTCTCGTATCCTTCCACAGAGCCCCACAGAGACTGTTTGTTATGGCCAAGGGAACCGGCGCCTTCCGTTTTTTGCTGATACTGCTTCCGCTTCTTGCCTTTCTGTCTGCCTGTGCTGCCCCAAACCAACCGGTTGCTCTGAGCCCCGAGGCCCTGGCCGAGGCGGATGCGCTTCTGATTTCCGCGGCCGGCAATGGTGAGAAAAGGCGAGTACAGTTGTTGCTCTCGGCCGGGGCCGATGTGAACTATCGGTCTGGGGACGGCCGGACCGCACTGGATATCGCCCGGGCCACCAACAACCGGGATCTGGAGATGCTGCTGGTTCAGGCGGGCGCCCAACTCTAGTTCCAGGGCGTTATTCCAGTCCCATCGGATCGGTTTCGTCATCCCACTCCGGGGTGAAATGGTCCGCAACGACGTCCTCCGGCACGTCAGCAATACTTGGGTAACTCCACTTGGGTTGGCGATCCTTGTCGATGGCCAGGGCCCGTATTCCCTCCGCCAGGTCCGGACGGCGAATGCATTCGGAAACCATCGCCAGCTCCATACGGAAGGCATCCTTCAGGGACATTTGCTGGGCTTTCTGCAATTGGGTCCAGACCAGCCAGGCCGACACCGGGCATCCTGTTCTCAGTGTGTTCATACAGGCATGCCACCAGTCGCAATCCACCTCCGCCGTGAGCAACTGATCGACGATTTCAGGCAGTTCATCACCGGCGCTCAGCCGGGCAATCCGCTGCTCGTGTTTTGCAAGATGGCTGGGCGGCAGTGCCCGGTAATCCGGTGTCTGGATCTGGTTGAGTAAACGGAAAAGGCGGTTGTCGTCGGCGGCGGTCTGTCCGGTCCAGCGTTCCGACGCCAGGCGGTCGAGCAGACGGTCCCGATCTTCTGGCAGAATGGCCATGTCCGCAAGGCCAACCCGCAGCGTATCGCTCACGTTCAAACGAGCACCGGTCAACCCCATGAACAGGCCGAGCCGTCCGGGCAGCCTCTTCAGAAACCAGCTGGCGCCTACATCAGGAAACAGACCGATGGCGATCTCGGGCATGGCCAGGGTGACGTCCGGTGTGACCAGCCGATACCGGCAGCCGGAAAACACCCCAAGACCACCACCCATCACGACGCCATGGGCTATACCCAATACAGGCTTTGGGAACCGATGGATGTTGTAATCCATACGGTATTCGCGCCTGAAAAAACCTACCGGTTTCTCCGTGTCTCCCGGATTGAGAATGGCATCGTAAAGTTCGCGAATATCACCGCCGGCGCAGAAGGCTCTCTCACCGGCGCCCTGAATCACCACTATGCAGATCCGCTCATCATTGGCCCACCGGTCCAGGATCTCCTGGATCTGCTGAATCATTTGCGAGGAAAGGGCGTTGAGCGTGCCAGGGGAATTCAGCGTCAGGACACCAATGTGGCCTTCGCGGCAGGCAAGTTCCTGGGCCTCTACAGACATTGACGTTATCTCCGGAGAATTAAATCAATCTTGGATACGAAATCGAACGTACTTTCACGCTAATAGCCAGAACAGAAAAGAGGACAAACGTCGAAAGGACGTCCTTGACCTATCGCATTTGAGGTTCCCCAGCTCTGTGCTATAAGTGCTAGTCAGTTTACTATCCGGCTTCCGAACCGGCCTGAAAATCTTGAAAACGATGATGAGAGGGTAATGACAATGAATCTGAAACACTACGCTGTTGCGGGAATTTGTGCGCTTGCTGCTGCTGTTCCTGCTGCAGTTTCCGCCGCAGATGCTGAGGCTGGCAAGGCCAAGGCAGCTGTCTGTGCGGCGTGCCATGGTCAGAACGGCCTGGCGCAAATTCCGACTTACCCGAACCTTGCGGGCCAGAACGAGCAGTACCTTGTATCTGCTCTGAAGGCATACAAGAACAAGCAGCGCTCTGGTGGCCAAGCGGCCATTATGCAGGGTCAGGCCGCGGCGTTGAGTGACACCGATATTGCCAATCTGGCTGCCTATTATGCCAGTCTTCCCGCAGACGGCGGCAAGTAAGCTCTACCGTTTCAGCGAGGCGGCTCAGGCCGCTCCGCTGACGATGCGATAACTAGGTCTGTAGGCCGAAGAGCCAGGCAGCTTCATCCGGTTCTGGGTGACAAACTGCTCAAGCATGGCCTCGAGGGGTTTGATCAGCCTTGGATCGCCAGCAATCTCGAACGGCCCCTTCTCCTGAACCTGCCGTATACCACCTTCCTTGACGTTCCCTGCCACTATGCCACTGAATGCCTTGCGCAGATTCGCGGCAATCAGGTGTACTGGCTGATCCCGGTGCAGTTCCAGCGCTCGCATATTGTCGTGATTGGGTTCGAAAGGTAACTGGAACACCGGGTCAATCTTCAGCATCCAGTTGAAGTAATAGGCATCCTGCATGGCCCGCCGGAAAGTCTCCACCTCCTTCATGCCCTTTTTCATGGTCTGGGCCACGCGCACCGGATCGTCGATGATGATCTCGTATTTGCTTGCAGCTTCGTCCCCAAGGGCGTTCCGGATGAACTTGTCGATCATCTCGAAATATTCCGCGTTCTCCTGCCGCCCAGTGAACACCACCGGGAAGGGCAAGTCGGCATTGTCTGGATGCAGCAGGATGCCCAGCAGGTAGAGGATTTCCTCGGCAGTGCCGACACCACCGGGGAACACGATAACCCCGTGGCCACAGCGGACGAAGGCTTCCAGCCGTTTCTCAATGTCCGGCATGATCACCAGTTCATTGACGATGGGGTTCGGGGCCTCTGCGCCAATAATGCCCGGCTCGGTGATGCCAATGTAGCGGCCATCCTTGACCCGCTGCTTGGCGTGGCCAATGGTGGCGCCTTTCATGGGCCCCTTCATCGCCCCCGGGCCACATCCGGTACAGATGCTCAGGGCTCTCAGCCCCAACTGATGACCGACATCCTTGCTGTACTGGTATTCGTCATGGCCGATTGAGTGGCCACCCCAGCAGACCACCAGATCCGGTTGTCTTCCGGCCTGAAGAACCCGGGCATTGCGCAGGATGTGGAAAACATAGTTGGTCAGGTCTTCCGGGTCGTCTCTCCGGAAGCCGGCGGCTGACTGGGGGATAGAATGGGAGTAGATGATATCCCTGAGAACCGAGAACAGATGCTCACGGATCGCCCGAAGCATCTGTCCATCAACGAACGCATGTGCGGGCGCGTTGATCAGTTCGAGTTTGAGACCCCGTGGCTGAGGAACCAGGCGGACGTCAAAGTCAGCATGGGATTCCATCAATGCCTGACAGTCGTCTGTTTCTACCCCGGTATTCAGAACCGCCAGGGCACACTGGCGAAACAGCCGATACAGGCCTCCCTCGCTGCGGTCCTTGAGGCGGTTGACCTCATGATTGGAGAGAATTTCAAGGCTGCCCTCGGGGGAGACCAGAGCATTGATGGTCGTTTCCTGCATTAACGGTGAAACTCCTGAATGTTGCGGAAATGCCCGATTTTGAGGCACGCAGTCAAAAGGGTAGACTAAGGCCTTTCCGTACAATACGCCACCCGACAAAATTCCGATTTATGAAACTGCTTATTCGTCCCGCTCCGGAAGTTGCTATCAAGAGTAAACCCGTTCGTCGTCAGCAGATGCGCCAGCTACGTCAGAACATCCGAAAATTGCTGGCCCGACTGGATCCGGAGATTCGGGTCGAAGGCAGCTGGGACAGGGTGGATGTGGGGGTGCCTGATGGCCGCGGGCTGTCCGGGCCAGCCCTGGAGACACTTCTGCGTATACCGGGCATTTCCACGATTCAGGAAATCGGAGCGTTTCCGTTTGTCAGCCTCGAAGACGTCGCCGACAGAGCCGTTGAGGCTTTCGCTGACCGGTTGAATGGCAAGACCTTCGCAGTCAGGGCCCGTCGCCACGGTGAGCACAACTTCCGCTCGATTGATCTGGAGCGGACGGTGGGCGCCGCCCTGATGCAGGCATCGGAGGCCCGGGGTGTTGATCTGAAATCGCCTCAGGTTGAAGTGCGGATTGAGGTCCATGGCGATCAGTACCACATCGCCCACCGCAAGCACCGGGGGTTGGGCGGCTATCCGCTGGGCAGTGTCGAAAACGTGCTGACTCTGATATCCGGAGGGTACGATTCTTCTGTGGCCGCCTACCTGATGATGCGTCGGGGGTTGCGCAGTCACTTCCTGTTTTTCAATCTCGGTGGCACGGCCCATGAAGTCGGTGTGCGCCAGGTGGTGCATTACCTGTGGGATCGCTATGGTGCCTCCCACAGTGCCAAGTTTATCTCGGTACCCTTCGAGGGCGTGGTTGCCGAAATCATGCGTTCGGTGAGCCACCGTCACTGGGGTGTGGTGTTGAAACGCCAGATGCTTATGGCGGCCGCCGAGATTGCCCGCAAAAACAACGCGGTGGGAGTGGTGACCGGCGACGCGGTGGCCCAGGTGTCGAGTCAGACTCTGAGCAACCTCAACGTGGTGGATCGGGCCAGTGACGAAGTGGTTCTGCGTCCGTTGGTGTCCATGGACAAGGAATCCATTATCCGAATCGCCCGTGAAATTGGTACTGAAGTCTATGCCCGTAATATGCCCGAGTACTGTGGCGTAATCTCCCAGAAACCGGCGACCCGCGCCAAGCTCCATCGCGTGGAGGAAGACGAAGCCCAAATGGACACGTCAGTGCTTGCCAGCGCGATTGAGGCCCGGGAAGAAACGCCGATAAACCGGTTGCTGGAAACGACCGTGACGCCTGAGGAAGTGGAGCTGGTGCAGACGCCATCAATGGACGACGTGATCATCGACGTGCGTCACCCATCGGAAGGCGAGCAGTCACCGCTGATGTTGACCAACAACGAGATCCTGCAGATCCCCTTCTACGAGCTGAACCAGCAGCTACGAGAACTGCCGGCGAACCGGCAGTACCTGTTGTATTGCGATCGCGGCACCATGAGCCGCATGCACGCCGGGCATCTGAAGGCCGAAGGGCACGAAAACGTGAAGGTTTACGTGCCCGCAGCCTGAAGCGTCAGCCTGCCAGACCTTTGAAGAACTGCTGGACGTTCTCGCTCAGAGCCTCCAGGTCATAACCGCCTTCCTGCACTACCAGCGTCGGCAGCCCCAGCTGACGCACGTGGGTGCTGAGCTTGCAGAAACCTTCGGAGGAAACTGACACCTTGGCCTGAGGGTCGTTCTTGTAGATGTCGAAACCCAGGGCGAGGATCAGGGCATCCGGCTGGAACAGCTTGATCGCCGCCAGGGCCTCATCCAGTTTCGCGAAGAAATCATCCTCGGTTGAGCCGTGGGGCATCGGCATATTGATGTTGTAGCCAAAACCTTCCCCTTCGCCACGCTCGTTTTCAAAACCGGAGACCACCGGGTAGAAGTTGGTGGTGTCGCCGTGGATGGAGATGTACAGCACGTCGCTGCGATCGTAGAAAATTTCCTGAATGCCCTGGCCATGGTGCATGTCGGTGTCCAGGATCACGATTCTCGGAAACCGGGCTTTCATGTGCTCGGCAGCAATCGCGGCGTTGTTCAGGTAGCAGAAACCGCCCGCGGCATCCCGGCGGGCATGGTGCCCCGGCGGGCGACAGACGGCGTAGGAAGTGCGGTCGCCGGCAATCAGAGCGTCGGCGGCACCCAGCGCGCTCTGGGCAGACCAGTAGGCGGCATGCCAGGTATGCTCGCCAATCGGGCAACTGCCATCGGCCTGATAGCGGGCCGCCTCGGCCAGGATGCCAGTCAGGTGGTTCGGGGAACGCACAAAGATATTCGAAATAACCTCCTCGCCCCAGTCATCCATTGCTTTCCAGCGCCGATGAGCGGATTCCAGAAAGCGCAGGTAGCCCAGATCGTGAACCTTTGAGATCGGCCCCGCACCCTGGTCTGCGGGCTGTAGCACGGAGATGCCCATTTCTCTCAGTCCGCCCAGCATTTCCCCGGTCCGAGCAGGGATCTCCTGGGGCTGGCGCATCTGTCCCCGGGTAAAGTACGTCTGTGGAATATGCTCATCCTGTGCAGGATGGAAAAATGCCTTCATTGTCCGCTCTCCTGGGTGTCTGATCCCCGAGTATAGGCACACTCAGGCGATGATCAAAAGCCTGCCCTTGACTTTACAGGTCGGGATACAACATCCACTATGAAAGACATAAAACACTGACGCAACCAGATTACCTGTACTGCGCCCCACTCGGGGGCGGAGCCAATCACAGAAGAGGAGCCGAGATGATCGAGTCACCCCTGCTGGAAAAGCTGACCGGCTATATCGGTGGTCGCTGGACTGACAATGAGCATGGCAACACCTTCGATGTTTATAACCCGGCAACGGGCAAGGTGATTGCCCAGGTCGCATCCATGTCGGAAGATGAAGTGAACGCAGCCATTGCATCCGGCAAGTCGGCATTGCGGCTGACCAGTCCCTACAGCATCGAGACCCGCCGTAAATGGCTGGAAGACATTCGGGACGCGCTCAGGGCCAACAAGGAAGAGGTCGGCCGTATTCTCTGTATGGAGCACGGCAAACCTCTGCAAGAGGCCCAGGGTGAAGTGGATTACGCCGCCGGGTTCTTCGATTACTGCTCGAAGCACATCCAGGCCCTCGATGCCCACACCATTCCCGAAAAGCCGAAGGATTGCACCTGGACTGTTCATTATCGGCCCATTGGTGTCACCGGCCTGATCACGCCCTGGAACTTCCCCATTGGCATGATCGCCAAGAAGCTTTCCGCGGCCCTGGCGGCAGGCTGCCCGTCGGTCATCAAACCGGCCAGCGAAACCCCGCTGACCATGATGGCCCTGTTCAGCCTGATGGATAAGCACACCGACATGCCGGATGGCATGGTCAATCTGGTGATGGGCAAAGCCAGCGTGATCGGCAAAGTCCTGTGCGAGAGCCCGGATGTCCCCATGCTCAGCTTCACCGGTTCCACTGAAGTGGGCCGCAAGCTCATCGTCGACACGGCGGATCAGGTCAAGAAGCTGGCCCTGGAGTTGGGTGGCAACGCGCCGTTCATCGTCTTCGATGATGCCGACCTGGATGCGGCGGCGGATAACCTGATCGCCAACAAATTCCGGGGTGGCGGTCAGACCTGTGTCTGTGCCAACCGGATTTTCGTGCATGAGAAAGTGGCCGATGCCTTCGGTGAAAAGCTTGCCGAGCGCGTTAACAAGATGACCGTCGGTGACGGCATCAACGGCGATGTGGATCTTGGACCGCTGATCAACCAGGCCGGCTACGACAAGGTCAAGCGTCACGTGCAGGATGCTCTGGAAAAAGGCGCCACCCTGGTTGCCGGCAAGAAACCGGAAGATCTGGGTAACGACCTGTTCTTCCCGCCCACGGTGGTACACGGTGTGAACCGGGATATGTGCTGCTACCAGGAAGAAACCTTCGGTCCGCTGGTACCCATGGCCCTGTTCCGCACGGAAGAGGAAGTCATCGAAGCTGGTAACGACACCGAGTTCGGCCTGGCCTCCTATGTGTTCACCAACGACGCCCAACGCGCCCAGCGCGTGGCTGCCGGCCTTCGCTTCGGCCATTGTGGCTGGAACACTGGTACCGGCCCGACACCGGAAGCGCCGTTTGGTGGCATGAAGGCCTCGGGTATTGGCCGTGAAGGTGGCCTGGAAGGTCTGTTCGAGTTTGTGGAAGCTCAGACGGTTCCCAGAGGCTTCTAAAAAAATAGCCCTCATCCATGAGGGTGTCGCACGGGGGAGGTTCCCCTTCAGGACACGCTACGAGCACCCGCACGCGGGTCCAGCCTGCAATCTTAGATTGCAGGCGTTCGGCTGTCGCATGAAGCTTTGCTTCATAAGCGCTCGGCCTTACCCATGTGCGCTTGGCTGTGGCCATCCATGGCCACAGACAGTCCTGAAGGGGAACCTCCCCCGCGCTATTTCTGGCGGTGGGTGACGGCTGATCAAACTTCCACACCTGACATGACGTAGGTCGGATTAGCAAAGCGTAATCCGACAAACAACTACGAACCATCCCCACCCGGAAATCCCTTCTTTCTCCTGTTATACTCGTTAACCTGTTTATTTAACCAGTAGCGAACCGATTCTTTATGGACGTCTCCCACATCATCGATCCGTTGAACGATGCCCAGCGCGAAGCTGTAACTGCCCAGAATGACCACTTGCTGGTGCTTGCCGGCGCGGGCAGCGGCAAAACCCGCGTTTTGGTCCATCGAATCGCCTGGTTGATGACCGTGGATCGGGTGCCGCCCACTGGCATCCTGGCGGTGACGTTTACCAACAAGGCCGCCAAGGAAATGCGTTACCGCATTGAGCAGATGATGGACATTCCGGCCCGCGGCCTCTGGTTTGGCACCTTTCATGGCATCGCTCACCGGTTACTGCGTTCGCACTGGAAAGACGCGGGGTTGCCGGAGAACTTCCAGGTGCTGGACAGCGACGACCAGCTGCGACTGATCAAGCGGGTGATGCGGGAAAACCAGATTGATGAGAGCAAGTGGCCGCCCAAGCAGGCCCAGTGGTTTATCAGTAGCCAGAAGGACGAAGGGCTGCGGGCGGATCACATCCAGGAGAATCCGGGTGATCATTTCCTGTCGATCATGCTGAAGATCTATCGCCAGTACGAGAAGCTCTGCCAGCAGGGTGGTCTGGTGGATTTTGGCGAGTTGCTGCTGCGCTCCCATGAACTGTGGCTGCATCGGCCGGAGTTGCTGGCCCATTACCAGAGCCGGTTCCAGCACATCCTGGTGGACGAGTTTCAGGATACCAACACCATTCAATACGCCTGGCTGCAGGTGCTGGCCAGCAATCGCGTGCCAATGACGGTGGTGGGGGATGACGATCAGTCTATTTATGGCTGGCGGGGCGCCAAGGTCGAAAACATCCAGCAGTACCAGCGGGATTTCCCCAATGCCCGGCTGGTGCGTCTGGAGCAGAACTACCGCTCCACCCAGATGATCCTGAAAGCCGCTAACGCGGTGATCGCCAACAACCAGGGCCGGCTGGGCAAGGAGCTCTGGACCGACGGTCCGGAAGGCGAACCGATCAGCCTTTACGCGGCATTCAACGAACAGGACGAAGCCAACTACATCGCAGACAGCATCTCTGCCTGGGTGCAGGAGGGTAACCTGCGCAGTGAATCCGCCATTCTCTACCGCTCCAACGCTCAATCCCGGGTGCTGGAAGAAGCGCTGATGCGCCAGGGTATTCCTTACCGGGTTTACGGCGGCCTGCGATTCTATGATCGTCAGGAAATCCGCAACGCCCTGGCGTACCTCAGGCTGGTGCAATATCGCCGCGACGATGCGGCATTTGAGCGAGTAGTGAACGTGCCGCCACGTGGCATTGGCGCCAAGAGCCTCGCGGAGCTTAGGGAATACGCGACCGAGCAGAGCATCTCGTTGTGGGAATCCGCCGAGCGTCTGCTGGAAGCCGGACAGGTGAAAGGCCGGGCCAAAACCGGGTTGCAGTCGTTTATAGCGATTATTGAAAAGCTGTCCGGCATGGTGGGGGATGCCTCTCTGCATGGTTTGATGAAACAGACCATTGAGGACAGTGGCCTGAAGGATTATCACGCCAGCGAGAAAGGTGAGAAAGGCCAGGCCCGGGTGGAGAACCTCGAGGAACTGGTGAATGCCCTGTCTGATTACGAGGTAGAGGATGGCGTGGACGCGCTGTCGGAATTCATCGCCCAGGCGGCTCTGGATGCTGGTGAATCCCAGGCCGAGGACCATGAAGACAGCGTTCAGTTAATGACTCTGCACTCTGCCAAGGGTCTGGAATTCCCGTTGGTGTTCCTGGCCGGCGTGGAAGAGGGGCTGTTTCCTCACGGCATGTCCCTGGAAGAGCCCGGCCGTATGGAAGAAGAGCGCCGCCTGGCTTACGTGGGCATTACCCGGGCCATGAAAAAGCTGGTGCTCACTTATGCCGAATCCCGGCGTTTGTATGGTCAGGAAAAGTTCAACGCGTTGTCCCGGTTTGTGCGGGAGATTCCGGGCGACTGTCTGCAGGAAGTGCGGCTACGCAATACGGTGACCCGTCCCGCGATGGTTGGGCGTCCTAACGAAAGCATGTTCAGCCAGGATTCGGCCCAGCAATCCGGTTTCAGCCTGGGGCAGCGGGTACGCCATCCCAAGTTTGGCGAGGGTATCGTGATGAACTCCGAGGGCACCGGGCACCATACTCGGGTGCAGGTGAACTTTGATGAGGGCGCCAAGTGGCTGGTTCTGGCTTATGCGCCTCTCGAGGCCTGCTAATTGTAAGCAGGCCTACACCAGAACTGCGTAAATCACACCCGCCAGAACAATCCGGTAGATAACGTAAGGCCACATGCCTACCTTGTTGAGCCACTTCAGGAAGAAGTGGATCGCGGTAATGGCCATCAGGAACGAAGTTACCCCGCCAATCAGAAAACCACTCCAGTCGACGATCACATCCGAAGTTGCTACTTCCAGCAGTTTGACTGCCGATGCCAGCACGATAATCGGAATTGCCAGCAGAAATGAGAACCGGGAGGCGGTTTCGCGGGTCATGCCGAGGAACAGGCCGGCGGTGATGGTAACGCCTGAACGGGACGTACCGGGGACCAGGGCCATGGCCTGGGCAATGCCAACGAGGACGGCGTCTTTCCAGTTCAGTTTGTCGAGGGTGCGCTGACGTTTGGGCAGCCAGTCTGCGAGGCCGAGGAGCAGGCCGAAGAAGAGGGTGGTAAAGAAGATGACTTCCACCGCCCGCAGTTCGTTGTCGATCATATCCAGCAACGCGAGGCCAGCCAGGCCAGCAGGGATGGTGCCGATCACGAGGTACCAGGCCAGGGCGCCCTGGCCAACGATTTTGCGGCGGCTGACGGAAATCAGTCCGTCCCGGGCAATGCCGAAAACATCCCTCCGGAAATAGAGTACAACCGCCAGCAAGGTTCCCACGTGCACTGAAAGGTCGAAACCCACGCCCTGATCGGTCCAGCCGAACAGGGCCGGGGTGAGGATCAGGTGGGCGGAGCTGGAGATGGGGAGGAATTCGGTCAGTCCCTGGAGAAGCCCAAGGAAAAGGGCCTGAAAAACGTCCATTGCGTGGATTCCGTCAGATTCGGTGCGTCAGAAATGTGGCCGCGATATTAGCAGGGTGTGGGTGAGCTGAACAGGTAATGCGAGTGAGGCCAGCGCCGTGACCAAAAGCCCGGCGCTGGCCGCCGCTATTTACGCCGGAAACCGATCCCGGGTCTTGTTGGCGATGCGAACAAGCACCAGCATCAGAGGAACCTCCACCAACACGCCGACCACGGTAGCCAACGCTGCGCCGGATTGGAGGCCGAACAGGGCGATGGCAGCGGCCACGGCCAGTTCGAAGAAGTTGCTGGCACCAATCATGGCCCCCGGCGCCGCGATGCAGTGGCGCACTTTCCACAGCTTGGCCCAGCCGTAGGTCAGGAAGAAAATCAGGAAGGTTTGAACGATCAATGGCACGGCGATCAGCACTATGTGCAGGGGATTGTTCAGGATCACTTCGCCCTGGAAGGCAAACAGCAGCACCAGAGTGACGATCAGCGCCGCCGGGGTGACCGGGCTGAGGCGCTTCATGAAAACGTCGTCGTACCATTGCTGGCCGTGGCGGGAGATGAGGGCGCGGCGGGTCAGGTAGCCGGCCGTTAGCGGAATGACGATGTACAAGAGTACGGACAGCAGCACGGTATCCCAGGGCACCTGGATGTCGGAAATGCCCAGCAGGAAAACAACAATCGGCGCGAAGGCAAACAGCATGATGATGTCGTTCAGGGATACCTGCACCAGGGTGTAGGCGGCGTCGCCTTTGGTCAGGTAGCTCCAGACGAACACCATGGCGGTGCACGGCGCCGCGCCTAACAGGATTGCGCCGGCCAGGTACTCGCTGGCCAGTCCCGGAGCGATCCATGGCTCGAACACCACCATCAGGAAGAACCAGGCAATGGCAAACATGGTGAAGGGTTTGATCAGCCAGTTGACGATGGTGGTGATGGCCAGCCCCTTTGGCTCTTTTCGCACGCCGACCACGGCACTGAAATCAATCTGCGCCATCATCGGGAAAATCATTGCCCAGATCAGAATGGCGATGGGAATGGACACCTGCACGTACTCGAAACGGGACAAGGTCTCGGGTACCACCGGCGCGAGCTGGCCGAGGGTAACGCCTGTGATGATGGCCAGGGCCACCCAGACCGACAGGAACTTGCCGAACAAATCCATGCCGCCATTGGCGCCTTCAGCCTGGGTTATTTCTGTGTTGGTGCTCATCTTATTTGAGGATTCCTTTACTCGTAGGGAGGCTGAATCTATTATGCATAAAATTAGATATACATAAAATCGAATATACGGAATTCCAGATATGAAGCGCCGCGTTCTATTTGTCTGTACCGCCAACAGTGCCCGTTCTTTGATGGCAGAAGCATTGCTTCGGAACATGGCCGGAGACCGGTTTGAAGTGGCCAGCGCCGGTACCGAGCCAACCAGGCCCCACCCGATGGCACTGCAGGTGCTGGAGGAATCCGGCATATCCACCGAAGGATTGCACAGCAAGCAGCTGGCCGATGTGCAGGGACAATACTGGGATTACGTGATTACCCTGTGCGAGAAAGCTGCGAACGAGTGTGGCACGGTCTGTCAGCCGGCCCAGCAGATTGCCTGGCATTTTGCCGATCCGATACCCGCAAACCGACACGCCGCTTTTGCCGTCACCCTGAAGGAAATCAAAGAGCGCATTGCGCTATTCGCACTGGTACACCAGAAAGAAACCGGAGCGAAACCCGCCAGCTATGACCCGGTCACGGTGTTCAAGGCCTTGGCCGACGACTTTCGCCTGGCAGCCGTGCTGCTGATTCGAAGCCAGGAACAACTCTGCGTCTGCGAGCTTACTGAAGCCTTTGAAGCACCCCAGCCGAAAGTCAGCCGTCATCTGGCCAGTCTGAGGGATGCTGGCCTGCTGGCAACGGAGCGTCGGGGCCAGTGGATCTATTATTCCCTGAACCCGGGCATTCCGCAGTGGCTGGCCCGGGTGCTGGATGAAACTGCCAGTCACAACACCGGACTGATCGAGAGCCCGCTTGCCCGGTTGCAGGCCATGGCAGGCCGCCCGTCTGTCCAATGCCTGTAACCATCACAG
This sequence comes from Marinobacter sp. es.048, assembly GCF_900188435.1. NCBI lineage: Bacteria > Pseudomonadati > Pseudomonadota > Gammaproteobacteria > Pseudomonadales > Marinobacteraceae > Marinobacter > Marinobacter sp. es.048. The sequence goes on from NZ_FYFA01000001.1 coordinate 879,780, forward strand.
GATTTAATGACGGAAGAGACCACCTCAGGAGCGCATCATGAGCAAGATCAAAGTAGGCATTAACGGATTCGGCCGTATTGGTCGTCTGGCGTTGCGGGCTGCGTGGCAGTGGCCCGGTATGGAGTTTGTGGCAATCAACGACCCGGGTGCCGATGCCGCCACACTGGCTCACCTGCTCAACTTTGACAGCATCCATGGTCGCTGGAGCCAGGAGGCTACCTCGGACGAAACGGATATCGTCATCGATGGCCATCGCATTCGCGTGACTCACAATCGCACCATCGGTGAAACCGACTGGTCCGGCTGCGATCTGGTGATTGAGGCCAGTGGTGTGAACAAGAAGGTCAGTGCCCTGCAGGCGTATTTGGATCAGGGCGTTAAGCGGGTTGTGGTTACAGCACCGGTGAAGGAGGCGGGTGCCAAGAACATTGTGGTCGGTGTGAACGATGATATCTTCGACCCGGCCAACGACGGCATTGTCACCGCCGCCTCCTGCACCACCAACTGCCTGGCGCCAGTGGTGAAGGTGATTCATGAGAAGCTGGGCATCAAGCACGGCACCATTACCACCATTCACAGCCTGACCAACACCCAGACCATCATCGATGCACCCCACAAGGATCTGCGCCGTGCGAGGGCCTGTGGAAGTTCATTGATTCCCACCAGCACCGGTTCAGCAACGGCGATTATCGAGATATTCCCGGAACTGAAAGGCCGCCTGGATGGCCATGCTGTGCGTGTGCCGCTAACCAATGCGTCGCTGACCGATTGCGTGTTTGAAGTTGAAACGGCCACGGACAGGGATACCGTAAACCAGCTGTTGAAAGAAGCCGCCGAAGGCGAGCTCAAAGGCATCCTGGGTTACGAAGAGCGACCGCTGGTGTCCATCGATTACAAGACCGACTCCCGCTCCTCCATAATCGATGCCCTTTCCACCATGGTGGTCAACGGCACCCAGGTGAAGATCTACGCCTGGTATGACAATGAATGGGGCTACGCCAACCGCACCGCGGAACTCGCGCGCAGGGTGGGTACTGCCTGACATGACGGCCGCCATCCGACAGTACCTGGTGATCACCGGCAATTACTGGGCGTTTACCCTGACCGATGGCGCCCTGCGTATGCTGGTGGTGCTGCATTTTCACCAGCTGGGTTACACTCCCCTGGCCATCGCCCTGTTGTTCATCTTTTACGAATTCTTCGGCGTGGTGACCAATCTGGTGGGCGGTTACCTGGGCGCCCGCATGGGGCTGAATCGCACCATGAACATCGGGTTGTTCCTTCAGATCGTGGCGCTGGCCATGCTGGCGGTACCGGCGGCGATGCTGACAGTGCCCTGGGTAATGGCGGCGCAGGCGCTCTCGGGCATTGCCAAGGACCTGAACAAAATGTCCGCCAAGAGCGGCATCAAGCTGCTGGTGCCGGATGAGCAGCAGGGCACCCTGTACAAGTGGGTAGCGATTCTCACCGGCTCCAAGAACACCCTCAAGGGTGTTGGTTTCTTTCTCGGTGGTGTCCTGCTGATGACTGCCGGCTTCAAGGGTGCCGTGATTATCATGGCGGTGGCTTTGGGGCTGGTCTGGCTGGCCAGCCTGTTTTTGCTGGGACAGGATCTGGGCAAGAGCAAGGCCAAGCCGAAATTTAGCGAGATCCTCTCCAAAAGTCGGACCATCAATGTCTTGTCCGCGGCCCGGATGTTTCTGTTCGGAGCCCGGGATGTCTGGTTTGTGGTGGCCTTGCCGGTGTACCTGCACACGGTCTTTGGCTGGGATTTCTGGAAAGTGGGCGGCTTTATGGCCAGCTGGATTATCGGCTATGGCTTTATCCAGAGCATTGCCCCGCGCATCACCGGCAACATGGAAGGCAAACAGCCTGCCGTGCTCTGGGCAGCAGCGCTGGCGCTGATTCCGGCAGCGATTGCCATCGGCCTGACAGTGGGTTGGTCACCCCAGATCGTGATTGTTGGTGGCCTGCTGTTGTTTGGTGTGCTGTTTGCCGTCAACTCCTCTTTGCACAGCTATTTAATCGTCAGCTATGCCCGTGGTGATGGCGTGTCCCTGGATGTGGGGTTCTATTACATGTCGAACGCCGCCGGCCGGCTACTGGGAACAATTCTGTCCGGGTGGGTCTATCAGGCCTGGGGGCTGGAGGCCTGCTTGTGGATATCGTCGGGCCTGGTGGCCATGGCAGCGTTGCTGTCGGTTTTGTTGCCCGAGCGGCGGCAAGTGACGGCGTGACAGGGCCTCAGAACCGAATGGCCAGCCCTGCGGCGGCCTCCACCTGCAGGTAGCCGCTGCTGTCGAATCTGAGTTCGCAGCCGCCGGAGCAAAACGCGGAACCTCCCGAGTTCAGGGCTGTGTAAATCCCCTGCAGATCCAGCCTCAGGCGCAGTTGTTCAGTCAGGAAAAACTGGTACCCGCCGCCAATGGACAGGGCGGCCCGGTGGTGGGTTTCATACCGTGAATCGTCCGGCTCGAGGCGGCTAACGCCAAACACACCAGAGACAAATCCGCCGTGATTCTGGCCACCCGGGAAATACAGCCCGCCGAACTGGAGCTGGTAGATCGTCAGGTCGATGGAATCCAGGCCCGGTGCAAACAGACCATTGTCCAGTCGGGCCGAGGTGCTCTGCCGGCCGAAATAAATCTCTCCCTGTTTGCCGGGCTCTGCCAGATCAAAATTGAACACCAGCCCCTGGCTGGCGGAATCCCGGAAGTCGATCTGGTCTGAGGTGCTGGCGCCGGCGGTCTCGATATCCACCGAACTGCTCATGCGAAAACCTGCAAACGGTGCCAGGCTGACCTCTGCTGCCAACGGCGGGGCAATCAGTGCAGATGCCATTGTGAAGGTAATAAGAGATCGAAGCTTCATACATCCCTGGCCTGTGTGGCTGGTTGTTGGCAGGACACTGTGCAATGGTATACCCATTATGAACCTTGGTGAGTCCTGGTGATGCTATCTTGACAGATTTGGTGCTGGAAAATCTCAGCGTTGGCACTCTCAGTAATGTGTCATTGACGGTACCCGGTGGGCAGGTTGCCTGTCTGTCCGGTCCTTCGGGCAGCGGCAAAAGTCGTCTGCTCAGGGCCGTAGCCGATCTCGAACCACACGACGGAAATGTCTCCCTCGGTGGTATAGGTCAGCAGGCCATACCCGCACACCAATGGCGAAGCCGGGTGGTAATGGTGCCGGCAGACAGTCAGTGGTGGTTTGACGATGTGGGTGGTCACTTCCCGGATGATGCAACGGCAGGATTGCCGTCAGCGCTGGGTTTTCCGCCCGGGGTCATGGAGTGGTCGGTGAGTCGGTTGTCTTCCGGTGAGCGACAGCGGCTGGCGCTCTGGCGGGCCCTGGTGCTTGAGCCTGAGGTTCTGTTACTGGACGAACCCACCGCCAACCTCGACAACGACAGCACGGAAGCCATTGAAGCCTGGCTGCTTGAGGAAATCCGGAGACGGCAGATCGCAGTGCTCTGGGTTGCCCATGATGTTGGCCAGATTCATCGGGTGGCCGATGCCCATTACCGGATCGTTGGCACCAGTCTGGAGCGCGCAGATGGAAGTGATTGATCTGGCGTGGTGGAAGCTCGGGCTGGCGGCCCTGCTGGTACTTGCCCTGGCAGCGACAGGCTATCTGGCCCGCCTGGGCATTACCCGAAACCTGCTGATCGCCGCCCTGCGTACGGTAATACAGCTGGCGCTGATAGGGCTGGTACTGGAAGCCCTGTTTGCCTCCGCCGCCTTTTACTGGATAGCGTTGCTGGCTCTGATCATGCTCCTGATTGCTGGCCGGGAGGTTGTTGCGCGCCAGGGCCGACGGTTACGGGGCTGGTGGGCCTTCAGTATCGGCACAGGATCGATGTTCGTATCGTCCTTTACGGTGACGGTACTGGCCCTCACCGTGGTGATCGGCCCAGACCCCTGGTACACCCCGCAGTACGCCATTCCCCTTCTGGGCATGATGCTCGGCAACACCATGACAGGCGTCAGCCTGGCGCTCGATCGTTTGAATGAATCGGTCTGGCGGCAGCGGGCCGTCATCGAGAACCGCCTGATGTTGGGCCAGACCTGGAAGCAGGCGCTGGAGGATAGCCGAAGGGACGCCATGCGCAGTGGTATGATGCCATCCATTAACGCCATGGCCGCCGCCGGTATCGTCAGCCTGCCCGGCATGATGACTGGCCAGATTCTCGCGGGTAGCCCACCGGCAGTGGCGGTGAAATACCAGATCCTGGTGATGCTGATCATCACCGTTGGCACCGGGTTTGGTGCCCTGATGGCGGTATCCTGGGGCGGTCGCCGATTGTTCGACGACCGGGAGCGCCTGCGGCTGGATCGGCTGGTAAAACCCTGAAAAAGCAATGCCATAGCCAACAAGACACCAAAGTAGCATGGGCGAAGTGAGCCTCCCGGGGCTAGGCTTGTTCCATCGCGCGGATAAAAGACAACAACAATGATCGACCTGCTACGACGTTACCCCCTCCCCGTGATCGTTCTGGCCCAGCTTTTCGGCACCTCGCTCTGGTTCAGTATCAACGGTGTCTGGCTGTCGCTGGCCAGCGAGCTAAGCTTGACGGAAACAGATCTGGGCCGGCTGACACTGGCCGTTCAGGCGGGGTTTATCGCGGGTACCCTGACCATTGCGGTGACCGGTCTGGCCGACCGCTTTGGCGCCAGTCGGATCTTTGCGCTGTCGAGCCTGTTGGGGGCACTGGTTAACGGTGGATTTATTTTCGCTGCCGGTGCGCCGCCGCTCGATTTCCTCCTGCGCTTCGCCACGGGTCTTTGTCTGGCCGGTATCTATCCCCTGGGCATGAAAATGGTAATCGCCTGGACGCCAAAGTATGCCGGGGCTGCCCTGGCCTGGCTGGTGGGCATGCTGACACTGGGAACGGCGCTGCCACACCTGATGCGTGGGGCAACCCTCGGCATGCCGTGGGAGTGGCCGCTGATGGCGGCGTCCTGTCTTGCCGTGGCCGGAGGGCTGCTGGTGTTTCTGCTGGGTGACGGCCCGCACCTGCCCAAAAGCAGCGGGCGATTGCCCCTGAGCCAGGGGCTGGCCGCCTTGCGCATCCCGAGATTCCGGTCCGTGGCCGGCGGCTACTTCGGCCATATGTGGGAGCTCTATGCGTTCTGGACATTAACGCCGCTGCTCATCGGCCGGGAACTGCAGCGCATGGGGCAGAGTGACGCACTCATTCCCTGGTTGTCGTTCGCCGTGATCGGCATTGGTGCGGCAGGCTGCGTGGGTGGTGGAAGGCTTAGCCGAACCCGGGGCAGCGAATGGGTGGCCCGGCGAGCGCTGATGGTATCCGGGGCTTTCTGTCTTGTGTATCCCTGGTTGAACGGGCTGGCTCCGGTCCTGCTGATTGCGTTGCTGGTCATCTGGGGAGTTGCTGTGGTTGCCGATTCGCCTCAATTCTCGGCGCTGGCTTCGGCAACGGCACCGAGGGAATCGGTGGGCTCCTCTCTGGCGGTGATGAATGCGGTCGGGTTTGGTTTGACGCTGCCTGCCATCTGGCTGACCAGTGGATTGTGGGGCCAGCTGAATGTCTGGGTAGTTCTGTTGCTGTTTCCTGGCCCGGTGCTCGGGCTTTGGGCGCTCTCGCGAACGCGGCCTGAGGCCAAGGCGGGTCGGTGAGAAGGCGTATGAGGAGCCCCGGAACGTTCAACCCGAGGATATTGCTTCTATCTGGCTACGATGCCGCCAGTCACAGGCGTTGGCGCGAACAGTTAAGCGCGATGTTTCCGGATTATGAATGGCAGAATCTTGTTCTGCCGCCAAGGTTCTTCCGCTGGCGCATCCGTGGCAACCCGTTGAGCTGGCTGAATGAGCCGCGCCTACAGGAATCCTGGAATCTGATCATCGCGACGTCCATGGTGGATCTGGCGACGCTGCGTGGCCTGCACCCGCGTCTTGCCCACACCCCCTGCCTGCTCTACATGCATGAAAATCAGTTCGCCTTTCCGGTATCCCGCGGCCAGAACGCCAGCGCTGATCCGCAGATGGTGAATCTCTATAGCGCGCTGTCGGCCGATTGTGTGGTGTTCAACAGTGGCTGGAACCGGGACAGTTTTCTGGCTGGCGCCGCCTCTTTCCTCCAGAAGCTGCCCGACGAGGTGCCCGAAGGACTGATCGAAACGCTGCGTGACAAGTCCCGGGTGATACCGGTGCCAATTGAAGACCGGTTGTTTGCTGATCGCCCGTCACTTATGAACCGGGCCTGCCCCCATTTGCTCTGGAACCATCGCTGGGAATACGACAAAGGACCTGACCGTTTGCTGAAGTTCCTGCAGGTGCTGGAGGAGCGCTCGGTGCCGTTCAGGTTGAGCGTGGTGGGCGAGCGGTTTCGCAGCTACCCGAAGGCATTTGACCGGATCCGGGAACAGTTTGGTCCTTGCATCGAACACTGGGGGTTCCTGGAAAGCCGTGACGACTATGATCAGTTGCTGCGCCAGGCAGATATTGTGATCTCAACGGCTCTGCACGATTTCCAGGGGCTGTCGATGCTCGAAGCCATGGCATCAGGATGTGTGCCCCTGGCTCCGGATCGCTTGGCTTATCGGGAGTACGTGCCGGATCTGTCTCGGTATGAGAGCCATAAAGAGAATACAGCGCTGGAGGCTGAAGCGGCCGCTGACACGCTTGAAAAGCTGCTGGACGAACAACCTCTGGCCTGCCCGCCGGAGGCTTGGCAGGCGTCCAGCCTGGCCGGCGACTATGAGTCCCTGTTCCAACACCTGATCAAGGCAGGATCGGGCATTTCCTGAACCTTTTTCTTCTCCAAACCTGTCTCAGATCAATCCCTCTACCTTGCGGTTAGCCCGCCCGATACTAGACTCAGAACTGTCTTTCGGCCTCACCATAAGGAGTCGTGGCCATGGAGTTTCATACCCTCGATGGCAATGAAGCTGTTTCTTCGGTGGCTTATCGCCTGAGCGAAACCATTGCCATCTACCCGATTACCCCTGCCTCGGTGATGGGCGAGCACGCGGATGACTGGGCGGCCCTGGGCAAACCCAATCTCTGGGGGCAGGTGCCCAGTGTGGTGGAAATGCAATCCGAGGCCGGTGCCGCCGGTGCCATGCACGGGGCGCTGCAGGCCGGTTCACTGGTGACCACCTTTACCGCGTCCCAGGGGCTGCTGCTGATGCTGCCCAATCTGTACAAGATTGCCGGTGAGCTATCGCCCTTCTGCATGCACATTGCCGCCCGCAGCATTGCTACCCACGCCCTGTCGATCTTCTGTGACCATTCCGACGTAATGAGTGCCCGCGGTACCGGCTTTGCCCTGCTGGCGTCGGGATCGGTTCAGGAAGCCCAGGATATGGCTGCGATCGGCCATGCCGTCACCCTGGAAAGCCGGGTGCCGGTGATGCATTTTTTCGATGGTTTCCGCACTTCCCATGAGATCTCCAAAATCACCGCTCTGAGCGATGATGACCTGAAGGCCCTGGTGCCCCATGAAGGATTGGAGGCACACCGCAACCGCCGGATGACACCGGACCGGCCGGTGGTTCGTGGCACCTCCCAGAACCCGGACGCCTTCTTCCAGGCCCGGGAGGCCATCAACCCTTTCTATCAGGTGTTCCCGGAAAAGCTTGAAGCCGTGATGGACCGTTTCGCCGATATTACCGGCCGCCAGTACCGGCTGTTCGACTATGTCGGCCACCCTGAGGCCGACCGGGTGGTTATCCTGATGGGCTCCGGGGCCGAATGCGCCCATGAAACGGTGGAGTGGCTGCTTGAGCAGGGCGAAAAGGTTGGGGTTCTCAAGGTCCGCCTGTTCCGGCCCTTTGCGACGGCGCGTTTTCTGGACGCTTTGCCCGATACCGTAGAACATCTGGCGGTGCTCGACCGCACCAAGGAACCGGGAGCCCAGGGTGAACCCTTGCTGCTGGAAGTCAGCGGTGCCCTGATGGAAGCTTACACCCGGGGCGATCGGAAGGTTTTGCCCCGGGTGATCGGCGGCCGCTATGGGCTGTCTTCCCGTGAGTTTACGCCGGCCATGGTCTGCGCCATTTTCGACGAACTGAAAGCGGCAGCGCCGAAAACCCGCTTTACCGTTGGCGTGCGGGACGATGTCAGCCATCTCTCGCTGGAAGTGGATAGCGAGCTGGATATTGAATCCCCGAAAACCCGCCGGGCGCTGTTCTTTGGTCTCGGCGCCGATGGCACCGTCAGCAGCAACAAGGCCAGTATCAAGATTCTGGGGGAGGGCACGGACCTGTTTGCCCAGGGCCATTTCGTCTACGACTCCAAGAAATCCGGCGCCACCACCGTATCCCATCTCCGGTTCGGGCCGCTGCCCATCCGCTCCAGCTACCAGATCAACAGGGCGCAGTTTGTTGCCATTCATGCGCCCCAGTTCCTGGAGCGGTTTGATGTGCTGGAACATGCCGCCGAGGGCGCGACGGTGCTACTCAATGTGCCCTGGTCAAAGGAAGAGGTCTGGGACCGGCTGTCGATGGAGGTTCAGCGGGTACTGGTCGAGCGCAAGGCCCGGCTTTTTGTGATTGATGCCGCCGAGGTGGCGGAAAAAGCGGGGCTGGAACGGCGGATCAACACGGTGATGCAGGTCTGTTTCTTCGCCCTGGCGGATATCCTGCCCCGGGAAGAGGCCATTGCCCACATCGAGGAATCCATCCGCAAAACCTGGGGCCGTCGCGGGCCGGAAGTGGTGCGCCGCAACGTGGAGGCGGTGGACTCGGCCCTCGAGAACCTGCACGAGGTGCCGGTCCCGGGCAAGGTAACGGCAACCCGCACCCGACCACCGAGGGTGCCTGAGGATGCGCCGGACTTTGTCCAGAAAGTCACTCGCCTGTTGCTGGAAGGGCAGGGGGATAAACTGCCGGTCAGCGCTTTTCCGCCGGATGGTACCTGGCCCACGGGAACCAGCCAGTATGAAAAGCGGACCATCGCCCTGGAAATCCCGATCTGGGAATCCGACCTCTGTGTACAGTGCAACTTCTGCGCGATGATTTGCCCGCATACTGCGATCACCAGCAAGGTGTTTGAGCCGGAGGAGGTCAAGGGTGCGCCGGAGGCGTTCGAAGTAGTGCCGGAAACCCACACGGCGGAGCTGGAGGGTCTGGATTACCGGATCCAGGTGGCGCCGGATGACTGCACCGGCTGTGGTTTGTGCGTTGAGGTCTGCCCGGCAAAGGATCGGACCCAGCCCAAACGCAAAGCCATCAATATGCAGCCAATCGAGCAGCATCGCGAGGTGGAGGCCGACAACCTGGCATTTTTCCGACAGGTGCCGGATGTCCCGAGGGATCGTATCCCCCGTGACTTCAAATCCTTGCCACTGCTGATTCCCCTATTTGAATATTCCGGCGCTTGTGCCGGCTGCGGCGAAACGCCCTACATCCGGCTGCTGACCCAGTTGGTGGGGGACCGGCTGCTGATCGCCAATGCCACCGGCTGTTCCTCGATCTATGGCGGCAACCTGCCCACCACGCCTTACACGGTGAATGCCGACGGCCGGGGGCCCACCTGGAACAACTCGCTGTTTGAAGATGCGGCGGAACTGGGCTTGGGCATGCGCCTGGGGCTGGACAAGCTCGTGGGTCGGGCCCGGCAGCTGCTGGACGGGTTCCAGGGACAACTACCTGACGCGCTCTACTCTGAGCTGACCAGCGCCTGCACCACCGTTGATGAATCGGCAATGGCATCGCGGCGCACAGCGATTGAGCAGCTTCGCAGCTGGCTGGCGGATCAGCAGGGGTCAGAGGCCGGGGAACTCGACAGTCTGGCCGATGAACTCTGTCCGAAGAGTGTCTGGGTAATAGGAGGTGATGGCTGGGCCTACGATATTGGTTATGGCGGTCTCGACCACGCCCTGGCCTCGGGTCAGAATGTGAAACTGCTGGTACTCGACACCGAAGTCTATTCCAACACCGGCGGTCAGCAATCCAAGGCCACTCCGATGGGCGCGATTGCCAAGTTCGCCGCTGCCGGCAAGGCCACCCGCAAGAAGGATCTGGGCCTGCTGGCCATGAGTTATGGTCACGTCTACGTCGCCCAGATTGCCATGCAATCCCACAGTAACCACACCACCAAGGCCCTGCAGGAAGCCGAGAGCTTCGACGGCCCGGCACTAATCATCGCCCACAGCCCGTGCATTGCCCATGGCTACGATCTGGTGCATTCCCCCGCACAGCAGAAGCGGGCGGTGGACAGCTGGGCCTGGCCGCTGTACCGGTTTGATCCCCGTCGTATCCATGAAGGGCTGCCTCCGCTGCAGCTCGATTCCCTGCGCCAGAAGGTCACCATGAAAGCCTACATGCAGGAAGAGGCCCGGTTCCGGATGCTGGAGTTGAGGGATCCCCAGCGTTACGAAAAGCTGGTGGCTGCGGCTTCGGAAGCGGCCACTGAACAGCGTGAGCTATACAAGCAGCTGGCGGGGATCCACTTTGAGCCCCATGAACACCCGGAACCAGACCCCAAGGAGGGCGATCACCATGACTGAGTTAGCAACCCGATGGCTCGGGCTGGATCTGCGCTCGCCCCTGGTCGTTGGCGCCAGTCCGCTGACCGATGACCTGGACGCGCTGAAAGCCTGTGTCGATGGCGGCGCCGGTGCCGTGGTGATGCATTCGCTGTTCGAGGAGCAGTTGGTGGAAGAGCAAATGGCCGCCCACCGGTTTATTGATTCCCGGATCAATATGGATGCCGAGGCCCGGTCGTTTTTTCCAGGATCCGAGCTGTTCGAGATGGGATCGGACAGCTACTTGCAGCGGTTGGAGCTGCTTCGCCACTCACTGGGTGTGCCGGTGATTGCCTCTCTCAACGGTATCTCGACGGGTGGCTGGACCAGGCATGCCCGTGAGCTGGAAGCTGCGGGCGCCCATGCCATCGAACTGAATCTCTATGACCTGGCCTCGGATCCGGAGGAAACAGGGCAAGCACTGGAACAGCGGCAACTTTCGGTTGTGAGGTCAGTGGCTGAGCAGGTGAGCATTCCGGTCAGCGTCAAACTATCGCCTTTCTACTCGGCATTGCCTGCGTTCGTGGCCGGTATCGAAGAGTCAGGAGCCCGGGGCGTGGTGTTGTTCAACCGGTTCTATCAGCCGGATATGGATCTGGACGAGCTGGAGTTAAGCCGGGAGGTGGTGCTGTCGTCCAGTGCCGAGCTGCCGTTGCGGTTGCACGCAGCGGCCATGCTGTATGGCCAGACAACACTGGAGATGGCAGTTTCGGGCGGCGTTCACAGTGGTGATGATGCGGCAAAAGCGATTCTTTCGGGCGCTTCTGCCGTGCAGGTGGTCTCCGCCGTGCTGTCCGAGGGTGCCGGCGCCATGTCGAGGATTACCCGGGAAATGAATGCTCGGCTCTCCGGAATGGGATACCGCTCGCTGGCAGAAGCACGGGGCGTATTGTCCATGGCGAATGCCCCAAACGCCCGAGCATGGGAACGCCTTAATTACGCCCGCCTTCTGCACGGCTGGAAATAGAGCGGTGACGGTTCAGAGAACTTGCTCCGGCACTTCCCGGATCCGACCGTGCTCATCAATGGCGACATAGACGAACAGGCCCTCGGTCACCTTGCGTGGGTTCTTGGCAGTGCGGTCAAGAGTCCACACCTCCACGCTGATTTTCATGGAACTGCGGCCGATATCGACGAGTTCGCAGTAGCAACCTACCTGAGATCCTACTCGCAACGGTGACAGGAACTCCATCCGGTCCATGGCCACGGTGGCATTACGGCCCTGGGAAATACGCCCGGCCATGGTAGCAGCGGCGAGATCCATCTGTTTCACCAGCCAGCCGGCGAAGACATCGCCATTGGCGTTGGTGTCGGCAGGAAGCGGGATTATCTGCAGGGTGAGTTCGCCACGGGGCATGGGTTTGTCATCGTCTAATGCTGTCATATTACTGCCTTCTTGCGAGCCTGGAATTGTTTTAACACGCATGGTAGCGGGCTGGGGCGCCGCTGCAAGCAAATTTAAACATTCCAGACTATATTTCAGAAGCTGTAACAAAGTTGTCACAGAGTGCCTTTAGTCTGCATTCATCGGTAAAGCACATCCGACACAACGTCCAAACCGAATAATGGAGACTTGACGTGATGAAACTGAACAAAGTACTCGCGACTGTAGCACTGGCTGGCTCCGTAGCCGCCGTGTCTGCGCCGGCCATGGCCCGTGACACCATCAGCATCGTGGGTTCCTCAACTGTTTATCCGTTCGCAACCGTTGTTGCCGAGCGCTTCGGCACCAAGACCGACTTCAGCACTCCCAAGCTGGAATCCACGGGTTCTGGTGGCGGTCTCAAGCTGTTCTGCCAGGGCATCGGCACCCAGCACCCGGACATCACCAACGCGTCACGTCGCATGAAGACGTCCGAGTTCGAGCTCTGCCAGAGCAACGGAGTGACAGACATCACCGAATTTCGCATCGGTTCTGACGGCATTGTGATTGCCAGCTCCAAAGAAGCCGAAAACCTGGACCTTACTCTGGAGCAGCTGTTCCTGGCCCTGGGTTCCAAAGTGCCTGTTAACGGCGAGTGGGTAGCCAACCCGAACAAAAACTGGAGCGACGTTGACTCCAGCCTGCCGAACAAGCCGATTCGTGTAATGGGGCCGCCCCCGACGTCCGGTACCCGTGATTCCTTTAACGAGTTGGCCCTGGCCGCTGGTTGCGATCAGCTGCCTGAAGCCGCCAGCCTGGGCAAGGACGAACACGCCTCCATCTGCGAAAGCGTTCGTGAAGACGGCGCCTTTATCGAAGCGGGTGAGAACGATAACCTGATCGTTCAGAAACTGATCGGCGATGCAGGCATGTACGGCGTATTCGGCTACAGCTTTATGGAAGAAAACTCCGACCGTCTGCAGGCCGCTACTCTGAATGGCAAGATACCGACCGCTGAAGCGATTGCTGCCGATGACTATCCGGTTGCGCGCTCGCTGTTCTTCTACGTGAAGAAGGCACACGTTGGTGTGGTTCCTGGCATTGCGGAGTATGTCAGTGAGTTCACCAGCAACGCTGCCATGGGCCAGAACGGCTACCTGAAAGATGTTGGCCTGATCGTGCCGCCCCGTGCTGCCCTGATGGACCTGATGGATAAGGCAGAAAGCATGCCGAACCTGACCCTGGACGAGCTCAAGTAAGACCGCCGTCCGGTCAAGAATGAAGGTGCGGGTCTCGATGGAGGCCCGCACCTTTCGCACGTTAGGACGATCCGGTGCCAGTGCAGAGGTGAATCTGTAAACTGAGCGCCAATCCGAAGTCGAATACAGGAATTTTCATGCAACCGGCTAATCTTTTATTACTGACTCTGGTGCTGGCGATCGTGGCCTATTGGCTTGGTTACGCTCGTTCCCGGTCGTTGGCGGTGCCGCTGGGTGGGATCCGTCATCTCAAATCCCTGCCTTTCTACTACGGAGCCCGAGCGGCATTCTGGAGTGGCATTCCAGCCCTCCTCGTGCTTGGTTTATGGGCCGCATTCCAGGGCAAAGTCATCCAGCTGATTGTTATTGGTGGTCTGCCGGACGGCATGATTCCGGCAACCGACGGTGAAGCGAGCCTGCTGTTGAGCAAAATCAGCAATGTGGCCAGCGGAGCCTTGCCTCCAGGCTTCGTTGAAGCCCCGATAGCGGAGGCTGCGGAGCGTTTGCAATCGCTGCGTACGCAGAGTCGGTTCCTCATGTCTGGTCTGGTTATCTCGGTTGCCGTGCTTGCCGGTTTTCTCGGGTGGTTGAGAATCCGGCCGCGGCTGAATGCCCGTGCCCAGGTGGAGTCCATTCTCAAATGGGTATTTTTCGCCTGCGCGGCCCTGGCTATATTGACCACTGTTGGAATCATTTTCTCAGTGGCGTTCGAGACCTTTCGTTTCTTTGGCAAGGTACCGTTCACTGAATTTATCTTTGGTAGTCATTGGAGTCCCCAGACCGCTCTGAGGGCTGATCAGGTGGCTTCTCAGGGTGCCTTCGGGATGATTCCCCTGTTCACAGGTACCTTGCTGATTTCTGCCATTGCCATGGTTGTGGCAGTGCCGGTGGGCTTGCTGTCGGCCATTTACCTGTCGGAATACGCGGGTAGAAAGATGCGTGGTGTGGTCAAGCCGTTGCTGGAAATGCTGGCGGGTATTCCCACCGTGGTTTACGGGTTCTTCGCCGCGCTGACAGTTGCGCCGTTTATCAGCGATCTGGCCGCATCCATGGGCATCGAGGCATCAAGCCAGAGTGCCCTGGCTGCCGGTGCCGTTATGGGCATCATGATCATTCCGTTCGTGTCTTCCTTGTCGGATGACGTGATCAATGCTGTACCCCAGGCCATGCGTGATGGCTCTCTGGCGCTCGGAGCCACCCAGTCCGAGACCATGAAGAAGGTGATTTTCCCGGCTGCACTGCCCGGCATCATGGGCGGTATTCTGCTGGCGGTCTCCCGGGCCATTGGTGAAACCATGATCGTGGTCATGGCCGCAGGGCTGGCGGCCAACCTGACGGCCAACCCGCTGGAAACCGTTACCACCGTGACCGTGCAAATCGTGACCCTGCTTACCGGTGACCAGGAATTCGACAGCGCCAAGACGCTGGCCGCCTTCGCATTGGGCGCCATGCTCTTCCTGGCAACCCTGTTGCTCAACGTCATTGCACTGAAAATCGTACGCAAATATCGGGAACAGTATGACTGACCAACGTTCACAGGCGGAGATTGTCCGCCAGTCGCTCAAGCGACGCTACCGTAAGGAACGCCGTTTCCGCGCCTACGGCATCATGGCCATCGCCATTGCCCTGGGGGCCCTGTTAATCCTGTTCACCGATATCATCGGCAAGGGTTATACCGGCTTCGTGAAGACCACCATCACCATGGATGTGCAGTTGGATGGTGAAATGATGTACCTGGATGATCCCACGGACGAGCGTCAGATCAAGATGGCCGATTTTGTCGAGCCTCTGGTTCAGGCGCTGATCAAGGAGATCCCCGGAGCAACGGAGGAGGACCGGAAACAGGTTCGCGAACTGATCAATCCCTACGCCTCGGTGACGCTCCGGGATGCCCTGAAGGCAAACCCCGAGTGGTTGGGTACCACCCAGACCATGACATTTCTCACGCACACGGACGTGGATGTCTACGTCAAGCATGCAGGGGATGATGCCTACTCGATCAAGCTGAACGACCAGCAAAAAGCCTGGGTAGATGATCTTTTCGAGCGGGACGTTATCGAGACATCGTTCAATGATGTGTTCTTCAGTGGCGGCGATTCCCGTGATCCCTCCAAGGCGGGTATTCTCGGGGCTATTGTCGGTTCGCTGCTGACCATGTTCGTCACCCTGATACTGTCGTTCCCGATCGGTGTCGCCGCAGCGATCTATCTGGAAGAGTTTGCGCCCCAGAACAAATTTACCGATTTCATCGAAGTGAATATCAACAATCTGGCGGCGGTACCATCCATCATCTTTGGCCTGCTTGGCCTCGCGGTGTTTATCAACCTGTTCGGGATGCCACGTTCGGTTCCTGTGGTTGGTGGTCTGGTTCTGACATTGATGACGCTGCCGACCATCATCATTTCCAGCCGGGCCGCGATCAAAAGCGTACCGCCCTCGATCCGCGAGGCCGCTGAAGGTATCGGCGCATCCAAGATGCAGGTGGTTCTGCATCATGTGCTACCGCTGGCCATGCCGGGCATGCTCACCGGTTCGATCATCGGTATGGCCCAGGCACTGGGTGAAACCGCACCGCTGCTGCTGATCGGTATGGTGGCGTTCATTGTGGATGTGCCGGACGGGTTCTTTGATTCGGCTACGGTTCTGCCTGTACAGGTTTTCCTGTGGGCGGGCAGCCCGGAGCTGGCCTTTATTGAGCGAGCGTCGGCAGCCATTATGGTGCTGCTGGCCTTCCTGATCAGTATGAACGCATTGGCCATCTGGATGCGTAAACGTCTCGAGCGCCGGTGGTAAGGAGAATCAAGATGAATAGTGTGAATACAACCATTGCCAGTGAAGTTAGCCAACCGGATGAGGTCGCCGTGCCAGTTCAGGAATCAAAGCCCGCTGAAACCATCATTGAAGAGGGCAAAACCGTCGGTAAGCCGTTCTCGGACGACCCGAAGTTCAAGCTTCGTGATGTCGAAGTGTTCTACGGCGATGCTCCCGCGATCAAGAAGATCAGCCTCGATATTGGCCGTAACGAAGTCATTGCCTTCATTGGCCCATCCGGTTGCGGCAAGTCCACCTTCCTGCGCTGCCTGAATCGCATGAACGACAGCATCGATATCTGTCGTGTGAAGGGTTCCCTGCAATTGGAAGACCACGACATTTACGACCCCAAGCGGGATGTGGTCGAACTGCGGGCCAGGGTCGGTATGGTATTTCAGAAGCCGAACCCCTTTCCCAAGTCCATCTATGACAACGTGGCTTACGGCCCCCGGATTCACGGCCTGGCCAACCGCAAGTCGGATCTGGACGAGATTGTGGAAAACAGCCTGCGCAAGGCCGGCCTTTGGGAAGAGGTAAAGGATCGCCTGGACGCCAACGCAACCGGCATGTCCGGCGGCCAGCAACAGCGTCTGTGTATTGCACGAGCCATTGCCGTGAGCCCGGAAGTGGTGCTGATGGATGAGCCCTGCTCGGCTCTGGACCCCATCGCCACCGCAAAA
The DNA here is from genome assembly GCF_900188435.1 of Marinobacter sp. es.048. Classification (NCBI taxonomy): domain Bacteria; kingdom Pseudomonadati; phylum Pseudomonadota; class Gammaproteobacteria; order Pseudomonadales; family Marinobacteraceae; genus Marinobacter; species Marinobacter sp. es.048. The sequence continues at coordinate 896,385 of NZ_FYFA01000001.1, forward strand.
GTGGAAGAGCTGATTGCCGAACTGTCCGAGAGCTACACGATCGTCATCGTGACCCACTCGATGCAGCAGGCGGCCCGGGTATCCCACCGCACGGCTTACTTCCACCTGGGACACCTGGTGGAAGTGAACGAGACCAACAAGGTATTCACCTCGCCGGAACATGAACTGACCGAGTCCTACATCACCGGGCGTTTCGGCTGATTCCGGACCTGAGGAATTTTGGAGAAGAACAGTATGCCTACGAAGAAGGACGAAGTTTACGGGGATCACATCTCCCATAAGTTCAATAACGAACTGATGGAACTCAAGACCGAGTTCCTGAAAATGGGTGGCATGGTAGAATCCCAGGTCGAGAACGCCATTCAGGCCCTGGTGGATGGCGATGGCCATCTGGCCGACGAGATCCGCGCCAACGACAAGAAAGTTGACCGGATGGAAGTGGAAATCGACGAGGAGGCCACCCTGATCATTGCCCGTCGTCAGCCGACGGCACGGGATCTGCGTCTGGTGATCTCGGTCATCAAGATGGTGGCGGACCTGGAGCGCGTTGGCGATGAAGCCAAGAAGATCGCCAAGCTGGCCATCAAACTGCAGGAAGAAGGCCAGGCCCCGCGCGGCTACGTGGAAGTCCGCCACATTGGCACCCACGTGCTCAGCATGCTTCACGATGCCCTGGATGCCTTTGCCCGGTTGGATTCCGAGCAGGCCCTGCGGATCATGAAGGAAGACAAGCGCGTCGATGAGGAATATCAGGCAGCGGCCCGTACCCTGCTGACGTTCATGATGGAAGATACCCGTAACATCTCACGGTGCATGTCGGTGATGTGGGTACTCCGCGCACTGGAGAGGGTGGGTGACCACGCCTGCAATATTGCCGAGAACGTGATCTTCATGGTCAAAGGCGAGGACGTTCGTCATACGCCGGTGGAAGAGGCTGAGAAAGTCGTCGGCCGCTAGGGAGTCAGACCTTGAGGGAAAGCCGCACCACACGCCGTCCGATCAGAGCTGGGAGTCAGCCTGCTCCGTTAACAAAAAAGACAATCGGGCACCTGCGAGCGATTGTTCCCAGGTTTGAGCAAGTGGGCCGGTAATGCTGTTTGGGACTATCTTTCGCCAGGGATGGCGAAAGCTAAGCGCGCATGGATGCCTTGAGCGTGTCCCAAACAGCATTACCGGACCGCTTGCCGGCACCCAAGCCTAAAACAATCAGCCCTGCTTCATTTTGTCGGTATACGGAGGCCAGCCTAGCGGCTTGCCGGCAAGTACGTGCAGATGTATGTGAAACACGGTCTGCCCGGAGTTTTCCCCGCAGTTCATGACCACCCTATAGCCGTCTTCGGCAAACCCTTTCTCCTTGGCAATCTTCGCTGCCACCAGGTACAGATGCCCCACCAGTTCCCGATCTTCTTCGGTGATGTCGTTAATGGTGGCGATGGCCTTTTTCGGGATGACCAGAAAATGCACCGGCGCCTGAGGATTGATGTCACTGAACGCCAGGGCGATATCGTCCTCGTACAGGATGTCGGCGGGGATTTCCCGGTTGATGATCTTGGTGAAAATCGTCTCTGACATGGTGGCTCCTTCTCGCGTGTCCTTGGGATTGTTGTTTGGCTTCAAAGCTGACTAAGGCCGGGAATCCGGGAAGTTATCTGCCTGACCACGGCTGGCAGTTCCTCGTCGATGCCCATGGCGTAGCGGGCAACCCGGTTGCGGGCGAAGGGCAGGGCGCGGGCGGCGCCGAGGCCGAGGTTGCGCAGCAGGTGGACGGGTGGAATCCGGTTGCTGAACAGATGGTAGAACACATCCATGGTCAGCATCATTCTGCGGTTCGCCGGTCGGCGCTGTTGCTCATAGAGGTTAAGCCACTTTGGAGTGGCCAGATCATCTCCGGCCCGCTTGGCTTCCTTGAGGACTGCTTGCAGGGCCTGCGCATCCTGGAAGCCAAGGTTTACGCCCTGTCCGGCCAGCGGGTTGATGGTGTGGGCCGAGTCGCCAGCCAGGACGACCCGTCCGGAGTGGTACTGTTTGGCGTGCTGGCGGGCGATGGGAAACGAGGCCTTGCTGTGGATGTGTGTCAGCAGCGGCAGGCTCGCGGGAAACGACGACTGGATCTCGTTCATCAGCGCGCTGTCATCCAGGGTTTTCAGGCGAGCGAGCTCTTCGGGTGAATCGTACCAGACCAGGGAGCCCCAGCTTTCACCGGGATGTTCTGGGCCGGCGCTGTGAAGTGGCAGAAAGGCTCTGGGACCGGACGGGTGGAAGCCCTGCCAGGTAATGTCCTCGACCGGCCCCTGATAACGCACAGAGATGACCATCGCCTGCTGGTCGTACTGGTTTCGGGCAGTGCCGATGCCGGCCAGGTCGCGGATCCGGGATTGGGCACCGTCGGCGCCGACCACAAGGTTTGCTACCAGCTTGAGGCCATCATCCAGAGTAACGGTGGCTGCATCGCCAGCCTGTTCCAGTAAGGCAACACCCGGGCCGTGGAACAGGGAAACCTGCGGGCATGCCTCGGCGGTTTTCCAGAGCGCCTGCTGAGTCACCGAGTTTTCAACGATGTGTCCCAAGTGGTGGGCGCCCAGCTCGGTGGCGTCGAATTGGACCTCAGCCAGTTTTCGGGGCACCAGGTTCTGGAGTGGATAGCGGGTTTCATCCCACACGGCCAGTCGCTTGTAGGGCGTCGCGCGCATCCCCAGGATGTGGTCCCAGGCGCCAAGGCTCTGCAGATAGCGCTCACTGCCGGCGCTCAGGGCAGAAACCCGGATGTCCGGGGCGCTTTCCGGGTCAAAGTCGTGGGGCGGGGCCCGGTCGACGAGGGCAACGCGGAAGCCATTCTGGCCAAGGCCAGTGGCGAGAGCGGCGCCGACCATGCCGGCACCAACTACGACAATATCAAAGACTTGAGTCATATCGGTTTCCTGTCTGATGCCCTCAGTTTACGCGATGACGGCAGCCAGACAAGAGACCGGGATCAAGCCGGCAGGAAAATCCTCAATAGCCAGCCATCCCTGATACCCGCGGCTCGGCAGCGTCATCAGGTCGGCGACGGCCCTTGACAAGCCAGGCGGGCTTCTGGGCTCCGGGTTTGTTGAAGCCCTGGTTAAGGACCATGGGTTGCACCAGGGTCAGGAAATCCGAGGTTTTCATGTGCACCGATTCGCTATGACTACCTGCTGCAAACGCCAGCTCTGGCTGTTCGGTCAGGGCTTCGGCACAGTAGACGGTCATTCCGAACAGGTTGCCAAAGGGGGGCATGGCGCCTACCTCGCAATCCGGGAAGCGATCCTGGAATTCCTGCTCGTCAGCGAGGTCAAGAAAGTCGGTGTCGAGGATGCGGGATAGCCTGTCCCAGCGGATTCGCCAGGTCGCCGGCATCACCAGCATCGCCATTTTGCCATCCAGCTCGATGATCACCGTTTTAACGACACGGTCGCCGGCAATCTTGACGTGGTGGGCGAGTTCCTGGGCGGTAAATGCAGGCGGGTGGGAGAGGCACATGTATTCCACACCTGCCTCATCGAGGAATTCCTTCAACTGCTGTACCGGCATAGTGACAACCTCCTACCAGCAATGACAGCGTTCCGGAGCCTATGTTGATCGGATTACCTGGCCCCGATGGCCTGGCGGGGTCCGTAAACCCCGCCATTAATGGTCAGCTTAGTTGAGGTTACGCAGTTTGCGAGTAACCGGATGTATCAATGAGCAACCGATCGCGAATCTCAGTCGGTTTTAATCATATGCACATCGCGCTGGGGGAACGGAATGCTGATGCCCTCGGCGTCGAATGCTTTCTTCACTTTCTCATGCATGTCCCAGTAGAAGGGCCAGAGGTCAGCGGACTTGGTCCAGGCCCGAACGGTCAGGTCGACGGAGCTTTCGCCGAGGGCGCCAACAACGATCAGCGGCTCGGGGTCTTTCAGTGCGCGCTCGTCTTCCTCAATGAGTCGCTTGCAGACGGCCTTGGCCTTGTCGATGTCATCACCGTAGCCGATGCCGAAGCTCATGTCGCAGCGACGGGTTTCATAGGCGCTCAGGTTGGTCAGGCTGGCGTTGGCCAGTTGACCATTGGGGATGATGATGCGCCGGTTATCAAAGGTGTCGACAATGGTGTAGAGAATGGAGATTTCCCTGACGGAGCCCAGGTAGCCCTGGGCGTCGATGACATCGCCTACCTTGAACGGCTTGAAAATCAGGATCAGGACGCCGCCGGCGAAGTTGGCGAGACTGCCCTGCAGCGCCAGGCCCACCGCCAGACCGGCGGCACCGACAATGGCGATAAAGGATGTGGTGGCGATGCCAACCATGGAGGCGACGGAAATCAGCAGCAGAATCTTGAGGATTACGCTGAGAAGGCCGCAGAGGAATTTGTTCAGGGTCGGGTCTTTCTTGCCCAGTTTGGTATCGAGCACGCCGACAAATCGGTTGATCAGCCACAGGCCTACAATCAATGTGACTATGGCCAGGACGACTTTCGGTGCGTAAGTCATGACCAGGGACATCGCCTGATTCATGAGTTCCGAGGCACCGCCTTCAGCGCCAAATAGATCTTCCATAAAGGACTCCTTGTTCGTTGGTATTTTTCTTAAGTGTCGGATTAACCGGCAAAATCCTGCAACAACGTGATTGGTCTACTTCTCTATATAGCAGACAAATGTCAGGGGTGTGTATCGCAGGCGAAATATTCAGTCAGTGCCTTACGCAATCGAGCTCTTGTTGGCCCAATCGACAATGGTTCCGGGGCCTCCGCGGACAAGAATCCGGCCCTCTTTCTGGCTCAATTGGTAGTCGTACATGGGGTCGTAATAGTCCTGAAGCAGCGCCTGAATCCATGCGTTATGCGCGCCAGTCTGTCCGGTGTTTTCCTGCTGCACCAGCGCCTCTTCCATCAGACCGCGCAGCTGTTTGTGCCGCTCACCGCCAAGGCGCTTGCGAATTCGGTCAAGGGCACTCAACAGGTAGTCCCGGAAATTCAGCCAGCCCGCTTCGGCTCCGTCGCGGTTTACGTAATCCGCAAGCATGCCTTCAACATAGTCTTCCCGGATAATGGCAACACGCTCTTTCATGGGTTGCTCAAGAATCAGCAGCGGCGACTCGGCCATGCGATCCTTGAGCGATTCGGGGAGGGCGCAACGCCCCACGAGGCGGCTTTCATCTTCCAGGTAAACCGGGCCATCGTTGAAATGACGGGCTTTGAGAATGGCCACGGCCAGCCGGTTCTCGAAATCGATCTGTGAAGGTTGAGGCGTTACCTGTCGCCCGAAACTGGAACCCCGGTGGTTGGCAAGGCCTTCAAGATCCACCGGATTCGGCAGTTGTTGCAGAACCCGTGTTTTGCCGGTACCGGTGCGCCCGCTGAGAATACGGAACTCGCCGGATTCGATCTGGGCTTCCAGGCTGTCGATCAGGAATCGGCGCAATGCCTTGTAGCCGCCTTTAACCAGCGGGTAGTCAATGCCGGCATCCCGGATCCACTGCTGGGTGAGCCGGGAGCGCAGACCGCCCCGAAAACAGAACAGGTAGCCGTTCGGATGGCGGGCCACAAAGCGCTTCCAGGCTTCAATGCGTTGGGCCTTGATATCACCGGAAACCAGCTGATGGCCCAGCTCAATGGCCTTGTCCTGGCCTTTTTCTTTGTAACAGATGCCGACCCGGTGGCGCTCCTCATCGTTCATCAGGGGCGCGTTTTCGGTATTCGGAAAGCTGCCACGGCTGAACTCCACCGGTGCCCTGACGTCCATCAGCGGCACGTTATTCAGGAACAGGGAAAGGTAGTCGTCGGTGTCGGGTCTGCTTGCCATTTCAGCGGTAAACCAGTTGTCAGATGGAGGCGGCAGTATAGCGGAAATGGGTGTTTTCTGCTTGTCGCCGCCTGTTTCCCGCACTGGTCACGGGTACAATGGCGCCTTCGTGAAATTCGAGGTTGGATACCCCATGTCAGCGGACTGTCTGAATCAGCACCTGCGCAAAACCCTCGCCCGAGGCCGGGTGGCCGTTTCCCGTCCTGCCGGCTGTGAACGCGTTGCCCTGTACCTCTTTGACCCGACCGTGCTTGAGGGGCCGTTATCCCACGAAGAGGCCCAGGCTGTGGTTGCCGAACCTGCCTACTGGTCTTTCTGCTGGGCCAGCGGCCAGGTGCTTGCCAGCTGGATTCTGGACAATCCCCGGTGGGTTGAGGGCAAGCGGGTCCTGGACTTCGGCTCCGGATCGGGAATAGTGGCTGTAGCGGCTGCGATGGCGGGAGCCCGCGAAGCCATCGCCTGTGATATTGATCCGGCAGCGCTGGACGCAGCCAGTGCCAACGCTGCCCTCAATGGTGTTTCCGTTGGCCTTTGCTGTGACTGGGCAGACCGACCTGAGGATCTGGATGTCGTGACAGCGGCGGATGTGCTCTACGATCCCGAAAACCGGCCGCTGCTCCGCGTCTTTCGCGAGGCGGTACCCCGGGTGCTACTGGCGGATTCGCGGATGAAAGTGTTGGGTGACAGTGCCTATCGCAGGCAGGCAACGATTGAGGCCCGGACCTGGCCGGATCTGCACGAATTCGAGGAGTTCAATCGGGTTCGAATCTATTTGGCCGAGAAAAGCCAGTAACGAATCTGAAGTGAAAAAAGGAGGAAATAAAAAATAAAGGGCAACCATGCGGTTACCCTTTCTCGGAACAGGTCGGCGCATCCTTGCGCATTGGGCAACAGCCGTGTTGCGAGATCCTTGAGCCACTCCGTGGTGCCGGCATCCGAGCCGGCCATCCAAATAGTTATCCCTTAAGCGAGGCGTCCTTGTGTCCTTACCTCTCCCTGCAGTCCGTGCCGGGGTGCGTCCAGTGCGTCGTCCTTTTCCCTGTCATCCTTGACGACAACAATATACCAACTGGATTCTGACAAACGTGTGAACTGTGCACGCGTCGCAACGGATATCGGCGCAGGCTTATCCAATAAAACATAATTATCAGCAAGTTAGCTTTTCCCTACAGTGCTTCTGGATCTGCCGCGCACGCAATGTCACTGCAAGATCTCACGCCTTTGTAAGAAATATCTCACAGGGATTCTGGCGAATTTCGCAAATCCGGTTTTCCGGCGTTTCGGATGCCGGGCCAGGGAAGAAGTCCGATGGCGATGCCTGCGCCGTCCGCAGCCAGATCGGCCAGGGAAAATTCCCGGTAGGGCAGGGTTGCCTGGATAAGCTCAATGCCAAGGCCAAAGCCCAGCAGTGCCGGTGCAAACCAGATGGCCCGGAGCTCCGGCCAGGCCAGCCGGGTCAGGATGGTGAGCTCGAGGAAGGCGATAAGGTGGTTCACCTTGTCGTTCGACGATGATGGTATGGCATGAGGGCTGTCGGTTGTCGCAAGAAACCCGATGGCCAGCACGGAAACCACAAAGGCTGCCTGCCAGAGGGGGCGGTATTGCAGCAGGCTGGTCAGTTGTTGTTTCAATGTATCCATCGGGGAAGTCACTGAGCGTTCTCGGGCTGTGGGAATGTTGCCAACATGATATGCTTTGCGCCCCGTCATTGTCATTGAAGCGGAGGTCCTGCCAGCTATGCTCAAGGGTAATTTTTTTCGTGGACTGGGCTACCTGGGTGAGGGTTTCCGCCTTATTCGTCAGCCCGGTCTTCGGCTGTTCGTCATCATTCCACTGGTTATCAATATTTTGCTTTTCGGATTGCTTTTCTTCTTTATGGGAGAGCTGTTCGCAGGCTTGATTGCCGCCGCGATGTCGTGGTTGCCGGACTGGGCGTGGCTTCAGGCACTGGATTGGCTGTTCTGGATTCTCTACGGTGCGGTCATTGTGCTGATGCTGGCCTATGGCTTCGTGATCGTTGCCAACCTGATTGGTTCCCCTTTCTATGGCTATCTTGCCGAGCTGACGGAAAAGCACCTGACCGGTCAGGAGATGAATACCGATGACAGCTGGGCGTCCATCATCAAGGATATTCCCCGTGCGCTCGCGCGCGAGGTTCAGAAGATCCTGTATTACCTGCCGCGGGCTATCGCTTTACTGATCATCGGTCTTATACCGGTTGTTAATCTGGTTGCAGCTGTTCTCTGGTTTCTTTTCAACAGCTGGATGATGGCGCTGCAATACGTGGACTACCCGGCAGACAACCACAAGCTCAGTTTCCCCGCCCTGCGTCGGTTGCTCGGTGACACGCGCTTGTCTGCCTTCGGCTTTGGCCTGCCGGTGGCATTGGCCGCCATGGTGCCGGTGCTGAATCTGTTTGTGGTGCCTGCGGCGGTGTGTGGGGCAACGGCTTACTGGGTGCGTGAGAACGGCGCCACAAGAACTTAACTGGTCTGGAGGTTTCTTGGATACATCGGAATTTGTTATTGGTCAGCGTTGGGTCAGCCACAGTGATACCGGCCTGGGGCTCGGTATCGTTACGGATATCTCCGGGCGCCGGGTGACCCTCGGGTTTCCTGCTGCGGATGAGGAGCGCACCTACGCGATTGATAACGCCCCACTGTCCCGCATCATCTATCAGTTGGGCGAGGAGATTGAGACCTTCGGTGGCGAGCGGTACACGGTCCGTGCGGTTGAGGACCTCGGCGGCGTGCTGATGTATCACGCGGACGACGGTACCGATCTGCATGAAATTTCGGAAGTAAAACTCGCCGGGTCTGTGAATTTTTCAGCACCGCACCAGCGGCTGTTCGCGGGCCAGTTCGATCGCAACGGCGCCTTTCGTCTGAGGTTTGCCACGCTTCAGCACATGAACCGCCTGCGGGCATCTTCAGCCCAGGGGTTGATCGGAGCCCGAACGCAACATCTGCCGCACCAGATCTACATTGCCCATGAAGTTGCCGGGCGTCATGCGCCACGGGTCCTTCTGGCCGATGAAGTCGGCCTCGGCAAAACCATCGAGGCGGGGCTGATCCTTCATTATCAGCTGCACACCGGCCGGGCAAAACATGCCCTGATCGTGGTGCCGGATTCCCTCACGCACCAATGGCTGGTGGAAATGCTTCGGCGCTTCAATCTGCGTTTCTCGATCGTGGATCAGGGTCGCTACGATGCCCTGAAAGAGCAGGAAAGTGACGTTGATGCGCTGGTTAACCATATTTTTGGCGATGAAGATGCGGTTAATCCGTTCGAGAGCGAGCAGCTCGTACTCTGTAGTCTCGACTTCCTGAAGAAAAGCCAGAAGGCGCAGGACGATGCCCTCAAGGCTGACTGGGACCTGATGATTGTGGATGAGGCCCATCATCTTGCGTGGAGCCCTGAAGAGGTCAGCCCGGAATACCGTATCGTTGAGGAACTGTCGGCGGTCAGCCGCGGCCTGCTGTTGCTGACAGCAACGCCCGAGCAGGTGGGTATCGCCAGCCACTTTGCCCGCCTGCGGCTTCTGGACCCGGCCCGTTTTCATGATCTGGAAACCTTCCGCAGAGAAGAGCAGCAGTACGAAGCCATCAACAGCGTTGTCCGCCGGCTTCAGGACGAAGATTCCGATATCGGCGAGGGCGACCAGAAGCTGCTGCGGGAATGGTTGGGAGAAGAACTGGACCAGCTGCTGGCCGGTGACACTCCGCGGCAATCGGTGATTGATGCTTTGCTGGATCGGCATGGCACCGGTCGTGTGCTGTTCCGGAATACCCGTGCGGCAATCCAGGGATTTCCCGAGCGCCGTCCTGATCCTGAGCCTCTGCCGTGCCCGGCCATGTACGAGGGGCAGGCCTCCGGTATTCAGGGGTTGACCCCGGAGCAACTGGTGCCCGAGGAGCAATGGCTGGCGGAGGATCCCAGGGTTGAATGGCTCGAGAAAAAGCTGGTCGGCCTGCGCCCGGCCAAAGTGGTGGTTATCTGTGCCAGTGCCCAGACAGCCATGGCCCTGGAGCATTACCTCCAGCTGCGGGCCGGTATCCGCAGTGCTGCTTTCCATGAACACCTGAGCCTGATTGAGCGTGATCGCGCCGCCGCCTATTTTGCCGACACGGAGCAGGGCGCGCAGGCGCTAATCTGCTCTGAGATTGGCAGCGAAGGCCGTAATTTCCAGTTTGCCCACCACCTCGTGCTGTTCGATCTGCCCGCCAACCCGGACTTGCTCGAGCAGCGGATCGGGCGACTGGACAGGATCGGTCAGACCGAAGCCATTGATATCCACGTCCCCTATCTGCGTGGTACCAGTCAGGAGGTGCAGTTCCGCTGGTTCCAAGATGGCCTGAACGCCTTTGCTGAAAGTTGCGCCGTGGGTGTTGCGGTTCAGGAAACGGTGCAGGCCCGGTGGCAGCAGGCTATTGATGGCGACCTTGATGTGGCTGATGAACTGGTCAAGGCGTCCTCGGACGAGGCAAAACGCCTGAGAACGCTGCTGCAGGCTGGCCGCGATGCCCTGATCGAGCTGAATTCCTGTCGCCCTGAGGTGGCAGAGGATCTGATAGCCGCCATCGAAGACGAAGAAGCCGAGGCGAGGGTTCGGGATTACATGATGGAAGCTTTTGACATCCTCGGTGTGGATGTTGAAGACCATGCCGATCACTCCGACATTCTGCGACCTGGCGAGCAATACCAGGCCGGTCATGTCGCTGAATTGCCGGAAGACGGGATTACCGTGACCTGGGACCGACAAAATGCCCTTGAACGGGAAGACCTGGCCTTCATGAGCTGGGAACACCCGATGGTCACCGGGGTGATGGACTCGGTGACCAGTTCCGGCCTTGGCAAGGCCGCCCTCGCCAGTCTTTCGGTAAAGGCCCTGCCGCCCGGAACGCTGTTGATGGAGGCCGTGTTTACGGTGCACTGCCCGGCACCGGAAGCTCTCCAACTGACCCGTTACCTGCCGGTCTCGCCACTACGGCTGCTGGTGGATGTGAATGGCAAGGAACTCTCGGGGGCGTTGCCCCACGACCGTCTTAACGAGATGTGCTCGAATATCCGGCGGCGCACGGCCCAGGCAATCGTTCCGCAGATCCGGCCTCAGGTCGAAACGATGGTGGATCACGTGGAGCGATTGTCGGAGCCTCATCTGGAGCCCCTGAAGACACAGGCGCTTGGGCAATTGGAGGCCAGTTTCGCACCGGAAATCCGGAGGCTTGAGGCATTGAAAAAGGTCAATCCTGCGATTCGTGAGGAAGAAATCGACTTTTTCCGTGAACAGTTCGATGCGGCGAAAGACGCCATAGGTCATGCCAGCCTGGGGTTGGAAGGCATTCGTGTGATCGTGACCGCATAATGCGAGGTGTGGCCGCCGTAACTGGCTGACTGGGCGGCATTTGCTGGTCAGCCCTCATCTGATGCGGTACCGTAAACGTAACGAATTGTAGTCTTCGAATTTTCCGAACCATGGATGACAGAGAGAACCTATGATGACTTTCATTCTGTTTGTAGTGGCACTGGCTGGCCTGCTGATTGTGATGCGGCGCGAATCCGGTGCAACGTCTGCGATTGGCGTAATGGCCGTTACCGGCCTGCTGTCGCTGATTTTTGCCTCCGGCTGGCTGGCGCTGATTCTGTTTATTGGTGCCGGCGTAACGGCTGCCGCTGGCCTGCCTGGTTTCCGCCAAAGCTGGCTCACGCCCCGCATTTTTGCGATGTTCAAGAAAGTTGCGCCGAAGGTTTCCGATACTGAGAAAGTTGCACTGGAAGCAGGGACGGTCGGCTGGGACGGTGAACTGTTCACCGGTCGGCCGGATTGGCACAACCTGTTGATTAACCGCAATACGGGCCTGAGCGATGAAGAGCAGGCGTTCGTCGACAACCAGTGCGTCCAGGCGATTTCCATGTGTAACACCTGGGATGTGGCGGTTGAGCGGGCTGATCTGCCCAAAGAACTCTGGGACTTCCTCAAGAAGGAGGGTTTCTTCGGGATGATCATTCCCAAGGAATACGGTGGTCTCGAATTTTCCGCCAAGGCGCAGTCTGCGGTTCTGCAAAAACTGGCGTCCAACGAGTCGCTCATGGTCTCTGTGGGCGTACCCAATTCCCTCGGTCCTGGCGAGTTGCTCGTGAAGTACGGCACCGAGGAACAGAAAAACCACTACCTGCCCCGGCTTGCTGACGGTCGCGAAATTCCGTGCTTTGGTCTGACTGGACCAAGGGCTGGTTCGGATGCCACGTCACTTCCGGACACCGGTATCGTTTGCAAGCAGAAAGTCGATGGAAAGGAAGTTGTCGGTATCCGGCTCAATTTCGAGAAGCGTTGGATCACACTGGCACCCATCGCCACTGTTGTCGGCCTGGCCTTCCGCATGTTTGACCCGGACGGGCTCCTGGGCGAAACCGAAGACTATGGTATTACCTGCGCACTGATCCCCAGGGACACCAAGGGTATGGAAATCGGCCGTCGTCATTGCCCGATTGGTAGCCCGTTCCTGAACGGCCCGATCAAGGGGAAAGACGTTTTCATTCCGCTGGACTACATCATCGGTGGTGTCGATATGGCAGGTCAGGGCTGGCGTATGCTGGTTGAGTGCCTGTCGGTAGGTCGCTGTATCACCTTGCCGTCCGGTGCGGCGGGGGCGGCTGCATCCGCCGTTGGCACCGCTGGTGGTTTCACCCGTATCCGCCGTCAGTTCAATACGCCGGTTGCTGATATGGAAGGTGTGCAGGAGCCGCTGGCCCGCATCGCCGCCAAGACCTATATCTCTCAGGCGGCTGTGAACCACACCGCCAATATGATTGATAAAGGCGAGAAGCCGGCAGTACCGTCTGCGATCCTTAAATACCACCTTACCGAGTTTCAGCGCGGTGTGTTGACCGATGCCATGGACGTTCACGGTGGCAAGACCGTGACACTAGGTCCGCGTAACTACCTGGGCATTGGCTACAGCGGTGCTGCTGTATCGATCACCGTTGAGGGGGCCAACATCATGACCCGCAGCCTGATGATCTTCGGTCAGGGCGCCATTCGCTGCCACCCCTATGTGCTCAAGGAGTTGGCGGCCAAGGATAACGATGATATCAACGCGTTTGACGATGCTTTCTTCGGTCATGCCGGCCTGATTTTCGGCAATGCCGCCCGCGCCTTTACCCAGGCCCTGGGCCTTGGTCGGGCAGACGTGCCGTTTGACAGCGCCAGTCGCAAGTACGCCCAGGCCGTTGCTCGCTTCAGTGCGGCGTTTGGCCTGTGCTCGGATGCGGCGATGACCACGCTCGGAAGCGAACTGAAAATGCGGGAGCTTATCTCTGCACGACTGGGGGATATGCTGTCCAACCTTTACCTCGCTTCCATGGTGCTCAAGAACTGGCACGAGACCCAGCCGGTCGAGGGTGAGAAGGAGGTGATGGAGTACAGTCTGGGCATGCTGATGCATCGCACTGAAAATGCCCTGGACGAGTTTCTCCAGAACCTGCCGAATCGTGCCGTGGCGCTGGTTCTGCGCGGCGTTACGATGCCACTCGGCCGCCGTTGGGGCAGCCCCCAGGACGACCTTGCGCGTAAACTGGCTCGGGCAATATCCACCGACACGCCCATCCGCAATAAGCTGATTGCCAGCGTTTGGCACACCAATGGCGAAGGCACCGTGGAAAATCCGGTGGCTCGCTACAATGGGCTGCTCAAGGACTACGACAAGGCTGAGCAGCTGTATCGGAAAGCGACCAAGGCCTACGGCAAGGGTGAATTGCCGATGACCGCCTTGCATCCGGAAGAGCGGTTCGAGGCGGCCCTGAAGGCTGGCGTCTACACCAAGGAAGAAGCCGATTTCATGCGCCAGTACGAGATCGTGGTACTTGAGATGCTGACGGTGGATGACTTCCCGTTTGATGAGTTTGCGCGCAACAAGGAGACGGTGATTGATCACAACCCTGCCTGACAGGAGGCAACCCTGAGATGTGGTTGTCGTTTGTTGCAGTGAGTGTTGGCGCCGTGATCGGCGCCAATCTTCGTTGGGCTCTGGGCCTGTGGCTCAATACCACCTACCACGCCGTTCCTTATGGCACTCTGGTCGCCAACCTCAGTGGGGGTTGGCTGATTGGGCTGCTGATTGGTTACTTCAGTCATGGCACCACATTGGCACCGGAATGGCGCCTGTTTGCTATCACCGGTCTTTGCGGTGCCCTTACGACTTTCTCCACATTTTCCCTTGAGATGTTTGCCGCCATACAGGATGGCAAATGGGCCATGGCAATTACCGGCATTCTGGCCCACGTTGTTGGCTCCATCCTTATGACTGCACTGGGAATTTACACCTTTGGCCTGGTGAAGGGATGATGGGTACCACTACCTACATAAATTCTCGAAAATACCCTTGGCAAGCTTCGGATTCAGGAGTAGAGTGAAGGGCGTAGGAAAGATTCAGCAAAGCATTTCATGAATAAGACGTACCTCCGCAGTTAGTAGTGACCGTCCTGTTTTTGATTCCGCGAGTTCTGTATTTCCGCAAAACGCCGACCTGACACCATGCAGGTGCTAGGCGGCAGATAATATGATTGATTTCAGGAAGTTTAAGTATGTCTACTACTACCGGTACTGTTAAGTTCTTCAACGAAGCAAAAGGCTTTGGCTTTATCACTCGTGAAGGCGGCCCGGACGTTTTTGTTCACTACAGCGCTATTCAGGGCAGCGGTTTCAAAACTCTGGCAGAAGGCCAGCAGGTTGAGTTCACCGTTACCCAGGGCCAGAAAGGTCCTCAGGCGGAGAACGTTGTTGCCCTGTAATCCCTGATGGATTCGGCAATAACCGCCAAAAAGGCAGCTTCGGCTGCCTTTTTTTATGTCTGTATTCAGGCATTGCAAGACACCACGCTTTTGTCATTATCCCCTCTTTGTGTAATCTTTACCGACCTGCTGCTCGTTTAACCGGAAGTCGAGATCTCCAGGAATCACTACATGCTCCGACTGCTAAAAGCTGCCTGGATTCTGTTCTGGGCCATACTGCTTACCCTGATTCTGTTTTTCCCAATCGTGATTGCTGCCCTGTTTGGCAAGCGGGGTGACGCAGCGTTTCATGGTACCCAGATCTACGCCTGGATCATCCTGAAAGTCTGCGGCATGCGCCTCAAAGTGCATGGTAAAGAAAACATAGAGCCGGGCCAGCGCTACGTGATTCTGAGCAATCACGCTTCCTATTTTGATCCTCCCGCATTGGTGCTTGCCCTTGGAGTGCAGTATCGGTGGGTGATCAAGAAGGAGTTGCGCAAGGTGCCCCTGTTCGGATTGGCCCTGGAGACTTCCCGGAACCTGTTTATCGACCGTTCCAAAGGCAGCGACGCGCTGGAGAGCATCAAGCGGGGAGTGGGCCAGCTTCCGGATGGCACCAGCATATTGATTTTCCCGGAAGGTACCCGTTCTTGGGATGGCAAGTTGCTGCCCTTCAAGAAGGGTGGTTTCGTTATTGCCCAGGATGGCCAGCTTCCAATCCTTCCAATAACCATCTGCGGTTCTCATCAGCGTTTGCCGAAGGGTAGTGCGGCCTTCAACAGCGGTGAAATTGAAATCGTCATCCATCCCCCGATGCCTTCCGGGGTTTTGCCTCTGGATGACTTGATGACGGACGTTCGTAACAGCATTGCGTCCTCCCTCTGAAACAAAAAACCCGGCCTTCAGGCCGGGTTCCGGTTTTCGGAGGCATCCAGGTGTTACTGGGCGAAAATAGCCTCGTAGAAACGCATGGTGCCGTCCCAGGAACGGTTCGCGGCTTCTTCGTCATAGCCAATCGGCATGCCGAATTCCTCGGCGACTTTGTCGGCTCCAGGGTTGGTGAAAGAGTGCAATACTCCGGGGAAGCTTACCAGCGTGAGGTCGACTTCTGCGTCCTGCATCTCCTTCACAAGGCCAGCGACCTGATCTGAGGGCACCATCCTGTCGGCACCACCGGTGTATACCTGAACCCTGGCCTTCACGGTTCCGGCTTCCGCGGTGATTGGGCTGCCAAGAGCGCCGTGGTAGCTGACGACGCCGTCCAGGTCTACACCCATGCGCGCCATATTCAGGACAACTGCGCCGCCAAAGCAGTAACCTTGTGCAGCAATGCGCGAGGCATCAACACTTTCATGATTCTGCAGGATTTCCATTGCCTTCATGAAGCGCTCCTTGACCTGGTCCATGTCCTTGGTCGCTTCCTGCATGAATTTCTGGGCAGTATCGGGATGGTCCGCCTGCTTGCCGGAGCCATACATGTCGAGGGCAAACGCCGTATAGCCGGATGCCGCAAGCCGCTCTGCCTGATCCCGGGCGAATTCATTGTGGCCCCACCACTCATGGACCACCAGAACACCCGGGCGCTTATCCTCGAATTCATCATCCCAGGCCATGTAACCGGTGAAGGTGGTCTCACCCACCTTGTACTCGACGGTCTTGGTTTGCATTTCTGCCAGTACCTGCGTGCTTGCCAGAGTGAGTGAGAGGGTTGCGGCGGCCGCTGTTGTTTTCAGGGTTATCATAATCGGTCCTGCTCCTTTTGGGTCGGATTGTCTTTTTGTCCGGACATTTACGCCCGGAACCGGTAAACCGATGCAATCAGTTGCCAATCCAGTATAGGACCTTTTGACTACACTACATCCAGAGACTCGCCAATCTGGACTGTTTTGGAGGTTGTGTATGAAAATCGGGGTGCCCAGGGAAATCAAGAACCGCGAATACCGGGTCGGCATGACGCCGGCTGCCGTTCACGAGCTGTGTGGCCATGATCATGAGGTGTTTGTGGAAACCGGTGCTGGCGTTGCCATCGGGTTTTCCGACGAGGATTACAGTCAGGCGGGAGCCCGGATTCTTGATACCGCCAGCGAGGTTTTCGACATTGCCGAGTTAATCGTGAAGGTCAAGGAGCCCCAACCCGAGGAGCGGGCAATGTTGAGGCCGGAGCACACACTCTTCACCTATCTCCACCTTGCTCCGGACAAGGCGCAGACCGACGATCTGGTGAAGTCTGGAGCTACCTGTATAGCCTATGAAACGGTCACCGACCGTGCGGGCCATTTGCCCCTGTTGGCGCCGATGTCGGAAGTGGCAGGGCGTATGTCGATCCAGGCCGGTGCCCACTGTCTGGAGAAAGCCATGGGTGGGCGCGGCGTCCTGCTGGGCGGTGTGCCCGGTGTCAGCCCGGCCCGGGTCGCGGTGGTCGGTGGTGGTGTCGTCGGCCAGAACGCCGTTGCCATGGCGGTGGGTCTTGGCGCCCAGGTCACGGTGCTGGACCGCAATATGGAGGTACTCCGACAGCTGGACCATCTCTACGGCAACCGCATAACCACGCTGTTTTCCACGGCCCGGACCCTCGACCAGGCGGTAACCGAATCGGATCTGGTTGTTGGCAGCGTTCTCATTCCCGGAGCTTCGGCGCCCAAGCTGATTACCCGAGACATGATCCGTCGTATGCCGGAGGGTAGCGTTATCGTGGATGTCGCTATTGATCAGGGCGGCTGTGCTGAAACCTCCCGGGCAACGACCCACGACGACCCCACGTATATTGTTGATGGTGTGGTACATTACTGCGTGGCGAATATGCCGGGTGCCGTGGCGCGTACTTCGACACTGGCGCTGAATAACGTAACCTTGCCGTTTGTGGCGGCCCTGGCGAACAAGGGTCCGGACCGGGCGATGAAGGAAGATCCACACCTCAGGGCCGGGCTGAACGTGGCCGCCGGCAAGGTGACCTACAGGGAAGTGGCAGAAGCGACCGGGCACCCATACACAAACCCTGAATCCCTGTTGGGATCCTGAGTGAGAACCCTCGGAGAAACCATGAAACTGATCGGATCCACCACTTCACCTTACGTTCGGCGCATTCGTATTCTGCTGGATGAAGAACCCTATGAATTCGTCAATCTCAATATCTATGGTGAAGGTCGGGACGAGCTTCGGCAAAACAATCCGACACTGAAAATTCCGGTGCTCGAAGACGGCGGTCAGGAAATCTATGATTCCCGGATCATCGCCCGTTATGTCAGTGCCAAGCAGGGGCGTGATCCGCTGACATGGGACCAGGAAAACCAGCTGACCATGATTGACGGTGCCAATGACTCTGCAGTGACCATGCTCCTCTCGGAAAAGTCCGGAATCGATACCGGCGAGGACCTGATGTTCTACAACCTTCAGCGTGAACGCATCATGACCACCTTGCGCACGCTGACGGCAATGGCGGAAGAGGGTCAGTTCGAAGAATGGAATTATCCGGCCATCTGTCTGTACTGCCTGGTGGACTGGCTGGATTTCAGGGATCTGGTGGACTTTTCTGGAGTGGAAAGCCTGTTGTCTTTCCGTGACAGCCACAGGGATTATCCCTGGGTTGCCGAGACTGATCCCCGAAATTCCTGACCCCGCGTGGCCGGCACTCGCCGGCCGCCTCCTGCTGGGAGAGCCAGCAGAAGAATCATCCTTCTTTCTTGGTTCATTTTGCTTTCGCAATCGCTGTTCTTGACTATAGTTAAGAATAAGGAACGGCTTCTGATCTGACAGTTTCCGCTTTCCGTACGTATAACTACCAACAATAGAAAAGAGAGGGGGTCATCCATGCTCCTGTCACATGCGTTCGGTCTCTTCACCCATCCTGATGAAGAGTGGGCTTCCATAAGAAAAGAACATGAAACACCGCGCCGGGTTTATGTTACCTATGTCCTCATTCTGGCTGCGATAGCACCAATCTGTGCTTATGTCTCGACCGCCTATTTCGGTTGGACGGTCGGTAACGAGCGGCTGATCAAGCTAACCGAGATCAGTGCAATGCAGCTCAGCGTGCTCACCTATCTGGCGATGCTTGTCGGCGTCTTTGCGCTGGGTTACGCCATCAACTGGATGGCGAGAACCTATGGTGCCAAGGAAGAGCACGTGCCCTCCAACGGCATTGCTCTGGCCGCATACTCCTGCACGCCCCTGTTCCTGGCGGGTTTTGCCCTGCTGTATCCGGTGCCCTGGTTTAACGCGGCCGTGTTCCTGGCCGCTGCCTGCTATGGTGCCTATCTCATGTATGACGGGCTACCGATCGTCATGGGTATCGAAAAGGAACGGGCGGTCATGTACGCCGGTGCGTTGCTGACTGTCGCCCTGGTGATTCTTGTATCCACACGGGTCGGATCAGTCATTATCTGGAATATGGGAGTCGGGCCGGTATTCATCAGCGGGTAGTGATAAACAGGACCCAAACAGAACGTCAAGGGGAGCCATGAGCTCCTCTTTTTTATGGTTTGCCTGATGGGGTTGCCGAGCCTTTAGCTATTCTGTCTTTGATGCAGAGCAAACCACCCCAGGTTCGTTCCGGGGTTTAATGGTGATGTTGCAACGGCAGGGAGCTCAGCGGGTATGTCTGAATCGGTGGAACTCAAAAGCAGCGAACGTCAGCAGCTGGAGTTTGAGTGGCATGTGCTTCAGCCTGCTGATGCCCGGCAGAAACTGGAGGCAGAGGCGCCTCTATCTGATGATGAGGTTCGCCACCGTCTTGCCAGTCACGGTCGCAATGCGCTTCCGGAGGCTCGTGCCGGGGGACCTTGGGCCAGGCTGGGCCGGCAACTCAAAAATTTTCTGATTTATGTTTTGGCAGCGGCCGCGGTCATTACGGCCAGTCTGGGCCATTGGGTGGATGCAGGCGTTATTCTTGCCGTGGTTGTTATCCAGACCCTGGTAGGCTTTGTCCAGGAGGGCAAGGCCGAGCAGGCCCTGTCGGCCATTCGTCACATGCTTGCGCCCAAAGCCCGGGTAATTCGGTCCGATGGCCAGCATCAAATAGACGCTTCGAACCTGGTCCCGGGTGATACGGTGCTGTTGGAGCCAGGAGACCGGGTACCCGCCGATCTTCGTCTGGAGAAATCCCACAATCTGAAAATCGATGAAGCCATTCTCACGGGTGAGTCCGAGGCGGTTGAGAAATCGACAGAGGCGGTAGCTGCCGACGCCGCCTTGGGTGACCAGGCGGGGATGGCCTTTTCTGGCACCATGGTTTCGACCGGCACTGGTCGAGGCGTTGTGGTCCGCACTGGCGCCAGGACTGAGATTGGCCTTATTTCCGGCTTGCTTGCCCAGACCTCGACACTGAAAACCCCCCTGCTGGAACAAATGGACAGGTTCGCCCGAATTCTGTCCATCGTGGTTGTTATTGCCGGCATCGCGATTTTTGTCGGTGGCTCTGTATTCAGTGGCCTGCCATTCCGGGAGCTGTTCATGGCTGTGGTAGGCCTGATTGTTGCGGCTATTCCGGAGGGGCTGCCGGCGATTCTCACCATTACCCTGGCCATTGGTGTGCGCCAGATGGCCCGTCGTCAGGCCGTGGTTCGTCGAATGCCGGTTATCGAAACCCTGGGAGCGGTGTCGGTGATCTGTTCGGATAAAACCGGAACCCTCACCCGCAACGAAATGATGGTAACCCGGGCGGTATTGTCGGGTGCCCGGCTGGAGGTGACCGGCGAAGGCTACGATTTTGACGGTGCGGTGAACGGCGCACCGGGACATCCGTCGGATTCCGCCATGCTGGACGAACTTGCCCGAGCAGCGGCCCTTTGTAACGACGCCCATGTCCACCACGATTCCGGCACAGTCAGGATCACTGGTGATCCCATGGAGGCCGCGCTTTCGGTGTTCGCCCGAAAAGCCGGGTTTGACGTTGAAAACAGTGTCGCCGACTGGCCCCGGAAAGATGAAATTCCGTTTGATACCGAAAATGGTTTCATGGCCACGCTGAACCATGACCACCACGGGCATAGCGTGATCTACCTGAAGGGAGCGCCGGAGCGAATTCTGGATATGTGTGCCAGCGAGGTTGCCGAATCCGGAGAAACCGGGGAACTGCGCCGGGATTTCTGGGAGCAGGTCATCACAGAAATGGCGTCGGATGGTCTCAGAGTGTTGGCCCTGGCCCGAAAACCGGCAGAGCGGGGCGCCGGTGAGCTGGCAATAGAGGATCTTGAACAGGGTGCAGAGCTGCTCGGCCTGGTCGGGCTTCTGGATCCGCCCCGGCAGGAGGCCATTCGGGCGATTGCGGACTGTCACGATGCCGGAATCCGGGTCAAGATGATTACCGGTGACCACGGGATCACCGCCGGTGCTATTGCCCGAAAGCTGGGATTAAAGAATACGGAACGGGTGCTGACCGGCAAGGAGCTGGACCAGCTGGATGATGACCAGCTTCGGGATCTCGTTGGCGAGGTGGATGTCTTTGCACGAACCAGTCCGGAACACAAGCTGAGGCTGGTCACTGCGCTCCAGGCCCTGCATGGAGTTGTCGCCATGACGGGTGACGGGGTCAATGACGCGCCGGCACTGAAGCGGGCGGATGTCGGGATCGCCATGGGGGTGAAGGGCTCGGAAGCGGCCCGTGAAGCATCGTCGATGGTATTGTTGGATGACAATTTTGCCAGTATTGCAGCAGCGGTACGCGAGGGCAGAACGGTCTACACAAACCTTAAAAAAAGCATTGCCTTTCTGCTCCCCATCAACGGCGGCGAGTCCATCAGTCTGGTCACCGCCCTGCTGTTGGGACTTACGTTGCCCATCTCTGCCTTGCAGATTATTTGGGTCAATATGGTCAGCTCTGTGGTGCTCGCCATGACCCTTGCTTTCGAACCCGCCGAGCCCGGGGTTATGAAACACCCTCCCAGACCAAGAAGCGAGTCTCTTTTGCAGGGGTTCGTGGTCTGGCGGGTCGTTTTTGTGTCGCTCCTTTTCCTCTCAGGTATCTTCGCCGCATGGTACTGGGCCATGCACCACTACGGCGATGAAAGCATTGCCCGCACGCTTGCGGTCAACACGCTCGTGGCTATGGAAGTGTTTTACCTGTTTGCCGTGCGCTATCTCGACTCGGCTTCGATCACCCTGCGGGGGGTGTTGGGCACGCCGATTGTGCTGTTGGCAGTTGCCACGGTGATCGCGTTGCAGCTGTTGTTTACCTATTTGCCCTGGTTTAACCAGACGTTTGGCACGCACGCACTCAGTCTGGAGTCACTGGGTTTTGCAGCAGTCGCCGGCGTGTTGGTTCTGGTGATTCTGGAAATCGAGACCGCTCTGAGAAAGCGTCTTCTCAGGGCAGGCCCCGGGTAATCACCGCCGGGTCACCCCGGCCCTCTACCGCTGCCAGCTCCGCACTGGACAGCCATTCGCCCGGGGGCTTGTCCATAACGCTGGCGCAGGCAGCCAGGGCATGGCCCCACGAACAGCCGTTGGCAAACAGCATGCCGGCCTCATTCAGTGTCCCACCGCGGTTAATGTAGCCGAGAACCCGGGCCTGTGAGGGCTCGGGAAACAGCGGATAGAGATGTCCCCGGAAAACCTCAGGGCGCATGTGCGTGAGGGCAACCCGCCGGTGAATGCGGTGGGGGAACAGGCGTTCCCTTTCGAATTCCGAAAGGCATACCTGGGCCTCCATTGTGTCCCTTGGTTGGCGGAACCTGCCGGGCTCCTGGATATAAACCAGCCGAAACGGAGTGCCGGTCTCACGCAGGCGTTCGCATGCTCTTATCGCCTCGGATAACTGGTAGGCGCCATTGGCCATGAGCAGCAATGGCTCGCCGGCCGAGGTGTCTTCGTCCACCACCAGGGCGCCATGCCTGGCCAGCAGTTCCGCTTCCCGTTTGTCAAAGACACAGGGGCGTTCCCGTTTCGGGATCACCATGCCCGTGATCTTGCCTCTTTCACTGAATACCGATGGCAGTGTCGCCAGAGTGCTGTTGTAGTCTGCTGGAAACAGGACCCGTGAAACGTCGTTCATCTCTGCGAGCATGCTCTCGCAGAAGGTGGTGTCCTGGTGAGATTGTTCGTTCTTGCCGTTCTCCCAGGTATGTGAAGTGGCAATAACTGGCAGGCCGAGCCAACGGGCGGGCCGCCCGACTTCTTTCTGGTGCCGGGCAAAAATCAGCTCCTGGCGGATGGCGCCAAGCATCTTTACGCAGAAAGCCTCATAGCTGGCCACCAGGTTCAGCCCCGCCTTGTTGGCCAGACAGGCCGATACCACGGCTTCTTCGTTGAGCGCTGTGATGATCTTGCCGTGGACTGATTCCTGATCGTTCTCGGGGTCGTTTACCCGGTGTTTGAGATCGTGCAGGACACCGCCGAGCCGATTGCTTGCCAGCTCGTCCGGATTGCCCACCCGGGCCCTGAGCCCGGGGTTTTCAGCCACCAACGCCCGGAAAAAGTCATCCACAGCCTTCATTGGGGAGCTGCAATCGGGATTGGCCGGTAGCCGGGGGATCACGGGATCCGGCGGATTACGGGTCGCGAGGGCATGATCCCGTTCCAGGGGGCGAGATTGTCCAGCGTGCTGGTTCAAATGAGCGATGCAGTTCTGAAGTTGGTCCGGAGCCACCCACAATCTGGCCGCGTGTTCGTTAAACAGCTCTCTGGCCCGGGCGTCCATGCGCGGGTTTCCAGGCAGCGGCAGGTTGTGGGCCGCGTTGCTGCTGGCGCCATAGAACCCGTAACCCTTCGTGGTTTCCGCAATGCCGAAGGGCACTCGAATGGGATAGCTGCTTTCGCCCCTCGAAGCGGCTTCGCCATTGGTGGCGAGCGCCTGCTCCATTTCATACAGGGCACAGACAAAGCCAGCGGGGTCCCTTCCATCGAACCGGAAGGGTACGAAGCCCCGATGCTCAAGATGTGCCTCAAAACGCTCAAGGCCCTCGCGGGTGCCTAGCTCGGTACGCTGTTCAATACGCCGGCCATTGGCAATCATGACGGGAACTACAGCGCCGCAGTCCTCGGCCCGCCACCAGCGCGGGACCCAGTCACTGCCGCGTTGTTCCTCGGCAGCGCCATCTGAGAGGAAGGCCACCAGAGACTCGCCAGGCAGGGGCATGTGGGCATACTGGAGTTCGGCAAACCCCAGATAACCACCTTCGAGAATGCCGCCGGCGGTGTGTGGATTGACGTGGCTGCCGAGGGGGGCGGCCATGGTGCCGTCCGGCTTCTGCCGGTAACTGTAGAAATCGGACACCAGAGTTGAGAGCCCGTCCGGCCCTCGATAACGTTCCGCCTGTTCCAGATGAAGGTTTCCGGTGAGGACATTCAGGGCGTCCACTGCTGCCACGCAGTGCCCCTGGCCCATTAACCAGCTTCGTGTGCGTCCGGTCAGATTGTTCAGGGCCAGATAGCCGGCATACGCCGGTACCATGTTCAGTGCCCCGCCGGTGTGGCCTTCCGGATTGGTCTTGAAGTCCTGAGGCGCCAGTGGCTGACCGGAGACATCGACCCGGCGGGCATAAGTCATATGAACCACCAGCCACAGCCCGGCGCTGGCCAGCCGATCCAGGTCGGCGAGTCTGCGATAGACCGTAGCCGCATCGGGTTGATGCCCGGCAGCAACCAGATGTTCTGCCAACACCCTGACCTGATGTTGGGTGGTTTCACTGTGCTGGATGACGCCATAGCCATCGCTCCAGCGCCGGAAATCCGGGCAGTCTGAAGCGGAGTGATTCACCGCTGCTGTTTGAATGGGTAATGGCATGAGATGCCTCCATGGCGTCAGTGTGTCAGTGGATTTTAAAACCACAGCTGTGAGCTGCCATTGATGCAGGTCAGTCGAAACTGCATCTTTCTGCGGCCCTTCCGGCCAGCCGCGTGTGGACATGCTCGAGTGCCCGTTGCCGAATGCCATGGTTTCTGAGAGTCTGTTCCAATAAGCCATCTGAAAAGGAGACTCCCATGACGCAAGACAAGAATCAGGACAAGCGCCGGAAATATTCGGCACCCGTTGTTGATGGCATTGGCAAATCTGCCAGTCGCGCCATGCTTCGGGCCGTCGGGTTTACCGATGAGGATTTCAAAAAGCCCCAGATCGGCATTGCGTCTACGTGGAGTAACCTCACACCGTGCAATATGCACATCAATCAACTGGCCGAAGAGTCGGCCGCAGGTGCCGATGAGGCGGGCGGCAAGTCGCTGATCTTCAATACCATCACGATATCGGATGGTATTGCCAACGGTACCGAGGGCATGAAGTATTCCCTTGTGTCCCGGGAGGTCATTGCCGATTCCATTGAAACGGTTGCCGGCTGTGAAGGGTTCGATGGCCTGGTTGCCATTGGTGGCTGCGACAAGAACATGCCCGGCTGCATGATGGGGCTGGCGCGTCTGAACCGGCCGTCGGTGTTTGTCTATGGTGGCACCATTATGCCCGGTGAAAACCATACCGATATCATCTCCGTTTTCGAGGCCGTGGGTGCCCATGCCCGTGGCGATCTGGATCTGATTGAGGTGAAGCAGATCGAGGAAACCGCGATCCCCGGGCCGGGCTCCTGCGGCGGCATGTATACCGCCAACACCATGGCGTCGGCCATTGAAGCCATGGGCATGAGCTTGCCGGGCAGTTCTGCCCAGAATGCGGTGTCAGACATCAAGGCGGCGGATTGCCGGGGTGCCGGGGCAGCCGTGCTGAATCTGTTGGAGAAAGACATCAAGCCCAGCGACATCATGACCCGGAAGGCCTTCGAGAACGCCATCACCGTGGTCATCGCCCTGGGCGGCTCAACCAATGCGGTGCTGCACCTGCTGGCCATGGCCAGCACGGTCGGTGTGGACCTGGAGCTGGAAGATTTTGTTGAGATTGGCAAGCGGGTCCCGGTGCTGGCGGACCTGCGCCCGAGCGGCCACTACATGATGTCGGAACTGGTGACCATCGGCGGTATCCAGCCGCTGATGAAAATGCTTCTGGATCGCGGACTGCTGCACGGCGACTGTCTGACCGTGACTGGTCAGACTCTGGCCGAGAACCTGGCGGACGTTGCCCCCTATCCGGAAGGGCAGGACATCATTCACGCCTTTGATAATCCGATCAAGGCGGACAGCCATCTTCGGATCCTGTTCGGGAATCTGGCGCCAACGGGTGCGGTGGCAAAGATCACCGGCAAGGAAGGAACTCACTTTACTGGCCGTGCCCGGGTGTTCCATTCCGAAGAAGAAGCCCAGGAGCGGATTCTTGATGGCACCGTGGTGGCCGGCGATGTACTGGTCATCCGTTACGAAGGTCCCAAAGGCGGGCCGGGCATGCGAGAGATGCTGAGCCCCACCTCCGCGATTATGGGCAAGGGCCTGGGTAACGATGTCGCTCTGATTACTGATGGCCGGTTCTCCGGGGGCAGCCACGGATTCGTGGTTGGTCATGTCACGCCGGAAGCGGCCGAGGGCGGTCCCATTGCTCTGGTAGAGGATGGCGACACTATTACCATTGATGCCGTCAGCAACCAGATTGAGCTGGATGTCTCGGATCAGGAACTGGAACGTCGGCGTCAGGCCTGGCAGGCTCCACAGCCGCGCTTCACCCGGGGTGTTCTGGCCAAATACGCCCGCACGGTAGGCTCTGCGTCCAACGGGGCCATTACCGATCTGCCATGATCTGATGCCACCGGGCAATCGCTGCTATAATCCGCCACTGACGGGGCAGTCATTGCCTGGACAGGAAATAAGCTAAGGGGCTTTGAAGTATGGTTAGCCGGAGTATGGCCATAGGTTGGTTTTTTTTGCTGGCGCTGCTGCCCGGGGTTTCCCAGGGCCACCAGCAAGAGGCATCGGTCAACGCATCAGCGTCGTCAAGGGAAGCTGGCCCAAACCTGGCCTCGGTTAATGCTGCAGTTGCGGTGGCCGGTGATAGCGATCTGATCTTCGGCAAGAATGCCGATCGATCCGTTCCCATTGCCTCGGTCACCAAGGTCATGACCGCGCTGGTTGTGCTGGAATCCGGAGAGCCACTTGATGAGTGGCTGACCTTTGAGGAGCGCCATACGCCAGCCGCCGCCAATGCTTATACTCGTATCCGCATCGACTCGGAGATGCGTCGCAAAGATGTGTTGCGCATTGCACTGATGTCGTCAGAGAACTTCGCTGCCTACACCCTGGCCCGCAGCCATCCGGGCGGATTCGATGCCTTCATTGAGGCGATGAATGCCAAGGCTGTGGCCCTGGGGATGACCGGTACCCGGTTTGTCGATCCCACCGGACTGTCGTCCGAGAACCTCTCTACTGCCGCGGATCTGGTCAGGCTGGTGAACGCTGCAGCCGACTATCCGGAAATTCGGGAATACTCCACAACGGGTTACTTCCGGGGACAGTTCCGCCAGCCCCGTTACAGCTTGTCGTTTGGCAACACCAACGCCCTGGTTCACCGCGATAGCTGGGGGGTGGGATTGAGCAAGACTGGCTACCTGTCCGAGGCCGGGCGCTGTCTCGTGATGATCTCGAAGATGAACGGCAAAGAAGTGGTTACCGTTTTGCTGGATTCGCTGGGTACCCGCTCGCCTCTGGGCGATGCCGGGCGGATCAAACGCTGGCTGGACACCGGGGTCCGGGGTTCCGTGGCTGCAGCGGCCCGCCGCTATGAACAGGAAAAGAACGCGGCCTATGCGACCGCAGGTAACAGCACGGTCAGCGTAAACTGACCCTGAAAGGAATCCCGTCATGATCCAGATCTTCACCACCGGTGGCACCATCGACAAGGTGTATTTCGATGCCAACAGCGAATTCGAGGTGGGGCACAGCATGCTGCCGGAGTTGCTCTCGGAGTCCAATATCCACGAGGGTTATCGACTGCGGGAGCTGATGCGCAAGGACAGCCTGGAGATGAACGATGAAGATCGCCAGCTGGTGTTGGCTGCGGCCGGGGAGTGCGACTGTGACCGCATCGTTATCACCCATGGTACCGATACCATGGCGGACACGGCTGCGGTGTTGGCCGGCCTCAAGGACAAGACCATTGTGCTGACCGGTGCCATGCAGCCGGCCCGCATGCGCCGCACCGATGCGGTGTTCAATATCGGGTTTGCCTGGGCCGCGGTGCAACTGCTGCCACCGGGGGTCTATATCGCCATGAATGGTGAAGTGTTCGAAGCCGGAGCCGTGCGCAAGAATCTCCAGGCGCAACGTTTCGAACGGACCTGATTCAGGCCAGGCTGTCTTTCTCCTGGCGGGTCAGTTCTCGATAGTCGCCGGGCTTAAGCGCCGCGTCCAGTTCAACCTGCCCGATCTGCAGTCGATGTAACGCCTCGACGTGATTGCCAACCGCTGCCAGCATACGTTTGACCTGATGGTAACGCCCTTCCGAAATCGTAAGCTCAATGAGCCTGTCTTCCAGAACCTTTATCCGGGCCGGCCGAGTTGGCCTGGGGTCGTTGTGCAGATCCACTCCACGCTCAAGTTGTTGTGCCGCCGCGTCGGTCAGTGGTGCGCTCAGCGTTACCCGATAGGTCTTGGGACAATCAGTTCGCGGTGAGGTGACCCGGTGGGACCACTGGCCATCGGTGGTGAGCAACAGGAGGCCCGTGGTGTCTGCGTCCAGGCGGCCGGCAATGTGGAGGTTCCGGGTGATGTCTGCGGGCAACAGGTCCAGCGCAGTTGCGTGGCTGCTGTCGGTTGTCGCACTTACCACGCCTGCCGGCTTGTTCATCATCAGATAGCGTTCGCCTGGCAGAGTTAGCAGGCCATCCAACAAGGCCACCCGCTCATCGCCAGCCAACTGGGTGTTGGCGCCCTTACAGACTTGTTCGTTGACTGTTACCTCCCCGCGGCTGATAGCCCGCTTGGCCTCTTTCCGGGAGAGTTCGGTGCTGTTGGCAATAAACTGGTCCAGTCGCATGGTCGTTAGCAGCGTTGTCCCGGTGCTGGTGAACTCAGGCTGGCCAGGCAGAGCACCGGCGTCTCGCCAGTCATCCGGGACCATAGCAGGCCCAGTGCTTCGGTGCTCACATCGGGGCGTGGAGTCCGGAAGCTCGCCGTCGGATCTATACCGCTGCCATTGCTGGTTGCCAGAACAAAGGTAAAAGGGTGAGCACCGGGGATGCCCAGCCGGATGTCGGTGGCGGTGATGCGGTCACCGACCTGGTCGTAATCCAGGAAGCCCCGGGTGAACCATTCCAGGCGATGGGCCTCGGGCAGGTCCGAGACTGCCTTTGCCAGATCCGGGCGGCGTGGAAAATATTCAAGGTTCAGAGGCGCATCGCCGTCCAGAAAGCCGGTAACAATCTCTATCCGCTGATCACCCTGCAGAGCCGTGGCGCGCCACAACAGGGTGTTGAAAGGCATGGGTTGCACCAGCAGATCGGGGTTCTCAAGCCCGGCCTCTGCGAGCGCCGGTTGCACCCGTTGGGTAATGACCTGTTGGGCCAGGACACTCCAGCCCAGGTACAGGGTGGACACAGCCAGTCCTGCAATTACAGCTGACTTGGTCGGTGGTCGGGCCAGGAAAAACAGGCAGCCGGCCAGCAGGGGCAGGGTATAGAGCGGGTCGATTATAAAAATGCTGCTGATGGCTACGGGTGGCCCGATGGGCCAGAACAGCTGGGTGCCATAGGTGGTAAAAGCGTCCAGCAAAGGATGGGTAATCAGGATCAGCCCCGTCAAGGCGAGCCACCGCTGAAAACTCAGTTGTGGTTTCCAGCGCCAGAGTAACCAGGCGAGGGCAACCGCAAGGGGCGCAAGAATGAACAGTGAGTGGCTGAACCCGCGATGCTGGGTGAAATTGGCCACCGCTGTCCCGTAGTCGATGACCACATCAAGATCCGGCAGGGTGCCCAATACAGCGCCTGTCAGCAAAACCGAGCGGCCAAGGGTCTTGCCGGCTACCGCGCCGGCCAGGGAGGCGCCCAGGGCGGCCTGGGTTATGGAATCCATGTCAGATCAGTCTCGCGTCAAAATGGTTACCTGCAATAGTAGGCCGCCGGCTCTCCGGTGGATCACTGACCTGCAGGTATCTCCAGCTCCGCCAGAACCGATTCACCGGGATAGCCATCGGCCACCAGGTTGTTGGCGGTCTGAAACTGCCGGATCGCAGAGCGGGTTGCAGGCCCCATGATGCCATCGGGTTTGCCAGGCTCATATCCCCGTTGCTGAAGGGCTTTCTGCAGGCTGATGATGTTGTCGCGGGATAGTGCCGGGGCATCCTCGGGTGGCGGATTCTGCAGGCCACCGGCACCGGCAATCCGGTCTGCCAGATGGCCAACCGCAATGGCATAGAATTCGGAGCGGTTCCAGCCCATGATCACCCGGAAGTTGTTGTAGGCGAGAAACGCCGGGCCACGGTGTCCTGCGGGTACCACCAGGGCGGCATCGATTGGTTCACGGGCCAGAGCATTGCCAAAGGCATCCTTGATCCCCATTTTCTGCCATTCCTCCAGCGGCAGGCGACGCCCATCCGCCAGCGAATAGTCGAAATTCTCGGGCAGAAGCACCTCGCGCCCCCAGCGATAATCGCCGTCCCAGTTCATGGATTCCAGGAATCTGCCGGCAGACATCATGGCATCCGTCAGGCTGTTCCAGAGGTCTCTGCGGCCATCGCCATCGGCATCCACTGCGTGTTTCAGGAACACCGTGGGCATGAACTGGACGTGGCCCATGGCGCCGGCCCAGGAACCTTCCATCTGGTCGGCTGGTATGGCGCCCTCATCAATGATGCGCAGGGCGGCTATGAGTTGCTCGGTAAAAAAGGTGCTGCGGCGTGGATCGCAGGCCAGGGTTGTCAGGGAGCTGGGTACCGGCATCTTGCCGAAATAGCTGCCGAAGTTGGTTTCCAGGCCCCAGAACGACACCAGGTAGGGAGCTGGCACGCCCGTTTCCCGGGTGACTCTGGCCAGCAGCTCCTCGTGTTCCTGCAGCAGTTCGCGTCCCTTGCTGATCCGGGCATCGTTAACCCGACGGTTCAGGTAGTCGGCGAAGGTGGTGGTGAATTCCGGTTGCCGCCGGTCCAGCTCGATCACCCTTGCCAGATGCTGAACTCCGGACATCACCTCGCTGGCGGTCTTGTTGCTGACCCCGGCGGCAATGGCCTGTTCCTGAAGCCGGGCTTTGCATTCGGCAAACCCCGCTGGCTCCACCTCAGAGCTGTCCTGGGCGATGGCCGGCAGCGACAGAAGTGACAGAAAACCGGAAAACACTAAGCCGCGGGTAAGGCCACCCTGGCGGAGAATCCTTGCAGGTCTGGTCAGCACACAAAACCTCTATCAGGCTGATGGTGGGGGAATAATCCTGACCCCATGTTAGCGCGTTTTCCAAGCGGAGAAACACTGTCCGGGGCCCGGTGGAGTGACAATTCTTTAACCTGCCGGTTCCCGGAAAATGTCGATTGTCGTCTTTTTGTTGCCGGCAGGTTTCTGGCGTGGGTCTTTGTTCTATAGTTGGACCATAGAATCGGGTTGTGGATAGGGGAAGGTTTGAGCTATGGCAATGCTGAAAGCGCTGGTCGTGGATGACGCCAGCTTTGTACGTGATCTGGTCAAACGAACCGTGCGCCAGCGTTTTCCGGTGATCGAGACAACCGACGCCCAGAACGGCCGTCGGGCACAGTCGCTGATGTCCCGAACGGCGTTTGACCTGATCCTGTGCGATTGGGAGATGCCTGAGATGTCGGGTCTGGAGTTGTTGCAGTGGATGCGCCAGCAGCCACAATACGAAAACGTCCCCTTTATCATGATCACCAGCCGGGGTGACAAGGATCATGTGATTGAGGCGGTGAAGGGAGGCGTTTCCGAATATCTGGGCAAACCTTTCAGCCCTGAGGGGTTGAGCAAGAAAATCATCAAGGTGATGGGCCGTAAACTGAAAGACGCCATGGATCGGAGTGGAAAGTCCATGGCCAGCCCCGCCGACGCCTTCAAGGAGTCGGCCAACCTGCTGACCCGTAAGCCGGAACCCACTGCCGAGAGTCCTGCCTCTTCAACACCCTCGCAGGCAGCCCCTGCTGCAATGCCTAAACAGGCCCCATCTCGCGGTTCGATGAGTCTTGCGTCGGTGCGCTTTGCTGAAAGCACCCTGAAATCGGTGGTCAAGGACATCAATCTGACGGAGGTGCGGGTGATTGCCAAGCGGGACCAGGTGTTTCCGGGGATTCTCGACCAGGCGGTGGTGGACATCGGGATCGCAGAGGGGCAGATGGCCAGACTGAACGGCTACGTGCACCAGTTGCAGGCGGTCGACAAACGCCAGGACACCGACTTTGTCAGCGTTACCATCCGTTTTGTCGATGAAGATCCGAAAAAGCTCGAGGACTTATCGAGGTTTGTCGCCCGCTTCCGGGCGGGTATGCGCTAGCTGTCCGCCTTTTCCGGTACCCGCTCGACCAGCCGCTCCCGCGGGAAGTGACAGATAAATTCACTGCCCTCGCCAATCCGGCTGCGAATCTCCAGATTGCCGTCGTGGTTGAGCAACACGTGTTTGACGATTGCCAGGCCAAGACCGGTGCCGCCGGTGTCCTTGTGACGGCTCGGATCGGCCCTATAGAAACGTTCCGTCAGGCGGGGGATATGAACCGGGTCGATACCGATTCCGGAATCCTTGACTGACAGGTGCGCGCCTTCCCGGTTGGTGGACCAGGATACGGTAATCTGGCCTTTTGCAGGCGTGTACTTCACCGCATTGAAGATCAGATTCGAGAAAGCACTGCGTAGCTGGCTTTCATCGCCTTTCAACAGTCGATGGTCGCCGATATGCACGTTAATCTCATGCTGTTTTTCGCCGCTGAGTGCCCTGGCGTCATGACAAACCTGGGTCAGCAACTGGTCCACATCCGTGAGGGTGTCGTTGACCGTCTGTTCTCCGGTTTCGATTCGTGACAGCAGAATCAGGTCGGTAATCAGGGCTTCCATCCGGGATGACTGGGCGGCCATGGTGTTAATGGCGCGGCGCCATTTCGGCGGCAGGTCGGCGGCGTTGTCCACCAGTGTTTCCAGGTAGCCGCTGATGACCGTGAGGGGCGTGCGCATCTCGTGGGAAACATTGCCGACAAAGTCACGGCGCATCTGTTCGAGCTGGTACAGCCGTGTTACGTCCTTGGCAACGATCAGACGATCGTCATCACCGAACAGGCTAATCTGGATTTGCAGATGAATATGAGGTTTGGCCGGCGAATGTATCTCCAGGGGGTCACGATAATTCCTTGAATCGAAATAGGTTTTGAAGGCTGGCGTACGGATCAGGTTATGGATGTACTGGCCCTGGTCAGTGTTGCGTCGGAAACCGAGCAGGTATTCGGCAGAGCCGTTCCACCATTCCATGGCACCCCGGGCGTCCGTCATGATCACACCATCGCGCATGGCGTTGGTGGACTCCTGGACCCGGTTGATCTGGGCCCTTAACCGGTCCTGCGTTCTCAGATGGCTCTGGTGCAGCTTGTGGAGATTGTCGAAAATATCCCCCCAGAGCCCGATGCTCTGGGGCGCTTCGTCGGTGGCGCTCGGGTTCGCCAGCCACTGGTAGAGACGCCTGGCCTGAAGCAGCGTCCACCACAGGTAGACAATCAGTCCGAAGGTAAGGCCGTAGACGGGCTCACCGAAGTAGAGGCCAACCAGGGTGGAGCCAATCAGGCCACCGATAATGTAGCGCAGGTATCGTGACCAGTTGTGCTGCATCAAAAACTGCCTTGTGTCCGTTCCGGGGCTGATGCTCAGCTAGCCGGAGTTACTTACGCGGCTCTGGTCGAAAAGCGGTAACCGGTTCCGCGTACGGTCTGGATCAGGTGGTCGTACTGGTCGCCAAGTGCCTTGCGGAGCCTGCGGATATGCACATCCACAGTCCGTTCCTCAACATAGACATTGCCACCCCAGACCTGGTCCAGGAGCTGGGAGCGAGTATATACCCGTTCCTGGTGCGTCATGAAGAACTGAAGCAGCCGGTATTCGGTGGGACCCATGGTGAGGGCGCCATCCTGGGTGGTGACACGATGCCCTACTGGGTCGAGAGTCAGGCCTTCCACCTCAATCGGGCTGTCCACCCCCGGTGGTGTGGCGCGCCGGAGCACCGCTTTCAGGCGGGCGACCAGCTCCCGCGGGCTGAACGGTTTGGTGATGTAGTCGTCGGCACCAACTTCAAGACCCTGGATCTTGTTGTCTTCCTCAACCTTGGCGGTGAGCATGATGATGGGAATGTCGGCGGTCGCTTCTTCTTTCTTGAGGCGACGGGCCAACTCCACGCCGCTGGTGCCGGGCAGCATCCAGTCGAGAAGCACGAGATCCGGGTGTTTGTCGACAATCAGGGCATGGGCTTCCCGGGCGTCCGCTGCCTCCAGATAGTCATAATCCGCCATTTCGAGGGCCACGGCGATCATCTCGCGGATCGGGGCCTCGTCATCGACGATCAGGACAGTTTTTCCAGTCATGAGCTTTTAACCTGTGTCAGACCTTGATTTGTTGCTGCCTCATTACAGCGCCCAAGTGTTACAAGTATATGACAGGTTCAGCCAATGATGAGATCAATCACCAGGCCTGCAAAAACCGCGAAACCGGCCCAGTTGTTATTCAGAAACGCCTTGAAGCAGCCCTCGCGTTCCCTTTCCCGCGCCAGATACTGGTGGTACACGAACAGGCAGGCCATGGCCACGACGCCCAGGTAATAGAACGTACCCAGCTCGGCACGATGGCCCACCATGATCAGGATCAGAACCACCATGGCCTGCAGCATGCCGATGATCGCCTTGTCGGCATCGCCGAACAGGATGGCCGTCGATTTGATGCCCACTTTCAGATCGTCATCCCGGTCCACCATGGCATACAGGGTGTCGTAGGCAACGGTCCAGAGTACGTTGGCCGTGAACAGCAGCCAGGTGAGCTGGCTCAGTTCGCCCGCTTCCGCCGCCCAGGCCATGGGGATGGCCCAGGAAAAGGCCGCTCCCAGGAACAGCTGCGGCAAATGGGTGTAGCGCTTCATGAACGGGTAAATAAACGCCAGCAGGGCACCGCCGAAGGACAGATACAGGGTCAGCGGGTTGGTGAACAGAACCACCATCAGGAAGGAAACCAGGCAAAGACCGGCGAACAGCGCCACCGCTTCCCAGGGTTTCACACGCCCGGCGGTCAGCGGCCGGTCCTTGGTGCGTTTGACGTGCTTGTCCCAGTCCCGGTCGGCAAAATCGTTGATGGCGCAGCCGGCAGCGCGCATGAAGAAGACACCGAGGGTGAAAATAATGACATTGCCAAGCCCGGGGCTGCCATCGCCCGCCAGCCAAAGGGCCCAGTAGGTCGGCCACAGCAGGAGCAGGGTTCCAATCGGGCGGTCGATTCTGAGCAGGCTGGCATAGTCGGCCAGCCTGCGCTGGATAGGTTCTGGCACAGCGTCAGGCAGCATGGCGTGCGTCCGTCTGATGTTCTTCAAATTGAATGAGTGCTGGGATTATAGCCAGTCGCGGGAGGCCGGTTAAAGCACGTTCCGCTGAAACAGGGCGGGCAGAAGGTATTCTCCAACCAGCAGGGAGCTGTTGTGGCCGCTGAACAGGGAGCGCCGGGCCAGTTCCGGCTGGCCTGGGATTACCGGTTTGCAGAGCCCGGTTTCCAGCGGGCCTCGTTGCCAGTGGGGACTGGTGAACAGGTAGGCGCCCAAAGGCCGATTGCCGAGGTTAAGCAGTCGGCGACCCTCGCCCTCCAGACAGTTCAGGGGGATGACCGTCCTGGCCAGTACCCAGGGTTGGTTGTCACCGCAAAGGCTGACTTCCCGTATCCAGGCGTATTGGCGGTGGGGAATGCACAGACGCCGGGCTTCTTCCTGTGTCGGCGTTGCAAAGCCCTCGCGGCGGACCTCAACGTGAAAGGAAAGGCTGCACTGTTTCTGTAGGGCCCGTGTAAACGAGCCCTCTACCTGCAGCCAATAACGGGCCGGCCCATGAACCTCCGGGTTGCGAAGGCCCGCGGCTGTCAGCGATTGGTACCAGTCCGTAGGGGGGATGGTCAGGCGACTGTCGATGTCAGAGACCCTTGACCGCATAGATGCCGGGCGCATTGCGCCAGTAACCCTTGTAGTCCATGCCGTAGCCGAACAGGAACCGGTCTTCCACTTCCAGGCCGGTGAAATCGGCCTTCAGGTCCGGGCGGGCTTTGCGGTCATGCTGCTTGTCGACCAGAACCGCCGTCAGTACCTCACTGGCACCGTGGGCGCGGCAGTAGTCGGCGATGGCGCACAGGGTCGTGCCTTCATCCAGGATGTCATCGACAATCAGGATGGTGCGGCCGTTCATATCGGCTTCTGGCTGCAGTTTCCACTCGAGGATGCCGCCGGTGGTTTCCTGGCGGTAACGGGTGGCATGCAGGTACTCGGCCTGGACCGGAAACCGGAGCCGGGGTAGCAATTGTCCGGTAAGAATAAGCCCGCCGTTCATCACACAGAATAACAGAGGGTTACTGTCTTTCAGACGGGCGGTAATATCGTCGGCCAGGTTGGCGATCGCAGTCTGCACCTGCTGTTCATCGACCAGGCAGTCGGCTTCGCTCATTACCTGGTTCATTTCGGCGACGGTATCAGTCATATCGGTCGGTCCTGTCGTAAAACGGGCAATTATACCGGAGAGGGGCGACAGAAGGGAGGGGCGGTCCCTGTCGTCAGATCTGTAATTGTGGCTATTGGCAGAAAACCCCGAACGGGTCCGTCGGCATTGGCATTGGTCAATTCCGGGGCGATGGGTATGATGGCCTGATTCGACAGTTGTTCGTATCTGTAATGCGAACAAAAGACTTGCGTGCATGATTGTCTGACAATTACTATTGCGCCCGGATGATATTGGGAGAAAACCTATGAAGAAGTGGCAGTGCGTGGTTTGTGGTCTGATTTACGATGAAGCCGAAGGCTGGCCCGAGGACGGCATTGAGCCGGGCACCAAGTGGGAAGACGTGCCGGAAGACTGGGTCTGCCCCGATTGTGGCGTCGGCAAGGAAGACTTCGAGATGATCGAGATCGGCTGATAGAGCACTGACAAGGCAGACGAGATCCGCCACGGTTGGATGAATACAGGAACGCGGTTATGACTGAACAGGCCCCTATCATTATTGTCGGTACCGGGTTGTCCGGCTATTCCCTGGCACGGGAAATCCGCAAGCAGGACAAGGAAATACCCATCCTGCTGGTGACCGCCGACGATGGCGTGAGTTACTCCAAGCCCATGTTGTCCACCGGCTTTACCAAGGCCAAGGACGCCGACGGGCTGGCCCAGGGCGGGACCGACGCCATGGCGGAACAGTTGAATGCCCGGATCCGGACCTTTGCCACGGTCACCGGCATTGATGCCGACGCCCACGAACTGATTCTTGGTGACGAGCGCCTTGCCTACCGCAAGCTGGTTCTGGCCTGGGGCGCCGATGTTATCCGGCTTAGCCTTGATGGTGATGGCCAGGAGCATGTGTTCTCGATCAATGACCTGATGGATTATCGCGCCTTCCGGAAAGCCCTGGGCGAGGGTAAGCGGGTGGCGATCATGGGAGCCGGGCTGATTGGTTGTGAGTTCGCCAACGACCTTCGCAATGGTGGCTATGAAGTGGACGTCATTGCCCCCTCCGAGGGGGTGATGCCTGGATTGCTGCCCGAGGCTGCAGCCAATGCCGTCCAGCAGGAACTGGAGAACCTGGGTGTCGGGTTTCATCTCGGAACTGTAGTTGAGCACGTTGACCGTAAGGGCGGCGGCGTCAGTCTGAATCTGGCCAATGGCAAGACCCTGGAGGCCGATCTGGTACTGTCCGCTGTCGGCCTGCGCCCGAGGACCGATCTCGCCCGATCTGCGGGGCTTGAGACGGCAACGGGCATCGTGGTGAATCGCGCGCTTGAGACTTCCGCGCCGGATGTTTACGCACTCGGTGATTGTGCCGAAGTAGACGGTCACGTGCTGCTTTACGTGTTGCCGCTGATGGCCTGTTCCCGGGCGCTTGCCAAAACGTTGCTCGGTGAGCGCACCGAGGTCAGTTATGGCACCATGCCGGTGATGATCAAGACGCCCTGTTGCCCAACCGCCGTTTGCCCACCACCTTCCGAAGCCGAGGGCAGTTGGGAGGTTGAGCAGGATGGCACCAACGTCAAGGCGCTGTTCAAAAGCCCCGGGGGCGATATCCTGGGGTTTGCGGTAACCGGCAGCTTTGCCATGGAAAAGCAGGCCCTGTCCAGGGAAGTGCCGCCGATACACGGCTGATTCTCCCGTTCCATTCAACAGCCCCGGTTCCACGGGGCTGTTTTGTCATGGCCGGCGACGGCTTTTCATTGCGAAATTTCGCCGCTTGCGGTAGAAAACTCCTTCGTGTGCTACCGAAATAACAGGAGCAGGCATGCTTGAGGTAACCAAGAAACTGGTGGAGTTGCTGGATCTCTCGCCCATCGGTGACGACCATTTCCAGGGTGACAGCGAGGATCTGGGCTTTCCCAACGTATTTGGCGGGCAGGTTCTTGGCCAGGCCTTGATGGCGGCCAGCCGAACCGTCGAAGGCCGCCTATGTCACTCCCTCCATGCCTACTTTCTGCGCCCCGGCAACCAGGATATGCCCATCGACTACGAGGTCCAGCGCGTCCGTGATGGTGGCAGTTTCTCGGTGCGTCGGGTGATTGCCCGCCAGGACGGCAAGGAAATCCTGACCGGTTCCATGTCGTTCCAGGTGGCCGAGGAAGGATTTGAGCATCAGCTGACCATGCCGGATGCGCCAGACCCTGAGACGCTTCGCTCGGAACAGGACTGGGGTGAGCTGCTCGCACCTCAGGTGCCCGAGAAGATGCGCCCGATCCTGACCCGGGATCGCCCAATCGAGATCCGGCCGGTGAACCCGGTCAATCCTCTGAAACCCGAGAAGCGACCGCCCCACAAGCAGAGCTGGTTCCGCGCCCAGGGGCATCTGCCAGACGATCCCGTGCTTCACCGCTGCCTGTTGACCTACGCATCGGATTTCCAGTTCCTCGGTACGTCGCTGAATCCCCACGGTCTGACCTTCATGAGCAAGAACCTGCAGGTGGCCAGCCTGGATCACGCCATCTGGTTCCACCGGGATTTCCGCATGGACGAATGGCTGCTGTACGACAAGGACAGTCCCAGTGCTTCGGCCGGAAGGGGTTTCAATCGTGGCAATTTCTTCAACCAGGACGGTGTGCTTGTGGCATCCACCGCCCAGGAAGCGCTGATCCGTCAGAGGTCCTAGCCAGCTAGCCCAGTTTGAGCTGGTCTGGCTGCTGATGGTTCCGATCCAGCCACGCCATCAGTTCATCG
Organism: Marinobacter sp. es.048; assembly: GCF_900188435.1. Taxonomy (NCBI): domain Bacteria; kingdom Pseudomonadati; phylum Pseudomonadota; class Gammaproteobacteria; order Pseudomonadales; family Marinobacteraceae; genus Marinobacter; species Marinobacter sp. es.048. The sequence continues at coordinate 935,142 of NZ_FYFA01000001.1, forward strand.
AAGGGCAGCGGCGGTGTCAGCAGGTATCCCTGGATCATGTCGCAGCCCATGTCTCTGAGCAGATTGCCGGTGAGGTCATCTTCCACGCCTTCTGCGACCACCTGATAGCCAAGGCTATGGCACATATCGATCGTGGTCTGCACGATGACACGATCTTCCGCCTCGGTTGTCAGCTCGGTGACCAGGGAACGGTCGATCTTGATCTCGCTCGCGGGCAGCTGCTTGATGTAGGACAGTGAGGAGTAGCCGGACCCGAAGTCATCAATCGACACCGGGATTCCTGTAGCGCTGAGGGAGTTCAGCGCCAGCAGGGAGTTCGCCGGGTCTTGCATCATGGACGTTTCAGTTACCTCAAAAATGATGCTGCCCTGGTGACTGTGATAACTGTTCATCAGACGCTGGACAAAGATAGGAAAGTCCGGCTCCCGCAGGTTGTTGGGCGAAATATTGATGGATACATTCAGGGGCCAGCCGCGCTCCAGCAGTAGTGAGCGCAATTCCAGTGATTGCTCAATCACCCATCGGGTCAGTGGCTTGATCAGGCCGGTCTGTTCCGCAAGGATGACGATCTCATCGGCGCGGATCGGTTTCGCACGCCCGGGCCAACGAATCAGAGCCTCAACTCCGACAATACGGCCTGTTTTCAGGCTCTGCTTGGGCTGCATGAACAGGGCGAGCTCGTTGGTGTTGAGAGCATGCCGCAGTTCCGACACCATCGTCAGCCGGTCAGCGCTGTAGGAATCTTTCTGGGACTTGTAGTAGGCAGCGCCACGCTCCCGGGCAGAATCCGAGCCTTCGGCGATGACCGCCCGGCGTATCAGGGTATTGGCATCGGTGCCGTGCTCCGGGAAGATCGCTACTCCCAGTCTTGGGTCCAGGGGAATCTGCATGCCCAGATAGTCGATCGGATAGCGTATACCCTCCAGTGACTTGAGAATTGCGCGTGGAACGGAGCCCGTGGCATCGGCATCGACAACAAAGGCGAATGTCTGGGGATCCAGTGATGCGAGGTAGAAATTGCGCTTGTCACTTTGTTCCACCGGAAGGGCGCCCGGCAGTTCCCGCGCAACGGCATTGTAGTGCTTGGACGCCAGTTCCAGAATCCGGTCACTGTTGCGATGGCCAAGGGTCTTGGTGACCGATTGCAAGTTGTTCAGATGGATGATGGCAACGCCATAGCGACGCTCCGGACTGCGCAGCATCAGGTCGTTCAGCATCATTTCCAGGCTGCTGCGATTGGGCAGACCGGTGAGGGGATTATGCAGCGCATGATCCATCAACTTCAGCTCCGCCGACCGCCTCGCCGCCAGGGCATTCAGTTCCGCTTCCCTGGCGTCAACCTTGTCCTGCCGTTCCTGATAAAGTCGCGCCGCCAGGGCCAGCGTGAGCAGAATGGCCTCCAGTGCCGATCCGATCTGCATGCCATAAGTGGTTACAAAATTGTTTGGCAGCAGGCCGTACTTGTTGGCCGCCGTTATTGCGCTGCCCAGGGTCAGCGCCGCCCAGGCCACCGTGTAATAACCGGCCTGTGGATTTCCCTTCCACCATTGAACCGGTCCCAGGATAGTGAGTAGCAGGCAGCTGGGTATTGCCAGAGCCACGGTCAGCCGACTACCGGTGCTGTAGTCGACGAAGAAAGTCATCAAGGCAACCACTGCATTCAGTGACACCATGAACACCACGAGCCGATTCAGGAAAGGGCCTGTCTGCGCCAGTTTCAGGAATGAACGGGAGAACACCAGTGTGAACAGAAGAGCGAAAGGCACCGCCAGCAACATTATCTGGTTCTGCAGCGCAGGGCTGTTCGGCCAGAGGAACTGAAACGTGGTCCCGTTAAGGCTGCCAATCAGTAATAAATAGCCCAGTGTTGAAAGCACGTAGAGCAGGTAAACCGGCTCTCTGAGAGCGGCAAAAATAAACAGATTGAAAAATATTACCGTAATCAGAATGCCATAGTAGAGCGCATGCATCTGGTCTTCGGTGGAGGAATGCTCGAAGAAAGCCGCTGCGTTCCATAGTCTCACCGGAACCTGCATGGCACCCTCTGTGCGCACCTCCAGCAAAATATCGTACTCGCTGGCAATGCTCTGTTCGAAGGGGAACAGGAAATGCCGGTGCAGAATCGGGCGTTGATCGAACGGAACGTGATCTCCGGTCACCACGCGCCGTGCAATTCGGCCGTTCTCAATCAGGTGGAAGGTAAGGTTGTCCAGCTGTGAGTAGCGAACTTCAAGAAGATTGATGCTCGCCGGGTGCGACACCGGGAACCGGAGCCAGACGGTATCGCGAATGTAGCCCAAATTGGGGCTTTCTTCCTGCAGGGCTTGCCAATCGCCGGATGCAAGGGCCTCGCTGGCCGAGAGATTTTCATCAGGAGCGACGCGCAGATACTCGATCTGCGGGACATAGGAAACCTCGGCCCCGAGCGAGGGGGCGGCCAGGCCTGATAACAGCGAAAGCGTTACCAGCAAACGAAGCCAGAGAGTGGATGCCACGTCGTACCGCTTAATTGTCATTGTCCAGAGGAGTATGGCGTGTCGTCTTTGGCGGCTCAAGTCGCCGGCAGAGCCTGTTTGGCGAATTTTTGTAGCCAGGGCTCAGATCTGCTCCAGCCATCCCCGGACCCAGGGCAGTGCTTCTGCTTCCGGCTCCATGGTTTCCAGGGCGTCGATCCTGAGCGTGTCTCCGACCTTGCGGGCAGCGGTTTCGTAAAGCGCTTCTTCCATCAGTTCGCCGGCGCCACAGAAAGTGTCCCCATAGGAGCTGTCACCCAGCACGATAATGCCAAACGGCCGGCCCGGTTGTTGCGGCAACTGATCCCGCAGGTCGAGGTAGCAGGGCAGTAGATTGGCCGGCAGCTCACCCTGTCCGGTCGTGGAGGTGCATACCAGAAGCGCATCGCTGTTCGACGTGATGTCATCCAGTACCGGATTCTCCAGCACAGTGACGTGGTGACCCTCGCCTTCCAGCTCTTTCTTGATAGTTCTGGCCGTCAGGAGCGCGCCACCATAGACGCTGCCCACCAGGATTCTGATTGATGTCATAGGTTACCCATTCGTCGCCTGAGGACTGACCATACGGTCGTTCGGTGGCGCACGATCATAGCGGGAGTGCTTTGCCGCCTCAAGGAGACGGGGAGGGCGAAGGTTCGGTTTCCTGGCTTCTGACCCGGGGTGCTATCCGGTTGCGCCCGGATTCCTTGGCATTATAGAGATGCAGGTCTGCCTGTTTGAGCAGATCGTCCAGTGAGCGAGCTTTGGCAATGGAACAGACACCGGCACTGATGGTTACCGGTAACACCTGATCCCTGAACCGGAATGAATGCCTGGACACTTCAGAGCGCAACCGCTCTGCCAGGGTCAGTGCCTGAAGCAGGGACGTATCCGGCAACAAGACCAGAAATTCTTCACCGCCCCATCGGGCTGCGACATCGGCCTGCCGGATCTGGACTTACCCCGATACGCATGACACACCCCAGCCTCAAACGGAGGCCATTTCAAAGGCCTCTGGGCTGACGCCACCCAGGTGGGTATGACGTCGGACCCGGTTATAAAACACTTCGATGTAGTCGAACACATCCGCCTTAGCCAGGTCACGGGTTTTGTAGATCCGTTTGCGGATGCGTTCCTTTTTCAGACTGCTGAAGAAGGATTCCACGACTGCATTATCCCAGCAATTACCTCGTCGGCTCATGCTGGGGTCCAGGTTGTGAGCCAGACAGAAACGATGCCAATCATCACTGCCGTATTGGGTGCCTTGATCCGAATGAATGAGCACCTTTTCCTTCGGTCGTCGACGCCAGACGGCCATCAGCAGCGCATCCACGACCAAGCTGCGATGCAGTGTCGGTTTCATCGACCAGCCCACCACGCGGCGTGAGAACAGGTCGACCACCACTGCCAGATACAGCCAGCCTTGCCAGGTGCGGATGTAGGTGATGTCGGTCACCCAGGCCTTGTCTGGGCAGCCTACCGTGAATTCACGTTGGAGCTTGTTTGGGTTAAGGATCGACGGTCTTCCGGCGATCACCCTGGGTGCTTTATAGCCTCGTAGCGCTTTGATTTTATGTTCTTTCATCAACCGGGCAACTCGGTTCTTGCCGCAGGTTTCACCGGCTTCCCGAAGGTCCAGAAACACGCGTGGAGCACCGTAGACACCAGAACTGCCCTGATACGACGCCAGGATCTGCGCCAGCAGCCGCTGGTTATCGATAGCTCGGTCAGATAATGGTTTATGCAGCCATTGATAAAACCCGCTGCGAGCCACCCGGAGCACGCGACACATGGTCATTGTGTTGAATTCGTGTCGGTGATCGTTGATGAACCGGTACTTTACTCGGGCTCTCTGGCAAAGTACCGAGCGGCCTTTTTTAGGATATCCCGCTCTTCCTCAATCCGGCGCATCTGAGCACGCAGCCTGAGAATCTCGCTCTTGGCTTCAACCAATTCGGCAGCCTGTTCATCAGACTTATCCGGCTTCACGGCCTTAACCCATTTGTAGAGGCTGTGAGCCGAAACTCCCAGTCGTTGCGATACTTCGGCGACGGTGTAACCCCGCTCCAGCACTTGTCGGACCGCTTCGTCTTTGAATTCCGGGGGATAACGTTGGCTGCTCATGACAGTTCCTCCTATGCTCTAATCATAGGCCAGGAGTGTCTAGTGGACTGGGGTAAGTCCAATCACGGTTCTCATCAGTCCAGCGAACTCGCGGAGGGCTTCGTCGCCGGCATCGTGGCCGAACTGGTCGTTGATCTGTTTGAACAGGTCCAGGTCGATCAGGACGATGGAGAAGTGGTGACCTGAGCGCTGGTACCGGGAAAACTCCATGATCAGGCGGTTCTGCATGTCGCGACGGTTGGCAAGCCCGGTGAGTTCGTCTGTCCGCGCTGCATGCTCGTGGGTTTCAGCCAGGACCAGAAGTTCATTGCGTGCCTTCAGACGGCTGGCTTCAAGCACGAAACAGAAAATGGATTCGAAGGTCAGGGCGGCGAAAAAACGGATCTTGAAATCCATGCTGTACTCCGCGGAGATCAGAGGGAGGCCGGGAAACTGGAATACCACCACGGCAACCAGGTAGCAGAACAGCCGTGCCGGTTTTCAGATCGGTCAGGTAAAACAATAAAGGCGGGAAGACATAAAACCAGAGCGGCCCGGTGTTGCTTTCGCCGCCGGAAGCGATCAGGTAGGTGAAAAGCAGTCCGACAATCACGATCATCCCGGCTTTCTGGCGGACACGGTTGCCGGTGCTGGCATAGTACAGCATGTTCAGCGCTATCAGGCCGATAAAAGACCAGAGCACCGAGGCATGGGTTGTGTGTCCGGCAAACCAGGCCTTGGCGCCGATGCCAACCAAAAAACCAATGGCGGTTGCAGAAAGCCACGTGAGCAGTCGCGAGACCTGGGCGTCTTCCCGTTCGCCGGCAGCGAGCTGCCCGGAGGAAGTTGGATGAGGCATGGGGACCTTATTTGCTGTTTTTATAATTTTGACGCTTTTCGCCGGATTTATGAGTCAAGTTAGTGAATTTTTGCAGTCCCGTCTGTGATGTGTTTACTCTGTGTGAAATGTGACCGTTTTATTTCATTTTCATGTCAAAAATCTTATAGTTGCCGCGCGACTGAGCTCGCCCCCAATCCTCACAGACAAAACGAGACCTGATCTGTTATGGCCCGTTCGAGCGGATTCCTGGATACCCTTCTTACCAGCCCTACCACGGAACGATACAGGGTCGGCATAAGCCTGCTTTTTTTGATTGGCGTGTGGCTGACTGTCGGATCATTCAGCCAGGGAGTGCCCAACAGTATGTTGCTGATGGCCGCTGCGGTCATTGGCGGTTACATGGCGATCAATATCGGCGCCAATGACGTTGCCAACAATGTGGGCCCTGCGGTTGGCTCAGGTGCCTTGTCCCTGGGCGCGGCCGTCGTTATCGCCGCCATCTTTGAAGCCGGCGGTGCGATTATCGCCGGCGGTGATGTGGTGTCTACAATCAAGGGTGGCATCATTGATCCCTCCAATCTGGAAGAGAGCAGGGCTTTCGTATGGCTGATGACCGCCGCCTTGCTGGCGGGCGCGCTCTGGCTGAACCTGGCTACCTGGATGGGCGCTCCGGTGTCCACGACCCACTCCATCGTCGGTGGCGTTCTCGGCGCCGGTATTGCCGCTGGTGGCTGGGGAATCGCTGACTGGGCGGTGATGGGCAAAATTGCCGCCAGCTGGGTGATCTCACCGGTTCTCGGTGGTGCGCTGGCAGCCCTTTTCCTGTTTGCGATCAAGAAGACCGTGCTGTATCGCAAAGAGGTCATTCCGGCGGCCCGGACGTTTGTGCCCTGGCTGGTCGCAATTATGGCGTGGGCTTTCGGCACCTATCTGATGATCAAGGGCGTCAAGAAAATCGTCAAAGTCGATTTTCTTGAGGCGACATTGATCGGACTTGCTGCGGCTGCCATCGTATTTTTCATCATGCGTAGCCTGGTGGGCCGCATGGCATCGACCATGGAGAACAGTTCTGCGGGCGTGAATACCCTGTTTACCTGGCCGTTGATCTTTGCCGCAGCTTTGTTGAGTTTTGCGCACGGAGCCAACGACGTGGCTAACGCCATTGGTCCTCTGGCTGCTATCAATGATGCCCTTTCTGCTGAATCGGTTGTCATGTCGGCGAATATCCCGATTTGGGTGATGATGGTGGGTGCGCTGGGCCTTGCCGTTGGCCTGATGCTGTTTGGCCCTCGCCTGATCAAGACCGTCGGCAGCGAAATCACCGAACTGGATAAAACACGAGCGTTCTGTATCGCCCTTTCAGCAGCACTGACGGTGATTCTTGCTTCCCAGCTGGGCCTACCGGTCAGCTCCACCCATATCGCAATCGGCGGTGTGTTCGGGGTTGGCTTCCTCCGGGAGTACCTGAAGTCCAACTATGCAACCCAGCTGCACAAGATCATGGAGCATCATGACCCTGCCGAGCAGGAGCGCCTGAAGCCTTTCCTCGATGATTTCCGCAATGCCTCGGTTGAGGAAATGGAGAATTTGCTGAAGCAGGCCAAGAAGAAAAAGCAGGTGCCCCTGTCGAAGTCGGAGCGCAAGCGTTTGAAGAAGATCTACCGCGAGGAAATGGTCAAGCGTTCACACCTAGTGCGCATTGCGGCTGCATGGATCATTACTGTTCCGGCATCTGCCATCATGGCTGCGATGCTGTTCTTTACCCTCCGGGGCTTGTTGATCTGACCGGGCTGGTTGTATATACCGAGTTTGGTCATACTACCTTTTAAAAGGGGTGCCTCACCCCTCAAGCCTATTTGTCCATGGAGTGAAGTATGAGTTCATCCGTTGAAGGCCGTCAGGCGAAGATGATTGATGAGCTGAGGACTTTCATCAAGAAGGTTCTGAGCGATCCGACCATTGCCGTCAAGTCTATGGAGATTGCTCGCAAGCACCGGGGTCAGCCGAATGCCGAGGAGCTGATTGCGCAGGAAATCAGTGCCAGCACCAATATCCGGATTCCGGAGAACTGGAGTGAGGCAGACAAGATGTTCCTGGATATCATCCATGATGTTCTGGATGATGAAGAGGCGCTTTACTGATCTACTCCAGGCTCTTGGCCTGAAACCTCGGGAGAGGAGCCGGCTGGCGGGACGTTTCAAAAACACGCTGTGAATCCCCCTCCGGGGTCCAGCCAGCAATCCTAGATTGCTGTCGTTCAGCTATCGCATGAAGCTTCGCTTCATCAGCGCTCTGCTTCACCCCTGTGCGCTTGGCTCCGCCATCCTGGCTCCGCACAGTTTTTGAAACGTCCCCCCAGCCGACTCTTCAGGCTCCAGTGTTTGCCGCCGTTTTTAAGCCTGTCTGGCGTTTGGCTGCGCCTGTTTTAATACAGCATCTGCCATCTGATGGAGAATGCTGATCTCATCCTCGATCCCTTCATCCCGTGATAACTCTCTCTGTTCCGAAAGGATGTCGGCCAGGATTTCTTTGGTGGTCAGAGGGTTGGCCAGTACCACCCGGAACACGATGCACGGAAAATTGAAGTAACGGGCCGGCTCCAGGCGGGTTCGTGACACGAACGCCTTGCCCCGTTCCCGTTGGGTTTTCTGGATGAACTTGGTGATCCGGTTCAGGCAGGTGTTGAGCTTTTCCGCCTGCAGCGGGTCGGCGCAGGCCAGGGCTTCCTGAACGTTTTCCGGGCAGTAGCGGTAGGTCAGGATGTTCAGTTCCGGTCTCGTGACCAGTTCGAAATCCGGCTCCGCTTCGATCATTTCCGCGAAGGTCTTGGCCTTGTCGATGCCCTGGTCGATCAGAATCTCGTAGCCTTCCCGGGCCAGGATTTTCAGGCCGGAGTGGATCAGCATGGACATGCCGGGCCTGGAGCCTTCCAGGGTAGTGCTACCGAGGTCTCGGGAGCCTTTCCGGATGATGTACTGGGCATGGTGCTCAACGGCACTGGCCAGGCTCGGGTCGCGGAATACCACCAGGCCCACACCCATGGGCACGTAGAGCTGTTTATGGGCGTCAAAGGTGACTGAGTCGGCCTTCTCGATGCCGCGCATCAGGTGTTTGTAGGTGCGGGAGAACAGGGTCGGTCCGCCCCAGGCGGCATCCACATGGAAATGGGCCCCGAATTCCCGGGCGATGTCGGCCATGCCGTCCAGAGGGTCGACATTGCCGGTTTCGGTTGTGCCGGCCACGCCGCAGATGGCCATGACTTTGATTTTCTGGCGTTGCAGTTCCAGGCACTTGTCCCGAAGGGCATCGGTATTTATCCGGTTTTCGTCGTCGGTATCCACCGGAATCAGGGCTTCCCGGCCCAGACCAAGCACGTCGGCGGCCTTGCGCAGGGAGTAGTGGCCGCGGCGGGAGACGACAATGGCGGCGCCTTCGTAGCCGTAGTATTTCAGTGCTCGGAACAGGCCTTCCTGATGCAGCCCGCGGAAGCTGCCTTCAGCCGGGAACGCGCGGTTGCGGGCGACCCACAGTGCGGTGAGGTTTGCGACCGTGCCGCCCGAGCACATGGCACCTAGCGCGTAACGGGGATCGTGCATCCACTTGCGGTAGAAGGCGCCGTCTTCCTCGTATACCAGACGGTGAATCATGCCCAGTACCTGGCGCTCCATGGGGGTGAATGCCTTGGAGGTTTCGGTTTTGACCAGGTTCTGGTTCAGGGCAATCATGATCTTCGACAGCGGCAGCATGAAATACGGCAGCGCTGAGGTCATGTGCCCGATAAAGGCTGGCGAGGCGGTGTGAACGGAGTTGGCCACCAGTTTATCGAGCAGGAACTGGGCCTGTTCAGACACAAAGACAGGCTTCTCGGGAATGCTGTAGTCGGAGAAGTCTTTCTCCACATCCGAGAGGTCTCGTTCTACCGCAACTATGTGCTCCTGCAGAAAGCCTGCAAGATTGCGGGAGATGTCCTGGTCAATCCGGCTCAGCGTCGATTCCGGCGCCTCGGGCACCGTGAATACGCGATACATGGCCTCTACCGAGGCCTGGGCGGATTTTTTCTTTCCGGTCATAGGCGCCACTCACAATCAGTGGTCATCCGAAGGGCCGGTTCCGGATGCCCTGCGGATACGGCCGGCATTCATGTCCGGCATTAATGTCTGGTCGTCTGCCGCTGGCAGGCGCACTGGCATCCCTGAGGGGGCGTAGTATACGGCCTGGCGACAGGTTACGCCACACGTCCCTGGTCCGGGTTACCTGGTCAGAGAATTTCCCGATGTATATCCAGTATGGCAGCATCCACGCGTTCTTGGATGGCTTTTTCGATCTGGTCCAGGCGTTGGGTAATCTGCTGGGAGGAGGTGCCCAGGGCTGCGATGGTCCAGGTGGCGCAGTCGAGAGCCTCCTGGTCGGCGGTTTCGGCGACGGCGAGGTCGGGTTCTTTGCCCCAGACGGCCTTCAGGGCGGTGAAGACTTTGCGCTTGGCTTTGAGGTCGTCGCAGCCGTAGAGCTGGAAGTGCAGGGTCAGTACGCCCACATGGGGCGTGATAACCGGCTGCTGGGGCTTTTGGCCTTCCCTCAGGAGTTTTCTCAGGGCTTCTGACATCTTTGGTTCCGTGCTGGAGTCGATGAGGAATCCACTCCCAAAAAACGCTCCTTGCGGCACATCCCTGTGGCGCTTGGGCTCCGCCATCCATGACTCCGCACATTTTTGGGACGGGATTCCCCACCGACTCTCAGAGTTTTCTCAGTGGGCTTCGATAATAGCGACTTAGCCTACTACAGGCGTTGCCCGTTTGATAATGGCTGCCGGATCGGTGCCCGAGGGCAGGTTGCCGTAGTTCATACCCCCATTGGACTGCAGTCTCGAGGCGCAGAAGGCGTCGGCAACGGCGGCATCCGAGTGGCGGAGCAGCAGGGAGCCCTGCAGGGCCAGGGCCATGCGATCGACGAGGTTACGGGCACGGTACTGGAAATCGCTGATGTCGGCGAAGTCGTGTTGCAGCTGCGCCAGGAACTGGTCGAAGCGGCGATCGGCGCCTTTGGCTTCTGCGGCTTCGTGGAAGAAGGCGTCGAGGGTTTCAGGCTCTTTTTGCAGGGCGCGCAAGGTATCCAGGCACTGGACGTTGCCGCTGCCTTCCCAAATGGCGTTGACGGGTGATTCCCGGAACAGTCGGGGCATGATGGAGTCTTCCATCACGCCGCTGCCGCCGATGCATTCCATGGCCTCATAGGCATGGTTCGGGGTGCGTTTGCAGATCCAGTATTTGCCGACCGGTGTCGCCAGGCGGGCCAGCAGGCGTTCGTGTTCCTTGTCCTGGTTGTCGAGGGCGCGGGCAATGCGCATGGTGTAGGCCAGTGCCGCCTCGCTTTCCAGAGCCAGGTCGGCCAGCACGTTCTGCATCAGAGGCTGATCAATCAGGCGGGCGCCGAAGGCGCTGCGATGACGGCAATGGTGGCTGGCTTGGGCGATGGCCTGGCGCATGCCCGCGGAGCTGCCGATCATACAGTCAAAACGGGTCATGGCGACCATTTCGATGATGGTGGGTACGCCACGGCCTTCCTCGCCCACCATCCAGGCCAGGGCACCGCGCAGTTCGGCTTCGCTGGAAGCGTTGGCGACGTTGCCCATCTTGTTCTTCAGGCGCTGGACCTGCCAGGGATTTTTGGTGCCATCCGGGCGCCAGCGGGGCATCAGGAAACAGGACAGTCCTGACTGTGTCTGAGCCAGCACCAGGAAGGCGTCGCACATGGGGGCAGAGACGAACCATTTGTGACCCACCAGCTCATAGGCCTGGCCTGGGCCTCCCGCGCCTACGGGGTAGGCTCTAGTGCTGTTGGCGCGAACATCGCTGCCACCCTGTTTCTCGGTCATGGCCATGCCAATGGTGACCGAGGTTTTCTTGCCGTCCGGCAGATTGCGGGGATCGTAGCTGTCGGCCAGGATCCGGGCTTCCCAGTCCGTGGCAAGATCCTGCTGTTTCCGGATAGAGGGAATGGCCGCGAAGGTCATGGTAACCGGGCAGCAGTGGGCGGCCTCTACCTGGGAGTGCATGTAGTACTTGGCAGCTCGGGTCACATGGGCGCCCTGGCCGGGATGGCTCCAGGGGCTGCTGTGCAGGCCATTGTCGAAGGCGATGCGCATCAGCTCATGGTAGGCGGGATGGAAGTCCACTTCGTCTATGCGGTGGCCGAAACGGTCATGGGTGTTGAAGACCGGTTTATTGGCGTTGGCGCGAAACCCCAGGTCAATGGTTTCCGCGGCCCCGGCCAGGGCTCCGAATGCCTTGAGGTCCTCGGCGGCTTTGCCGGCGCCTTCCCGGAGGGCGGCTTCCTGCAGGGCAATATCCTGCTCGAACAGGTTGTAGTTCTCCAGCGCCGGGGGCTGGTTAAAGACCTCGTGGGTGGCGGCCAGGTAGCGATCTTCCTGGTCGTTTGATGGCGTCTCTGGCCGGGGTTGCCGCGCGTTCATAGCTACCTCCTGGTGCCGGTCAAGCCCTGCATACAAAAGCAGATGATGGAATTGACCAGCGGGTCATTGTTGTCTTCTGTTGTGCTGGTGGCCTGGCTGGTCTGTGTCGGTGACAGGGGACCAACCAGGCTTTCCGCGATGGCGCCGACCAGGCAGGTGCTGCTCTGGCGTGCGTCCTGGTCCGGGATACATCCTTCTTCAATGCCTTCGCGGATCGCTTTCTCGAACAGGTTGGCGTACGCCTTACGATACGCCAGCCGTTCCTCCTCAACTTTCGGGTCAACCGGTTCGGCGATCAGTGACCAGGCCATTTGCGGGCCTTTCAGTGCCCGCTCGGCAAATTGTCTCAATGCCCGTTCCAGCCGCTCGGCGGCGTTGCCATCGGAGGCCAGAGCGTCGGCGACCTTATCGACTTCCCGCTGGGTTGCCAGCCGGAAAATCTCGGCGAACAGGTCCTCTCTGGACTCGAAATGCCGGTAGATAGTTCCTGTGGCAACGCCGGCCAGCCCGGCGATCCGGGTTACCCGTGCGCTTCGAAAACCGCCTTCGGCCACGCACTGATAGGTGCAGTTCACAATCCGTTTACGCGCCTCGGCCTTACGCTGACGCATTTTCTCCGTTTCTCGATAGGCCATTCCGGCTCCCTATAAATAGTGAATCACTATTCATTCTTTGTGTCAATTTTTTGAGTTACTGACGAATATAAAATTTCTGCATGCAATTCAAGTGCTTGTTGATAGTTACAAAAAATTACAAAAAAGGCGTTGCCAGTGAATGGCGTGGTCACAAAAAGCAGATTATAAAGACGCCAAGACGAAGCCGCAGGCGGTCGTTCGTCGATACGGAGTGAGGTTCCCTGCGGGGTCGCAACACTCGACCATCTGTTTTCGTTGATGGAGAAAAGATTATGAGTGAATTCGACGAAAGCAACCTGGAGCAGTCCGGAGGCTGGACCGGTGACAGTGACGACAACCATTCCATAGCAGGCCGTGCCCGAATTCGTGCACAGTTGCAGGCAGACATCGAAGCGTTCCTGAGTCAGGGCGGAAAGATCCAGGAAGTGGACACTTCCTTCCGTTCTGACACACCACGCAAGGTGGAAGTGGGTTTTAACAACCGCTCTCTCTGAACGTTCAGGCGGCAGTCCGGGGCCCTCCGCCCCGGCTCCGTTTTTGATCCCTGTCTCGGTATGATCTGCCAGCGTCGTCTATCCTCGTTCATTATCAGTTTGCGCCGTTAGCCTGGGCAAATCGCCAGTCACCCGATAATCCGGACTCCTCTGTGGTAAAGAAGCCCCGTATCCGTCTTTTCCTTGTTTTGCTACTGATCATAGCAGCTGTTGGCAGCTTCTGGCTGATGACGGCAGACCCGGTTGCCGTCGGTGAGCCGGTTGCTTCGGCGTCTGTTGGTGAGCCTCCGATACCCCTGGGCGAGGAGCGGGGGACTTCGGGGCCATCCGACCTGGTAAACAGCGCTTCCTCGGTCGGTATTCCCGAGCAGTTGCCGGCCTCGCTGGCAGGCACGTCAGTCCCGGATGGTTGGGCCCGGACGGACAGGCTCGGCAATCTCATCCCGACCCCGCATCTGCGGCAGCTGTTCGAGTATTTCCTGTCCGCCCTGGGAGAGGAATCGCTGCGACAGTTGGTGGCGCGCATTGAGACCGCTCTGTCGGTTCTGGACGAGTCTGCGAGATCCCAGGCCCTGGCAACCCTGGGAAACTATCTGGAATACAAGCTGGCTGTTTCTGAGCTGGAGCAGAGCTATGGGGAGGTGTCCGGGCTTGGCGCCGTGGAAATGCAGCGGAGGATGGCAGAGATCCAGGCCCTGCGCCGGACCTGGCTGGACACCGACACGGCCGATGCTTTCTTTGCTGACGATGAGGCAGTCGACCGCTTCCAGATCGAAAAGCTCAGGATCGCAAGCGATGACAGCCTGACCGATGAGCAGAAAGCAGGGGCTCTTCGTCAGGCCGAGTCTGGCTTGCCGGAGCCGCTCCGCAAGGCCAGGGAGAAAACCCGACGGTTTGCAGACTATGAACAGATGCGCGAGGAGCTTGCAGGTGATCCCCGGGCGCTCGATGCGTGGCGTCAGGAGGCTTTTGGCACCGAAGCGGCTGAAAGACTGGCTCGGCTTGAGGACGAACAGAAGGATTGGGATCGTCGCTGGCAGGGCTATTCCCGGGAGCGGGAGCGGCTGTTGTCCTCGGGACTCGCCGAGCCGGAACGTCAGGAAGCGCTGGAGCGCCTCAGAGCCAGTCACTTCAATGAAATCGAACGGATCCGTGCCCAAGCGCTGGATTCGATCCGGTAATCCTTCTGTCATTTAATCGGTTTACCCTGCTGAGGGAGTCTGCAACCAGTCGCCCCGGGCGTGTATGATGATGCAAGGGGCGCCCGGCGGATGCCGTGACGGTCCATCAGACTTTTTGTTCAGCCATTCAGGAGGTTGTCAGTGCCGATTCCGACTCCCCGTGCTTTTCCCGCCACCCGTCTGCGCCGTAACCGGGCCAGTGACTTCTCCCGTCGCCTGGTTCGGGAAAACCAGCTCACGCCGGACAACCTGATCTACCCGGTTTTCGTGCTGGAGGGTGAGGGCCAGCGGGAACAGGTGCCTTCCATGCCTGGCGTGGAGCGTCTGAGCATTGATCTTCTGGTGGAGCAGGCGGCGGAACTGATAGAGCTGGGTATCCCGGCCATTGCCCTGTTTCCGGTGGTGCCGGCCGAGAAGAAGAATCTGTCGGGCTCTGGAGCCTGGGACTCTGACGGTCTTGCGCAACGGGCGGTTCGGGCCTTGAAAGCGGCCTATCCGGAGCTCGGTGTGATTACCGATGTGGCGTTGGATCCATTCACCACTCATGGCCAGGACGGCATCATCGACAACGACGGCTACGTCCTTAATGACATAACCGTCGAGGCGCTGGTCAATCAGGCGCTCTCTCATGCCGACGCAGGAGCCGATGTGGTTGCACCGTCGGACATGATGGATGGCCGGATTGGTGCCATTCGCGAAGCCCTGGAAAACGGCGGCCATGTGAACACACGGATCCTGGCCTATTCTGCCAAATACGCATCGAGCTATTACGGGCCTTTCCGCGATGCGGTGGGCTCGGCGGCCAATCTCGGCAAGGGTAACAAGGCCACCTACCAGATGGATCCGGCCAACAGCGATGAGGCATTGCATGAGGTCGCCATGGATCTGGCGGAAGGTGCGGATATGGTGATGATCAAGCCCGGTATGCCGTATCTCGATATCGTGCACCGGGTGAAGACGGAATTGCGGGTGCCGACATTTGTTTACCAGGTCAGTGGCGAATACGCCATGCACATGGCTGCGGCCCAGAACGGCTGGCTGGATGGTGATGCGGTAATGATGGAGAGCCTGACGGCCATGCGCAGAGCGGGGGCCGACGGAATCCTGACCTATTTTGCCGTGCGTGCAGCGCGGCTGATGCGGGATCGCCAGGGCAGATAAGCCAAACAAGTCATCGCCAGCAGTGGCGAACACACGGGAATCGAGGAATCATGACAACGGAAACGGCGAAGAATCAGACGGCAGGGGATGACCGGAGTGTGCCTGCGCCGGTCGATGTGCCCCCGGTTGGTGAGGAGATCAACCTGGATGCCAATGAAAACTACTTTAACCGGGAACTGAGCCAGCTCCAGTTCAATTACCGGGTGCTCAAACAGGCCCTGGATACGACGCACCCGTTGATCAACCGTCTGATTTTCTGCTGCATTTTCAGCAGCAACATGGACGAGTTCTTCGAGATCCGTGTTGCCGGTCTGCGGCAGCAGATGAAATACGGCCGTGAGACCGTTGGTGCCGATGGCATGATGCCGGACCAGGCCCTGGCGGAGATCAGCCGTGTTGCTCACGAGTACATTCGCGAGCAGTACGACATACTCAATAATGTGCTGATTCCCGAGATGGAACAGCAGAACATTCACTTTGTCCGGCGCCGGGAGTGGACGCCAGAGCAGGCGGAGTGGGTGCGCAATTACTTCGAAGAGGAGATCCTGCCGGTGGTTAGCCCCATCGGGCTGGATCCTTCGCACCCGTTCCCGCGTCTGGTCAACAAAAGCCTGAACTTCATTGTTGAACTTGACGGCAAGGACGCCTTCGGGCGGGAAACCGGCATGGCGATTGTACCGGCTCCGCGTTCGCTGCCGCGTCTGGTCCGTCTGCCTGATGATGTCTGCAACGGTGGCGAAAACCTGGTGTTCCTGTCGTCCATGATCCACGCCCATGCCGATGAGCTCTTCCCCGGCATGGAGGTGAAAGGCTGCTATCAGTTCCGGCTGACCCGAAACGCCGACCTTGAGCTTGAGGACGACCTGGAAGATCTGGCTTCGGCCTTGCGTGGGGAGCTGCTCAGTCGCCGGTTTGGCGACGGCGTGCGCCTTGAGGTTGCCGACAACTGCCCGGAAGAGCTGGTTCAGTTCCTCCTGAAGGAGTTCGGTCTGACCGAGCGGGATCTTTACCAGGTTCATGGTCCGGTCAACCTGACCCGGCTGATGGCAGTCGGTGGGCTGGTGGACCGGCCGGATCTTTCCTATTCCGGCTTCTCGCCGTCGATCCCCAAACAGATCCGCAGCAAGGAATCGATGTTCGACTCCATCCGCAAGCGCCCGATCCTGCTGCTGCATCCCTATGAGAATTTCAGCCCGGTGGTGGATCTGCTGCGCCAGGCCGCCAAGGACCCTCAGGTTTTGGCAATTCGACAGACCCTTTACCGTACCGGGGCCGATTCGGAAATCGTTGAGGCACTGGCCGATGCCGCACGCCGTGGCAAAGAGGTTACCGCTGTCATTGAACTGCGGGCCCGTTTCAGTGAGGCCGAAAACCTGGAGCTGGCCAGCCGGCTTCAGGAGGCCGGGGTGATCGTGGTGTACGGTGTGGTTGGCTACAAGACCCACGCCAAGATGATCCTGATTGTCCGTCGGGAAGAAGGGCGGCTGCGCCGTTATGTGCATCTGGGTACCGGCAACTATCACGCCGGTAACGCCCGTCTGTATACCGACTACAGCTTCATGACCTGCGACGAGTCCATCGGCGACGACGTCAACAAGCTGTTCCAGCAGCTTACCGGCATGGGCAAGGCCCTGAAGATCAAGAAGTTGTTCCATTCGCCCTTCACCCTGCATCCCCGGCTCCTGAGCCTGATTGATCGGGAAGCGGGCTATGGCCAGAAAGGCCGGATTATCTTCAAATTCAATGCATTGACGGAAATCCAGTTGATCAAGGCGCTTTACCGGGCTTCACAGGCTGGCGTGAAAATTGATCTGATCATCCGCGGCATCTGTTGTCTGCGTCCGGAAGTGCCGGGCCTGTCGGAGAATATTCGCGTGAGGTCGATCATTGGCCGTTTCCTGGAGCATACCCGCGTTTACTATTTCGGCAACAATGGCCGCCCGGATGTGTATTGTTCCAGCGCCGACGGTATGGAACGGAACCTGCTCAGTCGGGTGGAAACGGCTTTTCCTCTGGATGATCCTGATCTGGCCGCGCGGGTCAGAGAGGATCTGGACACCTATCTGGCCGACAATTGCCAGTCCTGGGTACTGCAACCGGACGGCAGCTATATTCAGAACCAGCCCGCAGAAGGTGAGGAACGCCTTGCCTCACAGCTTGTATTGCTTGAGAGGCTGACCGGAAAAACCTGATTCCCGAACTGGAGAACGCGTTTGAACGCCAAATGGATAATTGCCGGCGCTGGTGTGCTGGCTGTAGCTGGCGGCCTGCCCTGGGTCGTGGGGTACGTTACTGAACAGCAGTGGCACCAGGCAACGGCGGAGGTGAACAGTGCGCAACCATTCCTTCGTATGGAAACCGATAACTACCAGAGGGGGATTCTCGGGGCCCAGTTCAGTGGTTCGGTAAACCTGACCAATCCGGAAACCGGTGAAGCCCAGCGGCTTGCCTACCGAGCCAATGTGACTCATGGCGTGACCGGCAGTCTGATGGATTTCCAGCCTGAGGATGGCTGGTCTGCCGATGATACGGACTGGTTCTCCGGTGAGGAGCCCAGGCTGACTCTGGAAACCCGTCTCTGGGGTACCGCAGTGCTTGAGCTCGAAGCGCCCCAGATGACCTTAACGGACCCGGATTCCGGGGAGACACTGGCCTCAAGTGGCGGTCTGGCAAGAATCGAGATCAGTGGCGCCGGTTCACAGGCCGATGCCTTGATGGTCTGGCCGGCGGTAACCTTGTCTGGTCCGGACCTGGATATTCAGGTCAGTGACTTGCGCCTTGAGCAGACCATGAGTCATCTGACCGGTGAGGTCTGGACCGGCTCCGGTGAGATTGTGGTGGAATCGGTTGCGGTGACCCCGGCAGCGGAAGCGCCATTCACGCTCCGGGAGATTTCGATTCGCAACAGAAGTGAGCCTGTCAGTGATGGTGAACGTCTCGATTCGCGGATGACTTTCGAGGTTGCCGGTGTTTCAACAGTCGATGAGAGTTATGGTCCCCAGCGGCTGGTGTTCGCATTGTCGGGACTGGAGGTGGCGGCCTGGAGCGGCCTGACTGAGAGTCTGTCATCCATGCAGGCACTGGCCCTTAGCCAGACTTCCGGTAGTCCTCAACAGTTCGAGCAGCAGATGGCTGCCATGCAGCAGGTAAACGCGGCCCTGCGTGAGCTCGCGGCTGCTGGGTTTTCGGTTGGATTTCCGGAGTTGACCATCACCACTCCGGAAGGTGTGATTGAGGGCAGCGCCCGAATCGCTCATCCGGAGCTGGCAGCGGATCAAAAAGACAAGATGTTGATGGTGATGCAGCAACTGAGCGGCGAAATGGATTTCAGTCTGCCACTTGCGCTCGCGGAGGAATATCCCGAATTCCAGCTGCAGCTGGCACCCCTGATCAAACAGGGGTTGCTGGTCCAGCAAGGCGAACGGCTAGTGCTTGATGCCAATATGAAAGATCTCATGCTGGATGTGAACGGCGTGGAGATTCCCTTGTCGCCGTTGCTTTGAACCCTCTGGTTCAGTGCCATAAAAAAGCCCCGACTAGCGGGGCTTTTTTATGCGCTCAGGTTCAGCTGAACTTCTTTTTCAGGGCAGCCTCTACCGCCGGATCGACAAATTCCGATACATCGCCGCCCAGGGATGCAATTTCCCGGATCAGGGTGGAGGAGATGTAGGACAGGTGGTTGGCCGGTGTCAGGAAAACGCTCTCGACTTCAGGCGCGAGCCGGCGGTTCATGTCGGCCAGTTGGAATTCATATTCGAAATCGGACACCGCCCGGAGGCCGCGAAGGATCACGGTGGCGCCCTGTTCACGGACAAAATCGGCGAGCAGGTTGCTGAAGCCGGTGACGGTGACATTGGGGAGGTGCGCGGTCGCCTGGCGGACCAGTTCGCAGCGTTCTTCCAGATCGAGAAGTGGCTGTTTCTTGGGGTTGTAGGCGATGGCGACGACGATTTCATCGAACATTCGGCCGGCCCGTTCGATCAGGTCGGTGTGGCCGTTGGTGATGGGATCGAAGGTGCCCGGGTATATGACTTTGGACATGCACAGCTCCTTTTGTTTAAGGCAAACAGGATATCAGGATCATCCTGAGTGCTGTAGTCCGGGACTCTGCTCCAGGCGGTCGCGACTTCGTGTATTGCATATGTGCCTCCCCGACATTTGCGCCAGGTGATGCTAAGCCTCTGCGCAAGCCTCGTGCTGTTTCTGGCTGCTAACGCGTAAACAGACAGCTGCGGGTTGGCGCCGGCGGCGAATTGGATTTCGGCCATGGTGTGGAAGGCTTCGCAGATGCCGGCCCAGAGGTAGTCGGTCACCGGGTAATCCAGCACCGGGCTGCCGATGGCGCTGGCGGCGACCGGAACTGGTAGCTGGCATCCATCCGGGTGCCAACCGCACTCGGCCGATCCGCCGGCCCTCGACAGACTCCCAAGCTTGGGGCCTAGCGGATAAAGAACTTGTAAACCAGCTTGTGCGCAGTCGTCCCGTGGGGCGCGTAAACAAACTTGCCGCTGTTGAATTTCTGCTTGGTGAAAATGGCACGGTGGTGGGAGAAGGTCAGGAACCCTTCGCGGCCATGATAGTGACCCATGCCGGAATCGCCAATGCCACCAAACGGCAGATCGTCCTGGGCAACGTGCATCAGCGAATCGTTGATACACATGCCGCCGGAGTGGGTGTTATCCACCATTTGCTGCTGCTGGGTCTTGTCGTATCCGAAGAAATACAGGGCCAGCGGCCGTGGGCGATCGTTGATGTAATGGATTGCCTCATCCAGATTGCCGTAACTGACGATCGGCAGAATCGGACCAAAGATTTCATCCTGCATCAGCTTCATGTCCGGCGTGGTTTTCAGAACCAGCGTCAGCGGTATCTTGCGGGTGCCATCCTTCAGGTTCTCCCGGGCAGGATTGATCTCCACCAGCTCGGCACCTTTCTCACGGGCGTCATCAAGGTAACCCTTTAGACGATCGTACTGCCGCTCATTGATGATGGCGGTGAAATCGTCGTTGTCCCGCAGGCTCGGATACATCTCAGAGAAGCGGGCGCGGAATTCGTCGACAAACGACTGTACCCGGTCGGCGGGGCACAGGACATAGTCTGGCGCTACGCAGGTCTGGCCAGCGTTGAACGCCTTGCCGAAGGCAATTCGCTGGGCGGCGTCTTCCATCGGTACATCCGGAGAGACCACGGCCGGAGATTTGCCACCCAGCTCGAGGGTGACCGGGGTCAGGTTCTCCGCTGCTGCCTTCATTACCAGCTTGCCCACCGAAGTGGAGCCCGTAAACAGCAGGTGATCAAAGGGACGTGACGAGAAGTCCGCAGCCACGTCGGCCTCACCATTAATGACCGAGACCAGGTCCTCCGGGAAGCTGGCTTCGATCAGCTCTTTGAACAGGGCCGAGGTGTGGGGTGTGTATTCGGACATCTTGATCATGGTGCGGTTGCCCGCAGCCAGGGATGCGACCAGGGGGCCTACCGCCAGATACAGGGGGTAGTTCCAGGGCACGATCACGCCGACCACACCCTTGGGTTGGTAGTGGACCTTGTTGCTGGCGGGTTGGAACAGCATGGATACGTGGCGTTTGGACGGCTTCATCCAGCCGCTCAGGTTTTTCAGGGTGTAGTTGATGCCCTGGATCGACGGCATGACTTCGGCAATCAGCGATTCGTCTTTAGAGCGGCAGCTGAAATCGCGGTCGATGGCATCCAGGAGCCGATCCTGGTTGCCCAACAGTACCCGCTTGAGTCGTTTCAGGTTCTCCTGTCGCTCGGCCAGGGAAGGCATGGGATTGTTGCGAAACGCCTTTTTCTGATCCTCAAACACTCGGTGAGTGTGCTGGATCTGTTTCTTGCTCTCGGTGAGCTGGACGACAGTGGCTCCCATGATGCTTTCTCCTCGTCGGTCCCGATCAGAGTCCGTCGGCGACCTGTTATTCCAGATATTGAACGGTTGGCGAAAAAGTGTTCAATTTGCGTATAAGGGTATTATTAGAGTATATACTCTAGTGAGTCAAGCGGAGGCGGGTGGCGAATCAGGCCATCTGTGAGCTGAACAACAACAAACGCCGACGGGTCTATGAAGACAAGAGACAAAATTCTGCTTTCCAGCCTGGAGCTGTTTAACGAACGGGGCGAGCGCAACGTCACCACCAATCACATTGCCGCGCACCTGGCCATCTCGCCGGGCAACCTCTATTACCATTTTCGGAACAAGTCGGACATCATTTACGAAATCTTCCTGGAATACGAAAAGCTGGTAGATTTCTATCTGGATATTCCGGAAGACCGGGCCATGACTCTGGACGACATGACCTTCTACCTGGAGTCGGTCTTTGACGGTCTCTGGAGTTACCGGTTCTTCCACCGGGACCTGGAGTACCTCCTGGACAGCGATCAGAGACTGCGCCAGGACTATCGCAATTTTACCAACCGCTGCCTGACATCAATCAGTCGGATCTTCGAGAAACTGGCGGAAGCGGGCATTATTGAACCCCAGGAAGAAGATCTCCGATCGGCCATGTCGCTGAATGTGTGGCTGGTAATTACCAACTGGATGGCGTTCCTCAAAACGGCCCATGCAGCCGAGGAATCCGCCTGCCTTACACTCACAGAGCTGAAGCAGGGTATCTACCAGGTGCTGACCCTCGAGATTCCCTATCTGACTCCGGCGTACCGCGAACGCGTGATGGCCTTGAGAGAAAAATATCGGCCAGCATTGCATGGCCGGGATGATCTGGGCGCCACGCTGTAAGTGAAACCCGAAAAGCTGATCAAAAAACGATCTATTCTGGAACTTTCGTCGAAAACGCTGATCACACTGGGTGACGTTGGGAATTCGGACATTCCTTGCGTCTCCTGAGTGCGATCTCAGGTTTTAGCACGTCGCAAACCCTGACGTTTCACCGGTCTGCTATCTGGCAGGCCGGTTTTTTTTGTCCGTTCAGATCTTTGCGCCTTCTTCCCTGGAATGACCTTCTAACCAGTCGATCAACGCCTCCCTGCATTGATCGACGCCTCGCTTTGACGTTGCGGAGAACATGATCAGATGCTCGACGCAGGTGTACGCTTTCAGGTTCTTGGCAATCCCCAGCATGGCGGTTTTGGCCTGGCCGAACTTCAGTTTGTCTGCCTTGGTGGCCAGAATCATCAGCGGCAGGTTGTTATGCTCGCACCATTCCACCATCATTTGGTCGAAATCGGTTAGCGGGTGGCGGATGTCCATCACCAGAACCAGGCCACGCAGGCAGCGCCGGTCATTCAGATAGTGGCCGAGGTGCTGTTGCCAGTCGTCTTTCATGTCCCTGGATACTTTGGCGTAGCCGTATCCTGGTAGATCGACCAGGCGGCAGTGCTCGCGGTTGAGAGAGAAGAAGTTGATCAGCCGTGTGCGTCCGGGGGTCTTACTGGTCCTGGCCAGCTTGCCGTTGGCGGTGATTGCATTAAGCGCGCTGGACTTGCCGGCGTTGGAGCGGCCGGCAAAGGCGACTTCGGCGCCGAAATCGGGCGGACACTCATCCAGACGGGAAGCGCTGATGAGAAATCGGGCGCTGTTAAAAGAAAGGCTTTTTTGAGTCAGATCAGAGTCCACAGCGGTTGGCTTTCCTTTGGATTTCAGTTATCAGGGATTAATGTATAATGCTACACCAATTCCGGGCGGCGCGCTGCGCGCGACCGCTGTCAGCCCCGGTTTTGAGCCTGACTGGTCAGCGCCTGCCGGCTGCATAGCGAAGAATACCCTTAAAAGATGAGAGAAGCGGAGCGAGCATGAAAAAACTGATCGCAGGAGTAGTTCTCGGTGTTGGCCTAACGGCGATGGCGCACGGGGCGGGAGATCCTCAAGCAGGCGAACAGAACGCAGCGGTATGTGCCGGTTGTCACGGCCAGAATGGTGCCAAGCCCATTATGGGATCTTATCCCAAGCTGTCCGGTCTGGGCGAAAAATACCTGTATCGCCAACTGGTGTTGATCAAGGACAAAGAGCGGAATATCGCGGAAATGACCGGTATTCTGGATAACATGAACGATCAGGATCTGCAGGATCTGGCAGCTTATTTCAGCGACCAGGAAATGGTTGTTGGTCAGGCCGATCCAGATCTCGTTGATCAGGGTGCGGCATTGTACCGTGGCGGCAACATGGCGACTGGTGTCCCAGCCTGTGCGGGCTGTCATAATCCGCAAGGTGTCGGTAACGAGCCGGCCGGTTACCCTGCGCTCGGCGGCCAGAACGCAGAGTACCTGATCAAGCAATTGAATGCCTACCGCGATGGTACTCGGGATTCTGGCGCCAACGCATCGATCATGATGGACGTTGCCTCGAAGCTGACCGATGCCGAGATCGAAGCGGTCTCCAGCTACATCTCCGGCCTGAACTAAGCCGCTGGTCTGTGGTGAGAAACCCCGCCTGGTGCGGGGTTTTTTGTTGCCTTTCGTTTCTGTAACTGCCGACCTGTGGAACTTTTCAGGTACGCTGGGTCATAATCCTCCCAAAACGATATTCAGATAACCGGAGATTTTTCATGTTTCGATCCTTCAGAACGGCTTTCCTGCTTCTATTGGCGCTGTCTGTTTCTGGCTTGGCCAACGCCGCAGAGTGGAAAGAAGGAACCCATTACAACCGGTTGGAAAACCCGGTAAGAACCAACAGCAATTCCGGTGTCGAGGTAGCGGAAGTCTTCTGGTACGGCTGCCCCCATTGTTACAACTTCAAGCCCCTTGTTGAGGAGTGGGCGGCCAATGCGCCTGATTACGTCAATTACGTGAAGATCCCGGCGGCACTGGGCCGAAACTGGGAGCCCCACGCCTACGCCTTTTACGCCCTGGAAGCTATGGGTGAACTCGACAAGGTGCACGATGCCCTGTTCGATGCGCTTGCTGGTGAGCGCCGCCCCCTGAATACGCCAGAAGCCCTGGCCGACTTTGTCGCGGATTATGGCGTGGATCCTGATGAATTTGTCAGCACCTACAAAAGCTTTGGTGTGAATGCCCGAATGCAGAAAGCCCAGTCGAAAATCCGCGGCGCGCGCATCACCGGAACTCCGACTATGCTGGTTAATGGCAAGTACACTGTCAGTGCATCTATGGCCGGCAATCATGAGGCCGTTCTGGACGTGGTGGACTACCTGGTCGCCAAAGAACGAGGTGAGGTGGAGTAAACCGCGCCAAGACGTCAGAGCCGAGTACAACAAACAGCCGGCCGGTTGAGACCGCCACTATGTACAAGCATTTAAGAAAGCAGTTGAATGGCATCCTGAAGCCGGCCGGCGGGCCCAGGGGTGCCTGCTCAGGGACCGAACATGTTCCCGAGTTTGAGCCACAGCGACACATTCGCCTGCTGACCTTCAATATCCAGGTTGGTATCAATACGTCGTCCTACCGTCACTACCTCACGCGTAGCTGGCAGCACATACTGCCTCACCGCAACCGCATCGAGAACCTGGACCGGATTGCATCCCTGTTGCGCGGGTACGACGTGGTGGCCTTGCAGGAGTGTGATGGGGGCAGTCTGCGAAGTGGCTATATCAACCAGGTGCAGTATCTGGCCGAAGCCGCTGGCATTCCCTACTGGTACCAGCAGCTGAACCGGAATCTCGGGCAGATTGCCCAGCACAGTAACGGTCTGTTAAGTCGGTACCGTCCGCTGGACGTTACCGAACATAAATTGCCGGGTCTTATCCCGGGGCGGGGCGCCATCATAGCGAGGTACGGAACCGAGCATGATCCGCTTGTACTGGTGCTAATGCATCTTTCCCTTAGCAAGACGGCCCAGCAGCGGCAGTTGGGCTATATCCGGGAGTTGATTGCGGATTACCGGCATGTGGTCCTGATGGGAGACATGAATGCCCACGCCGAGCAGCTGCTTACCCAGACGCCCCTGAAGCAGACCGATCTGGTGCCCTTGCCAGACACCGCCCACAGTTTTCCAAGCTGGCGGCCAGAGAAGGCCCTTGATCATATTCTGGTAAGTCCTTCACTGCAGATCCGGCGCTCGGAAGTGGTTAGCTATCCTATGTCGGATCACCTGCCTATTGCCATGGATGTGGCGCTACCTGAGGGCTATCTGGAGAAGTTCTGAGCGGCATAGACCCACAAAAAAGCCCGGCGCATTGGCCGGGCTTTTTTGTGGCTGCCGGATCAGGAATTACTTGATCTTGGCTTCCTTGTACGCAACGTGCTTGCGGACAACCGGATCGTACTTTTTGATCTCGATTTTTTCCGGCGTGTTACGCTTGTTCTTCTTGGTCGTGTAGAAGTGACCAGTACCTGCTGATGAAACCAGCTTGATTTTCTCGCGCATGATGCGGCTCCTTAAAATTTCTCGCCGCGGGCACGAAGATCGGCCAGCACAGCGTCAATGCCTTTTTTATCGATGATGCGCATGCCCTTGGTGGATACGCGCAGCTTCACGAAACGCTTCTCGGACTCAACCCAGAAACGATGGTTCTGCAGATTCGGCAGAAAACGACGACGAGTGTGGTTCATCGCGTGGGAAACGTTGTTACCGGATACCGGACGCTTACCGGTAACCTGACAAACTCTGGACATACTTGCCTCCGACCTGAGCAATGGTCTCAATAATACGAATTCGTTTTTAATGCGTCTCTGGTTGCTAAGGAGCCGTTACGCCCCCATTCGCGCCTCTAAACTGAACGCTGCTCGCCAGACGCCGCCAGAAAGGGACGCTTTTATACCAGAACTCACCCCCCAACGCAAAAAATTGTTGGGAATTTGGCCAGTTTTCCGGCATTGACGTGCACCGTTATCCACCAGGCTTTATCCACCAGGCTTTACAGCAGCCCCCGTTCAGCGAGCGATATTACCTCACCATGGCCAACAACCATATGGTCAAGAACCCTGATATCCACCAGGCCCAAAGCTTCTTTCAGCCGACGGGTCAGGGAAATGTCGGCCTGGCTCGGTTCTGCCACGCCTGAGGGGTGGTTGTGTGCGAAAATCACCGCCGCTGCGTTGTCCTCCAGGGCCTGTCGCACTACTTCCCTTGGATAGACGGCGGCGCCGTCGATGGTGCCCCGGAACAATTCACGGTACTGGATGACGCGATGGCGATTATCCAGGAACAGACCGGCAAACACCTCGTGGGGATAGGTTCCGAGCCGACTGGTGAGGAACCGTCGGGTATCTTCGGGCGAGCGCAGGGGGTCCCCATGACGCAGCGGTTCGTCCATCACCCGCCGGGCCATTTCCATGGCTGCTTGCACCTGGGCATATTTCGCCATTCCCAGGCCTTTTACGTCACAGAACTGGCGTCGGGAGGCGGTCAGCAGTCCCCGTAGCCCGGAAAATTCCTCAATCAGGAAGCGTGCCAGATCCATGACCGGCATGCCGGTGGTGCCGGTGCGTAAAAATATGGCGAGCAGTTCGGCGTCGGAGAGGGTTTGCGGCCCGTGGGCGAGCAGGCGTTCCCGCGGACGTTCGTCCGTGGGCCAGGCGGAGTCTGACATCTTGGCTTCCTTGCGTTGGTTATTTCCGGCCCTGGCGCTTCCTGCACCGAGACGGGTATCTCAGGATTACAAAGGTTACTTTAAAAAGTAACAATCGGTAAACGTATGCCTGGCCTGGCAGGCTGTCGCTGCGGCCTGAGCATGCTATCTTATAAGCCTTTCATTTTATGCGGAAACGGAGCCCCTATGGCCGCCAGACGAATCCTCTTGGGAGTGACCGGTGGTATTGCCGCCTATAAAAGCGCCGAATTGGTTCGCCAACTGAAGAAGGCAGGCCACGAGGTGCGGGTGGTCATGACCCGTGGGGCAGAAGCGTTCGTGGCACCACTGACCTTTCAGGCCCTGAGTGGCGAGCCGGTTCGGACCTCCTTGCTGGATCCTGAAGCGGAAGCTGGCATGGGGCATATCGAGTTGGCGAAATGGGCCGATCAGGTGGTGATTGCACCGGCGTCGGCAGATTTTATTGCCCGCCTGGCCCAAGGGATGGCGGACGACCTTTTGACCACCGTGTGTTGTGCGACCGAGGCGCCCATTGCCGTGGTGCCGGCGATGAATCAGGCCATGTGGAGCAACGGCCGCACCCAAAGAAACATCCGTCTTTTGGAAGACGATCCCCAAATCGAGTTGTGGGGCCCTGACCAGGGTGCCCAGGCCTGTGGCGATACCGGGCCGGGGAGAATGCTGGAGCCGGAGGCCATTCTTGGTCTCCTTGACCACGGTCACTCAGGAGCGCTCTCCGGCAAGAGGGTGGTGATTACGGCAGGCCCTACCCGTGAACCCATTGACCCGGTCCGTTACATCAGCAATCACAGTTCCGGAAAGATGGGTTATGCCCTGGCCGATGTCGCACGCAGGGCAGGCGCCCGGGTGGTTCTCGTCAGTGGTCCGGTGACGTTGACGCCCCCGCACGGTGTCAATGTGCGCCAGGTGTTAACAGCCGAGGACATGTTGCGGGAAGCCTCGGGTGCAGTGGATGAAGGCTGCGACCTGTTTATCGCGACGGCCGCCGTTGCGGATTACCGCCCGGAAAACTGCGCCGGGGACAAGATCAAGAAATCCAGTGACGCCATGGCGCTGTCGCTGGTGCGCAACCCGGACACGCTGGCAACCATTGCCGGGCGTGACGATGCGCCCTTTACCGTGGGTTTCGCGGCGGAAACCACTGACGTGGCCAGCTATGCCATCGACAAAATGCAACGCAAGAAGCTGAACATGATCGTTGCCAACGACGTTTCTGCGCCGGGCCTGGGTTTCAACAGTGACAACAATGCGGTAACCGTATTCTGGCCGGGTGGTCAGACGTCAATCGGGCCGGACAGCAAAACGAATGTTGCCCGAGAGCTGGTGGCAATGATAGGTGAACATCTTGGTCAGGCCGCTCGCTGATTCAGCGAAGCGCACCCGGCACCAAAATCGACAGGACCCCTCATGAGCAGGAAAAATCTTCAGGTACGTATTCTTGATGACCGCATCGGCAACCAGATTCCCTTTCCCGCATACGCCACCGAAGGCTCTGCCGGCCTTGATCTCAGGGCCTGCCTGGATGAGCCGCTGACCCTGGAGCCGGGTGATACCCAGCTGATTCGTACGGGGTTGTCGATCCACATTGCAGATCCGTCACTGGCGGCCATGATCCTGCCCCGAAGCGGGCTAGGGCACAAGCACGGCATTGTGCTTGGCAATCTGGTGGGGTTGATCGATTCGGATTACCAGGGTGAGTTGATGGTGTCCTGCTGGAACCGGGGGCGCACCAGCTTTACCGTGGACGTGGGCGAGCGCCTGGCCCAGCTGGTACTGGTACCCGTCGTCCAGGCCGATTTTGAGGTGGTTTCGGAATTTGACGCCAGCGTTCGCGGTGACGGCGGCTTCGGTTCCACCGGTGCGCAATGACCTGAAGGCCGGCCACGCAGAACCGTGTGTCGGCGTCTATACTTTCCGGATAACTGCTTGTCCAGGACGATAAAATTACAATTGCAGGATGGACTATGAAGCTGGGTAAAAAGAAAGATGCCGACACGTCCGTAGATGAAAAGCCGGCAAAGAAGGCGGTCAAAAAGGAAAAAGCCAGTACTTCGGGGCCAAAACTGAAGCGACTCAATTCCGTGGCGGTGAACCAGTCACTGGTCGTGGTCTTGGCGGGGGTGATTGCCGTTGCTTTGCTTCATTTTCTGGTGGTTCAGCCTTCGGCACAGGAGCGCTTCGAGTCATTGAAAGCCCTGGAGGCGGATGCCGCCGCGCTTCGCCTGAACCAATATTTTGACCAGGTCCAGAAAAGCGTTAATGGTCTGGCCACCCAGCCCCACGTCATTCAGGCCCTGAACAGCCGGAACGAGATACCGGCAACCGAGTTGCAGCTGGCGGAGTCACTGCCCGGTATCGAGGCGGTCCATCTGTTTCCCTACCGTGACATTCCGCGCACTTCCAGCAGTGACGGACTGCTGGGCTTCTCAGGCCTTGAGCTGGCCCGACGCGCTGAAACCGGCCAAAGACTGTTCCCCGATGCCTTTCCACGGGATAACCGCTGGTTTGTCCAGATGGCGACCCCGGTACGTAACCCTACGAGCAATGCGGTCATCGGAAGCCTGCTGATCATTTTTGACTCCAGCCAGATCCAGCCGTTGCTGCAGGTGGTCAACTCCAGTCTCGGAGGGCAGCTGGCTCTGGTTCAGACCGTGTCCGGTTCATCCCGCACCGTGGTCAGTAATGGCAACGGCTCCGGAAACGCCGAATCCCGGCGGCTTTCAAATCCAGACTGGACGGTGACCTACACCCCCGCCAGATCATCCGCTGCGCCGGTGGATACAGTGATGATCGCCCTTCTGGTCGGGGTTCCCGCGCTGATCGCGGCCATTATCGTCTGGGTATTGCTGGGTGGCGCCCAGAAAGGTCTGCGCCAGGATGTGACCGCCCTGATCCAGTGGGCCCATAAGGTATTTGGCGGAGAGCGGGTGAAACTGCCAACCTTCCGCTGGGATATGTTGGCGTCAACCGGTGAGGTGCTGTACCGGTTGTCCCAGGTGGTTGATAAGCGGGTCGCCAAGGCCGGAGAGTCGGCAAAACCCAGGCAGACCGGTTCTGGAAAGCCTGGTGCCGGTGCCGCCAAGGGCGGCGATGAGCCCCTGTTCCAGGACAAGGACATGCCCGACATCGACATGCTGGATGGCGATGAGGATGTTCTCGGCTTTGGCAGCGGCGACGATACCGTCTTTGGTTCCGGTGATACCCCGGATGTGGAAGAGGTGGCTCTGCCTCAGGTGGAGCTGTCCCGGGATATTTTCCGGGCTTATGACATTCGGGGCATTGTCGGGGAGACCCTGACCTCCGAAGGGGTGGAGGTGATCGGTCGGGCCATTGGTTCCGAAGCCCTCGAACGCGGTGTCGACAGCCTCTGTATCGGTTACGATGGCCGACACTCCAGCCCGGATCTGGCGGATGCCCTGGCACGCGGCGTAATGGCGACCGGCTGCAATGTCATTCATGTGGGTGCCGTGCCTACACCGGTACTCTATTTTGCCACCCACGAAATCCAGAACGGCTCGGGCGTTATGGTGACCGGCAGTCACAACCCGGCCAACTACAACGGCCTGAAAATCATGTTGGGTGGTGAAACCCTTTCAGGTGAGGCCATCCAGAAACTGTATCAGCGCATCCAGACCGGAGATTTTGCCAGCGGTCGGGGCAGCCAGAGCAGCGAGGATGTGCGCCGTGCCTACCTGGACCGGATTGTTGGCGATATTGCGGTAGCGGCACCGCTCAAGGTCGTCGTCGATGCCGGCAATGGCATTGCCGGTGAGCTGGCGCCCATGCTGATTGAGGAACTGGGCTGCGAAGTGGTTCCGCTCTACTGCGAGGTGGACGGTGACTTCCCGAATCACCATCCCGACCCCGGCAAGCCGGCGAATCTTGCCGATCTTATTGCCCGGGTTGAATCGGAAGGGGCCGACATCGGCCTGGCCTTTGATGGCGATGGCGACCGCCTGGGTGTAGTGACCAATACCGGCAAGATCATCTGGCCTGATCGCTTGATGATGCTGTTCGCCCGGGATGTGGTGTCCCGGAATCCCGGTGCCGACGTTCTCTACGACGTGAAGTGCAGCCGCAGGCTGGCCGGTGTGATATCCGAAGCCGGTGGCAGGCCCATCATGTGGAAAACCGGTCATTCACTGATGAAAGCGAAAATGAAAGAGACCGGCGCACTCCTTGCCGGGGAAATGAGTGGTCATATCTTCTTTGGCGAGCGCTGGTACGGGTTTGATGACGGTCTGTATTCCGCGGCCCGCCTGCTGGAAATTCTGGGCATTGAGGACCGGCACAGCGATGAAGTCTTCGAGGATTTCCCGGACGATATCAGTACACCGGAGCTGAATGTAGAAGTGACGGAAAGTTCCAAGTTCGACATCATCAAACGCCTCGGCGAGTCGGGGGATTTCGGTGACGGTAATATCAGCACCATCGACGGCATCCGGGTGGACTACGCCGATGGCTGGGGGCTGTGTCGGGCATCAAACACCACACCAGTGCTGGTTCTGCGCTTTGAGGCGGAGACCGACGAAGCACTGGAGCGTATCAAGTCTGTGTTCCGGGACCAGCTGAAGAAGGTGGCGCCGGATCTGGTGGCGGATTTCTGATCTGCATTCACCGAGTTTCACAGGCAAGTTTCAATACAGGATCAACAAGGCAAGAACATGGCGCTGGATCGTGAAACAGCAATGCAGGTGGCTTCGGTACTGAGCCGGGGCCTGCCTTATATTCAAAGATTTACCGGTAAGACCGTGGTCATAAAATATGGCGGTAACGCCATGGAGAACGAAGACCTGAAAAGCAGTTTCGCCCGTGATGTGGTGCTGATGAAATTGGTGGGTATCAATCCGATCGTCGTGCATGGCGGTGGTCCCCAGATTGGCGAGCTGCTTGAGCGCCTGAACATCCAGTCCCGGTTCGTCAATGGCATGCGGGTGACGGATTCGGAAACCATGGATGTGGTGGAGATGGTGCTTGGTGGCCAGGTGAACAAGGAAATCGTCTCCCTGATTAATTCCCATGGTGGCATGGCGGTGGGGCTCACGGGGAAAGATGCCAACCTGATCCGGGCCCGCAAGCTCGAGGTGGTCGACCGCTCTCCCGAGCTGGAGCGGCCGGAGATTATCGACATCGGCCATGTGGGCGAGGTCGCCAGTGTGAATGTGGATGTAATTGACATGCTCACCCGCAGCAACCTGATTCCGGTGATCGCACCCATCGGCGTGGGACCGGATGGCGCCTCCTACAACATCAATGCGGATCTGGTAGCGGGCAAGGTGGCCGAAGCCATGAAGGCTGAGAAGCTGATGCTGCTGACCAACGTATCCGGGCTGAAGAGCAAGGAAGACAAGGTGCTTACCGGGCTCACGGCCAAGCAGGTCAATGATCTCATCGAGGACGGCACCATTCATGGTGGCATGCTCCCCAAGATCCGGTGTGCCCTGAGCGCCGTCGAGAATGGTGTTCGCACATCCCACATAATCGACGGCAGGGTTGCCCACGCGTGTCTCTTGGAGATCTTTACTGATGAGGGTGTCGGCACCCTGATTTCCCGTAACTGATGGCACCCGACAAGGAGTCTCCGGATGAAGCGCCTGCTTGCGACGCTGGTAATACTGGTTCTGGTCGGCTTTGCCGCATTCAAGGCGGGGGTTTGGTGGCTGGCAGACCAGCGCATGGCCGAGGCGAGACAGGCGCTGGAACCCTACGGTGTGCTGCATCGAGGCAGTATCAGTTCCGGTATTGAGGGCCGGCTGGTGCTTAATGAAGCCAGCTGGCAGGATTTTGAGCTTACCCAGCCGCTGGATATCGCCAGGGCGGAGCTTGATACCGGTTCACCGGTCAGCTTGCTGTCTGCCCTGTTGGATCCGGTTGGTCTGCCGCCTGAGTGGACCCTGCGACTCGATGGCCTTGGCCTGACCCTGGACCCGACGATGCTTCGTAATTGGGTCACCGCAGAGGGCGCCAACAGCGATGGTGATCCGGCGCTGTTTGTCCTTTCCTGTGCCCCAGATCCCCGCCAGCAGCTTGGCAGCGGAGATCTGATCCGGATGGGCATCACAGCACTCGCCGGAGACGGCTTCGTGCGCCAGACCCCTGGAAACCTCCATGCGGAGCTGAATACCATCAGCACCGGCAGTCTTGAATTGGACTGGTCTGATGCCCGAATCCGGATTCAGGATTCAGAACTTTCCGTTTCCAGTGGTGCCCAGCCGATGAGCCTTACCTTACGCGATGGTGGCCTGATGCGCCGCATTGCCGCCTACTGTGCCCGCGAAGCCGGCATTGAAACCGGCGAATGGGCCGGGCGCGCGGTGCAGGCGCTGTCTGCCGGGCTTGAGGCCCGGGGCCTGGCCCCCAGCGACCAGTTGAGAGCGCTTTATCGGCAGTGGCTGCTTGAAGGCGGAGAGCTTACTGTGAGTTTGCAGCCGGATCAGCCACTGTTCGGTATTCCCGTTCGATCAGTTGAGAACGATGGCGAGGGGTTGAGCTGGCCGGTTCGTTATAATGGTGCAGGTGTGCCAGACGTCTATCTGACCGAGGCTGAGCCTGTTATTCAGGAAACGCCAGAGGTAGCGGTTGAGCCGGTGGTGCCAAGGGAGGATCCCGAGACCGAGAGCTGGTACCCGGCGGAACTTGAGAACGCCGACCAATGGATTGATCGCCAGGTTCGGGTAACCCTCTCCAACGACAACGTTGTCGAAGGTCGCCTGGTCAGCGTCAGCGAGCGGGAACTGGAAGTGGCCCGTGTTGTTGGCGGCGGTGAAGTTGCCTATCCGATGTTGATCCGGGCCATCGTCAACTTTGAAGTCTGGCGTCGTGGCCGTGCACAATGATTCCAGTGGGAATCTGAGAGGAAACTATGGCGCAGTCCGATAGCAAATCCGCAACGGTGCCGGGCATTCGTGACATGCTTGCCCGCCTGATATCTCTGCCTTCCATCAGCAGCGCGTCGGCGAAGTGGGATCACAGCAATGAGCCGGTGGTGCGAACCCTGGCGGAGTGGCTGGAGGCCCTCGGGTTTTCTGTGGAAATTCTGGAAGTGCCGGGCATGCCCGGCAAGTTCAACCTGATCGGAACCCTGGGCAGCGGCCCGGGCGGTCTTGTGTTGTCCGGCCATACCGACACGGTGCCCTTTGATGACAAACGCTGGCAGAGCGACCCCTTTACCCTGACCGAGCGGGACAACCGCTGGTACGGGCTGGGTACCTGCGATATGAAAGGCTTTTTTCCGCTGGCTATCGAAGCCGCCAGGGCCTTTGTCGACGAGGACCTCAAGCAGCCCCTGATCATACTGGCCACCGCCGACGAAGAGAGCTCTATGGACGGCGCCCGGGCACTGGCCGAGGCCGGCAAGCCCAAGGCCCGCTACGCGGTCATCGGCGAGCCCACCAGCCTGAAACCGGTGCGCATGCACAAGGGCATCATGATGGAACGCCTGAAATTCGAGGGCCAGTCGGGCCATTCTTCCAACCCGTCCCTCGGTCGCAACGCCATGGAAGGGATGCACGAGGCGCTCACCGAGTTGCTGGTACTCCGGTCAGGCTGGCAGGAAAAGTACCGTAACCCGAACTTTGAAGTGCAGTTCCCAACCCTGAACCTTGGCTGCATCCACGGCGGCGACAATCCAAACCGCATCTGCGCCCAGTGCGAGCTGCACTTTGATCTGCGCCCGTTGCCGGGCATGAACATGGAAACCCTGCGCCAGACCATCCTGAGCAAGGTGCAGCCGATCGCAGAACGGCGGGAACTGTCCCTGGAATTCGAGCCGCTCTTCGACGGCGTGCCACCGTTCGAAACCCCGGCCGATGCGGCCCTGGTCAAAGCCTGTGAGAAACTGACTGGCCATACCGCTCATGCCGTTGCCTTCGCCACGGAAGCGCCCTGGCTCCAGAAGCTCGGCCTGGAAACCTTGGTCATGGGGCCGGGCTCAATCGATCAGGCGCACCAACCGGATGAATTTATCGAGCTGTCCCAGCTTGATCCAACCGTTGAAGTACTACGAGGGCTGATCCGACAGTTTTGCCTTTAGGACGGAGTCCGGGTCAAATAGGGGGCTGAACACTGTCGGGAGCCCTCTCCAAAACACGCCCGTAAATACGTCCCTGTAGGGCTCGGTCGCGCCATCCCTTGCGCTCCACGGTTTTGGAGAGGGCTCCCGACAGTGTTCGTCAGACTGAGTTGCAGGCCGCGTAAAGCAAAAGACTGGAGTACTCGAATTGAAATCAAACGACTGGCTGCATGGATTCCGCCATTCATCCCCCTACATCAACGCCCACCGCGGGCGCACGGTGGTGCTGACCATTCCGGGGGATGCCATTGAACACGGGAATTTCATCAACATCATCCATGACATCGCGCTGCTGAGCAGTCTTGGTGTGCGGCTGGTCGTTGCCTTTGGTGCCCGCCCGCAAATCCAGACGCGGCTGGATGCTGCCGGAATCGAATCGTCGTTTTCGAAAGGTCTTCGGATTACACCGCAAGAGCACCTAAGCATGGTGATGGAGGCCGTCGGTGGCCTGAGAGCATACCTGGAGAGCCACCTCTCCATGGGATTGGTGAATTCGCCGATGCACAATGCCCGTATCCGGGTGAGTGGCGGCAATTATGTGGCTGCCAAGCCCGTTGGTGTGCTGGACGGCGTTGATTTTGGCCACACCGGCAAGGTGCGCCGGGTTGATGTGGCCGGCATCGAGAAACTGCTGGAGTTTGGTCACATTGTTTTGTTGCCGCCTATGGGTTATTCGCCGACGGGTGACGCCTTTAATCTCTCCTACGAGGATGTCGGCAGCCAGGTGGCGGCGGCCCTTCAGGCCGAGAAGCTGATGGTGTTTATTGATGATCCCGGGTTACAGGAAGAGGACGGCAGTTTGATCCGGGAGCTGTCGGCGCGCCAGGCGTCCGAGCGTCTGGCTGCCGGTGCGGTGACCGGTCACGATGCCGACCTGCTGCGAGCTGCCTGTGATGCCTGTGTGAAGGGCGTTCGGCGCGCCCATATCATCAGCTATGTGGATGACGGCGCCTTGCTTAAAGAGCTTTTCACACGGGACGGTGCCGGTACGCTGGTCAGTGGCGATCACTACGAGCAGTTTCGCCAGGCCAGGGTGGAAGACATCGGTGGGATTCTGGAGCTGATCCAGCCACTGGAGGAGCAGGGCATTCTGGTTCGTCGCTCCCGGGAGATGCTGGAAACCGAGATTGACCGCTTTGTTGTGGCGGAGCGCGACGGCACTATCGTGGGCTGTGCCGCTCTGTACAGTTACCCCGAAGAGGGCGCCGGCGAATTGTCCTGCTTCGCGGTCGACCCGACCTATCGCCGGGCTGGGCGGGGGGACGAGATTCTGGCGATGGTCGAGAAGCTGGCCAGGGGCCAGGGTATCCAGAAGCTGTTTGTGCTTACCACCCAGACCGAGCACTGGTTCCGGGAGCGGGGCTTCCAGCCTTCGACCGTGCAGGCCCTGCCAGGGCCGAAGCTGGCATCCTATAATACCCAGCGGAACTCAAAGGTGTTCTTCAAACCGCTCTGACAGGGCCGCCAGATGTTCAGACCTCTGGGATTCGGGTTTCTCTGATAGCGCTTCGACGGCCTTGTAAAAGCTTGAAAAGTCGTAGTCTGCATTCCGAAGCATCTGACGGAACGCCGGCACATGCTGGTTGTACTGCCGAAATAGCGCCAGGTTGGCATTGTTCAGGCTGACCGGTACCGACCCGAACGGGCCCGGTTCGGGCCACTCTGCGGACAGTTCCTGATAGGCAATAGCCAGGTCTGCGTAAATGGCCGCCTTGCGATTTCGCAGTTGCCGGACTGACAGACGGTCCTGTGAGGCGTACAAGGCCTCCAGTCGGGCGCTGAAGTCCTCTACCAGGGCAAGGGTCTGGTTTCGGCGGCCAAGACGGCCCAGCGCCTCCCGGAACTGTCCGGGTTTGCCCTGTTCTGATAGCCAGAGCTTGAGTCCTTCCAGTTCCACTGCGGTGGCAAAGCTTTCGTTAAATGCCGTGTCATCGGCAATGTAGACGACCCGGTGAGCCAGCTCATGGAACATCAGGGCGACCATGCGATCCTCTGTCAGTCGGGTAAAGCCGGTGTGCAGCGGATCATCAAACCAGCCGAGGGTGGAATAGGCCGTCACGCCGCCAATAAACGTGTCGAAGTCCTTGTTGCGAAATTGCGCCTCCTCGGCACGCGCATCCGTCAGGCTGTAGTACCCCCGATAGGCCTGACAGCCAAGCACGAGGTAGCACCAGCGGTGCGGTTCCAACGAGAACTCCGGCACGGCCACCAGGTTCACCACCACCCAGGGTCTGTCGAGGTGAACGTAGTCGCTGAAGGCATCTCCCACTGGCAGGGCCAGTTGTTGAGCAGCGAATTGCCGGGCCTGGTGTGCCGTAGCGAGTTTTTCCCGCAGCGCAACCGGCTTTGTGTTGTCGGAGAAGACCTTTTCAACCGGTTCCCCGGCCATCATCAGGGATAGATGCCCACTCACAGCCTGTGAATAGTAGCCAATGGTCGAACAGCCGTTAAGCATTGTTACCAGTAGCAAAAGTAGATAGATCTGACTAAGCTGTCTCATGGGTCAGGATGTTATAGTGGATTGGTTTGCCTGTGGGGGCCAGGCCGCTATAGTACAATTATGGCCTCTATAGTAGCAGCCGGTGGCATCCGCCATCGTTTCAGGGACGCAAGTCGGTACCGGGCGCTGTGTTCGGTGACAGTTCCGGCTTTGCGAGATATCAGGTAGTTCATGGATCCGAGAGAACGTCGTAGCAGCCCCCGCCAACCAATCAAGCTTGCCGCCCAGATTGATCTGGGAAATGGCGATGCCTGGCCGTGTCAGATCGCCGATTTTTGTGCGGAAGGGCTTTTTGTCCGCTATTCGAGTGAAACCTCGAAGAAGTTGGATCGAGCGTTTGCTTCCGGCACACTTCCAGAACTGGTGATACGTTTTCGTGGCCTGGATGGCGCCCGCCGCCATGAGCTTCATGTCAGTATTGTCCGTCGCATAGATGGCGCCATGGGGGTCAATTTCAGTCGACCCAACCCGGAAGCAGTGGATGCCATGCTGCAGCAATGCGGAGGCTCCCGCCGTCAGGATCGCTCCTCGCTCCGCGCCCCCAGTGACCGGGTACAGTTTGTCCTGCACCAGTCTGCCAAGGCGGTAATCCAGTTTATCGAGCCGTTGATGGATGCCTGTTTCGTGCAGATGGTGGAGGGCCTGAAGCAGGCAGCCCAGAAAGCATCGAATGACCAGCAGGCCAATGAATACATGGATGCCTCGGGCCAGATCCAGGCCCGGCAGCGGGTCATCTGGCACCAGATGGCGCGAAGTCTGGAGTCGCCACTAAAGCCCGCCCCCAAGGGGTTTCCCGGTTCCGAGCTGTCGGTGGTGGACAAAGGCGAATTCGAGGACTGGCTGACCATCCGGGTGATGGTGACCAAGGCGGATACCCAGTATCGCGGCGACCTGCTGCAGCTCAAGCTTCGCTTGGACAAACTCGGAATCGCCAACGCCACGGGGCACCACAACCCCCTGGGGCCATCCCTGGTCTGTGAGGCCTTCCACAATGGCCTGAACCAGCTCAAGGCGACCCGGGAGGTGGAGAAAATCTGCCTGCGGGTCTTCGAGCAGACGGTGTTGCAGCAACTGGGGCCCCTTTATAAGGAACTGAACGATATCCTGATTCGCCATGGCGTTCTGCCAGATCTGGATCTGAGCAAATATCTGAGCGAGCAAGCCGGGGAGAAACCGGAGGAAAGCAAGGAGCAGGTTAAGCGAGAGCCGGTTACCGAAGAGAGTGCGGCTACTGAGCCGAAGTCGAAACCGAAGGCGGGTGACGAGGCTGCCAAAACGGCTCAGGCGCGCCGGAAACCCGGGATGTTGGGCGGCGAATTTCGGGGCTATGCCCAGGCCGCCCAGACTGCATTCGCAACCGTACGCAATCTGCTCAATACCCTCAGCGCGAGCCGTGTGGCCCGGGGCGATCCGGAACCTATGCCGTTTCAGCCCAATGCCAGACCATTGTCGTCCGGAGAGCTCCAACGGGAGCTCCAGCAGTTGCAGTCGCAGACCGTTGAAGCGGGTGAAGAGCTCGCGCCTTTAAAGGACCGTGTGGTAGAGAAGGTCAAGGCGAGCGGCGACAACAGGCTGGATGAGGAACAGCAGGAAACGGTTGATGTGGTGGACCGCTTTTTCAAGTCGGTGGTGGAAAGCCCGAAGCTCAGTGAGTATGCACAGGAGCGAATGCGGCAACTGGAAGTGCCTGTTCTGAAGGTTGTCATGAGGGACCCCGCGTTCTTTGATGATCAGGACAGCCCGGTTCGGGGAGTGATGAACCGTCTGGCCCAGTTGGGTGTCAAGGGTGGCCGGATCAACCCGGTTGTTCAGCGTCGGGTTGATGAGCTGGTGCAGCGAATCGCCACGGATTTCGAGCAGGACACCGGGGTGTTTGAGCACACGGTCCAGGAGCTGGACACCCTGATAGACCGCCAGAATCTCGTGTATCGCAGGAATGTAGAGCGGGTAACGGCCGCCGCAGAAGGCGCCCAGAAGGTAGCCGAATCCAAAAAGGCCGTGGCCGAAGTACTGGACCAGAAACTGGGCGGACGCAAGGTGCCCAAAGCCGTGCTTAGTCTGTTGGACGGCGGCTGGCGCGACCTGCTCTCGCTGACCTGGATCCGGCAGGGCCCGGATAGCCAGCTCTGGCAGGATTACCTGGCGGTGATTGATTCCTTGCTGTCTTTCGCTGACGACCCCAACAGCTCCATCAACCTGCCGGAATTGCTGCGGGTTATTCAGGATGGCCTGGCTTCCATTTCCAGCAACCATATGCCCTCTTCACAGATCCGGGACGAGCTCAAGCAATTCCTGGTTCGCAGCCCGGAAAAAAGCCCCGAGCTGGTTGAAGTGCCCCCGGCAAAGACCGAGCAACCGGATACCAAAAAACTGTCCGACCGCGAACAACGGAGCCTTCAGCGCTGGATCAACCGTGCCCAACAGCTGCGCACCGGCGACTGGCTCCGGGATCAGGAAAAACCGGACGAGCCCCAATACATCCGCCTGGTCTGGATTGCTCGTGCATTCAGCCGTTTTGTGTTTGTGAATCATCAGGGCATGCGGGTGGTGGAGCTGGAGCTTGAAGCGCTGGCCCGGCAGATGCGCAAGGGGATTATCGTCCCCGACAGCCAGTATGAGCGGCCGCTGGTGGATGAAAGTATCGACCGGATGGTTCGCAAGGTCTATGATCAGCTGTCCTGGGCGTCTACCCACGATGAATTAACCGGCCTTCTGGGTCGCCGGGAATTCGAACGAATGCTGGATCAGCAACTGGCCCGCCGGGAAGATGAACGCTCCCTGGTGCGCCTGGATCTTCGCCGTTTCCGCCTGCTGAATGATACGGCCGGCTACCAGGCCGGCGATGAGACCCTTAAACGGGTTGCGGATATTCTGCGCAACCACGTCGGTGACGGTATGCCCGTGGCCAGACTGGCGGGCAATGAGTTTGCCATGCTGGTGCCCTCCGAGAGCGCCAGCGACGCGGCCGGGGATCTGATCAGGGCAGTGGAGGCGGCAGAATTCAGTTTTGGTGGCCGGGATTACCGGCTTTCAGCCAGCGCCGGTGTGGTTCCCACGTTGCCGGCACTGGTCAGCGCCGAACGCTGGTTGCGAGCCTCTGAACAGGCGCTGGCAGCGTCCCGTCAGCAGGGCCATGGCAAGGTTTCAGAGTATGCCCTGGGTGCTGAGGATCAGGCCCGTCAGGAACAGATTGCCGCCAAGGTTGCCAGCCTCAGCGATCTTAACGAAGAGCGCATGCTGCTGCGCTGCCAGAAGATCATCCCTCTGCATGCCAAGGCCTCCATGGCCGCGCAGTATGAGGTGCTGATCAGCATGTACGATGACGACGGCAACCTGATTACCGGTCGGGACTTCGTGCGCATGGCCGAGCGCTATGACCGTATGCAGGCCGTGGATCGCTGGGTGGTGGGCCACATGCTGGACTGGCTCAGGGAGCAGGCGCCGGATCCACGGCATTTTGGTGGTGTCTGCATCAACCTGTCTGGCTACTCCATGAACGATCAATCGCTGTTGGAATTCATTTACGAGAAGCTGAGTGAGAAGGATGCGCCGATTGAGCGGCTGTGGTTCGAACTGACCGAAGCTTCAGCGATCAATGATGTCCAGTCAGTGGCAGACTTCATCGTTGAGATGAAAGAGCTTGGCTGCCGGTTCTGCCTCGGCAACTTCGGCAGTGGCCCCAGTTCGTTCGAGTTCATGCGTTCGTTACCGGTGGATCTGATCAAGATCGACAGCGCCTTTACCGGCCAGCTGTCGACCAGCGAGACCGACCGGGCAATGGTTCGCTCGATGGTGGATATGGCCCACTACATGAATCGGGAAGTGATTGCGTCCCAGGTTGAATCCCGGGACGTTCTGGACATGCTCCGGCAACTGGGTGTGGACTATGCTCAGGGCTTCGTGGTTGAAAAACCCCGTCTGCTCGACAGTCTCACCTGACTCCGGCAGTCTGCCTCTATGTCAAAACGTCATCCCATCATCGCGGTCACCGGTTCGTCCGGAGCGGGCACCACGACCACCGGCCAGATTTTCAGCCGGATGTTTGCCAGTGAGGGACTGAATGCCGCGATGGTCAGTGGTGACAGCTTCCACCGTTACAACCGCGAACAGATGGCCAGACTCGCGGCCAAGGGCCAGTTCGGTGAGCGCAACCACTTTGCGCTGGCTGCCAATCACATCGACAAGCTGGAAGCGCTTTTTTACGACTACGGCCACACCGGCAACGGCCGTTATCGTCAATACGTCCACGATGAGGATCGCAGGCTGGTTGAAGCCGGACACAAACCCGGTACCTTTACGCCCTGGGGACCGTTACCTGCCGATACAGATCTGATGTTTTATGAGGGGCTGCACGGCGGGGTAGTGAGTGAAACCTGCAACATTGCCCAATATGTGGATTTGCTGATCGGAGTGGTGCCGATCGTGAATCTCGAATGGATCCAGAAGATCCACCGGGACACCCACAAGCGGGGTTACAGCCAGGAAGCGGTGGTGGAAACCATCATCAACCGTATGGATGACTATGTTCACGATATCGTGCCCCAGTTTTCCCATACCCACATTAATTTCCAGCGCATTCCTCTGGTGGACACCTCCAATCCCTTTGTTGTCCGGGATGTGCCTACTGAGGACGAAAGCATGCTGGTCATCCGGTTCCGGGACCAGTCGGAAGTGGACTTTCCCTATCTGCTGCAGGTGATTGCAGGCAGCAGCCTTTCGCGACACGACACCCTGGTGGTTCCGGGCACAAAAATGCCGCTGGCCATGGACCTGATTGTCAGGCCGATGGTGCAGCGGCTGATGGCAAGAAAGCCGTTTGCCTGATTGCTCAGGCGGTCAGTCGGCCGTCCCGGTAATCGCGGAGCGTCTGCTCAATCTCTTCCCGGGTGTTCATTACGAACGGACCGTACTGGACCACCGGCTCGCCAATCGGTTTGCCGGCAATCAGCAGCAGTCGCGCTCCGGCTTCCCCCGCATGGAGTTCGATCTGGTCGCCGTCGTCGGAAAGAACGTTAGCAGCGCCTCGCTGTAGAGAGCTTACACCCAGGCTCGCGCTACCCTCGTATAGATAGAGCATGGCGTTGTGGCCTTCCGGGAGGGGCAGTTTCAGACTCCCGCCTGATGTCAGGTGGATGTCAGCGTAGATCGGCTGGGTGGTGCGATCCGGCATCGCTCCTACATGGGTCTGACCATCGATCTGTAATGAGCCGGCAATGAGCTTCAGTTTGCCACCGTCGAAGGCAAGCTCCGGAATCTGTTCCGGCTGGATGTCCCGATAGCCGGCCTTCGTCATTTTTTCCGCCGCTGGCAAGTTCAGCCAGAGCTGAAAACCGCGCATCACGCCTTCTTCCTGCTGGGGCATTTCTGAATGAATGATGCCTCGGCCGGCGGTCATCCACTGCACACCCCCGTTGCGCAGATCGCCCCGGTTTCCCAGATGATCCTCGTGCAGCATGTGCCCCTCAATCATATAGGTCACGGTTTCGAACCCCCGGTGGGGGTGCGATGGAAAACCGGCGATATAGTCGGCTGCCTCGGCGGAACCGAACTCGTCCAGCATCAGGAACGGGTCCAGACGAATGTTCTGCTTCTGGCCGATGGAACGCTTGATACGCACGCCCGCTCCGTCGGAGGTTTCCAGTGCTGGAATAATCTGTTTCAGGGAGCGCAGGGTCATGGTGTCCTCCTCTCGTTGGCTCTAGGCTCTATTAAAACGGGATAGGAGGAGAGAATAAAACGCAGAAATCTGGCGGGTGACATCAAAAAAACTGAAGGACCGGTGGCGTCCGGCTCTGGGCGCCACCGCAGGCGGTTATTCCACGTTGCGGGAGTAGAAGATCTCCAGCATTTCCCGGCGCAGACGGTCCTCGATGGACTGCGCTTCGGCAGGATCAAGTTCACCGGCGTTCACCCCGAACACATAGTTGTCGAGGTTGAAGTTCTTCAGCATCATCTTGGTGTGGAAAAGGTTTTCCTGGTACACGTTCACGTCGATCATCTGATATGCGTTCTGGGTATCTTCGGTCAGATAGTTCTGGATCGAGTTGATGTCGTGATCAATGTAGTGCTTGGTGCCGTCCACATCGCGGGTAAATCCGCGAACCCGGTAATCCACGGTGACGACATCGGAATCAAAGCTGTGAATCAGATAGTTCAGCACTTTCAGTGGTGAAATCAGACCACAGGTGGATACGTCGATGTCTGCCCGGAAGGTACTCACGCCATCATGGGGATGGCTCTCCGGGTAGGTATGTACGGTAACGTGGCTCTTGTCCAGGTGCGCAACGATGGTATCCGGCAGCGGTCCCGGGGATTCCTCGTTGTCTGGCTCTTCGCCATTGGTAAGCTCATGCTCGGCAATCAGCATGGTGACAGAGGCGCCATGGGGCTCATAGTCCTGACGCGCGATGTTCAGAACGTTGGCGCCGATAATCTTGACGACGTCGGTCAGAATCTGGGTCAGACGCTCGGCGTTGTACATCTCGTCGATGTAGTCGATGTAGGCCGTGCGTTGTTCTTCGGTCTGCGCATAACAGATGTCGTAGATGTTAAAACTCAGGGATTTGGTCAGGTTGTTGAAACCATGCAGCTGGAGTTTTGATTCCATGCTCAGCCCCTCCGGATCGTGGAGATGAATGACTGCAGAGCTGCATTGCTGCGCTCTGCCGAGGCCGCCACCGACTACTGACCGGGTTGTTCACCTTTTGCGCAGACCGGCGGAGAGGGTGCGTATTATGCACACCGCAAGTGATGTTGAATAGTATTTGCAATGACATTTTAGCATCCGTGATTTCCGCTGTACCCGGGCCCGGGCATTAGGCTCATGCCAGGCCCTGCAGCGGTTTACCCGGCCTGCTAGTCGGCGACCTGGTCCGCCTCGTGAATTTCATAGCTGTGGCTGATTTCTACGCCGGCCTTCTCGAGCATGATAGAGGCCGAGCAATACTTTTCTGCTGACAGGCTCACGGCCCGCTTGACCAGGTTTTCCTTGAGGCCGTTTCCGGACACCACAAAATGCAGGTTGATGCTCGTAAACACCGCGGGAACCGCGTCGGCCCGCTCTGCCTCAAGCTCGGCGTGGCAGGCGGTCACGTCCTGGCGGCTTTTCTTCAGGATACTCATGACATCAAAGGCGGAGCAGCCTCCGAGTCCCATCAGCAGCATTTCCATGGGGCGCGGTCCCAGGTTCTCGCCACCGTGGTCCGTTGGGCCATCAAGCTGTACGCTGTGGCCACTGCCACTGGTGGCTTT
The DNA here is from genome assembly GCF_900188435.1 of Marinobacter sp. es.048. Lineage (NCBI taxonomy): Bacteria > Pseudomonadati > Pseudomonadota > Gammaproteobacteria > Pseudomonadales > Marinobacteraceae > Marinobacter > Marinobacter sp. es.048. The sequence goes on from NZ_FYFA01000001.1 coordinate 979,820, forward strand.
GAAACTGGCATTGCCGGTCCAGTCAATGGTTGCTTTCATGGGACGCTTCTCCGTTGTAATTGCGCGGGACCAACTGTCTTTAAAGCCCCGATAAAGATCACCTGTGGCCGGATGCTAGCACAACCAGCCTCACCAGGCAGGCCGATCACGGATACATGTTGTATACTCTTTCCGGTTGCCCGTAACAGACCTTCTTGCTATAAGTTGCGCTGTTTTGCAATAAAAAAGAACGAACCCGCACGGAAAGCCGGGTGCATAACAAACATTGGGACCCGCCAGTATCTGAGGAGGCACGACTCGCATTATGGCCACTATCGTCAAGCCGGTTGAGCAGAAAACCAAGCATCTCGACTATTTCCTTTCGCAGTGCCACCGCCGCCGTTACCCAGCCAAGAGCACAATTATCTATGCCGGTGACAAGAGCGATTCCCTGTTCTACATCGTCAAGGGGTCGGTGACCGTCATTATCGAAGACGATGATGGTCGTGAGATGATCATGGCCTATCTGAACGCCGGCGACTTCTTCGGTGAAATGGGGCTGTTCGACAACATGGATTCCCGCAGCGCCTGGGTGAAGGCCAAGACCGAATGCGAAGTGGCGGAAATCAGTTACACCAAGTTCCGGGAGATTGCCCAGCAGGATCCAAGGGTTCTGTACTTCATTGGCGAGCAGATGGCCTCCCGGCTGCGCCAGACCACCCGCAAGGTCGGTGACCTGGCGTTCCTCGATGTCACCGGTCGTGTTGCCCGTACCCTTCTGGATCTCTGCAAGGAACCGGATGCCATGACCCACCCGGATGGCATGCAGATCAAGATCACCCGACAGGAAATCGGCCGTATTGTTGGCTGCTCCCGTGAGATGGTCGGCCGGGTACTGAAAACTCTGGAAGATCAGGGACTGGTCAGGGTCAAGGGCAAGACCATGGTGGTCTACGGCACCCGCTGAGTGTTACCGATCACCCTGTTTCTATAAGGCCGCCTTCAACAGCGGCCTTTTACGTTGCGCAGCCAGTTGCGGTACCCAGGGTGCTACGCTACTACATCAACGGATTTGATCTGCATCCAGACGTTCATGCCCGGCTCAAGACCGAGCTGGGCGACTGCACGGGAGGTCAGTCTGGACAGGAGTGGCGTCGGTCCGGCCAGAAGCCGCACCAGGCTGATGCCAGGCGCCACATCGGGATCAATCTGGTCGATGACGGCAGGCACCAGGTTCTGGATGCTCTGGTCGGAATTCTCGGTCAGGGCCAGGCTGACATCCCGGGCCAGTACTCTTACCCGAACCTGGTCTCCCGGGCTTACCCTATGGTCACATCGTAGCCAGAGCTGGCCGCCATCGAACTGGAACAGTGCCAGGTGCCAGTCGTCGTCAAGATCGATAATCCAGCCTTCCAGCAAGGCACCGGCGTCGTCCTGGATGCGGAAAGGGTTATCGATGCCGGCCAGTGTTTCCCGCAGTGGCCCCTGTGCGACCACACGACCCGCCTCCAGCATCACAATATGATCCGCCAAACGGGTAACTTCTTCGGTTGAATGGGATACGTAGATGATCGGAATTGCCAGTGTATCGTGCAGACGTTCGAGATAGGGAAGGATTTCCTGCTTGCTTTTGAGGTCGAGAGCGGACAGCGGCTCATCCATCAGTAACAGCCGTGGACTTGTCAGCAGGGCCCGTGCAATTGCCACCCGCTGGCGTTCACCGCCAGAGAGGCCTACAGGCATGCGGTTCAGGTGTGACTCCAGGCCAAGCCAACGCACGGCATCGTCGAATCCGATTTGTCGGTCGCCGGCCGGAATGCGCCGGTACCCGAATTCCAGATTCTTGCGCACGTTCAGGTGAGGGAACAGGTGGGTCTCCTGGAACACATAGGCCAGAGGCCGCTTGTGGACTGGTCGAATGGACGTCTCGGTTTGCCAGGGTTCACCAAGAACGGTCATGGTTCCGGGAGCACTTTGCAGGCCAGCCATGCACCTCAGCAACGTGGTTTTGCCGCAGCCCGAATGCCCGAACAGGCCAGTGATGCCGGTGCCCGGTAAGGTCAGGTCTACGTCGAGGCTAAAACCGGGAAATGTGCATTGGAAGCGGGCACGAATGGTGTTGGAGGCGGTCATCTGATCGCTCCAGAGCGGGCTTTGCCGTTAAGCGCGTAGAGAGTCACCAGAACCACGAAGGAGAATACCACCATCCCGGCAGACAGCCAGTGGGCCTCGGTGTACTCCAGCGATTCCACATGGTCATAGATGGCTACAGACAGCACCTTGGTTTCACCCGGGATGTTGCCGCCGATCATCAGGATCACGCCGAACTCGCCAATGGTATGGGCAAAAGTCAGGACGGCGGCTGTCAGGAAGCCATTCCGGGCCAGGGGTACAGCGACGAACAAAAATCGGTCCCAGGGCGCTGCGCGCAGCGTTGAAGCGACTTCCATGAAGCCTTCACCGACTGCTTCGAATGCGTTTTGCAGTGGCTGCACGGTGAAGGGAAGGGAATAGAGTATTGAGGCTACCACCAGGCCCTCGAAGGTAAATGGCAGCAGCCCGATACCCAGCGACTGGGTTATCTGACCCACCCAGCCCTCCGGCCCCATGACCAGCAGCAGATAAAAACCCAGCACGGTGGGCGGCAGAACAAGAGGCAGTGCCACGACGGCCGCGATTGGCTGTCGAAGCCAGTGGCGGGTTCGGGCCAGCCACCAGGCAATGGGTGTGCCGATAAGCAGGAGAAGCAGGGTTGTCATCGTGGCCAGCTTGAGCGTCAGCCAGACCGGGTCCCAGTAGGTTTCAAGCATCAGTTGGCCGTGTCGTACCCGTAGCTCTGGATAATGTTGATTGCGGTCTCCGACTTCAGGAAATTTATCCAGGCCATGGCCGCCGCTTTGTCTGCACCGTGTCTCAGCAGGATAGCCTGTTGGTCAATGGGCTGGTAATAGGCCTGGGGTGCGTTCCACAATGTGCCTACGTCTTTTTTCCAAGCCTGGACCTGGGACAGCGCCACAAAACCGGCCTGGGCGTTGCGACTGACAACAAACTGAAAGGTCTGGGCGATGGAGTCCCCGCGGACCAGTTTCGGCTGCAGGACCTCCCATTGATTCAGGTGCTGCAGGACCTGTTGCGCGGCAAGGCCATAGGGAGCGGTCTTCGGGTTGGCAATGGCCAGCCTCGAAAACGGTTGTTGGGCAAGATAGCTTTCGGCATCTTCAAAGGCCCCGGCCGCAGGGCTCCATAGTGCCAGTTTGCCGCGAGCGTAGGTGAAGCGGGTGCCAGGAACGCCTGCCTGTTCTTCCTCGATCAGTGCTGGTCTTCGAACATCTGCCGCCATGAAGACGTCGAAGGGGGCGCCGTTTTTGATTTGAGCGTACAGCTTGCCTGTGGAGCCATAGCTGGCGGAGACCGTATGACCGGTTTCAGCTTCAAACTGTTTGGCCAATTCCCGGGTGGTGTCAGTAAAATTGGCGGCGACTCCGAGACTGACTTCGCCCGCCACAGCTCCGGTGATTGCGGAGCCAGAAAGCAGCAGTAGTAACAGGGTACGGAACATCCTGCGGCCTCGAGGATAACCCATGCAACGTCCTTATCAGTTCATTCATTGATGGCAAAACTCTTTGGTGACATCACCGGGTGCGCTGGCCCCAGCCGTGACTCAGAGGTCAGGCACAGAGACCGAAGGTAATCCCAGACCTCCTCCCGGTTGGCCTCGTTGAGCATCTCATGACGTCCGCCTTCAAACAATCGCAGGGTAACGTTTTCTGCGCCTGCTTCGCGGATTGCCTGGAAATGCCGACGCACGCCGCGTCCTATTTCGCCGACCGCATCTGCGGTTCCGGAAAACAGGTGCACAGGCAGATCTTTTCGGTAGGCAGCCGGCGAAAGCCGTAGCATACCACCAATAAAATCCCACCATAGGCCAACCGTGCACTCGAAACCGCACAGCGGATCGGCAATATAACGGTCCACCTGCGCCAGATCCCGGCTCAGCCAGTAGGCGCCCGTGCGGTTCGGGCGAAACATTCGATTGAACTTTTCAAAGGTCATTCTGGCCACCAGGTGGCTGCGGTGTCGTTTGCCGCGAACCAGACGGATCAGGCCGATCAGGGATCTGGATGCGAGGAGCTGGCCCCGGTCAATGCGGTTGGTGGCGCTGAGGATCAGGGCGTCCACGTTGTCGCCATGTTCGGCCATGCCATGACTGATAATCAGAGTGGCGGTCGGCGCCGCCGGGATAAAGACCCTCCCGGTTATTTCATGGCCATCACCAGCGTTCAGCGTCAGAGGATGTTCGTTCTGTGTCACGGCCCGCTTCCTTGTTGTTTTTTGCTGTGGCCGGGCGTTGCCACTCCGGCGGTTTCCATAGATGGGTAAGGCGAGACAATAATCCGCCGGGCTGTGCCATGTCGCGGAACAGGTCCACGTATTCGTGGGTCCAGAGCACAATCAGGTTGTTGGAACGGACAGGCCGGGTGATGCCGTATTCGGGAGGATCCTGGGTATCTTCGTCGACAAACGTGCCGAACAGGCGATCCCACACTATCAGCGTGCCGCCGTAATTACGGTCGATGTAGCCGGGATTGCGGCCATGATGAACCCTGTGATGGCTGGGCGTGTTGAAAACAAGTTCAATCCAGCGGGGCAGTTTTCCAACCAGTGTGGTGTGAATAAAGAACTGGTAAACCAGCGACAGGGCGTAGGCCACGCCGATCCAGACAGGATTGAGCCCGAGCAGTGCCAGGGGCAGATAGAAAACCCACATGCCGTTGAAAATGTTGGTGGCATTCTGGCGCATGGCGGTGGAGAAGTTCATCCGCTCTGAGGAGTGATGCACTACATGGGCCGCCCAGAACCAGCGCACCCTATGGCTGGCCCGATGCATCCAGTAGAAACAGAAGTCCACGCCGAGAAAAGCCAGCATTATGGTGAACCCGTTCAGCTCCAGATCAAGCAGCCGGTAGTGATAGCACAGAGCGTATACAGGGAAGGCAATGAGGCCGGCGAAGAGCAACTCAGTTACCTGGTAGCCGGCGCCAAGGGCAAAGTTCCTGACCGCTTCACGGGTGTCCATCAGCCGTGGATCGTGGCGAATTTTCAGGTATTCCCACAGGGTAACGGCCACAAAAACCGGCGTTGCTACCACGAAGATCAACTGACGCTCATCCAGCGCCAGCCATGGGGCAGCCATCGCCCAGAGAGAAAGCAGGCCGCTTTCTTCCAGTACGCTCAGCATCATGTCGGTCAAAGCCATGGGTTTTCTGCCGGTTTCCTCATCAAGTCCGTTTATTCTGGCACGTAACCCGGAAACCGGAATGCCGGTTCACGCCAGATTGGCTAACGGATTCCGACAATCCGGTACTCAGCCTGGCCGACGGTTGTCTTCGTACACTTTTTCCAGAGTCCGGATCTGTGGCTGCCACTGGTCCAGCCAATGTTTGATGTCTTTGGGAATTCGCGCAGTTTTCGGCCATGGCACCGGATACTGTGCTGGCTGGAACATGGGTGCAAACAGGGCGGCTGCCGTCAGGTCTGCGCGCGAAAACTGGTCGCCAGCCAGGAAAGGCCTTTCGGCGTAGATGGCAGCCAGCTCGGTGAGCAACTCTTCCATGACCTGGCGGGACTTTTCAGAGGTTTTTTCGTTGATCTTCATCCACTGACGCATGACTTCATCAACCCGGCTGAAAGCAAGGCTGAGCAGTATCCGGTTATAGAAGGGTGTGCCGGCGGCCAGCATGGGCACCACAATTTTGGGGCGCTGCAGGAAGTGGTGGTAGGAATAGCAACGAATGGCGGGGCCTGCTTCCTCGTCAAGCCGGTGCTCCCAGGCCAGCGCCTGCTCGCGGATTTCCGGGTCCGCTGGTGTCAGGGAGTGCTCTGGAAAGGTCTGATCCAGGTAATCGAGGATGGCTGCTGAGCCCTGAACCACGCTGCCATCATGCTCCAGTACCGGAACTGAGGAGGCCTGGCCAGTCAGTTTTCGGATGGTTTTTACATGCTGTCCGGGCAGCAGGTTTACCGTTTCATAGTTGAGTCCCTTGTAGTCCAGGGCCCAACGGATTTTCTCGCAGTAGTGGGAAATGGCAAATTGGTAAAGTTTCAGCGCCATGGGGTGCTCTCCTCGGTTCAGCGTTCTAGCATACTGCCGGTGAGGCGGTATAAGAAGCCCCATCAAATACCCATGGTGGCCCTGGCGGGTGTTGGGTTCTAAACTGTAGGCGGAAAAACGCCTACAAGGGAACTGACCATGCACCCAGGACGAGTTTTATTGTTGTCCGTCGTCGCTGCGGCGGGCCTGACCGCCTCCGCCTGTACTTCATTACCCGAAAGCAGCCAGCCGGTTTCCGCGAGCTATGCTTGCGGGCAGCTTGATATCGCTGTATCCGGCACACAGGACGGTGATCTGATCAGCATTGATTATCTGGATCGCCGGATTCTGCTCAAGCCGGAAGTAAGCGCCTCCGGCGCGTTGTACGTAGCCCCCGGCGACGATCAGACGCGGTTCTGGAGCAAGGGTGAAAAAGCGACCCTGACCGTGAATGGGCAAACATACCCGGAGTGTTTGCAGCCGGGCGATCTGGAAATGCCTTTTGAGGCGCGGGGCAATGAGCCGTTCTGGCACGCGACGATTGAGGGCGGTGAGCTGTTGCTGACACGCCCTTTCGAGGAGCAGGGCACCCGTCGTGTCCCGGTTGAACTGAAAGCAGCCAACCGGCACGGACGGACATTTGTGGCAACGCTGGATGATCTGCCCATTACCCTGACGGTGGCCCGCCAGCTCTGCGAAGACAGCATGTCCGGGGCCCAATATCCGGCACAGGTGCGACTGGAGGTCGGCAGAGATGAATACCGGGGGTGTGGCGGTGATCGCCAACGTCTGTTCCGGGGCGCAATCTGGGTTGTTGAGGATCTCGCGGGCGCAGGCATCATTGATCGGTCACGGATCACCATCGAGTTTCTTGAGGGCAACCGGATCGCGGGCAGGGCGTCTTGCAACCGATACACAGGCGCCTATGAACTCAGGGGTGAAGGGATGGCCATCGGCCCACTGGCATCAACACGGATGGCGTGTGCGCCCGCGCTGATGAATCAGGAAGAGCGGTTTCTGAATCTGCTGGATCAGGTGAATTCAGTGCGGATCGGGCAGCAGGGCCAACTGCTGCTGTCGACACCGGGCGGTGAGTCGATCCGGGCGTTTCAGTCTGACCACGACAGTCCGTAGCGCGTCAGGATCTCTGCCACCCGCCCACTGCTTTGCAGGGCTCTCGCTCCCTCCGACAGGAGTGCTGCGAGCTGGGCGGAATCACGGCCGACCGGTGAAAATGCAACGTAGATCGGTGACTCATGGATCACAGCGGCCATTCTCAGGCTTTCCGTGTTGTCCTCCTGCTCCAGTTGCCACTGCATCACGTATCGGTCTTCCGGGAATACGTCAGAGCGCTGCTGGTGCAGGAGTTCGATCGCCCGGCTTAGTGGTGCCGGCCCGGACAGCACCCAGACCCGCTCCGGATCGTCCTGGTACTTCTCGATATAGCTGTCCAATTCCGGTGAGTAAGCGTAGCCGTTGATCGCCAGCAGGGTGAGCTGGCTGAGTGAATCGATGCCAGCGTACTGCCAGTTGTTGTCAGGGTGGGTGTAAAGCGCAATCGTCGAGTAGCCAGTAGCGGCGTCCGGGAACACGAAGTCCGGCGCATCTCCGGGGAGGGCCCCGACAACCGCATCAATATAGCCGTCCCGGGCCTGCTGCAGGGCCCTTGCCCAGCTCATGTTGACGTACTCGACATCGATTCCGGCGAGGCCGAACGCCTCCCTGGCGATATCGATCATATAGCCTTCGTACTCGGAGCCGGCCTCACAATTGTGGGGACACCAGGGATCAGCGGCAATGACAACGCTCTGTCGCGGCTCGATGGGAGACGGCGCAGCGGGAGCGGTCTTCGTTGCCTTCGCTGCGGTTTCAGGAACCAGCGGTAGCGGATCCTCTGGCTGCGAGCAGGCGGCAAGAAAAAGCGCGATGGAAAGAACCAGGGTTTTTGCCATGGTGATAAAACCGGGATGCCGATACCGTCGGCTCTCCCTTAAGAATAGACCCTGGTCACGGTTTTGTAATGGCTAAAAGAGCCTAGGCTGCGGTTTTTTTCCTGTCAGCCGACGCGGCGGTCGGCACCAGCGCCCGGGCGAGGTCTTTCATGTGCAGAGTGCCCACATGCTGATCGTCCCGCACTACCCGGAAATTCAGGGACATATCCCCGTCAGATTTCAGCAGTACCGTTTCAAGGTTGTCCTTTTCCGAGATGTCGCCGGCGAAAGACGTGTCACCCTCATCCGGCGGACTCATGACCGATCGTACCCTGAGCACCCGTGCCCGATTGATATCGCTGATGAAGTCAACGATATAGGGATCGCCGGGGTTGAGCAGTATCTCCTGAGGGTCGCCTTGCTGGACCACTTCGCCGTCTTTCAGGATGACCAGGTGGTCCGCCAGCTTCAGGGCCTCATCGAGGTCGTGGGTGATGAACACGATGGTCTTTTGGAGTTCCTCCTGCAGCTCCAGCAGGAGGTCCTGCATATCCGAGCGGATCAGCGGATCCAGTGCCGAGAAGGCTTCGTCCATCAGCATGATCGGGGCATCGGACACCAGCGCCCGGGCGATGCCCACGCGCTGCTGCATCCCACCGGATAGCTGGTGCGGATACTGGTATTCGTTGCCCTCAAGTCCAACCCGTGCGAGCCATTTCCGGGCATCGGCCTCAAAGTCCGAGGTTGTGTAGCCCCGAATATCCTTCGCCATGCCGGCATTCTCGAGCACGGTCTTGTGGGGCAGCAGGGCAAACTTCTGGAATACCATCGACATCCGCTCGCGGCGAAGCTTTCGAAGCTGCTCTTCGCTGTAGCTCATGATGTCCTCGCCGTCGACTCGGATTTCACCGGCGGTGGGGTCGATCAGCCGGTTCAGATGCCGGATCAGGGTGGATTTCCCGGACCCGGAGAGGCCCATGATCACCGTGATCTCGCCGTCGTGTACATCTACGTTGATATCCCGCAGACCGAGTACGTGTCTCTGCTGTTCCAGCAGATCGGCTTTGCACATGCCCTTGCGAACATGCTCCAGGGCAACATCCGGGGTCGGGCCGAAGATCTTGTAAAGGTTTCGGATCGAAATCTTGATGTTTTTCGCCATGGTGGCTTTCCTCACTGCTTCTGAGACACGTTGATGCGCGCCAGGGACGCCTTGGTAACCCGGTCAAGAATAACCGCCAGGATCACGATGCCAAGGCCCGAGACCAGGCCAACGCCCAGTTCCAGATTGCGGATACCCCGGAGGACCAGAACGCCAAGCCCGGGTGCGGACACCAGGGATGCGATCACGACCATGGCAAGACTCATCATGATGGTCTGGTTGACTCCGGCCATGATGTTGGGCAGCGCCAATGGAATCTGCACCTTGTAGAGTTTCTGCCGGGGTGTCATGCCGAAGGCGTCTGCAGCCTCAATCACGTCCTTGTCCACCAGTCGGATACCCAGGTTGGTCAGCCGGATCACAGGAACAATGGCGTAGAGGATAATGGCGATACCGTAAAGTTTTGATTCAGTAACACTGAACAGGAAGATCAGCGGGATCAGGTATACAAAGGGTGGCAGTGTCTGCAGCATGTCCAGCACCGGTATGATCATCCGTTGCAGGGAATTGCTACGGGCCATGGCGATGCCTATGGGTACACCCAGTAACACGCACAGGAAGGCGCACACAAAGATGATCGCCAGTGTCTGCATGGCGTAATCATAATGGTCGATGAAGGCCAGAAGTACGATACTGCCGCCTACGAAAAGCATGAGTTTCCAGGATTTGGTGACCACGTAAACAACCGCCAATAACAGGGGGATCACGATCCACCAGGGCGTATTCAGCATGCCGTAGAGTGCCCCGTCCAGGAACCAGCTCAGTGGCTGTGTTAACGGGTCGAGAATCAGGCTCAGACTATCTTTAATTGCCAGAAATCCCTGCTCCAACCCCTTGGTGAGCTCTCGGGACTGGGGGAAAGCGGCGCAGGATTCGTTCAGTGCGTCCATGGACGGGAACGGGAGCTCCCATATCGAGGCCGGTTCGGCGCTCTCTCCCTTGTTTTTGTTAAGCAAATCGGCCATCGACATAGGGCCGCTGCTTTTGCCTTCCGAGCACCACTGCTCAAGGCCCAGTGATGAAAAAAGCGAGTCGTAGGTTGCCATGGGCGTTCAGTCTCTCCTGCGCGCGTCTGAAATCAGAACGGTTTTCGGAAAACGGCCCGGGACACCGATAGAGCGGGTCCCGGGCGGGGCAGGTCGATCAGTTAAGAACGTTGGCCAACCGCTCTCTCGCAGAGTCGTTGAGCCAGGTTGACCACTCGTCGCTGTTTTTGGTGAGGTAGTAAACTGCAGCTTCCTCGCCCGAAGCGTTGTTGGAGTCCATCCAGGCCAGAATGCCGCTCATGGTGTCGGTCTTGAAGGTCAGCTTGCTGAGCATCTCAGCCACTTCTGGCTCGCGCTCTTTAAAGTCGGTGGTTATCGACGTCAGGATCGTCGCCGGGGGGAAGTCGGAAACACCCGGGTTATCGATATCCTGTGTCTGGTTCTTCTGGTGCACGTCCGGCTTGATCTCGCCAAGGTCAACCCGGGTCATGTCGTATTTGCCGAGGGGAACGGTGGGGCCCCAGTAGTAACCGAACCAGGGCTCTTCGTTCTGGACAGCAGACGCCATGGAAGATGCCAACGTTTCACCAGAACCATGGTTGAAGACGTCGATGCCGGAATCTTCCATCTCCAGGGCGCGAATCAGGTTGTCACTGACAACACGGCAGCCCCAGCCGTCCGGGCAGTTGTTGAAGGTCCCGCCAACCAGCTCGGGGTTGGCCATCACGCCCTCAATGGTTTTCAGTTCCGGGTGTTCTTCCGCGAGGTAAGTGGGAATCCACCAGCCTTCAACGCCGCCCGGGTCAAGTACTTTGCCGAGGCGTTCCACCTTGCCCTGTTCTTCCAGGCGCAGATAGGCTTCGCCCGCGGAGTTGAGCCACAGCTCGGTAACAATGTCGGGCTCACCGTTCTCGGCAACCGACGTTACCGCCGGGACGGTATCGGAAGGAACAATGGTGACGTCACAGCCGTAACCCTGCTCCATGATGAAGGTGGCCACGTTGGTGACGACCGTGTTGGACGCCCAGTTCATTTCCGTAATGGATACCTCGCCGCAATTGGCCTGAGCCGCGACGGGTACGGATAGCGCGCAAAGCAGTGCAGCAGACTTAAGCTTTCGCATAGTCACTTCTCCTTTTTCAGGGTTTGTGATTTTTGGTGGGTGTTGCCGGTGTTAGTGTCGATACAAAGGGGCCGCGATCCGAAAGGATCGGGAGAACAGCCATTTTATGGTCGCTGTTGTGATCGAACAAATCAGAAAATCTCGGTTAATACTTAATTACAAGGATAACGAACCTCAGCTCAGTTACAAGGGCGTATTCAAAATGCGTCTTTAAAAGAGACACATTATGCCCCGGGAGAACTGTCAAGAAGTTGTAGTAATCAATGGGTACACTCCGCGAATCTGATACCGGAGTATGCCATGACAGAGCTGCGCGACCTGACGCCCCACGCGTCGATTACCCAGGAGCAGGCCAGCAGGGATGGCCGCCAGCGTCGGCTGTTGCGTACTTTCCTCCCGGAGATGGTTGCCCTTGAGCGACTGCTGGCCGAGGCGCCGGAAGTGGCGACCACCCGGGTGGTTGAGCGAGTGGTCATGAAGGATTTGTCGCTGCCCATCTACAAGGTCGATATTGGCTCATCTCGGCCGGATGTGCCGGTAGTACTGCTTGTCGGTGGTGTGCACGGGCTTGAGCGCATTGGCAGCCAGGTTGTGATGGCCTGGCTGAAGTCGCTGCTTGCCAGAGTGACCTGGGACAAGCATCTGGCGGGATTGCTGCAGAAAGTGCGCATTACCCTGTTGCCCATTCTCAACCCGGGCGGCATGTACCTGAACCAGCGCAGTAATCCCAATGGTGTGGATCTGATGCGAAATGCGCCGATCACCGCCCAGGATCGTAGCGCATTCCTGCTTGGAGGGCAGCGGATCTCGCCCCGCTTACCCTGGTACACCGGAGATCCAGAACAAGGTATGGAACCGGAAAACCAGGCGCTGGAAGCGGTGATTCAGGAGCTGCTTCCGGGACGCCCTTTCAGCGTGTCGCTCGACTGCCATTCCGGGTTTGGCATGCAGGATCAGATCTGGTTTCCCTACGCCTACCGGCGAAGACCCATGCGCCGGATCGCTTCGGTCATGGCGCTGAAGCTGACCTGGGAACAGGCTTACCCCAATCACGACTACCGCTTCGAACCCCAGTCTCGACATTACCTGACCCACGGTGATTTGTGGGACTACTTTTATAAGCAGGTCAATCGCGAAAATGCTGGTGTCTTTCTGCCTCTCACCCTGGAAATGGGTTCCTGGCGATGGATCCGCAAGCGCCCACGTCAGCTGCTGAGACTGGACGGCTTTTTCAATCCCCTGGCGCCCCATCGCCACAAGCGGGTTTTGCGAAGCCATCTGACCTTGATGGACTTTCTGGTTAACGCCGCTGCCAGCCACGAAAACTGGTTGCCGGTTCGGGAAGAGGCGTCCATGCTGAGGGAAGCCGCGATCATGCACTGGTATCGCGATTCGCACTAGCGATTCAGTGGGTCTGGGCATTCATCAAACGGAACACTTGTATGCACTGGATTCTGTTGCGGGGGCTGGCGCGGGAACACGCGCACTGGGGAAGCTTTCCGGACCGCCTGCGGGAAGTATTTCCGGGTCACCAGTTCCACATGGTCGATCTGCCCGGCACGGGCGTGCGCTATCGAGAGGACAGCCCGGGAACGGTGGCGGCGATTCGGGAGGTCGTCTCCCGGCACGTCAGCCATATTCCCGGTCCTTTCAGTATCCTGGCAATCTCGATGGGTGGCATGGTGGCACTGGACTGGGCCCAACATGCCGCCGAGGGCCAAATCCAGAATCTTGTCCTGATCAACACCAGTTTCGGCTTCAGCCCTCCGTGGCAGCGCATGCGGCCAGGAGCCTGGCCCAGGGTGCTGAGACTATTGGGTCGCCGGGAACTGTTCGATCGCGAGCGGGACATTCTCCGGCTCACCTCCAATCGTGAGGTTCCCCTGTCACTGGCAAAACGGTGGTATAGCATACAACGACAACGGCCCGTCAGTACCCGGAATGCGGTCAGCCAGTTGGCGGCAGCGGCCCGCTACAAGCCCGGCAAAAAGCGCCCGATGTCAGATGCCCTGATACTGGCGAGCAGGGGTGATCGTATCGTTCACTGGCGCTGCAGTGTCGCGCTGGAAGAGCGCTGGCAATGGACCATGAAATTGCACCCGGATGCAGGACATGATCTCCCTCTGGACGACCCAGAGTGGATTATCCAGCAGCTTTGCAACTGGTTGTCCCGGTAGCGCCGGTTGCTTGACGCAACTGTTCTTTCCGGTCAGTCTTCTCGTTTTACACCGCCAAAGCCGTTGTTGACAGGAAACGGAGCTGATAACAATGAAAATCTTCGAAACCAAAACCGCCCCCAACCCCCGCCGTGTGCGGATGTTCATGGCCGAGAAAGGCCTGCTGGACAAGGCCGAGTTCATCGAAATCGACCTGCAGAAGGGCGAAAACCTGACCCCGGAATTTGTCGCCCGTAATCCGATGAAGAAAGTGCCGGTGATGGAGCTGGATGATGGCACCTCCATCGCCGAGACCATGGCAATCTGCCGCTATTTCGAAGAGAGCTACCCGGATACGCCGAGCCTGCTGGGCGATACCCCGTTGGAAAAGGCCCAGCTTGAACAGTGGCTGCGCTGGATCGAGCTGTTCTTCTTTATGCCCACCGGCATGTGTTTCCAGCACACCACCGGCTATTTCAAGGACCGGATGAACCCCATCAAGGAATGGGGCGAAGAGTGTGGCAAGAGCGTGGAGAAATTCATGCATTTTCTCGACAAGCAACTCGACGGCAAAGAATACATCTGTTGCGACCGGTTCACCGCCGCTGATATCAACGCCTTCACGACAGTGGCGTTTGCCCGGGTAGTGGGTATTCGGATCAAGCCGGAGCAGTCCAATTTGCAGGCCTGGTACGACCGCATCAAGGCTCGCCCCTCTGCCCAAGCATAAGACCCTGGCCTGAGGTCCGGGCTACCCCAACACTGAAAGAGAGGTCTTAATGACCACAACGGATTCAAGCCTCCAATGTGCGCTGGCTGCTATCGACACGGCGAATCGGGCCGACCCACATCAGGAGCAATTTGGCGACCAACTCTTGCCAAAGGAGTATGCCTACAGCCTGCACATGACCCGCTGGCTGTTCGAGCTTGAATCCGACCCTTCTGAACGCGTGCAGATTGCCTGCCGGGCCCAGCACATTGAGCGCTGGACCATGCCTCGAAAAGACTACCCGGAGGGCCGGAAAGCCTATTACCAGTGGCGACAGGCTTGTGGCCGAATGCACGGCAGGCGGGCCGCCGAGATCATGGCTGATTGTGGTTATCCGCAGGTGGAGTGCGAGAGGGTGGAGACCATCCTGACCAAGCGGGAGCTGAGGCAGGATGCTGACACTCAGCTTCTGGAAGACGTGGCCTGCATGGTCTTCCTTGAACGATATTTCGCGGATTTCTACGAGGAAAAAGTCGACTACGACCGTGACAAGTGGCTACGCATCGTCCGCCGAACCTGGGGCAAGATGTCGCCCCGTGGGCACGAGGCGGCACTCAGGCTGGCGGAGGGCATGCCGGTTCATCTCCTTGAGCTTCTGCAAGAAGCTTTGGCTGAGCCTGGGGAATGACTCCTGCTGCATGCCTTGGTGCAGAAGCCATTGGGGCACCGCCTTTCCAAGCTTGTCAGTTAGCCTTCCGAAAAGAACAGTTCTTGGAGTTTCAGGCCGGGTTCTTCCGCCCGCATAAACGATTCGCCCACCAAGAAACCGTAGATCCCACGGTTAGTCATGGCCTCGACGTCACTGCGGGTCATGATGCCACTTTCTGTAATAGTCAGCCGGTCCTGTGAGATCCGCTCGTGCAGATCGAATGTGGTGTCCAGCGACACATCGAAGGTGTGCAGATTGCGGTTGTTGATGCCGACCAGAGGCGTCGTCAGCGTCAGTGCATCGTCGAGTTCCTCGCCATCATGCACCTCTACCAACACATCCAGTCCGATCTCATGGGCAATGCCTTCCAGCTCCTGCATCTGGTCTTTGGTCAGGCAGGCGGCGATCAGCAGAATACAGTCGGAACCGATGGCCCGGCTTTCGTAGACCTGATAGGGAGCGACCATGAAGTCCTTGCGGATCACCGGCAGACTACAGGCATTGCGGGCGGCGACCAGATAGTCCTCGTGGCCCTGGAAGAAGTCGCGGTCGGTGAGTACCGACAGACAAGCGGCGCCGCCGTTCTCGTAGCTCTCGGCAATCACTGCCGGCTCGAAGGGTTCCCGTAGAATGCCCTTGCTTGGTGAAGCTTTTTTGATTTCTGCGATAACAGCGGGAGCCCGGTGTTCAATTCGGCTGCGCAGAGCGTTGGCAAAGCCTCTGGCTGCAGGTTGATCCCCAGCCATGGCTTTCAGGTCAGCAACCGAAACCTTACGCTTGCGCTCTTCGATCTCTTCCCACTTCCGATCAACTATTTTCCGAAGAATAGTGGGTGTCTTATCCAAATGTCTGTCAGTCATTACAGGCCTGCAAATAGTTAGCGATGGCCGGTGGGGCAGGGCTTTCCAAAACTGGCTGCAGCCAAGCCCTACAGGGACGTATTTATGGGCGTGTTTTGGAAAGCCCTGCCCCACCGGGTCGTCCTGCCGAAATCCGGCAGGCTTATCCGATCAAAAGCACTGAGAAAAATCAGCCAGCTCAGACATCTTGCCGGCGGCGAGACCAGAGCCAATAGCGTCCAGGGCCATATCCACGCCCTCTTTGGCGTTGCTTGCCAGTCCAGCAACGTAGATCGCAGCGCCGGCATTGAGGGCAATCAAGTCACGCGCCTTCTCGGCCATCTCGTCGTGGCTCCGGCCGAAGGCCGCCCGGATCAGCTTCAGGGATTCCTCCGAGGAGTCCACTGTCAGGTCGACCAGGGTCTGACTCTTGATCCCGAGATCCTCGGGTGTGAGATCGTACTCACTGATCTTGCCGTCCTTCAGCTCGGCCACGTGGGTGGCGCTGGCCAGGCTGATTTCATCCAGCCCGTCTTTGGAGTGCACCACCATGATGTGTTCCGCGCCCAATCGTTGCAGCACCTCCGCCATCGGACGGCAAAGTTCCTTAGTGAACACACCGATCAGTTGGCGTTTTACGCCCGCCGGATTGGTCATAGGGCCGAGGATGTTAAAGATGGTGCGGCAGCCCAGTTCCTTGCGGGGGCCGATGGCGTGTTTCATGGCGCCATGATGGGCCGGAGCGAACATGAAGCCAACGCCAATTTCTTCGACGCAACGGGCTACTTCTTCCGGTTTCATGCTCAGGTTGATACCCAGCTTTTCCAGCAGGTCGGCACTGCCGCTTTTGGAGGAAACGCCGCGGTTGCCATGCTTGGCCACGAAACCGCCTGCGGCTGCAACCACAAATGAAGCGGCTGAGGATACGTTGAACAGGTTGGCGCCGTCACCGCCGGTGCCAACGATATCGATCAGCGGTTCGGCGTTAACGGACACGCCGGTGGCCAGTTCACGCATGACTTCAGTGGCACCGATGATTTCATCAATGGTTTCGCTCTTCAGACGCAACCCCATGAGAAACGCGCCGATCTGGGCGTCCGTGGCCTCGCCGTTCATGACGATGCGCATCACGTCCTTCATTTCTTCCCGGGACAGGTCCAGGTTGGAGGCAATGCGGTTGAGAGCTTCTTTCATGTCCATGTGTCGGCCTCTTATTGGCTTCTCAGAAAGTTGCGCAGCAGTTCATGGCCCTGTTCCGTCATAATAGACTCCGGATGGAACTGCACGCCCTCAATGGGCAGCGTTTTGTGGCGAACCCCCATAATCTCCTCGATTGAGCCGTCGTCATTGCGGGTCCAGGCGGTCACTTCCAGGCAGTCGGGCAGGGTCGTCTTGTCGATCACCAGACTGTGATAACGGGTCGCCTGCAGCGGGTTGCTCAGGCCGCGGAATACGCCGGTGTCCTTGTGGAATACCGGAGACACCTTGCCGTGCATGACCCGACCGGCGCGGATAACGTCACCGCCGTAAACCTGACCGATGGCCTGGTGGCCCAGGCAGATCCCGAGGATCGGCAACTTGCCGGCAAAGTGCCGGATGGCCTCCATGGAGATGCCGGCTTCGTTCGGTGTGCAGGGGCCGGGGGAAATCACCAGTCGTTCCGGGTTCAGGGCCTCAATCTTTTCGATGGTGATTTCGTCGTTCCGATAAACCTTTACGTCCGCGCCCAGTTCCGCCAGATACTGCACTACGTTGTAGGTGAAGGAATCGTAGTTATCGATCATTAGCAGCATATCAGTGCCAACCTTTTGAAATTGAATTGATCGTTTCCGCTGATGCTGCCTGAATACCCGATTGTTTCATTACTTGATAGCTTCCAGAACAGATGTCCGCACAAGCAGACCCAACTTCATAGGGACAGGAAAAACGCCGGAATTGATTTTGTCATAAATTGCCGAGCGGCGTAATGCGACCTCGGCTATCCCTTGGGTAAATCCTGAAAAAACGGTCATCAGCCGGAATGTTGTTCGGAGGTCACTGACAGCTTTATCTGTATATAGAGGAGGTGGCGTTGTCCCCGCGCTCTACAAGTTTGTTGCCTGCCTGCCTGCCTGCAAAAAAAGCTACACTCACCAGTAACAAAACAAACTATATTCACCAGTAACAAAACATGCTCAGAGCATGTGAGGCCGCAGCCGCCATGGAAGAGCGTAAAAAAACTGAAGCTGGAAGGGTACTCCCGTTAAACGATTATCACTCGACGGCCGCGCTGATCGAGGCGATCAGCATCCGAAGTATGTCGTTGGTGGTGTTAGCCGTTATCGCAACTCTTTATTTCATCAACTGGGCTCAAGCAGTTTTGCTGCCACTGGTTGTTTCCCTGCTCGTCAGCTATACGCTCGACCCTATCGTATCGGCTCTCCAACGCTTCAAAGTGCCCCGGCCCCTCGGAGCCGCGGTCGTGCTATTCGCATTATTGGGCATTTCGGCAGCATCGAGCGTTCCATTAAAGCAAGAGGCTATGGAAATGCTTGATAAAATCCCCCGAGCAATGGACAAGCTCCAATACAAACAAGCCCATTCTGTCGAGGAAGGTGAGGGCATCGTGGAAAAGGCCCAAACGGCCGCGAAGGAGATCGAAGAGACAACCGACCAGGACAAGGGGGAACCAGGGCCGTCGACTCGTGGCGTGAGGCAAGTTCAGGTCATAGACAAGCCCATGGACGTGCAGGAGTATATCATCGAGGGCTCACCAACGTTGCTGGTTTTGATCTCACAGTTGTTCTCCGTACTCCTGTTAACCTACTTTTTGCTTTCTGCTGGATCGCTCTATCGGCGCAAGCTGGTAACGCTTTCAGGGCCTTCATTCCGGCGCATGCGCAAAGCGGCCAAGCTCATGAAGGAGTTCCACCGCCAGGTGCGACGATTCCTTTTCGTCATGGTGGTCGGGGCGGTTTTTGTTGGCGTGGCCACATGGATGGCTTTCTGGGCGCTTGGGGTAGAGCAGGCCTTATTCTGGGGAGTGGTCGCCGGGGTAGCGAGCGCAGTTCCCTATCTGGGGCCATTTCTGGTTCTAATAGGGACCGGTGTCGCCGCCTTTCTGCAGTTCGGCGACGTCGGGATGGCGTTATTCGTAGCCTTGGTGTCACTCTTGATCACCAGCATCCAGGGCAACCTGCTAACCCCGTTGCTCACCAGTTATGTATCAAGCCTTAATCCTGTCGCGATCTTTATCGGCCTCTTATTGTGGGGCTGGCTGTGGGGCCCGATCGGGTTAATTGTTGCAACACCGATACTGATGATTACCAAAACGCTCTGTGATCACATCGTTAACTTGCGGCCTGTGGGTGAGTTGTTGGGCAAGTGAACCGCAGCGCTGACATTCAGTGATCCGACGCAGGGTGGCTAAAAACCAGGGAGGTTGTCCATGTTCGATACTGAATCCGCGATCACCGTTATGGCCCGCCTGGGTTATGCAGCCCGCGGTGTTGTTTATCTTCTGATCGGTGGTCTGGCCGCGGTGGCGGCCTTTGGCGAAGGGGGCCAGACCACCGGAAGCCGGGGTGCTCTGGAGCGAGTCTTAACCGCACCTATGGGTGATTTCCTGCTGATTGTGCTAGCGGTAGGGCTGATCGGATATGCAATGTGGCGGACCATCCAGGCCGTCCAGGATACCGATCATCACGGTACAGATGTGAAAGGTGCTGCAATTCGGGTTGGCTTGATGGTCAGTGCGGTAACCCACACGCTGCTTGCACTCTTCGCTGTCAGGTTGATATTCACCATTGGCGGCTCATCCGGTGGGGGTTCGGAGGGCCTTGCTGACTGGTTAATGCGGCAACCTTTCGGCCGCTGGGCAGTGGCGGCGGTTGGCGTGGCGGTTATCGGGGCCGGTATCGCCCATGGCGTCAAAGGCGTAAAAGCAAAGTTTGCCAAGCACTTTGCGATGCCCCGGAAAACTCAACAGTGGGCCTACCCGATCTGCCGCTTTGGTTTGATAACCCGAGGTATTGCTTTTCTGATTGTCGGCGTGCTCTTTATACTGGCTGCCTACCAAATAAATCCCGAGCAGGCGGGCGGAATCGGGGAGGTGTACAGCACATTTCGGCGTCAGCCTTTCGGAACCTGGCTGATGGGCCTGGTGGCTCTGGGCCTGCTTGCATTCGGTGTCTATAGTCTGCTCGAAGCCCGATATCGCCGCGTGGACCCGGCGTCCTGACCAGGATGCCAGTGCCTCTGGGTTTGGTCTACTCGCCTGGCTCAGGCACATCCTTTTTGCTGGCACCCTGTTCCTGCGCCAGGCTCCGTGCGTATTCCTGATCACCGGCTTCGGCAGGCAAGGGTTCCTGGTCGCGTCCCCGTTCTGGCGCCAGCATAATGCGGGTCATCAAAGGAAAGTGGTCGGAACCAATCGATGGCAGGCGCGCCATGAAATCGAGTGTGAAATGCTCGCTGTGGAACAGGTGGTCCAGCGGCCAGCGCAGCCACCAATGGTCTGCGTGAAAGGTCGCATACAGGCCGCGGCCTACGCGGGGGTCCAGCAACCCGCTTACTTTTCGAAACAGGCGTGTGGTCGGCGACCAGGCGACATCGTTCAGATCTCCGGTCACGACGATGGGTTCCTCGCTGTCGGCCACGTTTCGGCCGACCATAACGAGCTCCGCGTCCCGCTCCTTGGACTCAGAGTTTTCAGTCGGGCTGGGTGGCGCCGGATGCAGGAAGTGGATCCGGACCTGATCACCTGTTCGCAGCTCAACCAGTGCGTGCATGGATGGCACGTTTTCCTCGATCAGATACCGACACGTCGATTCATGCAAAGGCAGTCGCGAGTACACATGCATGCCATAAAGATTTTCCAGCGGGCATTTGATGGTGAATGGCATCTCGCTCTCCAGCACTCCCAGCTGCTCTTCCCACCATCGATTCGATTCCAGCGTCACAAGCACATCCGGGGCATGCTTTTGCACAAGCTGAATAAGGGACTGTGCATCCCGATTGGAGGTCAGCACGTTCGAGGTCAGAATAGTGAGGGCATAATCGGGATCAGGCTTCCGTGACGTTTTTACCTGCCGGGGCCAGAGGACGGTGTAGGGGGCAATCCACCAGAGTTGGCCGACCAGGGCGGCGATCGTCGCTGCGACCATAAGCCAGCTGGCGACACTCTCCATGTTTAGCAGGGTCAGCTGAAGCACTAACAGGACAAATGCGACGAAGGCAATTTGCAGACGAGGGAAATCCAGTCCTCGAACCGCCCAGTGAGGGTGGCGCAACAAAGGCAAAAGAGTCGCGAACGCTAACACGAACGTCAGCGCGCCAAGCACCCAAAATATGACACCTTCCGTGGTCAGCATAGTGCCTAAAGCCTCTCTTATCTGTTCCGTGAGAAAGCTGAATCATTTGATCAGATTGGTTGTTTGTCCCCGAATTAGCCAGCAGTCACTGCCACAAAGATAGTTTCGTGTTTCATTTCAGTGGTCAAAATCATAGTACGTCATGGCCACCGCGCGGAAAATCGCACGGCCCTTGTTCATGGTTTCCTTCCACTCGAGGCGGGGCACCGAATCGGCCACTACGCCTGCGCCGGCCTGGATGTGCAGGGTGTTGTCCTTGATCACAGCGGTACGGATGGCAATGGCGGTATCCATGTTGCCGTTGAAGGACAGGTAGCCTACGGCGCCGCCGTAGACCCCACGCTTGACCGGCTCCAGCTCGTCGATAATCTCCATGGCCCGGATCTTGGGCGCACCACTGAGGGTGCCTGCAGGCAGGGTGGCCCGCAGCACATCCAGGCAACTGGTGTTGTCTTTCAGCCGGCCGGTGACGTTGGAAACAATGTGCATCACGTGGGAGTAGCGCTCCACGATCATCTTGTCGGTCAGCCGGACTGTGCCGGTTTCCGACACCCGGCCGGCATCGTTACGGCCCAGGTCGATCAGCATCAGATGCTCGGCAATTTCTTTCGGATCAGCCAGCAGTTCTGCTTCCAGCGCCTTGTCCTCGGCATCGGTGGCGCCCCGCTTTCGGGTGCCGGCGATCGGTCGAACCGTCACTTCCTCGTCTTCCACCCGGGCCAGGATTTCCGGGGAGGAACCCACGATGTGGAAGTCACCCAGATCCAGGAAATACATGTAGGGGGAAGGATTCAGCACCCGAAGCGACCGGTACAGGTTCAGCGGCGGTGCCTCGAAGGGAATCGACATACGCTGGGAGATCACCGTCTGCATCACATCGCCGTCGAGCACGTAGCCCTTGATCTTGTCTACCGCGGCTTCGAATTTGTCCTGGCTAAAGCCGGAGATGAAGTCGCTCTCGTCCACGGCCTTGCCGCGCAGGTGTTCTGGGGTGCGGGGCGCGTCAGCGGTTTGTCGGTGCAGATGGTTCTCCAGCTGATCAATGCGGCTCTGTGCCTTTTCGAAGGCGCCCTCAATGGCCGGATCGGCATGGACAATCAGATGCAGCTTGCCCCGAAGGTTGTCGAACACTACGATCTCGTTGGACACCATCAACAGGATGTCCGGCGTGCCGATTTTGTCCGGCGGACAGCTCTTGCGCAGCCGTTTTTCTATGTAGCGCACGGTGTCGTAGCCGAAGTAGCCCACCAGGCCGCCGTTAAACCGGGGCAGCTCGTCCAGATCCGGTGCATGGAAGCGTTTCTGATAGGTCTCGACAAAGGCCAGCGGATCGTCCACTTCCTCGGTTTCGACAACCTCGCCGCCGCGGCTGATCTCCACCCGGTGGTCGAAGACCTTCAGCACTTCGTGACTGGGCAGGCCGATGATCGAATACCGGCCCCATTTCTCCCCGCCCTGAACGGATTCGAACAGGTAGGAATAGGGTCCGCTGGCGAGTTTGAGGTAGGTGCTCAGAGGCGTGTCGAGATCGGCCAGAACCTCGCGGTATACGGGGATGCGGTTAAAGCCGGCGTCGGCGAGCTCGGCGAATTGCTCGGGGGTCATGGTGCGGTTTCCTGAAATCGGAGTTGCATCTTTACAAAAGCTCGGCCAGCGAATCAACAACCGCATCGGCACCGAGGGTATCCACTGCGGGTCCGTAGTTGTAGCCGTAACGGACCGCTACGCAGGGAATGCCTGCTGCCAGTGCGGCATTAATATCCGCCCCGGAGTCGCCCACCATCACCGTGGTTCCCCGGGTTCCGCCCAGGTTTTCCATGGCATAAAGCAGGGGGGCCGGATCGGGTTTCTTGACCGGCAGGGTGTCACCGCCCACGGTCAGATCAAACCAGTGGTCCAGCCCCATCTGTTCCAGCAGAGGCGCCACGAACTGTTCCGGCTTGTTGGTGACGATACCCAGTCTGCAGCCCTGATTCTTCAGATGCGTGAGGCAGGCCTCGACACCGGCATAGACCACTGAATGCTGCCCGTTGATGGTGCCGTAGGCGTGATAGAAAATCGCCAGGGCATCCTTGAAAAGGGCATCGTCTTTCGGCTTCGCCGGTTCCCAGTCCACTTGGCCGGCCAGCGCCCGGCGCACCAGAACGCTGGCGCCGTTGCCTACCCAGTTCCGTACCCGATCAATTCCCGCCGGTGAACGCCCCAGATGCTCCAGCATCTGATCCACGGCCGCTGCCAGATCCGGGGCGCTGTCCACCAGGGTGCCGTCGAGATCGAACAGGGCAACGCCCGGCCAGCGAGGGTTGAACAAACCCGCCAGACTCATTGGCTGATCACCCTGCGGGCCTGCTCCAGTTCTTCGCGCATAGCATCTATGGTGGTTTTGTAGTCGTCGGTGTTAAAGATGGCAGACCCCGCCACGAAGGTGTCGGCACCGGCCTCGGCGATTTCCCGAATGTTCTCGGTCTTCACGCCACCATCGATTTCCAGGCGGATATTGTAGTTGCTGGCATCAATGCGCTTGCGGGCTTCCCGGAGCTTGTCGAGGGTGCCGGGAATGAACTTCTGGCCACCAAAGCCGGGGTTTACCGACATCATCAGCACCATGTCCAGCTTGTCCATCACATGATCCATGTAATGCAGTGGCGTGGCCGGATTGAACACCAGGCCTGCCTGGCAGCCGCCGTCGCGAATCAATTGCAATGAACGGTCAATGTGGTTGGTCGCTTCCGGGTGGAAGGTAATGTAACTGGCCCCGGCGTCGATAAACTTACGTATGAGATCGTCGACCGGCGATACCATCAGGTGTACATCGATGGGGGCGGTCACGCCATGCTTGCGCAGCGCCTCGCAGACCATGGGGCCAATGGTGAGATTGGGTACATAGTGATTGTCCATCACATCAAAGTGCACGACATCGGCGCCGGCGGCCAGTACGTTGTCGACTTCCTCGCCAAGGCGGGCAAAATCGGCAGACAGGATGGATGGGGCAATCAGGTAAGGATTCATGACGGCTCTCTCACAACAATGGATAATGGCGTGGTCAGCGGTCCCTGCCGCACATTCAGAATGGCTGCTAGTCTAACAGCTCAGTGGCGTTTTTTCGCAGTCAAAGGATCAGTATCTGTGCAGAGATTCGAGATTTACCGGCCCGGCGTGTTCTGGTTTTTCATCCTGGCGCTGATGTCTGTCATGCCGTCCACCACCTTCGGGCAGGCGGAGGGTGAGCCGGCCGGCGAGACGGGAGACACGGCGGCGCCGGCTTCGGAGTCTGCGAGTCGGGCCCTGGTCTGGACGGGCACCGGCGAACGCTCCCTGACCCAGAGCTTTCCCGAGTCAGCGGTATGGCTGGAGCTTGAGGAGGGCGACCGGGCGCTTGGGCTGTTCTATCCGGAAGCCAGGTTGCCGGCCCGCGGCGCGGTGCTGGTTCTGTCAGATGAAGGCGAAACTGCTGCTTCCGGGTTGACCGGGCCACTGGCGGCGGGGCTGGCTTCCCGGGGCTGGGCCGTATTCTCGCTGGGTCTGGAGTCGCCCTCGCCGGTTCTGAGTGAGGTCCTGATGCGGCCGGTGGTCGAGAAGCCGGCGACTGAAGCGGGCTCGGGTGAACAGGAAGCATCAGAATCGGTAATGATCGATGTCATGGCTTCCGAGGGTGCCGATGATCTTGAGGCGCGCTACAGAAGCCGGATCAACCAGATGCTCCAGGCAGGGCTGGCCCTGCTGGTTGAGCGGGGCTATGAAACACCGGCTGTTCTCGGTGTCGGGCGAGCCAGTATACACGTGACCAACCGGGTATTGGATGGCGCCGATGCCTCTGCGCTTGTCTGGGTGGCTCCCGAGTTTTATCCCGTTGACCGGTCAGATCTGCCGGAACGTCTGGCATCGCTGGGCATGGACCTGCTGGAGCTGTATCCCTCCGGACTCGTTGATGATAAATCGGACTGGAGTATTGGCATGAGGTTGCGTCGGGCCGGGATGAGTGGTTTCGAGCGACAACCGATTCCCTGGGTCAGTCCTGCGCCTGAGTCTCTGGGCGATGGCGTGGCCAGTCGTGTTGCCGCCTGGCTGGAATTCCGCGAGCGTTAGGGGCGGAGGGTGTTGTGGCGCTTTATCAGTTCCCAGGCCTGTTGGTAGTGGAGCAGGCGTTCCTTGGCCAGGCTTCGGTCGCGGTCACTGACCTGCTGTTGGGCAAGCTTGTCCGGGTGGCACTCGGATATCTTCTTGCGATAGGCCCGTTTGATCACTTCCAGGGAATCCCGGCGGGTAACCCCTAGAAGTTCACAGGCCTGCTGATAGCTGGTGGGTCTGGAAAGGTTCTCGCTGTGCCGGATCCAGACCTTGCTGGCATAACTGTCGAAAATGTCCTCGCTGATTCTTACCGGCAGACCAATCTGGTCAATGGCGTCCTCACAGCGATAACGTCTGGGTTTGCCGGGGCGGCCGTTAAGCTGGCTGGCGTGGCAGAGACAGATGGCGGTTTTCAACGCGGGAGCTGGCCAGAGACGGTGGGAAAGGCGCATGGCCAGCCCACGGATAAACGGCAGCTGCCCGGCCGACTTGCCCTGCTGGAACCAGCCAATGGCCCGTCTGCGCTGGCGTTTCGACAGCCTCATGGCCTTGATCAGCGATTCGGCATAGCCAATGTCGGCCTCGGTCACCCGTCCGTCTGCCTTGGCGATATAGCCGAGGAAGAAAAACAGAGAATGTCCGCACCAGCGGGGCAGGCGTGCGCGCTCGATCAGCGCAGGGGCCTGATGACCACAGGCCGAAAGTTCCCGCATCAGGCTGGAGAACTCGGCTTCCATCCGGGCCGGCAGCGCCGGTTGCCTGTTACTGCCCGCCATGGCTCTCGGATTCCCTGTTGCCCAGTTGCCTGTCCAGTGCCTGCAGGCGTTCCGGGGTGCCCACGTCTACCCATTGTCCCGGATGGTAAAGGCCTTTCACGCGGCCTTCGCCCATGGCATTGCGCAGCACCGGGCCCAGCTTTCCCGCCCGGTCAGTCAGGCCTTCGAACAGCCGCCGGTGCAACAGGCTGATGCCGGTGAACGTCAACTTGTCCGGCCCGTCGCCAATGAGCCGTCCCTGATCGGTCAGGTGAAAGTCGCCTTCTGGATGGTGTGGCGGGTTGTCGGTGACAACCAGCAAGGCGTCCGCTTCAGTCGGCGGTGTCAGTTGTGACAGGTCGAAATCGCTCCAGATATCGCCGTTGATCACCAGAATCCAGTCAGACTTGTCATCGGCAAGCAGAGGCAGGGCGCGCACTATGCCGCCGGCGGTTTCCAGCGGTTCGCCTTCCCGGGAATATTCAATGGACAGTCCGAACTGCTCGCCATTGCCCAGGGTTTCCTCGAT
This sequence comes from Marinobacter sp. es.048, assembly GCF_900188435.1. Taxonomy (NCBI): domain Bacteria; kingdom Pseudomonadati; phylum Pseudomonadota; class Gammaproteobacteria; order Pseudomonadales; family Marinobacteraceae; genus Marinobacter; species Marinobacter sp. es.048. The sequence goes on from NZ_FYFA01000001.1 coordinate 1,006,208, forward strand.
CTTGTCACCCAGCCAGGCGTGGTTGATCACCACCTCACAGACTCCTGCCCGCCGTAGGTGGTCCAGATGGTAGCTGATCAGAGGCTTGCCGGCAGCCCTTAGCAGGGGCTTTGGTGTGGCCAGCGTCAGTGGCCGCATGCGTTCACCTTTGCCGGCAGCGAGAATCATGGCCTTCACTGGGGCAGGTGCTCCTGACCCGGGGCCGGGCCGATGCTCGCCTCGATCCGGGGCATAACCATATCGCTGAGCCATTCGTGGAAGTGGCGAAGGGCCGGCTGCCGGCTGCTGGCAACGATCAGGTACTGAACGGTTCGGGGAATATCCTTGAGGTAGCCGTGCTTGCCATCGCGGATCGACAGCCGGGCGAAAATCCCGGCGGCCTTCAGGTGCCGCTGCATGCCCATCAGTTCAAACCACTGTCGGAAGGTCTCCCGGTCGGCGCGGTGTAGGCCCGCATCGAGACTGCTCTGGCGGTAGTCTTCCAGCCACTCGCAGATGCGTTCCTCCGGCCATTGGATGTAGCAGTCCTTCAGCAGCGAGACCACATCGTAGGTGACCGGCCCGGCAACCGCGTCCTGGAAATCGATGACACCCGGGGGCGGTTGATTCGGGCGAACCAGAAGGTTTCGGGAATGGTAGTCCCGATGAACCGTCACTTCCGGTTGCGCCAGAGCGCTTTCCCGCAGCATGGAAAAGGTGGTGTCCAGCAGAGCCCGCTCGCTGTTTTCAAGGCTCATGCCCAGATGCTGCTCCAGCAGCCAGTCCGGAAACAGCGCCATTTCCCGCTCGAGCAGGGTGGCATCGTAGGGTGGTAGCGGGTAATCCCTGGGTGAAGTCTGGCGGGCAATCAGGGTCAGCTCCTCCAGGGCGTTCCGGTAGAGCTGGTCTGCGGAGTCGTTGTTCAACTGGCCAAGCATCAGCTGGTCACCAAAATCCTCCAGCAGCAGGAAGCCCTGTTTCAGATCGGCCTGGACAATGTTCGGCACGGCAATGCCCTGCTGGTGCCAGTGCCGTGCGATGGCCACGAAGGGTTCGCAGTCTTCATGTTCCGGGGGCGCATCCATAACGATAAACGGCACGCCGTCACCGGGAGCCGTCGCCTGATTGGCGTGCGGCCAGACCCGGAAATAGCGGCGAAAACTGGCATCGCCGGAAACAGGTTCGGCTTCGCTCTGTTCGAAGCCGGGGAACTGTCTGACCCAGTTGGTCAGCAACTGCAGGCGGGTGTCCATAGCTCGGGTTGCGATCCTGTAAATTAAGTTGTCGCTGACAGCGAAAGTTAGCAGACGAGTATAAAGAGGGTAAATCGGTTTTGCAGCGGAGTTTCCGTTAACAACCCCGGAGGGCACGTGTAAACTAGACGCCGGTAAATATTGCCCGTCCTCCAATTCACCCGGAACAGGATCCAGCCACCGTGCCATGTCCCGAACGCCCACTGCAATCGCCGGAAGCCCGGTGGCAGAGCCGGTATGGCCGTTTGTTGCTGGCCGCGCTTCTGGGTTTGGTGGGGGCGGCAGGTCACGCTCAGACAGCACCATCAGCGGCGGAAATTGACTGGCGGCCCAGGGCGGAACTGCCAACCGAGGTGCGGTCTTCGTTGCCCCTGTTCTGTGACGGTGGTTATTTGCCGTCCGGTAGAAGCAATGGCGTTGACAGTGCGTTTGCCAATGGCGCTGATGCCGAACAACCGCTGGAGGCTAGAGGCCTGAATGCCCGGTATGAAATTGACCGCGAGTTGTTTCTCCAGGGCGATGTCCGGATCCGCCAGGGTGGCTTCCAGGTAACCGGTTCAGAAGCCCGTTACAGCCAGCAGCAGGGCGCAGTGTCGGTTCAGGGGCCACTGGTCAGTCGAGGCGAGGGCTTCCTCCTGACCGGTGAGAACGCGAATTATGATGTGGATACCGGCCGCCTGGATATCAACACCGCGACGTTTCTTCTGCACGGCCCCGAAATGCGCGGTAGCGCCGGCAGCCTGGCACGTATCAGCGAGGAGCAGGTCGTCATTGAAGATGGCTTTCTGACCACCTGCGGCCCCAGACAGAATGACTGGGCCATCGTTGCCTCGGATATCAGGCTGGATCGGGCGCAAGGATTCGGTACCGCCAAACACGTTCGATTGGAAGTCCTGGATGTGCCGGTGTTCTACTGGCCGTGGGCGAGCTTTCCCATTGATGATCGCCGCAAGTCCGGTTTCCTATACCCGCAGTTCGGCTCTTCCAGTGCCGGCAGCGGCGGCTTTCTCGCCGTGCCCTATTACTTCAACCTGGCACCCCATTACGACGCGACGCTGATGCCCCAGTACATTCATGGCCGTGGCCTGTTCAACGAAGTCGAAGGCCGGTACCTCAGCTCTCTCGGGGAAACTACCCTGCAGCTTGGGTACATCGGCAATGATTCGGCGTTCCAGGAAGAAAATCCCGGTGAATCCGGTGAGCGCTGGGCCCTGGATGCCACGACCCGGGCTGCCTTCGGCCTTGGCTGGCGGGGCTATGGGGATTTTTCCGCGGTGAGCGATGAGGACTATCTCAGCGACCTGAACCGCAGCCTGGAGATCAATCAGGCAACCCACCTGCAGAGAAAAGGCGGGGTGACCTACCGAAGCGATCAGCAGTATTTCGATGCCTACCTCAATGATTACCAGACCATCAGTGACCGCATCGCTGATGTGGACAAGCCCTATGCCCAGTTGCCAGAAGTGATCTACGCAGGCCAGACTGGTGCGGGGATTGTCGAGGCCAGCCTGGAAAGCCAGTACACGGTGTTTTACCGGGATAACGAAGCACTCACCGGTCTGGACCGGGCCAACGGCCAGCGTTTCCGTGCCCGACCGGAACTGGCGTTGCCAATGCGGGCATTGTGGGGTTTCAGCCGGCCTTCGGTGAGCGTGGATTACACCCGCTATGATCTGGAGGACTACACACTGGGCGATGGCACCTTTGACCGTACTGTGCCGGTTGCCGAATGGGATAACGGGTTGTATTTCGACCGACAGAGCAGCCTGTTTGATGTGCCTTACAACCAGACTCTGGAGCCCCGGCTCTATTACGCCTGGGCCGATGCCGATCCGGATCAGAACGACATTCCGGATTTCGACACCGACCTCCAGACCTTTCGTTTTGAGCAACTGTTTCGCCCGGACCGCTTCACCGGAGGTGACCGGGTAGGCGATGCCAACCAGTTGACCGTTGCCCTGACCAGCCGTTTCAATGACCTGCTCACTGGTTCCGAGCGTGCCCGGTTCAGTATTGGTCAGGTCCAGTATTTTGAGGATCGCGAGGTGACCCTGTTTGGCGAGGGTGCCGGTACCCGGAGCCGTTCTCCGCTGGCGGGTGAAGTCGTGCTTAACCCGTTTGATACCCTTGAGATCCGCTCCTCCGGCCTGTGGGATCCCGACACCGGCGATACCGAAGAGGGCCGGAGCCAGTTGACCTTTCACTCCAGGGACTACCGGTACCTGGCCAGTGTGGGGCACACCTACAGCCGGGACGAACTGGAACAGTCGGATATTGCGGCGGTTTTCCCGGTGTCGGACCGTGTTAGTCTGATCGGCCGCTGGGTCTATGATTCGGAACTTGACCGAACCGTCGGATCCCTGGCCGGGCTCGAATACAATAACTGTTGCTGGAGTGTTCAAGTGGTTCACCAGAACTACCTGACCGACGACCGGGAGCTTGAAAGCCGCATACTGTTCCAGATTCAGCTGAAGGGCCTCGGTGGCAGCGATGGTGCCTCATCAAGTATTTCCGAGGCCCTTTACGGTTTTGATGAAAGGGAGCGTCGTCGTTTTGGAACTCCCTGAGTGGATCCCGGACTAAGGCCCCCAAAACGCCAGAAAAGCTCAAATTCTATTTGCAGAGGTGATTATGAAGGCGACCCTTCGCCATGGTGTACAAGCGTTACTGGTTCTTCTTGCCGTTCTGGCCCCGTTGTCTGTTCAGGCCGAGCGAAAGCTGCTGGACCAGGTAGTGGCCATCGTCGACGAGGATGTCATCCTGCAGACCGAGCTGGAGGCGCGAATCAGTACCATTACAAGCAGGCTCAGTGCACAGGGCACGGCGCTGCCGCCGAGGCAGGTCCTGGAAGAACGGGTGCTTGACCAACTGATTACCGAATCGATCCAGATGCAGATGGCGGACCGTGCTGGAATGCGTATCAGCGATAACGAGCTGAATGAGACCATGGCCAACATTGCCGACCGCAATGGCATGAGCCTGGCGCAGTTTGAAAACCAGCTCGAAGCCGAAGGCGTGTCCTACAACCAGGCCCGCGAACAGATCCGCAAGGAGATGCTGACCAGCCGGGTTCAGCAGCGCCAGGTCGGCAACCGGGTTCGGGTGACCGATCGGGAAGTTGAAAATTATCTGGAGAGTCTGGAAGCCCGTGGGGGCAATAACGCCCAGTACAGGTTGGCGTACATTTTTGTGAGCGTTGATGACCCGTCCGACGAGGCGGAGGTGGATGCGGCTCGGGGAAAAGCTGAGCGTCTGCGCAACGAGATTGCCAGTGGTCGTGATTTCCGCGAGGTGGCTGTTGCCGAGTCTGATGCCAGTAACGCCCTGGAAGGTGGGGATATGGGCTGGCGGGCCGAAGGCCAGCTGCCGTCTCTGGTCGCCCCGGTTGTGCCGGAGCTGCCGGTGGGTGAGCCGTCGGAAGTTCTGGAAAACAACAGCGGCTTCCACCTGGTGATGGTTATGGACAAGCGCGGCGGTGAGCAGCAGCAGATGATCCAGCAGCATCGTGTCCGTCACATCCTGGTCCGGCCCTCCGAGGCAACCACCGACAACCAGGCCGAGACCTTGATCCGCGACCTTTACCAACAGCTTCAGAACGGAGCCAGCTTCAGTGCCCTGGCCAGGGAGTATTCTGACGATCCGGTGTCCGGTTCCGACGGCGGGAATCTGGGCTGGGTAAGCCCGGGTCAGATGGTGCCGGCGTTTGAACAGGCCATGCTGGATGCCGACATTGGCGAGTTGCGCGGGCCGTTCCGTTCCCAGTTTGGCTGGCACATCCTGCAAGTCCAGGAGCGCCGCCAGAAAGACATTAGCGGCGATGTGCGCGACGCCGAAGCCCGCCAGGCCATCTATCGGCGCAAGTTTGAAACCGAATTGCAGAACTGGCTTCAGGAGATCCGTGATGAGGCCTTTATCGAGTTCAAGGGCGAGTACGCCAAGGACGAGCCTGCAGACGAAGAGCCGGTATCCTGATGACTGATCCCGTGGTGCTGGCGCTTACCGCCGGCGAACCCGCCGGCATTGGCCCGGAGCTGTGTCTGCAGCTGGCGCTGGAGGCCAGGACCGCGGGAGTGGTGGTGGTTGCCAGCAGGCCATTACTGGAAGCCCGGGCGAAGGAAATGAATCTGGCGGTTGAACTGCGACCCTGGCAGCCCGGAGAAGCGCCAGAAATGGAAGCAGGCCTGCTATCGGTGCTGCACGTGGACGGTTGCGCCAATCACCAGCCGGGCACCGTGGATACTGGCAGCAGTGCCTATGTGCTCAGAACGCTGGAAGTTGCCGCCAACGGCTGCCTCAATGGCGATTTTGACGGCATGGTGACGGCACCTGTCCACAAAGGCGTTATCAACGATGCCGGCATCGCGTTCAGCGGCCATACCGAATTCCTGCAGGAGCTTTGTGGCGTGGAGCGGGTGGTCATGATGCTGGCAACCGAAGAACTGCGGGTTGCGCTGGTAACGACCCACCTGCCGCTAAAGGACGTTTCCGCCGCCATTACCCCGGCGCGCCTGACTCAGGTGACGCGGATTCTCGATGCCGATCTGAAAAAGTTCTTCGGCATTGCCCGGCCCAGGATACTGGTGGCCGGCCTGAACCCCCATGCCGGTGAATGTGGTCATCTCGGTCGGGAGGAAATCGATACCATCGAGCCAACCCTAGAGTCTCTGCGTGCCGAAGGCATTTCTCTGACCGGACCTTTACCTGCCGATACCCTGTTTACCCCGCACTGGTTAAGCCAGGCGGATGCGGTTCTGGCCATGTACCACGATCAGGGACTGCCGGTACTCAAGTTCCAGGGATTTGGACGGGCCGTTAACATTACCCTTGGACTGCCGATTGTGCGCACGTCCGTGGACCATGGCACGGCTCTGGATCTGGCGGGAACCGGCCGGGCCGATGGCGGCAGTCTGAATACAGCCTTGAAGGTGGGCGAGCAAATGGCTCGTTGTCGCAAATCTGCAATTGAAGAGACCCGTTCGTGAGCAACAAAGCCGGCCACCAGGCCAGAAAACGGTTTGGCCAGAATTTCCTCCATGATCCGGGGGTCATAGAGCAGATCATCCGCGCCATTAACCCGAAACCGGATGACGCCATCGTGGAAATTGGCCCCGGCCTGGGTGCGCTGACCGAGGAAATACTGGCGGTGAATCCGAAGCTCCAGGTAGTGGAGCTGGATCGGGATCTGATTCCGGTGCTGCGCACCAAGTTCTTCAACTATCCCGAGTTCCGGATTCACGAGGCGGACGCGCTCAAGTTTGATTTCAGCCAACTGATGGTTGACCGGCCTCTGCGAATCATCGGTAATCTGCCTTACAACATCTCCACGCCCCTGATCTTCCACCTTCTGTCCCAGGCCGGTGTTGTGCAGGACATGCACTTCATGCTGCAGAAAGAGGTGGTTCAGCGGATGGCAGCGGTGCCGGGTGACAACAATTACGGGCGCCTTGGCATCATGACCCAGTATTTCTGCAAGGTTCAGCCGCTCTTTGAAGTTGGGCCTGGCGCTTTCCGCCCGGCGCCCAAGGTGGATTCGGCGATTGTCCGATTGGTGCCTCACGAGACGCTTCCGCACCCGGCGAAGGATCTGACGACACTTCAGGCCGTGGTCCGCACGGCGTTCAATGCACGGCGGAAAACTCTGCGCAAGGCACTCGGCGGTATGGTGTCGGTCGAGCAGCTCCAGAGCCTGGGCATCAATGATGGCCTGCGCCCCGAGAATCTTGGACTGGCCGATTTCGTGGCCATCGCAGACCTGCTGGTTGACGAGAAGGGCTCAGCAAATCCGGCAATCGAGGTAAGTGATGACTGACTACGCCATAGGCGATATTCAGGGCTGTTACGAGCGTTTGAGGGATGTCCTGGACAAAGTGAATTTCTCTCCCTCCCGTGACCGTTTGTGGGTGGCCGGAGACCTGATCAATCGTGGACCGTCCTCACTGGCAACTCTGAGGTATATCGAAACCCTCGGTGATTCAGCGGTAGTGGTGCTCGGCAATCATGACCTGCATCTGCTGGCGGTGTCTCTGGGTGGTCATCAGACGCGCCGCAAAGACACCCTGGCGGACATTCTGGAAGCACCGGATCACGACCGGCTGGTGAACTGGCTTCGGCAACAGAATCTGTGCGTTCACGATCCGGACCGGAATCTGGTGATGACCCACGCCGGTTTGCCCCATATCTGGACGGTCAGCCAGGCCATGGCGCGCGCTCAGGAAGTGGAAGCTGTGATCCGGGGCGATGCCGCCGAGGAATACTTCACCCACATGTACGGCAACCAGCCCGAGCGCTGGGATGAAACCCTGCAGGGTATGGACCGCTGGCGGGTCATTACCAACTATTTCACCCGCATGCGCTTTATTGCCGAGGATGGCACCCTGGAGCTGGCGGCCAAGGAAGCCGTTGACAGCGCCCCGGAAGGTTTCGAACCGTGGTTTCATTTCCCTCGTGCTGACGATGTCCGTGTGGTGTTTGGTCACTGGGCAGCCCTGGAAGGAAAAACTGGCAGCGACCGGTTTATCGGTCTGGATACCGGGTGTGTCTGGGGTGGAGCATTAACTATGATGAATCTTGATACGGGAGAAAAGATCCACTGTGACTGCTGAGTCCGTATCACCGGCCGCGAGCCGGGTCCTTGCATTACCCCTGGTTGCGGGTGCTTTTCTGGCGCTCCTGGCGGTGATGGCTGGCGCCTTTGGCGCACACGGCCTGCGTAGCCTGGTCAGTGAGCGAGGGCTTGAAGTTTTCCAGACCGCCGTCACATATCAAATGTACCATTCCATAGCGCTGGTTCTATTGGCGTTACTGGCCGGACAAGGGCTGTCCAAAAATTTGCTGGGTTGGTCAGCCGGATTTTTTCTGGCCGGCATCCTGTTATTCAGTGGCAGTCTTTACTTGCTGGTGCTGACGGATATCCGCTGGATCGGCCCGATCACGCCCCTTGGTGGGGTGTGCTTCATGGTGGGCTGGGCGCTGTTAATAACCTCCGGTCTCCGCCGGAACAAGTGAAGAATACAGAGGTTCAAGAGTCACGATGCAGGTTCAGGTGAATGGCGATGCAATGGAGCTGCCGAATGGCGCAACCATAGCCACGCTGATTGAAAAGATGGCTCTCGCGGGCAAGCGGCTGGCGGTTGAGGTTAACGAGGACATTGTGCCGCGGAGCCGGCACCCGGAATTTACCCTGAGCGATGGCGACCGTGTAGAAGTCGTTCACGCTATTGGCGGTGGCTGAATTGGCCGGTCCGCCGAACATACCGACCACGGCAGTTTCCATCCTCCAGTATTCAAATTATTCAGGAACACTATGACAGAGACATCCGAACTCCAGCTTCCAGAAGACAGACCGCTCGAAATTGCCGGACGGGTTTACCAGTCCCGTTTGCTCGTCGGGACCGGCAAATATCGTGACATGATGGAAGCCGGTCATGCCATCGAGTCCAGCGGTGCCGAGATTGTTACCGTTGCGGTGCGCCGCACCAACCTCGGCCAGAACCCGGATGAGCCGAACTTGCTGGATGTGATTTCCCCAAGCAGTTATACCATTTTGCCCAACACGGCAGGCTGCTATACCGCGAAAGACGCCGTACGCACCTGCAAGCTGGCCCGGGAGCTTCTGGACGGTCATGATCTGGTGAAGTTGGAAGTCCTGGGTGAGGAGAAGACCCTTTACCCGAACATGACCGAAACGCTCATGGCCGCCGAGGAGCTCATCAAGGATGGCTTCAAGGTTATGGTTTACTGCTCGGATGACCCGTTGCTGGCCAAGCGCCTGGAAGACATGGGCTGTGTCGCCATTATGCCCCTCGGCGCGCCGATCGGTTCCGGCCTGGGGATCCAGAACCGGTACAATATCCGGCTGATTGTGGAAAACGCCAAGGTACCGGTACTTGTGGATGCTGGCGTCGGCACTGCATCAGACGCCACCATCGCCATGGAACTGGGCTGCGACGGCGTGCTGATGAACACCGCGATTGCCCAGGCCAAAGATCCGATCAGGATGGCCAATGCCATGCGTCTCGCTATCGAGGCGGGCCGCGAAGCCTACCTGGCGGGCCGGATGCCCAAGAAGCTCTATGCCAGCGCATCCTCGCCCATTGATGGCACCTTCTTCTGATCTCGGGCACAATCCTGACTAACGATAACCGAGGGCCGGCCCTGAACAACCGGTCCCGACAACGATAAATCAGAGCGCTGCTGTCCTGTCATGACTGATCAGAAACCTAGTCGCCGAGAGGCGATTCTCCATGCTCTTGTGGAACTCCTGGAGACAGATCCGGGTGCCCGCATCACCACCGCGGGCCTTGCAAAATCCGTGGGCGTCACCGAGGCGGCTTTGTATCGGCATTTTCCCAGCAAGCGGAAAATGTTCGAGGCGCTTATCGAGTTCGCCGAAGATGCCGTGTTCTCCCGCTGTCAGGTGATCCTGCAGGAGCAGGAGGACGTGCGGGTACGCCTGCAGCAGCTGGTCCACCTGGTACTCGTATTCGCAGAGCGCAATCCGGGGTTGTGTTGTGTGCTGACTGGAGACGCCCTGATGGGCGAGGATGACAGCCTTCGGAAACGTGCCTCCCAGTTCTTCGAGCGCCTGGAAACTCAGGTACGCCAGACTCTCAAGGAAGGCGAAATCCGACAGGGCCTGCGGCCCAGAACCACGTCTGCCCGCGGCGCCGATTTTGTCCTGGTGTTCGTGGAAGGCCGGATTCAGCGGTTCATCCGCTCCTCGTTTTCGCGGTTGCCCTCCACTGACTTCGACGAGAGTTGGGGATTGGTTGCCGAGGGTGTTTGGGGCTGAATCTTTCGTTCGCCGCTAAGAAATCCGTTCCTGGCCCCGCCTTTCCGGCCTTTTCGATATCTCCCCTCAATCCAACCATTTCTGTTGGACCGGCGCTTCAAGCTGTAGGTTGGATTAGGCGAAGCCGTAATCCAACAAGACACTTTGGGAATGCCTTCACTGTGTCGGATTACGACTTCGTCTAATCTGACCTACCAAATTCCCTACGATAGATTCGCGATATCACCACAGCAATGCCGGCAGGGGATGGGAACCTTCTTCCCGGAATGTCGACGGCCAAGGATGGTAGTCGCCAAGCGCACATGGACGTGCTCGTAGCGGTTCCTGGAAGAAGGTTCCCATTCCGTGCCCGCCCCAAAGCTGTAAGGCTAGGGAGCACACTCTGAAGGCAAGCACTAACGCAATCAGTCGTAGCCGGAGGCAGACCGGAGGATGGACCGAACAGGCTCCCAGACAGCCGGCGCCGAGATCAGGATATCGCGGCCCCAGAGGTCGGCAGGATAGCCTTCAGGCACTTCACTGAAATGGCCGGCCGTGGCACCTGCTTCGAGGGCAATCAAGCGGGCGGCGGCGAAGTCCCAGGGGCTGACGTTCTCGTAGTAGATATCCAGTCGGCCACAGGCCACCCAGCAGATATCCAGTGCTGCGGAACCGATACGGCGCAGGTCGCGGCACTGATGGATCATGGCGTCCAGGCGTTTGACCAACTGCTCAAGGCTGTCCTTGGTGTAGGGGAAGCCGGTGGCAAACAGGGCATCACGGGGCACGGTGGCGCCACTGTGCCGGATCGGACGGCCATTCAGGGTTGCACCTTCGGAACGGGTCGCCCGGAAGGTTTCCCCGGGAAACGGCGCATGCACCACTCCGGCCTGAACGCGGCCTTTTTCGGCAAAGGCAATGGACACCGCCACCTGCGGGTGGCCGTAGGCGTAATTCACCGTGCCATCGATAGGGTCGACGATCCAAAGCGGTGTCTCGAGTTCTTCCGCCTGGCTGAGATCAGGCATGGTTTCTTCGGAAAGGATGCGATGGCCGGGGAAGCGTTTGCGGATGGCGCCGGTGATGAATTCGTCCGCCATGACGTCGGCGTGGGTTACCAACTCGGTCTGGTGCTTGTAATCGGTGCGCAGGGCGTTGTTGTCCCGTTCGCGGCGAATCAGTTCTCCGGCCTCGCGGGCCAGATTTTCGGCAAAGTCAGTAATCTCGAGCTGAGAAACAGAATCAGACATGGCGCCCCCGTTGATATCCCGTAAGAGATTGAGGGCGCCAGTCTAACACGGCAGAATCAGAGGCTGGTCAGCCACTGCTCCATGTTTTCCATAGCCTTGACCAGTCGTGGGCATGCCTGTTTGACGAAGTCGTCGCCCAGCTCCTGTTCTGCATAGTCGCCGCCGGCGAGCGCCAGGGATTCGGCACCGTCGAAGTCGACGAAGGCCAAGCGCGCCGCCAGATGATCCGGTACGAAACCGAAGTCGCTGGCAGGCAGGATGGCCACGCCGGTGTTTTCCAGCAGGGCCTGGCAGAAGGCCTGGCTGGTCTTGATGTCTTTGCTGGCCAGCTGTTCCCGGAACCCGGAGAAGTCCGGGAACAGGTAGAACGCACCTTCTGGTTTCTGGACCACCGCGCCCATGTCGCTCAGTCGACGATGCATGTACTCGCCAACAACCTTGAGCACCCGACGAGACTGTTTGAGGTATTCGTCGATGTCGTCACCGCCATTGAACGCTGCAATGGCCGCGTGCTGGATCGGTGCGCTCGTCGCCGTGTAGGTTTCACTGGCGATGATGGCCATGGCGTCCTGCAGCGGCCTCAGTTCCCGGGGGAAAATGAATGTGCCAAGACGCCAGCCGCCGGCACCTGCCCATTTACTGAGGCCGGTACTGATGATGGTGCCTTCCGGGTAATACCGGGCAATTGATTTGTGCCTGCCCTCGAAATGTACCTCACCGTAGATCTCATCGGAGAGCAAGATCAGCCGGTATTTGCGGGCCACATTGGCAATGGCCAGGAGCTGGTCGTCGGTGTAGGTGCAACCGGTGGGGTTGGACGGATAGTTCAGGATCAGTATCCGGGGCCGCGAGGGATCATCCCGACAGATGATGTCGAGTTCTTCGGCGGTGAGCTGCCAGTTGTTCTCGGCATGGGTCGGCAGCCAGTGAACCGAGCGGCCGATGATCCGGGCCTGCGGGGCATAGGAAACCCAGCTCGGGCGCGGGATCAGCAGGTCACCATAGTAGGCCAGTTGGAGCATGAACAGCAGTTCCTTGGAGCCCGGGCCAATCAGCACGTCTTCCCAGGTGCAGTGCATGCGCTCACTACGGCGAATATAGCCGGCGATTGCCTCGCGTAAGCCCTTAAGTCCCTTTACCGGCAGATAGTCCTTTTCGTGGGCGTGCTCCTTGAGCGCTTCCACCACGCGATCAGGAACCGGGAAAGGGGACTGCCCCAGCCCGAGTTTGATAATGTCCTTGCCCTCGGATTTGAGATGATTGCTCAGCTCGTTGATGCGAAGGGTGGCCGAGGGCTGAATGCCCCGGACGTTCAGGTTGATTGCGTAGCGGTGGTCGTTATGGATGTCCATTGTCCCTGTCTGTTGGTTGGAAATGACCCCGACAGTATAGAAAACCCGAACATATCCGTGATGGTGTGGCAGATAGGTGATTGCCGCAGTTTGGCGTCAGACTTTGGTGGTGGCAACCCGCTTGCTTGCTCAGGAAAACCGGTGGGGTTCCAGCTCCATATGCTGGATGCGCTGGCCCAGCATGATGATACGGCCGGTGTAGCGTTCCTCGCCCGTGGATGTGAAATCGAACAGGAACCGGCGCCAGACTCGGATCCGCCCCTGATCGTCGCGTTTGAACCAGAGACCACGGAGGAATACCGCATCATCCAGCAGCATCACGTCCATGCTTTTGCAATAGCGACGCGCGGCCTGAAGCACGAAATCCTTGATGGCTTTGGCGCGCCACCAGTACCAGACGGCGAATCCGGCCACGAACAGCCAGAACAGGGTTCCAAGAGTCACGGTTGCAGCGATCTTCCACGGTTAATCAGAGGGTTGATCGCCAGACTACCTTATTGCGTCGGCCCGGGGAATCGTTGCCGGTTCTCCGGCGCTGTCGTCGGCAACAGTCGATCACACAGCATCTGCAGGAAATGGCTGGTCAGTAACTGTGCCTGGTCCACGTTATTGCCGAGGTGTTCCGACTCTTCCCGGGCGTTTTCGCTGCTCTCGACCGAGCGGTTACCGAGCTCCAGGAGCCGTGCTGCCTGACGTTCCACCTGAACACTCAATGCCGCCTGTTGTTCCGTAGCGCCGGCCACCTCATGGGTGCAGGACGTAATGACATCTACATCACTGAGGGTCGCTTCCAGGGTTTCGCTGACTTCATTGGCGATGCCTGCAGTCTGTTGACAGCATTGGGTGCCGTTGTTGATCACGTCAACGACTTCCCGGGTCTCGGTCTGCAGGGCACCAATCATCTCATCAATCTTGCGGGTGGATTCGTGGGTTCTCCGGGCCAGCCCCCGAACCTCATCGGCAACCACGGCGAATCCGCGACCATATTCGCCAGCTCGCGCGGCTTCGATGGCGGCATTCAGAGCCAGCAGGTTGGTCTGTTCGGCGATGTCGGAGATCACGTCCAGAACCATGCCTATGGCATCGCTTTTTTCAGACAGCGCCTGCATGCGTTCATTGGCGACGGAAAGCTGCCCGCCGAGCCCGGACAGCGACTGGTTCATGGAGGTCATCTGGCCGCGACACTGGCCGGCTGACTGGCGCGCATCGTCTGTTGCGTCGTGGGTCCGAGCTGTCAGTTCGCTGACCCGCCGAACGCTTTCTGACAGTTCCTCAAAAGCCCGGGTTATGTCCTGGATATCCCCTTGCTGGCTGCGGATGCTGGCCACCGAGTTGGCGACCCACTCGACGGTTCGCTGTTTCCGGCCGTGGAGCTTGCCGACATTGGCATGCATGCGGGCGGAAACGGCCCGAAGTACAGCATCCCGTTTCTGACGATCGAATTCGATCCAGGCGCCCTCATCGCGGCGGCCGGTATAGATCCAGGGCATGGCCGGGTGGGCCTCCGCACAAGCCGCCCTGGCGCTGCGCATCATGGGAAGGGTGAGCCAGACCAGTACCGCGAATACGGCCAGCAGCAGTCCTTGCAGTACCAATAGATGGGGCAGGGCCAGTTCTGACAGGCCGAACCAGAGAAACGTCAATGCCAGCAGTCCATACAGGCAGCTGAGTTTCAATGACAAGGGAGGACTGACTGCGAGATACCGGCGGGGTACTTTGCCTTGCCTCCAGGCCGAATACAGTTTCTCCGCCCGGGTAACCTGATCTGGTCGGGGGCGTGTGCGAACCGACTGAAACTCGACAATTTCGCCGTCTTTTCGTATTGGCGTAACAAAGGCGTCCACCCAGTAATGATCGCCGTTCTTGCAGCGATTCTTGACCATACCCCGCCAGGATTCTCCGGACTTGATGGTTTGCCAGAGATTCTCGAAAGCCCCCGGCGGCATGTCCGGATGCCGTATCAGGTTGTGGGGCTGGCCGACCAGTTCGTCAATCGTATAGCCAGCCACTTCGGCAAACTCTTCGTTAGCAGCGGTAATCTTGCCCCTAAGGTCGGTGGTGGTAATCAGGTGATAGTGTTCCGGGTATCCCCGTTCTTTTTGGCTGACGGGTTCGTTGATTCGCATGAAGTGTCCTCGGCTTTCTAGCGTTGGTAATCGCGTTAACCAACTATCGGCTGCCTTGGGACCTTTCGATATCCGGTTATTGCAATAATTGAACGTTACTTCACGTTCTCTTGTGTTTTGGTCGTAACGATCGTGTTTTTGCAATATGTGGCTAGGTTGGCGACAGATACTGATTATGCTGGGGACTGGAACTTGTCTGACCAGGTTCAGGGCTGCGAAAAGGGAGTGAGCAGTGTATGCAGGCATTACAACAACAAGATTTCAGGGCCCTGGTAGATAGCCATCCAAGGGCAATCATGCTGTCGACAACGGAACCCAGAATTGCCTACGTCAACCGGATGTTCCGCTCGGTGACCGGTTACCAGGCCGAGGAAGTGGTCGGTCAGGCGCCGTCAGTGCTCAGCTCCGGGCTGCACTCCCCGGAGTTCTATCAAACCATGTGGAAAAGCCTGGACGATCACGGGCGCTGGGAAGGGTTGATCTGGAACCGGCGCAAGAATGGCGAGACCTATCCCCAATGGTTGACCATATATCCTGTTCAGCGGGATGGGCGACAGTTCTTTGCAGGGATCTTCACGGATGTCGGGGATATCGCAGCCGGCGATGAGCGCCTGGCCTCTCTGGCTTATTACGATCCACTTACGGAGCTGCCAAACCGTTCGCTGTTCCAGGAATTCCTCAAGGCTCGCGTGGCCCCGCGGGAGCCAGACGGCGGATGTTTCGCGGTGCTGTACGTCGATCTCGACTTTTTCAAGTCGATAAACGATTTGCACGGTCATGAATGCGGCGATCAGGTGCTCCAGCAGGCCGCCCAGTGTATTCAGAGTGTTCTGCGAAAGGGCGATGTAGTTGCGCGACTGTCTGGGGATGAGTTCGCGGCCATCATTGAACTGCAGAATGATGAGGACCTGGAGAGCCTATGTCAGCGTATGACGCAGATTTTCCAGGCTCCAATCATCGTGGGTGACAGGGAGTATTTCCTGTCAGCGTCGGTTGGCGCTGCCGTCTACCCGGACCATGGCCGAACTGGCGCCGAGCTGTTGCAGAATGCAGATCGGGCCATGTACACGGCCAAGATGGCAGGGCGGGCCTGCTACCGGTTTTACAGTGCTGTCGACACCGAAAGGGGGCGGCACCGACAGCGTCTTTCCGAGGCGCTGATCGCCTCGGTGAAGACAGCTCCTGAGGAATTCAGTGTGGTCTATCAACCCCAGTACCACCTCGCGACTGGCAAGGTCGCCGGGTTGGAGGCACTTTTACGCTGGAATCACCCGGAATTCGGCCCGGTATCACCCGGTGATTTTGTTGCCATCGCCGAGCAGCGGGGCCACATTCACGAACTGACCGAGCACCTGGTGCGATGTGTGCTTGCCGACCTCCCAAGCGAGTCGGAGAGGTTGCCTGAGGGGCTTGGCCTGGCGATCAATATATCGGCTCGCCAGATTGCCGATCCCCGGCTGGAGGCCTTGCTGAGGCCTCTGTTTGAGCGCATCCGCAGTGTGGGTTGGGTGCCTGAAATCGAGATTACCGAAACCCACCTGATGAACCTGTCAAGGCAGTGCCTGAACCGGCTGCGGGAATTCGGTGAGCAGGGAGTGGTTGTCGCGATCGACGATTTCGGAACCGGCTACTCCTCGTTGGCGTACCTGCACGCGTTGCCCGTGCAGGTGTTGAAGATTGATCGGCAGTTTATCTGGCGGCTCGGCGGCAAGTCCCGTGATTCTCGCATCGTCTCGGCGATCCTGGGGATTGCCGAGGCGCTGGATCTGGAGGTGGTGGCCGAGGGAATCGAGACCGAAGACCAGCACGACAAACTCCGGGAGTTGAAATGCCACCGGGGCCAGGGTTTCCTGATGGCCAGGCCAGCGCCCTGGCAGGAACTTAATCGAGTATTTATTGATCGAAATCAAGGTTAGAGGAGTCGGATGCCTTTCCAGGGGTATTTTGCAAGATTTGGCTAGGTCCGAGGCCCCGTTTGATTTATCAAGGGGCAAATCTCTGCCCCGGAACTCTATGCGAACTACTGCGCCAGACCTGGAACTCGATTCCTACCTGCGACTCAATCGTGCCTCCCTCGTTGAGTGGCTTGCTGCAATTCGCGAATTGTCCGGTTGTGATGACATGGATTGTACCCTGTTCGAGGGCAGCGGCCATCAGGTAGGGGCCCTGTCGACGCTGATCACTGAGCGTGGCCGACTGATCTGTCTGTATGCCGCTGAGGGCATGGAAATTAAGGGCTGCCAGGCGAGTGCACCTGTCTTCCTGTTGCCGAGGGCCGGCACCCCGGAGATCGCAACACGGGATGAGCACTGGCAATGCCTGAACCAGCTGTTCCTTGCATGGCCGGAGGACCGATTTCGATTGCGTTTGCCTCCGGAAGCGAGGGTGTTGATTCTCAGACTGGAACCGGGCACTTCGGCCCCGCTCGTCCCCGATTGTAGTGACGACCATCTCTCGAGCTACGAGGAGCTCATCACCTGTTATCTCCATCGGTCACCCTTCTTTCGGGATGACGCTCATGCCATCGGGGTTACGAATGAGCTTTTCCTCAACCTGACCCGGTCTGCAAAACAATCGACCCACACCTGCCAGTGCCCGAAACTCGATCGTCGGTTGCTCAGGGCCATCGAAAAAATCAGGCATGAACCGGGCTGGGACTTCAACCTCCAGGAACTGGCCAGCCACTCCGGTGTCAGCGAGCGGAATCTTTACTATCTGATGAAACGTGAAACCGGTATGACGCCTTATCGGTTGTACCAGCGTAACCGGCTGCTGAGGGTCCGGCAGCGTCTGGTGGATTGCCAGTGCGAAGTGCCGCACATCTCCTGGTATGCCGCCGACGCAGGTTTTTCTCACCTTGGGCGGTTTGCGGCCCTGTACCGGGAGCATTTTGGCGAATTGCCCAGCGAAACGGTTCAGTGGCGGCAAAGCCTGCAGAAGAGTGGAGTTGGCAAGCAGATTGCTGACGAGCCCGATCTGCTGATGTCCTGATCTGCTCAACAAAAAAAGCCCGACTCACGTTGCCGTGGCCGGGCCTGAGACCTTGCATCTGATCAGTGGGCCGGAGCTGATTTTTCCTCAGGTCCGGAGCCGTTGCCATATTGCTCGGAGGCTGAACCGTGGTGATCACGGCCCAGCAGGATATAGAACGCTGGCAAGACAAAGATGGTGAACAGCGTGCCGATACCAAGACCTGCGCTGATGGTCAGGCCGATGGCAAAGCGGCTCTCTGCACCGGGGCCTATGGCAATCAGCAGAGGCACCATGGCGAAGATCAGCGCCAGTGATGTCATGATGATTGGCCGCAGACGAATGGCTGCCGCCTCGATTACCGCATCCACCTTGTTCAGCCTACGTTCCTTTTGCAACTGGTTGGCAAACTCGACAATCAGGATGCCGTTCTTGGACACCACCCCGATCAGCGTGATCAGACCCACCTGGGTATAGATGTTCATGGTGGCAAACCCGAGCACGATGAATGCCATCGCGCCCGCCACCGACATGGGCACCGATACCAGGATAATGAACGGATCCCGCCAACTTTCGAACTGGGCTGCCAGAACCAGGTAGATGACCAGCAGAGACAGGAAGAAGGTCACCATCAATGCGCTGCCCTGGGTGGCCAACTGTCTTGTCTGGCCGGTGTAGTCGTAGGTGTAACCCTGCGGGAACACCTCGGCCGCGGTCTGCTCCATAAAGTCCATGGCAGTGCCTGCGGCCACCCCGGGCATAACCACACCCTGAATGGTCAGAGAGTTCTGCTGGTTGAACTGGGTCCGGTTGGACGGTTCAACATCCTGGGTGAAGCTGACGACGCTGCCCAGCGGCACCAGTTCGCCGTTGTCTGCGCGAATGTAGTACTCATTGAGCGCCTGGGCATCCAGCCGGAACTGCTGATCAACCTGCGGAATAACCTGGTAGGAACGGCCCTCCATGCTGAACCGGTTGATGTAGCCACCTCCGAGCATGCTCGACAGGCTCTGGCCGACGTCCTGCATCGACAGGCCGAGGTCCGCCACACGGTCCCGATCAACGTTGATGCGCGTTATGGGACGATCAAAGTTGATAGATTTCTGCAGGAACATGAAGTTACCGCTGCCCATGGCTTTGCCCAGCAGTTCGTCAGCCACCTGGTCCAACTGCTCATAATTGTTGCCGGTGGTAATCACGAACTGGAACGGCAGGCCGCCGCCAGAGCCTGGCAGGGAGGGGCGCGGGAACACGGCGGTTTGCAGTCCGGTGACGTTCTTCAGCTCGGCATCCAGCTTGGGCTGGACTTCAAACTGACTGATGTCCCGCTCACTCCAGGGCGCAAGCTTGAAGCCACCGAACACGGCATTCGGGCCGGTGATACCGATGATCATGAAGTCTTCGTTGTAGCCCGGAACCGTCGACATACGCTCCTGGATTTCATCGCCGTGCTCCAGCAGGTAATCCAGGGTCGACGTCTGTGGGCCAAGGCCCTGATAGAACAGAATGCCCTGGTCCTCGGTGGGAGCCAGCTCGTTCTGGCTCATGGAGACCATGAAATAGATGGAGCCCAGCACCACGACGGCGAAGAAAACGACGACCGACTTGGTTTGCATCAGCGAGCTCAGGGCCGACTTGTAGGTGGCGGCGAGGCCGTTGAAGGTTTTTTCTACAGCGTTCTCGAATTTACCAGGGTTGCCATGAGGTTTGAGAACTTTGCCCGACAGCATGGGCGAGAGTGTCAGAGCAACAATGCCGGAAATAACCACAGTTCCTGCGAGCGTGAAAGCAAACTCGGTAAATAGCGACCCAACAAGTCCGCCCATGAAACCGATAGGTGCGTATACCGCCACCAGGGTGGTGGTCATGGCAATGATGGGAACCGCCATCTCACGGGCGCCATTGATCGCGGCGTCAAAACGGGATTCGCCCTGCTCAATATGCCGGTGAACGTTCTCTACCATGATAATGGCGTCATCCACCACGAGGCCGATGGCGAGAACCATCGACAGCAGGGTGAGCAGGTTCAGCGAGAAGCCGAACATCAGCATGATGAAGGCGCCGCCAATCAGTGACAGCGGAACCGCAACCGAAGGAACAATAGAAGCTCGAACCGAACCGAGGCAGAGGAACACGACCACCAGAACGATGATCATGGCTTCCAGCAGTGTCTGGATAACCTCGTTGATGGAGTCTTCGATAAAGTCCGATGCGTCGTAAGCCAGGCGTACATCCAGGCCGGACGGTAGCTGGTTTTCGATATCCGGCAGCTCGTCTTTCACCAGGCCTGCGACCGTCAGCGGGTTGGCCCCGGGAGCCAGTTCAATGGCGACATAGGTGGCCGGTTGCCCCTTGTAAAGAGCCAGCTGATCGTAGGTTTCTGAGCCCAGCTCGACCCGGGCGATGTCTTGCAGGCGGATCTGGGTGCCTTCGGACTGTTTGACGACCAGGTTGCGGAACGCGTCCGGATCAGCGACGTCGGTGTCGCTGGTCATGCTGATCTCGGTGTAGGTGCCTTTGGTGTTGCCCACGGCAGCCTGATAGTTGTTGGCGCGGAGCTTTGCGACCACCTCCTGGGGTGTCATGTCCACGGCGGCCAAACGCTCCGGATCCAGCCACACCCGCAGGGCAAATTTACGACCCAGCAGTTCGGCCTTGCCGACACCGGAAAGTGCCTGCAGTCTGGGCTGGACAACGCGGGTCAGGTAGTCGGTGATCTCAGGCACCGCCAGCTCGTTACTGTAGAAGGCGATGTACATCAGGGCGGTTGAGTCACCGGTGGTGGAGGTGATTACCGGGTCCTGGGCCTCCGCCGGCAGCACATTGCGCTGGCTCGCTACCTTCGCCTGGATTTCCGCAAGGGCTGCGTTGGCGTCATAGTTCAGCACCATCTTGGCTTCGATGGTGGAGGTGCCCTGGGAACTGGTGGACGTGAGATAGTCGATACCACTCGCCTCGGCAATTGCCTGCTGCAGTGGCGTGGTAATGAAACCTTTGATCAGATCGGAGCTGGCGCCGGGATAGGCCGTTGTCACGGTCACCGTGGTGCTTTCAAGCTCAGGGTACTGCCGGATTTCCATTTCCATGGCGGCGCGGGCACCCAGAAGCAGGATCAGCAGGCTGACCACCGTCGCCAGTACGGGACGGTGGATAAAAATGTCGGTGAAGCGCATTACTCAGACGCCCCCTGCTTCTGCTCTTCGTCCTGAATGGCAACCTTCTGGCCTGCTCGCAGACGCAGCAAGCCCTTCTCGACAACGGTTTCGCCGGCTTCCAGCCCGGACAGAACGGCAACACGGGTGTTGCGGGTTTCGCCGGTGGTTACCGTGCGACGATTAACGACCAGATTGCCCTCTTCGTTTTCTTCAACCACAAACACAAAGTCGCCGTAAGTGTTGTAGGAGATGGCGGTGCGCGGCACAGTTACCACTTCGTTGTCTTCCGGTTGCTGTGTCAATACGGTGGCAAACATGCCCGGACGCAGCAGGTTGTCCGGGTTCGAGAGCGTGGCGCGAACGCGTACAGTCCGGGTCTCCGGGTTAACCGAGGTGTTGATCGCGCTGACGGAGCCCTCGAAATCCTCTTCCGGAACAGCCGCAACGGTGGCAACCACGGGGTAGCCTGTCGCTACGTTCGGAAGGTTTTTCTCGGAAAGGGTATAGTCGATATAAATCGGGTCCAGCATATTGATCTCTACAATCGCGGTGCCGGTGGCAACGTACTCGCCCTGGTCGACCATCCGGATACCGAGCGTACCATCGAACGGCGCCCGAATGATTTTCTTGCTCAGCTGGGCTTCGGCCTCGTTTACCCGTGCGCGAGCGGCGTCGAAATTGGCCTTGGCTTCATCGTACTGGGACTGCGATACTGCGCGTTTGGGCAAAAGGTCGGATACCCGTTTGAATTCCTGCTCGGCCAGTTGCGCCTCGGCGCGGCGTGTGCGAAGAGCAGCCTCATCAATGGCGGCGTCAATGCGGATTAATACGTCGCCCTGTTTGACCACGTCGCCGGATTCGAAATTGATGGTTTCGATCACGCCAGGCACCTCATTGGCCACCTGGATACCATTAATAGCTTCAACACTGCCCACGGCCTTGATGGCCGGTGTCCAGGCTTCGTTCTGGGCCTCAACCGCGGAAATCTGGGCCGGCGGTTGGGGCTGGGACATCTGCTCTTGCATCTGGCCAAACTGGTAGAACTTGTAGCCGAAGATGCCTCCGAGCACTACGCCGAGAAATATAATGACGATCAGAAAGCGGGAAGCAGTGCGCATGGTTCGTGTCCTGAGGATCTGTGTCAGATTTGGAGAAGCATAGCATCCTACAAAATCAGGGTCGCTATTGTCACCGGGTTGTAAGTATTTCTATCTAGACTCCGGGCTTGCCGGACTTGATAAACATCATGGTTGTTTTCGTGGCGGGCGTTTTTCCGCGCAGGGCACTGGCAATGTAACAGGCGTCGGTGACAGAATTACGACGGTATTCAGGGTGAGGATCAACCATGCAGTGGATTCTGGGAATCGCGTTGGCAGCCGCCGTGTTTGTGATTCTGAAACAGTGGGGCGCGTTGTCCGCCGAAAAGAAAAAGGCGGCCACCTGGAAAGTTGTTCTTGTGATCGGTGGCGCCTTGCTGGTTTTCATGGTTCTGACCGGTCGAGTCCATGTACTGACGGCAGCAGTGGCGGCCGTGATTCCCCTGTTGCGCAAGCTGCCCGCGCTGCTGAAATTTGCCCCGGTCATCAGCCGGTTCATGGGCGAAAAACAGCAGGGAGCAGAGCAGGAGCAGGCAAACCGTCAATCCGGCCAGCGCACGGATCTGACTGGCCAGATGTCAGAACGCGAGGCCTGCGATATCCTTGGGGTGAAAGCCGGCTGTGCTGAAGAAGAGGTCGTGATGGCCCATCGCCGGCTTATGCAGAAGCTTCACCCGGACCGGGGTGGCAATGACTACCTGGCGGCCAAACTGAATGAGGCCAAGCAGATTCTCCTGGGCAAACGAAACGCCTGAGGTCAGGGCAGAAGGTCAACCCGCACTTCAAAACTCCGGTTCTCGGAGCGGCTGCTGTTTACCTGGTAGGTGATGCCACTGCGCTCCTGGCTCGAACGGGTTGCTGTGCTGCCCAGCGACACCCACTGTCCTGGCTCAACCCGCCGAATGGTGACCACCGCCTCCGTTTCATAACCGTCCAGGTTTGCCGGCTCCTCCTCGAACGAGACAATGTTCAGTTCCACCGCCTGATCAGAAATCACCTGTGGGCTGACCAAAAAACCGCTACGGGTTTCGACTTGTTGAAGGAAAGCTGCAGGATTCCGTCCGCCGCGAACGGCGACTGGAATCGTCCGGATCTGGCCCGAGGTAATATGCGCCGACTGGCCATCCTGCATAACCAGTGTTCGTTCCTGGGCGCTGCCGGTCGTGGTAATGCGGCGTTCCGCTGATATTTTAGCCTGGCCTCCGGACGCGGAAATGCCGGCGCCTGAGCGTTTGCCGCCGCTATCTGTTCTGGAGCGAACGGTGATGCGGATCTGGACTGGCGCCACGTCCAGAGTTTCGACAAGCCGTCCGATTTCGTCCAGCAAGTCTGGCTCACCGCGCACCACCAGTTGTTGGCCACGGGCGGTCACGGTCACTGGCGAGCCCTGGTAAAGCTCGCGAATTTGCACGGCCACATCGTCGCCCGGTCTGTTATCAAGCTGGTAAACGCGGGACTCCGCTTGGGCCAGAGTCTGGCTGGAAAAAAGCCCCAGCAATAGAACCAGGAAAAGCTGCGGAGGGTATCGTCGGACAAAAACGGCCATTGAGTGCTCCCAATCCTTCCGTCGGCATTGAAAAAACTCCGACACACGGGTTGCCAAGGTGAAAACCAGGGGTATATATTGAAAAGCATGAAGACGACACACGCGACCTGTCAATTGAATGTTTTGCAAGCTTTCGGCACCAAGCCGGCGGCTGCAGTCGCTGCTGTGTTTTTTTGGTGGTTTGGTTATGGCTTTTATTTTAGCCAGAGCCGGGGCCGCCCATAGCATCTTCATCGAACGAATAACGAGGAAGGCAGCCCGGCAGAAAACCCAGGCTGCCACCGGACTCAAAAAGCCCCGACTGGTAGCCCAGCCGGGGTTTTTTTGATTCTGACGCAGGGAAACGGAAACACTGACATGAACATGCCCTTGAACACTGAACTGACACAACAGGATGAGGAGTCTCCGGTCGTCCACCGACAGGAAGTGGTTCTGCCAACGCCGGCGGAGCTCAAGCAGCAGATGCCGGTGAGCGACTCTGTCCTCCGGCAGGTGGAAGAGCAGAGGCAGTCGATCCGGCGGATTTTGCAAGGTACGGACGCCAGAACCCTGATCGTGATGGGACCCTGTTCCATCCACGATGAGGTGGCTGCCCTGGAATACGGGGAGAAGCTGAAGGCGCTGGCGGATGCGGTCAGCGACCGCTTCCTGATTGTTATGCGGGCGTACCTGGAGAAACCACGAACCACCGTGGGCTGGAAAGGGCTGCTGTACGATCCCGAGCGCACTGGTGCAGGCGATCTGCATGAGGGGCTGCGTCGCTCCCGCCGCCTGCTGCTGAACCTGGCTGCCATGGGACTGCCACTGGCCACTGAAGCCCTGAGCCCATTCGCTATGGATTACCTCGGGGATCTGGTGAGCTGGACGGCTATTGGTGCTCGAACCACCGAGTCTCAGGTGCATCGGGAGATGGTCAGTGGGCTACCCATGCCGACCGGCTTCAAGAACGGCACCGATGGCGGTATCGCCGTGGCCACCAATGCCATGAAGTCGGCCTCCCATTCCCATCATCATCTTGGGGTTTCGGCCACAGGCGCGCCGGTCATGATTACCACCCGGGGGAACCCCGACACCCACCTGGTGTTGCGCGGTGGCCGCGGCATTACCAACTACGATGCGGCAAGTGTCGAGCAGGCCGTCGGCACCCTGGGAAATGCCGGCTTGTCCACGGCTGTAATGGTGGACTGCAGCCATGACAATGCCTGCAAACAGGCCGAGCGCCAGATGGATATCGCCCGTGAGGTGATGGCCCAGCGCCGTGCCGGCAACCACCATATCCGTGGTCTGATGCTGGAAAGCTTCCTGGAGCCGGGCCGCCAGGACGACGGTGACGATCTGAGTTACGGCTGTTCGATTACCGATCCGTGTCTAGGATGGGCGCAGACGGAGGCTCTGATCCGCTCACTGTAGACAGTAGCAGCTGGCCGGCCAGCAACAGGAGTACACCGCCCATCAGCCGGTCCAGCCAGTGGCCAAACCGGTTAAACCCCCGGCGAACCCGTGGCAGGGTAAAGAAGACGGCAACCATGGCAAACCAGAGCCCGGTGGCCATGGCCATGTAAAAGCCGTAGCCGGCCTGGAGTGCGATGGGCGTGCCGGGGCTGATTACAACGGAGAACAGGGAGACAAAAAACAGCGTCGCCTTGGGGTTCAGGGCATTGGTCAGAAAGCCCAGGCGCAGGGCTGCGATACCGGATTGCCCACCTGTTGGATCCTGTTCCACATGAACGCCTCCGGCCCTTGCCCGCAGGCATTGCACAGCAATCCAGGCGAGGTAAATTGCCCCCAGCACCTTGAGGACATTGAAGAGCATGATCGATTGCTGGATCAGCAGGCCAATCCCCAGGAGAGAGTAGCAGATATGCACCAGAATTCCGCCACCGATACCGATGGCCGTCAGCAGCGCATTCCGCCGGCTCTGGCATAGAGCCTGTCTGAGCATTACGGCAAAGTCCGGCCCGGGGCTTGCCACTGCCAGCAAGTGTACAAGGGCGACCGTCAGAAATTCCGGCCAGTAACTCTGCATATTCCCAACTCCTCTCCTGCGCCTGCCGTTGGCTGAAAAGTCTGACAGCATAGGCTGAATCCATGCTTTTTTCACGGTGTGGGTGAAACTAGCCATGGCCTCTATAATGAGGTCACACCCGTTCGAACCTTCCCTGTTCCCCGATGCCGGGAATGCCTTTCAGGAGACCCTTGTATGGAAAAGCGAGCCGTAGATGTTGCCATTATCGGCGCTGGTACCGCCGGTATGGTGGCGTATCAGCGTGTGCGCAAAGCGACCGATAAGGTGGTGTTGATCGAGGGCGATCAGTACGGAACGACCTGCGCCAGAGTCGGGTGTATGCCAAGCAAGCTTTTGATTGCGGCTGCCGAAAAGGCGCATCAGATGCAACTAGGCGACCTGTTTGGGGTGTCTGCCGCAACCATCAGAGTCGATGGCAGACGGGTTATGGAACGGGTCCGAACCGAACGGGACCGTTTTGTGTCTTCCGTAATTGGTTCGGTAGAGAAGTTTCCGGAAGCGCACCGTCTGAAGGGGCACGCCCGGTTCGTCGGGCCGAATCGTTTGGTGGTGGGCGGCAATCTGGAAGTTCAGGCCGAGCGGATCATCATCGCGACCGGTTCCCGGCCCAATATTCCCGGGTTTCTGAAAGAAGCCAAGGACCGTCTGGTGGTGAATGATGATATTTTCGAATGGCAGGATTTGCCCGGTTCGGTGGCGGTCTTCGGCCCGGGCGTGATCGGACTGGAGCTCGGGCAAGCCTTGAGTCGGCTTGGGATTCGGGTGCGAATGTTCGGAGTAGGCGGGGCGGTCGGCCCGCTCCAGGACGACTCGATTCGGGAGTATGCCCTTAATACCTTTAACGAGGAGTTTCCGCTTGATCCGGAGTCAGATGTAAGGAAAGTTGAGCGGGTTAATGACGGTGTTGCCATTACTTTTGTGGATGGGGATGCCGGTGAAAAAACAGAAACCTTCGATTACCTGTTAGCGGCAACCGGGCGTCGACCCAACATCGACGGGCTGGATATCCAGAATGCCAATATTGACCTGGATGAAAAGGGAATGCCCCTGTTTGATCCCCATACCCTTCGCTGTGGACAGAGTCACATATTTATTGCCGGCGATGCCAATAACAGTTTGCCCCTGTTGCACGAGACGGCCGACGAGGGGCGAATAGCAGGCGACAACGCTGCCTCATACCCGGACGTGCGAACAGGGCTTCGCCGCACGCCGTTGGCAGTGGTCTTCACCGATCCGCAGATTGCGACAGTCGGGCTGACGATTCATCAGGTGGGTGAGCGTTGTCGCGGCTGTTTCGCCGTTGGCGAGGTGTCTTTCGAGGATCAGGGCCGCAGTCGGGTGATCGGCAAAAACAGAGGCTTATTGAGGGTTTACGGTGAGCATGGAAGTGGGCTGTTTATGGGAGCTGAGATGTTTGGTCCAGCGGCGGAGCACATTGCCCATCTGCTCGCCTGGTCTGCCCAGCGAAGACTGACCGTAACCGAAATGCTGGAAATGCCGTTTTACCACCCGGTCATTGAGGAAGGGCTCAGGACTGCTCTCAAAGACTTGAACCGCAACCTGAATATCGGGCCGGCTCCCGAAGAAGGCTGCACCGATTGTGGGCCAGGCATCTGAGCCGGCCCCTGATCGGGCTTAACAGGTGTGAGGCTGGGTGTGGGTTAGAGTTCCAGCTGTCGCCTCTGCATTTCGCAGGCGCCGGGCCCAGATTTTTTCATGGAAAAAATAGGCAACAGTGTTAATTGCGGGTTCCACCATGGCGATCAGGCTTCCGATGAGGATGTCGCCGGTGAGAAGGTAAGCCACGGTAAAGGCGACGGTAAAATGGGTGAGGGCGAACGTTACCGTCTTGATCAGCGACTGATCGCCATTCGTGCCATGGTTATGTACGAACAGTTTTAACGCGCTCATGGTTCTCTCCGGTTTCGTTCGTGGATAGTTATATTTAATGCCGGTTGAGAATGATTGTTAAATGAATTGTATCGAGAATTGCGATAGCGTTTAGCTATATTTTGTAGGGGTTGCATAGCGTTATGCAACGCCCCTATCGCCGAGATTAGCAAACTAAACTTCCCGGCGTCTGACGATCGGGCGTATAGTTTTA
The DNA here is from genome assembly GCF_900188435.1 of Marinobacter sp. es.048. Taxonomy (NCBI): domain Bacteria; kingdom Pseudomonadati; phylum Pseudomonadota; class Gammaproteobacteria; order Pseudomonadales; family Marinobacteraceae; genus Marinobacter; species Marinobacter sp. es.048. The sequence continues at coordinate 1,033,836 of NZ_FYFA01000001.1, forward strand.
GCTAGATTGACGTCATAACTGCCAAGGAGACGCATTATGGGTAAGAATTTTATTGGTCTTGATACCGAGAAAGCAGCAAAGCTTGCAGATTCTCTGAACGATCTGCTGTCCAACTATCAGATCTTCTACATGAACGTCCGGGGTTATCACTGGAACATCAAGGGCGACAATTTCTTTGAGCTGCACGTGAAGTTCGAGGAGCTGTACGACGATCTGCTGCTTAAAATTGATGAGATTGCAGAGCGCGTGCTGACTCTTGGCCATCGGCCGGCTCACGCCTACAGCACATACATAGAGCGCTCTGAAGTGCCTGAGCGTAAGGATGTTTCTGACGGCAAGGAAGCGATGGAGAACATCGTCGAAAGCTTTGCCAAACTGATCGGCAAACAGCGGACATTGCTCAGTATGGCCGGCGAAGCGGAAGACGAGGGCACCGTTGCCCTGATGAGTGATTATATCTCCCAGCAGGAAAAGACGGTGTGGATGTATCGCAGCTATCTCGGTCACTGAGTCGAGCGAACTGAATGAATGGCGACCTCCGGGTCGCCATTTTTTGTTCCCGGTCTCAGACAGCGACTTGCAGCGGCGGCACCTCCTGATGGAGGAACCATTTCTCCGTAACCACTTTTCTTGTAAACCAGTGCGACCGCATCAGGCTGCTGGCCAGTGGCATCTTGACCCAGTCCGGCACCTGCCAGCCCTGGTCTGCCACGGAGGCGCGAGTGCCGAAGCGTTCGGCAATGGCATCACCGTAGATCTGCAGGGAGGAAGCTGAATAGTCGGTGGCCTGGCGAATCACATCGGCCGCCAGCAGGGCCGATTCGACCGCTGGCCGAATGCCTTCGCCGCTCTGGGTATAGGCGAGGCCGGCGGCGTCGCCAATCAGCATCACACCATCGTCTACCAGCGGCCTGTCGGCATGGGCGTAGAGCAGATAGGCATGGCCCTTGAATCGCCCGGGCAGGTCCTCTGGAATGCGACCGGCGGATTTCATTTCCTCAACAAACGCCTCCAGATGCCCTGTCAGCTTGTGGTTGTCTTCCCGGCCCAAGCCAATATTAAGGAAATTGCCCTTACGGAAAACCCAGGCATAGCCCTTGAGGTCCCGACAGAACCAGAGTTCGGGCGTATCGCCCCGGGCCTGGCAGGCTGAAGCCTGTTCCGGTGTCATCTCAAATTCAACCTCTTTGGCCGCCACAACGGTTTCATGGCCACCGGGGCCATCCCCCAGCAATCGCGCAACCGGGCAGAAGTGACCGCCGGCACCGACAATAAGAGGCGCTTCCCAGGTGTCATTGACGACCCAGTTGCCGTCTTTACGAACGATGGATTTGACCGGCGTGGCCAGCTGTTTCGGAGTGTTGACGCGGCTGAGAAGGTAGTCGTCAAACTCACACCGGCGAATACCGTAGCTGACCACATCGCCGTGATCGTTCTCGACGGCCGGCTGGCCCATCATCCCGATGCGGAAACGCCGAATCGGCTGAAGAGTTCGGCCGTTTGCATATTCTTCAGGATCAATCTTCAGGGTCTCCATCACGGCAGGCGTAACCCAGCCTGCGCAGGTTTTGTCCCTGGGAAAGTCCTGTTTATCAATGATCAGAACCTTTTTACCGCTTTTCTCAAGGGCGCTGGCCAGGGTGGATCCCGCAGGGCCCGCCCCAACGATGATCAGGTCGTAGTAATCCATCAGGCCTCCTCGGGTGATGCAGGAAATTCGTAAAGATCCCGTCTGTTCTGAGGCAGCTTGTTATTGTCACCATGGCTGAAGACTACCTGGAACAGCTGCAGGGAACCGGCCCGGAAGGCGGCGATGGATCCGGCCAGATAGATGCGCCAGGCCCGGGTGAAGTGGCCGTCATACATGGCAGTGACCTTGTCTTCGTTCTGGTTGAAGCGTTCCATCCAGTCGTTCAGGGTCTGGGCGTAATGCAGGCGCAGGTTCTCGACGTCCAGGACTGAAAAATCACCGTGCTCACAGATCTGCATGAATTCGCCGATGCTTGGTGGATAGGCGCCCGGGAAGATGCGTTTCTCGATCCATGCGTTCATCAGCATCGGGCGGTTGCGGCCAATGCTGTGCAGCAGGGCAATGCCGTCGGGCTTGAGGCTGCGTTTGATGAGTTCGGACAGAGCCTCGTAGTTTTCCTTGCCCACATGTTCCAGCATGCCGATGGAAACAAAAGCATCGTACTGTCCGCTGATGTTGCGGTAATCGTCTTCGACGTATTCCACCAGATGATCCAGGCTCTGCTTGGCAGCCTCTTCCCGGGCATAGGCCAACTGTTCTTTCGAGATGTTGTAGGAGTGAACCTTTACGCCGTGGTTGCGGGCCATATAGCGGGCCAGTCCGCCCCAGCCACAACCAGCCTCGACCACGGTCATTCCGGGCTTGAGCCGGAGTTTGCGACAGACGTGTTCCATTTTTGCGAGTTGGGCCTGCTCAAGGGTCAGGTCCGGGCTCTCGTAATAGGCGCAGGTGTACTGCATTCCAGCGTGATCGAGCCAGAGCTGGTAAAACTCATTGCCCAGATCGTAATGGTGGTGGATGTTTTCCCTGGCCTCAGAGATACCGGTGGCGCGGGGGTTATGATTTTTCCACAGCGCTTCCAGCCATTTGGGCCATTTCTGGCGCGCACGGTGAACCGAGCGATAAAGAACTTCCATCAGATCCGGCAAGTTGCCCTCCACCTCAAGACGGCCGGCGCTGTAAAGATCGCCAAATGCAAGGTTAGGGTTTGCGACCAGTGCATAGAGGGCTTTGGGGTCGGTCAGATGCAGAGTAAATTGCGCGAGTTGACCCTCCGGTTCGATCATATCCCCGTTCCAGAGCTGGAACCGAACCGGTGGCGAGCCTGCCATACGCATCAGCTTGGCAATCAGCCAGCGCTCGTACGTGTGCGGTGACCGGTCCACGTGGGCATTTTCCAGTGGCAGGGTCAGAAAATGGTTTTTGGATTCTTGCCCGCTTTCACGGACTTTCTGGGCAGTGCTCTGGTTCATGGACTCCGCTCTCCCTTGATAACCTCAACATCAATGTTTTGCCGATGTGCGCGCGCCAGGGTTCCCGAATACCAGTCTGAGAATCGCCGGTTGTCCGTTCAGTATAGAAAACAGTGAGATTTTGTCAGGTTGACAGAAAATAGAGGAAAGCTATCGGAAGGATAGTGAAAAGCGAAAATGGAGCGGTAAAAAAAATGCCGGGCCCTTTGGCCCGGCATTCTCGGGTCAGTATGAAGAGCTCATACCAAACCATTCTGGGAAAATCACAATCAGTGCCAGCACAAACATCTGTATCAGGATGAAGGGCAGCACGCCTTTGTAGATATCCGTTGTTCGCACCTGGGGCGGTGCTACCCCCTTCAGATAGAACAACGAGAACCCGAACGGTGGCGTCAGGAAGCTGGTTTGAAGGTTCATGGCGATAAGAATCGCGAACCAGAGCATATTGATGCCCATGGCTTCCGCCACTGGCGCAAGGATCGGCACGATGATGAAGGAAATCTCCACGAAGTCGATGAAGAAACCCAGCACCAGGATGACAGCCATGGCCAGAATGATGAAGCCCCACTTTTCACCGGGCAGCTGAAGCAGCCATTCTTCCAGAAGGTAGTCGCCGCCGGTGTAGCTGAACACCATGGAGAAGGCGGTGGCGCCGATCAGGATAGCGAAGACCATGGCGGTCACCTTGACCGTGTCCTTGGACGCATCCCATACCATCTTGAAGGAGAACTGGCGGTAGATGATGGCCAGAACCACGGCGCCAACGCCACCCAGAGCGGATGACTCGGTTGGTGTGGCAATGCCGGTGAAGATCGAGCCCAGAACCACCACAATTAATGCCAGCGGCGGAATGATCGCCAACAGCGCATTGAAGATTTCCTTCTTCCGGGACACGCCCGGCTCCTCCGGCATGGCCGGGGCGGTCTCCGGCTGGAGTCTTGTGAGAATCAGAATGTAGGCGATGTAAAGACCCACCAGCACAACGCCGGGCCAGACCGCGGCCTTGAACAGATCCCCAACCGGAAGGCCGAGGACGTCGCCGAGGATGATAAGGATGATTGAGGGAGGAACAATCTGACCGAGGGTGCCGGATGCGCAGATGGTACCGGTTGCCAGACGCTTGTCGTATTTATGGGCGAGCATGACAGGTAACGAGATCAGACCCATGGCCACCACGCTGGCGCCCACGACCCCGGTAGAGGCTGCCAGCAGGGCACCAACCAGAATCGTCGAAATGGCCAGGCCGCCAGGCAGGCCGCCAAAAAGCCGGCCCATGGAGGTCAAAAGCTGTTCCGCCAACCGCGTCCGCTGGAGCACCACGCCCATGAAAATAAACAGGGGGACCGCCATCAGAACGGTGTTCTGCATCACGCTCATGATGCGATAGGGCATAAAGGCAAAGAGATCCATGCCCTCGGCGAAAATCCCGAAAAACAGGGCAACGCCACCGAAGGTGAATGCAACCGGGAAACCCAGCATCAGCATCAGCAGGGCCGCACCGAACATAATCATACCGATCATGCGAGGCCTCCTGCGCTGTGCTCACCAGCATAAGCTTTCTCCCCGGACATGACCCGAATCGCATAGGTGACCATGTTCAGGCCGGCTACGCCGATGAAAAAGGCGCTGATCGGGATCACGGATTTAATGATCCATCGATGGGGCAGCCCGCCGGGATCGCCGCTGCCTTCACCCATCTGGTAGGAGTCAATCGCAAAGTCATAGCCGTAAATGCCGATCAGGTAGGCAAACGGAATGACGAAAATGATAGCCCCAACCAGATTAATCCAGGCTTTGGTTTTATTGCTCCAGCGGGTATAGAAAACGTCGACCCGAACATGACCATCCGTGCGTAGTGCGTAAGGAATGCCCAGCAGGAACACCACTGAATAGAGGTGCCATTCCATTTCCTGCATACCGATAGAGACGTTGTTGAAGGCGTAGCGGGCTACTACGTCGTAAAAGACGTTGGCTGCCATCAGTATCATCGCGACACAGGCAACCCAGCCACAGAATGTGGACAGGCGCGAAAGCCCCTCGTCCAGTTTGATAATCCACCGCATTGATGATCCCCCGCCAACTGAATTGGCGCTTTTTCAGTTGCTATAAACGACAAAACCGGGATCACTCATAGAGCGATCCCGGCTCCGTTACAGCCTATATCTTACTCGACTTCGGCCATGGTGTTGAGGTAGGCACGCTCGGAAATGTTGGTGTAAGCGCGGCTCTTCTCAAGATAGTCGTGCTGGGACTCGATGATCTTGGCGGCCATGTCGCTTTCGGCCGCTGCTTCATCAAGCAGTTTGTTATTGGCCGCGTACATCGCGTCAAAGATATCGTCCGGGAAACGCTTGATCTGGACATTCGGATGCTCTTCGCGAATGTTTGCCCAGGCTTCTGCGTTGGCGTGCTGGGAGTGGACCAGCATATCGTAGGAAGCTGTGCGCATTGCAACACGCATGATTTCCTGCAGGTCTGCCGGAAGCTTTTCCCAAACCCGCTTGTTCACCAGGAACTGAAGCTCGGTAGCAGGCTCGTGCCAGCCGGTGTAGTAGTAGTCAGCAATCTGCTGGAAACCAAGGCGCAGATCCAGCGCCGGGCCTACCCACTCGACGGCGTCGATGGTGTTGCGCTCGAGGGCTGTGTAGAGTTCGCCCGGAGCGATGTTGGTAGGGTTAACGCCAACTTCTGCGAATACTTCACCGGCGAAACCGGGGATGCGCATCTTGAGACCCTGAAGGTCTTCCAGTGAGTTGATTTCCTTGCGGAACCAGCCACCCATCTGGACGCCGGTGTTACCGCCCGGGAAAGACAGCATGTTGTGAGGCTCGTAAACCTCCTGCATCAGCTCCATGCCGCCGCCGTGGTAGAACCAGGCGTACTGCTCCATGGCGTTCATGCCGAACGGCATGCTGGTGAAGAACAGGGTCTCTGGAACCTTGCCCTTCCAGTAGTAGGAAGCGGAGTGGCCCATGTCGTACTGACCAGCCTTGACCATATCGAAGATGCCAAGGGGCGCTTTGTGCTTGTTCGACGAATCGATACGGACTTTCAGGCGTCCATCAGACATTTTCTCTACGGTTTCGGCAAAGCGCTTGGTGGTATCACCAAAAATCGGGAAGTTTGGCCCCCAGGTTTCTGCGAGGCGGAGTGTAAAGGTGTCTTGGGCGAGCGCCTGTGTGGAGGCAAAGGTTGTTGCGACAGCCAACACAGCCGCGGAAAGAACAGAACGGATCTTCATTGCTCTTCTATCCTCTTATCTTTTTTGTGGGTCGAGGGTTCCCCTTTTGGGGAAAAACCACTCTTGATGCTAGTTCACGTTAGCAATTATCGTTAACAAACGAAATCAAAAACCGCTGGTTGTACGACCTTGGTCGTACTGAGGATCAGAGGTCTTCCATTCGACCAATCTGGCTGGCCAAACGCATCGCCTCGTGCTCTTCCAGAGCCAGAAGGTCTTCCAGCAGTGACTTGGCTTCGGGGATTTCCGCCTTCCCGATCAGGGAATCGTAGAGATCCATCACCTGGTCGTGGAAACTGAATACCTCTTTGGCGATGTCAGCGAACGACATTGAGGCGTAGTGACTATATGAATCAGCACTGGCCCTGATCGGTTTGTGGTTCAGGTAGTCATACATGCGGGTATGCATGGCTTTGTAATCAGCCTGCTTCTCGAATTCAGTGACGGCTTTTTCAAGCGTGGCTTCGTGGCCAGCAAGATAGTCAAGCAGCGCGCTGGCACGTTCGTCGTTGTTCAGTTTGGCGGATTCCTTCAGGCACCGTGACAGATGCGCGTGCAGCTGTCGGGTCCATTCGATAAGGTCTTCGAACGTTTTGATCTCCATCGCATTGCTCCTTGCCGGGCAGATTGTTTGTAGTTGGCTTTACCGATAAGTCTAGTCAAAATTAGAGGTTATAGGGTACCTCACTCGGACTCGGGAAGCAGCGGAGCGGAAATTGGCCATGACAACGACACTCGGCATCATCGAAGGATTCTACGGCCCCATGTGGACCTGGCAGGAGCGACGGCAGCTGGTCCGCACCCTTGCGCCCCACGGTTACGGGTTCTATCTCTATGCCCCCAAGGCCGATGCCTTCCTGCGTCGAAAATGGCAGCAACCACATCCGCCAGCCATGGCCTCGGAGCTGGCTGAGTTCTCCCGATTCTGCCGGCATGAAGGGGTGCGTTTCGGGGTAGGGCTGAGCCCGTTCGAAGTATTCAATCGGTTTGATGACGAGGCTCGTGCAGCTTTGGCAGACAAACTCGCCTTGCTGGAACGCATCGGGATAGACGAGTTGGCGATTCTGTTCGACGACATGCGGTCCGATACTCCGGACCTTGCCACTGCCCAGGCGGACATTGTGCACTGGATCTGTGATCGCACCTCGATCAAACAGCTGAGTGTCTGCCCCAGCTATTATTCCGATGATCCGGTTCTCGACCGAGTGTTCGGGGAGCGTCCGGCGGATTATCTGGAGACGCTCGGGCGCAAGCTGGACCACTCGGTGAACGTGTTCTGGACCGGGGAGGAAGTGTGTTCCCGGGAAGTGTCACCCGGCCATCTGAAACGTGTCGGAGACCTGCTTGGCCGCAAGCCGGTGCTCTGGGACAATTACCCGGTCAACGACGGCGACCGGATGTCGCAACATCTGCATCTGCGAGCCTTCACCGGACGACCGGCGGCCAACGCGGCGCACCTTGCCGGCCATGGTATCAATCCGGCTCTGCAGCCCACGCTGACGGCCATCCCGGCTATCACGCTGGCGGAGTCCTATCGCCTGGGGCCCTCTTATCAATATGGACAGGCGTTCCGCCATGTCGCCCGCGAGGTGCTGGGCAGGGAGTTGGCAGCGCAGCTGCATGCGGATCTACTGGTCCTGCAGGACGCCGGGCTTGGCCGGATCAGCGATGAAAAGCGACAGAGTCTGCAACATACCTACGATGCGTTTGACCACCCTGCAGCCAACGAGATCCTGCGCTGGCTGGCGGGTGAATATCAGGTGACCGATGAGATGGTGGCCACGCAGTAGGCGGGTGGACTATCGAAGGTAATATTCGACAGTTGAGACCACCCGAACGGTTTTTACCGGCTGTTGTTGCTCCATGATGCCCGGCGCCTGATCCCGGGCCAGAATCTGGAAAACGCCCTGGTTGGCGCGTCGCAGCCCCCCGAGTTCCGCTTTCGCATCCTGGGCGAACTGGTCGGCAGCTTCCCGGGCCGATGCCGTGGCCTCGGCAATCATCTCCGGCTTGATGTCGTTGAGCCCGTTAAATACGTACGTCGGGCCGGACGGGCCGTAGTCCGAAGACAGCACTACTCCGGAGTCCACCAGTTCACTGACACCCTGGGCTGCCTGCCGGATTCGGTCGATGTCAGTACTGCGCACCATCAGCGTCTGGCTGATGATGAACTTCTGCTCTCCGTTGTTGGCCTGGTAGGGGTTGGCCCGGGTATCGGTGACATCCAGACGCTGGAGTTCGACCGCATTCTGGTCAATGGCCTGCAGTTTGAGGAACGCCATGATCGCGTCCCGGCTGCTTCTGGCCCTTTCCTGGGCCTCACTCAGGGACGCGCCGGTGGCGACAAAGCGGATGGGCCACAAGGCCAGATCGGCATTCACTTCCCGTTCAGCCACGCCTTTAACGGTCACGTAGCGGTCGCCCGTGCGCAGATCGGTCAGGCCATTGCCAATCAGGACGGCAGAAATGATGGCACTGACGCCTAGAATCACTGAGGCAAAAAGTTTCATGGGGTGTCCCTGTGTTAAGTCACCGGAATGTTCCGGAAAGCGTCCGGTGTCTGGCTGCTATCCTGAGGTCATGGTCAAGATTAGCGTTTCACGTCCCAAGCGAAAAGGAAGGAAGCATGACGGTTGTGAAAGTTGAGTGTGTCAGAGGAAACATTGCTGAACAGCGGGATATGGATGTGATCGTCAATGCTGCCAACGCCGAACTGTTACCAGGTAGTGGCGTGGCAGGTGCCATACACAGCGCCGCCGGAACGGGGCTGGCAGAGGAATGCCGAGCGCTGGCTCCGATCAGGCCGGGGCAGGCTGTCATAAGCTCAGCTCACCAGCTACCAAACCAGCACGTGATCCACTGTCTGGGGCCGGTGTACGGGGTCGACGAGCCATCCGACCGTTTGCTGGCCGAGTGCTTCAGAAATGCCCTGTTGCTGGCAGATCGGCATGAGCTGACGTCCATCGCCTTTCCTGCCATCTCCACCGGGGTTTTCGGCTATCCATTGCGGGATGCGGCGGAAGTGGCCATGAAGGCTGTGGTCGACACCCTTGAGGACCTCAACTGCGTTCGCTTTGTCCGGTTCGTGCTGTTCAGCGATCAGGATCTTTCGGTGTTTAATAAAGCCCTCGGGGTTGAATCGAGACTGTCTGGCCGTCAGCGGTAGTTTTCAGTCACAGGCCGTGTCGGTCGATCGACGAAAACGGGCTTTCATGGCTTCGCGCTCCCGCTCGGCATCCCGGAATTCGTCAGGCAGTGGCTGAATGAAGTAGATGAAGTCGCCCTTCGAGCGATTCTCTTCCAGGGGTGGATCGTTGTCTTCTGGCGACCAGAATGCCGGGCTGATTACGACAATAGAGAGTTTCGGCTCCCGCTGTTTCAGCAGAGCGACGGTGCCCAGGCCATCTTCACTGTGAAACGTGCCGGTCAGGTGCAGAACCTGATACTCCGGGTGCTCTGCCCGCGCCTGAAGAATACGCGTTGCCATGGTGTTGTCCCTGAGCAACTGGGCTTTGTAGGTGTTCTCCATCCGCTCGCTCATGGTGTTGTCAGCCTGGTGGCTGGCGCCGATGGCAGCCATAAACTTCTCCCGGTAGGCGGGGGTGTCCATGAAGGGATCGGCCGGTAACTTCTGCTTCAGGGTGTCGGAAATACGATCGAGGTAATCCGGGCCTTTGCGGCCAACACAGCGGACAACGTTTGCTGGCGCATTGGCCGCTATTACCAGCAGAACCTGCCGGCGCGCAAACTCCACCAGTGGTCGATAGGAGGCGCGGTAATTGTCCCAGGCTTCGGCGTCTTCGATCATTTCAGTTTCGCCGATCTCTCCCTGCAGATAGTGGTTCAGCTCGTCCTGACGATCCAGATTGAACTGCTCCATGCTGAGAACCTGCTGCGGCTGCTGTCGAAACAGGGCCATCTGAAGCCGGGATTGCAGGAGGTGTGAGCCATGGTGCCCGTGGTATTCTCCGACGACCACAACATCGACGTCGGCGAGTTGCTGCGCCAGTTCTTCCGGAGAGAGGACGGTATTGTTTTCCGGTTGTACCAACCGGGCATCGTACTGGGTTTGCGGTGCCGTCAGTGTTACTTCCGGGGCTTTTGAAGAAGGCATGGCGGTGCATCCGTTCAGAGCAGCAATTAGCAGGGCTGGCGCGTAAAGTTTCATGGTAGTCCTTACGTTTCGAGCGCTGTCAGGATCTCTTTTTGCGTTCTTCGCGCCAGTCTGGCCCCAATCGTTCTTCCACGTATTCCCGAATAAATTGGCGCACTCTCTGGGAGGGCGTTACATCCTCCAGTTTACACAGTTCTTCAAAGGCGGACTTTTTTTCCGGGTCGATCAGCAGCGTCAGGCGGGCAGTGCGTTTTTCCATGGGGTTGTTCTTCACTTCCGGTGATTTGCGGGCATGTTAATCAAATTAACATTGAATGAATATAATATGAGCATATAATTTACAGGCATCAGTTGCAATTAACGAGTTCTTCATGCCGCATCGCGCCCACCTGTTTTCACTCCGGATGGCCCACGCATTCCGGGAAGCCTGTATTGATGAGCCCTATCGGGGCCGCCGTTTCCTGCGCGACCTGATGGCCGGTGTAACCGTGGGCATTATTGCCATACCACTGGCCATGGCGCTGGCGATCGCCAGTGGTGTTGCGCCGCAATACGGGCTCTATACCGCCATTATTGCCGGATTTGTGATTGCGCTGACCGGCGGCAGTCGGTTCAGTATCTCCGGCCCCACCGCCGCCTTCGTTGTCATTCTGTACCCCATTGCCCAGAGCTACGGCCTGGGTGGTTTGCTGCTGGCCACCCTGATGTCGGGCGTTTTGCTGATTCTCATGGCACTGATGCGGCTGGGGCGCTTCATTGAATACATTCCCGAGTCGGTAACTCTCGGGTTCACCGGGGGCATTGCAGTGGTGATTGCCACTCTACAGATACGGGATCTTCTGGGTCTCCCGGTTGGCGATATGCCTGAACACTATTGGGACAAGCTGGCCCTGCTGGCAGGTGCGCTGCCGGAATTTGATGGCATGAGCACACTCGTGGCAGGCGTTACCCTTGCCTGCATGTTGCTCTGGCCACGTTTGAAAACACCGGTGCCACCGCACCTGCCGGCGGTGGTGATCGGAAGTCTGCTTGCGCTCTGGTTGAATGCCCAGGGCGCTGTTATCGATACCATTGGTTCAAGGTTCAGCTATCTCCTGCCGGACGGCACCGAGGGCGCGGGTATTCCACCTTTTTTGCCGGAATTCGCCTGGCCGTGGCAGCAGGCAGGGGCATCGGGCGAACCTGTAGGATTGTCATGGTCTTTGGTCCGGGATCTGCTGCCGGCAGCCTTTGCCATCGCCATGCTCGGCGCGATCGAGTCCCTCCTGTGTGCCGTGGTGCTTGATGGCATGACCGGCAAGCGCCACAGCGCCAACAGCGAGCTGATGGGGCAGGGTCTTGGCAACATCATCACGCCGTTTTTCGGCGGTATTACCGCGACGGCCGCCATTGCTCGCTCGGCCGCCAATTACCGTGCCGGCGCCGAGTCCCCGGTCTCCGCAATGGTTCATTCTCTGGTGGTGATGCTGGCACTGGTTTCGCTGGCGGGCCTTCTGGCGTATCTGCCCATGCCAGCCATGGCGGCTCTGCTGATTGTGGTGGCCTGGAATATGAGTGAGGCGCCCAAGTCGCTGCACCTGCTGAAAACGGCTCCACGCAGCGACATTCTGGTTTTTGTCACCTGCTTTTCGCTCACGGTGTTGCTGGACATGGTGATTGCCATCACCACCGGGATTTTGCTGGCGGCGGTCCTGTTCATGCGGGAAATGGCGCAGATGACCAGGGTCACGGATATTACCCTCAGCAAGCGAATTGCTGGCTCCCGTCTGCCCGAGGGCTGGCAGGTGTTCAAGATCAACGGCCCACTGTTCTTTGCTGCTGCCGACCGGATTTTCGGGGAGCTGGCGGTGCTGTCCCGGAATGCCCGGGGATTCATTCTCTACATGGACGGCGTTACGATTCTTGATGCCGGTGGGCTGTCTGCCCTGAACAAGCTCATTGCCACCTGTGAAAGGGACGGCACGCAGATGGTCATTGCCGATCTCCAGTTCCAGCCGCTGAGAACCCTCGCCCGCGCCGGTGTCACACCGGTGCCTGGCGTTAGCCGCTATACTTCCTCCCTGGAAGACGCCTTGCGCCTGATCAGTCAACCCGCCCCTGAATCTGATCAGTCCTCCAGATAAGACATTGATTCTTAAACTTTCCGGATGGTTTACCCTTAGGCGATGAGAATGCTCCGAAAAAGAGGAATACCATGCTGCCTTTCCGGCTGATCGACCGAATGAAATTCATACTGGAGCGACAACTCGTAAAGGGAGCGGGGTTTCAGCTCCTTGTGGTCGGTGTGTTTATCGGCCTGATCTCGCTGATCGGCGGCCTTTTGGTGGTTCCCCAGGGCGGGGACTTCGAAGAGCCGGGCTCGGCCATCTGGTGGGCTTTCCTGAGGCTGACCGACCCCGGGTATCTGGGGGACGATGTGGGGACCTGGCAGCGCTTTGTCTCCACCCTGCTGACCATCAGTGGTTATGTGGTGTTCATGGGTACCCTGGTGGCCATCCTGACACGGTGGTTGATTGCCAAAATGGCGGACCTCGAGCGGGGTCTCACACCAGTGACTCTTAAAAACCATGTGGTGGTGCTGGGCTGGACCAGCCAGACCCTGCCGCTGCTCTCCGAGTTGTTGGGTTCCAGTGGCCGGATGAAACGTTTTTTGGAAAAACACGATGCCCAGAAGCTGAACCTCGTCGTGCTGTCGGAAGACGCCTCTGCGGCCCAGGTGCATGAGCTGCGCAGCGAACCGGGTATCGGGCGCAGAGCCCGCCAGATCATCCTGCGTTCAGGGTCGGCAATCCAGCCGGATGCCCTGCATCGGGTAGCTTGCCTGGATGCTGCTGCGGTTATCGTGCCCAGCGCAGCTCATGAGGCTGGCAGCCTGGTGACTTCGGATGTGGAAACGGTCAAGGCACTGCTTTCCATTGCCGCCCAGGCCAGGCACTTTCAGGCTTCTTTGCCTTTCGTCGTGGCTGAGATCCAGGACGTGCGTAAGCTCCCCGTGATTGAGCGGGCCTATCCCGGAGCAGTAGAGGTTGTGGCCGGCGATGCCACCATCAGTCGACTGATGGTTCAGAACATTCTGCATCCCGGTCTGTCGGAAGTGTTCAACGAACTGCTAACCGCCGGTGAGGGAAATGAAATCTATATCCGGGGCGGAGAATCGCTGGCGGGGATGACACTTGGCGAGCTGGCCGCGGCCCGGCCCGAGGTTATTGTGCTGGGGCTTCTGAAACGGCGTGGTACAGGCTGGGACGTCCAGCTGTTGGCACCATCACACTCACCCATTGAATCGGCCGATCGAGTGGTCATCATGGCCCGGGACTACTCAGAGACGGAGCCAAATCCCAAAAAGGTAGCCTTGCCAGAGCTGGTGAGAGGGCAAGCGGTGCGCGTTGACCGGCCTGCCGTCCAGATGAATCACCGGGTTCTGGTGTTGGGCTGGAACCGACGGGTGCCCAGCCTGATCGCGGAATTCCTCAGCTACGGACACCGTCATTTTGAAGTGGATCTGGTTTCCGTGGTTCCGAAAACTGAACGGGAACAGGCCATTGCCCAATACGTTGATAATGCTGAACGCCTGACCTGTCGGCATATCGAGGCGGATTACATGGTGGAGGGCGAGCTCCGCCGGATAGGGCCGGCGGGCTACGATACCGTGATCCTGCTGAGCAGCGACCGACTGGCCTCAGGCGAAGAGGCCGATGCCCGGGCGATGGTGGGTTACCTCCAACTTGAGGACATCCTGGCCGATTTTGCCCGGAGGCCACAGCTGATTATGGAACTTAGCGATCCTGACAACCGGCACCTGTTGGATGGACGCCAGAGTGAGATGATGATCAGCCCCATGATTCTGAGTCATGTTCTGGCTCAGGTGGCGTTGCGGCGGGAGCTCCGCATCGTGCTGGATGAACTGTTCACCGTTGGCGGTGCCGAGATCCAGTTCCGGGACCCGGCAGATTATCCCTTGCCGGCCAGTGCGACCTTTCAGGTGCTGGAAAAAACGGTAGCGTCAGAAGGTGAGCTGGCACTCGGGATATTTCGGAACAGTGCCAATGAACATGGACGCCACCTGCAGCTGAACCCGCCCCGAAAGGACTACATGGAGTTACAGCCGGGTGACCGGCTGGTGGTATTGTGCCTGACCTGATCGTGCTTCAGTCGATGCTGTCCAGCAGTGCTGCCATGATGTCGTCCATGACCACAAAGCCTTTCAGGTCATTGTCGGCCAGCACCAGAAGACGCTTTACCCGGTATTTGCTCATCAGGCTGGCCGCGTGTCGGACGTTCAGATTCTCGCCAACGCTGATGACGGGCTTGGCGCAGGCGTCGTAAACGTTCAGAAGGTCGATGTCGCCGTCTTCTGCGATCACGGTTTTCAGCACGTTGGTATAGGTGATCAGGCCCCAGGCATCGTGCTCGCTTGTCTTTTCCACCACCAGCGATTTTACAGAGTGCTGTTTCATCTGTGACAGCGCCTCACGGATGCTGGCAAACGGAGAGATGGTCATTACATCGCGCACCATTACATCTTTGACCAGTTTCATGGCTGTTCTCCGGTTACAGTGAATCTTTCAGGTGTTGTTCGAATTTCTCGACCTGGGACATGTCGATCCCGCCCAGGTGTTCCAGGGGAAGCGTGAACACCAGTCCCTTTGAATCCTTATGCTCGGGCATGAGTATCTTCTGGATGACTTTCAGAATGTCGAGCGAGAGGCCCTTCTCCAACACCATCAGCAGAACGCTCTGGCTGCCGTCGTAGGTCAGGCCGAAGAAGGTTTTCTTCGCGGTGTTACTGATACCGCGACCGGGAAGCACCGTGATACCGCCGGCGCCAAGGTCTCTCGCGGCATCAACGCAGTCCTGCTCCTGATTCTCGGGAACAATTGCAACCAGAACCGAAAATTTCATGAGTCTGTTTTCCTCTGCTTGGCAAGCATTTCAACAATGATGGCGTAGCTCATCACCGTCACAATCGGAAAGATGGAGGCGAAGGCAATCAGTCCGAACCCGTCGATCAGCACGTTACGGCCTTCAATGCTGCTGGCCAGCCCAATCCCCAGTGCGGTCACCAGAGGTACGGTAACCTCGGAGGTGGTAACCCCGCCAAGATCGTACGCCAGTGGGATAATGTATCTCGGGGCCAACGCCGTCAGGATGATGACCAGAATATAGCCGCCAATAATGTAATGGTGAATGGAATCGCCACTGATAATCCGGTGGACACCAAGGGTGATCCCCACAGCGACACCGACCGCCACAATAATCCTGATGGCGTTGCCGTTTATGGTACCGGCGGCTGCCTGTTCAGCCTGGTGTCCGATTGCGATCAACGCGGGTTCGGCCATGGTGGTAGCGAATCCGATCATGAAGGCGAAAAGATAGACGAAGACGAAGCCCTCCATGCTCATCAACTGCCGGGCCATACTGGTGCCGATCGGGAACAGGCCGAGTTTCAGGCCGACCACGAAGGCGTAGAGTCCCAGCACCACCAGCGCAAAACCGAACAGGACCCTGCGAGGGTTGGTCAGCCCCCGGCGCAACACCAGGTACTGGAAGAACAGAATAGTGAGAATGATGGGTAGTACATCCCGGATCATGCCGGCAAGGTCGAGGAGCATGGTCAGCAGAACGGGAGTCTGATCGGCTGTCCCATCCTGGATCAGGGTTGGCACCGTGGTCGGATCGGCGGTCATACCGGAGTAGACAACAATCCCGTAAAGCTGAACGGTGATCATGGGAACCATCACAGCGAGGGCAACCAGTCCGAAACCGTCCAGCAGGGGGTTGCGGCCCCGAATGGAGGCTGCCAGACCAATGCCCAGGGCTGCGATCAGGGGAACGGTAACAATGTTGGTGGTCACGCCGCCGGAATCGTAGGCAAGGCCGACAATCTCGGGCGGCGCGAACCAGGTGATCACCACCACCACGATGTAGCCGATGATCATGAACCAGTGCAGCGGGTAACCAAAGATGGTTCTGAATACGCCCAGGGCAACTACCAGCCCGACAGAAACCGCCACGAGTATCCTGAGCGTCAGGGCCTTTATCTTGCCCTCACTGATTTCCTCCGCCTGTTGGGCCACGGCAATCAGCGCTGGCTCTGCCACCACGGCAGAAAAGCCCATTGCGAAGCCGAACGACAAGAGAACCGGCACAGAGCCCTTGCGGGCAAACTGATTGGACAGGCTTTTGCCGACCGGGAATATGCTCAGTTCAAGACCCTGGAGGAAAAGGGCAACACCGACAGCCACGATCAGCAGACCTGCTGCCATCGCAAGCGTGTTGTCCGGCATTTGCCGGAGAATAACGAGCTGGAAGAAGGCAACGACGGCGATGATCGGAAACAGGTTCTTCAGGGCGTGCAAAAGGGAGTGACTGAAAGCTCGCAGATAGAACACTGTTTGCGCCTGGTGGGTTCGGGTGGGACGTGCTCACTGATAACAGTAACAATAGCTACTGTTCCGGTGTTGATCCAACTCAAAAATGAGGCTTTCTGAGCATTCACCAGAAAAATGCTGAAAATAGATCATATAAATTTCAATTATAAATTTGAAACCACTAAAGTAACCATCAACGTCAGCGCTTAGCTCAAAAAGTGAGCAGGTGGTTGGCTTCGGAAGTGGCCGTACGCTTCTCCGCATCGACTTTGAAAACCAACGTAGAAAGGATTGAGACCATGCCCTACGCACAAGACGTTGACCAGATCGCTTCCCTGTTGAAGCAGCATCCGACCTGGAACGCCATCAACCCGAAGCACGCCGCTCGCATGCGCGCCCAGAACAAGTTCAAGACTGGTCTGGACATCGCCAAGTACACCGCCAAGATCATGCGCGAAGACATGGCGAACTACGACAACGACACTTCCCAGTACACCCAGTCCCTGGGTTGCTGGCACGGCTTCATCGGTCAGCAGAAGATGCTGTCCATCAAGAAGCACTTCGGTACCACCAAGCGTCGTTACCTGTACCTGTCTGGCTGGATGGTTGCTGCACTGCGTTCCGAGTTCGGTCCGCTGCCTGACCAGTCCATGCACGAGAAGACTGCCGTATCTGGCCTGATCGAAGAGCTTTACACCTTCCTGCGTCAGGCGGATGCCTGGGAACTCAACCATCTTTTCCGCGCGCTGGAAGAAGCCGAGAATGCTGGCGACAACGCCAAGGCCGAAGAGCTGATCAAGCAGATCGATAGCCATGAAACTCACGTTGTGCCGATCATCGCCGACATTGACGCTGGTTTCGGCAACGCCGAAGCGACCTACCTGCTGGCCAAACAGATGATCGAAGCGGGTGCCTGTTGCATCCAGATCGAGAACCAGGTCTCTGACGAGAAGCAGTGTGGTCACCAGGACGGCAAGGTAACTGTTCCCCACGCCGACTTCCTGTCCAAGATCAACGCCGTTCGTCTGGCGTTCCTGGAGCTGGGTGTGGACGACGGTGTTATTGTTGCCCGTACCGACTCCCTGGGCGCTGGCCTGACCCAGAAAATTGCCGTGACCAACGAGCCGGGCGATCTGGGCGACCAGTACAACAGCTTCATCGACGGTGAAGTGATCGAGAAGGCAGAAGACATCAACAACGGGGACGTTGTGATCAAGCAGAACGGTCAGCTGGTTCGTCCGAAGCGTCTGGCGTCTGGCCTGTTCCAGTTCAAGCCTGGCACTGGCGAAGACCGTGTTGTTCTGGACTGCATCACCAGCCTGCAGAACGGCGCAGACCTGCTGTGGATCGAGACCGAGAAGCCTCATGTTGGCCAGATCGCGGCCATGGTTAACCGAATCAAGGAAGTCGTTCCCGATGCCAAGCTGGTTTACAACAACAGCCCGTCTTTCAACTGGACCCTGAACTTCCGTCAGCAGGTATTTGACGCATGGAAGGAAGAAGGCAAGGACGTTTCTGCCTACGACCGCGCCAAGCTGATGAGCGAAGAGTACGACAACACCGAGCTGGGTCAGCTGGCTGACGAGTGGTGCCGTAACTTCCAGCGTGATGGTTCACGCGAAGCAGGTATCTTCCACCACCTGATCACGCTGCCGACCTACCACACCGCAGCCCTGTCTACCGACAACCTGGCCAAGGGTTACTTCGGTGACGAAGGCATGCTGGCCTACGTGGCTGGTGTACAGCGCAAGGAGATCCGTCAGGGTATCGCCACCGTCAAGCACCAGGACATGGCTGGTTCCAACATCGGTGACGACCACAAGGAATTCTTCGCTGGTGAAGCGGCTCTGAAGGCCGGTGGTAAAGACAACACCATGAACCAGTTCGGTTAATCGACGGTTCAGATGTTGCTGAGGCGGGCCCGAAGGTTCGCTTCAATCCAAAAAAACCCCGCCTTGAGCGGGGTTTTGTTTTTTTTGACACCGTGTATTTCGTGTATGTTTCTGTAATGACGGCATAATCCGCTTGTGTCCTGCTTTTTGTTTACCCTCCCTGTTTCATTCCTGAAACAGTTTCACCGGTACCGGGGCCGGTTGGTTTTCGACCGAAATAAAGAAAATCTTTTAAAAACAAGCACCTGATTCCAGTTTCTCAATTGTGGCACGGGAATCGCTCCTCTGTTCTGGCGGGTCTGGACCTTGGCTTACCCGGAGGCTAGCGGGTTGGGTCGGATCCCTTAAAAGCCAATACTCGAAAAGGAAGCGATATCATGAATACCAAAAAAACACTGCTAGCAGCTGCCATCGCAATGAGTCTGGGTGTTTCCGGTTTTGCCTACGCTGACCAGGGTGGTGATGGAGATCCGAATACCAACGCGGACAATACCTCCACGGCTAACAACGACCAATCCGGCAATACTGACTCCGGTAATGACAACTCGGATAACACCAATAATTCGGACAATTCCGATAATTCCGATAACAGCACTGATGTGGCCGACTCGTTCAAGATCGCCGACAGTGGGAATGACAATTCGGACAATACAGACAATTCCGACAACTCGGACAACTCGGATAACAGCACCGATGTTGCCGATGCATTCAAGATAGCGGATACCGCCAACGATAAATCAGACAATTCGGATAACTCCGATAATTCGGACAATTCGGATAACAGCACCAGTGTGAACGATTCCTTCAAGATCGCTGACAGTGGTAATGACATGTCCGACAATTCCGATAATTCCGACAACTCAGATAATTCGGATAACTCCGACAACTCTGATAATTCGGACAACTCGGATAACTCCCTCAACGTAGCGGATAGCGGAAATGACAGTTCCGACAATTCCACCAACGTTGCGGACAGTGGAAACACCACTGTGTCCGACAGCGGCAACGACAGTTCCGATAACTCTCTGGCACTGGATCTGGATGTGTTCCTGAATAACGCAGATCTGGATGGAAGCGTATCGGGTACTGCAACCACCTACGGTGATGCCAATGGCCGAGCTTCCTACACCGAGGTTCGCAACAGCAACGAAATCTCCGGTGGCTCCGCGAACTACACCGGTGTCGGCGCGTTCGCCCAGAACGCAGGCAATGGCAGCGTTACACAGGCGAACGTCAGTGTAATGTCCAATCTGTCCACCGGTGGCGACGGTGGCGGCACCCAGTAAGGAATCCAGGCCGTGCCCTAACGGGTGCGGCCCGGTTATTCCGGGAGAACTGCCATGGGTCGCGTTAACAGATGGAAACTGAAGGCTGCCTTGTTGGCGTTATTGTTCACGGCAGCGGGATTGGTTTCAGCCGAGGAGTGGCTGGATGCCGCACCTATGTCGGCGGATCAGCTGGCGGATTCAAGTGGTCGCCAGGGAATCCCGATGCAGTGGCAGATTAACGACAACCAGCAAAATGCAAATGTGTCCGATAACCTGCTGTCGGGAAATGTTGTCACAGGCGATAACAGTATTTCCGACAACGCGTTCGGCAATATGAGCGGGGTTGCCACGGTTATCCAGAACACCGGCAACCAGGTGGTCATTCAGGACAGTACCCAGATCAACATACTGATCAATCACTGACGGAGGTGGGCCATGACCACGAGGGTTCTTGTTGCAGTCTGCGCGAGCACTGGTCTGTTGTGGTCCACCGCCTTTGCCGGCTCGGTCATGTTGCCGGGCATTGGCGGTGATGTTCGGGTAAACGTTACCAGTTTTGAGAACCGCCGGTTTGAGACTGTGATGCGACAGCAATACGACTTCAGTTGCGGCTCCGCAGCGATTGCTTCCTTGTTGTCCTTCCACTACCAGGACCAGGTGACAGAGCACGATGTCTTCGTTGAAATGTTCGCCCTGGCGGACGAGCAGAAAGTGCGACAGGACGGCTTCTCCATGCTTGATATGAAGCGCTATCTGGAGGCCAGAGGCTATCAGGCCGACGGTTTCCGCATGCCGCTGAGCGGCCTGAAGGAGAAAGTGCGCCTACCCATGATTGTATTGTTGAACATTGATGGCTTCCGGCATTTTGTCCTGATCAAAGGGATCAGTGACGATGAGGTCCTGGTGGGGGATCCGGCGCGGGGGTTGAAGGTTTATTCCTACTCAAAATTCAGCGAGTACTGGAACGGTACCGCCTTTATTATTCGCAGTCATCTTGAACAGGGTCGGGGCGGATTTCTCGGCGAGGGACAGTGGCCGCAAGTGGCCAGGGCGCCGGTACAGAATGGCTTGAGTGGTCCTTCGCTCGGGCACACATTGCCTTACTGGCCCTCTACAAGGGAATGGTGATAATCATGATGCCCCGGATGTCAGCCATAGCGTTACTGGTTGTTTCATTTGCAGCGGTGTCGCCATCGGTCCAGGCAGAGCTGACGCTTGGTGTTGCACCACTGAGTGATCCGGAACTGTCTGAATATCGGGGTGGTTTCCTGATGGATAATCTGGAGATCAGTATCGGTCTGGAGCAGGTTGTCGGTATTAACGGTGACACCCTGGTGGTCAATCGTCTGACCATTCCCAATCTCAACCAGGCGGTCAACGGCGGTCTGGTGGACCACCAAATGGACACCGTACTCGAAGTAATCAGCGCGAACCGCAGTGGCGGTGCGCGGGTAGCCAGCAAGATGGCGGGGCCTAACGGCTGGATGACGGTGATTCAGAATAACCTCGATAGCACTGTGATACAGAATATGAACCAGCTGAACATTGAGTTGAACAATCTGGGTGTCGCCGGGAACCAGTTCCCGGCAAGGTTCAGTGATCAGTTGATCCAGTTGCTTGGTCGCTGATAACCCCGTCGGGCCCTGCCTAGAGGCTGATGGGAAGCTTGAGCGTGATCTCGCTGTTCGGGGCGTTTTCCGTAACCCCGATACTCACCGTAAGGTTCAGCGATGTGGACTGCGACAGACGCTGGGACAGGCCGAAGGATAGCGACCCGATCTGGATACGGTCGAAATTGGATTCAAAAAGATCAACGTTCCTCTCGAATGTGGTTTTTCGGATGATCGAGTGATCATAGCCCAGGCTGAAGGACGTCCGGTCGTTAAACGCAAACCCCATCCCGAAGCCAAAACGCACGATGTCGCCGGGATCGACTGTGCCTCCATTATCAAAGCCTTGCTCCTCTTTCAGGGTCCAGACATAGCTCAGGTTGCCGAACAGCACGGCCGGGTCGGTCGGGTAGATGAATGAGAGTCCGGGTTCGAATGCCCAGAAACCGGACCCCGTCGGCCGGCTTTCCAGCTCGATGCCAATCGGATTGCCCTGATTATCCTCGATGACCCTCTGGTCAACGTCGTAGGGACCCTCGCCGGTGGGCGCTCTCACTCGCAGCGCACCAATCACGTAGGGCCAGCCACCCAGGCCATCGGTTAACTGATAGCGAGCTGAAACCTCAACATCACCGAGACCCTCTCCAGAGGATTCACGCAGAGTATCCACCGGTGTGCCCTGGAAAACCTCGCGCTCTCTCAGGTCCTCATTGATGCTGAGGTAGGGAACTCGCACCGCCGCCTCGAGCTTGCTGGTGATCCCGTATTTCAGTGACATGGCGCCGACGAAGATATCGCGCTGGATCTCCGAAATGTTGATCAGCCCGATCAGCAGGGCAGGGATCACTGTGTAGCCTTCTATCGCGACCGCCGTCGAGTTGCTGTGAGCATGGGAAAAAGACGGTTCAATAGTGAAGCGGCCGGGTCGGGTCACTATGCCACGGTCTGCGGTTATAGAGGCAATGTCGGTCGCCGGATCGTGACTATCTTCCGGCGTTGTCCGGATGTCGGCGCTGGCAGTGGTCTGTTCAGCCTGTCTTTCGGCTTCGGTGGCGATTGCCGGCATCGGTTGTGTCAGAGAGATCAAGGGGAAGACCCAAAGGATTCTTGCTGTCATGGTGAATCTCCTTCAGTTGTTTTTTGGCGGCCGCGACGGGGCGCCGTGCGGAAGCTGGTGTTTTTCCATCAGCCGGTAGAGCGAGACCCGTGAAATCCTCAGTAGTCTTGCAGCAGCCGACACGTTGTTGTGTGCAAGTGCGAGACTGATCGAAATGGCCTGACGATCCGCGCGTGAACGAAATGCGTCGAGGGAAAGCTCGGTACTTCGCTTCTGGCTGTCGGCGGGTGCAACAGCGAAGCCCATATCCCCCGGTTCAATCGAGCGGCCTTCACCCAGCAGGAGCGCCTGCCGAAGACGGTTCTGTAGTTCTCTGAGGTTGCCCGGCCAGGGGTGTTGAGCAAGGCAGACAAGGGCGCTATCGCTGAGATGCCGGGCTCCATTCATTGAAGGCGTTGTTGAGAGAAGCCGCTTGGCCAGTACCGGGATGTCTTCCCGCCGCTCCCGGAGTGGTGGTAAAAACACTCGCAGGCTGCCAAGCCGGTAAAACACATCGCTTCGGAAGCCGCCGGCTTCCACCAGCTCCTCCAGGGGCCGTGTGCAGGTTGCTATCAGTCGGACATCAACGGCAATGGCGTGATTGGCCCCCAGGCGCTCGATCACGCCCTCCTGAAGGAAGCGCAGGATGGCTGATTGCTGTTCTGCGGAAAGTTCATCGATGCCGATCAGAAGCAGGGTGCCGCCGTTGGCAGCTTCGATTCTGCCTTTGTGGGCACTCAGAGCATGGGTGAAAGCGCCTTTCTCGTGGCCAAAGAGTTCATTCTGGGTCAGTGCGCGGGGCAGGGCTGCACAGTTCACGACGATCAGCGAATTGTTGTGTCGGGGAGAATGCTGATGAATGAATCTGGCGGCCGCCTCCTTGCCGGTGCCGTTCTCTCCGTAAACAAGAACCGGTTCTTCCGTGAGCGCGAACTTCTGCAGTAGTCTCCTGACGTCCTGAATGGCCTGGGACTCTCCTTCAAGGGCAAAGTTGTGATAGCAGCCGGGTTTGTCGGAGAAGGCCCTCGATTGCAGCTCGGACATTCCCCAAAGATGCCCCAGGATGGCGTGCAGCCGGTCGTCGTCGAGGGGGTGGGTATGGTAGTCCTTGCAGAAGCGATTGATCAGCCCGCAGATCTCGGCGCTGTGAATGTGTTGCGGCTTCAGGACAGCGACCCATTCCTTTACCGGGAGGTTGCCCAGCCAGTCGGGCAGGTGGGCAAGTTGATCGCCCTCAAGCGAAGAAACATCGAACACCCCGACGCGAGCCTCTGGGCATTCCCTGGGCTTCGGCCCTTTGCCGGGCTGGCCAGCAAGACCCACATGATAAATCTGCCAGTCCCTCAGCAAGGGACTGCTGGCAGAAAACAACGGGTACACCGCCGACAACCAAACGAGCGGTCGTTTCTCCTTCATGGCGATTCTCCCTGAGGATAGGCCTGGAAAACGGACTGCTGGACGTTCAGCAAATTTTGGTAATACCGGAACTGCTCGATCCGATCACTGCCCTGTGACCGCATACGGCTGGGGGAAACAGGCAAAAACTCCTGCTGGCGGACATTCAGTTTATATGCCAGTTTATATACTTGCAGACCTTTCAGGAGCTTATGGGCAACGGCTTCTGTCGTCCCGAGCTTCCTGTAAAGTTTGCCGACACGGGCCGTGGAGCGGCCGTGCGTTAGGCAAAGTCATGGAGGTACAGTGAGCGCCAGTCAGACACTTGTTTTTTTGATACTGGGGTTCGCCCTGGTGTTGTTCGTCTGGAACCGAATCCGGTTCGATTTGGTCGCCCTGCTCGCGCTTCTTGCTGTCTCGATTGCCGGAATCCTGCCTGTGGATCAACTGTTCGACGGCTTTGGCCATCCCGCGGTTGTTACGGTGGCGGCGGTTCTGGTGATCAGCCAGGGGCTGGTCAACGGCGGTGTGGTTGACCGCCTGGCTCGCCTGCTCGGAAAGGTCGGGCACCGGCCGACCCTGCAGGTACTGATGCTGACCTCGGTGGTGGCCCTGTGCTCGGGCTTTATCAACAACGTCGGTGCGCTTGCACTTCTGATGCCGGTGGCGATCTGGATGTCCCGGGAGGCCGGGCGGTCTCCTTCGCTGCTGCTGATGCCTTTGGCGTTCGGGTCTCTGCTGGGAGGGACCATGACACTGATCGGCACGCCTCCGAACATCATCATTGCCAGTTATCGGGAAACGAGTTCCTTTGGCATGTTTGATTTCGCGCCGGTGGGTCTGGCGATTACCCTGGCGGGCATTGCCTTTATCACACTGGTTGGGTGGCGCCTGACGCCCAGGCGGGGTAAGCCCGATGACGGCGGCAAGCTGTTCAGTGTTGGGGACTATGTCACCGAGCTTCGCGTTCCGGACGACTCCTCACACGTTGGCGCAACACTTCATGGGCTTCTGACACGCGCGGACGCCGAAAAGGATGTCGTTGTGCTGGCCCTGATCCGGGAGGACAAGCGGTCGCTGGCGCCATCAACGTTTTCCGTGTTGCGCGGCGGCGATCTGCTATTGGTGGAAGCTGATACAGACGCTTTGCAGGAATTTCTGGACAGCACCGGACTTGAGTTGGCGAATGTGGAGGAGTCGTCCTCCGAAGAGCCCGACGAAGACGGGAATGCACCGGAAAAACCGCGCGAAAAGTCACTGTCCGAGGGTGACGTCCGCTTGATGGAAACCGTCATCACCCCGGAATCCGGTTTGATCGGGAAAACCGCCAACAGGCTCAATCTGCGTGAGCAGAATGGTCTCAATATTGTCGCTGTTGCTCGTCAGGGGCAGAGGTTGCAGCGTCGCCTGGGTGACATTCGGTTTCAGGCCGGCGACATTCTTCTGGTGCAGGGCGAGGAGGAAACCTTGCGCGTCACCTTTCAGGGACTCGGTTGCCTGCCGCTGGCAGAACGGGGCCTCAGGTTCGGACGCGAACGCAATGCACTTCTCGCTGGCGGGCTGTTTGTCGCTGCGATCGCTCTGATCGTCGTTGGCTGGTTGTCGCCGCCCGTCGCGCTGGTTGGCTGCGCTGTTGCCATGGTTCTCAGTGGTGTGCTCAGCAACCAGGAGGCTTACCAGGCGATCGACTGGCCCGTTATTGTTCTGTTAGCGGCAATGATTCCGGTGGGGCAGGCACTCGAAACTACCGGTGGGGCGGAGCTGATTGCGTCCTGGATGCTAATGCTTGGCTCCGAGGGAGATGCCTGGGTGGTCGTTACGATTATTCTGATGGGCACCATGTTGCTGTCGAACGTTGTAAACAATGCGGCGGCTGCCATTCTGGTTGCGCCCATCGCCTTGAGCCTTTCCGGCCAGCTGGGCATTGCCGCCGATGCCATGTTGATGGCGGTGGCCATTGGTGCATCCTGCGCCTTTCTGACCCCGGTGGGACACCAGTCCAACGCCCTGGTTATGGAACCCGGTGGCTACCGGTTTGGCGATTACTGGCGCCTGGGGCTGCCATTGTCTGTTCTGGTAACCCTGGTGGCTGTCCCTGTCATTCTGGCTGTATGGAGGTGAGGCTGTTGAACCCTGCTGCAAACTCTCTGATATGCTGAGTTAACCGTATTAATGATGAGTGGTTGGCGATGACGGCGATTGAGCGAATCGATCAGGCAAAGGCGGAATTGCTGGATCAGCTGCAATGGACAAGGAAGCGTACCGAGACTCTTGTGTGTTCTCTTCCCGAGACCGCGCTGGACGTTCCATACCATCCGGGCGTCAATCCGCCGCTTTGGGAAATGGGGCATGCGGCCTTCTTCTACGAGGTCTTCGTATTCAACCTGCTGGATGGCACACCGAGCCATGATCCTGCCATGGACGACCTTTGGGATTCGTTCCATATCGAACACCAGGATCGATGGAACCGGGAGTTGTTTCCCGGGCGGCGGAAAACCCTCGACTATTTCAATCTCATCTATGATCGAGTTGCAGAACGGATCGAGAAGCAGCCGTTAACCGACAAGGCCCGTTACCTCTACCGCTACGCAATCTACCACCAGAACATGCACATCGAGTCGATGATCTGGTGCCGTCAGACCGTTGGCTACCCGGCTCCGCCGGGCACTGATTTTTACCGACCGGCGCCAGGTAAGTCGCATCAGGGAGATGCCTATGTTCCGTCAGGAGAGTGGCTGATCGGGATGCCGGGTGAGTCCGGGCATTACGCCAGTGACGATTTTGCCTTCGACAATGAAAAGCCATGGTTTACTGTGAAGCTGGAGTCGTTCGCGATTTCAAAATGCCTGGTCAGTAACCGGGAATTTATGGAGTTTGTGGAAGACGGTGGCTACCGGCGGCCCGAGCTCTGGTCTTTTGGTGGGCGGAAATGGCTCCAGACCGAAACCGATGTTGCCCTGGTTCACAACAGTGACGAGCCTCTTTTACGGACGCCCCGCCACCCGCTTTACTGGCGCTGGCATGATGAGCAGTGGCAGGAGCGCGTGTTCGATCGCTGGCAGCCGCTCAATCCCGATGCACCGGTCACTCACGTGACATTCTGGGAGGCGGAGGCCTGGTGCCGTTGGGCAGGGCGTCGGTTGCCGACGGAATACGAGTGGGAAGTCGCGGCTCTGGGCAATCGCCCGGGCGAGCCCTTCCGGCGTTTTCCCTGGGGTAACTCGGCGCCGACCGGGCAGCTGGCGGATCTCAACGGGCGTGCCATGGCGCAGAACCCGGTGTTCGACTTTCCTGCGGGTGACAGTCCCTTCGGCTGCCGGCAGATGACTGGCACGGTCTGGGAGTGGACCGGCGATCAGTTCCTGCCCTACGACGGTTTCAAGGTGGATATGTACCCTTTCATGTCCACTCTGCAGTTCGGTGATCACAAAGTCACCAAGGGCGGCAGTTGTGCAACGTCATCCTGCCTTATCCGGGGTACCTATCGGCAGGCCTATCTCCCGCTTCGGAACGACGTATACACTGGCTTCCGAACCTGCGCGCTCGAACAGGCCTGAACGTCGGCTGTATGCGCCGATCCAGTTACTCAGGTTTGCTGACCACCAGGGATGGTTTGGCGGGCTTCTTATCGATCACGTGGCTGGCCAGGGCCACGCCGGTTTCGCTCATGGTCAGGTAGGCTTCATCCGCCCCGGCTTCCCGGATCTGTTTCGCCTCATCTTCATACATGGTGTGGGCCACGATAAAGCCTTTGAAGCCAAGTTTCCGGAGCATTCGTGCGGCAATCAGCTTGCCTTCGATGTCACCCATCGCAAGGATCACCGACTGCACCGCAGGCATGTGCAACCCGTTCCAGAAGGACGCATCCTCGGCATCAGCAAAGACCACGTTGCGGCCTTCTTTCTGATGTTGCTCGGCCTTTGCCGGGTCTGAGTCGAGTCCAATCAGTTTGGGCTGATCATCACAGAGCCAATCGTAGGCAGCGGTTCCGGTGCGTCCCATGCCCATGATCAGTACCCGGGTATCGCCCAGTGACAGCGGCTGTTCATCAGGGTGGTGCTTGCTGCCCTCAAACCGGCTGAGGTCTTGGGAGTAACGCTCGTAGAGGCCATGTGCGAAGCGGTTGATGGGGGCAGAAACCAGGAAAGACAGTGACACCGAAATGGCCAGAGGAACCAGCCACTCAGGCAAGGCAACGCTCGCGACAATAAGGCCGAATTCGCTGTAGTTGGTAAGTGCCAGGGCACTCAGGAAGCCGCTGCGCGCCCGTAAACGGAAGGCCAGCAGCAGGAAGAAGAACAGGATGCCTTTCAGCGGCAGGACCAGCCCTGCAATGATTGCGAAAATGAGCGCATCCTCGTCGGGCAGACCGCCAATGCCAATCTGTAGGAAGAAACCCACCAGGAACACTTCCTTGACGCTCCACAGCGACTTGGAGAGTTCCTGTGACCGGGGGTGATTGGCCAGCATGGCACCGAAAACCAGGGCGCCCAGCTCTGAACTGAGACCGACCGCCTCGAAGCCAAGCCCGCCCACAACAAGCGCCAGAAGCAATCCCAGGAGCACCAGCAGTTCGTCGTGGCCGCTGGCATCGAGCAACCGGAACAGCAGCGGGCGAAGCAGGGGAAGCCCGAATACAATCAGGGCCCATTCGGAGGGCGTTTTGCCAGCGGCCAGGCTCATGACGACCAGGGCAATCAGATCCTGCATGATCAGGATGCCGATGGCGACTCGTCCGTGGAACGCCCGAAGTTCCCGTTTGGATTCAAGCACCTTGGCGGCCAGCACCGTGCTCGAGAATGACAAGGCGATGGCCAGCATCAGCGCAGTCGACCAATCGAGGTCCATCAGCAGGTAGACACCGGGGGTGAATACCGCGCAGGTGATGCCAAAGTGCAGCAGGCTGCCGCCAATCACTTCCGGGCTGACGATGGATCGGAGCTTCAGCTTCAGCCCCACGGTGAACAGCAAGAGGAGGACGCCAAGGTGCGCGATGTGCTGGAGAACGTCGGTCTCCTCAATCACAACGCCGGTTGCCTCGGCAATGCCACTGAGCACGAAGCCGGCCGCCAGATAGCCAACAAGGGGAGGGAGGCCAAAGAGCTTGACCAACAGGCCAAGGCCAAAGGCAAAGGTAATCCAGATCGCTTCAGGCATGAGGTATCAGTTCGGACGTCAAAAGCACAATGGTTGCTAGGCTACCCTGTTTTGCCGTGCCCTTGTAGTCGCTGAAGGTGGAATGTGGATACGATTGCTTGAACGGGCATCACTCAGCCTGCTGCCCGATAAATGTCCGGAACAGTTCTGCTGATTGTGTCGGGGCCTCCACCATCGGTGCGTGGCCGATGCCTTCCATCAGTTCCAGCCTGGCATCCGGGATTGCTGCCGCGAACACCTCGCCGTTTCGGTAGTTGATCACCCGGTCTTCCTTGCCCCAGATGATCAGGACCGGGGCCTGGATACGGGTAATGGCATTACGGAAGTCTGACTCGAAACCGGCATCCCGGATTGCCGCAAAAATGACCTCGTTGACGTCCCGATTGGCGATGGCCCGTTCTTCCATGACACCCATGATTGGCCAGGGCACAAAGGGCTCTTTCTCAAGTGCAAACTCCATGAGCCGCTCGAAGTCACCGGGCTTCTTGGGGATCAGGGGGTTGTCCCCCTCCATCACCAGATCCACCAGTTCGCTTTCATATTCCAGAATGCCGGCAGGATCGAAGAGTACCGCTGACTTCACTTTCCCGGGATAGTTGGCCGCATAGAGTGCGGTAATCGCACCACCCATAGAGTTGCCCATGATGTGGGTATCCTCGACCGACAGTGCCTCCAGAATCTGGGCAACGTACCCGGCCTGGTCTTCCAGGCGGTAGCCGATGTCCAGTGGCTTGCTGCTCTCACCATGCCCGGGCAGGTCGATGGCATAGACGTTGAAGTCGTCAGTCAGGTGACCGGCCAGCCGGGTCCAGTTGTCCTTGTTGGCCCCGAAGCCATGGATCATCACAATGGTGTCGCCATTAACCGCCTGGTGGTTCCTCAGGTAGGCGATCTCCAGGTTATTGACGGCCACGGTATCCGCTGTGAGGCCTGCCGAGGAGCGTTCAAGCCCGATGGCTGTCTCGTAAATACCCTGACGTGAACAGGCGCTCAAAAGCAGCGAGACAGTCACTACAAAAAAAAGATTCAGTATAAAGGGGCGCTGCATTGCTGGGGTCCTCGCGGGCGGCTGATCGGCATCCATGGCGTGGCGTTTACATTACCCCATAAAAAAGCCCGGTCAATGACCGGGCTGCGTTTTCGCGGACTGGTTTTAGCTCAGTCCCATTTTTCGGGTTCAGGACTGCTCTCGGGCAATGGCCCGGAAAGCGATGTCCTTGCGATAGAACGCGCCATCCCACTGGATCCGGGAGGCCAGTTCGTAGGCCCGTTTCTGGGCCTCGGTAACGGTGTTGCCAAGTGCCGTGGCACAGAGCACCCGACCACCATTGGTAACCACCTGGTCGCCGTTGAGGCGGGTACCGGCATGAAACACTTTCTCGCCTTCGGTCTCGGTGTCCGGCAGACCGGAAATGGTATCGCCCTTGTTATAGCTGCCCGGGTAACCACCCGCTGCCAGCACGATACCGACGGAGGCGCGGTCATCCCATTCGGAGTCGCACTGGTCGAGTTTGCCGTCGATGGCCGCGTCGCAGAGTTCCACAAGGTCAGACTTCATCCGCAGCATGATCGGCTGGGTTTCCGGGTCGCCAAAACGGCAGTTGAACTCGATCACCTTGGGGGTGCCGCTGTTATCAATCATCAGGCCGGCGTAGAGGAACCCCTTGTAGGGATAGCCCTCGGCCGCCATGCCGCGCACGGTCGGATAGATCACTTCATTCATAATGCGCTGATGAACATCGGCGGTAACCACCGGGGCCGGCGAGTAGGCGCCCATGCCACCGGTATTCAGACCGGTGTCGCCATCGCCCACCCGCTTGTGATCCTGGGAGGTGGCCATGGCCAGAACATTCTCGCCGTCCACCATCACGATAAAGCTGGCTTCTTCGCCTTCCAGAAACTCTTCGATGACGACACGGCTGCCGGCATCGCCGAACGCGTTCCCGGCCAGCATGTCGCGGATTGCATCTTCGGCTTCTTCCAGGGTCATCGCAACGATCACGCCTTTGCCGGCAGCCAGGCCATCGGCTTTGACGACGATCGGAGCGCCCTGCTGGCGAACATAGGCCAGGGCTTCGTCCACATCAGTGAAGTTGCCGTAGCCGGCTGTCGGGATCTTGTGGCGGTCCAGGAAATCCTTGGTGAAAGCCTTGGAGCCTTCGAGCTGGGCAGCGCCGGCGCTCGGGCCGAAAACCCTCAGGCCACGCTGCTCGAATTTATCCACAATGCCTGCCACCAGAGGAGCTTCGGGGCCGACGATGGTGAGTCCCACGTTGTTGGTTGCGGCAAAGTTGGCCAGGCCGTCCAGGTCCATCACGTCGATGTCGACATTTTCCAGACCGGTTTCCCTTGCCGTGCCGGCGTTGCCGGGCGCCACAAAAACACGGTCTGCCTTGGGGGATTGAGCGGCTTTCCAGGCCAGGGCGTGTTCACGGCCGCCGGAGCCAATAACGAGAATATTCATGTTGGTAATCCCTCAGTGCCGGAAATGACGCATGCCGGTGAAGACCATGGCGATGCCGTGTTCGTTGGCCGCATCGATCACTTCCTGATCACGCATGGAGCCGCCAGGCTGGATCACGGCGGTAATGCCCGCGGCTGCGGCAGCGTCAATGCCGTCCCGGAACGGGAAGAAGGCGTCGGAGGCCATCACTGAACCTTTCACTTCCAGGCCTTCATCGGCGGCCTTGATGCCGGCAATTTTGGCACTGTAGACCCGGCTCATCTGGCCGGCACCAACGCCGATGGTGCGACCGGCCTTGGCGTAGACAATGGCATTGGATTTGACGTACTTGGCCACTTCCCAGGCAAACAACAGGTCATTGAGCTCCTGCTCGGACGGCTGGCGCTCAGTCACCACCTTGACATCCTCCATGGCCACCATGCCCAGGTCCCGGTCCTGAACGAGCAGACCACCGGTCACGCGCTTGTAATCCATGGAGCGGGCACGGTCACCGTCAAATTCGCCGCAGGCCAGCAGGCGCAAGTTCTTCTTGGCGGATACCAGTTCCACCGCTTCCGGGGCCACAGTGGGCGCGATGATCACTTCCACAAACTGGCGATCTATGATGGCTTTGGCGGTTTCCGCATCCAGCTCGCGGTTGAAGGCGATGATGCCGCCAAAGGCCGACGTGGGGTCGGTGGCGAAGGCCAGATCGTAGGCCTGACGGATGTCGGCGCCGATCGCCACACCACAGGGGTTGGCATGTTTGACGATCACGCAGGCCGGATCCGCGAAGGGCTTTACGCATTCCAGGGCGGCATCGGTATCGGCAACGTTGTTGTAGCTGAGTTCCTTGCCCTGAAGCTGTTTGGCCGTGGCCACGCAGGCTTCCTTGGGGTTGCGCTCGGCATAGAACGCGGCGCGCTGATGCGGGTTTTCGCCATAACGCATGTCCTGGACCTTCACGTACTGGGCGTTGAAGGTGCGGGGCAAATCAGCGTTGTCGTTATCCGGAGTGCGGCCACCCAGGTAGTTGGCGATGGCGCCATCGTAGCCAGCGGTGTGCTCAAACGCCTTGACTGCCAGATCGAACCGGGTGTTGTAGCTCAGTTGGCCATCGTTGGCATCCAGTTCTTTCAGGACCCGGCTGTAATCATTGGCGTTGACCACGATGGCGACGTCGTTGTGGTTCTTCGCGGCGGCGCGAACCATGGTGGGACCACCGATATCAATGTTCTCAATGGCGGTCGCCAAGTCACAGTCCGGCTTTGCCACGGTCTCCTCGAAGGGGTAGAGATTAACTACAACCATATCGATGGGACTGATGCCATGCTCGGACATCACCGTATCGTCAGTGCCCCGGCGACCGAGAATCCCGCCATGGATCTTCGGGTGAAGGGTTTTTACCCGGCCATCCATCATCTCGGGAAAACCGGTGTAGTCAGAGACTTCAGTTACCGGGATGCTGTTTTCTTTCAGGAGCCGGTAAGTGCCACCGGTAGAGAGCAGCTCAACGCCGCGTTCGGTCAGGGCTCGGCCGAATTCGACGATGCCGGTTTTATCACTCACGCTGATCAGGGCGCGACGGACGGAGGTGTTAGCCTGGTTTGCCATGGGTCACTTTCTTCGCTGGAGATGAACGAATAAGGGCCTCGCGAATGGTGTCCGGGAGGCCCTCTTCAAATGTCTGGATTATAGCAGACCGTACTGCTTCAGTTTCTTGCGCAGGGTCCCGCGGTTCAGGCCCAGCATGGTAGAGGCCTTGGTCTGGTTGTTGCGGGTGTATTTCATCACCTGTTCAAGCAGCGGCGCTTCCACTTCGGAAAGCACCAACTGGTAGACCTCGGTCACCGGAGCGCCGTCCAGCTGGGCGAAGTAGTTTTTCAGGGCTACCTCAACGCTGTCGCGCAGGGTCACGGTGTTGCCGCTGCTGTTCACCGTTTGCAACTGATGAATATCATCGTTGGCCGGGGTGCTCAGGTTGTCGTTTGCCAAAGTCTCAGCGCTCATGCTGCGAATACCTCTCCATTTCGTAAGCCTGCAAAATACCGTTGAATCGTGTCTCTCTGCTCCAGCGCATCGTCGATGGCGTTGAAGCGTTTGCTGAACTGTTTACCCGGATCGTGGGACTGCAAGTACCAGCCCACGTGTTTTCTGGCAATACGCACACCCATGGTCTCGCCATAGAAGGCATGCAGGGCCTGGAGATGCTCGGTCAGAATATCCTCGACCTCATCCAGCTCCGGTGCGGCCATGTGGCTGCCGGTTTCCAGGAAATGCCGGATTTCCCGAAAAATCCAGGGGCTGCCCTGGGCGGCACGGCCAATCAGCAGGCCGTCGGCGCCGGTATGGCGAAGCACGTCCCGGGCTTTCTCCGGTGATGTAATATCCCCGTTGGCAAACACCGGGATGCGGATGCGGGACTTCACATCGGCGATGGTGTCGTACTCGGCGTTGCCCTCGTATTTGTCCGCACGGGTCCTACCGTGAATGGCAACAGCCTGAATGCCGGCATCTTCCGCCATCCGGGCAATGACCAGTGCATTGCGGTTGTCCCGGTCCCATCCGGTTCGCATCTTGAGCGTAACGGGGATTTCCACCGCCTGAACCACCGCCTCAAGAATCTCGCGAACCAGGGCTTCATCTTTCATCAGGGCAGAGCCGGCAGCCTTGTTACAGACCTTTTTGGCCGGGCAGCCCATATTGATGTCGATGATCTGGGCGCCGAACTCTGCATTCTGACGCGCGGCGTCGGCCAGCATTTGTGGATCACCGCCGGCAATCTGCACCGAGCGGGGTTCCGGCTCACCCTGATGGTTAAGGCGTGTCCGGGACTTGCGCGTATGCCAGAGTTTGCTGTCCGCTATGACCATCTCCGACACCGCCAGACCGGCACCCAACCTCCGGCACAGCAGACGGAAAGGGCGATCTGTTACGCCCGCCATGGGCGCAACAATCAAAGGGTTGGGCAAGGTGTACGGCCCGATTTTTGCCGTTGGCAGCATGATCTGAGTCCGTGTCACAGCGGGTTAAGCAAGGGTCGGGCTGAGCGGCTGTTCAATAAGTAACCGATCCAGCATCCGAAGGGCGGTAATGATACCGCCGGGTGGACCATGATTGAAGGGGCTGGGCGGTGAAAAAACTGATTATTTTTCGCCCTGTCTGGTTGACTTTCGTTCTGTGCGATGACCGTCGGGAATAGCTGTCGAGTAAATACTTCCTTACTGCATCAGGGTGCGTGGGGGCGGAAGAGGATGTTGTAATTGACCGCATCACGGCCCGGATCCCGGATGTTGATGGCAATGCGCACGGGTGTATCCGTGGGCATGGCGTCCAGCTCCCGGCCTTCGCCGGCCAGGTATTCTTCGGGCGTGAACAGGCTCTGGGCAACAACATCGCCATTCAGGTTGGAGAAGGTCAGTGCGATCGCGGGAAAGGGCTGTTCGAAGTCGGCCCGGTTGATAATGACGGCATCGACCACCAGTTGGGAACGGTTTTCCGGATCGGTCCGTACCACCAGTTTCCGGCTCTGTATCGCTTCAACATTGATCAGCGGTTTGAGTTCACAGCCGGCCAGTTCACAGCCTTTTTCATAGAATGGCCGCAGCTCGGGAATGGCCGACAGGCGGTCGAACTGGAACCAGGTGACCTGGGCGATAAGAACACCGATCAGGCCCAGCACAATAACGCTCCATACTATGGTCCGGACGCCGCCTCTGCCGGAATCGACGGCAACTGGGTCGCGACGCAGGTCCCGGAAGGGCGGGTCGGCATGGAAGGCGTCCGCTGGTCGATCCGGTTCATCGAAATCGAAACCGGATTCGTCGACAAAGTCATCGAACGGGTCGGAATCTTTGGCCGGCCGGGCGCCAGTGGAAGAGGGGGTTTCGGTCTGCTCAAACACCGGTTCCTCTTCGAGGCTCAGCTCAGGGCGAGGCTCTGGCCTCTGCTCCGGTTCAGGAGCGGTTTCCTCGGGCTCTGGTTCGGGGGCTGGCTCGGGGCGTTGGGGGACAGAGGGTTTCCGGGATGGTGGTTCGTCATCCTGAAGAATGGCTTCGGCCCAGCTTTCATCGACTTGCTCATCGGAAGTGTCGGTGTCAGCGTCCCTGTAGTCTGCTTCGTCGCGCTCATCAAAGCTGCGAAAGCTGTCGCTTAACTCGTCATCAGAGAAGGTCAACTTGGTGCCGGCGTAACGGCCTTCTGCCGCATCCTCTTCCGGATTGTCGGCAAAGACAAAATCTTCCTCGCTGACACCGGAGCTGGCTGACGATGGGGTGTCTGCCGGTTTCTCGGGGGCGGGGGAAGTGTGTGGCTTCTCTCCACCGCCAGGGATAACCTGGTGTTCGATGGCATTGAACACTTTCATGCAGTTCCCGCAGCGCACCTTGCCCTTGGCAATGCCAAGCTGTTCTTCGGTTACCCGGAATCGGGTCTGGCAATTCGGGCACTGTGTCTGCAGGCTGCTCTGGGTCATGCTTCTTCCTGAAAGCGACTAGGCTACGAGTGTCGGAGTTTAGTCGTTAAGACCGGTTTCGTCATCTGTCGTGGCGCCGTCCTGTGAGGCGTATCCACTCTTCTCGCTGCTCGGGCTCGTCCATCACGAACCAGGGCTCATAGGCGGCCATGACTTCGCGGGCCTGGCTGGACAGTATGCCGGACAGCACCAGGTCGCCGCCAGGCCTGGTCCGGGATGCCAGGTGAGGGGCAAGGCCGATCAGAGGCTGGGCCAGAATGTTGGCGAGCATGATGTCGGCTTTGGTCTCGGGTTCGTTGTCTGGCAGGAACAGGTCGAGCCTGCTGTCTTCAACGCCGTTGCGACGGGCGTTTTCCCGGCTGGCTTCAAGGGCCTGCGGGTCAGTATCGACACCAATGACATGGTCTGCGCCAATGAGCAGGGCCGCCAGACCCAGAATGCCGGAGCCACAGCCGTAATCGATCACCTGTTTGCCATGGGGGTCCTGACCGTCGAGCCATTCCAGGCAAAGTGCCGTGGTTGGATGAGTGCCGGTACCGAAGGCCAGGCCGGGGTCCAGCATCAGATTCGCCGCATCGGGGTCCGGGGCGTCATGCCAGCTGGGAACAATCCAGAGCCGCTCGCCGAATTTCAGGGGCTGGAAATCGTCCATCCAGGCCCGTTCCCAGTCCTTGTCCTCGACCAGCGCCACTTCGATTTCGGGAAGCGCCTGTTGGGTCTGCTGGTGCCAGGCGTCCCGGATATCGGCACAAAGCTGTTCGATATCCCGGCCGGACTCGAATAGTCCGGTCACGGTGGTCTGGCTCCAGAGAGGGGTGGTGCCGGGGTCCGGCTCATAAAGGGGCTGGTCGGCGGCATCCTCCATGGAGACGGCGTCAGAGCCCATCTCCATGAGCAGATCTTCCAGCTGATCCGCGTTGTCCGGATCAGCCGGGATCTGGAGTTGTATCCAGGGCATGATTAATCCCGCATCAGTTTCTCAAGGTAGTGGATGGTGAAGTCTACCTGTTTAAAGCCACCATCGCGTACCAGTTTCCGATGCAGGGGCTGGTTGGTCTTGATACCCTCGACCACCAGTTCGTCCAGGGCGTTCTTCATGCGCCGTCGTGCGATCTCACGGTCATCGCCCCAGGTGATCAGCTTGGCCACCAGGGAATCGTAGAAGGGCGGAACCGTGTAACCGCTGTATAGGTGGGAATCGACGCGGACGCCATTGCCGCCGGGGGCGTGGAAATGGGAAACCTTGCCCGGGCTGGGAACGAAGGTTTTCGGGTCTTCCGCGTTGATCCGGCACTCAATGGCGTGGCCTGAAATGCGTATATCATCCTGGGTGTACTGCAGTGGCAGGCCGCTGGCGATGCGGAGCTGTTCGCGGACAATATCCACACCGGTCACCATTTCGGACACCGGGTGTTCCACCTGGACCCGGGTGTTCATTTCGATGAAATAGAACTCGCCGTCCTGGTACAGGAATTCGAAGGTACCGGCGCCTACATAACCGATTTCCTTGCAGGCATCGGTGCACGCCTTGAGGGTTCGCTCCCGGGATTCCGGGTTGATGTTCGGGGCCGGGGCCTCTTCGATTACCTTCTGGTTCCGGCGCTGCATGGAGCAGTCGCGGTCGCCCAGATGAATGCAGTTGCCGTGCATGTCAGCAAGAACCTGGACTTCGACGTGTCGTGGGGTTTCCAGGAATTTTTCCAGGTACACGGTCGGGTCGCCGAAGGCATTCTTGGCTTCACTCTGGGTGATCTGGACACCTTTGAGCAGAGCGGCTTCAGAATGGACCACCTGCATCCCGCGACCGCCGCCACCGGAAGCCGCCTTGATCATGACGGGGTAGCCGATTTCGCGGGCAATCCGCAGGGTCCGTTCTTCGTCGTCATCCAGTGGGCCATCCGATCCCGGCACGGTCGGAACGCCAGCCTTGATCATGGCATTGATGGCCGACACCTTGTTGCCCATCAGTCGGATGGTTTCGGCCTTCGGTCCGATAAACCGGAAGCCGCTTTTCTCAACCTGCTCGGCGAAATCGGCGTTCTCGGCAAGAAAGCCGTAGCCGGGATGGATACCGACGGAATCAGTGACTTCCGCAGCACTGATAATGGTCGGGATATTCAGGTAGCTGTCGGTGGCACTGTTCGGGCCAATACAGACCGACTCGTCAGCCAGGCGCACATGCATCAGATCACGGTCGACCTGGGAGTGCACTGCCACGGTCTTGATGCCCAGTTCCTTGCAGGCGCGCAGAATCCGGAGGGCAATTTCACCCCGGTTCGCGATCAGTACTTTCTCTAACATGGCCATGAGTAACTATTACCCCGTTCAGGAAATGGCGACCAGGGGCTGGTCAAACTCAACCGGCTGGCCATTCTCGACCAGGATCTCCGTGACGGTTCCGCTTTTGTCCGCCTCGATCTGGTTCATCATCTTCATGGCTTCCACGATGCAGACTACATCACCGACATTGACGGTCTGGCCGACTTCCACGAACGCCTTGGCAGTGGGCGATGGGGAGCGATAGAACGTGCCTACCATCGGGGACTTCAGGGTATGGCCGGTCGGGGCGGCAGGTGCGGAGGACTCTTCCTCAGCCGGAGCCGGGGCGGCAGGCGCAGCGGCCTGGGGTGCCGGGGCCGGATAATGGCTCATGTACTGAGGGGCGGCGGCCGGCTCGCGTCGCCGGGAGATGCGTACCGAATCGTCGGCTTCGTGAATCTCCAGCTCCTCAACGTCAGATTCCTCGAGCAGCTCGATCAGTTTCTTGATTTTACGAATATCCATAGTCAGTTCAGTCCCGTTTTGTCAGGTCTATCGGTGAATGCGTTTCAGGGCCGCCTGGAGTGCGAGGTCGTACCCCTGGCTACCCAGCCCACAGATAACGCCTTTGGCGATATCCGAGAAATAGGAGTGATGCCGGAACGGTTCCCGTGCATGCACGTTGGAAAGATGCACTTCAATGAAGGGGATCCCCGAAGCCAGCATGGCATCCCGCAGGGCAACACTGGTGTGGGTGAAAGCCGCCGGATTGATGATGATGAAATCCACGCCTTCCGCCCGGGCCTCGTGAACCCGCTCAATCAGTTCGTACTCGGCGTTTGATTGCAGGTGCAGCAGATGGTGGCCGTGCTCTGCCGCCATTGACCGCAAGCGGTCGTCAATGTCCGCCAGTGTCTCGTAACCATAGACCTCCGGCTCGCGTGTGCCGAGCATGTTGAGGTTGGGTCCATGGAGTACGAGAATTGTCGACATGGTTCTGTCTGCCTTGATGTCTTTTTACAGGATCGCCGAATTTAACGGCATGTTCCCCCAATGGTGCGTGCTTGTTTTGTTCAGATCAACACTTTTTGACAATCTTCCCTGTTGTCCATTGGTCGTAAAAAGACGGCAAATGAATCGAAACGGTATCTTTCCGCTGATGACAATCATTGTCGTGAACGGCGTCCTGAACTTCTATACGACGTTGGTTTCATAAAAGGTAGCAGCCGGGCAGCGCCTGGGCCACGCCCGACCGAAATTTGTCTGGAGAGTTCTGGGGAGAGATTGGTGTCGGCGCGGCCCGAATTCAGGAATCGGCCAGCGTCACACAGTTGCGGCCAAGTTCCTTCGAGGTATAGAGCGCACGGTCCGCCCGCTCGCACAATGCCTGGGAGTTG
Organism: Marinobacter sp. es.048; assembly: GCF_900188435.1. Lineage (NCBI taxonomy): Bacteria > Pseudomonadati > Pseudomonadota > Gammaproteobacteria > Pseudomonadales > Marinobacteraceae > Marinobacter > Marinobacter sp. es.048. Next base: position 1,073,556 of record NZ_FYFA01000001.1, read on the forward strand.
TCGTCATCCCACGCTGCGATACCGCAGCTGAAAGTGACATTGAACTCCCGGTCGCCGGCCGGCTGTTGCAGCTCGGAGAACCGCTCGCGGATTTCGTTAAGCACGTTGCGGGCATCGCTGGGGCGAGTGTTGGGCAGGATGATGGCGAATTCCTCTCCGCCATATCGGCCAATGTGATCGGTCTTGCGCAGGCGTTGTTTGAGGAACATCGACAGGCTTCTCAGTACCCGGTCGCCGATCGGATGGCCAAAGGTGTCGTTCACTTTCTTGAAATAGTCGATGTCGATCATCGCGAAGCACAGCGGTTGGTCTTTCTGGCGCGCCCGCACAATTTCCTGGTCCAGCAGGTGAAGGGTATGGGTGTGGTTGAACAGACCAGTCAGGCTGTCACGGATCATCAGCGCCAGCAGCGATCGGGCACGGCGCCCACGATTGTGGATCGTGGCTATCAGGTGCTTCGGGTCGATTGGTTTGGTCAGGAAATCGTCGCCCCCGAGGCTCATGGCATGGAGTTGTTTGCTGACGTCTTCTTCAGCAGACAGGTAGATAATGGGCACGCTGTGGAAGCGGTCCTGCTGGCGGATGACGCGGGCGATTTCCATGCCGGTGCAGCCCGGCATATACATGTCCAGGATGATGATCTCCGGAGAGAATTCCTCCAGGGCGTGGATGATCTGCATCGGATCGGTGATGATGTGGGCGGTCATGCCGGCTTTCTTCAACACCGTTTCCATGTACTTGGCCTGGGCCCGGGAGTCATCCAGAACCAGAACCTTGTAGGGCTCCACGGTGCTGCCGTGGGTGTAGGTCTCGATTTTTTCGATCAGCTGCCCGGGATCGACGGCAGGATAGAAGAACTCTTCCCCGCCGCAGCGGGAAGCCTGCAGACGAGTCTCGATGGAGCCATCTTCGTCACTCATGAAGATAATGGGGATGGGCGTGTCGTGCCGTTCCTGCAGGCGTTCGATGGTAGTAATGCCGCCATTGGGCGAGCCGCCAAAATTGACGTCTACCAGGATGGTTTCCGGCTTGTGCAGTGCGCAGGCTTCGGTCAGTTCATCGGCATTGGCAAAGGCCGATGCCCGGAAGCCGAAGAATTCCAGCTGGCGGATCAGGCGGGCTGCCATTTCCTGGTTGGCCAGGGCAATGTAGACCGGGGTGCGACGGAACTGGTGGGGCGACTCGGAACTGTTGAGGTCGGTCCTGCGCAGCGTGCTCTGGGACAGAGTCTCGATGGCATCCTGTAGCTGTCTCTCGAGGCTCTCGTTCAGGGCCGATCCTGGTTCCCACTGGTTGATCAGCTCCAGGGTGGTCTGCCCGGCCTTGGCGTGACTGTCCATTTCAAACCGCTGGGCATAGCGCACCAGCTTGTCCGCAGCCGCGGCAAACTCGTTGCGGTGGGCGGCGGCCTTGTCCCGGTCTTCGTGAATTTTCTGCCAGGTGTCCAGGACAATCCGGGCCTGTGTTGTTACACGTCGGGCGAAATGCTGCCTGAGTTTTTCTTTCTGGCTTTCGTCGTTCATGTTGCTCGGGCCTGTCTCTTTTTCGTTATTGGTCGTCCTTCCCCGGTGCGGACGATTTTTCAACCTTAGTCGTTTTGCAGAGTCTATAGTGTTTAATGTTGTCGGCGTAGGTTGCGCTATGTAAATGTTTGTCAACTCTGCGGTGCAGGTCACAATCACCTGGCCGGCTGGCTCACAGCCAATCCGGAGAAGCTCCCCATGGCACGGAAGCAAATCCCCATAAAGCGCGAGCAGCAGTGCGTGGTTACCCTTCGAACGATGCTTCTGGTGTTGACTGGAAGTCTATTGGTAACTCTGTCGGTCGCGGTTTTCATTACCAGCTACGGGTATTTCCGGAACTATGTCTTGGATCAGTTGGCCGGTCATGCCCGTGACGGGCTGCCATCTGGCTGACCCCGAGAAGGGTGGTCATCACAATCTGAAAGCCTGGCGGGTGATCATCAGTCAGGCGATCCGCCAGCGGACGCTGTCGCTCTGGCTCCAGCCCATGGTCAACGAAGGCCGGCTCATGCCCGTCTATCATCAGGTGTTCTCCCGTATTGATTCCGCCGAAGGGGCTTTGAAGGCAGGCACCTTTCTGCCAATGGCCGAGCGCTTCGGGGTTGGAGGTGTGCCATTCAGTTACCTGAGAAATCTGAGGTTTCAGGGTCTGCGTATCGATAATAGCTTCATTCACGATGTCGATACCCATGAAGATAACCGCTCCTGTATAGAGCCCGTTGTGGCAATCGCACATAGCCGCGGCTTGAAAGTGTTCGCCACAGGAGTGGAAACTGCCGCGGAATACTCTGTACTCTGTTAACTGGGTATCGACGGAGCCATGGGTTACCATCTTGGCCAGCCGTTTGCCGCTGACAACCAACAGACAGGGGATTAAAAGTCATATGCCAGGCAAAATCAGACAGTACTTCAGGGACAAGAAAGACGATGTTCAGGATTATGCCGGTGGCAGTGGCGTTATTGGCAAACTGATTCTGGCGTTGGTTGTGGTCTACCTGCTCGTGGCGCTGGTGCTCGGCATGATCTGGAGCAGCGAGCCGGACACCTTCTCGGTGCGGGAGCACACGAGGTCAGTGGCCAACACCATGGAAAGGGAGCCCATTACCGGCTTTGCCACCACGGTCACCATGATCCGCATTGCAGAAACCCTGCTGGACAAGCCCGGTGGCTATATTTCCAACGACATTTTCCCGCCGGGACTGTGGCTGGATAACATGCCTAATTGGGAGTACGGCGTTCTGGTCCAGCTTCGGGACCTTTCGCGCGCCATGCGCAAAGACATCAGTCGCTCGCAGAGCCAGTCCGCGGAAGATCGGGATCTGACGATTGCCGAGCCCCAGTTCCATTTCGACAGCGAGAGCTGGGCAATCCCGTCTACAGAGGCTGAGTACCGTCGGGGTATCACCGCTCTGAAACGTTACCTTGACCGCCTGTCGAGCCCGGAACAGGCCGACGCCCAGTTTTTCGCCCGAGCGGATAACCTGAGCAACTGGCTGGCGGACCTGGAGACTCGCCTGGGGAGTCTGTCCCGTACGCTTGGTGAGAGTGTTGGCAAAGCATCGGTGTCAGACTCGGTGATCACCATGAACTCCGGTGATCCTCTTGCTGAGGAAGCGACTGGAGAAGATGTGAAGACACCCTGGACCAAAATTGATGACGTTTTCTATGAGGCCCGCGGCAGCTCCTGGGCGCTTCTGCACATCTTCCGGGCAATTGAAGTGGATTTCCGGAAAGTGCTGCAGGACAAGAACGCCATGGCCAGCGTGCGGCAGGTGATCATCGAGCTTGAGGGTGCTCAGGGCGAAATGTGGAGCCCGGTGATTCTCAATGGCAGCGGCTTTGGCGTACTGGCCAACCACTCGCTGACCATGGCCGCCTACCTTTCCCGCGCCAACTCGGCGATCAGTGACATGCGGGACCTGCTGTCCCGGGGCTGATTACAGAAGAGTTTGATCCAGAAACAAAAAACCGGGCGCGAAGCCCGGTTTTTTTATGCCATCAAGCCAAGAAGAGCCCGTCTCAGCCTTTGTAGGCGTTCACGGAATCCACGATGGCTTTCCTGGCGGCGTCGGCGTTGTCCCAGCCTTGCACCTTCACCCACTTGCCGGGCTCGAGAGTCTTGTAGTTCTCGAAGAAATGCTTGATCTGGTCGCGCAGCAGCTCGGGCAGATCGTCAATTTCCTTAACGTCGTGGTATGTGGTGGTCAGCTTGTCATGGGGAACTGCAACCAGCTTGGCGTCGCCACCGGCTTCGTCTTCCATGTTCAGGACACCCACCGGGCGGCAGCGAATCACGGAACCGGCCTGGATCGGGTAGGGGGTCACAACCAGTACGTCCAGGGGGTCACCGTCGTCGGCCAGGGTGTGCGGGATGAAACCGTAGTTGGCCGGGTAGAACATGGGGGTCGCCATGAAGCGGTCTACCAGCAGGGCGCCCATGTCTTTGTCCAGTTCGTACTTCACCGGGGAGCTGTTGGCCGGGATTTCGATAGCAACGTAGATGTCTTCAGGCGGGTTCTTGCCCGCGGGGATGTTGTCGAATTGCATGTGCGATCCTTCCTGGTACGTTAAAGGTACGTTTAACTGCGGTTAAAAAGTGGGCGCAATTATACGGGAGTATCCTGCAGTTCGAAACTAAACCTTGGTCGTTGGCTTGGTTGCATGCGGCTACAGTTTTATCTGCTTGGCAATGAGCTCCTTCATGATTTCGGTGGTGCCTCCGCCGATGGAGAGAATCTTGGCGTCACGATAGAGGCGCTCGACGACGGTTTCCCGCATATACCCCATCCCACCGAACAGCTGCACCGCTTCCCGGGTGACCTTTTCGCAGACATCCACCGAGAAATTCTTGGCCATGGCAACTTCTTTTATGGGGTTCTTGCCCGCCTGCATCAGGGCGGCGCATCGGTAGGTGTATTCCCGGGCCACGTCGATCTGGGTCGCCATATCCACAAGCTTGTGGCGGGTCACCTGGAAGCCGGTGATGTTACGGCCGAAAGCCGTGCGTTGGCGGGTGTATTCCAGCGCCGCTTCGTAGGCCAGTTGGGCGGTCATGTAGGCCATGATGGCAAGGCTCAGGCGTTCGAACAGGAAATTGCTCATGATGGCAATGAAGCCGGCGTTTTCGGCGCCGATCAGGCGGTCGGCCGGGACACGGCAATCCTCGAAAAACAGCTCGGCGGTATCGCTGGCCCACCAGCCCATTTTTCGCAGCTTCTTGCCGGTGGAGAATCCGGGCATGTCCCGGTCAATCAGCAGCAGGCTGATACCACCATGGCCCTCGCCGCCGGTACGCACGGCCACGGTATAGTGGTCGGCGCGCATGCCGCTGGTGATGAAGGTTTTGCTGCCGTTTACAATGTAATGGTCGCCATCGCGGACTGCCCGGGTTTTGAGGTTGGCGACATCGGAACCTCCGCCGGGTTCGGTCACTGCCAGGGCGGCAATCTTTTCGCCCCGCAGTACCGGCGGCACGATCTGTTCACGGATGTCCTTCTTTGCCCATCTGGCGACTGGCGGCAGCCCGATATCCAGAGACCCGAGGCCAGCGACGAGGCCGCCTGATGTGGAGCGCATAAGCTCTTCGGAAACGGCTACTTTCAGGAAAATGTCGTCTTCTCCGATGCCCCCTAGTGCTTCCGGAAAGCCAATGCCCAACAAACCTGCATCCCCGGCTTTTTTGTATAGATCCCGGGGAAATTCGCCCGCTTCTTCCCAGTCGTCGATGTGCGGCAGCACGTGTGTTTCGATGAATTTGCGGGCGGTCGTGCGGACCTGCTGGTGGGTTTCGTTGAAGTAATCGGACACAGTGCCCCTCCCTCTGATCGGAATCAATGCAGAGCAGTGTCGCTCAAATACTGCTACCAAGCAAGCGCTTGGTTGATGATGCGCCAGGCAATAAAAAAGCTGGCCCGAAAGGTCAGCTTCGACAGTCGAGGGCTGACAGGGAGCGGTCAGGCGCCTTCGCTCGAGATGCTCTTCACGCCGTCTTTGGTTCCGAGCAGCAGAAGATCCGCGCGGCGGCGTGCGAACAGGCCGTTGGTGACCACGCCCACGATGTTGTTGAGCTGCTCTTCTATCCGGATCGGTTGGGAGATATCCATGTTGTGGACGTCGATAATGATATTGCCGTTGTCGGTAACAACCCCTTCGCGGTAAACCGGGTCGCCCCCCAGTTTCACGATTTCCCGACCAACATGGCTCCGGGCCATGGGGATGACCTCCACCGGCAGCGGGAAGTTGCCAAGAATGCCGACCATCTTGGAATCATCGGCAATGCAAACAAAGGTCTTGGCGACTGCGGCCACGATCTTTTCCCGGGTCAGTGCAGCGCCGCCACCCTTGATCAATTCCAGGCGCTCATTGGTTTCATCGGCGCCATCCACGTAGAACTCAAGCTCACCTGCGCTGTTGAGGTCGTACACCGGAATGCCGTGGCTTTTCAGGCGCTCGGCGGTGGCTTCGGAGCTGGCAACGGCGCCGTCGAATTCGGTTTTCAGTTCCGCGAGCATGTCGATGAAGAAATTAGCCGTGCTGCCGGTACCGACACCGATTACGCTCTCGCTATCGAGACGGGGGGCGATGTAGTCAATGGCGGCTTTGGCGACGGCTTTTTTCAGTTCGTCCTGGGTCATCTCGGGCTCCGGCTGCAAATCAGGTTGGCTTTGTGGAGATTATAACGCCTAAGCGCCCTCTGCTTATAGACGGCTGCCGTGCAAACTTTCTACACTGTGGGTTTTTCTCAGCCAGCCATCACTCACCAACCAAAAGCCGGAACTGCTATGCCGCAACGCTACATCAAGAAGATTCTCGATGCGCGCGTCTATGACGTGGCCATCGAAACACCCCTGACTGAAGCCCGTAGTCTGTCCAAGCGCTTTGGCAACAATATTCTGCTCAAGCGTGAAGACCTTCAGCCGGTGTTTTCCTTCAAGATTCGCGGAGCCTATAACCGGATTGCGCAGCTTTCCGAGGAGCAGAAGGCCAAGGGAGTGATCTGTGCCTCCGCCGGCAATCATGCCCAGGGTGTGGCGCTGGCTGCCAAGAATCTCGGGATCAAGGCGGTGATTGTGATGCCGCAGACCACGCCGGAGATCAAAGTGCGTTCGGTGCGGGATCACGGTGCGAAGGTGGTTCTCAAAGGCGATGCCTTCGATGAGGCAGCTGCCCACGCTCAGGAGTTGATCGCAAAGCACGGCTACACCTACATTCCGCCGTACGATGATCCCGATGTGATCGCCGGCCAGGGCACGGTGGCCATGGAAATCATGTGGCAATTCAGCAAGCCGATCCACGCCATCTTTATCTGTGTTGGTGGCGGCGGGCTGATTGCCGGCATGGCCGCTTACATCAAGTATCTGCGCCCGGAAATCAAGGTGATTGGCGTGGAGCCAGAGGACTCTAACTGCCTGCAGGCTGCCATGAAAGCAGGCAAGCGGGTGGTGCTGGACGAAGTGGGCATCTTCGCCGATGGCGTGGCGGTAAAGCAGATCGGCAAGTACCCCTGGGAAATCTGCAAGGACCACGTGGACGAGGTGATCACCGTATCCACCGACGAAATCTGCGCGGCCATCAAGGATGTGTTCGAGGATACCCGCTCCATTGCCGAGCCGGCCGGTGCCCTGGGTGTGGCGGGTATCAAGAAATACATCGAGCGTGAGAAAGTCGAGGGCGAGAACCTGATTGCCACCCTGAGCGGTGCCAACATGAACTTCGACCGCCTGCGCTACATCTCCGAACGCACGGAAGTGGGCGAGAAACGCGAGGCGATCCTGGCAGTGACCATTCCGGAGAAACCGGGCGCCTTCAAGACCTTCATCAACGCCCTGCACAAGCGCAGCATCACCGAGTTCAACTACCGCTACGCCGATGCCACCAATGCCACGATTTTCGTGGGCATTCAGATTGCCGCTGGCGGCCATGGCCGCGAAGATCTGGTTCAGGAGCTGCGGGAGAGCGGATACTCGGTGGTGGACCTGACCGACAGTGATCTGGCCAAGCAGCACATTCGCCACATGGTGGGCGGTCACGCACCGACCATCACCAACGAGAAAGTTTTCCAGTTCGAGTTTCCGGAACGCCCTGGGGCGCTGCTCAAGTTCCTGATGTCTCTCGGTACCCGCTGGAACATCTCCATGTTCCATTACCGGAACCATGGTGCGGCCTACAGCCGTGTTCTTCTGGGGGCGCAGGTAGAAGACGACGAAGTGCAGGATTTCGAGAAAATGCTGGACAAAGTCGGCTTCCGCTACGAAAACATGACGGATAACGAGGCTTATCAGCTGTTTCTTGGGCAGGGAAATGCACGCTCGAGCTAACGTGGAGTAGGTCAGGGTCTGGTAGAGCTTTCCAAAACTGTGCGGAGCCATGGATGGCGGAGCCAAGCGTACAGGGAAGTATCTACAGCGTGTTTTGGAAAGCTCTACCAGGCCTTGGCCGGTCGCCGAACACAAAGCTTACCTAATTTTAATCTGTCAAAAATTGTAAAAGTGCAGATAGGTGTTAGTCTTTTTTCTGATTCTCGAAGTCAAGAATAGCTCACTGATTTCCCGACAATTTCAAAACTGCATCTTGAGGAACTGAAGCCATGGGCGGAAAGCCTGACATCATCAAAGCCATTGTGCTGATTTTTGCCGTCGGCCTTGTGATTACTGGTTTCACATCCATCCACACCTCCGAAGATAAAGACGCACGAGCGGCCAATCTGGTTGGCTTCGTTCAGGTCATGAATCAGCCGCTGAACCGGTAACGTCGCTTATCGGTCACTACGCTGTGAAGGGGCACGTCCCAGGGCTCTATTGGCAGCTTCTTAACCTTCTGGAAATCGTGGGCCAGGCCAATCAGCTTCGGCGCCAGCCTTGGCCGTATCCGGCTGAAGGCAAACGTCCTGTCATAAAAGCCTCCGCCCATCCCCAATCTTCCGCCCTGTTCGTCAAAACCCACTAATGGAAACAGCACGGCATCCAGTGCCCAAGCAGGGCGTCGCAGGCCTTTGCTGAAGGCTGGCTCGGGGATGCCAAACCGGTTGGCCGTGAGCTCTACGCCGTCGTAGTAGGGGCTGAAAACCAGCCTGCCTTCATGAATCGGATGCAGTACCGGCAGATAAAAGCGGATGCCTTTGCGACTGGCGATGTCCAGAAAGAGGTGGGGATCAATTTCGCCGTCGTTGGGCAGGTAGATGGCAATGTGCCGGGCGCGGTGGAGGTCTGGATTCTTCAGGAGATTGAGAGCGAGGTACTCGGAGGCCTGTTGTTGTTGCTCGAAACTCAGCGCACGACGGTGCTTTCGCAGGCGTTTGCGAAGTTCACTGCGTGAGAGGGTATCAGGATGGGACTGGAAAGGTTGAGGCTCGATAAACTGGCTCAAAATAAAGCTTCCCGGGCTGCCGTTATCGGATGTGGCCCTTGAACCCAAAGTTCAAGGTCGGTGGCCGCTGTGACATATTAGGCTTTCCCCTGTCGGGGACGTGCTCACAATGCCCTGAAGTAGCCACCTGGGTAGTGCGCATCGGCTCGAGGACGTATCCGACTATCCCGAACAGCCCAGGAAGTTATCTTCATTATACGGGCAGTGTCGGGGCCGATTGCAACACCTGTCTCAGATTCTCTGCGGAATTATCGGCCGGAGCCATCGCCCAGGGCGCCGTCCAGTTTGTTGTCCATGGCACGCAGCAGAGTGCTGGTGGCATCTGACATGGTGTCGCGCTCGAGCAGTTCGTGGGTGATGTTCAGGGCTGCCATAACGGCAATGCGTTCGGTGCCGAAAACTTTGCCACTGGCGCGGATTTCGCGCATTTTGCTGTCCAGGTGCCGGGCGGCCCGCAGCAGCGCTTCCTGCTCTTCTTCGGGACAGGCGACCAGGTATTCCTTGTCGAGGATTTTCACCTCAACCGTGGTGGATTGCTGTGCCATCAGTGATGCTCCAGGGCCCGAAGGCGGCTGATCATGGCTTCGATCTTGTGCTTAGCGTGATCGTTTTTCTGCACCAGCTGGGCCCGTTCCCGGTTCCAGTCATCCTGCAGTTCCCGCAATGTGGCGTTGTCCCGCTCAAGTTTTTGACAGCGTTCAATCAGCCTGTCCAGCTTGTCCGCTAATGCCTGTACTTCGGACTGTTCCATGGCGTGCCCAGCAGTGGATTGAGGTAGTTGAGACTAACTATAAGTGTGGACGCTAAGTCGGTCAATTTACAGGCTTGTCATTGCAGTCCCTGCGTGATGCGTATCACTGATCCGCGGCCTCGCCAAAGCCCAGTCGGCGACTCTGGCGCCAGGTGCTGAAAGCCGGTATCAGCGCTACGGTAAAGGCGGCGACCGGCACCGAGGCCAGCAATGCCCATTCCTCGGAAGTCAGCGGGCGCAGTGTTATCTGCAGTCCGTAATTGGCCAGCAGCCAGGGGCTGGCCAGTGAGAGGCCAGCCATGCCAATGACCAGCGCCAGCACGCAGGCCGCCAGGGCAAGGGCGACACACTCAAGAATATACAGTGAAGCGATCAATGCCGGAGAGGCGCCGGTCGCCCGCAGTACGGCAATTTCATGGGCCCGCTGGGCCTGTAGGGTTAAAAGAACGGCAATCAGCCCGATCAGGCTGGTGATCACCACAAAGCCGGTGATGCCCAGCAGCGCCCGTTCAAACTGCCCCATAAGGCGCCAGAGTTCGCTCAGGGCAACGCCCGGGAGTATGGCCGACAGTGGCTCACCGGCAAACTGGTTGATTTCCCGCTGTATCCGGAAGGTCAGGACCTGCCGTTCGATGCCGACAAACGCGGCGGTAATGGCATCGGGCGTGAAATCACGGCCTTCCGCCTGCTCCCGTGTGAGTGTCCGGCCGGGAATGGCGACCCCGGATTCCCAGCCCACGTGCATCGCCTCCATGCCATCCAGACCAATATACACAGCCTGGTCTACCGGCGTTCCAGTAGGCGCCAGTATGCCGGTGACGGTAAAAGGCGTGTCTTCGTGGTTGGAGAAGCTGGTTCGCCCACCGCCATGGGACAGGACAATCTGTTCACCCACCTGATGCGCCAGTGACCGTGCCACGCCCGTGCCCAACACGACATCAAAGACTCCTTCAAACCAACGTCCTTCTGCCAGCTCGAGCGGCAGGTCGCGACCGTAACGGAAGTGCCGCAAAAAGTTCTCGTCGGTGGCGACGACACGGTTACCCCGGTAGCTGTCTCCCAGGGAAATCGGAATAAGCCACTTGAGGCGGGCATCGTCTTTCAGGCTCTGGTAGGTCGACCAGCGAATATTGTTGGTGGCATCGCCAATATGAAACACGGTGTACAAAAGCAGGTTTAGCTGGCCACTGCGGGCGCCGACGATCAGGTCGGTACCGCTGATGGTGCTGGTGAAGGACTGTTTGACCTCGGTGCGCAGGTACTGGATGCCCAGTAGCAGGGAAACGCTCAGGGTGAGCGTCAGGCACACCAAGGTCAGTACCTTTTTACGGTGCCAGAGGCTGGCCAGGGCCAGTGTCAAAGCAAGACGTGCTTTCATGTCTGGTTACCCCGAAGCTCCAGCCGGTTGCCGAAATGGCGCGCCAGGGTCTGGTCATGACTGACGAACAGCACCGAAGTGTTGTGCCGGTGCGCAAGATTCAGCAGGAGTTCCAGGAACCGGTCCCGGTTGTCTGCATCCAGGGCGGAGGTCGGTTCGTCTGCCAGAATCAGGCCCGGGGCGCCAATGAGTGCCCGGGCTGCCGCGATCCGCTGTTGCTGGCCAATGCTCAGTCTGTTGACTTTCCGCTGCCAGTGGTCTTCGGGTATCGACAGGGCGGCAAGTAATCTCTCAGCTTCGTCTGCGACCGTCGGTTCGGTGCGCTGTTTGCGCAGTTCGGAAAGTCCGCAGGGCAGTGTGACGTTGGCCCGGGTATTCAGGTAGGGCATCAGGTTGAACTGCTGAAAGATGACGCCCATGTGATCGGCACGGAACTGGTCCCGGGCGCCGGCACCTAGACGGTGGATGTCGGTGCCGAGTACGCGGACGGAGCCTGTGGCTGGGCGAAGCATGCCCGCCAGCAGGCTCAGCAGGGTGCTTTTTCCGCTACCACTGGGGCCGTGCAGGAACAGATGTTCACCACGTTCCAGAGTGATATCCGGAAAACTGAAGGGCTCTTGTATCGGGTTCCAGGAAAAGCCAAGCCCGCTGACTTCAATCGCGGTTTCCGTGTGCCGGGAACTGTTGCTGGCTGAGTCTGTCTTGCTGGTCATGTTGGTTGCTGTCTGCCCGGTGTATGATGGCGGTTTCTGAGTTTCAGTAACAGGAGCATGTGGTCCAATGATGTTTGCCCCCGCGCGTTTGCGCTTTGCGCTGCCCTCTATCACTGCGCTTGCCCTGGCGCTCTTGCTCCCGGCAGCCGGCCGGGCCGAAACCCGCGAAATTGACTGGCTTGAGCTGATGCCCGCCGAGGACCTGGCGCTGCTGGAGAATATGCCAGAGATTGAGCATGAGGGCGATGGCCCGCCGCTGTTGCCGGATGAGATCATGACGGGCCGGGTTGTTCCGGAGATGGGCAATGTGGAAGGGCGAATTCCCGGTTTTGTTGTCCCTCTCAAGACCACTCAGGACATGCGCATTCTGGAGTTCTTCCTGGTGCCCTACTACGGCGCCTGTATTCATGTGCCGCCACCGCCCCCGAATCAGATCATTCACGTCAAGTACAAGGAAGGTTTAACGCTTGAAGCTCTTTACGACCCAGTCTGGATCGAGGGCAAGCTGGTGATCAATCGCACCGAGAATGACATTGGCACCTCGTCCTATTCGATGGTTGCAACAAACGTCGAGCCCTACGCAGAGTAGGGCTTTAAACTCCCTTTGCGTTGCCTTATTGGCCTGTCAGGCTGAAGCTGCGTTCTGTGTGTTCAAGACGAGTCGATCCCTGACCTCCCGACCACACCCACTCGATACCAAGGTGCTCAATTTCTGGGAAGCGCTCGGTGAGCGGGGTAAGCAGTGTTTCTACCGAAGCCAGACCGGTGCAATTCAAAACCTGGGTCACTTCAAAATCTGAGTGGGTGTACCCTTCCGAATGCTCGTGCTCGTCATGCTTATGTTCGGCCTTATCATCATGCTCGTGGTGGTCATCAGAGTCGCCGCCGGCCTCGTGATAAACCTCAACACTCGCCACGGTGCAGCTGGCATCCGGCGTGTTGATCAGCGGTGTGCGTTCAAGCCATTCGGTTGTTTCCCTGACCAGCGCCTTCTGATCGTCTGTCCGGGCACGGTGCTCGAAGCCCAGCAGGTTATAGGCTGGTGAAGTGAAAATCAGGTCAATCTGGTTTCCTTCGATGGCCAGTTGCAGCTCGGCATGACCATGCTGGTGAGCGCCGGGGTTGTCGCTGGCAAACGTGGAGCCGGCAGTCAGGATGGTCGCGGCCAGGATGGCGTTGGTTACCTTTGTAGAAGTCATGGCAGTGTCTCGCGGTCTCTAATGTTACGTTATAACATATTGTTCTCTCCCCGGATAAAAATCAACAGGCAGTGCCTTGGCATCGCCTGAATGCTAAAGTAGTCCTTTAATTCATCAACACAGGATCCGCCTGTTTCATGTCAGAAACCGACACTTCCGGTGCTGCCCGCGCCGCCGAATTCGAGCGCTGGGCCAACGTTTTTACCGCTCACAAGGCATTCAGCCACCCTTCCGAGCTGCACGGCGCGCTCTGTGGTCGCCTCGCGGCCGGATCGCGTATTGAAGAGCCGCAATGGCTGGCAATGGTGTGTGAGCACATGGGGCTGGCTGAGGACGCGGCCGAGGAGTCTGACGATCTCGCTCCGTTCATGAACCGGGCCTATGAACAGACTCTGGAGCTCTTGAAATCAGCAGACATGAGTTTCCATCCTTTACTGCCTGATGACGACTACGCCATTGAGCAGCGGCTGGAGGCCCTGGTTTCCTGGGTGCGTGGTTTTCTCGAGGGTATGGCCTTATCGGCTGGCGAATCGCTTGGCCAGGCGCCCGACGAGATCCGGGAGCTGATCGAGGATATGGTGGCCATCAGTCAGCTGTCCGAAGAGGAAGAGGCCGACGACGAGAGCGAGCAGCAGTTGCTGGAAATTACCGAATACATCCGGCTGGGGGCGCTCGCCGTGTTCACTGAATTCAACGCCCCTGAACCACCGAAGTCTGATTCGCCGACCCTGCACTGAGCCGGGTCCTGATTGCAGGAGAGACTATGAACTCCATGATTCCCGTAAAGGAGTTTGCCGAGCGCCGTCGCAAGCTGATGGAGCGTATGGCGCCAGACAGCATAGCGATTATTCCGGCCGCCCCGGAGCGCGTTCGTAATCGGGATGTGCTGCATCCGTTCCGCCAGGACAGCGATTTTCATTACCTGTCCGGTTTTGGTGAGCCGGAGGCCGTGCTGGCACTGATTCCGGGCCGTGAACACGGGGAATCGGTACTGTTCTGCAAGGAGCGCAATCCGCAGAAGGAGCTCTGGGACGGTTTCCTGGTTGGCCCGGAAGGGGCCATCGAACGTTATGGCCTGGACGACGCGTTTCCAATCGCAGACATCGACGACATCCTGCCGGGCATGATCGAGGGTCGGAGTCGGGTCTATTACCCCCTCGGCAAGGACGATCATTTTGACGCGCGGGTCATGGACTGGGTGAAGATGATTCGCAGCAAGGTTCGTAGTGGCGCTCATCCGCCCGGCGAATTCGTGGCCCTGGAGCACCTGCTTCATGACCTACGGCTTTACAAGAGCGCCAATGAGATCAAGATCATGGCCAAGGCCGGCCAAATCAGTGCCGAGGCCCACTGCCGGGCCATGAAACGGGCCCCCAAGGGCGGCTTCGAATACAACCTTGAGGCCGAGCTTATCCACACCTTCATGGAGCATGGCGCCCGGTCAACGGCTTACCCCTCAATCGTGGGCGGGGGCGCCAATGGTTGCATCCTGCATTACATCGAAAACAGTGCGCCCCTGAAGGACGGCGATCTGGTGCTGATTGATGCCGGCTGTGAATACCAGTGCTACGCCTCCGACATTACCCGGACCTTCCCGGTCAGCGGAAAGTTCAGCAGTGAGCAGCGGGCCCTGTATGAGGTTGTGCTGGCGGCCCAGTATCAGGCTATTGAGGCAGTTTCGCCGGACAATCACTGGAACCGGCCTCACGAGGCGGCGCTGGAAGTGCTGACCCAGGGCCTGATTGATCTGGGGCTGTTGTCCGGCACGCTGGAAGACGCCATCGCCAACGAAGCTTACAAGCCTTTCTTCATGCATCGCACCGGCCATTGGCTGGGGCTGGATGTACACGATGTGGGCGATTACAAGGTCGGTGATGCCTGGCGCCAGCTGGAACCCGGAATGGCCCTGACCGTTGAGCCAGGTCTTTACATTGCGCCGGATAACACCGATGTGGATGAGAAATGGCGCGGCATCGGTATACGCATCGAAGACGATGTGGTGGTGACCAAAGACGGCTGCCGGGTCCTGACCGAAGCGGTGCCGAAAACCATTGCCGAAATTGAAGCCCTGATGGCGGACTGACAGCCTGTGACCAAGCCCGATACCGATCTGATCATTGCCGGTGGTGGACTTGCCGGAGCAACCCTGGCCCTGGCGCTGGCGCGGATGGTGCCATCGCTCCGTGTGACCGTGGTCGAGGCGTTTCCGCTCTCGCCCGATGCCCTGCCGGAGAGCTACCAGCCCAGTTACGATGCTCGCTCAACCGCGCTGGCCTGGGGCTCCCGGTTAATCTTCGAAGAGCTTGGGCTGTGGCATCGGCTCGCCGAGCATGCCACGCCGATCGAACATATTCATGTTTCTGATCGGGGGCATTTCGGCGCCACCCGGTTGCATGCTGCCGAGCATGGTCAGAAAGCGCTTGGTTATGTAGCGGACAATCGCTGGATGGGTCTTTGCCTGATGCGTGAGCTTCTGGAGACCAACGTCCAGTGGCGTGCGCCGGCGGAAGTAACTGACATGACGCCGATTCCCGGCGGCGTCCGGGTCCGGCTGTCTGAGGACGGCGAAGATGCCCCGGAACTGACTGCCCGCTGCCTGGTGGTGGCGGATGGCGGTCGCTCCGGGCTTCGGGAAAAACTCGGCTTCAGGCCCGATCGTCACAGCTATGGCCAGAACGCCCTGATCGCCAATGTCTCCACCAGTGACAGCCACGGTTTCACCGCCTTTGAGCGGTTCACCGACGCCGGTCCCATGGCGCTTTTGCCCCATGGTTCTCCCACGCGCGCCGGGCACCAGTCGGCGCTGGTCTGGACGTTATCCGATGAGGTCTTGCAGGAGGTTCTGGAGCTTCCCGACGACGAGAAATGTCGCTGGCTTCAGGACCGGTTTGGCTGGCGTCTGGGCCGCTTTACCCGCATCGGTGCCTGTCACCATTACCCGTTGACCCTGACCACGGTGGACGAGCCGGTGCGGCCCGGAGTGGCTCTGGTGGGCAATGCTGCTCACGCCCTGCATCCGGTGGCCGGGCAAGGGTTCAATCTGGCGCTGCGAGGTCTGATGACACTGGTCGAACAGTTCCGGCTGGCGGAAGAGCAGGGCCGATCGATCGGAGATCTCGAGGTCCTGAAGCGATACCAGCACCTTCACCGCGAAGATTGGCAGCAGACGGTGCGCTTCTCTGATTCTCTCGTGCGCCTGTTCGGGCATTCCAAGCTGCCGGTAACCGCGGCCCGCGATGCTGGCCTCGTGGGCCTTGATTTGTTGCCCGGCGCCAAACGCTGGTTTGCGCGCAAGGCCATGGGTCTGGGTGGTCGCCGGGCGGTGATTGGCCGGCCCGGAAATCTGAACCGGGAGGCGCCTGGTCATGAGTGAAGCGAAAACCTTCGATATTCTTGTGGCCGGAGGTGGCATGATCGGCTCCGCCCTGGCTCTCGAGCTCTCACGACAGGGCTGGCAGGTGGCACTGGTGGAGGGTTCCGATCATGAATCCCTGGTTCAGGCGCCGAACTCCGCCACCACCGTTGCAGATTTCGAGCCCCGGGTCAGCGCCATTTCGGTCGCCAGCCAGCAGTTGCTGGAGCAACTTGGAGTCTGGTCCGAGGTTACTGCGGGTCGACACTGTCCTTATCAGAATATGACGGTCTGGGATGGTGACGGTACGGGGCGCATACAGTTTGAGGCCGCCGAGCTGCAGGCGAGGGCTCTTGGAACGATTGTCGAGAACCGAAGCATTGTGCGGGCCCTGTTCAGGGCTCTGGAACACAGCCCGGTTGAGCTGATCGAGGGCGCGAGGATTACCGGCTGCAAACGGCTGTCTGAGAGTTACACGGTTGAGCTGGAGGATGGCCGATCCTTGTCCGCCGGACTGTTGGTGGGGTGTGACGGTGCCAATTCCCGTCTGCGTCAGTGGGTGGGTCTGCCAACCCGAGAGTGGGACTACGACCAACAGGCCATTGTGTGTACGGTGCGAACCTCTCAGAGCCACCGCTTTACCGCCTGGCAGCGGTTTTCAATGACCGGGCCGCTGGCGTTTCTGCCTTTGCTGTCCGAGTCCGGAGATGAGCATTTCTGCTCGATAGTCTGGTCTCAGGACACGGAAGAATCCCGGCGCCTGATGGCCCTGGACGACAGTGAGTTCGCCCCTGAACTTGAGCGGGCCATTGAGCGCGAACTTGGGGCTGTTCAAGCGGTTTCCCGCCGATTTGCCTTCCCGCTTCGCCAACGCCATGCCAAGGACTATGTTGCCCCTGGCTTTGCCCTGGTGGGCGATGCGGCCCACACTATCCACCCACTGGCGGGGCAGGGTGCCAACCTGGGCTACGGCGACGTTCGCGCCCTGCTGGACGAGCTTTCGCGGGCCAAGAAAGCGGGTCTGAGCCCGGCTAATGAGCTGGTTCTCGCGCGCTACCAGCGCCGGAGAAAAGGTGAGAATCTCGCCATGATGGCGGCCATGGAGGGCTTCAAGCAGTTGTTCGGTCGTGACGAGCTGCCTGTGCGCTGGTTACGCAACACAGGCCTGCGCTGGCTCAATCAACTGGGCCCGGTCAAAAATCGCATTGCTGCCGAGGCCATGGGTCTTAACCGCTGAACAGAAAAAGGAATTAGTAATGGCAGGAAGCAGTCTTCTGGTTCTGATTGATGACATTGCCACAGTGCTGGACGACGTCGCCCTGATGACCAAAACCGCCACCAAGAAAACTGCGGGCGTTCTGGGTGACGATCTGGCGCTCAATGCCCAGCAGGTGACCGGGGTAAAGCCCGCGCGGGAATTGCCGGTGGTCCTGGCGGTTGCCCGCGGCTCCATGATCAACAAGGCCATCCTGGTGCCGGCGGCCCTTGCGATCAGTTTTTTCATGCCCTGGCTGGTCACGCCATTGCTGATGCTCGGTGGTGCCTTCCTGTGTTTCGAAGGCTTCGAGAAACTGGTGCACAAGTTTTTGCACCAGGAAGAAGATCAGAAGCGCAAAGGTGAGCTGCGTGAAGCCCTGAAGAATCCGGAAGTCGATCTGCGTGCGATCGAGAAAGACAAGATCAAGGGTGCGATCCGTACCGATTTCATCCTTTCTGCAGAGATTATTGCCATTACGCTAGGAACGGTAACGACCCAGACTATCGGCATGCAGTTCATGGTGCTGGCAGTGGTTGCCATTATGATCACAGTCTTTGTTTACGGCCTGGTGGCGGGGATCGTGAAGCTGGACGACGGGGGCCTCTACCTGAGTCAGAAAGACAATCCGGTACTCCAGAAATTGGGCTCAGGCATTCTGTGGCTGGCTCCCTATCTGATGAAAACGCTCTCCATTCTTGGAACCCTCGCGATGTTTCTGGTGGGCGGTGGCATTCTCACCCATGGCATTACTCCGGTCTATGACGCCATTCATCACTTTTCGGAGGGTTTTAGCGGTGTGTTTGGCGTGCTGCTGCCAACAGTGGCCAACGGCCTGTTTGGTGTGTTGGCCGGTGCGTTACTGGTGGTCATTATCACCCCGTTGACCCGATGGTGGCAGGCGCGAAGCGCCTGACCCCCGCCCAGGTACTAAAGGCAGGCGTCGAACAGCCGGCTCACCAGTACCGATACCGCGGTCTCTACTCTCAGAATGCGGGGACCCAGGTGCACACTCTGGCAGCCGGCTTCTTCAAGTTTGCCCACTTCGTAAGCCGTAAAGCCACCCTCCGGGCCAATGCAGAGTGCCGTGGGCTGGTTCGGGTGAACCGGGCAGGGTGTGCTGGTGCCGGGATGCGCTACCAGGGCCTGCTTGTCCGCCAATAGCGCCGGCAACTCGTCTTCCACAAAGGGTTTGAACAGCTTGCGGATCTGCACCCGGGGCATCAGGGTGTCTTTTGCCTGCTCCAGCCCCAGGGCAAGGTTCTCCCGGAGTTGTTCCTCTGATAGCCACGGCGTCTGCCAGAAGCTTTTCTCCACCTTGTAGCTGTTGATCAGCCAGACATCTTTCACGCCCAGGGCGGCGCAGGTTTGCAGGATACGGCGGAACATCTTTGGCCGGGGCATGGACAGGATCAGGGTGAGCGGCAGTGGAGGCGGCGGAGCCTGATCCAGCGTCACCCGCAGTTCCGCCTCGTTATCGGAAAGTCGAACGACCTCACCGGTTCCCATTTGGCCATCCACCCGGCCCACCGGCACCGCATCGCCAGCCACGACTCTGATAACGGACTGCAGGTGGGCCAGACGCCGGCCACGTAAGACGGCCCGGTCAGGCGCGACGAAATCCTCGTCAAACAGTAGCGCCAGATTCATTCGCCGGCAGGCTCATCGCTGTCCGGGTCTGCGACTTCCCGTTTTGCCAGTCGCCCGAACAGGATGCCGATTTCGAACAGGATCCACATGGGCACAGCAAGCAGTGTCTGGGAAATGATGTCTGGCGGAGTCAGCATCATGCCGATGATAAAACAGCCCACAACCACGTAGGGTCGCTTGGCTGCGAGGTCAGCGGGCGTGGTGGCGCCGGTCAGGATCAGCAGTACGGTAGCGATCGGAATTTCGAAGGCGACACCGAAGGCGAAGAACATCTTTAGCACGAAATTGAGGTAGCTGGTGATGTCCGGCAATTCGACGATGCCTTCCGGCCCTATCGCGGTAAAGAAGCCGAACACCAGCGGGAAAACCACGTAATAGGCGAATGCGGCACCCGCATAGAACAGAATGACCGAGGTAAACAGCAGCGGGAAGGCCAGTCGTTTTTCGTGGGCGTAGAGGCCTGGCGCAATAAAGCTCCAGAGCTGGTAGAGGATGATCGGGATCGCGGCGAACACGGCCAGGACCAGGGCCAACTTCAGAGGCGCGAAGAACGGCGAAGTAACATCCGTTGCGATCATGGTCTGGCCAACGGGCAACAGGGAGCGGATGGGCTCAGACAGCCACAGGTACAGCTCGTTGGCAAATGGATAAATGGCAGCGAAGCATATCAGCACCGCAAGGACCATTTTCAGAAGGCGATTACGCAGTTCGAGCAGGTGCTCGATCAGTGGCATTTCCTGCTGTTCCGGAGGCAGCTGGTTGCCGTCGGGTTTTGCATTCATGAACGATTATCCGGCGGACTTTGCGGGGTTTCGCTTTCGGGTTGTTCTTTTCCGGCTGAACCCGCATCAGGACTCTGCGAGGAGTCACTGGCATCAGCGTGATCCTGTGCCGGAGCCTCGGAAGCTTTCGATTGGCTGGACACCCGTCGTGTCGCGGGTGCTGGCCTTGGCTTCTGGGTCTCGTTTTCGGGCAGGATCATGTGCTCATACTTCTTGGCCTCGTCCAGAGCGCCGCGCACGGTTTTCTGCACGTCGTCCAGGCCAACATCTCCTGCCTTGCGAAGCTCGTCCCGGAGTTCGCCGGCTTTCAGTTCCCGGTCCAGCTCCGAGGTGAACTGGCCGACCATACGCCGTACCCCACCTACCCAGCGACCAGCCGCACGGGCGGCCGCAGGCAGGCGCTCGGGGCCGAGCACCAACAGCGCGATGACGCCGCAGATCAGCAGCTCAAGAAAGCCGATATCGAACATTCAGCCTGATCTCAGCTGTGGGACTTGTCCCGGGGCTTGTCTTCGGCGGCAGCCTGTTGCTGAGGCTGCTCCTCGTCCTTGCCTTCCAGGGATTCCTGGTTCTCGGCCTTGGAGTCCTCATCGCTCATGGACTTCTTGAAGCCGCGAATGGCACCACCAAGATCGCTGCCGATATTGCGCAGTTTCTTGGTTCCGAACAACAGAATGACAATGCCGAGTACGATAAGTAATTGCCAGATGCTGATACCCATTACGGGGTCCTCGTTTTAATGTTTCTTGTATATACCATTGTACGTTACCAGAACGGTTTTGCGGAAACCCCTTTGGAGGTATTACCGCTCACTTGTTCCGCGACGCTTTTTCTTCCAGGCCTGACAGGTCAAACCGGCTGGCCAGTTCGTCCAGGATGTCTTTCGGGCCAAGGCCCATGCTCGACAGCATCACCATGCTGTGAAACCACAGGTCAGCCGTTTCATAAACCACGTCCCGGGTTTCACCGGAATGTTCTGCGTCCTTGGCGGCCAGCAGGGTTTCCGTGCACTCTTCCCCTACTTTTTCCAGGATCTTGTTCAGACCCTTGGCATGGAGACTGGCTACGTAGGAGGTTTCCGGATCTGCTTCTTTCCGGGCTTCCAGAACCCTTGCCAGGTTTTCCAGTACTTCGCTCACTGTCCGTGCTCCTCAGTTGCTGCCTTAGCGTCAATTGCCGCTGTAGATAGTGCCGGGGTCCTTGATCACCGGGTCAACACTGACCCACTGACCGTCCTTCAAGGTCCGGTAGAAACAGCTGCGTCTGCCAGTATGGCAGGCGATGCCGCCTTTTTGTTCCACTTTCAGCAGGATGACGTCCTCGTCGCAGTCCAGTCGAATATCCCGGATTAACTGCTCGTGACCAGAGGATTCCCCCTTGCGCCAGAGTTTGCCCCGGGAGCGGGACCAGTATACGGCGTGACCCTCTTCGGCGCTCAGCCGGAGCGATTCGCGGTTCATCCAGGCCATCATCAGAATGTCGCCGGTTTCGGCATCCTGGGCGATGGCCGGCACCAGGCCGTCTTCTGTCCAGCGAATGGCATCCAGCCAGTCAGGGCTCTCGACGTTATCCGAGCTATTTTGCATTTTTGTGAATCCTGAAATCTTTATCGGTTATCGGCTGCCCCGGAGCATCAGTCCACCGGCAAGGGCAAACAGGGCCCAGCTCCAGGTCGGCACGCTCTCAATCCACTCCTGGCCCTCAGGCTGGGTGCCCAGAAAGCCGCCGACGATCAGCAGCACCGCCAGTGTGGCCCGTCGCCAGCGTCGCTCGGTACGAACCTGCTGCTCACGGAGCAACTCCAGTGTAGCCCGGTTCTGGGGTTCGGTGGGCCCAGCCTGCCGCAGTTGCAGAAGGGCGTCGTGCACCAGCTGAGGCATCTCCGGCGACTGTTCCAGCCAGGACGGGAGGTGGGACTGCAGCGACTTGATCAGCCCCGAGGGGCCAATGCGCTTGCGCATCCAGGTTTCAAGGTAGGGTTGCGCGGTACTCCACAGATCCAGATCCGGATAAAGCTGGCGACCCAGGCCTTCCACGTTAAGCAGGGTTTTCTGCAACAGAACAAGCTGGGGCTGCACTTCCATGTTGAATCGCCTCGCCGTCTGGAACAGGCGTAACAGGAAATGGCCGAAAGAGATATCCTTCAAAGGCTTCTCGAAAATTGGCTCGCAAACAGTACGTATGGCCGCCTCAAACTGGTTCACTGGCGTATCGGGTGGTACCCAGCCGGACTGAATGTGCAGCTGCGCAACCTGCCGATAATCCCGGCGGAAAAAGGCGAGCAGGTTGCGGGCAAGGTAGCTCTGGTCATCCGGCGCCAGGGTGCCGACAATGCCAAAATCAATGGCGATATATCGGGGATCGGCAGGATTGGAAGTATCCACGAAAATGTTGCCGGGGTGCATGTCTGCATGGAAGAAGCTGTCCCGGAACACCTGGGTAAAGAAAATCTCCACGCCTTTCTCGGCCAGCACCTTCATGTCGACACCGGCGGCTTTTAAAGCGGCGGTATCGGCAATGGGGATGCCGTGAATCCGCTCCATCACCAGGACGGATTTACGTGTGTAGTCCCAGTCGATAAAGGGAATGTAGATCAGGGAGGAGTTTTCGAAATTCCGGCGCAGCTGACTGGCGCTGGCGGCCTCGCGCTGAAGGTCCAGCTCATCGTGAATGGTGGAATCGTAGTCGGCAACCACCTCCACCGGGTGCAGGCGTTTGCCCTCGGACCAGTATTTTTCCAGCAGACCGGCCATCAGGTACATCAGGGCCAGGTCCTGGCGGATCACCTTTTCGATGCCCGGGCGGAGTACTTTCACCACCACCCTCTGGCCGTTGAGCAGAGTAGCCGCGTGTACCTGAGCAACCGACGCGGAGGCCAGCGGGTCCGGGCTGAACTCGGCAAACAGGTCCGAAACCGGCGCGCCGAGGGAGGTTTCGATAATGCCCCGGGCTTCATCGCTGGGGAAGGGCGGCACTCTGTCCTGAAGGTTTTTCAGGGATTCGGCCATGTCGTCCGGCAGCAGATCCCGTCGGGTAGAGAGTATCTGGCCGAACTTCACGAATACCGGCCCCAACTCTTCCAGTGCCAGCCGCAGGCGATCACCCCGGTCGAGCTTGGGTTTGGGGAACAGGTGCCAGGGAGCCAGCAGGAAAAACACCTTCAGGGGCGCTGGCAGTTCTGCGATTGGCAGGAACGTGTCCAGCCGATAGCGGCAGAATACCCAGGCAATTCGGAACAGGCGTTGCAGGCGGGTCACAGGTTCTCCGATTCGTCAGTCTTGCCGTGGTTTTCAACCAGATTCAGCCGGGCCTCCAGTCTTTCGGTTCGCAGGCTCAATTCGTCGATGTCCTCGAACGTGGCTTCCAGCTCACGTCGCCCGGGCAGGGCACGGCTCTCTTCGTGCACATACTCTTCGATATTGGCATTCAGGGACTGAAAGGCCTGCCGGCTCCACCGGATAGCGCCGCGAATGCGCTGCCCCAGAAAATGTGCCGGCAGATCACCAATGTGCCTGGCCATGGCGGCTTCCCAGTCCGGCTCAAGCTGGTTCAGGGCTCGCTGCAGCTGGTGGGCCAGGGCCGTGTCGCCGGCCACGTCGAGGCGACCATCGCCGAAGACCCGGTCATCACCGGTGGCCAGCGCCGCAAAGGCGATGGGTTTGCCCGTAATCTCCAGAGCGGGCTGGTCGACCGGCTGACTGCCAACCCGGACGCGGTTTCCGGCCCGGTCCAGGGTGTAGGTCAGGGCAAGCGGGTCGGTGATATTGAACTGGACCGGGCCCGCCAACGCTTCCATCAAGGCACTATGCCCCGCCGGGTCCAATTCCAGCGCCCGATTCAGGGCACTTTCCAGGATGGCGGAGACAGCGGAAAGCAGGGTGGGGCCGGGAAACATCAGGGCTTGATTCCCACGTGCAGGGCGACGATACCCCCGGTCATGTTGTAGTACTTGCAGTTCGCCAGGCCGGCGTTCTCCATCATGCCCTTCAGGGTGTCCTGGTCAGGATGCATGCGGATGGATTCGGCCAGGTACTTGTAGCTTTCACTGTCGCCGGCAATAAGCTGACCCATTATTGGCAGAGCGGAAAATGAATAGGTGTCATAGGCCTTGCTCAGCAGGGGATTGGTCGGCTTTGAGAATTCCAGGATCATCAGCTTGCCACCGGGTTTCAGAACCCGGGTCATGTCGCGCAGGGCCTGGTCTTTATCGGTGACATTGCGCAGACCGAAGGCGATGGATACCGCGTTGAAGTTGTTGTCCGGAAACGGCAGGTGCTCGGCGTCCGCCTGTACGTACTCAATATTGCCGGCATAGCCGCGATCCGTCAGCCGGCTGCGGCCCACCTGCAGCATGGAGGCATTGATGTCGGCCAGCACCACCTTGCCGGATGGACCCACAAGGTCTGAAAACTTCATGGTGAGGTCGCCAGTGCCGCCGGCAATATCCAGTACCTGGTGGCCAGGCCGCACGCCGGAAAGCTCAATGGTGAAGCGTTTCCAGAGCCGGTGGATCCCCATGGACATCAGATCGTTCATGAGGTCGTATTTGCCGGCCACGCTGTGGAATACCTCGGCCACCTGGCTCGCCTTCTGGCTTTTCGGCACATTGCGGAAGCCAAAGTGGGTGACGTCGTCCTGGCCGTTGTTGTTTGCGGCCTGGCTGGCTGGCGTTTGCTGCTCGCTCATGGGAGATGTCCTGTCAGAATCTGAACCCCGTATTCTAACCGCTGACGGGGTTGCTACAAGGGTGGCGGTGAGTTAAATACCGCCCTAAACTGTAAATCTAACCAAATCGAGAGAAAACTGTTTCATGTCCGTTATTGATGTACACCGCCCGCATACCCTGGATAAAGAGCACGCAAGGCAGGCTGCCGAAACCCTGGCCCAGGATCTGTCCAGCCAGTTCGACGTGAATTACCAGTGGGAAGGCGATCATCTGAAATTCAAGCGCAGCGGCGTCAGGGGGCACCTGAACATTACCCCGACAGACCTGCACATTCACCTGGAGCTGGGCATGATGCTGCGGCCCTTCAAATCCCGGATCGAGCAGGAAATCCACTCCCAGCTGGACCAGATCATCAAGGCCTGAACCGGCGGCCTACCTTCAGCTCAGAGGGTTTCCGGCAGGCTGAACGGGGCCGGGTGATGGTCGAGGATATTGCGCATCACCCGCTGCTCCCGGGAAACCAGCCGGTCAATCAGTAACTCCACATCGTCCATCTTCCGGAAGGCGGAATAGCCCCGATGCAGGAAGCTGTGCAGATCCGTCAGGTCGGCCATCTCTGCCGGCCCCCGGGTCATCGACAACAGCCAGCCAAGGGTTCGGTTGCGGACATAGCGATCAAGCTGCTGGCCGACGTCTGCTACCAGGGTAATCTGTTTCTCCCTCTGCTCCAGCCGCCGGCTTTTCCGGTAGGCGGCACAATAGTCTTCGGTGGTGATTGACTGGGCGGACACGCCCTGCTGGTGGAAAAGTTCGGCAAGCTCGAGGTCCAGTTGCTGGGTGGTCAGGTTCAGCTCCACCAGGCCGGCGAACGTGTCCAGCAGGTTTTCCGGCAGCCACTTCACCATCTTGGGGAATACTCGATCAATATTGTCGTCCCGTCGGGTCATTCCGGCCGGGGCGTAAAGGTCGGTCAGCAGAAACTCCAGGCCGTGGTGGTAGCCGGGATGACGGTATAGGTCCCCATGGGTCGATTTCAGCCGCTCCGCCTGCCAGTCGGCCACATGGATGGCGTGCTCCATCAGCGGATGCTCGGCTTTCAGGCGCCGGAAATCATGGTAGTTCAGAAGCAGTTGCTGCAGCCGGCGAGCGCTTTCAGAGTGGGCTTCGGTAGCGACGAGGCGCTCACGGTACATTGGCTATGGCTCCACTAAACCTGAGGAAAAGAGCGTAGTTTAGCGGAGCTGCATTGGTCTTGCAGTAGGGCATTGCCCGGGCGTCAGCCCTGCGCGGCAGCCGGAAGCGTTTCGAACCCCGGGACCCATTCCTTGCTGTCGAGGGTAATGAAGTGGCTTGGGGCCTCGGTTTCCACGATTCTCATGGTGGTCGGGCTCTGGCGGGCACTGGCCAGCATGGATGATCGATCCAGAATACGGTCCACCGCCGGGATCAGGAAGGTGCCGTGGCGCACATGGCTGTAGACGCTGCTATCTGTCCGCGCCATCCAGTCCATGATGTTCTCGATGTTACGAACAATGGTCAGATGATCCTTGGTGGCGGAAAACAGTTTGCTTAGCAGTTGTTTCTTGCGCGGGTTCATCTTGCCAAAGAAGGTCTGGCCGTAGGCCGAAGACGGAGCGCTGTTGATCAGCCTTATCAGCCAGGGCCACATGCCGTGGCTTACCGGTTCGAGAATGGTGGTCACCAGCGCCGAAAGCCTGCCGTCGGGGAGTACGGGCGCTTCCAGTACCACTTCCACGTCGTCATAAAGCTCTGGCCATTGCTTGATGGCCTCCAGGATCACAGCCCCGCCACGGGAGTGGCCATGTACTCTTATGTTTTCAGTAGTGGGCAGACTGGAAAGCGCCTGGTTGAGAATGCAGGCATCGTATTCGATGGTGCCTTCCAGATGCTTGATCGGCACTTCCCAGTCCGGGGTCTCCGGCGTAACGCCGTTCACCGGGATGTGATAATTGCTGCAGGTGAGCAGGATCAGTTCGGTGGTGGGCGCTTCGTAGGCCTGGGTAAAGTAGCAGTGGTTTTCCAGAAAGCCGTGCACCCCGACAACGGTCTGCTCGGCCTTGCCGCTGTGGTTGCGAACGGAAACAGCGCCCTTGCCAACACGATACACCCGCCCGGAGAACATTTCCGAGTAGGCGCTCTCAATCGGTTTTATCAGCTTGCGAACATGGCTCGCTTTCATAACTGCTCTCCCACCCAGCACGGCAATGGCCTGTTATTGGAGTTCGGTTGTGCTGGTAAGCCTTTTGTACCCCGATCATCTCGCTATGTTACTGGCTCTGGGTACCGATTTTTCGGTGCCTCAGGGCCAATC
This sequence comes from Marinobacter sp. es.048, assembly GCF_900188435.1. Lineage (NCBI taxonomy): Bacteria > Pseudomonadati > Pseudomonadota > Gammaproteobacteria > Pseudomonadales > Marinobacteraceae > Marinobacter > Marinobacter sp. es.048. The sequence continues at coordinate 1,100,522 of NZ_FYFA01000001.1, forward strand.
GATCACGGATCGGCAGCGTGTAATAACCATTGCATCAAGGCTTATAACCAGTATAGGACTGAACAGTTACTCACGTGTAATTTTTTGTAACAGCGTGCGCTGGTGCCGCATATGGAGCCTGGGGAGCATGTCTGGCACAATGCGGCGTTCGGTTTTTACTTAGGGCGCCTCCCATTCCGCAGTGAACCACAGGCTCCCTTTTTTCATTACTTCTCCAGGGACGTTCGGGTTTGAGTCACGAACAATCGCATCTCTTGCTACCCGCGGATTCGGCCTGGCTGGCCCTGGAGCGCCCGGAAAACCCGATGACCATCACCGTGATGCTGCGGGTTGATGGCCTCACCGCGCCACGCTTCCGGGAATTCCTCCGGGTTTACTGGATGGCCTGGGAGCGTTTCCGGTACATGCCGGTCAAGCGTTCGCCTGCCTGGTGGTGGGAGCAGGATCCGATGTTTGATGTCCGCCACCACCTTGACGTGGTCGTAGACAGGTTCACTCCCGAGAGTCTGCAGGAATGGGTGTCGGTGCGGCTGAACCAGCCTCTGCCCATGTATCGCCCGCGCTGGAAATTCTGGCTGGCGCCCAATGCCGAGGGCGGGGCGGTATTGCTGCTGCGCATTCACCACTGTTACGCCGATGGTCTGTCCTTGTTAGGCATTTTTGATCGCCTCTGCCCAGCCTCTCCCCAGCAGCATCCTGCCATCTACGGCGCCCCGGAAACCGCGGAGCTGTCACTCTGGACTGCTGCGGCAAAGGTCTGGCTCGGACAGTTGATGGCCTCCGGAGAGTCCGTAGATGAAGCCCATGGAGTTGCCGGAGAGAAGGAAGCCGATGGCAACCAGTGGCAGGATGCCGGGCGCCTGCTGGAGCGGGTCGCCCAGAAAAGCCTGAAACTGGTCAATGAATTCTCGGAATTCCTGGTGGAACCGGAAGACACCGCGACGGATCTCAGGCAGCCGCTGCTGGGGCGCCGGCGTTGTCGCTGGTCCGGGCCGGTGCCCCTGGAGCGTTTCAGTAATATCGCCCGAGTCACCAACGTAACGATCAATGATGTGTTGCTGAGCTGTGTGGCGGCGGCGGTCCGGACCCGCCTTGGAATCGACGGTGAAGACCTGGACCAAGCCGTTCTGCACGCGGCCGTGCCGGTGGATATCCGCAGCCGTCTGCCCGAGGAACTGAAGCCGGCACCTGGTGCCTTGGGCAATTATTTTGGAACCGTGTTTGTTCCCCTGCCGGTGGATGGCGAAAGTCCCCTGGAGCGGCTTTACCGTATCAAACATGAAACCCGCCGCCTGAAGAAAAGCTGGCAGCCCGGTATTGCCTGGGGGCTGGCGGCCAGTGCCACGGTCGTTCCGGAGCCCTGGCGGGAACCGCTGGCCGATGTGTTCTATCGCAAGGCCAGTGCCGTGGTATCCAATGTGCCCGGTACCCCGGAGGCTCGCTACATTGCCGGTTGCCGGATTACCGAGCAGATGTTCTGGGTGCCACAGGCCGGAGATATCGGGCTGGGTATCAGCATTGTCAGCTACGCCGGCCAGGTGCAGTTTGGCGTCGTTGCTGATGAGGCCGTAATGGCCGATCCCGAAGACTTTCTCAACGACTGCCTGCAGGAACTGGCCCAGTTCCCTGGCGATTGACCCGCCGGGTCGTACTCCCAAAGTTTCATTTCAAGTGCCTCCCAAGTGAGCAGAAAACCTGCTCCCTGGAAGCATTTTCCCCCTCCCTCGCATCACCGACCATGGAATTCAGGCGACAGACCGCGCCTGGAGAGTCCGGATAACCCGGATCTCCGATCCCAGATTTCCAAAAACAACCGGGGGAACTATGAAAAACAATAACGTCAGAAAGTCAGGGTTAGCGATTGCCATGGCAGCGGCCATGGGAGCGAGCACAGGGGCCAACGCCGCTGTCGAGCTGTATAACGAGGACGGCACCAGCTTTTCCGTGGATGGCTACTTCAACGCATTCTACGTAAACCGCGACGACAAGCAGAACGACGTTCGGGATTCCCGCATCAAGATGGGCTTCCTGCCTAATACCATCGGCTTCAATTTCAGCAAGGAGATGGGTGATCTGACCCTGGGCGGACGTTCTTCGTTCTGGACCACCATCAATGACAGCCTCGATACACCCACAGACACCGCCATCGACGTGCGTCAGTTCTATGCCACGGTAGACGGCAATTTTGGTCAGTTGCTGATCGGTAAGGACTTCGGCCTGTATGCCCGCTCCAACATTTTCCTCGACGAAATCCTGATGGGATTCGGTTCCCCGGGCGTTGCCGGTGGCGTTTCCTTCGGCAATATCCGTGCAGGCTATCCGTACCCGACACCCTCTGCCCAGATCACCTACCGCTCGCCGGACATGAGCGGCCTCAAAGTGGCGGCCGGTGTGCTGGACCCCGCCGATACGGTGACCGGCGCCAACGATGAAAACGCCGCGCCCCGCTTCGAGTCCGAGGTAACCTACAACGCCAACCTGAACGACGTGGCCCTGACCGGCTGGGTGAACGGCCGCTATCAGTCTGCCGAAAATGGTAGTACGACCGTCGACAGTACAGGCCTTGGATACGGCATCAAGGCGTCGGTCGCAGGACTGACCCTGGCAGCTTCCGGTTTTACCTCCAAGGGTGACAACCCGGTTCTGATTGGCAACGGTGCGGTTACCGAAGATGACGCCGACGGCTTCCTGATTCAGGGCTCCTATGCCTTCGGCGCCAATCGCGTTGTGCTTTCCTACGGCGAGACGGACGCTGAAATCCTGAATCTGGAAACCGAGAGCACAACGCTCGGGTTCTTCCATGATGTAAACAGCAACTTCAAGCTGGTTGCCGAGTACAACATGTACGAAGACAACAACCGCACCACCGGTGCAACCACCACTGAGGCGGACACCATCGCCCTTGGCGCCATCGTGATGTTCTAAGCCCTACCTGGCGTTGCGGGTGGCAGGAGGCCTCTCGCCGCGCTGGTTTGTCTAAGACTAAAGTGCCGGTTTGCCTGAATGGGAACCGGCAGCGCCGCCAGGCATTGATTCAGGAGGCAGTTTAATCAATGGCTTACGATCATTTCGGCGCGCCTATTAAAAGCACTGAAGTCGCATTGGCTGCGTTTACGGATGCCGTAGAATCGGTGAAAAGTCATCCGTTTTCGGGAACCGCGTTTATGAAGCCAGCGACGACCCTGCCTGCGGTCCGGGTAGCGAGCTCCAGCGTTCGCGATCCGATGTTGGCCGCCACCAATCTCGCCAGCCAGCTCAGCCACGAGCATCTCGGCTGTGTGCTGTTTTTCTGTTCCGCGGAATACGATCTGAGGCGACTCGGTAGTGCCCTTGAGCACAGTTTCGAGGGCGTGCGCGTCTGCGGCTGTACGTCTGCCGGGGAGATCACGCCCGAGGGTTACGGTCGCGGATGCATCACCGCCATCGGGTTCGATCAACGCTATTTTGCCATCGACTGTGCGCTGATCCGGGAATTGGATCGATTCACCTTGCAGGACGCCCAGGGGGTCATCGACGGCCTGCTTTCCACCTGTCGGGACGCCAGGCTGGCGCCAGTCAAGGGCAACACCTTTGCCATCACGCTTCTGGATGGACTGTCGAGCCGTGAAGAGCTTGTGCTGGCAACGCTCAACTCGGCCCTCGGTACCATTCCCCAGTTTGGTGGCTCCGCCGGCGACGATGAGCGTCTGGCCAACACCCACGTATTTTTCGACGGCCAGTTTCACACCGGGGCCGCCACAGTATTGCTGGTGAACACGCCCCTGGATTTCCGGGTGTTCTCCACGCACCACATGGTCGAGCGTAGTGAAAAGCTGGTGGTGACCGACGCCTGCGCGGAAAGCCGCACGGTGTTCGAGCTTAATGCGGAGCCGGCGGCCGATGCGTACGCCCGTGCTGTCGGTGTGGATGTCGATGCTCTGGATCGCAAGGTCTTCGCGCTGCGGCCCATGGGGGTGAAAATCGGCGGCCACTATTTTGTCCGCTCGGTGCAGCGGGTGAACCCGGACAAGAGCCTGACCTTCTACTGCGCGGTGGAAACCGGGATCGTGATGACGGCCATGGAGCCGGAGTCCCTGCTGGACAGCGTTCGTACCCAGATAGAAGCGGCAGAACGGGTTGTGGGACCGCCTTTGGTGACCATCGGCTGCGATTGTTTTCTGCGTCGGCTGGAGGCAGAACTGACCGGGGAAGTTGAAGCGGTTTCGGAATTCCTGCGTCATCACAAGGTGATTGGCTTTAACACATACGGCGAGCAGTTCGACGGTATGCACATCAACCAGACGTTTACGGGGGTGGTCATTGGCCAGCCTGATGTCCGTTCCGGACAAGATTGAAGCACCTGTTGAAGACGAGCGGGACCTCCGGATTTCCGAACTTGAGGCGGAGAACGAGCGCCTGCGGCGGATTCGAGATGCCCTGATTGTCCGGGTGGAATCCGGCTCTGCCCACAAGCCGGAGCCATACGCCGCCTTCGAGCACTCGGTGGTGCTTGCCGAACAGGTCCGGGAGCGGACCGAGGCGCTGAACCAGGCCATGGAGCAGCTCAAGGGCAGTAACAAGGCCCTGAACCGCGCCCGCGAAGAAGCAGAAACAACCCGCCAGAGGCTGAATGATGCCATCGAGAGCATTGCTGACGGCTTCGTGCTTTTTGATAACCAGCATTGCCTGATCCAGAGCAACAGCCGGTTCCGGAGCTACTGGCGCCATGCCGGTGTTGACGCGCCGGGCCAGGGTACCCGGATTTCAGAGGTGAAGCGGCAGGCGGTGGCCTGCGGTCTGGTCCTGGAGGAACACAGCCATCCGGACTCGGAAGGCGTGGTGTTTTTGCTGGCCAACGGGCGCTGGGTCCAGGTCACTGAGAGGCCGACCCGGGAAGGCGGGCTGGTCGTGCTATACTCCGACATCACCGATGTGAAGAACAGCGAAATGGCCCGGCGGATCAAAGCGCTGGAAGAGAGCGAGCGCTGGATTCGGGTAGTGACCGACCACGTCCCGGCGCTGATTGCCTACATCGGGGCCGACATGACCATCCAGTTTTGCAACAAGGTCTACGAGTCCTGGTACGGGCGCAAAGGCCAGTCCCCGCTCGGTAAACGTCTCAATGAAGTGCATTCGCCGGAGTTTTACCAGCGGCTACTCCCCCAGATTCTCGATGTCATGGACGGCCACAACGTCACGTTTGAATTCGAGGAGACCGGGGAGCAGGGTGAGGTGCGCCATATGCTGCGCTCCTACGTTCCGAACTTCGACGAACAGGGCGATATCATCGGTTTCTTTGTGCTGATCCGTGACATCACCGATCGCCGCAAGACGGCCCTGGCCCTCGAGCAGGCCTATGACAATCTGGAGCGACGGGTAAAGGAACGCACCGCTGCCCTGACCGGCCTGAACAATCAGTTGCGTGAGGAAATCACCGAACGGGCGGCAGTGGAAGCCCGGCTGCGGGATGCCAAGCTGGAGGCCGAGCGGGCCAACCTCTCGAAAACCAAGTTCCTGGCGGCCGTCAGCCACGATTTACTGCAGCCTTTGAATGCCGCACGATTGTTCACCAGTGCGCTGCTGGAACAGTCGTTCGGACCCAAGGCCGAAGGCCTGGTTCGGTCAGTCAGTACCTCTCTGGATGACGTTGAAAACCTGCTGGGCACCCTGGTAGATATTTCCAAGCTGGATGCGGGCGTTATCAAGCCAGATGTCACCGCCTTTGATCTGCGGGACCTGCTGAATAACATCGCCCGGGAATTCCGGCAGATGGCCATGGCCGAGGGGCTGCAACTGGATTTCGTTGCCAGCTCCGCGATTGTGGAGTCGGATTCCCAGTTGCTGGCGCGGATCCTCCGGAATTTCCTGACCAACGCCATCCGTTACACCGGCAACGGCCGGATTCTGCTGGGCTGCCGTCGACAGGGAGACCATGTTCTGTTGCAGGTGTGGGATACCGGTCCCGGTATTCCCGAAGACAAACTCACCGAGATCTTCCAGGAATTCAAACGCATCCGTCCGTCCGGCTCTCAACCCGATAAAGGCCTGGGGCTTGGCCTGGCGATCGTGGACAAGATATCCCGTATGCTCGGACACGAGGTGACGGTGAATTCGATTGAGGGTAGGGGGTCCGTTTTCAGCGTTCGGGTTCCCATTGGAAAGCTGAAGCCCAGGCAACCAGCACCCGATCAGAACCGCGCCGTGTCTTTTGATAGCGGTCTTGGCGGCGCCCGAATCTGGGTGATCGACAACGACGAGTCCATCTGTCAGGGCATGAAAACCCTGCTGGAAGGTTGGGATTGCCGAGTGGTTACTGCCGTTTCCCTGGAGGATCTGGAGCGCCAGCTGGATCCTGCCAGCAGTGCGGTGGACCTGATCCTTGCGGACTACCATCTGGATAACGATGAAAACGGCGTGGATGTGGTGGCGGAGATCAATGGCCGCCGGAGATGCCCGGCGCCGGTGGTGATGATTACCGCCAACTACACCAACGAACTCAAGCAGCATATCCGGGAGCTTGGGCACCTGCTGATGAACAAGCCGGTGAAGCCTCTCAAGCTGCGCAGTGCGCTGAGTCATCTGCTGAGGAATTGAGCTTGCTGATGGCTGTCGGGTTACGGCTGCGCCTAACCCGACCTACACTCTGCTCGAAACGTAGGTCGGCTTAGCAATGTAGGTCGGATTAGCCAAAGGCGTAATCCGACAACCAGGCCAGACTGATAATCCGACAAACAAGGGTGAGCTTTGCTTACCGCTTCAAATACTGACTAAAATCCACATCACTGGCGGACAGAATCGCCTGTACCCGGTTGTGAACCCCGAGCTTGCGCAGGATCGCCGACACATGGGCCTTTACCGTGGTTTCGGCGATGTTCAGGTTATAGGCAATCTGCTTGTTGGATTCGCCCTTGGACATGCGCTCCAGCACCAGCAGCTGACGGCGGGTCAGGGAGTTGAGCAGCTCCGGTGAAATCGGATTGTCTTCATTGCGACTACGGCGGGTATTGCTTTCCTTGCCGGTTCGGATGATGTCCGAGGGCAGATAAACATTGCCGTTCAGGATCTGCTGGATCGCTTCGGTCATCTGGGCCCGGGGCGAGGACTTGGTAATAAAGCCGCAGGCGCCGTAAGTAATGGCCTGCAGTACCACCTGTTTGTCCTCCTCGGCAGAGACAATCACCACAGGAATGGTCGGGGCCTCATTGCGCAGAGTGATCAGGCCGTTCAGACCATGCATGCCGGGCATGTTCAAATCCAGCAGAATCAGGTCCAGATCATCATTCTCGCGAGTGATGTCCACGGCACTGTCCAGATCGTCGGTTTCGATGATCTCGCTGCCCTCAAAGCCAGAGGCGATAACGCTGCTGATGGCTTCCCTGAACAGTGGGTGGTCGTCGGCAATCAGAATCTTGTAAGCCGGCTCCATGGAGGGGTCTACCTGTTTGTTTTCAGTATCTGGGATGGCTTCGGAATCATGATAGCGGTTTTCGGACGCATGATGGCAGTTTTCGGAAGGGTAGTTCTCGGTAGAGAGTGCGGCTTCGAGCTCGTTCAGCATGGCGGCCTCCTGTGCAGAGAATCACCGATGGCGGTTTCGATCCTCTGTTTATTATTGTGATGGTTTCATTACACGCCATCTTGGTCTCGGGTTGAATGCGACCATCGCACCAAAAAACAGGCACCAAAGTACTATTCTTGCCGGGCTGCGGGCTTCGTATCGTGGAGCAATGAGCCTCCAACCAACAATAACGCCTGTGTCCCAAGCCTCTCTTGCCGATCTCTTGATCAAAAAGGGCGTGGCCGCACTGATATGTCTTGTTATCAGTCTTTCTGTTGGTGTGCATGCCCGTGAAGGAGTCTCAGGGTTGCCCGCGCTGTCCATCAGCGTGCTGCAGTTCGGCACCGCCCATTGGGAGCTCGATCATATCCTGCACCGGGGACTGGACCGGGAGAATGGCTACCGACTGGAACTGAAACCGGTGGCCAACCTGCCGGCCTCCAGGCTGGCGGTCACCAGCGGCTCGGTGAACGGCGCTGTGGCCGACCTGCTGTGGGCGCAGTCCCGGTTCCAGGCGGGCACGCCCTACCGGTACGTCCCTTTCTCCTCCCAGATTGGCGATATCGTCGTCGCTGACAACTCAACGATTCGTTCCGTAGCGGATCTTGTGGGCAAACGCATCGGCGTTGCCGGCGGGCCGGATAGCAAGGGCTGGATACTGCTCACGAAGGTCGCACAGCGGCGGGGAATCGACCTGGAGCAATCCACCGAACTCCAGTTCGCTGCCCCGCCGCTGTTGAGCCAGGCGTTAAAACGCGGGCAGGTGGATATCATCGTGACCTACTGGCATTTCGCGGCCCGGCTCAGAGGTGAGGCCGGCTGGCGGTCGGCATTCAGCATGGCCGATCTGCTTACAGAGCTGGACCTGGATCGCAACCTGCCGGTGCTTGGTTATGTGTTTCCCGAACGTTGGGCGCAAGATCATGGCCCCTTGATTGATGGTTTCGCAGCCTCCCTGCAACAGGCCAAAGCCGAGCTGGCGGACAGTGAATCACCCTGGCAACGCTTGCGTCCCCTGATGGGTAATCCTGAAGATGGCGTCTTCACGGCCTTGCGAGAGGGCTTTGTCGCCGGCACGCCTGCTCCACAAACAGACAAGCGTATTGCAGATCTGCAGCGTTTGATGACATTTACAGGTGCCGATCCGGAGCACCTGATGCCCGCCAATCTGTTTTACCGGAGCCAACCGTGAAAGCCCGCACCGGACGACCGCCGCTCTGGAGCTACTGGATAGTTTTGCCCGCGTTCGTCCTGCTCTGGGCCCTGATTGCCTGGCTTTTGAAATCGCCCCTGCTGCCAACGCCCCTGAGCGTGCTGGATACCCTGATTCGGGAGGCCGCCTCCGGCGAACTCTGGCACCATCTGGGCGCTACCCTGGGACGGGTGATTGTGGCGTTCACGCTCGCCATGGCTATCGGCACCGCCATCGGCATTGTGATGGGCCGTTCACAAACCACCAATGCCTTGTTCGATCCTTTGCTGGTGTTGTTACTCAACCTGCCGGCGCTGGTCACCATCATCCTCATGTATGTCTGGTTCGGCCTGGTGGAAGTGGCTGCCGTGATGGCGGTAGTGATCAATAAAGTGCCCAACGTAGCGGTGACGGTTCGCGAAGGCGCCCGCAGCCTCGACTACCGCCTCGAGGAAATGGCCACCGTCTACGAGTTCTCCCGGTGGCAACGATTGCGTGAAGTCTGGGTACCCCAGCTGTTCCCCTATCTCATGGCTGCCACCCGGGGTGGTCTTGCCCTGATCTGGAAGATCGTCCTTGTGGTGGAACTGCTGGGCCGCTCAAGCGGCGTCGGCTTCCAGCTGCATATGGCGTTTCAGGTATTCGACGTGGCCGCCATTCTTGCCTACAGCCTGGCCTTTATTGCCGTCGTCCAGCTGATCGAACTGGCCATCCTGCAGCCTCTCGAACGCCGGTCCAGCCGCTGGCGCCAGCCGGAGGCCGCCCATGCTTGAGCTCAGAATCGCAGGCCGCGATTTCGGCCAGCCGGTACTCGGGGAGGTTTTCGCAACCATAGAACGAGGCGACCGCATCTGCCTTCTTGGCCCATCGGGAATCGGCAAGACTACGCTGCTGAACGCCATTGCCGGTCTCGATAAATCGGTTCCGGAAGAAGCTGTGATCGGGCGGGACCAACTTCGCGTCGGTTACCTGTTTCAGGAGCATCGCCTGCTGCCATGGCGCAGTCTGGATGCGAATCTGAGGCTGGTTGGCGCCAGTGAAGAGGAGGCCGAGGGCTTGTTACGCCAGGTGGGATTGTCCGGTTATGGTCAGTATCTGCCGGACCAGCTCTCCCTGGGTATGGCCAGAAGGGCGGCACTGGCCCGTTGCCTGGCCGTGAAACCGGGCTTGCTAATGTTGGACGAGCCGTTTGCATCACTGGATCCGGTCATGGCGAGTGAACTCAAAGGGTTGATAGCCGGGATTCTGGATTCGCATCCGGATATGGCGATGATCTGTGTAACCCATGATGGCAGGGATGCAGAGATATTGGCGAACCGCCTCTGGTATCTTGACGGTAAGCCTGCGCGTCTTCAGTGGGATGATACATTGGCAGACCCGGGATTGGTCGATGGGCTTCTTGGGAAGCTTCGTAGTCTGGATTTAGCCGGCTCCTAAAAGTTATCTGAAAAATGTTTGGGCGTCGTCGGATTACGCTTTGCTAATCCGACCTGCAAAGATTTGAGGCTTGCATGGAATACAGGTGGAACCTTTTCCCCACTGACGCCAAATCAAGCCGGCTTGGGGGGGCCAAGTATCTTGGTACGCTGAGGCCGGAAGCCTGCCGTCGCAAGCAGAGCCAGAACCACGGTGACAGTCGCAGTAATCCCGTAAGCCATCGGATTCCACTCCAGGTACAGTGAAAACCGGATCGCCTCCACCGCATGGGTGAACGGATTGAACTGGCAGATCCAGTACAGCCAGGGACTGGCCTCATTCATGCGCCAGAGCGGGTACAGTGCTGAGGACATGAAGAACATCGGAAAGATGACGAAGTTCATCACCCCGGCGAAGTTCTCCAGCTGCTTGATCCAGGTGGCGATCAGCAGGCCCAGAGCACCCAGCATCAGACTGGTCAGAATCAGCGCCGGCAACACCGCCAGATACCCCCATAGCGGTGGCTCCACATCCACCAGCAGCGCCAGTAACAAGAACACATACACCTGGCCGATGGACACCACACCCATGGCCAGCAGTTTGGTGACCAGCAGGAAAGGCCGGGGCAGGGGGCTCATCAGCAGCACCCGCATGCTGCCCAGTTCCCGGTCGTAGACCATGGACAGGGCGCCCTGCATGCTGTTGAACAGGATGATCATGCCGCACAGGCCGGGGGCGATGTAGGTCTCGTAGGTGATGTAGGTCTCGTAGGGCGGAATGATGGAAATGCCCAGTACCGCCCGGAACCCGGCGGCGAATACCACCAGCCAGAGCAGTGGCCGCACCAGGGCGCTGGCGAAACGGGTTCGCTGCTGCCAGAACCTCAGCCATTCACGTGTTTGTATGCCGACGAAACAGTGCCAGTAATGAGCTGCCTTCATATCAGCCGGCTCCGGTCAGGGAATGGAAAGTTTCGGCCAGATCCCGGGTGCCTTCGGCCTCGCAGATGGCCTGGCCATTGCCGTCGGCCAGTAACTGGCCCTGATGCAGGATCAGGACCCGGTCGTCTGCACGGACTTCTTCGATCAGGTGAGTAGCCCAGAGTACGGTCAGGCCCTCTTCTTCGCACAGGGTTCGCACGTACTCGTTGAGTGCCTTGCGGCTGGCGACATCCAGACCCACCGTCGGCTCGTCCAGCAACAAAAGTGAGGGGTTGTGAAGAAGAGCCCGTGCTATTTCCACCCGCCGACGATGGCCGCCGTTGAGCTGGCGGACGGCGTCGTTGGCCCGGTCCTCAAGGCTGAAGCGTTCCAGTTCCCGATCACCCCGAAGCCTCGCTTCCTTACGGGACAGGCCATGCAACGCCGCGTGGTATTGCAGGTTCTGGCGCACGGTCAGGTCAAGATCCAGGGCATTCTGCTGGAACACCACGCCGATCTGACGCATGGCCTCGGCCGGCTGTTTTTTCAGGGATTGCCCGGCCAGCAGGATATCGCCCTGCTGCAGGGCCAGCAGTCGGGTGAGCAAACCAAACAGGGTTGATTTGCCGGCGCCGTTGGGCCCAAGCAGCGCATGAAAACGGCCAGAGGTCAGCACAAAGCTGACCTCCCGGAGCACCGGCTTGTCGCCGTAACGAAAGCTGAGGTTGCTCGCTTCAATGGTCATGAAGTCGGATCGATGACCACACCCCAGGGGTAGCGGCCTACCTTGATGGATTTGATGACCTTCAGGTTTTCTACATCAATCACGGATACATCGCCGGACACGCCGTTGGTGGTATAGAGATGCTTCTCGTCTTTGTCGAGGTCGAGCTGCCACACCCGGGCACCGACCAACAGGTAGTCCAGCACTTCATAGGTCTTCGCGTCGACGACAGCAACATGATTGGAGGGGCCGAGCGCCACGAAGGCGTATTTCCCATCGGAGGTCAGTTCAATGCCTACTGGCTGGACCCTGTCCTGATTCACGCCGGGCACCTTGAAGGACATCTCGTGGATCTGCTCCAGGTTGTCCACGTCGATGATGTGTACGGTGCCGCCGATTTCAGCCGAGGCCCAGGCAATCTTGCTGTCCTTGCTGAACTCCACATGGCGTGGACGCTGGCCCACCACAATGTTCTTATCGATCTCGAAGGTCTCGGTATTGATCCAGTGCAGCATGCTGGTGGTTTCCGAGGTGTTCACCGCCCACTTGCCATCCGGGCTCACAGCCATCCCTTCGGGCTCGATGCCCACATCGATCTGGGCCAGTACATCTTTGGTCTGCACATCCACCACGGTCACGATGGCGTCGTCCTCGTTGGCGATGTACAGGTGCTTGTTGTTCGGGTGCAGCGCAAATTGCTCGGGATCCTCGCCCGAGGGCAGAGTGTCCACGATCTTGCGGGTGGCCAGATCCAGCACCTGAACGGTGTCGTCGTCACTGGCACAGATGTACAGCTTGGTATAGTCCTTCGACAGCAGGATGCCCCGGGGGCGCTGGCCGACATCAATGGTTTCAATAACCTCCCGGGTTTCGGTATCGATCACCGACAGGGTGTTGTCCTTCTCGTTGGACACATAGGCCACGCTGGCCAGCGCCGGTGTCGACAGGCCGATCATGGCGGCCAGTGCGGTCTGTTTGAACAGGGTTTTCATGGTGTGACTCCTTTTTGTTGTAACCGGTTAGGCGACATCGGGTTAGCCGTTGATCCGGCACTCACTTTCCGGCCGGTCGAAACCGAGGGTGTCCATCTGGCTGTTGGGATGGAGAAAGCCTTCAAAAGGCGCGCGTGCCACCAGTCCCCGGGGATGAACCAGCGGAATCGGTTGTCTCAGCTGGCCATTCCAGTCGCGGAAGGTCAGTTTGCGGCCTTTGAATGCCGCCAGTTGGAATTTGTCGCTGAAAAGGTAATTCCGGATCTCGGCGGGACTGGCGGAGTTCAGGTCGGTGATGGCGGTACCGATGGAACGAACGGCTGTCCAGGCGGCGTAGTCCTCGCTGTTCATGTCCCTGCCGGCCAGCTCGCGGAAACGATTCTGGAGCTGGGCAGCACCCCAGCTCTCCACCACCCGGTGCCAGGTAAATGGTGACATGCCCTGGGTACCCACCACCGGTCTCGGCAGCCAGGTGTTGAACGGCACATACTCGCCAAAATCGCCCCGCACATCGGCAACCACCACCGCGTCATAATCGCTGGCCTGGGTGAACAGCGGCAGCTCTTTCGAGGCGGTGCGGCGCAGGTCAGCGTCAAAGGTCCAGGGCTTGTCCTCAACAATCTCCAGACCGAAGCGCTTGGCCGAACGGCGGAAAGCATCGGCCCAACCCTTATCGGCCTCAGTGGGCCCGGTAATCAGGAAAACCTCATCCCAGCGCCGCTGGTTCAGCCACTGGCCAAGGGCATCGGTGAGCATGGAATAACTGGGCATGGTGTGCAGCAGATTGACGTGGCACTGGCCGGTGCGCAGGGCATCGTCTTTGGCCCCGGCGTTGAAGATCAGGGTGTTGTCGCCGGCCTTCTCGGTAAGGGTTTTCAAAGTGGAGGCCGGCGCATTTACTACAAACAGCTCCAGACCGTTCTCGCGCATGGCATCAAACGCTGCGATGGCCGACTCTTCCGAATCGGCGACGTCACTCTGAAGTGAGTAATTCTGGCCCAGAAACCTGCCGGTGGTGCTGTTGTCTTTAATGGCCAGTTCGGCTCCCCGAAGGCCAGCATCGCCCGGCTCGGGGATTACGTTGGACAGAACCGGGCCCTGGTCGGGCACCCATTGCAGATAGCCAATCCGCACCTCCAGCGATTCCGCCTGTAACGGGCTGGCTGCTACCAGGGCAATCAGTGAGGTGGCCGCTGTCCGGGTGACAAAAGACATGGGATTCTCCGTTTTGTTGTTGTACTTCCAGCTTATGGAAGGGGGAGAAGCCCGGAAATATTCAGAAAGTAGGAATCAGGCAGTACCAAAGGATGAGATTTCCTCTCGAAGAAGAAAAATCTACTACCAAGGAACTAAACCAAAAACCCCAAAGTGGCATTCGGATTGGGCAGGGGGATTCCTAGACTTGAGGTAAGCAAGTTGGCAACTGATAAATCCAATAGCCAACCACGGGGAATTCAAAAAACAGAGGTAATACCAATGGCAACGTCCTTTTCACTCAAAGCAATCGTGGCTTCGGCCATGTTTGGCCTGGCCGGCTTCGCGATGGCGCACGGCAACGTCACACCACAGGAAGTGGATACGGGCAATCTGCCAGAGCTGGGCGATGACGTGCGCATTGAAAATCCGTTCCGTGAGGGCAATGAGTTTGACGAGTTCAATGCGCAGGCTGTCAAAATCGGCGAGAGCGCCTATGCCGGCAACTGTGCTGCCTGCCATGGCATCCGGGCAATGTCCGGGGGGCTGACGCCGGATCTTCGCGAGCTCACCGAGTGGGACGACGAGTATTACATCGGGCGGGTGATGAACGGTACCGATCGTGGCATGCCTTCCTGGAAAAAGAGCATGGATCAGAGCGCCATGTGGGCGATCCGCACTTATGTGGAATCTCTGCCGGCGCCGGAGTGATGAATCCGGATCGAGTCACAGACGCCTGAATACGGGTCGGCTTTGTGCCGGCCCTTCGTCGTTGGGAGAAAACAATGAAAATACTGTCTCAAATGCTTGCCCTGCTGATGTTCGCCCAGGTTGTTCTGGCCCAGGAAGTTAACGACGGAAACGAGCTTCTCAACCGACCTGCGGAACGCACCTACGACATCATCCTGGATTCCGGTTACCTGAAAGTCGGCGTCTACGAGAACTTTCCGCCCTACTCCTACCAGGTGGATGGTGAACCGAGAGGTATCGACATCGAGCTCGGCCAACGGATTGCCGAGGAAATGGGTGTTGAGTTCAAGGTGCACTGGATCATCCCCGACGAAAATCTCGGCGACGACTTGCGAAACAACGTCTGGAAAGGCCATTACCTGGCCAAGCAGAGGCTCGCCGATGTGATGCTCCGGGTGCCCTACGACAAGACCTACGCCTATATGCAGGATTCCACCGGCGAGTACATCAACGAACAGGTCGTTCTGTTCGGCCCGTATCAGCAGGAAACCTGGCAGATTGCCTACAACCCTGAAAAGCTCGATTCCGTCGAAACCGTGGCGGTTTTTCAATACAACCGTATTGGCGTCGAGATAGATACCTTGCCTGATTTTTATCTGACCTCCGCGTTCGGGGGCCGCATGCGGGAGCAGGTTCGCCATTACACCAATGTGGCGGACGCGTTCGAGGCCATGCGCAAGGGTGAGGTAAGTGCCGTCATGGGTATGCGCTCTGAGATCGATCACGAACTGGCGAAGCCCCAGAACGGGGCATTTGAAACCGCCGGTAATGGGTTTCCGGGTATTGGCAAACAGGTATGGGACGTGGGCATGGCAATCAAACACACCCATCGCCAGCTGGGCTATGCCCTTGAAGCCATCATCGACAGGCTGGTGAAAACGGGCGAAATGAACGAGCTCATGATCGCCCAGAAACTCCGTTACAGCGTGCCGGGTTATTACCGGGAATTCCTGGATGAGCAGGCTATCGCCAGGGCTGAAGGGGATCTCTGAGGACGCAGTCGGTGCGCCCGGGCCGGAATGTACGGGGTAGTCGTACTACCAAGTGATGAGAAAACCTGTTCCGGCGAGCAATTGTTGGTTTTTTCCACAAAGCGAAGAATCGTATCAGAGGCGGGAAAAGTTCCCGGTTCGGCCTGAAACGAACTCAAGAAAACTGAAAACAAGAGACTTGGAGAGCGCAACCATGAGAACCAACAAGTTCGGGATTCGCATCGCGGCCAGCGCCCTGGCCATGGCAGTTTCCTGCGGGGCCCATGCGGTAACCGACGAAGACATCATCAACGATCACAAGACCCCTGAAGACATTGTCAGCTACGGCATGGGTACTCAGGGACAGCGCTACAGCATCCTGGAAGACCTGAACACCAGCAACGTTCAGTACCTACAGCCGGCCTGGGCTTTCTCCTTCGGAAGCGAAAAAATGCGCGGCCAGGAATCCCAGCCGCTGATCAAGGACGGCGTCATGTATGTGACGGCTTCCTATTCCCGAATCTATGCCGTTGATGCCAGAACCGGCGAAGAAATCTGGCAGTACGATGCCCGTCTGCCCGATGGCATCATGCCCTGCTGCGACGTGGTAAACCGGGGAGCTGCCATCTACGGCGACAAGGTGATCTTCGGAACCCTTGACGCCAAACTGGTTGCCCTGAACAAGGACACCGGCAAGCCGATGTGGATCAAGAAAGTGGCGGATTACCAGGCCGGTTATGCGATCACCGCCGCACCCATGGTCATCAAGGGCAAGGTCATCACCGGCGTTTCAGGGGGTGAATTCGGCATTGTTGGCAAGGTTGAAGCCTACGACGCCAACACCGGGGATCTGGTTTGGACCCGTCCGACGGTAGAAGGCCACATGGGCTACATCTACAAGGATGGCAAAAAGATCGAGAACGGCATTTCCGGTGGCAAGGCTGGCGTGACCTGGCCCGGCGAAATGTGGAAGAACGGCGGCGCTGCGACCTGGCTGGGCGGCACCTACGATGCGGACACTGACTCCCTGTTCTTCGGTACCGGTAATCCGGCCCCGTGGAATTCACACCTCCGCCCCGGCGACAACCTGTTCTCCTCATCACGTCTGGCGATCGACCCGGACGATGGCAGCATCAAATGGCACTTCCAGACCACCCCGAACGATGGCTGGGACTATGACGGTGTCAACGAGCTGATCTCCTTTGACTACGAAGAAAACGGCAAGACCGTGAAAGCGGCGGCCACTGCCGACCGTAACGGGTTCTTCTACGTTCTGAATCGCGAGAACGGCGACTTTATTCGTGGCTTCCCGTTCGTTGACAAGATCACTTGGGCAGAGGGCCTCGATCCGGAGACCGGTCGTCCGATCTATACCGAAGGCGGGCGTCCCGGCAACCCTGCTGACATGGACGGCAGCAAAGGTGAAACCGTTCTTGCTCAGCCGGCTTTCCTGGGTGGCAAAAACTGGATGCCGATGGCGTTCAGCCAGCAAACCGGTCTGTTCTATGTGCCCTCGAATGAGTGGTCCATGGACATCTGGAATGAGCCGGTATCTTACAAGAAAGGCGCGGCCTTCCTGGGTGCAGGCTTTACCATCAAGCCGGCCAACGATGAATACATCGGTGTACTTCGGGCCATGGACCCGAAAACAGGCGAGGAAGTCTGGCGTTATGAGAACACAGCTCCGCTGTGGGGTGGTGTGATGACCACTGCCGGGGGCCTGGTATTCACCGGTACTCCAGAGGGTCACCTGAAGGCGTTTGATGCCAAGACGGGCGAAGAGCTCTACCGCTTCAACACCGGTTCCGGTGTGGTGGGCACGCCCGTTACCTGGACCATGGACGGCGAGCAGTACGTCTCTGTGGCTTCCGGCTGGGGCGGCGCGGTTCCGCTCTGGGGTGGCGAAGTGGCCAAGGTGGTGAAGGACTTTAACCAGGGCGGTATGGTCTGGACCTTCAAGCTGCCGAAGGATCGGGTTGCCAGCAACTGATCCGAAAAGACGTGAAAAAGGTCGCCTTCGGGCGACCTTTTTATTTGGTAGTGAGAAACCTCATGCTGTCTGATTACGGGCTGTCTCGCTGACCGACTGGTGAATGTCTTCGAACAGTTTTCGATCTGTCTGCCCGATCGGCAAGTCGTAGGTGATGGTGGCACCGAATGCCTGTGGGTCATGGGGGTCGTTCCGCACCTTGTCGAACACCAGCAGTCGGGTCCCCAGGTAAAACCCTTCCTTCAGATCGTGGGTCACCATGAAGATGGTGGTGCCGGTCTCCTGCCATAATTTCAACAGAAGATCGTGCATGTCACCGCGAATCCCCGGGTCCAATGCGCCGAAAGGCTCGTCCAGAAGGAGCACCCGTGGCCGCATGATCAGCGACTGGGCAATGGCGAGGCGCTGTTGCATGCCGCCGGAAAGTTCGTGGGGCCATTTGTTGGCCGATGGGCTCAGGCCCACCGACTCCAGCATGGCGTCCACTTTCTCGAGGGCTACCTTGCGGGCGCCGCCAAACAGCTTGCCAAGCCAGGGTTTCTGTTCCAGTTCCAGGCCCATTAGCACGTTCTGGCGCACCGTCAGGTGGGGGAACACCGAGTAGCGCTGGAATACGATACCCCGGTTTCGGTCCGGCTCGCCGGGGAAGGCCTCGCCCTCCAGTAGCAGTTCACCGCGGGTCTGGGTTTCCTGGCCCAAAAGCATTTTCAGGAACGTGGACTTGCCACAACCGGAGGCGCCCACGAGGGTGCAGAACTCGCCCTGTTTCACGCTCAGATTCAGGTTCTCCAGGATCACCTGATCGCCGTATTCCTTCCAGAGATTGTTAACAGTAATAAAGCTCATCAGTGGCCTCCTGCGTTGTACCAGGGGAACAGCCTGCGGTTTGCCAGACGCAGGCACTGGTCGATAACAATGGCGAGAATGGTGATCCAGATGACATAGGGCAGGATCACGTCCATGGCCAGGTAGCGCCGCACCAGGAAGATCCGGTAGCCGAGGCCTTCGGTGGAGGCAATCGCCTCGGCGGCAATCAGAAACAGCCAGGCGGGGCCAAGGCTCAGGCGCACGGCGTCGATCAGGCGTGGCAGTACCTGGGGCAAAGCCATGCGGGTGATTACCTGCCAGGAATTCGCGCCCAGGGTCTGAATCTTGATCAGTTGTTCGCCGGGAAGTTCGCGGACCCGCTGGGCCACATCCCGCATCATGATGGGCGCGGTGCCGATCACGATCAGCATGACCTTGGAAAGCTCGCCCAGCCCGAACACAATGAAGAGTATGGGTAATATGGCCAGCGGCGGCACCATGGAGAGAGCGGAGACCAGTGGCGCCAGGTTGGCCCTGACCAGTGGCAACACCCCATTGAGAATGCCGACCACCAGCGCCAGCGAGGCGGCGATACCGACGCCCATTCCAAGACGCGCCAGACTGGCGCTCGTGTCCTGCCACATCAGGTAGTCGCCGCTGCGACGGTCCTCCTGAAAAGCCATGCGATCCACGGCCGCGGTCATCTGCTCCAGACCTGGAAGGAGTTTGTCGTTGGGGTTGTCTGCCAGGCGCTCCTGGGAGGCCAGGCTGTAGATGAGCATGATCAACAGAAAGGGCAGCAGGCCCAGCAGGGTAGCGGAAACACGCCCGGGGTGATGGTTGATCATTCGCATGAATCGTCTCCTCTGGTTACACAACACGGCAAGGTCATCGCGGGTAACAGCGTCCCTTGCGATTCAGTCTCCCGGGCTTTTGTCCCGCCGTGTAACCTCCCCAGAGGTCGGTAACTCTCGGACCAGCCATCCGGGAATCTTGACTGCCCGGACCGGAACCCTAGTCACCCATTTTGTCCGTCGCTCTGTCTGCGGTGTTGTGAACAGTGCTTTGAACGGATCGGGTTTTTGAAAACCGTCAGTCGGAAACAGTGCAGATGGCATGCCAGATCCGAATAGCGGGCGAAAACGGGTCATCCCGGCAAAGGCATCGGCAAAAATATGCACCGGGTTGGTGCGGCATAGGTTCGGGTGCTCGATCATGACGCCTTTCCCGAGAGCAAAGCCCGGGCGGCCGCGAGGATGCGATTGTGGCTTGCAGCCTCCCTGCCGGCACCACCGGCAACGTGGCCCCAGTCCGAAGGCAGGGGTTCGAACGCCGCGCCCGGCATACGGCCTGCATCTCGTGCCGCATCCTCCGCCGTAAAGTAGAGATCGGTGGTGCCGGGCATCATTCGGGTAGGCATGGCAATGGCAGAGAGCGCCGCTTCGTAATCCATGCCAAATACGGGGTTGTCGCTGATATCGCCGTTCTGCCAGGTGTTCAGTACGGTGAGCAGATCATTGGCGTCCTGGCCCAGATGATCCTGCTCCCAGAATCGAAGCAGCTCTTCAATAGAGCCAAAACCCTGTTCGCGCCAGAGCTCGTGACGGAAAAACGCCTGGGAATAGGCCCAGCCCGCATAAACCCGGCCGAAGGCCCGGAGTCCGCGTTCGGGCGGACTCTGGTAGCGGCCATTCTCGAAGGCGTGGTCACAGGTCAGTGCCGCCTTTACGCCCTTCAGAAATACCCGGTTGTGGGGATAGCACCGTGCGGTGCAGCAGGTGGCCAGCACCGCGCGCACCTGCGTCGGAAACAAACAGCCCCACTGCAGCGCCTGCATCCCGCCCATGGACCAGCCCATCACCAGCGCGATCCGGGCGTCTCCGAAGATGTCCTCCACCAACCGCTTTTGTAGCATCACGTTGTCATAAAGGGACACGGCAGGAAAGCCCGGGCCGCCCTGTGCTCCGGCAGTGTTCGAAGGTGAGGATGATTCGCCTGCGCCTAACAAAGCGGGAATCACGATGCAGTAACGGTCCGGATCCAGGGGGCTGTTGCCTCCAACCCACGGGTGATTACCCGCGGCTGCACCACCGTAGTACGTGGGCAGCATAATCAGGTTGTCTTTTGGTGCATTCAGCTCGCCGATGCGGTGGTACCGCAATCTCGCGGAGTACAACGTTTCGCCGGAAGTCAGAGGCAGGTCGCCTGCTTCATAATCGTCTACAAGCCATTGCTTCGACGCCATTTTCCCCTCTCTTTCAGGCTGACTGGTTGCCTGAAGTCTCTCGTCTTCGCTCTTATATATACACACTGGCATGTATGTTGAATGGCAAAAACAAAGAAAGAAACGTGCCAGAACCCAAACTGATTGCCCGCATGACGGGCCGGAGAAAAACAGGATGACGGAATTGACCAACACCCAGACCCTGAAAGAGAAGCTCACAGAGGCAGGTGTGAAATACGCCATTGCCAGCTACGTGGACATCCACGGTGTGACCAAAGGCAAGTTCGTGCCCGTGGCTCACCTGGGGCAAATGATGGAAGGCTCGGAGCTTTACACGGGTGCCGCCCTGGATGGCGTGCCCCAGGATATCTCCGACGACGAGGTAGCCTCCATGCCGGATCCCGATGGGCTGGCCATCTGCCCCTGGAATCGCCAGCTGGCCTGGTTCCCGGGAAACCTGTTCCTGAACGGCGCGCCTTTCGAAGCCTGTTCCCGGAATATTCTACGGCGTCAGCTGAGTGCGGCGGCGGATATGGGGTATCGCTTCAATCTCGGTATTGAAACCGAGTTCTTCCTGTTCCGGGATACCGAGGATGGCGGCTTTGCCCCGCTGAGTGATCGCGACAACCTGGGCAAGCCCTGTTACGACCCCCGCACGCTCATGGACAATCTGCCCATCATGGATGAGCTGGTGGATGCCATGAACGAGCTGGGCTGGGATGTGTACTCGTTTGATCACGAAGACGCCAACGGCCAGTTCGAGACCGACTTCAAATATGCCGACGCCCTGACCATGTCCGACCGCCTGGTGTTCTTCCGGATGATGGCCAACGAGATTGCCCGCAAACATGGCGCTTTCGCCAGCTTCATGCCCAAGCCCTTTGCCGATCGTACCGGCAGTGGCGCCCACTACAACATGTCGCTGGCGGATCTGAAAACCGGCGAAAACCTGTTCGAGCCCAAGGGCGACGATCTGCACAACTGCGGCATCAGCAAGATCGCCTATCACTTCACCGCAGGTGTGCTGAAACACGGCGCGGCCATCAGCGCGGTGATTGCACCGACGGTTAACAGCTACAAACGGCTCGTTCGCCAAGGCAGCATGTCCGGCTCCACCTGGGCACCGGTGTTCATGTGCTACGGCTCCAACAACCGCACCAATATGATCCGGATTCCCGGCATGGGCGGGCGCATCGAATGCCGTGCCGCAGATATCGCCTGCAACCCCTACCTGGGTAGCGCCCTGATCCTGGCCGCGGGCTTGGAAGGCATTCGGGATGGCCTGGATGCAGGCGCGCCCCACCACGAGAACATGTACAACTACAGCGATGCCGAAATTGCCGAACAGGGCATCGAGTATCTGCCCCGGAACCTGGGCGAGGCCGTGGAGGCCTTTGAGGCCGATCCGCTGGCCAAAGAAGTCTTCGGTGAAGCCATGTTCAACAGCTTCATCGAATACAAGAAAGGGGAGTGGGAGAGCTATCAGAACCACGTGTCGTCCTGGGAGGTCGACCGTTACCTGAAGATGTTCTGATAGCCCGCCTGCCGCTTATTCCATGGCGGCTTCGGCATCCTTGTAGAGCGACTTTACCGGCTGGGCAAAGACCTTGCGCACCATGGGTTCGAAGAACTCGAGGGGCAGGGTCTCGCCCTCGGGATCAAAGGCCGGGGAATCGTATTTGCTGACAAATTCGATGGTGCGCTCGAAGTGGGGGTGGTCCCTATACTCGTTACGCATGTCCCGGTCCATGCCGAGGTAATGGAAGAAGTAGTAGCCCTGGAAGATGGCGTGATGTTTAACCATCCAGTGATTGGCTTCGCTGACAAAGGGTTCCAGCAATACTGCTGCCACATCGGCGTGGTTGTAGGTGCCCAAGGTGTCGCCGATGTCGTGCAGCAGGGCACAGACCACGTATTCGTCATCCTTGCCATCCCGGTAGGCCAGGGTGGCCGTCTGCAGGCAATGGGAAAGCCGGTCGATCGGAAAACCGCCAAAATCGCCCTCCAGCAGTTTCAGGTGCTCCAGAATCCTGTCCGGAAGCCCTTTGGCAAACTGTCCGAATGACTTTGCGATGGTCTGCCAGTCCTCCGCCTTGCCGTCTTTCATATGGGTGAACTGCGCCTGGGGCGCATTGACGTCACTCATGATGTATTTCCTCCGAAATTAATCTCTGAAACCGGGATCAATGCGATCCAGCTTCCGCAGCAGTCCCGGCCAGGCGAGGTTGCCGCCCATACCCTTGGTGACCTGCTTGGCCTGTTCACGGATCGAACTGAGAATGCTGTCCGGAATCTGCACCAGCGGCTGGCCCCCGGACATGGCCTGGATCTGGACTTCGCAGGCACGCTGGAGGATGTACATGCCCAGGAAGGCTTCGGCTACGCTGGGCCCGGTGGTCAGCAGGCCGTGGTTGCGCAGGATCATGAAACGGGCGTGGCCCAGATCTGCCTGCAGGCGCACTTTCTCGTCTTCCCTCAAAGCCACGCCTTCGTAGTCGTGGTAGGCAAGACCCGAGAGCGGGAACAGGCTCTGCTGGGACAACGGCAGCAGGCCTTCCTTCTGAGCTGACACGGCTACACCGGCAGTGGTGTGGGTGTGCATTACGCAGGCGGCATCCTCCCGAATCGCATGGATGGCACTGTGGATAGTGAAACCGGCCGGGTTGATGTCGAAATCGTCAGGGTTGACCTTGTTACCTTCCTGATCGATGCGTACCAGGCTGGAGGCTGTGATTTCCTCGAACATCATGCCGTAAGGATTGATCAGGAAATGGTGCTCGTCACCGGGAATCCGCAGGGAAATATGCGTGAAGATCAGATCGTCCCAACCGTAGAGGGCAATCAGGCGGTAGGCGGCGGCAAGATCAACGCGCAGTTGCCATTCTTCAGCACTCACCTGTTCTTTCTTGGACGGAATCGATAAGGGTTCAGACATTCGGGTGACCTCTGGGGTGTCCGGTTGTTGTTGGAATGGATCAGCTACGAGTCTAGGCCTATTTATGGTCAACAAACTGTCAAATGGTTTACATTTGGGGGCGTTGTCTTGCCAGTTTTCGGAGATTGTTGATGGCGGTGCCAGACGTTGAAACGGTGATGCGTTCCTGCCCTTTATTGGCGGGCTTCCCGGATACGGCTTTTCGGGAAGTGGCGGCCATGGCCAGAACGCGACGGTTTGGCGCCGATGATCCCATTTATGCTCGGGGGTCGATGCAGTCAACACTCTGCGTGATTGCCAGTGGGACCGTGCGGATCACCTCGGTGAATGCAGCCGGCCGCGAGGCGACGCTGATCATCTTTGATGCCGGCTCCTGGTTCGGGGATACCGTGTTCTCGCCGGGTATGCCCAGAGTTTATGGAGCGACGGCCCACGAGGAAGCTGTCATCGTCGAGTTGCCTGGCGAAGGGTTCCGGCAACTCATGGCAAGCTATCCTGAGAGCTATCCGATTGCTCTGGACCTTGTCAGCCGGCGACTCTGGTCAGCCATGTCGATTATTGAGGACGACGCCCTGCGAGGCGTGACCGCCCGGATTGGGCGGCGCTTGCTGTTCCTGGCGGAAATCCAGGGCGTGCGCACCTCATCGGTGGAACCGGTCGCTCTGAAACTGACACGCGAGCAGCTGGCCAACATGATGGGCATGACCCGGCAAGGGGTGCACAGTCGTATCAAGGCCCTCGAAAGCCAGGGGTTACTCGCCTTGGGCTACGGACAGATCACCCTTTGCAGTCCCCGCGCCTTGCAGACTCATATCCAATCGCTTGATTAATGACGTGTGATCACCGCAAGAAACGGATGGCAGCACCGGCAGCAAACGCGCATCCTTTCAACGAATGGTCGGATGCAGATAAAGGAGTCATCACATGGCCCGCAATGAACGCTCGGCGGTGGACCGCGAACCGGAACTGTCTGCCAGTGCGCCAGATAGAATGGTCGAGCTGGCGCGGTTTATAGAAAGCCGGCCGGATGAGCGTCTGACGCTCGAAGACATGGCGGCGTTCACAGGGCTCTCGGCATCCCATGTCCAAAGGGCGTTCAAGAAAACCTTCGGGGTCTCGCCAAAGACTTATCAGGACGCGTTACGCCTGAAGGCATTCAAACAGGCGCTTAAACGTGGTCAAACGGTGACCGACGCCATTTACGACGCCGGATTCGGGTCCGTCAGTCGCGTCTATGGCAAAGCAGACCGACGCGTCGGCATGCCGCCGTCCCGCTATGGCAAGGGTGGGGAAGGTGAAACCATTACCCATGCCTGCCGGCAAACCTCACTCGGCCTGTTGATGATGGCCGCCACCGATCAGGGCGTGTGTTTTGCCGAATTCGGGGATGACGAAGCGGCGCTTCAGGATCGATTGCAGAGAGAGTTTCCGAAGGCCCGACTGGTTCCTTCTGGCGCCACGGCATCGCCGGAGCTGGATGCCTGGATTGCCGCTCTGGACGAACACCTCAGCCAGAACACGCCTCGCCCGGATGTACCTCTGGATATCCGCGGCACCGCTTTCCAGACGAGGGTCTGGAAACTTCTGTTAAGCGTTCGCGAGGGCGAGATCGTGAGCTACACGGAACTGGCAAAGCGACTGGGTGAGCCCAAAGCCGTTCGAGCTGTGGCCTCGGCTTGCGGACGAAACCGTATCGCCGTGCTGATTCCCTGCCACCGTGTCTTGCGAAGCGACGGCTCCCTGGGCGGCTATCGGTGGGGGCTCGACCGAAAGCAGCAGTTGCTCGAACAAGAACGCTCAGCCTCGGCCCAGTAACACCCAGAGCTGTCGCTGGAAAAACGCAGTCTCCTGTTTCAACGAAAACAGCTTGGGCGCAAACAGCCAGGTCTGGGTAATCCCCATCAGATAGGTGTAACTCAGCAGCCCCAGATCCTCAGGATTTTCCTGCGTACTGATCAGACCCCGCTCAGCGGCCAGGCCCACCAGGTCCCGGAACATGGCA
Organism: Marinobacter sp. es.048; assembly: GCF_900188435.1. NCBI lineage: Bacteria > Pseudomonadati > Pseudomonadota > Gammaproteobacteria > Pseudomonadales > Marinobacteraceae > Marinobacter > Marinobacter sp. es.048. The sequence continues at coordinate 1,126,176 of NZ_FYFA01000001.1, forward strand.
ATAATCGACCGGGTCAGCGCCCGCTCCCGCTTCAGCGTTCGACTCATGGCATCGGTCAGCTCGGTCTTGTTCAGCAGAATCTCGAACGACTGACGATATTTACGATCATTGGCTAGCAGGCCCAGCCAGCGCTCGATGAAATGGTCCATGGCCTCAATGGGCGTTTCCCGCATGCCTGAACACTCCGCAACCAGGGCTTCCAGGGGTTCCTGGGAGTAGGCAAGTACGGCCTCGTAGAGATCATCCTTGTTCTCGAAATGCCAGTAGATCGGCCCCCGGCTGCAACCGGCTTCTTGGGCAATACGGCTCAAAGTCGTCAGCGAGTAACCGTCCCGGCTGAACAACTTGAGCGCGGCCTCCAGCACGGTCTGGCGGGTTTTTTCGGCATCTTCCTTGGTACGACGCATAAATCCAATCCACCTCCGAAGCCCACAAAAAAGGGCACGAACATCGTGCCCTCGGCTAACCATCAAGGCAAGCAATCAGAGACTCAGATCTCCCCGTCTGCCGCCATCTGCATGTAGCTCTCGTTAAACCGAAGCTTCACATTTCCGGTGTCACCCATGATTGACCCATCCGGGAATTCGATGCCCACGAAGTCCGGGCTCATGGCGCCCTGCCCAAGCAGCCCCTTCTCGAAAGAGAACTGACGAACGCTGTCCATGGCGTCCAGGGCTTCATTGCTGTTAATGAAATCCACTGACATCTGCGGTTCCCAGAACATCTTCATGCCGGCCAATTGAGCCTCATAACCGGCCTGGTCGGTGCCAGAGAGTTCACCGAGAAATGCTCGCGCCTCCTGACCTTCTTCACTGTCGGAGGCGAGAATGCTCATGGTTTCGTACCAGGCACCCACAAGCGCCTTGCCCAGCTTCGGGTTGTCGGCCAGGGTTTCCGTGTTCACCAGGGTCAGATCCTTGATGTGCCCCGGAATCTGGCTGGAATCGAACAGTTTGTTAGCACCGGGGTAGGCTTCCACTTCCGCCAGCAGCGGGTTCCAGGTAGCCACATGGCGAACATCATCGGTCTGGAACGCTGAAACGAGGTCAGCGTCGGAAATATTCACCACGCTGATATCCCGCTCTTCCAGACCAACGGTGTTCAGGGCACGGACCAGAAGGTAGTGGGAAACGGACAGTTCAACCAGGTGCACGGTCTCGCCTTCCAGCTCTTCGATAGTCTTGGCATCTTTGGATACGAGGCCGTCGTTACCATTCGAATAGTCGCCCACGATCAGCGCGGTGGTATCCACACCAGAGGCGGCCGGAATCGACAGGCCATCCATGCTGGTGGCTACCACACCGTCAAACTGGCCGGCGGTGTACTGGTTAATGGACTCGATGTAGTCGTTCACCTGCACGATATCCACCTCGATATCGTACTTGTCCGCCCACTTTTTCATGATTCCGTAGTCCTCGGCATACTGCCAGGGCACCCAGCCGGCATAGATTGTCCAGGCGATGCTGAAGGAGTCCTTTTCCTGGGCCATTGCACCCATGGACAGCGAGGCCGTGAACAGACCGGCCGCCAGACGTTTGGTGATGTCGCGTGTATTCATGGTGTCTCTCCTCGGGCCTTGCCCGTGTTTGCAGGTTTGGTCTTTCTTCAGTTTTTTGGGGGTTGCTGGCATTACTCGGTAATCTCTTCGACAATCACGACCGGCGTTCCGGGCGAGACCGCCTGTCCCGCTTCCCGACGCACATCCACCACGCGTCCGGTTACGGGGCTCAGTAATTCGATTTCCATCTTCATGGATTCAATAACCGCCACCGGCCGCTGGGCATCGATGGTGTCGCCTGGCTTGACCAGGCACTCCCAGAGGTTACCGGCTACGTGGCTTTCCACCGCGTGCTGGCCTGCTGGAAGGTTGGCAATGTCGTCTTCGCCGGTTTCCTCGATCGGTGCTTCGGAACTGAAGTTAATCTGGCCAGACTCGATCCAGCGCTGCAGTTCCTCGTCGAAGGCTTGTTTGCGCTTGGCTGTGAAGGTCTGGATTTCGTCGTCGTTGTTTGCCAGAAACTGCTCGTAGTCCTTCAGGTTGAAGCGGGTTTCCTCGACCTTTATCGGGTAGTCGTCATTGGGAAAGTCCCGCCGGATCTGCTGCAGTTCTTCGGCACTGACCTCGTAGAAGCGCACCTGGTCAAAGAACCGAAGCAGCCAGGGCTTGCCAGCCTCGAACAGGGCGGTCGTGCGGTAGCGGTTCCACATCTGCAGGGTGCGACCAACAAACTGGTAGCCGCCCGGGCCTTCCATGCCGTAGATGCACAGGTAGGCGCCGCCGATGCCAACGGAGTTCTCCGCGGTCCAGGTCCGGGCCGGGTTGTATTTGGTGGTCACCAGCCGATGCCGGGGATCCAGCGGGGTGGCGACCGGGGCACCCAGATAGACATCGCCCAGGCCCATCACCAGATAGGTTGCCTCGAAAAGTGTCTTCTTCACTTCGTCGATGCTGTCCAGCCCGTTGATGCGGCGGATGAATTCCAGGTTGCTCGGGCACCAGGGGGCATCCTTACGCACCGACTGCATGTATTTCGCGATGGCGGTCTGGCAGGCTTCGTCATCCCAGGACAGGGGCAAATGAACGATGCGCGCGGGCACATCCCACTCGGGCTGTTTTTCCAGTTCCTTTTCGGCGCCGATCAGCAGATCCAGCAGCGTGCGCTGGTTCAGTTTCTGGCTGTCGTAATGCACCTGCAGGGAGCGGATGCCGGGGGTCAGTTCCAAAATGGCATCGTGATTCTGCTCGCGCAGCCACAGCATCAGCGCATGGGCGCGGAAGCGCAGGCGGATATCCAGCTCCATTGGGCCGTATTCCACCAACACGTAGTTGTCGCCGGCGGCCCGATAAACCACACCGGTTTCGTGTTCATCGTCACTGAGTGCCGCCAGAACCGGGGAGGTTGGTGTGATCGGTTTGATATGGGCGGTCGCTGCGGTCAGGGTGGCGATGGATTCGTCGAGGGCTTCCCGCAGGGCCACGGCCTGGTCCTGACTTACCGGAACAAATTGAACCTTGTCACCGGCTTTCAGCTGGCCCAGTTTCCACAGGTCAGCGCTGATGACCGTCACCGGGCAGACAAAGCCGCCCAGGCTGGGGCCATCGGGACCGAGAATCACCGGCATATCGCCGGTGAAATCCACGGTGCCCACGGCGTAAGCGTTGTCGTGAATGTTGGACGGATGCATGCCGGCCTCTCCGCCGTCACTGCGCGCCCACTGCGGTTTCGGGCCAATCAGGCGCACGCCCGTGCGGCTGGAGTTGTAGTGGATCTCCCAATCGCTGGCGAAGAAGGTGTTGATGTCCTCCTCGGTAAAGTAATCCGGCGCGCCATGGGGCCCATAGGTGACGTGCAGTTTCCAGGTCTTGCCGATGGTCGGTTTAAGTTCCGCAGGCAGCGTGGTCAGGGGGGCAGGTTCCGAATCTGCCAGCGCCAGCACATCGCCGGCCCGCAAGGCGCGGCCGCAATGGCCGCCGAACTGGCCGAGGGTAAAGGTGCTGCAGGAAGTCAGGTACTCCGGGCAGTCCAGCCCTCCGCGGAACAGCACATAGGCCCGGGCGCCGTCCGCCGTGGTAGCGCCCAGCTTCAGGGTGGCGCCGGCGGGTACGTCTATCACCTGCCAGAAGGCGACCGGCTCATCGTCCAGCGTTGCGTCCAGTTGGGCGCCAGTCAGCGTAATCTGGGTAGCGCGGTTGAAAGTGAGCACCGGCCCTTTGAGGGTGATTTCGAGGCCCGGAGCGTCTTCAGCATTCCCAAGCAGGCGATTGCCAAGGCGGAAGGAATAGCTGTCAAACGGGCCTGACGGTGGCACGCCGATTTCCCAGTAGCCGATGCGGCCGGGATATTCCTGAATGGTGGTCAGGGTGCCCCCGCTGAGCACATCCACCGTCGCCGGCTGGTAATCGAATTCGTTCAGGGTGCGGGTAAACAGCCTGCCCTCGGTAAAGCGCTGGTCGTCCAGCACCTGGCGCACGTACTTGAGGTTGGTCTCGATGCCATAGAGCTGGCTGCCGTCGAGGGCCTGCATCAGCCGTTGCCGGGCTGACTCGCGATCTGGCTCGTGTACGATCACCTTGGCGAGCATGGGATCGTACAATGGTGATACTTCGGTGCCTGGTTGAATCCAGGTATCGATCCGAAGACCGTCTTGTTGCGGCCAGGCAACATTGGTGAGCAAGCCGGCCCCTGGCTGAAAATCCTTGTTGGGGTCTTCGGCATAGATCCGGGCCTGAATGGCGTGGCCCGAAGGGGCAAGTTTGCTTCCCAGTTCTGAAGGGTCGGGCAGGGTGCCGGCACCCAGCTCCACCATCCAGCGCACCAGGTCCACGCCATAGACTTGCTCGGTGACGCCGTGTTCCACCTGTAAGCGGGTGTTAACTTCCAGGAAGTAGAATTGGGTAGTGTCTGGGTCGTAGATAAATTCCACGGTGCCGGCACTGCGGTAGGCAATGTTCTCGCCCAGTTGACGGGCGGTCGCGTGCATGCTGGTTCGGACGTCTTCGGTGAGCCCGGGCGCCGGCGCTTCTTCAATCACCTTCTGGTTGCGGCGTTGGGCGGAGCAGTCCCGCTCGCCCAGGGCCAGGACCTGACCTTCGCCATCGCCAAACAGCTGCACTTCCACATGGCGGGCATGTTCCACGAATTTTTCCAGGAACACGCCGCTGTTGCTGAAGTTGTTCTGGCTCAGGCGCTGGACCGACTCGAAGCTTTTGCTGAGATCGTTCGGGCCGTAGCAGCGGGACATGCCAATGCCGCCACCGCCGGCGGTGCTTTTCAGCATCACCGGGTAGCCGATGGTGTCGGCGGCTTTTTGCGCTTCCTCCAGATTGGTCAGCAAGCCGGTGCCTGGTAGCAGTGGTACGCCGGCGCTTTCAGCCAGTGACCGTGCCGTATGCTTGAGACCGAATTGCTCCATCTGCTCGGGCGTCGGGCCCAGGAAGACCACGCCTTCGGCGTCACAGCGTCGGGCAAAATCGGCGTTTTCGCTCAGGAAGCCGTAGCCGGGGTGGATGGCGCCGGCACCGCTCTTGCGGATCACCTCGAACAGTTTGTCCTGATCCAGGTAAGTGGTCGCTGCCGGGCCGTCTCCCAGGGAATACGCCTCGTCCGCCTGGCGCACGTGAAGCGAATCGGAATCCGCTTCGGCGTAGACGGCAACCGAGGTCAGCCCCATGTCACGCAGCGTGCGAATAACCCGGCAGGCGATGGCGCCGCGGTTGGCGATCAGGACCTTTGAGAATCTGCCGCTCAGCTCCATACCAGCACCTCAATCGGTGTCGGGTTCCAGCCGTTGCAGGGATTGTTGAGTTGCGGGCAGTTGGAGATCATCACCAGAACGTCCATCTTCGCTTCCAGCTCCACGTACTTGCCTGCATCGGAAATCCCGTCGTCGAAGGTGAGTCCGCCGTCGGCCGTGACCGGGACATTCATGAAGAAGTTGATGTTGTGGGTGATGTCCCGTTTGCTCATGCCCAGCTCTTCATGTTCGGTGACGGCCACCAGCCAGCTGTCCCGGCATGCGTGCATGCACTTTTTCTCGAGGGCATAGCGGGTGGTGTTGCTCTCGGCGGCACAGGCCCCGCCCAGAGTGTCGTGACGACCGCAGGTATCTGCGGTGATCTCGAGCATGACGTTGTTTTCAGAGGACATCAGTCTCGAGCCGGCAGTCAGATAGACGTTGCCCTGCTCACGAATGGTGTCGACGGCGCTGTAGCGTTCGGTCGGATTGTGGGCGTTGTAGAACAGGGTGTCGGCGGCCTGGTTGCCTTCCAGATCCAGGATCCGGACGGTCTCGCCGGCTTTCACCACTTTCAGGAAATACTCGCCCGCCGGTACGGTTTCACGGAAGGCGGCGTCTTCAGGCTTCAATACGCTTTGCTTGATCATTTCCGGCCTCCGTTACTGGAACAGGTGGTACAGGGCGTTATTGGCGAAGGCCCGGGTGGCCTCGGGGGACGACGTCTTGCAGGGATCGGCATCGGTTACCGGGGCCGCCTTGAAGAGCTGATATCGCAACGGATGGCTGGGGTACTCGCTGGCCGGGTTCATCGGATGCGGGCAGGTGTGCAGCACCACGATAGTGTCCATCTCGAAGCGCAGGTCGACGCTGGCGCCGGCGTGGGAGTGGCCCTCGGCAAAGGTCATGTTGCCGTTGTCGTCGGTTTTCATCTTGCTGAACCAGTTCAAATTGGCGGTCAGGTCTTTCTTTCCGAGGCCGTACTTGGCCAGCTCATTCAGGAAACTGTTGAACCCATTGCGGTGGCAGTGGTTATGGGCTTCCTGATAGGTCTTTTTGCCCCAGCGCTGTTCCACCAGGTCGGCATTGCAGGTGCCGGCGACGGTGTCGTGCCAGCCCAGGTCGTCCCGGATGATGGAGGCAAACACCCGGCCCATGTCCGAGAGCAGCACGTGGCCTTTGGTGATCAGGAAGGTGTGCTGGTTTTTCAGGGTGTCCGGCATGTTGTAGCGCTCGAGTGGGTTCTCGGGGTTGTACATCAACATGCCGACGTTGGTCCCGCCGTTTTCGTCGATCAGGCGCAGCACATGGCCACGGCGCACGATAAAGGACCAGTGGGATCCGCCGGGAATCAGATCGTCGTAGAGGGGGGCTGCGGTTTGCAACATGGCCTTTTCCTCCTGGTTAGGGCATCCAAAAAAGCGAGAGGCGTCAGTAACTGAGCGATCCTCCCGGGCTTTTGTCCCGCCGTGTAACCTTGGAAAAGGTCGTCAACTCTCGGACCAGTCGCCTGCGTTTTGTGGTTGCAGACCGGAACCCTAGTTGACCATTGGTCAGATTGTGGCGCTTTGATTGTGGTTTCAGTAACCGACGTCTCGCTGCGTACTGGACCCTTTGCAGAGTCCATGCCAATCGCTAAGTTACTGTTTTTGTTGTAGTGGGATTTCAGGTGTCCGGCAGGTCTGCTTCTTGTCTGGGCGGGCGCACTGTTTTTGTGCATCGATCAGTGCGCTTCCAGTGCATTTATTTTCGCAGAGTGATTTCGGAGCCGGGCCACTGGTGGCGTGGCCTTCGAGCCATCTACTACCAAGGGAGGAGTTTTTCGCCTCCATCGCATCATTCAAACCTCGGGGATTGGGGTCTACATTGAATGGGTAAACGCGAAAGGCCGCGTTGCCCTGCGACAAACACAACAAGAGGTCGAGATCATGATCTACGCACAACCAGGAAAGGATGGCTCCGTCGTTTCTTTCAAATCCCGTTACGAGAACTACATCGGTGGCGAGTGGGTTGCCCCGGTAAAAGGCCAGTATTTCGAGAACATCACACCGGTCACTGGCAATGTGATCTGTGAAATTCCGCGCTCCAGTGCCGAAGATATTGATCTGGCTCTGGATGCAGCGCACAAGGCAGCACCGGCGTGGGGCAAGACCTCGCCCACCGAGCGTTCCAACATCCTGCTGAAAATTGCGGATCGTATCGAGGCCAACCTCGAGAAGCTCGCAGTTGCAGAAACCTGGGACAACGGCAAGGCCGTGCGCGAAACCCTGAACGCCGATATTCCGCTTGCTGCTGATCACTTCCGCTACTTCGCGGGTTGTCTGCGTGCCCAGGAAGGCCACATGGGCGAGATCGACCACAACACTGTGGCGTACCATTTCCACGAGCCGCTGGGTGTCGTTGGCCAGATCATTCCGTGGAACTTCCCGATTCTGATGGCGGCCTGGAAACTGGGCCCCTGTCTGGCTGCGGGTAACTGCACTGTGCTGAAGCCTGCCGAGCAGACGCCTGCCAGCATCCTGGTACTGATGGAAATCATTGGCGACCTGCTGCCGCCGGGCGTACTGAACATTGTTAACGGCTACGGCATCGAGGCTGGCCAGGCCCTGGCCACCAGCAAGCGTATTGCCAAGATTGCCTTCACCGGTTCCACCCCGGTTGGCTCCCACATCCTCAAGTGCGCGGCTGAAAACATCATCCCGTCCACAGTTGAGCTGGGTGGTAAATCCCCGAACATCTACTTCTCCGACGTGATGAAGGCCGAGCCGGAATTCGTCGACAAGTGCGTGGAAGGTCTGGTTCTGGCGTTCTTCAACCAGGGCGAAGTCTGCACCTGTCCGTCACGGGCGCTGGTTCAGGAAGACATGTTCGAAGAGTTTATGCAGAAGGTGGTTCAGCGCACCAAGTCGATCAAGCGCGGCAACCCGCTGGACACCGATGTTCAGGTAGGTGCCCAGGCGTCGAAAGAACAGTTCGACAAGATCATGTCCTACCTGGCCATTGGTAAGGAAGAGGGCGCTGTGGTGCTGACTGGCGGCGACCGCGAGCATCTGGATGAAGAGTTCAACAATGGCTTCTACATCCAGCCCACCCTGTTCAAGGGCGACAACAAGATGCGCGTGTTCCAGGAAGAAATCTTCGGACCGGTTGTGGGTGTGACCACCTTCAAGACCGAGGAAGAAGCCCTGGCCATCGCCAACGACACCGAGTTTGGTCTGGGTGCCGGTGTATGGACCCGCGACACCAATCTCGCCTACCGGATGGGCCGCAACATTCAGGCCGGTCGGGTGTGGATGAACTGCTACCACGCGTACCCGGCACACGCGGCCTTCGGTGGCTATAAAAAGTCCGGCGTTGGTCGTGAAACCCACAAGATGGCGCTCGAGCACTATCAGCAGACCAAGTGCATGCTGACCAGCTACGACACCAACCCACTGGGTTTCTTCTGAATCTGTGAGCGGTAAGCGGGCCTCCCACACGGGCCCGCCTGTGAGTCAGCACAGTGGATGTGCACCTTCATCCCCCGGCGACTGGCCGGGGCGACTCTCTGACGAGAGTTCGGGTTTTTCTGTCACTCTCTTTTGGCCCTTCCCAGGGCCTTTTTTATTAGGGCTGGTTTTGGTGCCAATGCGTTTTATCGCCCCAGTGAGTAGAACTCTGCGTTAGGCCGCATGTTTGTCACGTTTGCCATCCGATTGGAAAGCCCGAAGAACGCGGCGATGCCGGAGATATCCCAGATATCCTCGTCGTTGAAGCCATGACGTTTGAGTGCCTCAAAGTCCGCGTCACACACCTCTTGGGCTTGTTGCGAAACCTTTATGGCGAAATCAAGCATGGCTTTCTGGCGCTCAGTGATGTCGGCCTTTCGGTAGTTCACGGCGACCTGGTCTGCGATCTCCGGGTTCTTTTCACGGATGCGCAGAATAGCGCCATGGGCCACCACGCAGTACTGGCACTGGTTCAGGTTGCTGGTAGCGACGACGATCATCTCGCGTTCGCCCTTGGTGAGGTGGCTGTCTTTTTCCATCAGGGCATCGTGGTAATCAAAGAAGGCACGAAACTCGGCGGGGCGATGTGCCAATACCAGAAAGACATTGGGGATAAACCCCGACTTTTCCTGAACGGCAAGAATCTTCTCCCGGATGTCCTCCGGGAGTGATTCAAGCGACGGAACCGGGAATCGGCTTATTGGTTGTCCGGTGGATGAGCTCATAACAATTCCTTTTATAGCGGTTTTCTGGTTCTAGAAGTTTAGGTTCAGCCTGCGACCGGTACGACGATACGCCCACGAACCTTGCCATCCAGCAGTTGGCTGGCACCCTCGATGGCGTCTTCAAAGGATATTTCCGTGATCATGCGGTCGAGCAGATCGATGTCGAGATCCTCCGACAGACGCTTCCAGGCTTCGAGTCGCTCAGCTTTGGGCGCCATCACGCTGTCCACGCCACACAAGGTCACACCCCGAAGAATGAACGGGGCAACGGTGGACGGGAAGTCCATGCCGGCGGCGAGACCACAGGCTGCGACGACGCCACGGTATTTCATGCCGGCACAGACATTGGCCAGCACCTGTCCACCTGCCACATCAATGGCGCCCGCCCAGGTCTCGCGAACCAGGGGTTTGCCCGGTTCACTCAGCTCAGCGCGATCGAGGATGTTTTCGGCGCCCAACGACTTCAGATAGTCTGCTTCCTCGGCTCGGCCGGTCACCGCGGTCACGGAATAACCGAGCTTGGCCAGCAGCGCCACCGCAATGCTTCCAACGCCACCGGTTGCCCCGGTCACCAGGATGTCGCCGGAATCAGGTGTTACGCCGTTCTTCTCCAGTGCCATGACACAAAGCATGGCGGTATAGCCGGCGGTGCCGATGGCCATGGCCTGTCGAGGAGAAAACGCCTTGGGCAGCGGAATCAGCCAGTCACCGGAAACCCGTGCTTTCTCGGCCAGGCCGCCCCAGTGTTTCTCGCCGACGCCCCACCCGTTCAGAACAACCGGGTCGCCTGCCTTGAAGTCTGCATGCGTGGAGCTGGATACGGTGCCGGCAAAGTCGATGCCTGGAATCATCGGGTACTGTTTCACGATCGGTGACTTTCCGGTGATGGCCAGAGCGTCCTTGTAGTTCAAGGTTGAGAAGGCTACATCCACGGTAACGTCGCCTTCCGGCAGTTCCGATTCTTCTATGGATGTCAGTGACACCTTTTGGTCGCCGCGTGATCCTTCAATGAGTATGCCTTTAAACATGTTGTCTCCGTGTTTGGGTAATGAGGATGGTTTTCGTCCCAGGTCAAGTGCCGCGCAGTAGCGACAAGAATCCCTGGGCGAACTGGTCCAGTGGTTCTGGGGATTGGTCCAGCTTTGCGCGCAACACCGCGCCTTCCCAACCAATCCAGAAGAAGTGCGCCATCTGATCGCACTTTAGATGCTTGGAAATCTCACCGGCCTGCTGGGCCTCTCTCAATACCTCAGCGGTGCGGCGCTCCCAGTCGCTGAAAACGTTCTGCAACAGAGCACGGAAACCCTCGGGCAGGGCGGTCATTTCCTGTCCCAGATTGCCGATCAGGCAGCCGCGACGATACTCGAACCTGCCCATGCCTGTTTTGGCATCCTCAACGAACGCGTCGAGCCGATGCAGGGGAGTGAGGGTGCGGTCTTTAAACCAGCGATCGAGTTTGCCGGCGAAATAGCGGCCGTAGGCTTCGATCAGGATCCGCCCGAAAGCCTCTTTGTTGTCGAAGTAATGGTAGAAAGAGCCTTTCGGTACGCCGGCTTTGCGAAGTATTTCGTCGATGCCCGTGTAGGAGTAACCCTTTTCCGTCAGCACCGACAGGCCCACGTTGATGAGGGTTTCCCGGGTATCCCTGAAATCGGCATTTGCAGTCTTCGGGGGGCGGCCCCGCTTTCGCTTGATGTCTGCTGTCTGGTTCATCGCCTCGACTCAATTTAGACCGGTCGTCTATTTAATTCTTGGAATAAAATAGACTGGTCGTCTAATAAAATCAAGTTAAGTTGCGATGGAGTGCATTTCGGGCGTGATGGGGATTCGCTCCCCGAAGTGGGGGCGATGCTACTTTGTGGTGGCCAAAAACAGTTCCAAAGTACCATATTGGCCCCTTGCCCCGGCCGATAGGATGGGAACTGGGTTATCGGCAATGTCGTTGATTCACCCGCAATGCGCTAACAATCATGACAATAGAGGTGAGCATTATGTGGACCAAACCAGCCTACGAAGATCTCCGCATCGGTTTCGAAGTCACCATGTACTTCGCCAATCGCTGAGTGCTGAAGCGGCCAGCCTCGAGCTGGCCGTTTTGCTTGTGGAGTGACCCACCATGTTGATTCACGTTCTGGGCTCCGCCGCCGGCGGTGGCTTTCCCCAGTGGAACTGTAACTGTGCCAACTGCGACGGCTTCCGCAAGGGCACCCTGAATGCCCGGGCCCGTACCCAGTCTTCCATCGCCATCAGTGAAGACGGCGAGCACTGGATCCTGTTCAACGCGTCCCCGGATATTCGCGCCCAGCTGGCTTCTTTCGAAGCGATGCAGCCGGCCCGTGCTCTGCGGGATACCGGTATTGATGCCATTGTGCTGATGGACAGCCAGGTGGACCACACCACTGGCTTGTTGTCCCTGCGCGAGGGACTGCCGATGGACGTCTGGTGTACCGAGCAGGTTCATGAAGATCTGAGTGGTGGTTTTCCGCTGTTCACCATGCTCAAGCACTGGAACGGTGGTCTGAACTGGCAGCGTATCGAGGCGTCCGAGCAGACGCCCTTTTCCATTCCCTGCGCACCGTCCATCGAGCTGACCGCCATTCCGCTGCTGAGCAACGCACCCCCGTATTCACCGCGCCGGGACAACCCGCACCCGGGCGATAACATTGGCCTGTTCCTGAAAGACACCCGCACCGGTCAGACAGCCCTCTATGCCCCGGGCCTCGGCGAGCCGGACGACCGAATTCTCGGCTGGATGCGCCAGGCCGACGTGCTGATGGTGGACGGGACCGTCTGGCACGACGACGAGATGATCCGCCAGGAAGTGGGCACCAAGACTGGCCAGGCCATGGGCCATCTGGCCCAGAGCGGCCCGGGTGGCATGATCGAGGTGCTCGACGCCATGCCGGCCCAGCGTAAGATCCTGATACACATCAACAACACCAACCCGATCCTGAACGAGGACTCCCCGGAGCAGGCGGAGCTGACCCGCCACGGCATTGAGGTGTCCTGGGATGGAATGCACATCGACCTGTCGGGGCAGCCATGAACGCCAAAGCCAACACAGCTATGAACCGGACGGATTTCGAGCAGGCCCTGCGCGCCAAGGGCCAGTACTACCACATCCACCACCCTTACCATAAAGCCATGTACGGCGGGCAGTGCACGCCCGAACAAATCCGTGGCTGGGTGGCCAACCGATACTACTACCAGATCAAGATTCCCCAGAAAGACTCCGCCATCATGGCCAACTGCCCGGACGCCGGTGTGCGCCGGCTCTGGCTGCAGCGGATTCTGGATCACGATGGCCACGACGGGGATGTCGGAGGCATCGAAGCCTGGCTGTCCCTGGCCGAAGCCGTGGGCCTGAGCCGGGACGAAGTGATCGACCAGCGCCACGTGCTGCCGGGGGTTCGCTTTGCCGTGGACGCCTACCTGAACTTTGCCCGCCGGGCGACCTGGCAGGAGGCGGCCTGTTCGTCCCTGACCGAACTGTTCGCCCCGGAAATCCACCAGTCCCGACTGGACAGCTGGCCCGCCCACTATCCCTGGATTGAAGAGAATGGCTACAGCTACTTCCGCAAGCGTCTGTCCGAAGCCAGAAGAGACGTGGAACATGGCCTGACCATTACCCTGGACCACTTCACCACCGAGGCGCAGCAGACCCGGGCCCTGGAGATCCTTCAGTTCAAGCTGGACATCCTCTGGACCATGCTGGATGCCATGACGATGGCCTACGGCCACCGCACTCCGCCGTACCACACCGTGACCGACGAGCAGGTCTGGCACCGGGGGCTGTAATGGAGGTGGGTATGAATGAGGTGCCGCGTTTTCGCCGGGGGTTCCGGTTCCAGTGGGAGCCGGCCCAGGAAAGTTACGTGCTGCTTTACCCCGAGGGCATGGTAAAGCTCAACGGCAGTGCCGGTGCGATTCTCAATGAGGTGGATGGCCAGCGTACTGTGGCCGACATCGTCGCCAGCCTGGAGCGGCAGTTCCCCGAAGCCGGCCCTCTTGGCAAGGACGTCAGCGAATTTTTGCAGGACGCCCGTCACCAACACTGGATTGAACTGTCATGAGCACGACTAACCCCCACAACGCCGGGCCGCCCCTGTGGCTGTTGGCGGAGCTTACGTATCGCTGCCCGCTGCAGTGCCCCTATTGCTCCAACCCGCTGGACTTTGCGCAGACCCAACAGGAACTGAGCACCGAGGAGTGGGTGAGTGTGCTTCGACAGGGCCGCAAGATGGGGGCGGCGCAACTGGGCTTTTCCGGCGGCGAGCCCCTGGTCCGCCAGGACCTGGCGGAGCTGATCGCCGAGGCGCGGCACCTGGGGTATTACACCAACCTGATTACCTCAGGGCTGGGCCTGACGGAGGCCAAGGTGGATGCTTTTGCCGAGGCGGGGCTGGATCATATCCAGGTGAGCTTTCAGGCTTCCGATCCGGAACTGAACAACGCCGTGGCCGGCTCCCGCAAGGCCTTTGACCAGAAGCTGGCCATGGCCCGGGCGGTGAAGGAAGCCGGCTATCCGATGGTGCTCAACTTTGTGATCCACCGTCACAACATCCACCAGATGAACGACATCATGGATTTGTGCGAGCGCCTGGGAGCCGATTACGTCGAACTGGCCACCTGCCAGTATTACGGTTGGGCCTTTGAAAACCGCGAAGGGCTGATGCCCTCGAAAGCCCAGCTGGTGCGGGCGGAACAGGAAGTGAACCAGTACCGTGAACGGCTGCAGGCATCTGGTTCGGCCATGAAGTTGATCTTTGTGACGCCGGATTACTACGAAGAGCGCCCGAAAGCGTGTATGAACGGCTGGGGTAACCTTTTCCTGACCGTAGCTCCGGATGGCACTGCACTGCCTTGCCACAGCGCGCGGCTCCTGCCGATCGATTTTCCGAATGTCCGAGACATGGATCTTCAAAACATCTGGTACGACAGCCCGGGGTTCAACCACTACCGTGGCGACAGCTGGATGCCGGAGCCTTGCCGTTCCTGCGATGAGAAGGAAAAAGACTTTGGCGGCTGTCGCTGTCAGGCCTATCTTTTGACCGGAAATGCCGATAATGCAGATCCAGTATGCAGCAAATCGTCGTATCATGATCGAATCCTGGCAGCGAGGAAAGCTGCCGATCATGCCACGGCCGGCCTGACTGAACTGGTTTATCGAAATGCGGACAATTCACGGCTTTTCTTCCGGGGTTAACAACTCCGCCATCGATCCTGCACTGGGCGGCCATCACCACGACAAAACGGTACTGAGTGCCTACGAGGCCTGCTCGGCTCATGTCCAGCGCGGGGAACTTGCGGTGTCCCCGGCGGGTGTGTTCTGGCTGGAGACGGATCCGGCACGCGGCTGCAATACGCTCTGGCACCTTTCCGATCAGGGGTCTGTTCGTCTTGGACCTGATGATCTTGGAATCCGCAGCCGGGTAAATGGATACGGTGGTGGCGCCCTGGCGGCTGCCGACAGCGGCGTGTTCGTGGTTGGCGAGGATCAACAGATACGGTTTGTCAGTCTGGCCGATGGCCAGTGCCACAGCCTGACCGATGACGCCGAGGCGGCCTATGGTGGGTTGGTCGCTGACGAGTCCCGTCAACGGGTGCTCGCGGTACGGGAAGCAGAGGGCAAGCAGCAGCTGGTTGCCGTCTCCATGCAGGGTGAACGTGCGGTGCTTCATTCCGGCCTGGATTTTTACAGCTCGCCGGCGGTCTCTGCCGACGGCAAGCAGGTGGCCTGGACCAGCTGGCAGCTTCCGGATATGCCCTGGTTGCGTACCCGGCTGTGGACCGCAAATGTCTCTGAAGATGGATTGCTGGATCAATGCCGGGAATGGCCAACACCTTCTGAGGCGTCGGTACAACAGCCGGTGTTCGATGGCAACCAGCTCTGGGTTTTGTCAGACCACGAAGGTTGGTGGCAACCCTGGCATATCGAAAATTCGGGCGGGGGCGCATGGCACGCCATTGATTCGCCAGCCCGGGATCATGCCAATGCCCCCTGGCAGTTGGGCGAATCCCACCACTGCCCAACAGGCAGGGGCGGTTGGGCCCGGGTTCGTTATTGTAATGGCACGGGTGAACTCTGGCTCAGCTCCGGCCAAACCGGTGAAACAATCCGGGTTGCCCGGGATTTTGGCGACTTCCGTTGTCTCCAGTCGGCTGGCGAGCATCTCTACTGCATCGGCCGTGCATCCAGCCGCCTCGACGCCGTCCTCGAGATTGATCTCGAGACCGGACAGGCCCGCACCATTGCCGGGGGCGAGGAGGCCATGCCAGAGGCGAGGGCGGCACTGCCGCTTGATATCGAGATTCCAGCCCTGAACCCGGGCGAAGCTTCTATCCATGGGTTTTTCTACACGCCCAAGCTGGCCACGCCAGACGTCCCTCCACTGATTCTGATTGCTCATGGAGGGCCGACGTCGGCGGCCTATCCGGTGTTCAATCCCCAGGTTCAGTACTGGTGTCAGCGGGGATTCGCCGTCGCTGAAATCAACTATCGAGGCAGCACCGGCTTTGGTCGTGAGTTCCGCCTGGCCCTGGAAGGGCGGTGGGGTGAAGTGGATGTCGCGGATATGGAACGGGCGGCAGACCACCTGGCCTCCTTCGGCCTGGCTGATGGCAGCAGGGTGTTTATCCAGGGTCGCAGTTCCGGGGGTTACACGGCCCTGATGGCGATGATCCGAAGCCAGCGTTTTACCGCCGGTGCCAGCATGTTCGGCGTGACGGATCCCATGCGCTTACGGGCCATGACCCATCGCTTTGAGTCCGGTTATCTGGATTGGCTGCTGGGCTCGCCAGAAAAGCACCCGAAGCGGTGGCGGGAGAGAACGCCGTTGTTTCACGCCGAACGTATCACCGCGCCAATGATCTTTTTCCAGGGCGGAAAGGACCGGGTTGTGGTGCCTGAGCAGACCCGGGCAATGACCGAGGCCATGAAAGCCGCTGGCCGGGCGCCGGAGCTGCATTGGTTTGAAGACGAGGGGCATGGTTTTCGCCGTCAGGCCAATCAGGCCGGCATGCTCGAATGGATGTTCAGCTTCTACCGAAAGCATAGCCAAAAGGCCGATGATCAGGCGGAGAACTTGAGTTAAACTCTCGACTATTCCTATAACAAAAAACAGTCGAGTGCAGTCTGATGAGTCACGATATATCCAGCTTGCGAAAGTTTGTCTCACCGGAAATCGTGTTTGGTGCCGGCTCCCGGAAGTCCGTGGCCAACTTCGCCAGTAATTTCGGTGCCCGTCATGTCTTCCTGGTGTCTGATCCCGGCGTGGCGGCTGCCGGTTGGGTCAATGAGATCGTGACGCTGCTGACCGATGCGGGGATCCGCTCAACCGTATACACCGGCGTATCACCCAATCCCAAGGTGGATGAGGTGATGACCGGGGCTGAACTCTATAAATCCAATGAATGTGATGTCATTGTCGCCATCGGTGGCGGCAGCCCCATGGACTGCGCCAAAGGCATCGGTATCGTAGTCATTCACGGTCGCAGCATCCTGGAGTTTGAGGGCGTCGACACCATCACCAGCCCGTCACCGCCCCTGATTCTGATTCCGACCACGGCGGGTACCTCGGCGGATGTTTCCCAGTTCGCGATCATTTCCGACCCCAACCGCCGGTTCAAATTCTCGATCATCAGCAAGGCCGTAGTGCCGGATGTGTCCCTAATCGATCCGGAAGTCACCGAGACCATGGATGCCTACCTCACCGCCTGCACCGGGGTGGATGCCCTGGTGCATGCCATCGAGGCCTATGTGTCGACTGGCAGCGGCCCGCTGACAGATACCCATGCGCTGGAGGCAATCCGGTTAATCAACCGGAATCTCGAGCCGTTGGTGGACAACATGGCAGATCCCTATCTCCGGGAGCAGATCATGCTGGCCTCCATGCAGGCGGGACTGGCCTTCTCCAATGCCATCCTCGGGGCTGTACACGCCATGTCCCATAGCCTGGGTGGCTTCCTGGATTTGCCTCATGGTCTGTGCAATGCGTTGCTACTGGAGCACGTGGTGGCATACAACTTCCAGTCTGCCGAAGACCGTTTCCGCCGGGTCGCCGAGGCTATGGATATTGATACCCGTGGTATGGCCAAGGCGGAAATCAAGAAGCGGCTGATGAATCGTATTGTGGAGCTCAAGCGTCGGGTCGGTCTGGAGGCGCGTCTTGCCCAGCTGGGTGTTTCGGTGTCCGATATTCCCCACCTGTCCGGCTTTGCGTTGCAGGATCCCTGCATTCTCACCAACCCCCGGAAGTCGTCGCTGCGGGATGTCCAGGTTGTCTATGAAGAAGCCCTCTGAGATCAAGGATGGCGAACAGGACAGTAGCTACGGAATTGGCGATCTTCTCGGGCTGGGCAGCCAGTCCGTCCGCAAGAACTATTACCCGGCTCTGCAGGAACGTATTGACGAGCTGGAGCAGGAACGCAACCGCTACAAGTGGCTGTTTGAGAATGCCCTGCACGGTATCTTCCAGGCCAACCTGAGGGGCGGTTTTCTGGCCTGCAACCCGGCCATGGCGAGAATCTGCGGTTACGATAGCCCCGAGGCGCTCACGGAAAAGGTCATCCGCCTCCGTGAACAGTTGTTCTGCAGTTCCAGTGAATTCGATGCCATACGTCAGGAGCTTCTCGACGAGGGCAGCCTGAGTGCCCGGGAAACCCGTTTCCAGCGCGCTGATCGCACGCCGGTCCACGTTGCTGTCACGCTGCTGCGGCGCCCGGACCTCGGACCGGAAGTGGTGGAAGCCTTCGTTGCCGACATTACGGAACGAGTGTTGGCCCGGCAGAAGCTGGAGCAGTTGAACGCCACCCTCGAGCGGCGCGTGGAAGAGAGGACCGAAGCACTGCAGAATGCCAATGTGGGCCTGCGCTACCAGATTGAGAAGCGCGAGAAGGTTGAGGGCGAGCTCTTTGTTGCCATGGAGGCTGCCAAAGAGGCCAACCGCAGCAAGGATAAATATCTCGCGGCGGCCAGCCATGACCTGCTTCAGCCCCTGAATGCAGCCCGGCTTATGATTTCCGCGCTTCAGGACAGCACGCTGCCGGAACAGGAAACCCGCATGGTGCACCAGGTACATCGGGCTCTGGAGGGCGCCGAAGACCTGCTGGCGGACCTGCTGGATATCTCCAAGCTTGATCAGCAGGCAATGAAGCCTGATCTGGTTTATACCGATGTGGCCGCCCTGGCCAGATCCCTCGGGGAGGAGTTCGAGGCCGTTGCTAGCAATGCTGGCCTTGGGTTCCGGGTCCGGACCATTCCTGCGATGGTACGAACAGATCAGCGCATGCTGACCCGTATCCTCCGAAATTTGCTCAGCAATGCCTTCCGGTACACCCGCAAGGGCGGTGTTGTCATGGCTTTGAGATCGCGCGGCGACCGTCTGCGGATTGAAGTCTGGGACACCGGTGTTGGCATTGAGGAAGACAAGCTCCGGGACATTTTCACCGAGTTTCATCAGCTGTTGCCACAGGGCACCGGCGGGCGGCAGGGCGTGGGCCTGGGGCTGGCCATTGTGGAACGGATGGTCCGGGTGCTGGGATACGACATTGATGTGGCCTCACGGCCCGGTCGTGGTTCCCGCTTCGTGCTGACCCTTCCGCTCGAACCCGCTCAGGCCAGACCGGATCTGGCTCGCGCAGATTCGCTCCAGAATTTCGCCGACGACTTTGACGGTGTGCCGGTGCTGGTGATCGACAACGAACCGGCGGTTCTGGAGAGCATGCAGTTGCTGCTGGAGCGTTGGGGCTGTGAAGTGCTCACAGCCGCCAGCAAGGCAGAGGCCGTAGAGACTCTGGAGCAATCCGGCCAGATACCCGCCATTATCCTTGCGGACTATCACCTGAACAACGAGCGAACCGGTTACGATGCAGTTCACGGGGTTCGCCGCTACCTTGGCCGGGACATTCCCGCCGCCATCATTACCGCAGATCGCAGCGACGATACCCGCAAGATACTGCGCGCCCAGTACCTGCCAATACTGAACAAGCCGGTGAAACCGAACCGGCTCAGGGCCCTGATGACCAGCTTGCTGACTTCTGCGTCGGCCTGACGTTTCTTCCCCTATTCAGCCTCTGCAACCTGATACATGAATTGCAGGTCGGTACTACACTTACCACAGGCTCATCGAAAGGGAGATAACCATGACAGTTCCTGAGAATGGTCTGACGAATCACGAAGTAACCATCTGCCTGGTAGGCGGCGCCGTACTGGGCCCGTTCAATGCGACCTGGAGCAAGGATTCCGGGGGTGATGTGCGTGAACTGGTTCGCGAGTACGATGCGTTTCTGCAGGGTGAAAAACAGCAACGTTACAAGTTTCACCTGCACGACACCTACACCAACACCGTTCATACCCTGATCCTCAATTTTGAACAGGTTACGGGCATCTGCGACCATGTCCGGCTCAGATCGCAGGGCGGCGCTTGAGCCATGGCCGGGCCCGGGGCGTACACGCCACAAAGCCCTACGTGCAAATGGACGGACAGGAGGGAATATGAGCGAATTCAGAACGGAAACCGACAGCCTCGGGGACGTCCAGGTACCTGCTGATGCGCTCTGGGGCGCGCAAACCCAGCGTGCGGTGGAAAACTTCCCGGTCAGTGGCCAGCCGATGCCCCAGGCGTTTATTGCCGCCGTTGCCCAGATCAAGCGAGCAGCGGCCGAAGCCAATACCAGTCTGGGACTGCTGGACAACGATCTGCGGGATGCGATTTCCCAGGCTTGCGAAGACCTGGTGAAGGGCGAGTCCGCGGATCAGTTTCCGGTGGACCGTTACCAGACCGGCTCCGGCACCAGCACCAACATGAATGTGAACGAGGTGATTGCCAGTATCGCCCGTAACGCCGGCTTCGAGGTGCACCCGAACGATCACGTGAACATGAGCCAGAGCTCCAACGACGTGATTCCGACGGCCATCCACGTGAGTGCCGTGATTGCAGCCAAGGAAAAACTTCTGCCGGCGCTGTCGCATCTCTGCGGTGTGATCTACGAACAGGAGGCGGCGTTTTCCAGCCAGGTAAAAACCGGTCGCACCCACCTGATGGATGCCATGCCGGTGACCCTCGGCCAGGAACTGAAGACCTGGCGAGAGCAGCTACTGGCGGTGGAAAAACGGGTAGAAGCCGCCGCTGATGAGCTTTTGGCCGTACCCCAAGGCGGTACGGCGGTGGGTACCGGAATTAATGCGCTACCGGAATTTTCCGGCCAGTTCGTCAAGTTCCTGCGCGCCAACACGGGCTATCCGTTTACCTCTCTCGATCACAAATTCACCGGCCAGAGTGCGGTGGATGCTCCGGTGGCGCTGTCCGCGCAATTGCGGGGTGCGGCCATTGTTCTGACCAAGATCGCCAATGACCTGCGCTGGATGAACAGTGGTCCGATTCATGGCCTGGCTGAAATCAGTCTTCCGGCATTGCAGCCGGGGAGCAGCATCATGCCGGGCAAGGTCAATCCGGTTATCCCGGAATCCGTTGCTATGGTCGGCGCCCAGGTGATGGGGCTGGACAGCGCGGTAGCTATCGCTGGTCAGTCCGGCAATTTCCAGCTCAACGTCATGCTCCCGCTGGTGGGCGGTAACCTGCTGGACATGACCGATTTGCTGTCCAATGCGGCCATTATGCTGGCGGATAAAGCGATCAAGGATTTCACGGCCAATGCCGACAATCTGAACGCCGGTGTGGGCAAGAATCCGGTGCTGGTAACCGCGCTGAATCCGGAAATCGGTTACAGCCTGGCGGCAGACATCGCCAAGGAGGCGTATAAAACGGGGCGGCCAGTCATCGATGTGGCGGAAGAGCGCAGTGGCCTGAGCCGCGAACGGCTTGAGGAGTTGATGGACCCGCTCAAGCTGACCCGGGGCGGTATCGCCTGATCGGTCGTTTCACAGGGGCGCAAACGCTTGCTGATCATCCTGGAGCTGTTTGTGATGCTAGTGCTGGCCAACGGTACGCCGATGGTTGCTGCCGGGCTGCTGAAAAACCGCTGGTCGGCGCCGGTGGACGGCGGGATATTGTGGTCCGATGGCCGTCCCGTATTTGGTGAAAGCAAAACCTGGCGGGGTGTTGTATCCGGTGCACTGGCCTGCGGGCTCTTTGCCCTGGTGACCGGGCTGGGATTCGTTTTCGGGCTTCTGTTCGGACTGCTGGGGCTGGGAGGAGATCTTCTGAGCAGCTTCATCAAGCGTCGAATGGGATTGGCATCGAGTGCCCGGGCTGTCGGGCTGGATCAGATCCCCGAAGCACTCCTGCCTATGCTGCTGGCGATGTGGTGGCTACCGGTGAGCCTGTGGGTGGTGTTGATTGTGGTGGTTGTTTTCACTCTGTCTAACATTTTTGGTTCACCGCTGCTCTACCGTCTCGGGATCCGTCGGCAGCCCCATTAATCCGGTCTGCGGGTCAGCGTGTGAAGCGTTACTTCCGGCGGACAGTTCAGCCGAACGTTAACGACAGAAGTGCCCGAGCCGGGTGAAGTGTAGCCCTGCATGCCGTTCATCCGCCAGTAGCCTCGCCCGAGCGTTCGCGGGCAGTCAGAGTCGAGAGTCACCGGTATACCGCCCGGCAGGCAGATCTGGCCGCCGTGTGTGTGGCCGCAGAGAAAGACGTCGTAGCCGGCATGGGCAGCCTCGCGCCAGATCTCCGGCGTATGGCTGAGCAGGATGCTGGTGCCTCCCGCCGGGATCTTGTCCCCCGCCTGATGCAGGTTGTGGACCCTGAAGAAGTGGGCATCGTCTACGCCTGCCAGATACAGTGTCTGACCATCGCGTTCAATGGGCGCCATTTCATTCATCAGCAGCTGGTAACCCATGTCCTCCAACGCCGGTACCATGCGAACGCTGTCGTGGTTACCGAGCACCGCGTAAGGCTTGCCTTTTATGCCATCCCGTAGCCGCGCCATGCCGTCCAGGGCGCCTTCGATCGGGCCCCAGGTCAGTTTCCGGTAATCGCCGGTTAACACGCACAAGTCGTAATCCAGTGGTTCTATCTGGCGCAACACCGCCTGCAGGTTCGCTTCGTCCATGTCCACGTGCAGATCGGTCAGGTGCAGAATGCGAAAGCCCTCAAAGGCTTCCGGCAGGCCGGGAACGTTGAAACGATTATCGGCGGTGCTCAGGCGCCGGCTGTTGCTCTGGCCCCGGCCCCAGAGGCCGACCATGCGCAGGCAGGTACGGATAAAGCCGGGCGCCGTGGCCCAATTTTCCAGATGGAAGGAGCTGTGATCCTGCCCGAATACCTTCGCTTCAGCTTCCCGTTCAATGCCGAGCCTCTGGCGGGCGTGAACAGGGCCGAGCCTCAGACTCAGGCGGTATTCCAGGAGCTCATCCTGGTTTTCCGGTGTGCGAGCCCTTGCCGTCATTTTTCTTCCCTTGTATGCCGAGCCGGGCATGGCCGATGTGCAACGTGGCAAACCCTGTCTCACATTATGGATGGCCCTCGAAGGTATGCAACCAAAACGACATAATGTTCATGTTTGATGACGCACTGACATGAGAACCGTTCGACAATCAGACTCAGGGGATTTATGGCTGCATCACCAGGCGACGAAGAACTGTCTTCTTGGCAGATTTTCCTGTTGTTCCTCTGGCTAGGGCTGACCTCTTTCGGCGGGCCGGCAGCCCACCTTGGATTTTTTCACGATGAATTCGTGAAGCGTCGGCGGTGGCTCTCAGACAGTGCCTTCGGAGAGGTGGTGGCCCTTTGCCAGTTGCTGCCTGGGCCGGCCTCCAGCCAGGTGGGCCTGACCATCGGGTTTCTCCGTGGCCATTACCGGGGTGCATTCGCGGCGTGGTTGGGTTTTACCCTGCCATCGGCGCTGATCATGATTGCTTTTGCGTTGGGATTGAGTGCCTGGCCCGAGGCCGGCAGTGGCGGCTGGATACACGGCCTCAAGCTGTTTGTTGTGGCGGTGGTGGCTCAGGCGGTCTGGCAGATGGGAAGAACCCTGTGCCCGGACCGGCCCCGAATTGCTATGGCTTTGCTGGTTGCCGTGAGCCTGCTAGTGATGGGCGAAACCTGGATGCAGATACTGGCCCTGGCCATTGCCGGCGCTGTCGGTTCCTTTCTGGGGCTGGGGAGCGGTGCGGCATCTGAACCGCTGCGTGTGCCGCTGCAATCCCGTAAACCTGCGCTTTTTGCCGTGACCTTTGTGGCCCTGCTTCTGCTTTCATTTCTGCCTCGGGCGACGGGCAGTATTGGCTGGATCGGTGCTGAATTGTACCGGGCCGGTGCCCTGGTGTTTGGCGGTGGGCACGTTGTGCTTCCCTGGTTGCAGGAAGGCTTTGTGGCCTCGGGTGCCATGCCGGCGGACACCTTCCTGGCAGGGTATGGTGTTGCCCAGGCTATGCCGGGGCCGCTGTTTTCTTTTTCAGGATTTCTGGGTGGTTCGCAGGCCGGTGCTATCGGCGGTGTGATCGCTGTAATGGCGGTATTCCTGCCGGGAACCCTGCTGGTATTCGCTGGTCTCCCACTATGGAGCTGGCTTCGCGAGCATCGCCGGGCCCGGTCGGCTTTGGCGGGTGTCAATGCGGGGGTGGTGGGGCTGCTGCTCGCGGCCCTCTATGACCCGGTATGGACGTCGGCGGTCCATAGCGCAGTAGACCTGGGGCTGGTATTGATTCTTTGGCTGTGTCTGGCCGTATGGCGGGTTCCGGTGTGGTTGCTGGCGCCCCTGAGCGCGCTGGGCGGGGTGATCCTGCTGCCCTGACCAACGTACATATAAGCTGGCATACGCGAGCGGGCACACGGGTTGGCAAATCCGCAGGTTTCCAGCCACAATCGGGCCGTTACACTCAGATAACTAGAACGCAGAGGTCACCATGACGACATCATGCAGTATCCCGGGTCTCAACGTTCCCCGCAGCCGTTTCCCCGATCCCGAGCAGGATCTGCCAGCGGCGGGGGGTGAACAGCGGGTTGTGCTGGCCGGCGGCTGTTTCTGGTGTGTCGAGGCGGTTTTCCTGGCCATTAATGGGGTAAGCAGCGTTGAGTCGGGGTACGCCGGCGGTCACGCCAGTTCCGCCAATTATGAAGCTGTATGCTCAGGTACTACAGGTCACGCCGAAGTTGTGGATGTCCACTATGATCCAGCCAAGGTGAGCTTTGGCGAGCTGCTAAAGGTGTTCTTCTCGGTTGCTCATGATCCCACTCAGCTGAATCGCCAGGGCAATGACCGGGGTACCCAGTATCGCTCTGCCGTGTTTTATGAGACTGCGGAGCAGCGGCGGGTGGCTGAGTCGTACATCCACCAGCTCAATCAGGCCGAGGTATATCCGGATCCGATTGTGACCACGCTGGAGCCGCTCGAGGCGTTTTACCCGGCTGAGGCGTATCACCAGAATTTTGCCGCCCGGAACCCCTACCAGCCATACATCATGGCCGTGGCTGCGCCGAAAATGGAAAAACTCGTAGACAGTTATCCTGATCGCTTGAAGCCGGAATTCACAGACAACGACGCAGGCAGCACCGCCTGAGGAGGCAGACTATGGGAGTTTCCGCTGCAGGTTATGACCTGACACCACTGAGTGAAGCACAGGTTGAGGAGAAAGCTGCCGACCTGACATCGGAAGAACGGCGTGTTCTGCTTGATCACGGCACGGAGCATCCGTTCTGCGGAACCCTGCTGGATAACAAGAAGGCCGGGGTCTACCACTGTCGGCTTTGCGATCTGCCGCTGTTCAGCTCGGATTCGAAGTTCGACTCGGGAACGGGCTGGCCAAGCTTCTTCCAGCCTTTCGATCCGGAACACATCCGGTACATCGAGGATACTAGCTTGGGCATGACCCGTACCGAAATACGCTGTCCCCGTTGCGACAGCCACCTGGGCCATGTCTTTCCGGACGGCCCCCCGCCAACCGGGCAGCGCTACTGTCTGAACTCGGTAGCCATGGTGTTTCAGGAAAACGCCTGATCGGGTGACCGTCTTCCTCGGGCTCCTTTCCCGCCGCTATAATGCGTCCATCGCGGTGACGCGTTAACTTGCCGATAATCAGGGTCTGGAGCCTCCAATTGATTAAACTGAACATGAGCCCTCTAACGGAGTCGGCGACGCTGCTCCGCAGGGCTGGCGTTGTCCTTGGCAGTGTAGGGTTGACCGCACTCTTCTCCCTGCTGGTTTTGCTGAGAGCGCTCTTTGGCAGGCTGAACCGGCCCATCGTTGATCAATACTGTCGTGAGTGGTCCGCATCGCTGTTACGGTTGGTTCGTGCCAGCCTGACTGTGCGCGGGCATGTGCCGGATTTTGGCGATGGTCGGCGCTACATCATCATGTGCACCCATGCCAGCCACTATGACATCCCGGTCACCTTTGTGTCGTTGCCGGGCTCGATTCGTATGCTGGCGAAAAAGGAGTTGTTCAGTATTCCTCTGCTGGGACAGGCCATGCGTGCCGCAGAATTCCCCTCAGTGGACCGATCCAATAGGCAACGTGCGGTCAGAGACCTGGAGAAGGCCCGGGCGATGATGGAAAGCGGAATCGTGCTCTGGGCCGCGCCCGAAGGGACCCGTTCACCGGACGGTAAGCTTTTGCCATTCAAGAAAGGCTGTTTTCACCTGGCGCTGGATACCGAGGCGGTGATTGTGCCCGTGGCCGTGCGGGGCATCCACCAGGTGTTGCCGGCCCGGACCTGGCAAATCAACCTGGGCCAGCCGGTGGACGTCCGGGTGGGCGAGCCGCTGGAAACGGTCGGCAAGACCAAAGCCGACCTTGATGAGGTGATGACCGAGGTGCGCTCAAGGTTGACCGAGTTATTGGGAGACGGTGAAGCCGGTTAATACCGGCTTCACGCAGGCACGGCAGATTACGCGGTGCTGGCGGCTACCACTGTAGACAGCAGGTAGCCAGTGTAGGCCACGTATATCAGTACCAGTATGCCGCCATCTACCCGGCTCACCAGTTTGCGCCACCCGGTAAGGCCATAGCCCATCAAAAACAGGCCCACCGTTAACGCCAGCATCAGAGTCCAGTCCCGGTAAAGTACTTCTGGATCCACCGCGAGCGGTTCAATAACGGCCGCAAGGCCCACCACGGCCAGGGTATTGAAGATGCCCGATCCCAGAATGTTACCGAGAATAAGGTCGTGCTCGTTCTTTTTGACGGCTGCCAGTGCGGAGGCAAGCTCCGGCAGGGAGGTGCCAATGGCAACGATGGTCAGGCCGATGACCAGATCGCTGACCCCAAGGCTCTGGGCAATGGTAACAGCGCCCCACACCAGCAAGCGGGAGCTGACAACCAGCAGTATCAGACCAATCACCAGCCAGATAATGGCGATTTTCAGGGGCATTGGGTGGGCGATGATTTCGGCGTCGGCATCACCGGCCAGTGGGTCTGCCTTGCCCCTGAGACCCTGATAGATCGACCAGCCCATAACCGCAGCGAAGACAGCGAGTAGTACCCAGCCGTCCAGGCGCGAGAGTTGCCCGTCCAACAGTTGAACCCCGGCAATCAGGGTGAGTCCAATGAGCAGCGGCAGTTCCTTGCGGATGACCTGAGAGTGCACGGCGATGGGCGCGATAACGGCTGTCAGGCCAACAATCAGCGCAATGTTGGTAATGTTCGAGCCGTACCCGTTACCAAGGGCCAGTCCGGGGTTGCCGTCCGAAGCGGCCATGGCAGACACCGCCAGTTCCGGGGCTGAGGTGCCGAAACCGATAATCACCATGCCGATCAGCAGGGTGGGCATGCCCAGATGTTTGGCGGTCGCCGCAGCGCCCTCCACAAATTTGTCGGCACTCCAGACCAGTAGTACCAGGCCGGCGATGATTGCGCCAAATGCCATGAGCATAGAAAGACCTCAGTGAATGAAACGTCCGAGCATGAAAACCCCGGCATAGCCAAGGGTGTAGGCCACCAGAAGGTGTGCAAGATACCGCATATAGGCCGCAAAGGTCAGCCCCGGGATTTTGCTCATCGCAACGATGCCGGCGGCTGAACCTATCACAAGAAGCGATCCGCCCACGCCCACCGCGTAGGTCAGCCCCATCCATTCGCCGGGGCTCATATCGATGCCGGCTTTCAGCAGTGCTGCCGTCAGCGGCACGTTATCGATCACGGCCGAGAAGATACCCATCAGGTAATTGGCATAGAGCGGCGGCAGGATATCGTAAACGGCTACCAGCGAATCCAGCGCGTGAATCTCCTTGAGCATGCCCACCAGCAGCAGGATCCCCAGAAAGAACAGCAGGGTCTCAAACTCGATGATACGGATGTATTCGAGAATCGGGTCCAGATCGGAGTCGTCGCTCATGAAGCGCGAAACCAGGAACATGATGGACAAGCCGAACAAAAAGGTCAGAACCGGTGGAATTCCGAACAGGGCATTGCCGGCAATGGTGCTCAGGATTGTTAACAAAAACAGTCCGCTGATGACCGCGTCCACCCGTCGCACCGGGGTGTTGTTGGAGCGCAGTGTCACGGTTCCTGTGAGCCCTCGCGAGAGGAAAACTGCAAGGATGAAAACCGTAATCGAGGCCGGGATCGCCAGGGTCAGCAGGGTCAGTATTTCCACCTTTTCTGCCAGGAAAATCATCAAGGTAGTAACGTCGCCGGTGATCAGGGAAACGCCACCTGAGTTGACCGCAAACACCACCAGAGTGATGAACTGAATACGCTTTTTCAGCTCCAGATCCAGCGACAGAATCAGTGAGCATGAGACTAAAGTGGCGGTGATATTGTCTGCTAAAGAGGAGAAAATGAAACAAAAAAGACCGGTCAGGAATAGTAGCCGTCGCTCGCTTACCTGTTTCGGCATGATCAGGTAAATCACGTTTTCGATCATACCTTTCTTGTTCAGGTAGGCGACAAAGGTCATGGCTGCGACAAGAAACAGCCATAGTCCCGCGATTTCGGCAATGCTTTCGGAAAGGCCGGCGGAAATGGCAGACGTTTCATCGGCGTTATCACTGAACAGGAAGAGCAGCATCCAGCTCATGGTGCCAAAGAACAGCGTTACCTTGGCCTTGTTAATGTGGATGATCTCTTCAAATATGACGCCCAACAGCGCCAGAACCGCGAGAATAATCAGAAACGCATCAAGGGCAGACATTGGGGAAATCCCGTCCTGGTTTGTCAAAATGGAGGCCTGAGCCGGCCAGACAGATCATGCGGGCGGATTTTAGACCTTTGACCCGTAGCAAACCACTGTTCGTAAGTGCACGTACCGGCAACTGAAATCAGCGAAAGCCTGATATAGGCGCAACGATTGACAATCGCAATTTATTATCCCGGCGAAAATCGGGATAATTGCGCGCACATTCAGACCGGAAGCAGACGGCGGCGCCGTTTACCTCGCGCCCGACCGGCTTTCGACAGGCCTCCTTGCTGATCGTGAGGGGGTGAAAAGGCTCAACACTAGCTAGGGTGAAAACCAATGGCCGTTAGACAGGCAGACGTAGTGCTGGTCGGAGGTGGCGTCATGAGCGCCACTCTCGGCGTGATGCTCAGGCAGCTTGATCCGTCCCTGGACATCGTCATGGTGGAGCGACTCGACCACGTTGCCCATGAGAGCACAGACGGATGGAATAACGCAGGTACCGGGCACGCCGGGTACTGTGAGCTTAACTACACTCCCGAAACCGACGATGGCGATGTGACCATCGATCGTGCCCTGCAGATCAACGCCCAGTTTGAGGTGTCCCTGCAGCTCTGGTCCTACCTGGTGGAGCAGGGCATCCTGCCAGAGCCATCCAGCTTTATTAACTGTACGCCGCACCAGAGTTTTGTCTGGGGCGAGAAAGATGTGGCCTTCCTCAAACGCCGCTACGAGCGCCTGAGCGCCCACCATCTGTTCCGCGACATGGAATACACCGAGTCCCCGAAGGATCTCGAAGAATGGATGCCCCTGATCGTCAATAACCGGGATCCGATGCAGCGGGTTGCCGCCACCCGGATCAAGCATGGGTCGGATGTCGATTTCGGTTCCCTGACCCGCAGCATGGTCAAGTGGCTGGAAACCCAGCCGAATTTCGAGCTGATGCTGAGCTCACCGGTGCATTACATCGACCAGCGGGATAATGGCCGCTGGAAGATCCGGGTCAAGAACCAGAAGACGGGCGAGCTGACCAAGCTGGAGACCGGCTTCGTGTTTCTCGGCGCCGGTGGTGGCGCTCTGCCGTTGCTGCAGAAGTCCGGGATTGAGGAAGCCCGCGGCTACGGTGGTTTCCCGGTCAGCGGTCAGTGGCTGGTGTGTGGCAAGCCGGACATCGTTCAGCAGCACGATTCCAAGGTCTACGGGAAGGCGCCGATCGGCGCGCCGCCAATGTCGGTACCACACCTGGATACCCGGATCATCAATGGCGAGCCGGCACTGCTGTTTGGTCCCTTTGCCGGTTTCACCACCCGCTTCCTCAAGCAGGGCTCTATCTTTGATCTGATTGGTTCGGTGAAGCCCACCAACCTGAAGCCAATGCTCTCGGTGAGCAAGAGCAACATGGACCTGACCCGTTATCTGATCGGAGAAGTGTTCCAGTCGCACAGTGACCGGGTGGCATCTTTGCGCAACTTCTTCCCGGACGCCATGGAAGAGGACTGGCAGCTGCGTATGGCCGGCCAGCGTGTGCAGATCATCAAGCAGATCGATGGCGGCGGTGGCAAGCTCGAGTTCGGCACTGAAATTGTGGCCGCCAAGGATGGAACACTGGCCGCGCTGCTCGGTGCTTCCCCGGGAGCATCCACTGCAGCCAATGCCATGATCAACGTCATCGAGCGTTGTTTCCCGGAGAAGATCAAGACTCCGGAGTGGCAGGAGCGCATGAAAGAGCTGATACCGTCCTATGGCCAATCGCTCGTTGAAGACGAAGCGCTTCTGACCAAAGTGCGTGAAAGGACCTTGTCGACCCTGAAATTGGGCTGATATTCCTAATCGATCTAAGAAAGTCTAAGGCACTGCGATTGCTGGATTCACTCCCGGCTGTCGCAGTGCTTTTTGCGTTTCGAACGGGTGCGAAATTTGCGATTTCACTGCTAATGCGTAGGGTTATAAGTCAACCCTTATGAAAGGAGAGAGCCTGTGAGTGAGCAAAAGTACAATCCTGAGAAAGGGTATATCGCGTTACTGGGCTGGAGCCTGAATGCGGTTGAAGCGGCCGACAAGTTCGATCGTAGGTATGTTGTAGTGGCACCGGATTGGGCGGAAGCCTACTGCGAAGAACACGACATTCCCTATGTGCCGTGGAATTTTGAGCGCCTGAACGACCGCTCGGTAGAGATTGCACAGACCCTCAAGGATATGGGCGTTGACGTAGCCATCCCGTTGTTTGAGGAAACTGTGGAGTGGGCGGGAGCCATCAACTCGGTGTTGATGAATAAGCCGCGTCTGTTTGGCCAGGCCATGCTCTTGCGCGACAAGGCTCTGATGAAGCGTCGCGCCCAGCTTGGTGGTATCCGCGTGGGCATTTTTGAGGAAGCCCACGACAAGGGCGACGTCATCCGGTTCCTGAAACGGGTGAACCAGACCCTGCTAAAACTGGATGGTGACCCCAATGACCCGATTCACCTCAAGGCATTCGACAAGGCCGGGTGCCTGGGTCACCGTGTTATCCGTACGCCCGACGAAGTCGATACTATCCCGGAAGAAGAGTTCCCGGTCCTGATGGAATCGCACCTTGATGGCTGGGAGTTTGCGGTCGAGGCCTGGATCCATAATGGCAAGATCGCCTTCCTGAATATCTCCGAGTATGTGACTCTGGGCTATTCGGTATTTGTGCCCGCGACACCGGATCTTGAGAAGTATCGTGACCAGATTCGCGGCGAAATCGAGAAGCTGATCAAGACCTTCGATATCGAATTCGGGTTTATTCACCCGGAGTACTTCGTGACCAGCGACCGGACCATGTACTTTGGCGAGGTGGCCTATCGTCCGCCTGGCTTCAAGGTGTTCGAGCTGCTTGAGCGTGCATACGGCTTCAACGCCTATCAGGGCATGATCCTCACTTTCGACCCGAAAACCACCGACGAAGAAGTGAAGGCCTTCTTCCCGAAGGAAGTGGTGGATGCGAAGGGTTATGCCGGTTGCTTCGGCGTCTATCCGCGCCGCCGGGTTGTCAGCAAGCTGGAAATCCCGGAAGAGACCGAAAACCACGAGTATTTCGAGTCTCACGAGCTGACTGCGCCGCTGGAAGAAACGGTTACCAAACGGACCGCTTTCGGTACCCATTGGGGCCTGGTGTATTTCTTCGGTGAAGACCCTTACGTCATGCGGGACCTCCTGAAACATCAGGAAGACCTCGATTTCTATGTATAATCAGGAGAAGCATTAACAACAAACGGGTTTGGTGCCAGGCCCTGAGGATTATCGTTTGAACGATCACCAACCGGGCAGCGCAACGCCAGCTGTGAATTTCGACAAGCTGGTACAACGGCTGGATGACGCTATCCAGGCCATGGAAGAGAGCCGGTCCTTTGCCAGGGCCGGCAAGCTTCCACGCGTGCTGGATATTTCCCGCAGGGTCCTGTTGCAGCCTGGTGGCTGCCAGGTCATCGAGGAGCGCGCCGAGCGCCTCGAACTGGCCGGCGTTTTCGCCGGTACGGACTGGGCTGAACCCGGTATTCTTCTCCCCACGCTGACAACCTATTCGCTGCAGAGCCAGAACTCCGATACCGTGGTCATTGAGGCTTTCAGCGAACTGCGCTTGCTTGCCGTGGCCCGAGGCCACTATCTGCATCCCTCTGTATCGGCCGAACAGGCGCACCATTACCTGACCCAGGTTCTGGCCATCAATTTGGGCCTGTTGTTCGGTATGACCGGCGAGGCCGAACGGGAGCAGGGCAAGCTAGCGCTGATTAGCCAGGCTGTCGTCCAGTACGTGGCTCATCACATCGGCTACGAGCATGTGATTGACAGTCTGATCGAGGAAATCTGGCGGATCCTTGAGCAGCGGCCGATCCAGGTATC
Organism: Marinobacter sp. es.048; assembly: GCF_900188435.1. Taxonomy (NCBI): domain Bacteria; kingdom Pseudomonadati; phylum Pseudomonadota; class Gammaproteobacteria; order Pseudomonadales; family Marinobacteraceae; genus Marinobacter; species Marinobacter sp. es.048. The sequence goes on from NZ_FYFA01000001.1 coordinate 1,158,506, forward strand.
GGACGTGCGCAAGATGATCACTCAGATCGCTCTGTGCAGGGCCGATCCACAAGCCGATCTTGGCAGCGCAGGTCGCGGCGCCGATCGGCTGATCTCAAGCCTTTATGGCCCCACCCGGGCCTGCAGTGAAGACCCTGGAACCGTGGTGTACCAGCAACGACTGGAAACCATGGATGCTCAGGCCCTGCAGAACGAGGCCACCGGTTTTGCACGCTCCATGCACGACACCGGATTGGTGTCGCCCTACCACGCCTCGTTCATCCGGTTCATTCTGACAGACCAGGACACCCTGCTCAGCGAGGCGCTGGGTCTGTCCAGTACCGGCCGGGATTGCCTGTTGTGTTACCGGGAGTTGGTGCGCACGTTGATCGAGGAAGGCATCTATCCGGAAACGGCCCAGGGCATTTATGGCCTGGCGCTGCTGCTGGAGCGGGGCATTCTCTATCAGCCGCCCGTCGCTCCGGCTCTCTGGCGCCAGGCACGCCTGTCCCTCAGCCCCCACGCCCGTGAACGTCTTGAGCTGGCCTATGGCTATCAGCCTCAACCTGGTGCCTGGCTGATTCAGGGCGTGCTGAACATGCTGGGTCAGCCACTGGGTGTGGGGCAGGGCAATAATCCTACCTGCCAGTCGGCCCGTGCCCTGTCCATGTGGGCCTATAACGACCCGGACTATCTGTTGCAGATGGTGGCCTGGGCCGCCCGGGACAACGAAATCGTGATGCACTTCGAGGGGCAGCCAGTGTCCTCTGCCCAGGTTATCGGCGGTGTCGCCTCCGAGGTGACCCTCGATCTGGACCCGGTTTCCCTGGTGGTGGTGCCACACCTTGATCGGATATACGTGGAGATGGGCCGGCTGTGCGTAGGGCGCGAGGGGGATCCGCACAAATGGGTGAATCCGGAATTCCACGGCTGGTCTGCCGGCCGCGGATTTGCCATCAACGTGGATGTGGCCACAGGCAAACTGCACGATCTGGAAGGCTTTATCCGTCATTTCTACGCCAGCTACCACCCCTACTACAACGGCAATCAGCCGCTGATACATCCACAGCCTGCGGGTATTGCTGTTACCGACAGTGCCGCCAGGTTTATCGGCTGGCACGCCATCACCATTCTCCGGGCTGCGCTCGACCCGGATGGTGAGATGCGGATTTATTTCTTCAATCCCAATAACGACAGCGGCCAGAACTGGGGCGACGGGGTCAAAGTCAGTACCTCAGGCTACGGAGAGCGTTTTGGCGAGTCTTCGCTGCCTTTCGAGCAGTTCACATCGCGGCTGTACATCTTCCACTATGATCCTCTGGAGCGGGGAGAACCTGCGAAAGTGAACGAGGACGCTCTTCGGCGCGTAACAGAGGGAGTGCATCGCAGTTGGGGTCTGGATCGGGTGGCGGCGGATGCTTTGCAGGCGGAGCCGCCCAGAACCGATTGATCCCGGGATCTGCCGAGCACCCGGAATCCACAGATCAAGAGGAAGGCTATGGCCAACGAACAGACCCCGGCCCGTAACGGGGCCGAGTTGTTTATCCGGGCGCTGGAAAACGAAGGCGTTGAATACATTTTCGCGGTGCCCGGCGAGGAGAACCTTGCCTTCCTTGAGGTCCTGAGGACCTCCAGCATTCAGCTGGTCCTAAACCGCCATGAGCAGGCCGCCGGTTTCATGGCCGCCACTTATGGCCGCTTGACGGGCCGGGTGGGTGTCTGTCTTTCCACGCTCGGGCCCGGCGCCACCAACTTCATGACCGCAGCCGCCTATGCCCAACTGGGCGGTATGCCGATGATGATGATCTCAGGCCAGAAGCCCATCAAATCCTCCAAGCAGGGGTTGTTCCAGATTCTGGATGTGGTGGACCTGATGCGCCCGCTCACCAAGTACACCCGGCAAATCACCAATGCCAATACCATCCCTGCCAAGGTTCGGGAAGCTTTCCGTCTGGCTTCGGAGGAACGACCGGGTGCGGTGCACCTGGAGTTGCCGGAAGACATTGCCGACGAGGAACCCGAATCCGACACCCATATCTTCAAGGCCAGTGATGCCCGCCGGCCCTCGGCCAGCCCAAAAAGCCTGGAGATGGCCTGCGAGATGCTCCGAGAAGCCCGGCATCCGCTGATCATGATCGGTGCCGGCGCGAACCGGAAGCGAGTGTCCCAGGCACTGCTGCACCTGGTAAATGTAACCGGCATCCCGTTCTTTACCACCCAGATGGGCAAGGGCGTGGTGGATGAGCGGCACCCCCGTTATCTGGGCAACGCCGCCCTGTCGGCCGGGGACTTCGTGCACTGCGCAATAGATCGGGCCGACCTGGTGATCAACGTTGGTCATGATGTGGTGGAAAAACCTCCGTTCTTCATGACCCCCGGCGGCAAGAAGGTCATACACGTGAACTTCAGTGCGGCCGACGTGGACCCTGTGTACTTTCCCCAGCACGAGGTTGTGGGGGATATCGCTAACAGCGTGGAATACATGGCCGAGCATTGTGGCCAGTGTGCCAACCACGATTTCACCCGCCTGATGGAAGTGAAAGAAGCCGTGGATGCCCACCTGCAGGAGCGAGCAGAGGATGACCGCTTCCCGGTGATTCCCCAGCGTATTATTCATGACGTGCGTCAGGTAATGCCGGAGGACGGGATCATCACGCTGGATAACGGCATGTACAAACTCTGGTTTGCCCGTAATTATCCGGCCTACGACAACAACACCGTGCTGCTCGACAACGCCCTGGCTTCCATGGGCGCCGGCCTGCCGAGCGGCATGATGGCCTCCATGCTTTATCCGGCCCTGAAAGTGATGGCAATCTGTGGTGACGGCGGATTCATGATGAACAGCCAGGAACTTGAGACCGCGGTGCGCCTGAACCTGAACCTGGTTGTGCTGATCATCAACGACAGCGCCTACGGCATGATCAAATGGAAGCAGGGGCAGGAGGGGTATACCGATTTCGGGCTGGACTATCGAAATCCGGATTTTGTCACCTACGCTGAATCCTATGGTGCCAAGGGGCATCGAGTGTCCCGCACGGAAGACCTGCGACCAACCCTGGAAAACGCCCTGGCGGAGGGCGGTGTCCATCTGGTGGAAGTGCCGGTGGATTACAGTGAAAACCGTCGGGTGTTTGACGAGGAACTGGCGGAACTGACCTGCAGGCTGTGAGGGGTGTATCATGCTCTGCGGATGTTGAACCCGAGGTAACACAGCAATGATCCGTTTCCTTACACGTGGCCTGATGGCCGCCCTTGCACTGACCATGCTCGCCGGTTGCAGCAACCCCGAGACGCCCCAGGAAGTGGCGGCAGCTTTCTGGCAGGCCATGGCCGAGAACGATGCCGACGACGTGATGGAGTACTCCACCCTGGCGGACACCGGCGCGTTCGACGGTTACAAGCGTAGCTGGACCGATGCTGTGCCCTCGTTTGGCCGGGTGATCATCGAGGATCGTGAGGCCACCATTGTCACTCGCCTGCCAGCCGAAGCGGGCACCGAAGGTGAGCGACTGGAGCTGGTCACCTACCTCGTGCGTTTTCAGGGCCAATGGCTGGTGGATTACGACCGCACCGGCGAGGCCATCCTCAATCCGTCCCCGTTCAGCAGCATCATGGGCGAGCTCAGCCGGCTCGGTGAAGAGCTCAGCGCCCGTTTCTCATCATCTTCGGATGATTTTGAGCAGCAAATGGAACAGCTGGCGCGGGATCTGGAAGCCTACTCCGAAGAAATGGGCCGGCAGGCAGAGGGCGCCATGGATGAGTTCGGCAAGAAATTGCAGGAGGCCATGCGAGAGCTTGAGCGGTCATTGGAAGGGGCTCTGGAAGACAACGAGCCTACACCGCCGGAAGATAGAGCGATTCTGGAGCAAGCTGCCATGGATCTTGATTATCAGGCCGATGAGCTGGATGAACCTTCCATGGAATCTCTTGCCAACGCCAGCCGCACGGTGGCGGAAACCGGCGAACGCTTCACCCGTCTGAGTGAGGAAACGCTGAACCGTTACCGGGACGAGTGGCAAACAAAGCTGGCTGAGATACGCGCCGCCGCGGACGAATTCATTGAGCAGCTCAGGCCTTAACGGGCCTGTTCTGCGCCCCTCAGCATGGCCTGGAGCAACTCCTCGGCATCGAACTTGGTCAGGGCCTCGTTGGCACCGACCTGATTGGCATAGCTGAGGCTCATCTCACTGTTCAGGGACGTATGCAGGATGATGTAAGGCTGCTTCAGTGCTGAATTGTCCCGCACATTGAACGCCAGTTCGTAACCATCCAGCCCCGGCATCTCGATATCGCTGACCAGAATATCCGTGGGCCGGCCCAGCTCATGATCCCGAAGCAGAATCTGCAGGGCGTCATCACCGTTGGACGTTACCTGATAGGGGATGTCCTTGCTGTCCAGCACGTCCGAGAGCTGCTTCCGGGCCACCTGGGAATCGTCCACCATAAGGATGTTCAGGGACTTGAGCGTCTCACTCTGCACATCCGTGAGAACCACCTCCTGGGTGTCCAGTGATTCCGGGTACACCTTCGCCAACAATAATTCCACATCCAGCAGCTGGATGATATCGCCATCCACGTCCAGCAGGCCTGTGATAAAGGCCTTGGTGCCCAGGGCCTTGGGAGGCGGCATTACCGACTTCCAGTCGGTTTCGATGATTTGCTGAACACTGCGTACCAGGAAACCGATTTCCTGGCGCTGGATATCCGTGACAATAATCGAGGCCTTTTCCTGTTCCTCCCGGGTGAGCGGCGGATAGCCGACTGCCGCTGCCATATCAATCACCGGAACGGCAGAACCCCGGAAGGTCGCCGTGCCGATGACCGCATGATGGCTGTGAGGCAGCTTGGTGAGCCGCATGAAAGGCAGGATTTCCCGGATCTTCAGGGTTCCTATCCCGAACAGACGCTCGCCTGAAAGCCGGAACAGCAGAAGTTTCTGGGTCTGCTTCGCTTTGCTGGACATACAACCGGGTCCTTTCAAACGCAAAAGCCCCTGACGCAGGAGCTTTTCAAGAATTGGATTCCGCAGGCTGTCTGGCGGGCGCTGTTAAGCCCAAGAGCCTGAGGTATGTAGCAATAGTAGCAGTTTTACCGTGAATCGGGATTCAGAAGGATTGTTTCAAATGGTGACAGAAACATTCCGTGCGGGGCCTTGCACTCCAATGCCAGTACGCCCTCAGAACGCCATTTCCTTGCCGTCCCAAGCCTTGAAGCAGCCGGTCTCGGCGAGGGTGAGGCTATCAATCTGCCGCCTGAGGCCATCAACGGATTGTTCAACCGATACCTCGGCGTCGCTACCACCCATGTCCGTGGCCACCCAGCCCGGGTGGTAGATGCCCACGGCTATGCCTTGCTCACGCAGATCTACGGCCAGATTGCGCCCGAGATTGAGCGCCGCTGCCTTGGAAGCACGATATATATAGCGCCCGCCACCGGCGGAGGCCTGGGATCCAAGCTTGCTGGAAATGATGGCAATTTTCGGGGCGCCGCCGTTCGCCAATGCCAGTCTGAGATTGGGGAGCAGTGCCTGTATGGTGAGGAATACGCCGGTTACATTGACCTGGAAGTGCTTGGCCCAGAGTTCGGGCGGGTAGCCGTCTTCCAGCTGTTCATGGCGATCGAGCAGAATGCCGGCGTTACAGACAAGCGTTGAGATCGGTTGGTTCTCCAGGCGCTTGCCGAGCGCGGTAATGCTGGCTGGTTCGGCGACATCCAGCAGCTCCATGCCCGGCTCGCTGCGGGCCGTGCCTATGACATGCTCGCCGGCCTTTCTCCACTCATCGGCCAGGCCCTTACCGATGCCGCGATTGGCTCCCGTGATCAGAATGGTCATGTTTTTATCCCTTGTGGCGGAGGCTCAACAGTAGCATAGGTCTCTGGCGATCCTGCCTCGAAGTCCTGGCTACCAGGGGAGGTTGTTCAGAATGAACCAGACGGTGCCTCCGGTTGCCAGGATCGCCACCAGGGCAAGCAGACCGTCCCGCGCCACGATCGCCAGGCCAAACGCCATCAGTGCGATCCCGGCACCGTTGGCGCTGAATGGAATGACCTCCATCAGTGGCATGGCTGCAGCCACGGCCATACAGATAATGGCGATGACATATTGCCCCGCCCCGCGAACCAGCCAGAGCATCCGTTGTTTCGTCCATCGATCCAGAAAACGGGCCGGCCTCGCCATCCAGTCGAGGCCCTTGGCAAGCTTTTCTCTCTCAATATTCCGGCGCGCCAGCTTGGAAGGAATCCAGATCGAGTGGCGTTGGAAAACCAGTTGCCCAAGGGTAAGTAACACCATAAGGCCAAGCAGCGTGGGTACTCCTGGGATATCACCGATCAGCGGTGCCAGGGTAATTACGCCGGCGATCAGAACCACTGGCCCGAAAGACCGCTCACCAATGGCGTTCAATACGTCGCCCACAGACACCTGCGCCTGCCCATCGGTTCTCGACCGTAGACGGTCCAAAAGCTCTGTAAGGCTGACTGGGTCGTCTGGTTGGTTCATGAGTCGTCGTTTCTTGGTTCGATTGATAATCTCAAGAAAACAGTACCTTGATTAGACAACGAGTGCATGAAAGCAGGATGACGAGGGATTTACTTGGGGCAGAACGAGAAAAGCCCCTGAAATCAGGGGCTTTCTCTTGGTTGTTTGGTGGAGACGGCGGGAATTGAACCCGCGTCCGCCAGTACTCAGCCTTGAGGTCTACATGTTTAGCGTCTCTCTATTAATTTAAGTTCAAGCGACCCGAGAGCCAGGGTGCAAGAACCGAGTTCTTTAAATCTTAGCCGTTAACCAGTGAACTCTGGGTAACGGAGCATCCCGTAAGCGATGACGTCCTGAGATGTTGCTTCCGGGCTACGGGCGACCCGGTCAGGACGACTAGCAGCTTACGCTGCTAGTGCGTAGTTTTCGTCGTTTGCGACTATTGCGTTGCAGCTTTGGATTAACGAGACTGGCTGCCATCTCGACATGCACTCAAGGGTTCGCCACCGGCGTCGAAGCCATGTCGTCCCCTTATGAACAGTATATGTGTCCGGTTTGCCGGACTTCAAGGTTTGTTTGTTGCAGTTTTGTGTTTCCAGGGCTGTAAATGTACCTACAGCATTAGCTGGCCTTGCGTTTGATGGCGCCATGCCGGCCAGCGAGAGCCGCGTGGCTCAGGGCCTCGAAGCTTTCCCGGAAGTAACCCATGACGGCATCCGGGTCGGCGTGAATCGCCTTGTCCACGGTAATGCCGAATTGCACGGTGCCAGCATAACTTAGAATGCTCATGCCGATGCCAATCGTGCCGCTCTGGGGCACCCAGAACATGGGCTGAGTCAGCTTGCTGCCCGCGAGGTACAGTGGCTCTTTCGGGCCGGGCACGTTGGTCAGTACTGCGGAGGCTTTGTTACTGAGCAAATCCAGAGCCCGTCGTTCAATAACATCGGGGCCCCGACCGAAGATATCAAGCAGGCTGTAGGTGACCTGGGCCTGGTAGGACCGCTTGAGGCGGTTCATGTTCTCCTGAACCTGCCGGAAGCACATGAGTGGGGCCATGACTTCCACCGGCAGCGTGACCAGTACCAGGCCGAACTTGTTACCGAGGGTTTCAATGGGCTGATCAAGGGGCCGCAAGTTGAACGGTACGGCCACGCGGATTCCGCACTCGGGAATGGTTTCTTTGTTGGCTGCAAAATGCCGCTGTAGAGCCCCGGTGACTGTGCAGAGCAGGGTATCGTTGATGGTGCCGCCCAGAGCCTTGGCGCAGGCTTTCACTTCGGCAAGATCAAGAGGATCGGCCCAGGCGACCTGCTTGCGTCCGGATAGCGGTTCCTTCAATCCGGTTTTGGGCTCTACCGGGGCAAGGCCGAGTTTGAGAAGGTCCAAAGCCACGCCACTGGCGGTAGTCGCCAGTTTGAGTGGGTAGTTGGGCTCTTCCCGAACGGACTGGATAAACAATTTCGCCTGATTACCGGCCGTTTCGGCGCTGTTCACGGCACGGTGCAGGAAGTTCTGGATTGCCGATCTCTGGCGGGGTTTGGACCGACGCTTGCGGGCCACTTTACCCAGCCTGGGTTCCGGCGTTTTATCGGTGAGAGAGAGCATCACCCGCACCAGTGAGATGCCATCGGCAATGCAATGGTGAATGCGGATCAGCAGCGCGCCGCCGTCGCCGTAGTTGTCGATATAGTGCATTTGCCAGAGCGGTTGCCGGAAATCCAGTGAGGTGCTGTTCATGTCACTGACCAGCTTCTGGAGCTCTGCTTTATCGGCCTTCCCAGGCAGGGCGATGCGGTGCAGGTGATTGTCCAGGTCGAATAGGGGATCGTACTGCCAGTAGGCCCGGTCTCCAGTGTCTATGACCCGTTGCCGGAACCGGTCGAAGCAGAGAAATCGCTCTTCAAGGGTGTGCCTGAGGCGGCTCATGGAAACAGGCCGCTCCAGCGCCCACACCCCACAGATCATCATTGGGTTCTGGGGTGTGTCCATGCGCAGCCACGCGCGGTCTACGGCGGACATTGGTATCTGTTTGGGTGACATAAGCGGCTCCCTTTGCCCTGCACCGGAATTCCCGAGTATAGGCCTGTTGGAATTCTGAACAAAGAGAGTGAGTATGCGACATACCCGTGGACGCCGGCCATGACCGGCGTCAGGTATTTGCTAATTCGTGGAAGGCACTATCAGACGTTGGCTTCGCGCAGGATACGCTGCTTCTGGCGGTTCCAGTCACGCTCTTTCTCGGTCGCGCGCTTGTCGAACAGCTTCTTGCCTTTCACCAGTGCGATTTCGCACTTTACCTTGTTGTTTTTCCAGTAAAGTGCCAGTGGAATACAGGTGTAACCCGCCTGGTTCACTTTGCCTACGATCTTGGCAATCTCCTTGGCATGGAGCAGAAGCTTGCGGGTGCGCGTGGGATCCGCGATGACGTGGCTGGATGCCGCAATCAGCGGGGTGATGTGAGATCCGAGTAGCCAGGCTTCGCCGTCCTTGAGCAGCACATAGGCGTCCACCAGCTGGGCCTTGCCCGCACGCAGGGACTTCACTTCCCAGCCCAGCAGGGCGAGACCCGCTTCAAAGCGTTCCTCAATGTGATACTCGTGCTTCGCCTTCTTGTTCAGCGCAATGGTACTGCTCGGCGTTCCGGGTTTTTTCTTGCTCATGAATCAATGAATCCGGGGTCGGACGAATGAACGGACCGGCCTTGCTGCAGCCGGAAAAAGGCGCATTGTAGCCCAACAGTGCCGGATCGGTCACGAATTCAGCGTTGTGGCGGTTTCTGGTTCGTACGCGGCGTGATCCTTCAGCTACAATACTGGCCCAGACTTTTCCCCGACCTGCTCAGAGGCCTCAGGGACGCGAATGCCTACGCCGTATCAGACACATATCGGGTCCTTTACCCGAAAATCAACCTTCTTCTGGGCCGCGGTAGGCGCTACCGTGGGCCTTGCCAATCTATGGCAGTTCCCCTATCTGGCCAGCCTGCATGGTGGCGGCCTGTTCATTCTGCTTTACCTTGCCTGCCTGCTGCTGGTGACCCTGCCTCTGATGGTGACCGAAGCGGCCGTCGGTCGCTATGCCCGTCACGGAATTGTACTGGCCATGGACGGGCTGATACGAAGGGCGAAGCAATCCAGGGCCTGGATGGCGGTTGGTCGGCTCAGCATCCTGGCGGCCTTTCTGGTGCTCTCGTTCACGGCAGTATTCGGGGCCATTGCCCTGGCCTATGTATTTTTTGGCGCGCTGGGCCGGTTTTCCGGAACCGGAGAAACAGAGGCGACCGCCATTCTGGCGGGTCTGGTGTCAGACCCGAGGGAATACCGGGTGTTCATGGGCTGGCATGTCTTCTTTTTAGTGCTGGTACTGTGGGTCTCGGCACAGGGGGTTGTGAAAGGCCTGGAGCGGGCCCTGCGGGTGGTGGTGCCAGGTGCTCTGATATTGATGCTTGTGTTGTTTGCCCTGGCGGCCTGGCATGGCCGGATTGATGGCGCCATCAACCATATTCTGGCGATGCATCCGGAAGATCTTTCCTGGGAGAGTCTGAAAGCGGCCCTGTTCCATGCCTTCTTCACTCTCGGCCTGGGGATGGGTGTCTGGGCGATACTTGGCTCCTACACCACGCCCCATACCCGCCTGAAGCGCTCGATTCTGGCGGTGGTGCTGATGGATACCCTGGTGGCCATCCTCGCGGGCCTGATGATCTTCGCGATCGCGACAGACGGCAACAGTTTTGACGGAGAGCGGGGCTTCAGCCTGCTGTTTGTCTCCATGCCGGTAACACTGGCCCAGTTGCCAGCAAGCCAGTTCGTGATTGCCGCCGTATTTCTGTTGGTGGTGCTGATTGTCTGGACCACATCGCTGAACCTGCTCGAGCCGATTGTTGGCTGGTTCCGGGAATGGACGGGCGCGCCCAGAAGTCTGTCGGTGCTGCTCATTGGCCTGGCGGTATGGCTGGCCGGGCTCGCCTCTCTGCTGTCGTTTAATGTGTGGGCCGAACAGCGAGTTGGCGGCGCTACCCTGTTCCGCTGGCTGGAGCTGGTCACCGGCGGCCTGCTGATTCCTCTGGTGGCCATCCTGATAGCGCTGTTTACAGGCTGGTGCCTGACCAGACATCTTTCCGGTACCATGCTGGGCGCTGCACCGAGACTGTTCGCCGGCATCTGGTTCTGGGTGATGCGCCTGGTCCTGCCCCTGGTAGTCGCCTGGATAGGGTTACAGTACACGGCCTTTTCACTGGCCAACCTGTGCAGCAATGGAAATGCTGCGGCCTGGTGCGAGCAGCCTGCAGCCATTCTTTCAGAGGATAGTGAGCCTTTTTCGAAGGATCGGTCATTTACCGCGACACCAGCGGAATCCGATGAAGAAGCGGCAGAGGCTGACAAGATGGCGCCTGGGGCAGACCAGAAACCGCCGGCAGAGGAGGGAGGTGATGGTAAGTCAGGCGAAAAAGCCCCAAAACAGGACGATATCCTTTATGATAGCGTGTGATTAAGGCTGTCTTCCTTCCCAGAAGTCTGCAACCTTTTCACGGCGTGTTTGCAAGCAGGACAACCGGTTCCAATGCCCCATCAGATTGATAAAACAGCTTTGGTTATGCACTCTGCCGAGCGCATGTTTCACCTGGTCAACGACATTGCCCGTTACCCGGAATTCTTGCCCTGGTGTGCGGGAGCGGAAATTCACGAGCGGCAGCCGGAGCAGGTCACGGCGTCCCTGGAGATTGCCAAGGGGGGAGTGCGGCACACGCTGACAACCTGCAATCAGTTGCTGATGCCAGAGGCGATCGAGATGAACCTGGTGGACGGCCCTTTTCGCAACCTGACGGGCCGCTGGCATTTCAAATCCCTGGACGAGAACGCCTGCAAGGTGATCCTGACCCTGGAGTTCGAGTTCTCCGGATCGCTCTCCAGGATGACCTTCGGGCCGGTATTCAGTCAGGCGGCCAATACCATGGTCGATGCGTTCTGTCGTCGTGCCGATGAGCTGTACCGGAAGGAGGGCGCATGATGCAGGTGGAAGTAGCCTATGCCCGTCCTGACCGGCAGGAAATTGTGCCGGTGAACGTGCCGGAGGGAACCACCGCTCTGGAGGCCGCCAAGCTATCTGGAATCACCGATATTTTTCCGGAAATCGACCCAGATACGATTGATATGGGAGTGTTCGGAAAGGTGATCAAAGACCCGGCCGCTCACGAACTTCGCGAAGGCGACCGGGTTGAGCTGTATCGCCCGCTCAAGATCGATCCCAAGCAGGCACGACTTAACCGGGCGAAAAAGAAAGATCAGGCTCAGTAGGCCGGGGTTTCTTCGAGCAGTTGGGCCTCGTAGTAGGCGTACTGGTCGTCTTCGTAGTAAACGATAATTCTTTGTTCCTGGATGTCCCCGCCCTCTCTCTGGAACGTGTACAGGTAGTATTCGCGGGACGGGTCAACCGGGTTGAGCATGAGAGGCGTCCCCATGACGGCGTGCACCTGGCTCCGGGGCATGCCTTCGGTCAGCTGCGTCAGCTCCTCATCGGTAACGATGTTTCCCTGCTGGACGTTGATCTTGTAGACGCCCGGGAAAACGCAACCGGATAGAACGAAAGTGAGAATGAGAGCTGTGAGCTTTTGCATCGCCGGGGGAAATCCTCTATCTTGAAATCGCCTGCCAGAGGCAGGTGTGACACGGGTTAACCGTTCAATGGCGGCTTCATCATACCGGAAGCCGTGAGGCACACCAAAGAGTGAATAGTAACATGTCATCCGAAAACGCCGAATTACGAAAAGTCGGTCTCAAAGTGACTCTGCCGCGAGTGAAGATCTTCAATATTCTGGAGACAGCGGAGGAGCATCACCTCAGTGCCGAAGATGTGTACAAAAAGCTTCTGGAGCAAGGCGATGACGTGGGGCTGGCAACCGTCTACCGGGTGCTGACCCAGTTTGAAGCGGCGGGGCTGGTTCTTCGTCACAACTTCGAAGGCGGCCATGCCGTATTCGAGATGGCCGGCGACGACCATCACGACCATATGGTGTGCACCCAGACTGGTGAGGTCGTCGAGTTCGTCGACGAGGTCATTGAGGAACGCCAGAAGAAAATTGCCGAAGAGCACGGCTACGAAATCGTCGATCACAGCCTGATTCTGTACGTAAAGCCTGTCAAGTCATAAGCTTGGTCTTGACGGCTTACGAAAAAAAGGGGCGGGTTTTGGCCCGCCCCAACAGCTCTCAGGATCGAGAAGGGTAGTGGATAGTTGCTCGCAGCTCAGTGATGGGTTGCCTGCCCCTTGGAAAACATTTCCCTGGCATGAGCGATCGTATGTTCAGTCATGTCCACGCCTCCCAGCATTCTCGCCACTTCACTGATTCTGCCCTGATCGTCCAGCGTCTCGATTTTGGAGAAGGTGGCGTCCTGCTCGGTAAACTTGCTGACAAACAGGTGCTGATGGCACTGGGCCGCCACTTGCGGCAGGTGAGTCACGCAAAGCACCTGGCCATTGCTGCCAAGGGTTCTGAGTAATCGGCCAACCACTTCGGCCGTGCCGCCGCCAATGCCAACATCGACTTCATCAAAGATCAGTGTGGGAGTGGTTGAGGTCTGGGCAACAACCACCTGAATGGCGAGGCTGATCCGCGACAATTCGCCACCGGAGGCCACTTTGGCCAAGGGGCGTGCAGGCTGGCCCGGATTGGCGCTGACCAGGAATTCAATCTCTTCCAGCCCGTGGGGCGCCGGTTCCTCGCCCTTGTTGCGATTCAGATGGGTGATGAACTGCATGTTGGGCATGCTCAGCTGGGCAAGCTCGGCTGCGACCCGTTGGTCCAGCTCGGCAGCTGCCTTGGCGCGGGCCTCTGATAGCTCTCCGGCCAGTTCATCGAAGCGTCCACGATGGCTTATAAGTTCTGCTTCCAGTTGTTCCAGGCTGCCTTCGCCGCCGTCCAGTTCGGCCAGCTCGGCGCTCAGGCGCTGATGCAACTCCGGTAATTCCTCAGGGGTGATCCTGTGTTTGCGGGCCATCTGGTAAATGGCGCTCAGCCGTTCTTCCACTTCCGCCAGGCGAGCCGGATCCGCCTCATAGTCTTCAACAAAGTGGCGCAGGTTGTCGCCGGCCTCGCTGATTTGGATCTGGGCTTCATTCAGCATTTGTATGGTGTCTGCCAGTGTGGGCACATCCACCGGGAGCTGTTCCAATTGTTGCAACGCCTGGCGCACCAGGTCGGCGGCGCTGGTTTCATCTTCCGTGCACAGCAGGGCGGCCTGATGGCTGTTGTGCAGAACCGTGTCGGCCTGGCTCAGCTGGGCCTGCTCCTGTTCCAGTTGCGCCTGCTCGCCGTCTTCCAGTGCCAGACGGTCCAGTTCTTCCACTTGATAGCGCAACAGCTGCAGCTTGGCCTCTGCTTCATCGGCATTCTGCTGGCGCTCGGTCAGCCGCTGGCGGATCTGGTTCCAGGTTTTCCAGGCTTCCCGGGTGTCAGTGGTCAGGGTCTCAACGCCGGCGAACTCGTCCACCAGCTTGCGGTGGGTTTCCTTGCGCAACAGGGACTGATGCTGGTGCTGGCTGTGAATGTCCATCAACACGCCGCCGAGTTCCTTCAGATGATTCAGCGGGCAGGGCTGGCCATTGATGTAGGCGCGGGAGCGGCCATCCTTGCTGATGGCCCGGCGCAGAATGCAGTCATTTTCGTCATCCAACTCATGCTCTGCCAGCCAGTTGCTGGCCTCCGGAATGTCGGATACGTCAAAGGTGGCTGTGATATCGGCACGCTTGGCGCCATGGCGGACGGCGCCGGCATCGGCGCGACCGCCCATGGCCAGGCCCAGAGCGTCCAGCACAATGGATTTACCGGCGCCGGTCTCGCCGGTCAGTGCAGTCATGCCCTTGCTGAACTGGAGTTCCACCCGTTCGGCGATGGCGTAATTGGAAACCGTAAGTTGAGTCAGCATGCAGATAACCTCCGCGTTGTTCCTGAGACCGGCAAAATACTGTGAATGCATACAGTGACTGTGAATATATACAGGGTTTTTGTCGTTTGCAAACCTGCATAAGGGATTTTCTTCAGGATTGCAGGCATTGGCGGTTGAAACCTGAAGAGCGGGCCCCATATCCGTTCGCAACTACATTTTCCGGCTCGCCGGGGCCGGAGCCCATGTTTAACCGGCCACTGACAGCGGGCCGCTTTAGATCAAGCAGGAGTAGCCATGAGCACTGACGAGAACCGGAACGAGCACGAGGAACTGAACGAAGCCCTCGAGGCTGCGAAAGAGGAAGCACAGTCTGCTGAAGGAGAGGCTGGCGAGAGCGAAACCTCCGAAGTGGAAGCGCTCCAGGCTCAGGTTCAGGAATTCCAGGAGCAGATGTTGCGCTCCCAGGCGGAGATGCAGAATGTGCGCCGTCGGGCGGAGATCGACGTGGAGAAGGCTCACAAGTTTGCCCTGGAAAAGTTCGTCAAGGAGCTGCTGCCGGTAGCTGACAGCCTTGAGAAGGCGGTCGAGAGCACCGAAGGTCACGATGAGTCCGGCGAACTGGTGGCCTCAATTCGCGAAGGCGTGGAAATGACCCTGAGCCTTTTCATGTCCAGCCTGAAGAAATTCAACGTTGAGCAGATCAACCCGGTGGGCGAACCGTTCGATCCCCAGCATCACGAGGCCATGTCCATGGTGCCTGCGCCGGATGCTGAGCCGAACAGCGTGGTAGCCGTGGTGCAGAAGGGGTATCTGTTGAATGGTCGTGTTGTGCGGCCGGCCATGGTGGTGGTCGCCAAAGCGGAAGATGCACCAAAAATTGATGAGCAGGCTTGAAAAGCCGATTAAAGCGCCAATATAGCCAGTAAATAGCGAAAGCGGAGGCAATTGCCCTCCGGGAAAGCATTCAGAAGAATTGGAGTGATTCAATGAGCAAGATTATCGGTATCGACCTGGGAACCACCAACTCTTGTGTAGCCATTATGGATGGCGACAAGGTGAAGGTAATTGAAAACGCAGAGGGTGATCGCACCACCCCGTCGATCATCGCCTATACAGACGATGGTGAGACGCTGGTTGGCCAGTCAGCCAAGCGTCAGGCAGTAACCAATCCGGATAACACCCTTTATGCCATCAAGCGTCTGATCGGTCGTCGTTTCGAAGACGATGTGGTTCAGAAAGACATCAAGATGGTGCCATACAAGATTGCCAAGGCGGACAACGGCGACGCCTGGGTGGAAGTGAAGGGTGAAAAAATGGCGCCCCCGCAGGTTTCTGCAGAAATCATCAAGAAGATGAAAAAGACCGCCGAAGATTATCTTGGTGAGAAAGTGACCGAAGCGGTTATCACCGTGCCGGCCTACTTCAATGACAGCCAGCGCCAGGCCACCAAGGATGCGGGCAAGATTGCCGGCCTGGAAGTGAAGCGGATCATCAACGAGCCGACCGCGGCTGCCCTGGCTTACGGCCTGGACAAGAAGAGCGGCGACCGCACCGTGGCTGTATACGATCTGGGCGGTGGTACCTTTGACCTGTCCATCATCGAGATTGCCGATGTAGACGGTGAGCACCAGTTCGAGGTTCTGGCCACCAACGGTGACACCTTCCTGGGTGGTGAAGACTTCGACCTGAAAATCATTGAGTACCTCGCAGATCAGTTCAAGAAAGACAGCGGCATCGACCTGCGTGGCGATTCCCTGGCGATGCAGCGTCTTAAGGAAGCTGGTGAGAAGGCGAAGATTGAGCTTTCCAGCAGCCAGCAAACCGACGTCAACCTGCCGTACATTACTGCAGACGCGTCTGGTCCCAAGCACATGAACGTAAAGCTGACCCGCGCCAAGCTGGAGTCTCTGGTAGAAGAGCTGGTTCAGCAGAGCCTTGAGCCCTGTAAAGTCGCTCTGCAAGACGCCGGCATGAAGGCGAGCGAAGTCGACGAGGTTATCCTGGTTGGTGGCCAGACCCGCATGCCGCTGGTGCAGGAAAAGGTTAAAGAGTTCTTCGGCAAAGAAGCCCGCAAGGACGTTAACCCGGACGAAGCCGTGGCCATGGGTGCTGCAATCCAGGCAGCCGTTCTGTCTGGCGACGTGAAAGACGTTCTTCTGCTGGACGTAACCCCGCTGACCCTGGGTATTGAGACCATGGGCGGTGTGGCAACTCCGCTGATCGACAAGAACACCACGATTCCGACCAAGAAGTCGCAGACCTTCTCCACTGCGGATGATAACCAGACGGCCGTGACCATTCACGTGGTTCAGGGTGAGCGCAAGCAGGCGAACCAGAACAAGTCTCTGGGCCGATTCGACCTGGCCGACATCCCGCCGGCAGCGCGCGGTGTGCCGCAGATTGAAGTTACCTTCGATATCGACGCCAACGGTATCCTGAACGTGTCCGCCAAAGACAAGGCGACCGGTAAAGAGCAGTCGATCGTGATCAAGGCTTCTTCTGGTCTGAACGATGACGAGATCGAGAAGATGGTTCAGGACGCCGAGGCCAACGCCGAGGAAGATCGCAAGTTCGAAGAGCTTGTTCAGGTCCGCAACCAGGGTGATGCAATGGTCCACGCGGTTCGCAAGACCCTGAAGGACGCCGGTGACAAGGTCAGCGACAGCGAGAAAGAGTCTATCGAAGCTTCCATCAAGGAGCTGGAAGAAGCTCTGGAAGGTTCCGACAAGGAAGACATCGAAGCCAAGACTCAGAAGCTGACTGAAGTTTCTTCCGAGCTGGCCCAGAAGATGTATGCAGATCAGGCGGATCAGGCCCAGCAGGCCGGTGGGCAGGAAGAAGCCCAGGGCCAGCAGTCTGACGACGCCGTCGATGCTGAGTTCGAAGAAGTCAAAGACGACGACAAGCGATAAATCTGACGTACATCAGGCAGTTGGAAAACGCGGGGAGTTCCCCGCGTTTTCCGCGTTTAAAAACAGGGTTTTAAAAGCATGGCCAAGCGCGATTATTACGAAATTCTCGGGATTTCCCGGGACGCGGACGAGAAGGAAATCAAGCGAGCCTACCGAAAGCTCGCCATGAAGTATCACCCCGACCGTAACCCGGACGACGCCGAAGCCGAGAACAAGTTCAAAGAGGCCAGCGAAGCCTACGAAATACTGGCAGAGCCGTCCAAACGGGCTGCCTACGACCAGTTTGGTCACGCCGGCGTAGACGGTCAGGCCGGTGGCGGCGGATTCGGAGGTGGCGGTGCCAGCTTCTCCGATATCTTCGGCGATGTATTTGGTGACATTTTTGGTGGTGGCGGCGGTCGTGGCCGCAATACCCGCGGTGCCGACCTACGTTACACCCTGGAACTTGATCTGGAGGAGGCCGTAAAGGGCAAGACTGTCCAGATCCAGATCCCGGGTCATCGCGAGTGTGAAGTTTGCGATGGCAGCGGCGCTGAAAAAGGCTCTCGCCCGGAAACCTGTGGTACCTGTAAAGGTATGGGGCAGGTGCGCATGCAGCAGGGCTTCTTTACCGTGCAGCAGGCGTGTCCGACCTGCCGGGGCTCCGGCCAGATCATCAAGAACCCCTGTAAGGCCTGTCATGGCCAGGGTCGGGTTCAGGAAGAAAAAACACTGTCGGTCAAAGTACCGCCGGGCGTGGACACCGGCGACCGCATTCGCCTCTCCGGCGAAGGTGAGATGGGCATTGATGGCGGGCCCTCCGGAGACCTGTATGTACAGATCGCCGTGCGGGAGCACTCCATCTTCACCCGTGACGGCCGCAATCTTTATTGTGAAGTGCCCATCAGCATCGTTGATGCCTCCCTGGGTGGAGAGCTTGAGGTACCGACTCTGGATGGCCGGGTGAAACTGAAGATTCCACCGGAAACCCAGACCGGAAAACTCTTCCGGTTACGCAACAAGGGCGTCAGCCCGGTTCGTGGCGGCCCCGCCGGTGATCTACTGTGCCGCGTGATCTTGGAAACGCCGGTGAATCTCACCAAGCGCCAGAAAGAACTGCTGGAAGAATTCCAGAAGACGCTGGATGCCGGCAACGGCACAGAGCATGGTCCGAAGAAGACCTCCTGGTTTGAAGGTGTGAAAAGCTTCTTCGACGAAATGAAATTCTGATCGGCCCGAAAGAAAGGAACGCGAGCATGAGGGTAGCAATCATCGGCGCCGCCGGGCGCATGGGAAGAGTCCTGATCGAAGCTGTTGAGGGCACAGAGGGTCTGGAGCTGGGCGCCGCTGTCGTCGAGCCGGGCAGCAGCCTGATCGGCGCCGATGCCGGCGAAATGACCGGTATCGGCAAGACCGGCGTGAAAATGGCCGGGAGCCTGGCCGATGTGAGGGACGATTTCGATGTGCTCATCGACTTCACCTTTCCGGATCTTACCCTGGAGAACGCCGAGTTTTGCAGGGACAACGGCAAGATGCTCGTGATCGGAACCACCGGCATGTCTGACGCCGAAAAGCAGCAGCTGGCCCTGGCCGCGGAATCCACGCCTGTGGTTTTCGCGCCCAACATGAGCGTGGGCGTTAACGTTGTCCTCAACCTGCTGCGCACTGCCGCCGCAACCCTGGGTGACGACTACGACGTGGAAATCATCGAAGCCCATCATCGCCACAAGAAAGATGCTCCTTCTGGCACGGCACTGCGCATGGGCGAAGTGGTCGCTGATGCCCTCGGCCGCGACCTGAAAGAGTGTGCCGTCTATGGTCGTGAAGGCTTTACCGGCGAGCGTACCCGAAAGGAAATCGGTTTCGAAACCATTCGCGCGGGTGACGTGGTCGGTGATCATACCGTTTTGTTCGCCACCGAGGGTGAGCGCATTGAGGTGACCCATAAAGCCAGCAGCCGGATGACCTTTGCCAAAGGCGCAATGCGGGCAGCGTTGTGGCTGAAGGATAAGCCTGCAGGGCTTTATGATATGCAGGATGTGCTGGACCTCAAGTGAGGCCATTTCTCGTGGACACAAAGCGCCATATTTTTTACAATAAGGCGGTTTGACTGCACCAAGCGTACCTTTGCACAAAGTTTCTGAAAAAGCGGGACCGAGTTAAGACTCCGTCTCGCTTTTTTGCAACCTGAATTTGCGCTTGCGTTCCTGTTCGTGACGAACCGATACGCCACTCGATGAGGATACAAGCCTTGAGCACACCAGCAATCCTTGCACTCGCAGACGGAAGCCTGTTCTACGGCAGCGCCATTGGCGCCGACGGAGAAACCAGCGGTGAAGTGGTGTTCAACACCGCCATGACCGGCTACCAGGAAATCCTGACCGACCCGTCCTACTCCCGCCAGATCGTTACCCTGACTTACCCGCACATCGGCAACACCGGTGTGAACGAAGAAGACATCGAGTCAGACCGAATCCAGGCCGCCGGCCTGATCATCCGCGATCTGCCTCTGCTGGCCAGTAGCTGGCGCAGTAAGGGAACCCTGGACGACTACCTGCGAAGCAACAACATTGTTGGGATCGCCGACATTGATACCCGCCGCCTGACTCGCATCCTCCGGGACAAAGGCTCCCAGAACGGCGCCATCGTTGCCGGCGAAAATGCCACCGCCGAGCGGGCGCTGGAACTCGCCAAAGCGTTCCCCGGCCTCAAGGGCATGGATCTGGCGAAAGAAGTTACCTCCGACAAGATCTGGTCCTGGAAGGAGACCGAGTGGACCCTGGGCGAGGGTTATGGTGAGCGGGAGGAATCACGGTTGAAGGTGGTTGCCTGGGATTACGGTGTCAAGCTGAACATCCTGCGCATGCTCGCCTCTCGCGGCTGCGACATCACCGTGGTGCCGGCGCAGACTCCGGCCTCCGAAGTGCTGGCGATGAATCCGGACGGTGTGTTCCTGTCCAACGGCCCCGGGGATCCTGAGCCCTGTGATTATGCCATCACTGCTATTAAGGAAGTGCTGGAAACCGAGATCCCGGTGTTTGGTATCTGCCTGGGTCACCAGTTGCTGGCCCTGGCCAGCGGTGCCAGGACCATGAAGATGGGCCACGGCCACCACGGTGCCAACCATCCGGTTCAGGACATCGCCAAGGGCACCGTGATGATCACCAGCCAGAACCACGGGTTTGCCGTGGATGAGGCAACTCTGCCGGCCAATGTCGAGGCGACTCACAAGTCCCTGTTTGACGGCACCCTGCAGGGCATTCGCCGGACCGACAAGCCGGCCTACAGCTTCCAGGGCCATCCGGAAGCCAGCCCCGGCCCCCATGATGTGACCCCGCTGTTTGACGAGTTTATCCGCCTGATGGAGGCGCGATCGGCCTGAGACCGATCGCCACGGAAAACTCACGGGCGCCGCGTGTTGCGCTGCCAGAATTCAAAAGTTGCTGACAGGTTTACCAAGACATGCCAAAACGTACCGACATCCAAAGCATCCTGATCCTGGGCGCCGGCCCCATCGTGATCGGGCAGGCGTGCGAGTTTGATTACTCCGGAGCCCAGGCCTGCAAGGCGCTGCGCGAAGAGGGTTACCGGGTTATTCTGGTCAACTCCAACCCGGCAACCATCATGACCGACCCGGTCATGGCCGATGCTACCTACATCGAGCCGATCACCTGGAAGACCGTAGAGAAAATCATCGAGAAAGAGCAGCCGGACGCGCTGCTGCCCACCATGGGCGGCCAGACCGCGCTGAACTGCGCCCTGGACCTGGAACGCCACGGCATCCTGGAAAAGCACAGCGTGGAAATGATCGGCGCCAACGCCGACACCATTGATAAAGCCGAAGACCGGGACCGCTTCGACAAGGCCATGAAGAAGATTGGCCTGGAGTGCCCGCGGGCCACCATCGCCCACTCGATGGAAGAAGCCTGGAAAGTGGCCGACGACATCGGCTTTCCGTGCATCATCCGCCCGTCCTTCACCATGGGCGGCTCCGGTGGCGGTATTGCCTACAACCGCGACGAATTCGAGGAAATCTGTACCCGGGGGCTGGACCTGTCTCCGACCAACGAGCTGCTGATCGACGAGTCCCTGATCGGCTGGAAAGAGTACGAGATGGAAGTTGTCCGTGACAAGAACGACAACTGCATCATTGTCTGCGCCATCGAGAACTTCGACGCCATGGGCGTACACACCGGTGATTCCATCACCGTGGCGCCGGCCCAGACCCTCACCGACAAGGAATACCAGATCATGCGGAACGCCTCCCTGGCGGTCCTGCGTGAAATCGGTGTGGAAACCGGCGGCTCCAACGTCCAGTTCGGTATCAATCCGGACACCGGCCGCATGGTGGTGATCGAGATGAACCCCCGGGTGTCCCGCTCCTCGGCGCTGGCCTCCAAGGCCACCGGCTTCCCGATCGCCAAAGTCGCGGCCAAACTGGCGGTAGGTTACACCCTGGACGAGCTGCGCAATGAAATCACCGGTGGCGTCACCCCGGCCTCGTTCGAGCCGTCCATCGACTACGTGGTCACCAAGATTCCCCGCTTCACCTTCGAGAAATTCCCCCAGGCCGACGCCCGCCTGACCACCCAGATGAAATCTGTGGGTGAGGTCATGGCCATCGGCCGGACCTTCCAGGAATCCCTGCAGAAAGCCCTGCGGGGCCTGGAAGTGGGTTCCGAAGGATTTGATGAGAAACTGGAAGACCTCAGTTCCCAGGACTCCCAGGAAACCCTGACCCGCGAACTGAACGTGCCCGGCGCTGACCGCATCTGGTACATCGGCGACGCCTTCCGGGCCGGCCTGAGCGTGGATGACTTGCATCAGCACACCCACGTGGACCCCTGGTACCTGGTACAGATCGAGGACCTGATCAGGGAAGAGCAGGCGCTGAAGAGTGCCGGCAAGGCCGACATCGACCAGGCCACCCTGTTCCGCCTCAAGCGCAAGGGTTTCTCCGACGCCCGCCTGGCGAAACTGCTGGGCATCTCCGAGGTGAGCCTGCGCAAGCTGCGACACGATCTGGATATCCGCCCTGTATACAAGCGCGTGGATACCTGCGCCGCCGAGTTTGCCTCCGACACCGCCTACATGTACTCCACCTATGAGGAAGAGTGCGAAGCGGATGCCAGTGATCGCGAGAAAATCGTGGTGATCGGGGGCGGCCCCAACCGGATCGGCCAGGGCATCGAATTCGATTACTGCTGTGTGCATGCGGCCCTGGCCATGCGTGAAGACGGCTATGAAACCATCATGATCAACTGCAACCCGGAGACCGTGTCGACCGATTACGACACCTCGGACCGGTTGTACTTTGAGCCGATCACTCTGGAAGACGTGCTGGAAATCATTCACGTCGAAAAGCCCAAGGGCGTGATCGTGCAGTACGGCGGCCAGACCCCGCTGAAACTGGCCCGCGGCCTGGAAGCGGCCGGCGTGCCCATCATTGGCACCAGCCCGGACGCCATCGACCGTGCCGAGGACCGTGAGCGGTTCCAGCAGATGATCACCCGCCTGGGCCTGAAGCAGCCGGAAAACGCCACCGTGCGCAGTCACGAGGAAGGCATCCTGGCGGCCCGGGAAATCGGCTATCCGCTGGTGGTGCGCCCGTCCTACGTGCTGGGTGGCCGGGCCATGGAAATCGTGTACGACGAGGAAGAGCTGGTGCGCTACATGCGCAACGCCGTGCTGGTCTCCAACGACAGCCCGGTGCTGCTGGACCACTTCCTGAACGCTGCCATCGAGGTGGACATCGACGCCATCTCCGACGGCAAAGACGTGGTGATTGGCGGCATCATGCAGCACATCGAGCAGGCCGGCGTGCATTCCGGCGACTCCGCCTGTTCATTGCCGCCGTACACGCTGTCCCAGCAGGTTCAGGACGAGATGCGCGATGCCGTCAAGAAGATGGCCATTGAGCTGGATGTAATCGGCCTGATGAACGTGCAGCTGGCCTGGCAGGACGGCGAAATCTACGTGATCGAAGTGAACCCGCGGGCGTCCCGGACCGTGCCGTTCGTGTCCAAGGCCATTGGCGTCTCCCTGGCCAAGGTGGCGGCCCGGGTGATGGCTGGCAAGACCCTCAAAGAGCTGGAGTTCACCCAGGAAATCATCCCGCGCTACTACGCGGTGAAAGAGTCGGTGTTCCCGTTCAACAAGTTCCCGGCTGTGGATCCGATCCTGGGGCCGGAAATGAAGTCTACCGGTGAGGTCATGGGCCTGGGTGACAGCTTTGATGAGGCCTTTGCCAAAGCCGCACTTGCTATTGGTGAGCGCCTGCCGGCCAAGGGCACTGCGTTCATGTCAGTACGGGATGTCGACAAACCGGGCGCCGCGAAAGTTGCCCGCGATCTGGTTGAGGCCGGTTTCAAGCTCGTGGCCACAACAGGTACCGCCAAGGCCCTGAGAGAGGCCGGAATCGAGGTTGATCGGGTGAACAAGGTCCGTGAGGGTCGTCCGCATATCGTGGATGCCATCAAAAACGGTCAGGTTCAGCTGATCATCAATACCACTGAAGGTCGCAAGGCGATTTCCGATTCGGCCCAGATTCGCCAGTCGGCATTGCAGACCAAGGTAACCTACACAACAACACTGGCAGGCGGCGAAGCCTTTTGCCGGGCCATCAAGTTCGGCCCGGAGCGCACTGTACGCCGCCTCCAGGATCTTCACGCAGGAAAGTAAGACTATGGCTGACAGAGTACCGATGACAAAGGCGGGCGAGAGCCGCCTCCGCGAGGAGCTTCAAAAGCTGAAGTCCGAAGATCGCCCCCGTGTTATTGCGGCGATTGCCGACGCCCGTGAGCACGGCGACCTGAAAGAGAACGCTGAATACCATGCTGCCCGCGAGCAGCAGAGCTTTATTGAAGGCCGGATCCAGGAAATCGAGGGCAAGCTTTCTGCCGCTCAGGTTATCGATGTGACCACCATGGAGAACACCGGCAGGGTGATCTTCGGTACCACGGTGCACCTGCTTAACATGGATACCGACGAACAGGTCACCTACAAGATCGTTGGCGAGGATGAGGCGGATATCAAGGCAGGGAAACTGTCGATCTCCTCACCCATTGCCAGGGCGCTGGTCGGCAAGAGCGAGGGCGATGTGGTCGCAATTCGCGTACCTTCCGGTACTGTGGAATACGAGATTGAGCAGGTCGAATACGTCTGATTTAGTCTCTGGCAAACAAAAAGCCGGCTCGGGTTTTCCCCAGCCGGCTTTTTATTTCTGGAATCCTGAAGACCTGATCAGTGCTTGTGGCGCAAAAGGTTGGAGAGCTTGGGGTTGGGCTTCTTGGCCCGACGCAGTATGACGGCGATCTTACCGATGGTCTGGACCAGTTCAGCGCCAGACGATTCGCACAGAGCCGTAATCGCTTCGTGTCTGGTTTCCCGGTCCTGGCTCGCCACCTTGATCTTGATCAGTTCATGATCATTCAGTGCGCGCTCAAGTTCTTCCTGCAGCCCCTCGGAAAGTCCTTTGTCGCCAACAATGATGACGGGCTTGAGGTTGTGGGCAATGGCCCGGTATTCCCGGCGCTGTTCCGGTGAAAGACTCATGATGTAATCTCTTTATCGGTGCAATTAACAAAAGGTCAGCGGCGGAAATGCTGACTTGAACGTATAATCCGGAGATTGTAACAGATCGTCCTTCTGTAAAAATGGCCGTTAACACGTATCAATGCGGGGCAGCGAGCGGAAGGAACCAACCCACCGGACAGGGGTCAAAATGTTCGTGGAAATGGAGCAGTATTCAGGGTTGCTGTTGTAATTTCAGATATGGCGCCCAATATGAAGGATAAGGCGACTCTTCATTGAAAAACTGTGTGCCGCGCGTGGCCGATACGGATGGGCCGTTTCTGGTGGACGGGCGTACAATTGGTGTAAGGTGTCGGAAAAGGGTGCTTTGCGAAAGGTTAACCCTACAATTCACAGGTGATGATCCTTGAACGATATGGCAAAAAATCTGGTTCTCTGGCTAATTATAGCCGCCGTGCTGCTGATGGTGTTTCAGAACTTTTCTCCCACCACCACCGGCCAACAAGTCAACTATTCCCAGTTTGTGGAGATGGTCCAGGAAGGCCAGGTCCGTCAGGTCACAATCGATGGGTTGCAGGTTCAGGGCACCCGTGGTGACGGCTCCCAGTTCCAGACAATCCGTCCTCAGGTGTCTGACAACAAGCTGATGGACGATCTGCTCGCGAACAACGTTGAGGTTATCGGTAAAGAGCCTGAACGCCAGAGTCTGTGGACACAGTTGCTGGTAGCGGCGTTCCCGATACTGATCATCATCGCATTGTTTGTGTTCTTCATGCGCCAGATGCAGGGCGGAGGTGGCGGCAAAGGCCCCATGTCGTTCGGCAAGAGTAAAGCTCGCCTGATGAGTGAAGACCAGATAAAGACTACCTTCGCCGATGTGGCCGGTGTTGATGAGGCCAAGGAAGACGTCAAGGAGCTGGTGGATTTCCTGCGCGACCCCAGCAAATTCCAGCGTCTGGGTGGCAGCATTCCCAAGGGCGTTCTGATGGTCGGTCAGCCGGGTACCGGTAAGACCCTGCTCGCCAAGGCCATTGCCGGCGAAGCCAAGGTACCGTTCTTCTCCATCTCCGGTTCCGACTTTGTCGAAATGTTTGTGGGCGTGGGTGCATCCCGTGTTCGTGACATGTTCGAGCAGGCCAAAAAGCAGAGCCCGTGCATCATCTTTATCGACGAGATCGATGCGGTCGGTCGTCACCGTGGTGCCGGTATGGGCGGTGGCCATGACGAGCGTGAACAGACCCTGAACCAGCTGCTGGTTGAGATGGACGGTTTTGAAGGTAACGAAGGCGTTATCGTTATTGCCGCGACCAACCGTCCCGACGTTCTCGACCCGGCACTGTTGCGTCCGGGGCGTTTCGACCGCCAGGTTGTAGTCGGTCTTCCAGACATCATTGGTCGTGAGCAGATCCTCAAGGTGCACATGAAGAAAGTGCCCCTGGCTGACGGTGTTGAGCCGGTTCTGATTGCTCGCGGCACGCCCGGATTCTCCGGTGCGGACCTTGCCAACCTGGTGAACGAGGCAGCACTTTTTGCGGCCCGTCGCAACCAGCGTCTGGTGTCGATGGAAGAGTTCGAGCTCGCGAAAGACAAGATCATGATGGGCGCCGAGCGCAAGTCCATGGTGATGAGCGAGAAGGAAAAGCGGAACACCGCTTACCACGAGTCTGGCCACGCGATTGTTGGTCGGCTGATGCCGGAACATGATCCGGTCTACAAGGTGAGCATTATTCCGCGCGGTCGCGCTCTGGGTGTCACGATGTTCCTCCCCGAAGAGGACAAGTACAGCCACAGCAAGCGTTTCCTGATCAGCTCGATTTGCAGCCTGTTTGGTGGCCGCATTGCCGAAGAGCTGACGCTAGGCTTTGACGGTGTCACAACCGGTGCTTCGAACGATATCGAGCGGGCGACCAGTCTGGCGCGGAACATGGTGACCCGCTGGGGGCTGTCCGAGAAGCTTGGACCTCTGCAGTACGATACTGACAGTGAAGAGCCGTTTCTGGGCCGGTCTGCTGGCCAGTCCCAGACTGTGTATTCACCGGAAACGGCCCAGCGTATTGATGAGGAAGTCCGTAACATCATCGACAGCTGCTACGAGAAAGCCAAGCAGATTCTGGTTGATAACCGGGACAAGCTGGACTTGATGGCCGATGCTCTCATGAAGTACGAAACCATTGATCGTCATCAGATTGATGACATCATGGAAGGCCGGGCACCTCGCCCGCCTAAAGGTTGGGGCGACAGCGGTCCCGCTGGGGGTGTAAAGGCCGACGAGCCTGAGGCAGCTCCGGAGCCGAAGGCGTCTGACGACGGTCGCCATCCCGGTGTAGGCCGGCCGGCAGGAGAGCACTGACGGCGAGTCCTCCGGACAGAAAAAATTGGATAGTCCCCTGCGCCGCCCGGATTCCGGGCGGCGTTTGTTTTTGTCATTGTAAAAAAGGTTTGCCATGAAAATGAATTTTGCCGGTCGGGAACTGGATATGTCCCGTTGCCACGTGATGGGGGTTTTGAATGTAACGCCGGATTCCTTTTCCGATGGCGGCCAATTTAACCGGCCGGATGCGGCTCTCGTCCGGGCAAGGCAGATGGTTGACGACGGAGCCACGTTTATCGACATCGGTGGTGAATCCACGAGGCCCGGTGCGACACCCGTGTCGGTGCAGGAAGAGCTGGACCGGGTGTGCCCGGTGGTTGAGGCAGCAGCCCGGGAGCTCGACGCGGTCATCTCGGTAGATACCAGTGCGCCGGAAGTGATGGCAGAGACGGCAAAACTCGGGGCAGGCCTGATCAATGATGTGCGGGCCCTGCAGCGTGAAGGTGCACCGGAAGTGGCGGCAAAAGCGGGCATCCCGGTGTGCATCATGCATATCCAGGGCGAGCCGGACACCATGCAGGATAGGCCGGAGTACCGGTCCGTGCGCCGGGAGGTCAGTGCTTTCCTGACCGAGCGTATCCGTGTTGCAGAGCGCGCCGGTATTCGGCCTGAAAACATTCTTCTCGACCCCGGCTTCGGTTTTGGTAAAAGCCTGGAGCACAACCTGCAGTTGTTGGCCTCGCTCGAGCAGATGCATATCCTGGGGCATCCAATGCTGGTTGGCGTTTCGAGGAAGTCCATGCTGGGCCACATCACGGGCCGGGAGGTGAATGAAAGGTTGCCTGCGAGCCTTGCGGCCGCGACAATAGCCGCCATGAAGGGTGCCAGTATTATTCGTGTGCACGATGTCAGGGAAACAGTGGACGCCATCCGTGTGGTGGCGGCAGTGAAGGAGGCAGGTTAATGTCCGAGAGAAAGTACTTCGGTACGGACGGTATTCGCGGGCGCGTTGGTGAATTTCCGATAACGCCGGAATTCATGCTCAAACTGGGTTGGGCTGCGGGCCAGGCCTTCAAGCGTGATGGTCAGCGCAACAGCGTCCTGATTGGCAAGGATACCCGGCTTTCCGGTTACATGTTCGAGTCGGCCCTGGAGGCGGGCCTTGCGGCGTCGGGCGTTGATGTAAAACTGCTCGGCCCGATGCCGACACCGGCGATCGCCTACCTGACCCGCACCTTCCGCGCTTCGGCCGGCATTGTTATCAGCGCCTCCCACAATCCCCACCATGACAATGGCATCAAGTTCTTCTCTGCTGCCGGCACCAAGCTGGACGACGCTCTGGAAGCCGAGATTGAACGCTGGCTGGACAAACCAATTGAGGTATGTGGTCCGACTGAGCTGGGCAAGGCCTCCCGTGTGGACGATGCGCCGGGCCGGTACGTGGAATTCTGCAAGAGCACCGTTCCCAACGAGTTCACCCTCGACGGCATGAAGATCGTGCTGGATTGTGCCCACGGGGCTACCTACCACGTGGCGCCGAAGGTGTTTCGTGAGCTTGGCGCCAAAGTGTCGGTAATCGGTGCCGACCCCGATGGTCTTAATATCAACCTGAACGTCGGCTCCACGCATCTCGAGGCCCTCAAGGCTGCAGTGGTCGAAAAAGGCGCCGATCTGGGTATCGCTTTCGATGGTGATGGCGATCGGGTTCTGATGGTGGACCGGGGCGGATCTGAAGTGGACGGCGATGAGCTGCTCTATGTGATTGCCTCCCAGCGCTTTGCAGAGGATCGCCTTAAAGGCGGGGTGGTCGGGACGCTGATGACCAACCTTGGCGTTGAGCTCGCCCTGAATGAAATCGGCATTGAGTTCGAGCGCGCAAAAGTCGGCGACCGCTATGTGATGGAACGCCTCATTGCGAACAACTGGGTACTGGGTGGCGAAGGGTCTGGCCACATGGTTATCCGCGACTGCACCAGCACCGGCGATGGTATTGTTTCGGCGCTGCAGGTTCTGCTTTCAGTGTGGAAGTCCGGGAAAACGCTTTCGGATCTGCGGCAGGGAATGAGCAAGCTCCCCCAGAAAATGATCAACGTTCGGGTGGCGCAACGTTTCGATCCGTTCAGTCGTGATGATATCGTGGCTGCGGTGCGCAAGGCCGAAACCGAGCTGGGCAGTTCCGGCAGGATTCTGTTGAGAGCCTCTGGCACAGAACCGCTGATCCGTGTGATGGCGGAGGGGCAGGACGCCAGCGAGATTCTTCGGGTAGTCGAGGAGCTGGCAAAAGTTGTGGAGAAATCCACTGCTTAATTTTGTGTTTTCAGGCGGTTGTCTGCTGGGAGGGAGTACTGTATAGTTCGCCCTCCCTCACGTTCGGGAACTGTTATGCGTCGGAAGATCGTAGCCGGAAACTGGAAAATGAACGGGTCGAAAGACCTTGCACAAACGCTGGTAAGCGATGTGCGATCCCAGGTGGCTTCTCTTGATAATGGCGTTGAGGTTGTTATCATCCCTCCCGCCATTTATGTCCCTGACGTGGTTGCCGGCGCAGGCGATACTCTGTCTGTTGGCGTTCAGAACGTGGGGCGGTATGGGTCCGGAGCCTACACCGGTGAGATTTCCGCGGATATGGCTTTGGATCAGGGCTGTCAATACGCCTTGGTAGGTCACTCCGAGCGTCGCCAGCTTTTCGGTGAGACAGATGCAGTAGTGGCCGAAAAAGTGAGTCGCATTCTTGCTTCCGGTCTGCGGGCAATGGTCTGTGTCGGTGAAGCCCTGGAAGAACGCGAGGCGGGCCAAGCCGAGACCGTAGTTGCCTCTCAGGTAAAGGCGGGGCTGGCAACGGTCGCAAGCGATCAGTGGTCGCGGGTGGTGGTTGCCTATGAGCCGGTCTGGGCGATCGGAACTGGAAAAACCGCTACGGCGCAGGATGCGCAGGCGATGCACGCGTCGATCCGGCAGGTGCTTTCAGAAATGGGCGCGCCGGCCAATGAGATATCCCTGCTTTACGGGGGCAGCGTAAAAGCGGATAATGCAGCCGCTCTTTTTGCCGAGCCGGATATTGACGGCGGTTTGATCGGCGGAGCGTCGCTCAAAGCAGATGATTTTGTAAGTATTTGCCGGAGTGTTCCGGCGGGTACCTGAATTTAAAGGTTCGCGAGAGTCGTTATGGATTGGGTAGAGACACTGGTAGTCGTTGTGCACGTGGTAATCGCGGTGGCGCTGGTGGGTCTGGTGCTGATCCAGCAGGGCAAGGGCGCAGATGCCGGCGCTGCCTTTGGTGGTGGTGCCTCGCAGACTGTGTTCGGTAGCCAGGGCAGCGGTAGCTTTCTGACCCGTTTCACGACCCTGCTCGCAGTGGTATTTTTTGTAACAAGTTTCTCGCTGGCGATTTTTGCCAAGCAGCGTGCCGAAGTGGCAGGCGAAGCCGGTATTCCTGTTGTTCAGGAATCCAGCAGTGCCGCTCCGGCTGATACCGCTGCTGACAACGGCGAAGCCGCAGCCAGCGAAGCCGAGGGTGGGGAGTCTGATCTCCCTGAGCTCGAGTAAGAATGTTGCCCGGGTGGTGAAACTGGTAGACACGCTATCTTGAGGGGGTAGTAGCGAAAGCTGTGCCGGTTCGAGTCCGGCCCCGGGCACCATATTAGTAGAAAAACGGCTTGGAGTTTCCAGGCCGTTTTTTTTGGTCAGTCCTTGACCAGTCTGTCCGGCGTCTCTATACTCCGGCGGATATTGGGACCTGCCGCGTGTTACTGGCGGGTTTCTGGCAGGCCAGGTGTCTGTCAGCAGGAAGCGGTACACCGGTTTGCTTCCTGCGAGTTCTTGCAACAAAAGGCCCCATTGTCAGGGGCTTTTTGATTAAGGGGCCTGGCGCAAAGGGCCCTGGTGCATAAAAAGGGCTGATAAAACAGCCCTTTTTTTGTTTTTGGGGCCGGTAAATTGATAACGGAGAAGGCACAACTTGTCAGCCAAGCTTAAGCAACTGGAAGACATTCTTCAGCCCGTAGTGGAAGGTCTGGGGTATGAGTTCTGGGGCATTGAATTCCGCTCGCAGGGCCATCACTCCCTGTTACGGGTGTTTATTGACGATGCCGAAAACGGCATCGGCATCGAAGACTGTGAAAAAGTCAGTCGTCAGATCAGCGGTGTGATGGATGTGGAAGATCCCATCCAGACCGAATACACACTCGAGGTCTCATCCCCGGGGATGGATCGCCCGCTGTTTCGTCTTGAGCAATACGAGGCCTTTGTTGGTCACCAGGTTCAGATTCGTCTCCGGATGGCATTCGAGGGTCGCCGGAAGTTTCAGGGGCTGATCAAAGGCGTAGAAGGTGATGATGTGGTTGTGGTCGTTGATGACCACGAGTATCTGCTGCCATTCGACAGCATTGAAAAAGCCCACATCGTGCCGGTATTTGAGTGAACGATTTGAATAAAGTCCGTGGACGCACAGTTGATTTTAAGGGCAGGGCAATCCAATGAGTAAAGAGATCTTGCTGGTGGTTGAATCCGTCTCGAACGAGAAAGGTGTCGAGAAGGATGTGATCTTTGAGGCGATCGAGCTGGCACTGGCCACCGCTGCCAAAAAGCGCTTTGAAGATGAAGAGGCGGATATCCGCGTATCAATCGACCGGAAAACCGGCGAATACGAAACTTTCCGCCGCTGGCTGGTGGTGGATAATGATGCCGTTCCTGCACTGGGCACCGAGCTCACTCTGCAGGAAGCCGAGGAGATTGACCCGGCCCTGAAGCCTGGCGATATGCACGAGGAGAAAATCGAATCCGAAGCCTTTGGTCGTATCGGCGCCCAGGCCGCCAAGCAGATTATCTTCCAGAAGGTTCGTGAGGCAGAGCGCACCAAGATCGTGGACAGCTACCGCGACCGCGTTGGTGAGCTGGTATCGGGTACCGTCAAGAAAGTTACTCGTGACAACGTGATTGTTGATCTGGGTGCCAATGCCGAAGCGTTGCTGCCAAGGGAATACCTGATCCCGCGCGAGACGTTCCGTATGGGTGACCGGGTACGCTCCCTTCTGCTGGAGATCCGCACGGATCATCGCGGCCCCCAGTTGATTCTTAGCCGCACCTCTCCGCAGATGCTGATCGAACTGTTCCGCATCGAGGTGCCGGAGATTGCTGAAGATCTGATCGAGATCCGCGGTGCTGCCCGCGACCCGGGTTCCCGGGCCAAGATTGCCGTGAAGACCAACGATCGCCGTATTGATCCTGTTGGAGCCTGCGTTGGTATGCGTGGTTCCAGGGTTCAGGCCGTGTCCAATGAACTGGGCGGTGAACGTGTCGATATCGTGCTGTGGGACGACAACCCGGCCCAGTTGGTCATCAATGCGATGGCGCCTGCGGAAGTGGCGTCTATCGTGATGGATGAAGACGGGCACACCATGGAAGTGGCTGTGGCGGAAGACAACCTGGCGCAGGCAATCGGCCGTAACGGCCAGAATGTTCGCCTGGCCACCGACCTGACAGGTTGGACTCTGAACGTGATGACCGAGGAAGAAGCCGGTGAGCGTCAGGAGCAGGAATACAGCCGGCTTGTCGAGCATTTCATCGGCAATCTGGATGTTGATGAAGAATTTGCCGGTGTGCTGATCGAGGAAGGCTTTACCTCTATCGAAGAGGTGGCCTATGTGCCGATGGAAGAGATGTTGGCGATCGAGGGCTTCGACGAAGAGACCGTCACCGAGCTGCGCCGTCGTGCCAAGGACGTCCTGTTAAACCAGGCCCTGGCAAGCGAGGAAGCGCTCGAGGGTGCTGAGCCGGCGGAGGATCTTCTGGGAATGGACGGCATGGACCGTAGCCTGGCCTTCAAACTGGCCGGCATTGGTGTGCGCACCATGGAAGATCTGGCAGAGCAGTCGGTTGGCGACCTGCTCGAGATTGAAGGTATGGATGAAGAGCGTGCCGGTCAGCTTATCATGACTGCACGTGCCCCCTGGTTTGAAGACCAGGCTTAATTCGGGAGGAGGACCAGTATGGCTGAAGTAACGGTAAAACAACTGGCCGAAGATGTAGGCGCTCCCGTGGATCGTTTGCTGAAGCAGATTGTGGAGGCTGGCCTGAAAGCCCGCTCCGAGAATGATTCTGTCTCCAGCGATGAGAAGCAGCAGTTGCTGGCCTATTTGAGAAAGACTCACGGTGAGGCTGACGCCGAACCGCGGAAGATTACCCTGAAGCGTAAGACCACCACCACGCTCAAGGCCGGAAAGGCAAAGACCGTCAATGTTGAGGTTCGCAAGCGCCGTACCTACATCAAACGGGCTGAATTGCAGCCTGAGGCTGAAGCACCGAAACCGGAAGAGCCGGTAGCACAGCAGCAGCCGGAGCAAGCGCCGGTAGAGGAAGCGCCAAAGGTAGCAGCTGAGCAGGCGCCGCAGCCGGAAACAGAGAAGCCGGCCGAGGCAGCGACATCAGAGCAGCCGGAACAGGCAGAGAAGGTCGAGCCGAAGAAAGAGCCCGAGCCGGTTCCCGCTCCGGAAGATATGCCGATGCCGCCGCCTGAGGGCGATGGCAAGGATCGCAAGCCGAAGAAAAAGAAAGAGAAAGTGCGCGAGCGCGGCGACGAGATCGAAGAGGGCAAGCCGAAGAAAAAGCAGGCTGGCCATCGTGGTCCTCGCAGTCGTCCGGTGGAAGAGCCGCTGGTTATCTCCGAGGATGAGGAAGAGACCACGCTGCGCAAGCCGCTGCGTGCGAAAAAGAAACCCAAAGAGAAGCGTCATGCTTTCGAGAGGCCGACCAAACCAATGGTCAGAGAAGTAGAGATTCCGGAAACGATTTCTGTCGGCGACCTTGCCCAGCGTATGGCGGTCAAGTCGGCTGATGTCATCAAGACCCTGATGGGCATGGGCGTCATGGCCACCATCAACCAGGCACTGGACCAGGAAACGGCGGTTCTGGTGACTGAGGAGCTGGGTCATAAAGCCAAGACTGTCAGCGAGGATGCGTTCGAGGAGGAGGTTCTGAGCGAATTCTCCTTCGAGGGCGGCGAGAAAACCAAGCGGGCTCCGGTTGTGAGCGTGATGGGTCACGTTGACCATGGTAAGACCTCATTGCTGGACTACATCCGCCGTACGAAGGTGGCCTCCGGGGAATCCGGTGGTATTACCCAGCATATCGGTGCCTACCACGTAGAGACCGATCACGGCATGGTCTCCTTCCTCGATACCCCGGGCCACGCGGCCTTTACCGCTATGCGTGCCCGCGGTGCCCAGTGTACCGATATTGTTATCCTGGTCGTCGCCGCCGATGATGGCGTGATGCCGCAGACCAAGGAAGCGGTGCAGCACGCCCGTTCCGCCGGCGTGCCGATCGTTGTAGCCATCAACAAGATGGACAAGGAAGGGGCGGACCCTGATCGAATCAAGAGTGAGCTGGCTGCTCTGGAAGTTGTCCCGGAAGACTGGGGCGGGGACGTTCAGTTCGTACCCGTTTCCGCTCACACCGGTGACGGCATCGACGCGCTGCTTGAGGCCGTCTTGCTGCAGTCCGAAATCCTCGAACTTGAGGCCTCTGCGGATGCACCGGCCAAGGGTGTGGTCGTGGAATCCAGCCTCGAGCGCGGACGTGGTTCCGTGGCGACCGTTCTGGTTCAGAACGGTACCTTGCGTCAGGGTGATATGGTTGTTGCCGGTGCCTATTTCGGTAAGGTCCGGGCGATGACTGACGAAGCCGGCAAGCAGGCCAAGGAAGCCGGCCCGTCGATTCCGGTCGAGATTCTCGGTCTGAATGGAACGCCGGACGCCGGTGACGAATTCTTCGCCGTTGCCGACGAGAAGAAGGCCAAAGAACTGGCCGAATTCCGTCAGAGCCGTGAGCGGGAGCAGCGTCTCCAGCGCCAGCAGGCGGCGAAACTCGAGAACCTGTTCGAGAACATGGGCAAGGACGAGGTCAAAACCCTCAATGTCGTGCTCAAGACCGACGTTCGTGGTTCGCTGGAAGCTATCACCAAGGCCTTGCAGGATCTCGGTAACGAGGAAGTCCAGGTCAAGATTGTATCGTCCGGCGTCGGTGGTATTGCCGAGACCGACGTTAGCCTGGCCATGGCAACCAATGCGGTTATCTTTGGCTTCAACGTTCGTGCGGACACAGCGTCCAAGCGCCTGGTCGAGCAGGAAGGTCTGGATCTGCGCTACTACAGCATCATCTACAACCTGATTGATGATGTGAAAGCAGCCCTGACCGGCATGCTGGCACCGGAATTCCGCGAAGATATCGTTGGCATTGCCGACGTGCGGGACGTGTTCCGTTCGCCGAAGTTTGGCCAGGTGGCCGGGTGTATGGTCACCGAAGGCACGGTTTACCGTAACAAGCCAATCCGGGTTCTGCGGGACAACGTGGTTATCTTTGAAGGCGAGCTCGAATCCCTGCGTCGCTTCAAGGACGACGTGCCTGAAGTCCGTAACGGCATGGAATGCGGTATTGGCGTTAAGGGTTACGACGTGAAAGTCGGCGATCAGATCGAGGTTTTCGATCGCGTCCGGGTCGAGCGCAAGCTTGAGTCCACCGGCGCGTGACGCGCCAGAGTTTGAAGGAAGCCTAATGCCAAGAGAGTTCAGTCGTATTGATCGCATCGGCGATCAGATGCAACGAGAACTGGCCCAGCTCATCCAGCGGGAAGTCAAAGATCCGCGGGTGGGCATGGTCACTGTAAACGCAGTCAAGGTCAGTCGAGACCTTGGCTACGCCGATATCTATGTATCCCTGCTTTCCACCGAAGAACTGACGGAGCAGTCTCCCGAAGTCAAGGAATCGATTGCGGTGCTCAACAAGGCCTCGGGCTTTCTGCGCGGCCAGGTAGGTCGTGCGATGAAGCTCAGGGTTGTGCCCCAACTGCGTTTCCACTTCGATACGCTGCAGGGATACAGCCGCAAGATGGATAGCCTCATTCGGGAAGCGGTCGGCGACAAGCCGGCCGTGGACCGGACCGAAGACGATCAGGACGATCCGGAGCGTAACGCTTGAGCCGCAGACGCAAAGGCCGTGACGTTAACGGTATTCTTGTTATCGACAAGCCGATAGGTGTCACCTCCAACGGTATCCTGCAGCAGGTCAAGCGCCTGTTCGGGGCTGCCAAGGCGGGCCATACCGGTGCTCTTGATCCCCTGGCCACGGGCGTGTTGCCGCTGTGCTTCGGAGAGGCCACCAAGTTCTCCCAGATGATGCTCGACAGCGACAAAGCCTATATTGCTACCGCCCGGCTCGGAATTCAGACCGAAACCGGCGACAGCGAAGGCGCAGTCGTTGCCGAGAAACCGGTGCCCACGGGTTTGACTTCGGATGTACTTGAGCCGGTTCTGGACGGTTTTCGGGGTGATATCCAGCAGGTTCCTTCCATGTACTCGGCGCTCAAGCACAAGGGGCGTCCGCTCTACGAATACGCCCGAGAAGGGATCGAGGTAGAGCGTCCGGCAAGGCCGGTGACCATCTACGAACTGACGCTTCTGGATATTCGCGAGCATGAACTGGATATTGCGGTCAGCTGCACCAAGGGTACGTACATTCGCTCACTGGTTGAGGATATTGGCGAAGCCCTGGGTTGCGGTGCCCACGTTACTGCATTGCGCCGTACCATGGCCTCGGGTTTCACCCTGGCCGATGCCCACGCAGTGAGTGATCTCGAGGCGATGCGGGAACGGGATGAGAGCCTTGATGGCCTCCTTGTCGCGCCGGATGCGGCGCTGTCCATGTTCCCCGAGCATCGTCTGGCGGGGCACGCGCTGGTATCGATCTTGAACGGACAACCGGTTAGAATACCGGGTCAGTCCTATGAAGGCTTTGTGCGTCTCTATGCGAACGAGAGCGCAAACGAAAGCTTCGTGGGGCTGGCAGAAGCATTCCCGGAAGGCGAGCAGACCAATCTGGTCCCACGCCGACTGGTGAAGAGCAGCGGAAAGCGTTAGGCGCGTCGCTGTCTAGCCGGGCTGTAGAGATGCGCGGTTCGGCCGTATTCGAAAGCATCGCAAACAATGAGGTGAGTTATGGCACTTTCTGCCAACGAGAAAGCACAGATCGTTCAGGATTTTCAGCAAGCTGATGGCGATACCGGTTCCCCTGAAGTTCAGGTGGCACTGCTGAGCGCGAACATCAACAAGCTGCAGGATCACTTCAAGGCCAACAAGCAGGATCACCATTCCCGCCGCGGCCTGATCCGGATGGTTAACCAGCGTCGTAAGCTGCTGGACTACCTCAAGCGCAAGAACGCCGACCGTTACCTGGAACTCATCCAGCGTCTGGGTCTGCGTCGCTAATCCGGGTCTCTACGACCTGAGGGCTGCGCCGGTGTTTCCGGTGGCAGTCGTCAACCAGCAGGCCCTTCACCGGGTCTGCTGGTTGTGTTTTTCTCCCACTGCAGTTGGATTGTCTGTGTGTTCGAAGGATTCCCTGTCGTAATGGAAAGCCGAAATTGATAGCAGGTTGTTGAAAAGCCCGGGCCTGGCGGCCTCTGGAACGGCCGCCTCCCAGACCGGGGTTTTGCAACAGCCTGTTAGCTTTCAGACGGGTTGCTCTTCAGACCACAGTACATCATCTGCAGAACTATGGTTTCGAGCGCAAGGGTGCCCGGAACGTATCAATCTGGAACAGATAGACCAGGAGTTTTTTGTGGATCTGAAACCTTTCAAGAAAACATTTGAGCTTGGCGGCAAAACCGTCACTCTGGAGACCGGCCGTATTGCCCGTCAGGCAACCGGTTCCGTACTGGTAACCGTAGATGATATTTCCGTTCTCGGTACCGTTGTTGGTGCCAAGGAAGCCAAGCCCGGCCAGCCGTTCTTCCCGCTGACCGTGAACTACTTCGAGAAGACCTACGCCGTGGGCAAAATCCCCGGTGGCTTCTTCAAGCGCGAAGGTCGTCCTTCCGAAAAGGAAACCCTGACTTCCCGCCTGATCGACCGTCCGATTCGTCCGCTGTTCCCGAACGGTTTCATGAACGAAGTTCAGGTCATCACCACGGTTATGTCCTCCAGCAAGAACCAGGATCCGGATATTGCTGCGATGCTGGCGGCGTCTGCGGCCCTGTCCATCTCCGGTATTCCGTTCGATGGCCCCATTGGTGCGTCCCGTGTGGCTTACACCAACGAGCGCGGCTACTTTCTGAACCCGACTTTCGAAGAGCTGCAGACCTCCCTGCTGGACATGGTTGTTGCTGGCACCGAAGACGCGGTTCTGATGGTTGAATCCGAAGCCAAGGGCCTGACTGAAGACCAGATGCTCGGCGGCGTGCTATACGGCCACCAGGAAATGCAGACGGCGGTTGCCGCTATCAAGGAATTTGCCGCTGAAATTGGCAAGCCCCGTTGGGATTGGCAGCCGGCGGTCGAGAACACCGAGCTGCTCAATGCCATCAAGGCCGACTTTGCCGGTGCTATCGAGGAAGCCTACGGCATCCGCGACAAGATGGCCCGTTACGAGCGTCTGGGCGAAGTGAAAGCCGCTGCCGTCGAAAAACTGGCCGGTGAAGAGGAAGGCCAGCCTTCCCAAGACGAAGTCAAGAAGTACTTCGGCAAGATCGAGAAGAGTGTGGTTCGCCAGCAGGTTATTGATGGCAAGCCCCGGATCGATGGTCGTGACAACAAGACTGTCCGTCCGATCGAAATTGAAGTGGGTGTTCTGCCCAGCGTTCACGGTTCCGCCCTGTTTACCCGTGGCGAGACTCAGGCCATCGTGACCACCACGCTGGGTACCTCCCGCGATGTGCAGATCATTGATGCCCTGGAAGGCGAGCGCAAGGATCCGTTTCTGTTCCACTACAACTTCCCTCCGTACTCCGTGGGTGAAGCTGGTCGTGTAGGCACCCCGGGCCGCCGCGAGGTTGGTCACGGTCGTCTGGCCAAGCGCGGTGTTCTGGCTGTTATGCCGACACTGGAAGAATTCCCGTACGCGATCCGTGCGGTTTCCGAGATCACCGAATCCAACGGTTCCAGCTCCATGGCGTCTGTCTGTGGTTCCAGTCTGGCTCTGATGGATGCGGGTGTTCCCATCAAGGCGCCGGTAGCCGGTATTGCCATGGGTCTGGTCAAGGAAGGCGACAAGTTCGCGGTTCTGACTGACATCCTGGGCGACGAGGATCACCTGGGCGACATGGATTTCAAGGTTGCCGGTACCCAGGAGGGCGTGACTGCCTTGCAGATGGATATCAAGATCAACGGCATTACCGACGAGATCATGGAACTTGCTCTCGAGCAGGCCCACGCTGCGCGTCTGCACATTCTGGGCGAGATGAACAAGGTTATCTCTACCCCGCGCGCCGAGCTGTCTGCCCGTGCTCCGAGTATCACCACTATCAAGATTAATCCGGAGAAGATTCGCGACGTTATCGGTAAGGGCGGTTCTGTGATCCGTTCCATCTGTGACGAGACCGGCGCTTCCATCGATCTGGATGATGACGGTAACGTCAAGATTTACGCCGACAACCAGGAAGCTGCCCAGGCGGCGGTGAACCGGGTTAAAGAAATTACCGCTGAGATCGAAGTGGGTGCTATCTACAAGGGCCGCGTTGAGCGCATTGTGGACTTCGGTGCCTTCGTTAACATCCTGCCTGGCAAGGATGGTCTGGTGCACATTTCCCAGATCTCTGATCGCCGCATCGAGAACGTGACTGACGAGCTGAGCGAAGGTCAGGAAGTTCTTGTGAAGGTGCTGGATGTGGATAACCGTGGTCGCGTGAAGCTGTCCATGAAGGAAATCAAGGAAGGCGATCAGCCGACCGATTTCTCTGCCTGATCGTTTTCGGGCTTAATAAAAACCCGCCTCTCCTCTGGATTGGCGGGTTTTTTTATCTGCTTGGCTTGGGTGCAAGCGGCTGTTGGGTTTCCCTTTTCAAAAGACGCTACGAGCACCCGCAAGCGGGTCCAGCCAGCAATCACAGATTGCTGTCGTTCGCCTGCGCGCGAAGCTTTGCTTCTAAATCGCTTGTTTCACCCATGTGCGCTTGTTTCGGGCCGTCCTTGGCCCTCAACACTTTTGAAAAGGGAAACCCAACACCCGCCCATACTTTATCGTCCAGCTGTAGGTCGGATTAGCCGAAGGCGTAATCCGACAAAGCCAGGATCTTATTCGCCACCCTCCATAAACTGAATCATTTTCTTCCGATACTCTGGAATAACAAACGTCGCCCCATGAGGCGTATCGGTCTGCAAAAACTCCCTGGGCTCTGTGGCTGCTTCGTAAAGCGCCTCACCATGATGAAACGGAATAATCCCGTCCCTCACGCTGTGAATGACCATGACCGGCACGGGGCTGATCCGGGAAATATGATCCACGCCTTCGTAGTCTTCTGGAATGGTCCAGCTCAACGGAATCTGCAACGGCCAGGTAAGCCAGAACTCGCCAAGTTTCTCGCGAGCGATTTTGCGAAAGCCTGAAAATGTGCCGTCCAGAATGACGCCATCAAGAAGGGGCTGTTCTTGCCTTTGACTCCACTCACTGGCCAGGGCGATTCCCAGCCCGCCGCCGAGGCTCTGGCCAAGGATGTACAGTGGCCGCTCACTCACTTCTGGCTTTTCCACCAGCCATCTCAGTCCGGTCTCCACATCGTGCAGGGCACCTTCGATGTCCGGGTCGCCAGTGGATTTGCCATAGCCTCGGTAGTCGATGGTGAAGACGTTGTAGCCTCTCTCGGGCAGCCAGGCGACGTTGAGGACGTGACTGCTGATGTTCTGGGCATTGCCGTGGAGGAAGTAGACCGTGCCTCTGGCGTTATTCTCAGGGGCTTCTGCGGGCAGCCACCAGCCATGGAGGGTTTCGCCGTCTGCGGTGTCGATATAGACGTCGTCGTATTCGAGGTTCAGCCGGTCCGGGGTGATGTAGGTGACCCGGTCCGGGTAGAAGAACACGCTGCTGCAACCGGATAGCAGGAGAAGAGCGACCAGGAGCCCGGTTACCGGGGCGGAAGTTTTGGCGATCAGAAGTAGGCGTGGAGTCCGGCGTGCCATGTGCTCTGGTACCTGTCGTAGTGATCTTCCCGGGTGAATTCGGCGAAGAGGCTGAATTCCCGGCCGATGTGCCAGTTGGCCTTGGCGTAGATCTGATCCTGGCGATGCTGGCTGCTGACTATCCAGGCCTTGGTCTTGGCACCGGCGAGCAGGCTGAAGTGGTTGTTCTGGTGCAGCAGCCCGATATCGGCGCCAGGGGCGGCATCGTAGCCACGGCGCAGGTCGTCGTCGATTTCCAGGTCCGCGGTGGCGATGGCGAAGGCCTGGGTCTGGTGGCCCAGGTGCCAGCTGCCCCCGGCGCCGCCCTCAAGGTAGGGCGTAAGCACCCGGTCGTTGCCGGTGTCGGTGCGGCGGCCACCAAATCCCACCTGCCAGGACAAGGGCGAGAAAAAAGCGTTCCTCGGGCTTAATGAGCGGATCTCCACACCAGTCAGCTGTTCCAGTTGAAGCTCGTTGCTGTCGGTGTACAGGCGCGCGTCG